>CAZDEB010000003.1:0-186558 GCA_964504305.1 uncultured Candidatus Nemicrothrix sp. | reverse complement strand
CCGCGGCCAAAAGCTTCTCGATTTCGGTGAGCTCGGTGGGAGGCACGAGCTTGGCGACAAACTCTCGCACCTGTTGTTCGCCTTGGGCGCCCATGAACCCGTCGACCACTTGGCCATCAACCATCGCGTACACCGCGGGTATCGATTGCACCTTGAACGCCTGACCGACACCAGGGTTGGCATCAACGTCGACCTTGGCCAGCTCTACCGCTCCGTTGGTTTCGGCGACGACCTTTTCGAGGATGGGTCCGAGCTGTTTGCACGGCCCGCACCACTCGGCCCAAAGGTCGATAACAACCGGAACGGTCTTGGACCGTTCGATCACGTCGATCTCGAATGTTGCGTCAGTTACATCAGCCATTGTGGGTTGCAACGTATCGGCCAGTTCTGTCATTCCCGGTTATGGCGCCTACGCTTGAGATGAGGTTCAGATGACACGCCCCACTTCCCCCGACGACATCTTCACACTGCTCGCAACCCCGTCGTTGCTCGACCCGGTGCTACTCGTGCACTTCGACGGTTGGATCGACGCCGGGGCGTGTGCTCGCGTGGCGATCGACACGGTTGTCGACCAATCCAGTGTGATCCCCGTGGCATCGTTTGAGACCGAGTGGCTGCTTGATCACCGGGCCCGTCGCCCGACCATGCACATCGTCGATGGCGTCAACACTGGGCTCGATTGGCCAGAGATCAACCTGGTTGCCGGCCACGACGCAACGGGCAACGACCTTCTCGTGTTGCACGGCGCCGAACCCGATCACAACTGGCGCACTTTTGTTGATGCCGTCGTGGGGTTGGGCAAACAATTCGGGGTGCGCCGAATGATCGGCATGGGCGCATACCCTGCTGCGGCGCCCCACACCCGAGCATCTCGCCTTTCGGTCACCGCGGCTACCCCAACGCTCGTCAACCTCGGAAGCTCGCCGGCCACGCTCGATGTTCCCGCCGGTGCCGAATCAGCAATCGAACAAGGGTTTCACCGCGCCGGCATCGAAGCGGTCGGTCTCTGGGCTCAGGTACCCCACTACGTGTCCGGCGCGCATTATCCCGCGGCCTCGCTCGCTCTGGTCGAAGGGTTGGTCCCGGCGGCCAACCTACGATTCGATACCAGCACGCTCGCGGCCGAAGCAATCAGCGCCCGCAACCGTCTCGATAGCCTGGTTCGCAACGAAGACTCTCACGGCGAAATGCTGGCCCAGCTCGAACGTCAATACGACGATCTGCTCGATGCCGAATCGTCGATGCCTACGTCAGACGAATTGGCGATCGAGGTCGAGAAGTTCTTGCGCAGCCAAGACGGACCAACGAGCGACTAACCCTGTTAGGGGAGCTGCCACAGGTTGGCAGCCCCGAGCTCGGCAACCAGGACGGACTCCGGCGGGCCCGCAGCCTCGGCCGGGATCAAAACGTGGGTTGTGCTCTTGTCGAAGTCGATAGCGGCATGGTCGAAACCAACCTCCCAAATCACCGCGTTGGCGATGTTGGGTGAGACCACACCGATATCGATGTAGACCTCGCCAACAGGGTCGATGGCGCTGAGCGCGGCGTTGACTTGGCCGCTCGGCGCCCCGTCGTACAGTTGGTCGAGGGTTTCGAGCCCGCTCCAGACGCCAACCAGCGAAACGCCAATCAGCCACAGAGGAACGGCCCACTGCCACGCGCGGCGACTCAACATCCAGGCCAACCCGGCCACAACGATCGCTGCTGCTGCGGCCGCCCCCGGCTCAAAACTGTTTCCGCCAAACGGGGCGCCGCTGACCTCGACGCCCAACATCATGACCGGCGACCGCGGATGCAGCCAGTTGTTGCCGGGACCGAGCCCCGCAGCAACTATCCCCGATGTGGCCGGTATGGCGGCCAGCACAACGATGGCTTGGCGCTTCGTCACCTCGCGCAGATGCACCACTCCGACGGCGACGATCAGCGGGGCCATCACCTCGATGTAGCGACCGTGCAGCCATTTGTCGGCGCGAGGAACGCCGGTGAGAAACCACGCCGCGATGGCCACAATGGCGCCGAGGATGGCCAAGGCTTGGCGGCCAGTCGCGCGGTGGCGCGCCAAGACCGTCAGACCAACGATCGCAATACCAGTACCGGCCAGTGTCAAATAGGTGAGCGTGCCGATCCCGTGCTGAATCATGTCGGTCAGTTCGCTCAGCCCTCGACGAGACGCCAAATCGCCGGCGTCGTAGGTGCCCGAACTTCCAAACGCCGCTTCGGCCAGATCGCCGCGCAATCGCTCGACCAGCAACAACCCAAGTCCGCCAAACACCAACAGCCCCGCGGCCCGCGCCCGCGATCCCCGCCATACCATCCCCGCCGCGGCCCCGATCACCACCACCGCCGCGGGCCCCATTCGGGGATGAGTGGCAAACAAGGCGACACCAATCGTTGCCGCTAGCAGGTCGGCGCGGCCCAGCGACTCGTCGCGTTGACGGGCGAGCGCCAACACCGCGGCGGCTACCAGTAAGGCCAGTAGCCGTTCGGTCCACACGATCGAGGCGGTCAACAACCCCGCTGGCAACATCGCACCAACCACCGCGGCCGGCAACGCTCGGGCACCATGGTCGGGCCACAGCCGCCTGATTACCGCATCGAGAACCGGCACCAACGCCGCGCCAGCCAACGCGTTGATCGCCCTGGCATAGACCAATATCGACGACTCGCTCAGCCCCACCAGCCAGCCGGGGGCCAGCATCGCGGGATACAGCACTCCGTAGGGGGCCTGTGGCCCCATCGGCGCCGAACCCTTGCCAGCAATAGTGCGACCCAAAGCCAAATAAGCCGAATCGTCCACCGTCAACAACGGACCCGGAGTGGCCGTCGCAATGACAAAACCGATCACAAAAACTATGACCGAAAGCAGCCAAACAACCTGGGAACGAGACAACATCAGCCCCGACGCTACGTTGCTCACACCTCACGTCGGGGGAGGGTGGCGCCCACGTTTCGCGCTGGTACGATCGTGGCCTCAACACGGGGCTATAGCTCAGTTGGTAGAGCGCTTCCATGGCATGGAAGAGGTCAGGGGTTCAATTCCCCTTAGCTCCACTCTGTGACCCAAGACCTCCGCCTCAAAGCGGGGGTCTTGGCAGTTTTGGACTCAGGACGCAGGACTCAGGAAGCGGGGGCTCAGGATGCGGGGCCGAAGGAGCCGAACTCGGGGGCCACGGGGTCCCATGCCACACGGGCCTCTTCGATTCGTACTCGGTCGCCATGTAGGTGTCTTTGACTCTGATGATCCGACGCTCCCAAACCCACACTGAGCCCGCTGGTTACGCATGATCCACGCGGTCGAGCAATCGGTGGACAACGTGGCGACCCTCCGCTGATGTGGCATGCGCACCAAAGCCGCTGGGACCGGTAGTGCCTACGGCGGCTGACTCCAGGGTCAGCCGATTGTTGGGTCGATGATGCAATTGGTAGATGACCGGACTCTGACGGTTGGGCCATGACGGGAGCGAGGATGAGCGGAGGCGAAGCGACGCCAGCGAGCAGTATCCCACTCGTCCGCGTCCCTGGCCCAGGTACTGGGATGGAGCCCACTTGACCGATCAACTGACGCTCCAAACAGAAGCCAGACGCTGGCCAATCCCTCTATGGGACTTGCGCTGGATCCGGGGGGATCCGCTCCGCCGCGACCTCGCGACCGGCGCGGCAACCTTCGCCCTCGGCGGTGCTCTGATAGCGGACTCTGGCAACCGAAAGGAGACGTTCGCTGGCACTTCCTGTTCTTAGTGTGTTTTGGCATCCAGATGTTGCGCGGACTGGTACGAATCCTCGAGTGGCTGGGGGAGCGCAAGCACGGGTGCGCAACCGCGTTCGGCGCATTCGTGGGAACCATCGTGGTGCTGATTAGCAGCATCGCGTTTCCTTGGATCGGCGTCGTCGTGGCGGTGGCGCTTCTCTTGCTAAGAATGGACTCGCGCTTGCCGCTCGCCATTGTGGAAACCTCCACTCTTGTGTTCGGCGTTGTTCATGGAGGGCTCTCGGTCATGAGGAGCCTCGCAGCGACTGCACCCTTGACGGGCGGCCTGGCAAACACGCCGCCCGGAGGCCGCGGCCTCGCAGATGGGGGCCCCTCACCTCCCGCTCAATAGCTTCGGCAATCGGCGCTGAGCATTGTGCCGTTTCGCCAAGGGCGATACAATGACCGTGCAAGTTGGCGGAGTAGCGGGGCGGACGCACATGGCGGGTCGGGCAGGCCGGGGATCGAACAGAGATATTCAATTTTGGAGCGAGCAGTGGCTTCAAGATGCCACAGCACACGCTAAGGCCCAGCTTGCACGTAGAAGAGATCCCTCGTTCGATGGTGACGATCTAGTCTGGGATGCGATAGCGGACACGCAGCGCAGGATCGATGAGGGCCAAGTAATAGAAGAGCCTGAGCACTACGCGATGAGGGCGATCACCAACGCGGCGAAGACCATTCACCACAAGGCTCGGCGCCGGGGAGCCCAAGTCGGATACGTCGTAAGCGCCGATTCGCTCAGAGATCTGGGGACGTATGAGGACCTGGTTGATGGGAACTCCGTCGAGCATGAGCGAGCCGTGGAGTTCGCCATGGCGGAGATCGTCGGAGGAATGCGAAAGGTGATTGCAGAGTCGTTGGGGAGCTACCCGGCTGGCCCGGCCAATGCGATGTTTCGTACCCCCGCTCAGTACGCAGCAGCGATTCTCAATGAGATTATCGCTGTTGCTGATCCATTCGACGGCGACCGCCGACCGACAGAGGCTCCCGATGGAGTGTCAGCGGCGTACTGGCTGGCGGCACCAGACGTACTGAGCACCGATAACAGCCAAACCGTCCTCTACAAACGCCTCGATCGAGCTCGGGACAATGTTTACGACTTCGGGCTCGAAATTGGGCTCGATGATGTTTTGGACTGGGTCGTTCATGAGTGAGATGGACGCGATCGACATCGTCCTGCCCGGTGGCGTGGCGGGAAGTGTTGCGTTCGAGTTCGCAGGAGACATTTGGGTGGAAGCGGACCGCGCCAACCCGAGGGTCATCACCGGACTCCACGCTCCCAACGACAGCGCCGGTATCGCTCTGGCCAAGAGTATTTGGCCCGACATTTCGGTCAGCGACCCGGATTCTGCTCTAGTCCAGGGCGTGGAAGCAATGGAGTTAGGGCGGTGGATCGTGGCTGCCGACTATTTCAGAGATGCTGCACCTGGCACCGTCACGGCCTATGTATGGGCCGTGGACCTCGCACAGGCCACGTTGAACGTTGTGCTGCGCTTTCCTCAGCTCCGGGCAGCTGAGGCCTGCGCTGCACTCGTCGAGCCCCAAGAGGGATTCGCCCCGCCGTCTCCCGAGCCGCAGTTGGTGTCCAGCGATCTCTACTCATACATAGCGGACTACGTGAGTAGATCCATCGACGACTACGCATTCATCGCAGCGGAGGCGGCGGACGGCTCCGGCCTTCGCGGCTATCCGCCATCACAGATGGAGCTAGTAAAACTCAAGGCGCAGCTCAGTCCCGTGCTGTCTCTGCTTCGATCGACCGGATCTGCGCTTCGTGCCAGTCTCACTCACGACCCAGATTGGGATTCAGAGGTTCCAGAGACGTTCCACTCTCGTCCGACTGTCGATCTTGACACCGAGGCTCGCGCTGACCTAGTCGCCGGCGTGGACGCTCTCCAACGTTCCAAGCCCCAGTGCGGCGAGGTTCACGAACGGGCCGCTAACTTCCGGTCAGGGAGGACAAAGGTCGCTGGCACCCTTCGTAGGAATGATCTACAAGTCTCAACCGTGGGCCATCAGTCCGGACAGTGGCGGTCTCGCATCCGCGTCGTTGGCCCCGGAGTCAACGGCCTCGAACTCTGGATGAAGGCGTACGACGAGCAAGACTCGCTGGTTGCGATGGCTCCGATTCGTTGGCTCGACGAGTGCAGCGGGTCGGCCGCGCTTGTGCTCGCTCCTCAAACCGTCCCACAGTTTGTGCTGACAGATACTCCTCACCTGGAACAACCAGAGGTGTGGCTGCGTGCTTCAGCCCAAGCCGGACGACACGCCGGGTCTGTTCGCGCCGGCAAGACCGACAGAGATGCTTGGCTAGAAATCGCCTCACTATGGAAGCAGGCCGGCGATCCCGACCGCGCATGGCTGGCATGCCAGATGGGCCTTGTTCCGCCCGAACACCGCATGCCGGACCCTCCGATGATCTCGCCGCCTGTCTTCGAGCCTCCAGCCGTAGACGACATGTATGAAGCGCCTGGGTGGCGCGCTGACCTTGAGCCGTGGGGGGAGCACTCCCTGATCGAGATGCCCACCGCAGAGTCCGAGCTTGAGCGGCTAGCGGGAGCACTCACCCAAAGCTGGGCAGAAGAACGCAAGTTTTGGGACCACGATCCTCCCTTCCTCGCCGAGCGAATCCAAGCCGGCCTGTTCCGCCAGTCCAACTAGCGCTTACGACGTCCACTTACGCTGCCGAGCGCCCTTTGAGCCGACCTGAACGCTCATGACGCCGCCCGCCATTAACGGTTCAATCCATCTGTCCTCTTGGGAGCTTCGAACGGCCGGCATGTCGCGTGTGCTGTCACGGCTGTGGTGTACAGAACAAGAGGGGGGGCAGCCGGCCGTGAGACTTGGGCACATGGATGGTTAGGCATCTCGGCCACGACGCCCACCCACACCTGCGGATCGTCAGCTGAGCCGCAGGGGCCGAGTGCCTCCGTCCCACCAGACCCCTCCAGGAGGCACATTCCGAAGGTTTCTGCGGATTTCTTCTCCAAACCTGTCCAAAGGGATCAAAACCGACGCCTTACCTAGCAAGAACCAAACCAAACGACCCAGGAAACAAGATGAACAGCAACGCAGTCCGCATAGCAGCCGCCCTCAACCAGCAGAACCTGACCGTCGCCGCCGACGGCGAACAGGTCACCATCACCGGCCGGATCGACCACATCGACACCCTCATCGACCGTGTCAGCGACGTGCCACCCGCAGCACCCTGCAACAACCAACTGTCACTGTTCGACGCCACCCAGTTCGATGCCCAACCGCACCTGCGGATCGTCAGCTGAATGGCAGTCACATACCCGACGGAGTCAACAACAACAGGGCCATTTCCGCACCTCAATCTGCAATACGAAACCGGAGTCCAATCATGATGAACACCACTCGTACTCACACGAATATTCAGGCTGTTGCCGTTTGTATCGCCACCAACACTCCGGTGTTGTTGTGGGGTGCTCCCGGCACCGGCAAGACATCAAGCATCGGGGGGGCTGCAGCCGCGGCGGGTCGTCACATCGAGACGGTGCTGGCAGCTCTTCACGAACCAACGGACTTCTCGGGTCTTCCGGTAGTCCAGGACGACGGCAGCGTACGTTTCGCTGAGCCGGCGTGGGCACGACGCCTGGCCGAAGCGGGCCAGGGGGTGTTGTTTCTCGACGAGATCAGCCTCGCCCCGCCGGCGGTGCAGTCGGCTCTGTTGCGGGTCGTGCTCGATCGTGTCGTGGGCGAGTTGCCCCTCGGGGACGGCGTGTCGATCGTTGCAGCAGCGAACCCCACCGATCAGGCGGTAGGGGCCTTCGAGTTGAGCGCCCCGTTGGCGAACCGGTTCTGCCACATCGATTGGGCGCTGGACGTTGACACTGTCGTCGCCGGTTTCAGCGGCGCTTGGCCGACCATCGACGCCGAGATCGTGCCCGACTGGTGGACCGATGGGGTCGTGGAGCATCAGGCCCGGATTGGGGCGTTTCTGGATCGGCGCCGCGATCTGTGTCATGACCTACCCGACAATGACTACTCCGATGAGCTTCGCGGGTGGGCGTCCCCGCGGTCGTGGGAGCAGACCGCCCGGGTGCTTGCGGCCTGTGATGCTGCGGGTCTCGATGAATCGGTCCGGTTGGTGTTGGTCGGTGGCCTGGTCGGTGAGGGCGCGGCGTGGGAGTTGCTGGCCTGGCTCGATCAAGCCGATCTTCCCGCCACTGACGATGTGCTCGATGACGCCGATGGAGTCGAACTTCCGACCACCTCTGATGGCCTGTGGGCGGTGCTGGGCGCGGTGTGCGCAGTCGCCAGCACCCGTCCCGAGCGGTGGAGCGAAGCCGCAGCCGTGTGTGTCAGGGTGGCCTCGACCAACGAGGACCTGGCAGTGCGAGCTGCTCATCTACTCGTCAAATGCCAGCCCGTCGATGCAGAAGCGCCGAAAGGCATCGGTGTGTTGGGCGAGGTGCTCACCCTGTCTGGTGTGTCGCTGGTGGCGGCATGACAGCGCCAGGAGTCACGAGCGTGGCTGCGGGCAAGCGCCGGGACGATCGTGAGTCGTTGACTCGGGTCGCAGCGGCCCGTCTCGTGGCCGCAACTGCACGTCCGTACTACTCGGCTGCATTGTTTGCGTTGGAACCAACCCGCAGCCCCGACGGCGACACCAGGTACGTCACGGTGGACACCGCAGGCCGGCTCTGGTGGAACGAAACGATCAACGACGAGCCAGTAGCGGTTCTAGCGGCCCGGATCGTTCACGGCCTGGAGCATCTACTTCGGGGCCACGCTGATCGTGGCCGTGACTGGATACCGGTGATCGGTGGCGAGTCGTGGGCGGTGGCCTGTGACTGCGAGATCGATGACGATCTCACCGACCTCGAACTTCCCGACGATCTACCGACCGCAGCGGCGTTCGGCTGGCCCGATGGTCGCGCCGCGGAGTGGTACGCCGGCCAGCTTCGCCCACAACCGCCGGAGGAAACCGAAAGCGGTGAAGGCCCGACAGACCCCGACGAAGCCGATGGCGCCAGCCGCTTCGAACACAACAAGGCAGCGGGTGGGTGCGACTGTCCGGCGTTAACCGGGGAGATGATCGCCGACGTAGCTGACAGTCCGGGGCTCAGCGAAGCCCGAATCCAAATCCTGCGAGAAGAGACCGCGGCCGAAGTGGCCAGCCATAAGGGTCGGGTGCCTGGCCACGCCGCTCGCTGGGCCGAACAGTCCACCGCGGTCAAGAAGGTGGATTGGCGACGGGTTCTCGCCCGTCACATCCGCCAGGCGAAGCGTCGGATCGTTGGTGCTTCTGACTACTGCTACCGGCGTCCCAGCCGGCGCAGTCCCGCCCGGGTGCTGCTGCCTCGCCTGAGAGGAATCGAGTTGCGGCCGGCGATCGTGATCGACACGTCGGGCTCAATGGCCTCCATTGATCTACGCAGCGCGCTGGACCAGGTCGACCAGCTCCTTGCCACGGTCACGAGCGGCGAAGGTGTGCCGGTGATCGCGTGTGACACCGAAGTCAACGCGGTCGTGCACGCCCGCAACTCTGACGATGTTGTTCTCGACGGCGGCGGCGGCAGCGACATGACCCCCGGCATCGAGGCTGCCCAACAGGGTCGAGCCGACCTCGTTGTGGTGATCACCGACGGCGAGGTCGACTGGCCCAAACACACCCCCAAGATCCCGGTGATCGCTGCCTTGCTCGGGCATTACACAAACCCTGACGATGTGCCGTCATGGATCCACACCGTCGTCATCAACGACATCTCGAAAGGAGAGGCCGCATGATCCCCGCCTCCATTCTTGAGCGCGACGCGGACGGCCGACCCGCTTACGACATCCAGGTGCTGTGTCGTGAGTGTGGCGTCAACCTGAGATTCACCCGCATCGACGATCGAGTCGAATGCACAGTGCCGGGCACGCGTGCAGCCGGGTCCGACGATGAGAGGGTCTGGGCGACGCTGCGTCTCTCGGCGTGTGACTGTGGCCGTATCTCCAGAAGACGGCGGTTCGCGCCGGCGATCCCGTTCGTCGCAAAACTCGACGACGGCGAACTGGCCGCTCGCCGCTCAAAATGGAACGACGCCGGTCAGGCCGACCTCGCAAACTGGGGAGCGCCCACCACCAGCTTGTGGCCGGTCCGTAACGCCCCAACCTCGTTGCACGCCTACGCAATGTTGACCCTCGGCATCCACACCAAGGCCACCCTCAAACGTTTCCAGCCCGGCGGCGACGACAACGTGCTCGACCTGCTCGAGTGGGTCCGGGCCGGGATCGACGACCCCGCCCTGCCCGCCAAGTGGCGACGCGCTGGAGCCCGAGACGCCCACGACGTGGCATGTCGCACCCGGGCCGGTGAAACGCCGGCAACCATCGACACCAGCCGTAACGGCTGTCAGGTACTTGCCGATGAATGGCCCACCACCAAGCCAGCTACCACCGAATGCGCCCGACGCCTTGGAGTGAGCTCCGGGGCCGCCATCGCCCGACTCGTTGTCGCCGTACCCAGCGGTCACAGCATCGAAATCTTCGAATCGACCCACCACGAACGGCCTGTAATCGTGGCAGACCGAGTCATCATCGACCACCCCAACCACGCAACACTCGCCGAGCCCGCGTGACCCGCCCAAACCCTGGAGACAAAATGGCAACGATCACCATCGAAACCGAAGAACTCGGTCACCTCGCCGCCTGCATCCTCGGCTTCCGCAGCCAAGACGCGGACCGCCCCGCACTCGAAGCCGTGCAAGTAACCCCCACAGATGCCGGGCTGCGCTGGCTCACTACCGACTCGTACCGGCTGGGCTACGTCCACGCCGGCCGCACCGACCTCCAAGAATCGATCCTGATACCGGCCGATCTGATTGACTTTGCGCTGCGCTACGCCCGCCGCTGTGAACTCGATACTGTCGCCTTCGAAGTCGACGACGAGCACGAAGTCATCGAACTACAAACGCCTGAACTCCTCGTGCCACGACAGCTCATCGCTCTCAAATATCCCGATGTCGAACCGTTCGTTTCCGATGCCCCGGAGCAGGCGCCGACCCTGCTCACACTTAATGCCGAAACGTTGCGGGCCGCCATCCACGCCACCATCACCTTCAACGACTCGGCTGAGGACAAAGGCGGCCACCCCGTCGCCCTCAGAACCGTCAACGACGACACCCTCATGATCCTCGCTCGATGGCCTGATATCGCAGACACCCACGCCTATGTGCAAGCCACCAGCGACGGCCCGATCGACACCGTCCTCAACTCGAGCTATCTCCAAGAGCTCCTCGACGCCGCCGGCGACAACCAACTCCGCCTCCACATCGGAACATCAACGGAGCCGCTCCGAGCCCGAAGCGACAACGGGTTCCACGGGCTACTCATGGCGATCCACGGAGGACAACCCGACCTTGAACGTCGAATCGCTGCCTACCTCGACCTCGACCCCGACAAACTGGTGGTCGACGACAATGACTGGATCCCCATCGGATGGGGCGAGACCAGCATCGGAGTCCGACTCGTCGCCAGCAGCGACCCGTTCGGCCGCGGCAACATCGCCCGATTCACGACCCGGATCGCCGAAGAACTTCCCGAAACCCCAGGGCTCCTAGCCGAACTCAACGCCCTCAACAACAACGCCCAACTCTGCAGAGTCGTGCACCAAGACGACAAGGTCCACGTCGTCGCCGAAGGCCTCCTCGACACCCTCGACGACGAAGAAATCGACACCATCTGCCAGCAACTCCACCACCACGCCCAAACCTTCGGACCCCTCATCCAAACCGTGTGGGCCTGAGGTGATCCCGACCAACCGAGGTCCAGTGATGGCGATAGCTACTATCTCAGCCCACCGGATGGATCTCCGCATCCCGCCTTCCGTAGAGTCGCGCAGTTGGCCGAAAGTCAACCGCGAATTCGAGGTCCCACGCAGCAGTCCACCCCGCCCATGGGTCGATTCGTGCATGAGAACTCACCGGATCTACGGTCGCGGACCTAGCAAGACGAACGGCGAAGGCGGACCACAAGGAGCGAGCAGGATCAAGTCGGAATAGAACGACCGAGGATCCAGGTAAATCATCCGGAAGCCAATGTTCATCAAAATCTGCTTGTCGACGCACTCGCCGGTGACGATGTTCGATCAACCTTCTTGGGTCTCATGGATTTTATGCTTGAGCCGGATGGATGGAGCGCAGAGACCGAGAAGGGTTTCTGGTGGCTCCCTCACCGACTGCCTCACTCGATTGACGTCATCCGCCGCAACGACATCAGGGGCGACGAGCGGTGGGTCTGCCGTTCGTCGGTCCTCCTCGTTGAGGAGATAGATGACCTGGCCTCCGGGCTGGCAATGGCGCACTACTTCAACCAACGGTCCTTTGGGACATCAGTGTGGCTAGACACCGACACCAAGCAAATCTGGGCGACGTCCTGGGTAACGCTCGACCTGAAACTCTGGTTCATCGTGCACTGCTTCATGGAGGACGTGAGATTCAACGTCGGTGTGTTGGAACAGCTTGCTCCAAGGCTCGCCGCCATGGTCGACGGTCAAGTGCCCCTCACAGTTCACCCCGTTCACGGCGCTCGGGAAGAACCCGACCGATTCGTCTCAGAACACGACGCGGCTCTCTCCGCGCCCGAAGCCACCCAGGGGCTGTGGTGGTCGGAGTCTGAGATCGACGGCTTCCGCCACTTCATGCAGATCATGTATCCCGACGCGATCGATCCAGGCCAATGGGCAGACTCCGAACTCTTCCCTAAAGATCAACTTTCGGCGACGCATCTGGCGATCGAGTTCGACCTCGACGCCGGGAGCGTCTGGTCATTACCCGAAGAGGTTGACCCCTCCAAAGCGATGATCGCTTGTTCACTCGGACAGACAGATCATCCTGATCTCGGCCGAGGGCTCGAGATCCTCTTCACAACGCCACTCCAACTGGAGGACCTCTCAGAACCGACCGGTCCCCCAACCGAGACCTACGGCGCCATGGCCTTTGCCAACTACCTCAACCAGACAGAAGCTCAATCGTGCCGATCAGCCATCGGCACTTCCGGGTGGACCTCCTGGCGGAGCCAGATCTACCTCAGCACCTTCGTCAGAGGAGAGACCGTCAAGGGAGTGCAGTACTGGGGAGGTTCGACAGTTGGCGAGGCCATCGGCGGGATCTTGAACTGCACCGTCGGTCGGTTAGCGACACCGTCACTCGGTCTCGATCATCCAGACGCAGCAGGCCTCTCTTGGGCCGAACCGACAACCAGGGCACTCCGTGGTCTACGCCAAAATGCAGGTCACCACTCGGTACTCACAGACGATCGAGCCGTCTTTGCAATCGCAACCGACGGTTGCACCATCAACGAGATGACTCACTCACGGTGGACAGACACCGATCCAGATTTCGATGGTCTCTGGGCGCTTCAGCACTCGATGCTCCTAGCGACGTTTGGCATCTTCAATCCGTTTGGGCCTTCGGTCGGGTCTCTCGAGATCTCCATTAACTACGCGACCGGCCGAGCACTGATCCTGGAGCGACTCCGCCACCCGTTCGAGTGTGCAATCACGATTCATGCGGTGATCGATCATGAGGGGTATATGGGGCCCGTCCTCGGAGAGTTCGTTGAGCGCATCGTCGCCGGACTCGACTGGGGAGGCCTGGACTGGTTTGAGATTGTCTCGAACAAGCTTGAGCTTGAGGAGGACATCCGTCGAGGGTTGTTCTCGTTCGGAGCTCGGAAGGCGGAAGACACCAACCTCCGGAACTCGGCGCTGGCTCTCAGGTCTTGCCTCCCGTGGGAACGAGTGAGCACTTCAGCCGAGGACCGCGTAGCCAGATTCGGCGGCTCGTCAGATGAGTTTCAGGACATCAGTGACGTCGATCTCTGGATCGACACAGTGACCAGCACCAGCGTTGTAGACATCCATAATGCCTTCATCAGGTCGCCGTGGGAGTCCAGCTATATCTACGTGAGGGAACTCGACCCCGCTCCGGCCCAAGAACGCGCCAACATTCTGAGCGAACGAGTCTATGAGCGGTGCCAACGGTCCCCGGACTGAAGACGGATCCACTCGCTGTCGAATCGACTCGACCCCAAGCCCGGACACGTGACGCTCAGTCTCGCCAGAGTGGCGTAATTGCGACCGGGATCAACTACTCCAGTCGGCTACCGAATAGCTCTTCCACCGGGCCAACCGCTGCGTCAACTGATGGCGTCACGGCGTGGCGGTAGAACTTCGCTGTCATCCTGGTTCCATCGTGGCCAACAAGATCGGCGATCTGCTCCACTCGGACCCCAGAGGCGGAGAGGATGGACACACAACTGTGCGGGAGTTCGTTGGGCGACCACTCCCCCAGTCCCGCCGACACCGTCAACTCCTTGAAGTCGCGGCGAAGGTTTGACGCGTCGAGCGGTGTACCACTGATCGAAGTAAAGACGAGATCAGGCCAACCAGAGTCCCAAGCTTCACCCGCTGCAACTCTGTCGGAACTTTGAAGCAGCCGATGTTGGTGCAAGGCGTCAGGGAGGTGAGGCGGCATGTCCAGTGAGCGCCTCGACTTCTTGGTCTTCATCTCATCTGTGATCTCAAAGACCCGGTTGACCTTTCGCAGGTTACGGCGCACATGCACGACCGCTTCATCCAGATCCAGATCCATCCACTGCAACGCCACTGCCTCTCCGGGTCGCAGGCCGAGGTTCAGCATTACGACCCAGAGCGCGCTCAGCCGATGAGTCGAGGCAGCCTAAAGGAGAACCTTCCCCTGGGCTGGCGTAAGGGCCCTGCCTTCCTTACTTGCTGATAGACCTGCAGGCAACTGGACCGCCGACACAGGGTTCTTGCGGAGCAGGCCCCGAGCTTCTCCGGCAGTTTTGGACTCAGGAAGCGGGGGCTCAGGATGCGGGGCCGAAGGAGCCGAACTCGGGGGCCACGGGGTCCCATGCCACACGGGGGCGGTCGCCCCACAGCCGTTCGAGTTGGTAGAAGTCTCGTTGCGGTTGGTGGAACACGTGCACGACGAAAGCGCCGTAATCCATCAGGACCCATTGGTGTTCGTCGGAGCCTTCGATTCGGGTCGGCGACGGGCCACCGATCTGTTTGACGGACTCCTCGACCCCATCGATGATGGCGTGCACTTGGCGAGTGCTGGCGCCACTGGTGATCACAAAAAAATCAGAGACTGCGAACACTTCGCCGACGTCGATGATGATGGTGTCGGTGGCCTTCTTGTCGTCTGCCCCTGCTGCCGCGGCTTTGACCAAATCGAGCAGGCTAGACGTATCGGTCATTTGGTGGTCCATTCGGTGCCGATCACTACGGTGAGATCGACGGGTTGCTCGGGGGTTTCGTCAAACACCACGTCGGCGTCGATCGAAGCTGCCAGTTTGGCCGCTTTGTCGCCGTTTTCGGCGAGGTAATAGGTCACAGTCGATCGGGTGATCCCGAACTGGCTGGCGTTGCCCAGAACTGTGATTTGCGCACCAAGGTCGATCATGGCTTCCCTCGCCTGTTCGGCGACGGCAGCATCACCGGTCCCGTCGAGTAGCCGGATCAGTGGCTGATCCGAGCCCTTGGGTACCACCGGCAGGGGAACCATCCGTCGAGTGATTTCTTGGAGCCATTGGATCTGAGCTTCGTTGAGGGCGTAACTGGTCGGGGTTCCTTCACGAACTACGGGATCGGCGGGGACAATCTCGACGTCGGCCGTGCCGCCGCCCAACGCCCGCAGATATGGCGACAGGCCATCGGCGAACGGAAGGGCGGCCGCCGATAGGTCGTCGGCCCGACCAATCTCGGTGAGCCAACTGTTCCAAATGTCGAGCTGGCGGACGGTGCGGTTGGCTTCGGCCTCACCGGGATTTTGAAACGCATACAGCGTGGCGGCGTCGGCGGCGTCGAGTTGTTGACCGCCCCGGCTCAGCCAAAGGCTCGTAGTGGCATCGTCGTTGAGGGTGATTAGGTCGTCGTCGAGGGCGAGCGGAAGCGGGGCGACCAGCTCAAACAATGGAGACATCTCTACCGTGGTCAGAGGCGCGGTTTCGAGAAATCCAAATCCGAACAGCAAGCCGACCCGTTCCTCGAGCCCATCAACTCCCCCGGCCGCATAGAGATCGGCCAGCGTCAAGGTTCCGGGGCCATCGATCGAAAGTCCGGCGCTCAACAACACCGCGGTGCCGCCGTCATCCAGCAACGTACGCGCCAGCACCGTGACACCAACCAACTCGTCGCCGTCGACGTGGGCCAACAGCATTGTTGGCGTCGGGTCGACAAAGACCTGGTAACCCGGCTGGGTGGGATCGGTGACGATCTCGATGACGGTGCCGTCGGTGCTGTCGAGAACGGCCTTGGTTCCTTCGCGCCAAAGACTGAATGTCCACGCCCCGGCGAGCACCACCACGACCGGAAAGACGAATCTCCAGAACGGGTGGGCTTTGGGGGCTGGACGGCGGCGCCGCTCGCGGTTTCGGGACTCGGTGGGGTCGTAGTCGGTCAGCAGCGATCGAGTTTCGGACTCGGCGTTGTTCACGTCGGGTCCTGGTCTTGGCCGTCTTGGTACAGCTCTAGTTCGTCGATCATGTCGGCCACGGCCGCGGGCACCAATCCGCGAATCGGTTCGTCGTTGCGAACCCGCGAACGAATCGCGCTGGACGAGATTTCGAGCGCCGGCACATCAACGACTTCGTGGGCCCACCCTGGCGGCGGCCGACCACCCTCGCGACCTTTGCGATCAACAACAACGGTGGTCGCAAGTTTGCGGACATCGTCGGGACGTTCCCACGTATCGAGTCCTGCCGCGGCATCGGAGCCAACCAGCAGCCAGTAACGCGACGAGGGACTGCCGACGCCCAGTTCGCGCAAAGTGTCAGCCGTGTAGGTCGGGCCGCCACGCACTATCTCGATATCGCACGCCTCGATGCCGTCGACCGATGCCACCGCCGCACGAGTGAGGGCAAGACGAACCGGCGCGGGGGTCACGGGCGCCGACCGGGTCTTCTGCCACGGGTCGTTGGCCACAACCAGCAACACTCGATCGAGTCGCAAAGTATGGCGAACCTCGAGGGCAGTGGCGATATGGCCAAGGTGCGGAGGATCGAACGTGCCGCCAAAGACTCCGATTCGATGGCCCGACGCGCTGCTCACTAGAGCGAGTCTAGGGCCATGAGTCACCGCCCCACCCGGCGAGTAGCAGTTGGCCAGTGGATTAAGTCATGCGCGTGACACATGTCACAAAGAAACCACAAGACAAGCACAGGGCATACGTGCAACAATGTCCGAGTTGGACCGAAGTGCTGCGCGCGTATGGAAACTTGCGAGGACACGGTACCTCTTCTCCCCCCAAATACCACCTACCTGGGAATACCGCCTGCGCGGGTCCCGTTGATTGAGATGCTATGAGCGATTCTGTTGGACAATACTTGAACGAGATTGGTGCAGTTGCCCTTCTCAACGCCCTGGAAGAGCGTCAGCTTTCCCAGGTCATCGAAAAAGGCTTCGAAGCCCAAGCTCGCAAAGAAGCGGGCGAGAAGGGCCGCGACATCGATCGCGCCATTCGCAACGCCGCGGCTGCCAAAGACCGTTTCATTCGTGCCAACCTGCGCCTCGTAGTGAGCGTTGCTCGCCGCTACCCGCTGCCCCCCGGCATGGAACTGCTCGACCTCATCCAAGAGGGCAACCTTGGCCTCGAGCACGCGGTCGACAAGTTCGACTGGCGCAAAGGCTTCAAGTTCTCGACTTACGCCACCTTCTGGATCCGCCAGGCCATCGGTCGAGCCCTCGATCAAAAAGCCAGCCTTGTGCGCCTTCCCGGCGACCGTTCGGCCAGCCTGCGAGCCGCGCTTCGTGCTGTCTCCGGCGACGGCGACGAACTCGACGACGAACACGCTCGTCTGCATCGGCTCACCACCCCGACCAGCCTCGACCGCACCATCGGCGACGACGACTCGAACGAACTCGTCGACCTTCTGCCCGATTCCAAACCCGGCCCCGAGGTCGAGGTTATGGCCAAAGCCGAAGAAGAGATGGTCACCGGCCTGCTCGATATTCTCGACCCCCGGGCCAAGTACGCCGTCGAGCAGCGTTTCGGTCTTGGCGATGGTCGCAAGCGTTCCTACCGCGAAGTCGGCGAAGACCTCGGCGTTACTGCCGAAGCCGCTCGTCGTCTCGTCAAGCGGGCCATCCACTCGGTTCGTGAACACGCTGCCAGCATCGCCGACACGGTCGACGCAGCCTGAGCCAGTTTTTGCCTAACGGCAAGCAAGTAGAGATCATTGTTCGGTGCCCCGCTTCGGCGGGGCACCGGCCGTTTTGACGCTCTCCCCAATAATCGGTTGGCAACCTTGTCCACAACCTCCAGACTTGTCGGGTGACTTCCACCTGGACTCCCCGTAGCTGGCGTGACTCGGCTGCCAAGCATCAGCCGACATGGCCCGACGAAGCCGAGCTCGACCAGGCCCTCAAGAGGCTGGGCGACATGCCACCGTTGGTGTTTGCCGGCGAGGCTCGCAACCTCACCGCCCAGCTGGCCCAAGTTTGCGAAGGCAACGCCTTCCTTCTCCAGGCCGGCGACTGCGCCGAATCGTTCGAGAGCTCCGCCGACTCGATCCGAGACAAGCTTCGGGTAATCCTTCAGATGGCGATCGTTCTCACCTACTCCGGCGGCATTCCGCTTGTGAAGGTCGGCCGCATCGCCGGCCAATTCGCCAAACCGCGTTCGAGCCCAACCGAAACCCAAGGCGAAACCGAACTGCCATCGTTTCTGGGCCAGATCGTCAACGACGTCGGGTTCACCGAATCCGAACGTCGCCCCGATCCCCAACGTTTGCTGACCGCCTACAACCGGGCCGCATCCACCCTCAACCTTCTCCGGGCTTTCACCCGCGGTGGCTACGCCGACCTTTCTCAAGTTTCGAGCTGGAACCGCGAGTTCGTCGCGTCGTCGCCGGCCGGCGAACGGTACGCCCAGATGGCCGACGAGATCGACCGGGCCCTGACCTTCATGGCAGCCTGTGGGGTAACCCCCACCACCACGCCGGCGCTGCACGAAGTCGACTTCTACACCAGTCACGAAGCGCTGCTCTTGAACTACGAAGAAGCACTGACCCGCCAGGATTCGCTCACCGGTGGCTGGTACGACTGTTCGGCGCACATGCTTTGGATCGGCGAACGAACCCGAGAACTCGACGGTGCTCACGTCGAGTTCTTACGCGGCGTCGGTAACCCCCTCGGCTGCAAAGTCGGTCCAACCGCAACCCCGTCAGACGTACTCGGGCTTTGCCAAGCGCTCAATCCCGATCGTGTTCCGGGCCGACTCACGCTCATCAGCCGAATGGGCGCCGAAAACGTTCAAGAACAGCTGCCACCTCTGCTCGAAGCAGTGCGAGATGCCGGCCATCAGGTCGTTTGGGCCTGCGATCCAATGCACGGCAACACCTACACCGCCGAAGGGGGCCACAAGACCCGACACTTCGACAAGGTGCTCGAAGAAATCGGCGGTTTCTTTGCCGCTCACCGTCAAATCGGTACTTGGCCCGGCGGCATCCATGTTGAGCTCACCGGTGATTCGGTGACCGAGTGTGTGGGCGGCGGTGACGGCCTCGACGAGACGGCCCTCGATCAGGCCTACGAGACAATGTGCGACCCACGCCTCAACGGTCGCCAATCGGTCGACCTGGCGTTTCGCGTAGCGGAACTTCTGCGCGGCAAAGGCTGAGGCCCGCTTCGCCGGCCGCCGCGGCTTCCTAAAGCGTGAAGGTCATGTCGTCGACAAGTGCGCCCGGCAGCCGCAGGCTCTCAACCGATCGACGCTCGTAGGTCGACGCGTCGAGAATCATCTCGGACTTGTCGGTGAGACCAACCAGATTCGAACCCAGCAGGTTGTAGGCCGTGTCGTCGAAACGAAGCACGTTCACCGGCGCAACAACCTCGCCGTCTTGCACCCAGAAAGTGCCGAACCGGGTCATTCCGGTGGTGCGACAGGCCGCCCGATCAGAGAAGTTGAGGTACCACAGGTTGCCGACGTAAAGACCGGTACCAAGCGACTCAACCACAGCGTCGGTGGCCAGCGGGCCAGGAGCCATAGCGATCGCCAACGGAAATTCGTGATCTTCGGCACCGTTGGTTGACACGCCGTACTCTTGGGCCGAACGCGGCGACACCAAATGACCGTCGTAGGTGCCACCGGCGATCAGGCTTATCGAGTCGGGACGGGCGAATCCACCAGACCCGAAATCGGGGGCCACACCGCCCGCAATATCTTCGGAAATATTGACCGACGCATCAAACGCGGCACCATCGGTGACCATGCGCAACAGCGGCGTCTGCTTGGTGCGGTGGGACCGCAAGCTAAAGCCACCCCAAGACAACATTCCCATCAGTTCTTGCATCGCGGCAGGAGTGAGATACGAACGGTAACAGCCGGGCGGCAACGCCTTGGGCGGGCGCTTGAGGGCCTCGAGTTCGCGAACCGACCAGTCGAGCTTGGACGCCAACTCCGGCGCGTTCCAGTGGGTTCCGGCGTAACCACTCTTGGTCGCTTTGTCGCCGCGTTGATGAAGTGACCAGTCGATGTTGAACGTTTCGGCGCTGAACCAGTTGCGTTGCCCATGCGAGCTGGCAAAACCCTCGAAGGTTTCGCCGCAGGCATAGATGCCGACAAAATCGTTTCCGGCGGCCCCGGTCGCCACCGCGTCGAGCGCGTCGTCGGGTGAGGGCAGGTCGCCGGCCACAAGGCGATCGCTCTGGGTATCGGCCTGGGAGTAAAGCAGGTAGGGGTCGTCTGGCATGACGGCTCGTTGGGCCCGCAGCTCGTCGACCAATGAGCGGACCCGGGCCTCGTCGTCGGAACGAATTCCGGTAAGGGTGACCGAACCTTCGGCATGCTTGGGGCCATCGATGAGATCGAGAGACAGCGACTGCTGAGTTACCGATCCGGCTTGGCGGACTTTGGCATGGTTGAAGCGAGCAAAGTCCGACTGTTCCCCTCGCAAATGAGCGAGCAACGTTTCGGTGCTGGCCAGTCGGGCCGACGCCCAATTGACAAGCTCGTCGAAGTAGTGGCGGGTCTGGTCGGCGCTCATTGGGCCCCTCCGAAGACTTCGACGTTGCTGAACCGGCAATGCGGCGCGGCGTGCCCGACCCGGATTTGCTGATTGGGTTCGCCCTTGCCGCAGTTACCAACCGCCATCACAGTGAAATCGTTGCCAACCCCGTTGAGGTTTCTCCAAAACGTGGCGCTGATGCCGCGGTAGTTGGGGTTGCGCACAATGGGTCCGAGCTCCCCATCGGTGATGACTCGTCCGAGCTCGCATCCAAACTGGAATTTGTTGCGGCTGTCGTCGATCGACCACGACACGTTGGTTTGCATCAGCACGCCATGCTCGATGCCAGCTACCAACTCGTCGACGGAGGATCCGCCGGGCTCGATGTTGAGGTTTGCCATACGATCAATCGGCGGACGGTTCCAACCCGACGACCGACTGTTGGCCACGCCGGCCATGCCGGTGCGGGCCTGCGACACCGTGCCCCCCATAGGACGCTCGAGAATTCCGTCGCGGATCAGGTACGTGCGCTCGGCTGGCGTGCCATCGTCATCGAAGGCGTAGCTGGCCATTTGGCCATCAACCGACGGATCGAAGGTGACATTGAGCAGGTCGCTGCCGTACTGGTACGACCCGAACATGTCGGCGGTAACGAAGCTGGTACCCGCGTAGTTTCGTTCGTCGCCCAGGATGCGGTCGAGTTCGAGTGGATGGCCGATCGACTCGTGAATCTGAAGCACCAACTGGTCGGGGGCGAGCAGCAAATCCATCGTGCCGGTCGGGCAGTTGGGGGCATCGAGCAACGCGATCGCCTCGGCGGCGATTCGTTGGGAGGCCTCGGAAAAACCGTGGCGGTGAAGAACTTCGACGCCGCCCTGACCAGCAAGCGATGCCGCCCCATAAGTCCGGTTCTGGGTGTTGCTGCCCTCGTTGGCCGTTGCCCGAAGATGGGGGAAGACCTGGCGAATCCGTTGCGCGACTCGCCCTCCCCCGTTGGTGATGAGCAGCGATTCGGTGTCGTAGCGGGTAAGGGAGGCCACGCGGTCGACAACTCGATCGTCGTTGCCAAACGCCCGATCGGCGTCAACCAGCAGCGCTACCTGGTCGGCCAGATCAACAGAGTCGAACGATTCGGAAGTAGGGGTTTCGTAGTCTCCTACCGAATGAAGAAGGGGCGCACTTTCGAGCACGCTGCGCCCCGAGGTACGGGCCGCCCACGTGGACGCTTGCGCCACCGCGGTTCGTAGCCCCTCGTCGCTGAGGTCAGAGGTTGCGCCGTAGCCGACTCCGCCGTTGCGCCACACCGAGAACATCACACCCTCGTCGTGAGCGATCGAACTGGGTTCGACCACCCCGTTGCGCACCGCGAGGTGCGATCCCCGCTCGACAACATGACGAGCCGAGGCATAGTCAGCATCGGCCGGCAGGGCAGCCCGCAGACGATCTTCTAGTCGGGTATCGAGGTCGGTCATGCCAGGTTCTCCACAAATGCTTCGAGTTGACGCAGGTTTCGCACTTCGAAAGCGCCGTCGCAGTGCTGGGCATACTCTCCCACGATCGAGTCGCCGGTGTCCCAATAACTGTTGGGTTCGGGGTTGAGCCAATGAACCTGCCGAGCCTTTTCGCGCATGGCTTTGACGATCCAACTCTCGCTGGCGTGATAGTTGTTGCGAGCGTCGCCCAAGATCATGATCGATGTACGAGGGCCGATGTCCTTGCCGTATTTCTCCCAAAAGACGCCGAGAGCATGGCCATAATCGGAGTGGCCGTCGACCCACACCACGTCGGCTTCGGTGTTGACCCGATGGACGGCCTCGTTGATGTCGTCAACTCCCTCGAAGTACTTCGTCACTTCGTCGAGGCCATCAATGAACACAAACGACCGCACCTTGGAGAACTGTCCGGAGATGGCATAAACGAGATGCAGGGTGAAACGGGCAAACGCCGCGACCGAACCCGAGATGTCGGCGATCACAAAGATCTCGGGTTTGTGCGGGCGAGGATTACGAAACTTGGGTTCGGCCGGCACTCCGCCGTAGCTGAGCGATGCCCGCACGGTGCGCCGAAAGTCGAGCGGACCGCGGCGACCGTGGCGCCGCTTTCGCTGCAGACGAGACGCCAACTTGCGAGTTAGCGGGTAGATCGCTTTGCGTAGCGACGCCATTTCTTCGCGAGACGCGTGCATGAAGTCGACGTCCTCGGGCAGCGGCTTGCGGAGGGTCTTGGCCATGGCCTCGACGCCGCGGTCGGCTACGAGGCGTCGCCGGATCTCGGCCTCGATTTCTTGTTGTAGTTGGTTGACTCGCGACTGGTATTCGTCTCGTTGCAGCCGCTGGTCGAACTCCGAAACATCGCCGTCTTCGTTTTGCTCCTGTTCGAGGAGGCGTTCGAGCACCCCGTCGAGGTCGAGATTTCGCAGCGTGCGATACAGGTAGTAGGTGCCTCCTACGGGCCGACCGGGTTCCATCCCCGCGTAACGCTTTACGGCCTGACGGGCGACACCTCGCATCATCGGCTGATCGCCTCGCATCAATGCTTGATAAAGCATCTCGGCCAGTTCTTCGGGAGAAAGGTTCTCTCCCCCGCCCCCTTGCTGATTGCCTTGCCCCTGTTGGTCTTGGTCGCCGTCCTCGTCTTCGTCGATTTCGGGCAAGTCGGCGGCGTCGCCGATTGCGTACTCTGGTCCTCTCAACGAGAAGTAGACCTCAAATACCGTCTCGAACGCTTTCCAGTGGTTGTGATGCTTTACCAAAGTGGCGGCCAACGCGTATTTGAACGTGGAGCGATCCCCGAGCGGGACGTGCTTGACCGCTTCCATCGCGTCGAGGTTCTCGGTGAGGCTCACCGGAAGCCCGGCCGCTCGCAGCTGCACAATGAATCCGTTGAGCAGCTCGAGAATGGGCTCGCCCAAGCCGACGGGCACCTCCCCATCGGCTTGGTCGGTAAATGTCATCAGCTCAGACCGATACGCCGTCGGCCGAGCCGAGGTCTTTGAGCGTCTTCTTGATGTCGCTTTGGTACTTGAGCAAGATATTGATGGTCTCGGCTGCGGTCTGCTCGTCGATCTTCTCGACGCCGAGGATCATCAGGGTTTGGGCCCAGTCGATCGTCTCCGATACCGACGGCGCCTTTTTGAGTTCGAGCTGCCTGATCGACCGCACAACTCGGGCGACCTGGTCGGCGAGGTTTTCGGTGATGTCAGGAACCTTGGTGAGAACGATCTCTTTCTCGCGTTCCATATCTGGATAGTCGACATGGAGGTACAAGCAGCGACGCTTGAGTGCTTCGGAAAGCTCACGAGTGTTGTTGGAGGTGAGAAACACCAGCGGGATCTGCTTGGCCTCGATCGTGCCCAACTCGGGAATCGACACTTGGTAGTCGGACAAGATCTCGAGCAGTAGCGCCTCGGTCTCGACCTCGACACGGTCGACTTCGTCGATCAACAACACGACCGGTTCGTCGGCGGTAATGGCCTCGAGAAGCGGACGAGTCAACAAGAACTCGTCGGAGAAAATGTCGTCGGAGACATCGCCCCAGTCTTGGCCGCCCCGCTCGGATTGAATCCGCAGCAGCTGTTTCTTGTAGTTCCACTCGTAGAGCGCCTTGGCCTCGTCGAGACCTTCGTAGCATTGCAACCGAATGAGCTTGGCTCCGGTGATCTTGGCGACACTCTTCGCCAGTTCGGTTTTGCCGGTGCCGGCGGGCCCTTCGACAAGGATCGGCTTTTCGAGACGGTCGGCGAGATACACCACGCCGGCAATCCCGTCGTCGGACAGATAGTCGACGTCGTGGAGATCTTGTTTGACAGATCCGACGTCAGTGAAGCGGTTGGACATGAGGACGAAGGTTAGCGGCCGTTAACGCCCTCACGGCCGGACCTGGCCGTCGCCGCGCACCACGAACTTCTGACTGGTTAGCTGTTCGAGCCCCATTGGACCTCGGGCGTGGAGCTTTTGGGTTGAGATACCTATCTCGGCGCCAAAGCCGAACTCTTCACCGTCAACAAATCGGGTCGACGCGTTGACCAACACCGCGGCGGCGTCGACCTCTCGGGTAAAGCGATCGGCGGCCGCGATATCGCTGGTGATGATCGCTTCTGAGTGGCCGGTGCTCGTGTCGTTCACGTGAGAAATAGCTTCGTCGAGCGAACCAACAACTCGCACGCTCATCTTCATGGCCAAGAACTCGCGAGCGAAATCGTCGGGCTGGGCCTCTCCGATCGAGGCAACCAAAGCCCGAGACTGATCGTCGCCCACCAACTCGACCCCGCCAAGCGCCGACGCCACCATCGGCAGAAACTCCGCCGCGACCGAGCTATGAACCACCAGGCTCTCGGCGGCGTTGCACACCCCGATTCGCTGGGTCTTGGCGTTGACGGTGATGTCGCGCGCCATAGCAAGGTCGGCCGACGCGTCGACGTAGATGTGACAGTTCCCGGCGCCGTCGATAACAAACGGCACCGTTGCGTTGTCGAGGATCGACTGAATCAAAGAAGGGCCGCCGCGAGGGATGAGACAATCGACCAGCCCTCGTTGTTGCATGAACTCGACCGCAGCACCGCGCCCAATATCGTCGACCATCACCAGCGCATCGGCGGGGAGCCCGGCCTTGCAAACCCCTTCGCGGATGGCGGCGCTAATGGCGAGATTCGACCTGATCGCCGATCCGGAGCCTCGCAGGAAGGCCACATTTCCCGACTTGAGACACAGCCCGAAGGCATCGCTGGTGACGTTGGGACGGCTCTCGTAAATGATCGCCACCACACCGAGAGGGACTCGAACTTTCTCGATCCTCAGCCCGTTGGGCCTAACCCAACCTTCGGTGATCTCGCCCACCGGATCGGGCAAGGACGCAACTTGGCGAAGACCATTGGCCATCGACGCCAGTCGGCCAGTGTCCAGCCGCAGCCGGTCGACCAGACCTGGATCCATGCCATCACGCTCGGCGGCGTTCACGTCGTCGAAGTTGGCCGCCAGAATCTGTTCTTGGCGCTCGATCAACAGGTCGGCGGCCAGAGCAAGCGCGGCGTCCTTGTCGGCGCTGGACGCGATGGCGACCGAGCGCGAAGCGGTCTTTGCCCGCCGCGCCAGATCGGGTATGGGACTCGGAGTCTCGGTCACGAGACGCCATCGTACTCGGCTACAGGGCTAGCCTCGCTTCGATGTCACGTCGGCTTGAGCCCACGGTGTTCTTAGCCATGATCTCGCCGATCACGGTTGTGCTTGTCGCGGCATCGATTGGCGTGGCAATCACCGCCGGCGCACCATGGTTCGGCGCGGTCGCGGCGGGGTTGGCTGTTTGGGGCGGCCGCGTTCTGATCGCGAGAGGTGTAGCGAAGCGGATCAAACAGTTGCCTCAACGAGTCGATCCGTTTGCGCTGAGAGAACCTTGGCGTTTCTTTGTACGCGATGCCCTCAGCGCCCACCGGCGTTTCTCCGAAGCCATCGCCTCTGCTTCGGTCGGGCCGCTACGCGACCGACTCACCGAGATCGGCGCCGAACTCGACCGCGGCGTCGCCCAATGTTGGGAAGCGGCTCAGCACGGCCAACGACTCACCGATGCTCGTCGCAGCATCGACGGCGAGCGGCTTGTCCGCCGACGCGACGCCCTCGATCCCGGCGACGACCTGATCCCATCGCTCGACGCTCAAATAGCCGGTCACACCCGACTTGCCCAGCGCGAAGAAAGCGTGCGCGCCGACCTGGATCGCCTCAGCGTGCGCCTCGACGAAGCTGTCGCGCGTGCGGCCGAACTAGTCACCCGTACCGGAGCATTGGCCGAGCTCGACGAGGCCGGGTCGTCGATCCAGCAAACCGTACGAGAGCTCGAGGCTCTGCGCGCCGGACTCGACGACGTCGAGGGTGAGTCGTGAGCGAGTCAGCCAGCGGCCGGGGCTCGCTTCTTGTCGGAGTTGGCATCCTCATGTCGCGGCTCGCGGGCTTGGCCCGAGAAATGGTCGCCGGACGGGTGATCGGCAACGGTGGGCCCACCGACGCTCTGGTCGCGGCTCTGCGCATTCCGAATCTGTTGCAAAATCTGTTGGGCACCGGCGTTCTCTCGGCGTCGTTCGTACCGGTGTACAGCGAACTCCTGGACGACGGCGACCAAGACGATGCCAGCCGGGTGGCCGGCGCGGTCGGAGCGGCGCTGATGGCCGTCACCGGCATTTCAGTGCTGGTCTTGGTGCTTGCGGCGCGCCCAATCACCCGGCTGTTGGCTTGGGGGCTTACCGGCGACAATTTCGAACTCGCCGTCGACTTCACCCGGATAGTTTCGGTCGGCATTGGATTCATGGTCATGTCGGCGTGGTGCCTGGGCGTGCTCAACAGCCACCGCAACTTCTTCTTGCCTTACGCCGCTCCGGTCGTTTGGAACGCGGTGCAAATCGTGGGCTTGATAGTCGCATGGCAGCGAGGGTGGTCGATCGCCGACGCCGCCCGAGGAGTCGCAATTGCCGTCAGCATCGGCGGACTCTTGCAGCTGGCTATCCAAATCCCCACCCTTCGACGCCTCGCCCCCGGGATCCGGATGGCGTTCGACAACAACGACTCGCGGGTAAGGGAGGTTCGCCGCCGCTTCGGCCCAGCGGTCGTCGGGCGCGGGGCGGCCCAGCTATCGGCCTATTTCGATCTCATTCTGGCGTCCTTTCTGGCCGCCGGAGGACTGTCCGCATTGTTTCGGGCTCAGATTCTTTACACCTTGCCGCTGGGGCTCTTTGCCATGAGCGTCGCCGCAGCCGAGTTGCCTGAGATATCTCGACTGGCCAACGACCCGGTCGCTCTGGTGCATCGCACCGAAGCGGCGTTGCGACGTATCGCCTTTTGGATGCTGGCATCGTCGGTCCTGTTGATCGCCGCTGGTGAGCAAGTAGTCAGATTGCTGTTTGAGGGTGGCGAATTCACCAGAGCCGACTCGTCGTTAGTTTGGTTGGTCGTAGTGTTCTACGCCCTTGGTTTGCCGGCGGTGGGCCTGAGCCGCATGCTGCAAAACGCGTGCTACGCGGTCGGCGATCCCGGCGGTCCGGCCCGCATCGCCGGCATCCGGTTCAGCGTGGCCGCAGTCGTCGGTCTCTTGTTCATGTTCCCGCTCGATCGGGTCAGCATCTCCCTTGGCCACGTGCAAAACCTCGGTGATGCCTTCGGGTTCGCCGGGCCCCTGGCCCCGTCGATTCGCCAAGACGAATCCATAGTCAGGATGGGGGCGGTCGGCCTCGCCATTGGGTCAGCAGTAGGAGCGTGGATCGAATTCTTGCTCCTCAGCCGGCTAACGACCCGCCATCTTGCCAATCTGCGATCGCCGCTTCGAACCCTGGTTGCCCCCGGCGTCGCTGCCGCCTTGGCCTTTCTGGCCACCGCTGGGGCGAAACTCCTGGTCGGCGACCTTCCTCTGCTCGTATCGACCCTTGTGCTGGTCGGCGTCGGCGGCGTCACCTACGTCCTGACGGCGCATCGCACCGGTGTGCAAGAAGCCGACATGGTGTTGCGCCCGGCGCGCCGAGTCATCTGGCGCTAGAGCGCCCCCCGCGCACCGCTGGTTCGGTCTACGATCGCGGCATGCTCAGTTATCTGAAGAAGCGCTGGAACTATCTCGTGGCCAAGCTCGGCATGAGCCACGAGGAAAACGCCGATCCCAAAGTCCAGCTCGAACAGGCGATTAGCGACGCCAAGGATCAACACCGACGGCTCCGCGAGCAGGCCGCCAACGTGGTGGCCAACCAGAAGCAAACCGAGATGCGAATCAACGATGCGCTAGCCAAGCTCGAAAAGACCAACGGCAGCGCGCGCCAAGCAATAATGATGGCCGAAGAAGCCCAGGCCGCGGGCGACACCGCCAAGGTCGATTCGTATACCCAGGCAGCGCAACAGTTCGCGGACCGGCTCATCACCCTCGACGAGGAGGTCGAGAGTCTCAAGTCCATGCACTTCCAGGCCAGCGAAGCAGCCGACCAGGCCAAAGCCGCGGTCCGTCAGAACTCTTCGATCCTTCAGAAGCGGCTGTCGGAACGTCAGGCTCTGCTCAGCAAGCTCGACCAAGCCAAGATGCAAGAAACCGTCAACTCGGCCATGTCGACGCTGGGCGAGTCGGTAGGTGACGACGGGCCCACGTTCGAGCAGGTACGGGAGAAGATCGAAGCACGGTACGCCAAAGCATCGGCGGTCGCCGAACTTACCGAGAGCAGCGTCGAATCACGGATGCTCGAAGTCGAAGAAGCCGCCCGCGGCGTCGAGGCACTGGCCCGCCTGAGTCAGATCAAGTCCGAGCTCGGCATCGAAACCGCAGCCGGCGAACTCGAACAGGGCGACGCCGACTAACCAGGGATCGTGACCAGATCGTCGGCGTGCACCACGATCGCTGGTCCGCCATTCGATACCTCGTCGCTACGGTGCCCGGCTACCCGACGCACCTCCGCCGCCGAATGGCGCACAAGCCCCTTGGCAAAAACGATCCCGTCGGTGTCAACTACTTCGACGGGCGCACCCGGATCGAAATCCCCCACCACATCGCGTACACCGGCGGCGAGCAGCGACCGGCCCCGTTCCAGCGCACTCCTTGCTCCCAGATCGACCACAACCTGACCTCGAGCGACTACGGCAAACGCGATCCATGCCTTGCGTGAAGCGAGCTTGTTCGACCGAGCTCGGATCGTGGTGCCCACGCCGGCAACACCGGTGACGGTGTCAGATACCACGCCGACCCGATCGGCCCTCGCTATCACCGTGTCGACGCCTGACCATGCGGCGATCTTGGCCGCGGCCAGTTTGGACGCCATACCGCCGCTCCCGCGGATCGAACCAGCCCCGCCGGCCAACGCTTCGTGTTGTTGATCTATCTGCCGGATTTCTTCGATCAGCGAAGCCGAACGATCGATCCGCGGATCGGCGGTGAGCACCCCATCGGTGTCGGTGAGCAACACCAACCGGTCGGCGTCGACCAGGTTGGCGACCAGAGCGGCGATTCGATCGTTGTCGCCCCACCGAATCTCGTCATCGGCAATGGCGTCGTTTTCGTTGACCACCGGCACAACCCCGAGATCGAGCAGCCTCACCAGAGTCTGGCGCGCGTGGAGATACTGGGTGCGAACAATGAAGTCATACGGGACCAGGAGCACCTGACCAGCGACGAGGCCGTGACCGGCGAGCTCGGCCCGGTAGACCTCCATGAGCGCGCTTTGGCCAACGGTGGCCACGGCCTGCAACGTGATGGGATCGCTCGGGCGACGCTCACCCCCAAGTCCCAACTCGGGGAGCCCTGCGGCAATAGCGCCAGAAGTCACCAGCACCACCCGTCGTCCTTGACCGCGAAGCTCGGCCACTTCGGCACATACTTTGGCGAGAGTCGAACGGTCTATGACGCCTTCGGAATCGGTGATCGACGACGTCCCGATTTTTACGACGACGCACCGGGCCATCAGTCGTCTTCCTCGTATTCGAAACTGAAATCCCCGATCCGGACCGTGTCGCCCTGGCGCACATCGGCTCGCCTCAGTGCGGCGTTGACCCCGATTTGCTGGAGCCGCATCTGTGCGTATTCGAGCGCTTCGTCGTTGGTCAGGTCGCTAAGCGACACTGCTCGGACAGCGGCTCGGCCGAGGACATTCCACGAGGCATCGTCGAGACGTTCGAGCGACACCTCGTTGCCGATTGGGCGATGGATGGTGATGGCCTCGTCGACTGGGGTCGAGCGTCGAGCGTCGTCAACCAGGCGCACCAGTTGACCAATCACGGTCGACAGCCCCTGTCGAGTCACCGACGAGACGGTAGGGCCATCGAAGGTGTGCTCGGCCACAAGATCGACCCGAGACCCCACCACCAGCCGCGGCCGATCGAGCAGATCGGGCCGGTAGGCACCCAACTCGTTCAGCAAGACCTCCAGTTGAGCTTCGGGAGGCTCGCCGTCCCAGCCGGCCAGATCGAGAAGAACAAGAAGTACCCGAGCCCGCTCGACGTGCCGCAAGAACTGATGCCCAAGTCCCCGCCCTTCGGCCGCTCCCTCGATCAATCCAGGGATATCGGCCAGCACCATCTCGAAACCATCGTCGGTTCGTACAACACCGAGGTTGGGTTCGAGGGTTGTGAACGGATAGTCAGCGATCTTGGGTTTGGCCGCCGACACGCTGCTGATGAACGTCGACTTTCCCACATTGGGAAACCCGACAATCGCAACATCGGCCAGGAGCTTGAGTTCGAGTCGCAGCCAGCGTTCCTCACCATGCTCGCCCTGTTCGGCAAACGATGGAGCCCGACGTTTGTTGGTGAGGAAACGGGCGTTGCCCCGTCCGCCTTCGCCGCCTTGGGCGGCCATCCACCGGTCGCCGTGATGCAGCAGGTCGGCCAGCGGCTCGTGGGTGTCGTGGTCGAGCACAACGGTTCCTTCGGGAACAGCAACCTCTAGCTCTTTGCCCCGTGCTCCATGGCGATTCTGGCCGCTGCCATGCAAACCGTTCGGCCCTTTGCGATGGGGATGGTCTCGAAAAGCCAGCAACGACGCGACGTTGCGATCGGCAACGAACCAGATGGAACCACCGTCGCCCCCGTCGCCCCCGTCGGGGCCACCCTTGGCGACATGGGCTTCACGGCGAAAGCCGACGCAGCCCGCTCCGCCATCGCCGGCTTTCACATTGATGTTGCACTCGTCTACGAACCCAGACACCCACCAGAGGTTACGCCAACGCGGCGGCGACCAGCGCGACTATTCGAGCAGGCGGACAGGGTCGCCGAGGATCTGCACGCCCCAGGTGGTCCAGTCGACCGACGAGCCACTGGAGCTGCGGGTGTAGCGAATCTCGAACCAATTGTCCGGGAACGTTGCCCAATCAAGACCGGCCAGCGGCACCGTCAATACCGCCAACTTCCCGTCGAACACTTTCGACGTTACGTCGAGACAATAAGCGCTAACGCACGAAGATGAGGTGGGAGCGCAAGACGGGTAACCGCCGCCGATCGAGTACGTGACCTCGCACGTGAAGTTCACCGCGTTGCCGTTGGGATCCAGAATCTCCATCGACTGCATTCCCTCACCCGGGTCCCACAGACTCAGCTGTAACGACTTGTTTTGGTGCTCGGTGCCGATCTCGGCAAGGTAGAACTGGGCCACGAGCCCCGACGTCGACGTGCGGACCGGCATCCACTCGCGTGCATAGATGCCAGGGCAATCAGCATCGCTGATCGTTTCGCAATAACCCGATTTGGACGCCGAAGTCGCCCACAGCGCAAAAATAGTTCTGACCGCCTTTTTCGTTCACCCGATCGGCGTAATCCTGGTTGCCATCGCTGTCGAGTATCTCGGTGCGAATCATCCACTGCCCAGTGGTTCCGTCGGTCGTCAACGCGGCGTTGGTAGACCAGGCGTTGCAGCCTTCGCCCGCCGTTGGTTCCCAGATTCCCCACACCGGATTGTCGTCAAAAGTCAACGGGGTGCTGTCTGGGGCGTACAACGTGAAGCGCATGTTTGCGTTGCGTTTGTCGGTCGGCGGCAAGTTCGAGCCAGAGCGTGAGGTGCAGTAGCCGGCATCGAACACTTGCACCGCAACCACGCCTGAGTGGGTCGATGGCACATCAAGTACCCACTCGTATCCGGTAGGGTCGAAGTAGGGACTGTCGTAAGATCCGCACGAGCTGCTGGAAAAGTCGGTTGACGAGATGCTGAGCAGGTCACCCCACTTCGAGTTGCTGCAATGGGCCATCATCCCGGCCCAGGCATTCGATGGCGTCGACATCCCCGACACCGTCTGTTCCCCAGCCCCAATAATGTTGGCTGGCGAGCCAAGCGGCACCGATTGGCTGTACTCGGAGAGGGCCTGGCGACCGATGGCAACATTGTCGATGAACAGCGATGCGAGATAGAGGTCGACGTCGTCGTCAATTATCTGCACCTGCAGCTGGTTGTCGCCCACATCGCTCACAAGCACCTGGATGTTGTCGACACCGTTGGTGAAGCCATTTCGCGTTGCGGCGGCGCGCGCCGCGGACTCGGCGGCCGCGAAATCGGGTTGCCAAACCACTCCCGCCAAAGCGGCGGCGTCGGCGGCGCGCTGTAACGACGATCCGCGTGCGTACCACGACCCGACGTCTACTGCGAAGCCGGCAAATCCGAGCATTGGCACCATCAACAACGCGGTAAAAATCGCGGCATAGCCATGCTCTCGGCGGACCCAGCGCCCAACAGCCAAAGCGCGCCTCACGTTGCCGCCGGTTCGATCTGCATGACCGTCTGGTCGGTAATCGTCACGCCATCTCCAGGGAACAGCGCGGTGAAATAGGTCCGGTAGATACGCACCCACACCCCGAGGTTCGTCGTGCCGGCTGACTGATCAGTGACCTGATCGTCAACGGGACAAAAGTTGACCGAGTACCCACCGGCGCAAGTTGCATTGTTCGGAAACTCAGTACAAGAGACCGAGCAGTCCAAGTTCGAAATGGCCGCCACCATTGCCGCCGAGTAGTAGTTGCATTGACCCGCCGCGCCCTTCGGGTCGCCGGCCGAGTCAAAGCAGCTGGCGTTGGGTGAGCCGTCAGTAGCCGACGCGTCGTAGATCAGCACCCCTTCGATCGTGAAACCATCGATGGTCGCCAGCGCCGCGTCCAGCGAGAGGATGGCCTCATAATCGGCGAGATAGTCATTCCCGAGGTTCGAACCAACTCGCGCCGCCGCCCGAGTAGCCGTGGTCACGGTGAGGTTGTCTCGCCACAGCGTGCCGTACTCGAGGATCCCGCCTACCAGCAGGGCCAACAAGGGCAGCACGATCGCGAACTCGACCATGGCAAGCCCGGCATCGCCCCGGGCGCGTCGTTGGTCGCGTCGATGCAAAGCGCGTTGAATCATTGTTCCTGAGGCTCCACCTTGAGCACGACCACATCGTCAAAGGTCACCGACGACCCGAACAGTCCGGTGATGTAGTCATGCGTTATCTGCATCCAGACCCCGACATAGTCAAGGCCGCTTCCAACGCTGACCTCCCGGGAATACGGGCACCAAAAACGATCGGGGTCGGGTTCGGGGTTGTACGTTGCGTCACATTTGAACTGAGAGCCGTCGCGCAAGAAGTCTTCTTGGACATAGACGTTGCAGACATTGGTCGTCGCCGTACCACTCTGACACGCGGCCGTTGGCACATCATCGGGGCCGGTCGCCTTGAACACCACAATGCGGTCGATGACGCCATCGGGCAGTGCTGCCGCGCCTCGTTCGATGGCCCGCAACACGCGGTAATCGGCATCGGCGACGTTGCCGGCCACGCTTGCTTCACGCGCCCCGTCACGGGTCGCCGATGCTACAGAGAGGTAGTCTCGGAACGAAAAACCAAATTCAAAAATGGCGAAGAGGAACATCATAAAGACCGGCGTGATGATGGCTGCCTCGATCAGCGCGGTGCCCCGATCGCCCTTCGCTCTGCGGCGTCTAGCCAACATCTATTCCTCTGTTCCCACCAGATGACGAACATCTTTCATTCGGCAACATTGGCGGCAAAGTTGAGCTTCAGCCCCATGCTCTTCAGGAAATGGGTCCTGATGCTGAGGGCCAAACAGCCTGGATGGCGTAGGTCAATTGACCCAGTCAGCGAGCACCGTAAGCTCCAGTGATGAGCAAGTCGTCTGAACTCACCGACCGGGAAGCCGATTGGGGCACCACCATGCACGGTCACCGTGTCGACGGGGTCGAACTTGCCCACCTTGACTCCAGCGCCGCCGTCGACGCCGGCACCAGTCTCGAACGCGAGGCACGAGAAGAACTCGAAGATGCCGCCATGCGAACCGGGGCGACGCGCAGCCGCGGATCGGGGAACCGTAGTCTCGAGGAAGCACCCGACCGAACCAGAACATGCTTTGAACGTGACCGGGATCGGATCCTTCACGCAACGTCGTTTCGCCGACTAGCAGGCAAGACCCAAGTCTTTGTCTTCCCCGATGATCACCAACGCACCCGGCTAACCCATGCTCTCGAAGTTACTCAGGTCGGCCGATCGGTAAGCCGCGCCCTCGAGCTCAACGTGTCGCTGACCGAAGCAATAGCGCTGGGCCACGACTGCGGACATGGTCCGGGCGGACACGCCAGCGAAGACGCCCTCACCCCTTATGTCGACGGCGGATTCGACCACGCGGTGTGGGGCGCCGACGTGACGCTCACACCGCTCAACCTGTGTGTCGAAACTCTCGACGGGATTCGTAACCACTCCTGGTCACGACCGGCACCGTCAACACCCGAAGCCGAGGTTGTGAGCTGGGCCGACCGTATTGCCTACGTGTGCCACGACTTCGAGGACGCCGTAACTGCGGGAGTCGTCATGGCCGACGACCTCCCCGACGAGGTACAGGCGTTTTGCGGGACCTCTCGGCGGTCACAACTAGCCGGGTTCATCGGGGCGATGATCGAGGCGACCGAAACCACCGGTCGGATCGGGATGACCGGCCCTGGAGCCGAAGCGCTGGCGGCCTTTCGGTCGTTCAACTACGAAACCATTTACCTGCGGCCGGCTTCACGCGATCAGGCCCACCGCGTCGTGGCGGTCCTGCAAGCCTTGGTCGAATTCCTGTGCGGAAATCCGTCCCGGCTTCCGGCGAGATTGCTCGACAACCCCGACACGGGCGTCCAACACGCCGCCGTGGCTTGGGTTGCGGGGATGACCGATCGCTACGCGATCCACGCCGCTCAGGAATGGTTGGGTTTCGACCCCGCTGGCCTGCCCCGAGGCATCGACTCCCCCGGCTGAGGACCTCGTTCGAAAACGAGAAAAGCCCTCGCCGCAGCGAGAGCTCACTCGAAAAACTTGGCTCGGATAGAGCGTGACTAGTTGGGAAGCACGTCGACGAGCTTGCGGCCCTTGCGGCTACCGAACTTGACTTTGCCGGCGGAGGTAGCAAACAAAGTGTCGTCGCCACCCTTCATGACATTCTCGCCGGGATGAATCCGGGTGCCACGCTGGCGCACGATGATGGCACCAGAGTTGACAACGCCGCCGTCGTACACCTTGACGCCGAGGCGCTGGGAGTTCGAATCGCGGCCGTTACGGGTAGAACCGCCACCTTTTGTCTTTGACATGTGGAATCAGCCCTTCTTGATACCGGTGATCTCGATACGGGTCAGCGCCGCGCGGTGGCCCCATCGTTTCCGGTTATTCGACTTGTTCTTATAAACGAACCCGTTGATCTTCGGGCCCTTGGTCTCCTCGACAACACGAGCCGTGACCGAAGCTTTGGAAAGCTGGTCCGGAGTGGCGAGGACGGTCTCACCGTCGACAACCAGAAGCGGGGGAAGGGAGATTTCGGCACCGGGCTCGCCGGTACGGTCGACCTCGAGGGTCTGGCCCTCTTCCACGCGGTACTGTTTGCCGCCGGTCTTTACTACTGCGTACATAGAGCGTCTATCGTAGCGGCGCCAAGGCGCATTAGCGCTCTAACTCACTAGTCGAAAACCGACTCGATCATGACGTGGCCGCGCCCCTCACAAGTTGGACACAAGTCGGTTACCGATTCGAGCAAACCCTCACCAATTCGTTTGCGGGTCATCTCGACCAGCCCGAGATCGGAGATATCGAACACCTGGGTTCGGGTCTTGTCCCGAGCCAATGCATTACGGAAAGTCCGGATCACTTCGTCACGGTTCTTGGCAATCTCCATATCGACAAAGTCGATCACGATTATGCCACCGATATCGCGAAGTCGGAGCTGATGAGCAACCTCTTCGGCGGCTTCGAGATTGTTGCGAAAGACCGTTTCTTCCAGGCTCGACTTACCAACATTTTTGCCAGTGTTGACATCGATTACCGTAAGAGCTTCGGTCCCTTCGATAATGAGCGACCCGCCCGAACGCAACCAGACCTTGCGATCAAGAGCCTTGTGCAGCTGCTCGTGGATGTGTTGACGTTCGAGCAGCGGCAGCCCTTCGGCTTGCTCGTCATAGAACTCGACCCGCTCGGCTAGAGCCGGTGTGATGCTGGCTACGTAGGCCCGGATCTCTTCGTAGAGATCTCGATCGTCAATGATGATGCCCCGGAAGTCTTTTGTGAACTCCTCTCGGATAATCCTCACCGCGGCCTCTGGCTCTCGATATAGCAGCGCCGGCGCTTTGGTCTTCTTGGCCAGATTCTCGATATCGGTCCACTGCGCCACGAGCCGGGCAACGTCGCGCTGGATCTCTTCGGCCGTGACGTTTTCGGCCGCGGTACGCACGATCACGCCATGTTGTTGCGGCTTGGCCTTGTCGAGGATGCCGCGCAGCCGCTTGCGTTCTCCGTCCGGCAGCCGTTTGGAGATTCCGTAGGTGCTGCTGTTGGGCACCAGCACCACAAATCGTCCCGGCAACGAAACCTCTTGGGTGAGCCTGGCCCCTTTGTGAGCAATTGGATTCTTGGTGACCTGGCAGACAATGGCCTGTTTAGCTTTGAGAATGTCTTCGATCCGAGGAGGCTTGCTGTTCTTCTTCTTGCCGCCGTCAAGGTCGTCGGCATCGTATTGAACATCACCGGCGTAGAGCACGGCGTTCTTGGGCGTCGCTATGTCTACGAACGCGGCCTCCATCCCTGGCAGCACGTTCTGTACCCGCCCGATGTAGATATTGCCGTGGATCTGGCTCACATCGTCGGCCGGGCGCGACACCTGGTGCTCAACGAGCTTGCGGCCTTCGAGAGTTGCGATCTGGGTTGCGTCCGGACCAACGTGCACACACATCAGGTACCGACCAACCGCCTTGCCCTTGCGGGTCCGCCCGCGGCGACGCTTGAGCGTCTTTTCGTCGAGCTCTACTGCCTCGTCGGTAGTGATGGCCTCAATAGGAGTCGGAGGCCGACCACCGCCGCCCTTGCCGCCCCGGTTGCGCTGGCCACTGGCCTTTTGAGAACTGCCTTTTTGAGAGCTGGCTTTTTGAGAACCGGCTTTTTGAGAACCGGTCTTTTGGCCATTGGGTTGCGAGCCGCCTTGGCTCGAGCCGGATTGTTGGCCCCCGCCTTGTCCTCCACGGCCTCGGCCACCGCGCCGGCGGCGGCGCTTCTTGGGCTGACCTTCGGCACCGCCGGAGGGTGAACCCGACGCGTCGCTCGGTCCACCGGCGGGGCCAGGGCGACTATCGCCAATCTTTGGAGCCGGACGGCTATCGCCGACTGACGGTTTGGAGTCGTTCGCAGCGGAGCGGTCGTCTCGCCCGCGATCTGGTTTCTGGGCCTGTTCGTCGGCCATGATTATCGTCTTTCGTATTGGGCACCGCTAAGAGATCAATCATGAAACTCTCGCTGGTGCAGGAGATGGCGCGCCCAGTGACATTGGGTCGGTGCGCTGGCCATCGTCGGAAGTAACCCATTGGTGAAGTCGAAGGACCTTGTGCTCGGTGGGTGCTGGTTCGAGGGCGGCCAAGAGCTCCGAAACCCGAACCGCACGCGGTTGAGTTCCGAGTTCGGCCAACAGCCTCACACACCCCTGATCGGGGCCTACTTGTTCATTCGGCGTATCGACTGCCGCGCTGAACACAAGAGGCCGGATGTCATCAGTGACCATCTTGCCCTTACGTTCGCGCGTGACAACGATGCTTTCGGCCGCCAGGGCGGCGTGTACGGCGCTCTGTGCGGTTTGGGCATCGATATCTCGCACATCGATCTGCCATGTACAACTTGTGACTGCCTGTTGCAGCGACAGCGTCCGTGCGTCGACAGCGACGACCTCGGTCGCGGTGATACCTACCGGGAGTTCGGCCGAAAGCAGCCCAGGGAGAGCCGCGACGTCAACCGATTCGGCTCTCTCAGAGTCGAGATCGATGTCGAGGTACTCGGTGAGCGACTCGTGACCAGTAGGCAAGGCCAGCCCGAAAGAAAGTTTGGGACGGGGCGAAAACCCTTCGCTATATGCGACGGGAAGCTGAGCTCGCCGCAACGCTCGTTCCCAGATGCGAGCCACATCGCGATGCGAAGTGAAACGGACCTTTCCGAGCTTGCTGAACTGAACTCGTAGCTTCATTCGCGGGCCGCCCCGACGGGTCGCCTGCTTTGCAACACAACCGGAATCGATCCGCCCGCCGACAAGTCAAGGCCCGTGCCTTGGCTGCCGCCCGCGGGAGGGGTGGCCGAAGCCACCACGTGTTCGATTCCGTAGCCGGTACACGCGCCGCAGTCGTAGCACGGTGTCCATCGGCAATCCTCGAGACCAAGTTCCTCGAGGGAGTCTCGCCAGTCCTGCCACAAGAAATCTTTGTGAAGGCCAGCGGAGAGGTGGTCCCAAGGGAGCACCTCGTCTTCGGTGCGATGCCGGTGCACGTACCAGTCGACGTCGAGGTCGTTCGCAGCCATTGCTTCCAGCCAAAGATCGATGCTGAAATGCTCGGACCACTCTTGGAACGTGCCGCCATGGCGCCACACGTACTCGATCACGGGACCAAGTCGACGGTCGCCGCGGCTAGTGATGCCTTCGGCGAGCGTCGCGCGGGTGTCGTGCCACTTGAGCTGCACTCCTTTGGTCCCGCGGAGATCTGATTTGAGAAGTTCGATCTTGCGACGAAGTTCGACTTCGGTATTTTGGCCAAACCACTGAAACGGGGTGAAGGGCTTGGGTACAAAGCCGCCGACCGAAACAGTGACGGAGGGAGACTTGTGGTGAGCGCGACCCAACTCGACGCAGTTGCGGGCCAGTTCGGCAATACCCAGGGTGTCCTCGTCGGTTTCGGTTGGGAGACCGGTGAGGAAGTAGAGCTTCATGCGCCGCCACCCTTGGGAGTAGGCGCTCTCGACCGCTCCGTACAGGTCTTCTTCACGAATCAGCTTGTTGATCACTTGACGCAACCGCCAAGAACCGGCCTCGGGCGCGAACGTGAGCCCGGTGCGACGGGCGCGCTGCAATTCGGCGGCGATGCCCACCGTAAACGCGTCGACTCGAAGGCTTGGGAGAGCGACCGAAACCTGGTCACAGCCCGCATCGGTAACAGTGTCGGCAACAACTTGCTGTATGCCCGAAAAGTCGGCGGTGGATAGCGAGGTAAGAGAAACCTCGTCGTAACCGGTGCGTCGCAGACCTTGAGAGATCATGTCGCGAACTTGCTCGGCGGGCCGTTCGCGCACTGGTCGGGTGATCATGCCGGCCTGACAGAATCGGCAGCCTCGGGTGCAGCCACGAAACACTTCGACCGCTAGTCGGTCGTGCACGACTTCGGTGAGCGGCACGAGCTGGTTTTTGGGGTAGGGCCAGTCGGCAAGATCGGCAACGGTGCGTTTCTCGATGGTGGCCGGAACATCGCTGTAGCGCGGCGACACCGCGGCCAGGCGCGGGCCGTCGTACTCGACTTCGTACATCGATGGCACGTACACGCCAGCCAGCTTGGAGAGTTCGCGCAGCAGCCCTTCGCGTGTCCCCGAGTTCTTGCCCGCTCGTTTCCATTCTCGGACAACTTCGGTGATTTCGCTTACGGCCTCTTCGCCGTCGCCGAGTACAACAAAGTCGACAAAGTCGGCAATCGGCTCGGGGTTGTAGGTGCAGTGGCCCCCCACCGCGATGAGCGGATCCGAGTCGCCTCGGCGAGCGGCGTGTATCGGCACCCCGGCGAGGTCGATGCAGTTGATCAGGTTGGTATACGTGAGTTCGGCGCTGAGATTAAAAGCGAGGATGTCGAACAAGGATGCGGCGCGGTGGGTGTCGACCGAGAACAACGGGATGCGTTCGCGGCGCAACAGGGCTTCGAGATCGGTCCAAGGCGCATAAGACCGCTCAGCGGCGGCATCGGGTCGCTCGTTGAGGATCTCGTAAAGAATCTGGAGGCCCTGGTTGGGCAGGCCGATTTCGTAGGTGTCGGGGTATGTAAGCAACCACGAGACAACACCGTCGCCGTGAGTTGGCGTCTGCGCGCCGTCTTCACAACCGATGTAGCGGGCCGGTTTTTGCACCTGCGGTAACAACGGTTCGAGGCGCGACCAGAGCGACGAGCTCTCGGTGGTGGCTTTCCCCATGGACATCTGCGCAGGCTATCGGCGCGCCCGCGGTACTGGGTGAATGCTACGTCCGGTGGCCGCGACACCGCATAGCGCTAACTGCGGGTGGCGTAGTCAAATCGTCGACGATGGACGCCGAGCACCAGACCAACGCCAACCATCGACGTAAGCATCGACGAACCGCCATAGGACACAAAGGGCATGGGAATACCGGTGACCGGCATTATCCCCATCGTCATCCCGGCACTCTGAAACACCTGGAACAAGAACATGGCCATGACTCCCACGCTAAGCAGCCGGTCGAACTGGTCGGTCGCTCGCACCGCGGTCCGCCAGATCCTGAACATGACCAGACCGAACAGACCCAACAACAGACCCGCACCACGAAAACCGAGCTCCTCGCCCGCCACCGAGAAGATGAAGTCGGTTTGCTGCTCGGGAACAAGGTTGGAGCTGGTTTGCGTGCCCTGGAACAAACCCTCGCCGTTGATCCCGCCGTTGCCTATTGCTATCTGTGATTGTCTTGCGTTGTAAGCCACCCGGATGGCGTCGGCGCCCAGCTTGTCAACCGCTTCGTCGTCGAGGACAAACACGGTAAGCCGGTCTTTTTGGTATTTGGCCAGCACGTCGGACTGAAACACCATTGTCACCACCGTGACCGCGGCCAACAACAACAAGATGATGTAGCGAACACGGATGTTGCTCATCAGCACGACGGCCGCGGTTATCGCCACATAAACAAGAATCGTGCCAAGGTCTGGCTGCTTCAAGATGAGCAGGATCGGGAGGCCGGCGGCCGATAGCCCGAGCACGAGCCGCGACAATCCGAGATCTTCTGACGAGAACACCGCAGCAAGCGCGAAGATCAGCACCAACTTCCCTGGTTCGGATGGCTGAAACGTGAAACCCGGGAACTTGTACCAGGCCCGTGCCCCGTTGATGTCGGCCCCGAACCGCAAAATACCGAGCAGCAACACAATGAGACCGGCGTAGCCGAACCCCAAGAAACTCCGGAGCCGGCGAATGTCTACCAGCGCGGTCGCCACGGCAAGCGCGACCCCCAATGCTGCAAAGAAGAGTTGCCGTTGCAAAAACGAAGTGTTCGCGGGATCTATGTCGGTGGCCGGTCCCCTGGTTGCTGAGTACACCAACAACGACCCGATGGCGGTAATCAGACCAACGGCACCGATAAGCAGCGGGTCAACAACAAACCACCACGGGTCGCGGTCGTCACTCGGTCGTCGGGTCTCAACACTGAATGCGGTCATCCCAACGCCACCTCATCAGCGGTTCCGGCTGATCCCGCGGCGACGAGTTCTTGGTTGTAGCGCGCCGTCTCGTCCAGCGATCGAGCATGAGGCACGGTACCGGTCGCAACTCTTTCGAAAATTGCGGCCGCGACCGGCGCGGCGGCGGCCGATCCGAATCCGGCTTCTTCGAGCAGGACCGCTATCGCCACGTCGGGTTCGCGCCCCGCGGGGAGACCCGATGACTCGGTTGCAACTGGTCCGTAAGCCGCGAAAATGGAGGTATCGGCTTTGCCCCTGACCTGGGCGGTACCGGTCTTACCAGCGATAGGCCAGCTAGCGAGTGAGAAGTCGGCGTTGGCAAAAACCCGACGGGCCGTGCCTCCCTGGCGACTTGTTACTCCGAGCAGCCCCGACTCGATAGCGGAATGGAACTCGACCGGGATCTCGAGGTCTCTCAACACTCGCGGACCGAAGGCTCGAACCAGTTCGCCGCTGGTTGTGCGGACCTCTTTGACCATGTTGGGTTGGTGGAGCCGCCCCCCGTTGCCGAACGTGGCGTAGGTGTTGGCCAACTGAAGAGGAGTCACAAGAAGCTCACCCTGCCCGATCGACAGGTTGATCGTGGCCCCGGCGAACCACTCAGAGCCGTCGATTACGAACACGCCGTCCTCGTATTGTTGGTCGTAGTAGGCCCTATCAGGAACGGCACCCGAACGTTCGTACGGCAGCTGCACCCCCGAATCGAATCCCAGGCCCAACTCGCGAGCCCACTTTTGGATGCCCTCGTCTTTTAAGTTGCCATCTTGGTCGGGTTCGTTGGGGCGCCGCCAAAACCCTTCGCCGCCGATTTCGTAGAAGTAGGTATCGCTCGACACGGTCAGTGCCCGCCCCAAGTCGACCCACTGCTCGCCACTGAAAGGGCTACGAAACTTACAGGTGCTGGATTCCTCGAAACAACCCGAGTAGGTGTAGGTGCCGGTGTCGAGATAGAGCTCGCCGGTGTCGCGAATGGCCTCGAGTCCCGGCCCGATAACCCCTTCCTCGACCGCGGCAAGGGCCGTTACCAGCTTGAAGGTCGAGCCAGGCGCGTACGTACCTTGTATCGCCCGGTTCAGGATCGGCGAAAAGTTCGATTCGGAAGTCAGTTCATGAAACTGCGTCGCCGATATTCCGCTGACAAAGTCGGCCGGTGCGTACGTTGGGAACGAAGCCATGGCCAAGACGTCCCCGTTCTTGGGATCAAGAGCAACCACGCTGCCCGCCGAAGCAACAAACGGCGGCTCGTCGGGATCGTGTTCTCGGGCCCTTGCCGCATCGAGTCCGTCACGCAGTTCGGCCTCGGCCAATGCCTGGAGGTCGATATCGATCGAGAGGTAAACATCGTTGCCCGGAATCGGTTCGACTCGTCGATCTTTGTACTCGCTCACGAACCTTCGAGACGCATCGACCTCTAGGTATCGGGTCCCTGGTGTGCCCCGCAGCTCGTCTTCGAAGACTCGCTCGATGCCGGTTTTTCCGATTTCGTGGTTGAGTTGATAGGTCTTGGCACCCTCCGCGGTCGGATCGATCCGTTCATTGGCGGCCTCCCACTCGGTGCGATTTATCGGACCGACGTACCCAAGGATATGGGCGGCCAACGACCCGTATGGGTAGCTGCGAACCGTGCGCTGGGAGACTTCGACACCAGGAAATTGGTCGGTGCGTTCGCCCAGAAACACCAGCAGCTCCGGGTTCACGTCGACGGCCACCGGTATGCGCTCGAACGGGCCATAGGAGAGATCGGTGAACTCGTCGAGTATCCGGTCGACCTTCACCAGACGACCCGATCGACTCACGGCAATGGCGAGTCGCAGGAACATATCGGAGCGGACCTGAGCGTCGAGTTCGTCGACCACGGCCCGATCGACGGTGACGACCTGGACTACCTGGTTCTCGACGAGCACCCGCCCGTTGCGGTCGAGGATCCTGCCGCGAGGAGCCTCTTCGTGCACCGGCACCAACACATTGGTCAGAGCGGCATTTTTGAACTGCTCGCGCTGCGCTTCGATGCCTTGCAAGTACCACAGTCGGGCAACCAAGCCGCCAAGCAAAGTGAGGGCAAGGAACGCAAAGATCCGCAAACGAAGCTGCTGATCGGGATTCATCGGCGGTCCGCCTGGCCCCGCAGGGCCCACTCCATGATCGGGGCCGCCACCGGCGAGAGCGCGGCGTTGAGCACCCCGACGATTAGCGCAACTCGCAACATGTCGAGGTCGATGAGGCCGCGAACACCAACCAACTCGCCCACCAAGGCATAACTCACTACTGCAGCCGCGCTGGCGAGTCCGGCAACTGCAATCAATTGACTCCGACTGTCATGAAACAATCCCTCTTCGAGCGATCCCACCGCAAAGGCCACCAAAGCCAGCGTGACCGCAGAGACTCCGAGCGGCGACGGCAGGTACATGTCCCAGATGAGGCCAGCGGCGAAGGCGATAACCGGCCCACGATCGGGTCCGACGAAGAACCCGGCAATTACCGCAACCAACGTAAGCAACTCGGGCGCGACACCGGCCACCCGAACATCAACAAATACCGTGAGCTGCACCACCAGCGCCAGTATCAAAACCGCGCCGACGCGGACCGGAAGGCTCATTGGCCTGCACCGTCGTTTTCGACAATGTCAAGAGGCACGCTCGTGCTCGGCACAACTGGACCCAAAGGAACCTGATCGACCCCGGGAGCCAGCAATACCGTTACGTAGCCGAGGTTGGTTACGTCGTTGGCCATCTCGACCCGGACGGTGAGCGATAGACCTTCGCCATCGGGATTCACCGACTCGATAACCCGCCCAATCGGAATCTCGGCCGGATATCGGCTGCTGGCCGCGGTGACCACGACCGAGCCAACCTTGGGCAACAACGAAAGATCGTTGTCTTCGGGCCAATCGAGACCTTGGTCAATTTCGAAGATCAGCGGATCGCTCTTGTCGGTATGACCGAGTCCGACCTGCTCGGTTGAGGTCATCCGCACACCGATGATCAAATTCTGATCGCTGAGGAGCTGAACCGTCGCGGTGGTTGCGTCGACCCGATCGATACGCCCAACCAACCCCGCGGCGGTTACTACGGCCATCCCGGTTTCGATACCGCTTTGGGAGCCTTTGTCGATGGTGATCACGTCAGAGTCGAAATTACCCACCGCACCACGTACAACGGTGGCGGCCTGCTTGTCCACCGCGGTCACATAGGTGATCTGGGTTGCGTCGAGCAATCGCTGAAAGGCCGCTCGCTCAGCCTCAACGCTGAGGGCTTGCCCCTTCAGCTCGTTGCGCTCGGCCTCTAGCTCGGCGTAGTCGGCTTGAAGGTCGCTGTAATCGAACACCGCGTTCCATGCGTCGGCAAACGGCGTCGCCACCGCTCCGGCCACATTGGTGACCGGGTGCAGAAAGTCGCGGAACAGTCGCTGGGCGGAGCCAAGCGGGCCGAAGCTGCCGAGGTCGAGGGTCAGCAGGGTGATCGCCGAAAGCACCAACAAGATGAGTCGGCGTCGAGATCGCCCCGTGCGCTGGGCCAGCGCCATTGGTCTGGGTTAGAGCTCGCCCGAGCTCAGGACCACGCCGCGCAGTGCTTCGAATTCTTCTAGGACCTGACCAGAACCGATCGCCACCGCGTAAAGCGGATCGGGCGCCAGCTTGATCGGCATTCCGGTCTCGTCGTTGAGACGGGCGTCGATGCCAGTGAGCAGAGCGCCTCCGCCCGCGATGGTGATACCACGATCCATTATGTCGGCCGCGAGCTCGGGGGGTGTCTTGTCGAGTGTGGATTTGACCGCATCGCAAATTGCCGAGACCTGCTCATCGAGAGCCTCTCGTATGTCGGCGGTGCTAACAACGATCGTGCGAGGCAGGCCCGACACAAGGTCGCGGCCACGAATCTCGGCCTTGAGTTCTTGTTCGAGCGGCCACGCCGAACCCAGCTGCATTTTGATCTCCTCGGCGGTACGTTCGCCGAGCGCGAGGCTGTATTCCTTCTTGCAGTACTGAATGATGGCGTTGTCGAGTTCGTCGCCACCAACCCGAGCAGATTGGCTCGCTACTACGCCGCCGAGAGAAATGACGGCCACTTCGGTGGTCCCGCCGCCGATGTCGACGATCATGTTGCCAGTCGGCTCTTGCACCGGGAGGCCGGCCCCGATAGCCGCGGCCATCGGTTCTTCGATAATGTAAGCCGGTTTGCGAGCACCGGCGTACTCGGCGGCTTCCTGCACGGCGCGCTGCTCGACACCGGTGATGCCAGATGGGACCGCGACAACCATGCGAGGTTTCGCCCATTTGCGCTGGTGCACCTTCTGGATGAAGTAGCGCAACATTTTTTCGCAAATCTCGAAATCGGCGATCACGCCATCCTTGAGCGGGCGAATCGCTTGAATGTTTGACGGCGTGCGCCCGATCATTCGTTTGGCTTCGACACCAACAGCGAGGGGTTTGCCGTCCACAGTGTTTATGGCGACCACGGACGGTTCGTCGAGAACAATGCCTTCGCCGCGCACGTACACCAGAGTGTTGGCGGTGCCGAGGTCGACCGCCATGTCGCGACCTACCACTGCGCCAAAGCTTTGGAGTAGACGGTCAGCAACCATAGGAGAAGCCTCGATGAGAGAAATTGGGGGCGGCAAAGAACGAATGACCCGTCGGGTCTCCAGCCGCTTGGGCAAAGTGTAGGCGCAAACGGTCACCAAATTGCAACACTTTTACCTAGCGCGGCAACCAGCTCACTCTTGGTGGGACGGCGATCAGCCTCTTACTGGGGCTCAGAGGCCGGGAAAGAATATCGAGATCTCGCGTTCCGCGGACTCGAGAGAGTCGGAACCGTGGATCAGGTTCTCGGTGAACAAAGTGCCGAGGTCGCCTCGGATGGTGCCGGGCGCGGCATCGAGTGGATTGGTCGCACCCATGATCTGGCGCACCGACTTCCAAGTGTCTTCGGGGCCTTCGATGACGGCAACCAGGGCCGGGCCGCGACTCATGAATTCGACGAGGCCGTCATAGAACGGCTTGCCAACGTGTTCCTCGTAGTGGCGGGCCAGTGTGGCGTGGTCGAGGGTTCGCAGCTCGGCGGCGACGATGGCAAAACCTTTGGTCTCGAGCCGGCCCAGAATTTCGCCAACGAGGCCTCGCTCGACGGCGTCGGGCTTACAAATGACAAGAGTGCGATCCATGTTCGGAGGCTATCGCCCCTCGGCTCAGGTGGTGAGGGTGAACGACGCGATATCTGGCGAGTACGTCGTTCCGTCGTTGCCGACAATCGACGTAATCGTGACCACCACGTCGAAGTCCGAAGAACTCAAGCCACTGAGGCTGAAACCGACCTTACCGCTGCTGTTTGTTGTGCCCGATCCGGCGTACTCGCTGCCATCACTCAACGTAAAGATCACCGCTACGTCGGCCGAGGTGAGCTTGTCGCCGTCGTCGTCCTTGATCTTGAGCTTCGTCTTCGCCCGATAGCAGCCGCAACCGCTGCGCCAACTCGACCGATCCGACCAATCGATCTCGCTGCTTTCGGTTGCCACAGTGGTAGTCGTGGTGGCCGCCGCCGTGGTCGTCGGCGCCGCGGTGGTGGTAGTGGTGGGAGCGGCGGTGGTTGTGGTGGTCGATGTGGACGTGGAGGTGGTGCTCGATGCCGCGGCACTTGTCGTGGGAGCCGCGGTCGTGGTCGTCGTGGGTGCCGCGGTCGTGGTTGTCGAGGCGGCGTTCGGGTCGACCGTGGTGGTCACGTCGAAATAGGCGAGGTCGATCTGGCTCACGTCTTCGGCGGTGTTGACGTAGTGCTCCTCGACCCGGTTATCCATCAGCTGGAAGGTGGCGGTGCTCCCGGTAACCATGGCCGCCAGGATCAGCGTGTACTCGACACCGGTGACGCCCCTGTCGCCGCGGGCGCGCCGGGCCCGAACGCGCTGGGGCCGACCAAGCCGGCCGCGTAAAGTAGACAGAAATCTCACACGAGGACTATCGACCGCCCCCGTATGGCGACTTCATGGGCCGGATTACCTATTTCTCCTGAAGCCCTAGAACTCTGTAGATATGTTCCGCACAATTCCAACCACGGTGTTGGACCCGGCGACCACAATCAGATCGTCGTCCTCGGCCTGGGCCATCAGGTGATCGATGGCCGCCTCGACGTTGCTCGCGACGTCGACGTTTCCGCCGGCTGCGCCGACCGCTTCGGCAACGGCTTGGGCGTCAACACCGCGTTGGGTAGGCGCCGTACAGGCAACGACGAGGTGATAGTCCCTGACCCTCAGCGCCTCGCAAACGTCCGAAGCAACGCGTCCGTCCTGCATACCAAGCAGCAAGAACTTGCGCCCGCCTTGGTTGAAATCGGCTTCGATGCTTTGAGCAAGAGCTGTTGCACCAGCGACGTTGTGGGCAGTGTCGATCACCACCGTCGGCGAACGATGAACGATCTCGAGGCGCCCTGGCATTTCGACCGACCCGAATGCTTCCTCGACTACGTCGTTGGGCAACGCACGATCGAAGAACTCCTCGGTCGCGGCCAGAGCCAGCGCGGCGTTGTCTGACTGATGACTTCCGTGAAGGTTCAAGAACACATCGTCGTACAGGCCTCGCGGCGTGCGCAGGCCGATCAGACGTCCACCGACGGCCAGCAGATCTTCGGTTACTTCAAAATCTGTGCCTCGTTCGACCGTTCGTCGAGCGCCTTCGGTATCAAATATCGGCCTCGTTGCCGCGTCGAGTTCGCCGAGAACCAGCACCGACGTCGGCTCGATAATTCCGGCCTTCTCCCCCGCAACTCTCGCTCGCCAATCGCCCTCGCCCGAGGTGTGGTCGAGTCCGACGTTGGTGACTACGGCGACATCGGCGCGAACAACGTTTGTGGCGTCGAAGCGGCCCAGCAAACCAACCTCGATGATCGCAACATCAATTGCCTCGTTGGCGAAATGAAGGAAGGCGGCGGCCGTGACCGTCTCGAACCACGTCGCCGAACCATCCAAGCCAGACTCGACCGCGAGAGCGACATCGCCCACGGCCCGTGCGAAGTCTTCGTCGCCAATGGTCTCTGCGCCCACCCGAATTCGTTCGTTGACGGTTTCGAGATGCGGGCTCGTGTAGCTCCCCGCCCGTAGTCCCATGGCCTGAATAAGGCCCTCGATCATCCGGATCGAGGAACCTTTCCCGTTGGTGCCGGTTACGTGTATGACCGGATAAGCAGTGTGGGGATCGCCCAAGGCAGTCATGATCTGCTGGATCGGGGCGATAGACAATCCGTCGATTGCTCCGGCTCGGGGCGTGATCTCGTAGTTGGTCAGCGCATCGAGATGAGCAAGCGCCTCTTGGTATTGCATGACGCGCTAGACGATCAGCTCGCTCGGCGGCCTTCGGCGCCAGGTGCGACAAAAGTCGGAGCGGCCCGTTCGAGCACGGTCTCGGCGGTGACGATCACCTTGGCGACATCGTCGCGCCCCGGAATCTCGTACATGGTTTCGAGCAACGTCTCTTCGAGGATGGCCCGCAGGCCGCGAGCGCCGGTCGCCCGCTTGATCGCCTCGTCAGCAATCGCGTCGAGCGCTTCGGGCGTGAACTCGAGTTCGACGTCTTCGAACTCGAAGATCTTGCGATACTGCTTGATCAGCGCGTTGCGCGGCTCGGTGAGGATCTCGACCAGGGCATCTTGCTCGAGATGGTTGACTGCTCCCACCACCGGTAGACGGCCGATGAACTCGGGGATAAGGCCAAACTTGGTGAGATCTTCGGGCAGCACCTCGTTGAAAATCGCGCCGAGGTCTTTGTCTTCGGGACGGCGAATATCAGCACCAAAGCCAACCCCTGGGCTGCCGATCCGGCTTTCGACGATTTTTTCGATTCCGGCGAACGCTCCACCACAGATGAACAGCACGTTGGAGGTGTCGATCTGCAGGAACTCTTGGTGCGGATGTTTACGCCCGCCCTGGGGCGGGACTGCGGCGCTGGTGCCTTCGAGAATCTTGAGGAGGGCCTGCTGCACGCCTTCGCCGGATACGTCGCGAGTAATCGATGGGTTCTCGCTCTTGCGAGCCACCTTGTCGATCTCGTCGATGTAAATGATGCCGGTCTCGGCCTTCTTGACGTCGTAGTCGGCGGCCTGGATGAGCTTGAGCAGGATGTTCTCGACGTCCTCACCGACGTAGCCGGCTTCGGTGAGGGCGGTGGCATCGGCGATCGCAAACGGAACATTGAGCATGCGGGCCAGGGTCTGGGCCATGAGGGTTTTGCCGCAGCCAGTCGGGCCGATCAACAAGATGTTGGACTTGGACAACTCGACGTCGCCGTCGAGGGTGGTGCCCAGTTCGATCCGTTTGTAGTGGTTGTAAACCGCTACCGCCAAGATCCGCTTAGCGGTGTCTTGGCCAACGATGTAGTCGTTGAGGAACGAATAGATTTCGCGTGGAGACGGAAGTTCGCCAAGGCTGACATCGGTGGTTTCGGCCAGCTCTTCTTCGATGATCTCGTTGCAGAGATCGATGCACTCGTCGCAGATGTAAACCCCTGGACCAGCGATGAGTTTCTTGACCTGCTTTTGCGACTTGCCGCAAAAGGAGCACTTCAGAAGTTCTCCACCCTCACCGAACTTTGCCACGCAGTCGTCTCCCCTAGCTGATAGCGGTGATCGGACCGCTGTTATCTACAACATTACGCACGTCGATCACCTCGTCGATGATCCCATACTCTTTTGCTTCGGCCGCGCTCATTACGAAATCACGGTCGGTGTCGGACGAAATCTTCTCGGTGGTTTGTCCGGTGTGGCGAGCAAGAACTTCTTCGAGCGAGGACTTCATCCGAGCGATCTCTTTGGCGATCAGCTCGATGTCGCTGGCTTGACCTTGAGCCCCGGCGTAGGGCTGATGGATCAGAATCCGGGCGTGAGGCAGAGCTAGACGTTTGCCGTTGGTACCAGCTGCCAGCAACACCGCGGCGGCCGACGCAGCCTGCCCAAAGCAGATGGTGCTGATATCGGGCTTGATGTAGGACATTGTGTCGTAGATCGCAAACAACGCGTTGATATCGCCACCGGGCGAGTTGATGTAAAGGTTGATGTCTTTGTCGGGGTTCTCCGACTCGAGATGCAGCAACTGCGCGCAGATCAGGTTGGCGATGGTGTCATCGATCGGCGTGCCGATAAAGATGATGTTGTCTTTGAGCAGGCGACTGTAGAGGTCGTAGGCCCGCTCTCCCCTGTTGGTCTGCTCGACCACAGTCGGGACCAGATAGTTGCGTGGATTTATGTCCATCATTCTTCCTCGCTCAGATCGTTGGCTTGATCGGCCGAGTCGACAGGTTTGTCTTCGGCATCTTCTTCGGGCAACTCCAGTGCGGCCCGGTCGATTGGCTCACCATTGTGGTCTACCAGCTCGACATTTTCGGTGAGCCACTCCATCGCGGCCTGTTTGGCCAGATCGCCGCGCAACGCCGAAAGCTGCCCCACTTCGATCAGACGGGCCTTTAGATCGTCGGCGTCTTGACCGCCTTGGCCCGCCATTTCGGCGATGGACTCGTCGAGCGCCTCGTCGTCGGGAACAAGCCCTTGGAGTTCGGCGACCGAACGCAAGGCCAGGTCGACCTTGACTGCTTGTTCGGCGGGCTCACGGAACTCTTCGGCGAGACTCTCGGCGGTTTGTCCAACGGCCTCGAGGTAGGCGCCGACGTCCATACCTTGTTGTTGCAGGCGACCCACCAGATCTTGGATGCGGGCATTGATCTCGTTGTCGACCATCGAGGCCGGAACTTCGTCGGTAATGAGTTCGGCCAGCGCTTCGGCGGTGTTTTGTTGCACGGCCATCTGGGCTTGGTTGACCTGCATGGCGCCGAGACGAGAAGCCATATCGGCTCGCAGTTCGGCAGCAGTTTCGAACTCGGACACCTCGGCGGCCCACTCGTCGGTCATTTCGGGCAGGACCGACTCTTTGACTTCTTTCACAGTGATCGAGAAGTTGAGTGGTTCTTCTTCTTCGGGGTCTGGGTGGGGAGCATCGAACTCGATCTCGTCACCGGCCGACGCGCCGCGGAGGTTGTCGTCGATCTCGGCAACAACGGCACCGCTGCCAACTTCATAGTCGTAGTCGCTGGTGGTAAGACCCGGAACCGGTTCGTCCTCGTGGGTGCCGGCGATGTCGATCGTGACATGGTCGCCATCGGCGGCAGGACGTTCGACCGTGTTCAGTTCGGCGAAGTTGCGGCGCAACGTGTCGACCTGTTCGTCGATTTGTTCGTCGGTTGCTTGAGGGCTGGGTATCTCGACGCGAAGCCCGTCGTATCCGCCGGCGTTCATCGACGGCCTGACCTCGACGACTGCTTCGAATTCGACCACGCCGGTTTCTTGGCCGCCGGTGATTTCGATATCGGGAGGAGCAATGACATCGACGTCGTGCTCGATCACGGCTTTGGCGTAGTACTCGGGCATGGCTTCGCGCAGCGCTTCTTCGCGCCCCACGCCGTGGCCGAACTGGGCTTCGAGTAGGCGCCGAGGCGCCTTGCCGGGCCGGAAGCCCGGCATGCGGACCTCCTTGGCGATCCGCTTGAACGCGGCGTCGACAGCAGTGTCAAATTCTGCTTCGTCAACCTCAACCAAGAGTTTTACCCGGTTGTCTTCGAGGGTCTCAACAGTGCTCTTCATCGCGCAGGAGCCTAACGGCGCGAGCACCGACTGGTGGACGTCCGGGCAAGATGAGTCGACGCGACGTCGAGGCGCTAGCCTTCGCCATTCCGCGGACGTAGTTCAACGGCTAGAACCTCAGCCTTCCAAGCTGATGATGCGAGTTCGATTCTCGTCGTCCGCTCCACTCCTCAGCCAGCCGCGGGCAGGGCATCGCCGGTGTCAGCTGGGACACTCGACCCATTTTGGGTTAGGGTCCGCCATGTCGATCGGGCGAGAGCGCGCCGTTTCCATTGTGGAAGCCGAGGGAAACCAGCTCATCGACGGGTGCGAAGCGAACCCGTTTGCGCTGGTCGACGCTTGCCCCGGATGGACCACCACCGATCTGGCCATACACACAACCAGCGTGCATCGTCGCGTTGCTCATTGGTGCACGACCCGAGCTACCCAGCCCAGCCAATGGCCCCATAGCGCCCCCGACGATCCCTCCACTCCGTGGGCGTGGTGCCGCGAAGGCCTCAGAGCACTGGTCGTCGCTCTACAGAACATCGCGCCGGATGAGTCGGTGTGGTCGTGGACCGATCAACAAAACGGCGCGTTTTATCACCGTCGTATGGTTCACGAAACGATCATTCACCGCTGGGATGTGCAAACCGCGGGCGGTCTCGCTCAGCCGATACCCGAAGATCTCGCCGTGGACGGCATCGACGAACTAGCCGCGGTCGGTATGCGGTTTCGGGGAAACGGCAGTTCCATCGAGTACCCCGACGACTCACTCGCAGTTGTCGCTTCGGACACTGGGCACCGCTGGACCTTTGCCGCTGTGGACGGCTCGTTGACCGTAGAGCGCGGCGTGGCGACCGACGCCGACGGTTCGATAAGCGGGCCTGCCCAATCGTTGCTGCTCTACTTGTGGGGTCGCCGCGCCACCGATCCACTGATGCTGGCCAACCCTGACGTAGCCAGTGGGTGGGCCGCTATCGCGCCCTGAGCTAGTCGGCGGCGGTTTCGGGGTACAGGTGTTTGATCGAGCCCGGCTCGACTCGACACGTCTCGATATAGGCGTCGACGTCGGCCAGCTTGAGCCTGAAGACTCGGCCGAACTTGTAGGCCGGAAGTTGGCCTTCGTCGATGAAGCGATAGAGCGTCCGTGAGGTGATTCCGAGACGTTCTGCCGCGGCCGCGGTGGACAGCCAGTTGATCTCTTCGTCGTAGGGCATAAAGACTGTATAGCACCATTTCATGTTCTTCGGTATGGTTTGGTTTACGAATAACCACGGAGCGTGGCGAAATTGCTCCGATCCGGCGCTGAGGGAGTGCAAATGGCAATACCGATCACCGATGGCGACAGTTCACGCCCCAATCCACTGCGAGTGCTCACTGGTCGGCGATCGCTGCCCAACAGTCGAGCGTTGATCGGGGCCCTTCTCGTGACGCTCGCGGCCTTGGGCGCGTTCGCCGCAACCCAACGCGGTACCGACGGACCGGTTACTCACTATCTCGTGTCCACCTCGGCGATTTCGGTGGGTGAATCGGTGTCGCTCACATCGGTCGAGGCTCAGCTGATGACTCTCAGCCCCCAACTCGCCGCTACCGCGCTCAACTCGACCGAGGGCCTCCAAGGGGCCACGGCATTGCGTGATATCCGACCGGGCGAGCTGCTCACCACTGCCGACTTCAGCGCCGCCCCCATGCTCGACGGCACGGCCATGGGCCAGATCCACGAGATCAGTTTCGGGATTCCTCTCGATCGCACCCCGCCGACGCTGCTGGCCGGCGATCGCGTCACGATTTTGGCGACTATCGCCGACACCACCAGCCTGGCGGTCGAGGACGCAGTAGTGCTGGCCATCGACACAACCCCGGACCAGCTCGGGTCGAGCGGTCGAGGGGTTCTGACTCTTGGCGTCGATGACCCCGCCGTAGTGATGGAAATCGCCCATCTCACCCAGGTGGCCGACATCACGATCGTGCGATCCACCCGAGCTCTCGACGATGTCTTCCCAGCAACAGTCAGCACCAAGCTGGAGCCGGTCCGATGAACGAAGATCGTTGGGTAGTGCTCGGACTCGCTCACCCACGCGCTGCGTGGTTCAGCGAACTGGCCCGCTGGTCAACGGCCGCCGCGGTGCCCGTCGACTTCGTCAAGTGCGTATCGCCCGACGAAGTGCGAGCCAGATTGTCGGGCGGACGATCATTCTCGGCGTTGCTGGTGGGCGGCGACGTCGGCGGACTCGACCGCGACCTGATCGACACCACGGTCACAACCGGCGCGGCGGTGATCGTGGTCGATGCCATGACCAACCGCGACTGGCGCGAACTCGGGGTCAGCGGCCACCTACCGGCCCAGTTCGAGCGAGCCGATCTCATGGCCGCGCTCGACGAATACGCACCTCCGATCAGCCGAGTGGCTCCCACCATCGCCACCGACGTTGTCGAACCCGATATTGGTTGGCGCGGTCGATTGGTAGCAGTGACCGGCGCCGGCGGAACCGGTTCGTCAACGGCGGCGATGGCGCTGGCTCAGGCCATTGGCGCCGACGCCAGCAACCGAGGGCTGGTGGCCTTGGCCGACCTCGCCCTCAACGCTGATCTTGCGATGCTTCACGACACCCAAGAGGTCATTCCCGGTCTGCAGGAACTGACCGAGGCTCACCGACGGGGGCGCCTGAGCATCGCCGACGTCCGCGACTTGGTGTTCGATGTCCCCGATCGCGGCTATCACCTCTTGCTCGGCCTGCGGCGCCATCGCGACTGGACTGTGCTACGCCCTCGGGCTCTCGAAGCCTCCATCGACGCGCTACTTCGGGCTTACCGCGTGGTCGTTGCTGATGTCGACATCGATATCGAGGGCGAGGAAGAGACCGGGTCCATCGACGTGGAGGACCGCAATAGCTTGTCTCGTACAACGCTGAGGCAAGCCGACCTCGTGATTGTGGTCGGAACCGCGACCACCAAGGGCATTCACAGTCTGGCCCGCAACCTACGAGAGCTGACAGCCTTCGGAATCGACGCCGAGCGACTGGTGCCGGTTGTCAATCGTGTCCCAAGGTCACGACGCCGCCGCGCCGAATCTGCCGATGCCCTGGCCAAGCTGGCCAGCGTCGAAGACAACGCGAATCCGGCCGTGCTGGTGCCGCAACGACGCGACCTCGAGATGGCGCTACGCGACGGTGTACCGCTTCCGCCATCGCTCGGCAAATCTCTATACGCCGAGGTGCAGGCCCGGCTCGATCGCATCCCCCGTCGTCTTTCCGCGGTGATTGCCGAACCGTTGGCGGTGGTGCCGGGTTCGCTCGGGTCATGGACGCAGGACTCCGAATGAGCATCATCGACAGTCCCTCTACCCCACTCGCCGAAATCGAACAACGCGTTCAGCAGCGAGCCAAAGACGACGCCATCGATCTCGACCACGCCGCCAGTCAAGCCATCTTGCACGACCTGGTTTGCGACGAAATCTCGCGCTGGAACGACGAGTTCCGCCTGGGCACACGCGACTACCCCCTCAACGATGCCGACCTGGTGACCGAACGAGCGATGCGCAACCTCGTTGGCTACGGGCCCCTCGGGCCGCTGCTGGACGACAACGACGTTTGGGAAGTGATGATCAACGCGCCCGACGCGATCTTCGTGAAGCGCCATAGCGGTCCGAGCGGCTACCACGACGAGGTGTTTCACGACGACGAGCACGTGATCCGCACGCTTACCAAGATTCTTGACGACGCGTCGACCGCTCATCGCAAACTCGACCCGAGCGAAGGGCTTCAAGACGCCCAACTCGACGACGGGGCCCGACTCCACATTGTCCATGGCGACGTAGCGCGCGGTGGTCACGTGATGGTCAACATCCGCAAGTTCACCGGCGTGACCTTTCGCAGCCTCGAAGAACTTGTCGACCGCGGCATGCTGACCAGCCAAGCGGCAACGTTTCTGCGGAGCTGTGTCAAGGCCCGCCAAACGATCGTGTTCGCCGGGGCTCCCGGTGCGGGCAAAACAACAATGCTCAACTGTTGCGCGGCCGAACTAGATCCCGGGCTTCGCGTTGTCGTGGCTGAAGAAGTGTTCGAGGCCGACATCCCGCTCCCCAACGTTGCCAGCATGCAGACCCGTGCGGCCCGGTCGGATCGCCCCGAAGTCGACCTACGCCGTCTTGTCGCCGGGTTCTTGCGTATGGCCCCCGACGTGGCCATCGTGGGCGAAGTCCGAGACCGAGAAGCGCTACCGCTGCTGCTGACCTTGTCGTCGGGTGTCAAAGGGTTCACCACGATTCATGCGGGCTCGGCCCGACAGGCCCTGACCCGTCTGCGCTTCATCTGCCAACTATCTGACACCAGCAACGAGTTGCCCATGTCGGCACTCAACAGTTTGGTGAGCGAAGCGGTGGACGTTGTTGTTCATTGTGTGCGCACGGCCGATGGACCGCGAGTCGGGTCGATCGTTTGCGTAGAAGACAGCGCCGCAGGAGCCGAGGCCACAAACTTCACCGCAACCGATGTGTTCGTCCGGTCGGGCGTTGACGGAAACCTCGAATGGTCCGGTGACCTACCAACCAGGGTTGGTCGTTCGTTCGCCGATGCCGGGATCGACCTGCACGAAACCGTCGGCGCGCTGGGGGCATCGTGACCGCACTCGTCGTTTCTCTGAGCGCCGCCCTTGGCGTCTATTGGCTCTACACCGCCCTGGCGTACCGCTGGAACGGATTGGGATTTGGGCCTCGGCTCGAAGCCCAACCAGAACGCCGCCGCCACGATCTGAGAGCTTGGCTCAACCAGGCCGGCCTCGAAGAAGTCGACCCGCGCGAGTTCTTTGCCGTTGTCGCCATGTTGTTTGTCCTTGGAGCGGTAGTCGGCTTTGCCATCTTCGGCGGCCCGTTCCCGGCCCTGGTGCTCGGCTCGTTCGCGGCGTCGTTTCCGGTTGCCTCGTACCGCTTGCGCCGCCAGACCCGTCGCCAACGGGCGCAAGAAGCTTGGCCCCGGATGATCGAAGAAATCCGCGTGCAAACCAGTTCGATGGGCCGCTCGATCCCCCATGCAATTTTCGATGTCGGACGCCGCGGTCCCGAAGAACTGCAGCCGGCGTTCGAGGCTGCGCACCGCGAGTGGCTCCTTACGACCGACTTTGTTCAGACCATCCAAGTCCTGAAAGACCGGCTCTCGGATCCCACTGCCGACATGGCGTGTGAGACGCTGCTCATCGCCCACGAGTTGGGCGGCGGCGACTTGGACCGTCGCCTCGAAGCCCTCGCCGACGATCGCCTGAGCGATGTGCAGGGACGCAAAGACGCCCGATCTCGTCAGGCTGGTGCCCGCTTTGCACGCGTATTCGTTCTGGCTGTCCCCGCAGGAATGGCGCTGGCCGGAATGTCGATCGGCAACGGCCGCGCCGCCTACCAAACAGCAGTCGGGCAAGGCGTCGTGCTCGTCGCCTTGTTGATGGTAATTGGATGCTGGACATGGGCCGGCGCCGTTATGCGCCTGCCAGAGCAGGACCGGGTGTTTCGCTGATGAGTCGTGCCCTTGTTCTGTGCGCCCTGGTGGGATTTGTCGGGTTGACCCTCGTCCTCTCGGAGTTACGTTGGTTTCGCCGTCCCTCGTTGGCCGATCGGCTGAGCCCGTTCGCTCCGGTCGGCACCCGTTCCGGTCATCTCGGCGTGCTGTCGGTTGCCTCGTTTCGCGAAGTCATCGCGCCACTGTCGCATTCGGTGGGCGAAAAGCTCGCCAAACTATTCGGGGTCAGCGAAGAGCTCGGCACCCGCCTGCGACGGATCCATTCGCCGCTCGACGTCACCACGTTTCGGATGCGTCAACTCAGCTGGGCCAGCGCGGTGTTCGGGCTGGCCGTGCTCGGCACGGTTGCCTTCGCGGCACCGGCCGCTCTAGCGATGCTGGTGGTTCTAGGAGCTCCGATCCTGACGTTTCTTCTCTTGGAACAACAAGTCGTAGCGGCCTCGACAGCACGGCAACGGCGTCTGTTTCTGGAGCTTCCGGTCGTCGCCGAACAACTCGGAATGCTCACGTCGGCCGGTTGGTCGCTCGGAGCCGCTCTCGCCCGCGTGTCGTCTCGGGGCACCGGAGCGTGCTCGGCCGACCTAGCCCGAGTAATCCAACGCATGCGCCAAGGACTATCAGAGGTCGACGCCCTGCGAGAGTGGGGAACTCTTGCCGATGTCGACAGTCTCGATCGTCTGATCTCCGTTCTCGCCCTCAACCGAGAAGCCGCCGACCTCGGCCGGCTTATCTCCGACGAGGCCCGCTCAGTTCGCCGGGAAGTACAACGCGAACTCATCGAATCGATAGAACGCCGCAACCAACAGGTCTGGATTCCTGTGACCGTCGCGGCGCTCATCCCTGGCGTTTTGTTGATGGGGGTGCCCTTCATCGACGCACTCACATTGTTCGGCGCCTAACCAACCATCAAAGATCTCGAAAGAGGAGCACAAAATGAGCATCACCACCCAAACCTGGATGGAAATTCAAATGCTGGTCAGCGCCGTCAACCGACGCACCGGCCGCATGGTCAGCGATCGAGGCGAAGGAGTTATCAGCACCGCCATTGCCGTACTGATAACCGCATTCATCGGCGCAGCGATGTGGGTCGCGTTCGACCGCATCTGGGGCAACGCCGAAACGAGCATCGAAGGCGAAGTAAACCGCATCGGCACCGCCGGCGGGTGAGTCACCCTCGTCTCATCGGCGACCGAGGCACCGGGATGGTCGGCCTCAGCGCGGCCTTCCTCGTGTTCTTGCTGTTGATGATCGCGGCCGTGCAAATCCTCTTCAACCTGTACGCCACATCGATGGTCACGTCCGCGGCTCGAGAAGCAGCGACCACCGTCGCCGGTTACAACGCGTCCGCCGACCGGTGCGGCGCCACGGCCGCGGCCGATGGGTTGTTCGTCGAAACCCTCGGCCAATACGGACGGGCCGGATACGCACAGCTCGAATGGACTTGCACCGATCCCGATGCCGTATCGGTTCGGATCGTCGCCAACCATCCAACGATTCTTCCGCCACGAATGGCCGGGCTCTTGTCGCTGGGACACCTTGATCGCACGATCGTTGTCCGGGTCGAGGGATGGCGATGATCGCTCGACCGTGCAAGGGCGACGGCGGCCAAGTCGGCGGGATCGAAGTGTTGCCGTTCGGCTTTTTGATCTTTGTCGCCGTGACCTTGCTGTTCGCCAACGTCTGGGGAGTAATCGACGCCAAGCTCGCCGTCACAAGCGCGGCCCGCGAAGCAACTCGTGCGTTCGTCGAAGCCCCCGATATCGCCACCGGCGTCGCCACGGCCCGACTGCGGGCCACCGAATCGCTCGACTCGTACGGGCGCGGCGGGCCACGCTCGACTATCGCGGACCCGGTTCTGCCTACCGGTTTCTCCCGGTGCGGACGCGTACGGATCACCGTCAGCTACCAAGTGCCCGCCCTGGCCATCCCCTTCCTCGGCGGCTTTGGACAACTCGCCGCGGTGCAATCAACCCACACCGAACTCATCGACCCGTTCCGTAGCGGCCTTCCAGGACCAGCCCAGTGCTAGCCCAACCAGGGCCCGCGAACGAGCGGGGAACGGTGCTGTTGTTGTTTCCGGCCGCCATGTTGATCATGGTAATTCTCGGCGCCATCACCATCGACATCTCGCTAAGCCAGGTGCGGGGGCGCGAACTCGACGCGGTTGCGTCGTCGGCGGCCAACGACGCGCTCGCCGCGCTCGACATCGCCGCCCTCCGAAACAACGGCTCGATCGCGATCAACCCGAGCCGTGCTCAAACGATCGTCGCCGACTCGGTTGCCTTGAGCGAGCTGCCATCGGCCCGCGTTATAGCCGTAGATATCGCCCAAGCGTCCGGTCAACCACCGGTGGTGACCGTGACCCTTCAGCTTCGGGTCGATTTCATCATCGCCCCCGCGCTGCCGGGCAACCTCAGCTCGACCACCATCACCCGGACTCGATCGGCGACGGTTCTCGGCTAAGCCAGGTCCAACTCGACCACGGTTTCGGGGCCGATCCGAAACGCCCGCACCGAACCCGACCGGGGCGAAACCACCAGATGCCACCACACCCCGAACGGGTCGAAACGTTTGGCATCACCAACGTCGACCGCCGACGGCGCGTTGTCGCCCTCGGGGTGCGAGTGAGCGACTCCCACAATTGTCTGGCCGGCGTCTTCCGCGTGGCGTTCGGCCGCGAGCTGCTCGGCCCCGTCGAACACAAATCGGGTGGGTGAGGCAGCCACGTTGGTCAGCGGCACGAAACGATCAATGCGTTGGTCCTCGGCGTTCCCGATGAGCAGACCGCACGCCTCGTTGGGCAGCTCGGCTCGACAATGATCGACCAAGTTGGAGCGAGCGGTTGGAGCGATCGAAATCACACGCGCACGCTACCGGTGACCCGGTACCGTGGCCGGTCATGGCCAAGTCGCAAAAGAAGCGTGACATCCCGGCAGGAGCGGTCGCAGTAGCGACCAACCGTGTGGCGCGCCGCGACTACGACATCCTCGACAATCTCGAATGCGGAATCGTGTTGAGGGGAAGCGAAGTCAAATCGCTGCGCGAAAGCAAAGTGCAGCTCCAAGAGGCCTACGCCATCTTCTACCAAGGCGAACTATGGCTTCAAGGTTTACACATCTCGGCCTATTCGCATTCGGCCGCGGCGTTCGCCCACGACACCGACCGGCGCAAGAAACTGCTGGTGCACCGAGCCGAACTCGAACGGTGGAGCAGCCGAGTCGACCGCGAAAAACTGGCTCTGATCCCGCTGGCCATCTACTTCAAAGGCGGCCGGGCCAAAGTCGACCTTGCTCTGGCCCGAGGCAAGAAACAACACGACCGCCGTCAAGACATCGCCAAACGCGACGCCGAACGCGAAACGCAGCGAGCGGCGGGCCGTTCGGCCAAACGCTACTAGCTCGCGACAAACGACATCGGCATAACGCGCGGACCACGGACCTGACCACCGGCCCATTTCATCGGCTCGCGGTCGTCGACCCAGAAGTTGGGGATGCGCTCGATCCATACCTTGAGAGCGGTGGTCATCTCGAGGCGGGCCAGGTTGGAGCCGGCGCAACGATGAATCCCGGAACCAAACGCAACATGGCGATTGCGGGCCCGATCGATAATGAACGTGTCGGGATCCTCGAAGTGTTCCGGATCGTGGTTGGCGGCCGGGAAGTTCATCAAGACCTTGTCGCCGGCATGGATACATGCGTCGCCGACCTGGACATCAACGTCGGCAATGCGCGCCATGGTGACCGGCGCGTAGAAACGTAGGAACTCCTCGACCGCGACCGGAAGCAGGTCGGGATCGGTACGCAACCGTTCGAGGTCCGACGGGGTGGTGCCGAGATGCCACAGCGCCGAGCCGATCGAGCTCCAGGTGGTGTCGATGCCGGCAACGATCAACAAGTTGGTTATACCAACCACCACTGCGGGTGTGATGTTGGCCTCGGGATGATCGAGTTCCATGAACAACAACTCGGTGAGCAGATCGTCCTTGGGGTCCTCGGCGCGAGCCTGCACTTCGTTGCCAATAAAACCCAGCAATTCGTCGCGCGTACGCAGCCGCAGCTCGGGTTCGTGAAGACCCTCGCCCAGCACGCCGTTGACCCAGATCACAAACTGATCAGCCATTCCCGGGTCGATCCCGATCATGTGAGCGATGACCCGAGGGGGAATCTGCTGGGAGTAGTCGACCGCTCCGTCACACTGTCCGGCGTCGATGAAACCATCGATGAGGTCGTGGCAAAGCTGTTCGGTGTACTCGGTGTACTGCGTGACTTTCTTGGGAGCAAAGGCCGGCAACAGCATGCGGCGAGTCCAAGAATGGATAGGTGGATCAGCGGTGATCGGAGCGGCGGCGATCTCTTGTTCGTAACGCGACATTTCGGGCGCACCCGGCGGAGGGGGCATCACCAACACCTGACGCGACGACAGCTCGGGCACAAGCTTGGCCATGGCCCGCACATCGTCGAATCGGGTCGGGTTCCAAGACCCTCCGAGGCGGTCGGTATGAGCAATCGGACACTTTTCGCGCATCTCGGCCCAAATCGGAACCGGGTCCTCGATATAGGCCTGATCCCGAATGTCGTAGTCGGTAGTCCAGTCCTCGACCGGCCCGCCCTCGGCCCATGTCTCCTCGGTTACCTCAGGAACTGCGCCGGTTTTGTCCGCTGCCGTATCAGTCATGGCCAGACGCTAGCCCACTACACCGTAAGTCGTCGGATCTGGCCATGCATCGACTCGCCGTCTGTCGGGGTGGGGGGAGACAGCGTCACGCCAGAGCGGTACCATGGTCAGTGACGGGCTTGCCCGTCGCCGCACCTTGACAATAGACGGCACAAGGGGCTGATCGGTTTCGACGTTGGGACCAGGATGCTTTGACGTGCGACCGGAGTTGCTCAGACTCCTTAAACAGGGCAAACACAGAGACGCCAATACGGACGATCTCACTCTCGCTGCCTGATTTAGTTCTCTGAACTAGAAAACTCAGTAGAGAGTCATCGCGAGCAGCAATGCCACGCGGGGCCTGACCATCGCAGCCTGTCACCAGAAGCGGTGGTGGACGGTAGGGAAAGACCACTGACAGCCGGCAAAGACCGCTGACATCGGAGAAAGATCCGGCGGCTGGACTTCGGTCCATTTGACCCGGCAATCTGGCGGCCGCTGAGCCAGACACCACGGGAACGGTCGTAGCGCGTCAGGTGACCACCTGACGGACGAGGGTTCGATTCCCTCCAGCTCCACACTGATGTGCATTCAAGTTGGCCCGAGCATTGCTCGGGCCAACCGTCGTTTTAGGGCTCAGCGAGAACCGGGCCCGGCGGGAACCAGAACTCCTCGCCTAGCGTCACAGTGTTATGACCTTTCGCACACTGTTCGCTCTACTCGTCATTCTTGGCTTGTTTGGAGCCGCTTGCGGTGACAGCACAACCACCACCTACGAGCCTGACCAACTCGAAGGTCAAGAGTTCTGGTCGACAAGTGTTCTCGACGAGGGCGCCGATCGCCCACTCGTTACCGGCACAAACATCGTCCTTCGATTTGTTGAGGGCAACCTCGACTTCAATGCTGGGTGCAACAGCGGAGGCGGGCCTTACCAGATTGTTGATGGCACCCTCGTGGCCAACGAGTTCGGCATCACCGAAATGGGTTGTGACCCCGACCGCCACGCCCAGGACCAATTTGTGATCGACTTTTTGTCGGCCCATCCCAGTATCAGCCTCGTTGGGGACAAACTCACAATGGCCACTGCCACCACCACGATCACGCTGCTCAATCGCCGGATCGCTGACCCCGACCGGGACCTCATCGGCACTCGCTGGGAAGTGACCGGCTTTCAAAACCCTCAGGCATCCATGTCGTTCGCTATCGACAATCCCGGATGGTTCACCTTCGCCGACGACGCCACGATGACCGGATTCGATGGCTGCCACGAGTTTGTTATCTCCGCGAGCCTCGGCATCAATTCGTTGGAGTTCCAGATGAGCAACAACAACTCTTCTTCGGGGCCCGACAACTGCAACAATGTCGATTACTCCACCGAGTTCAACCGGCTCTTCGATACCGCCGAAGTATCAATCTCGATCACCGGCCCGAACCTCACATTGTTGAACGCCCAAGGGGTCGGGCTGACCGCGGTTGCTTCGTGACCCGACGAGAAATGTTTGCGTGGATTCGCGACGAACCATGGACCCTGATCTGACGGCATTTAGCCGGGATCGACCCGTGCCACTAACGTCTTGGCACACCCTCATGGAGAACCCCTTGCGCAAACTTGCACCCTTCATCGTTGTCTTGACCCTCGTTGCTGCGGCGTGCGGCAGCACTACCGAATCAACCACCGATGCCGGATCAACGAGCAGCACAACCGTGGCCACCACAACCACGGCCGCACCCGCCACCACGGCCGCACCAACAACCCAAGCGCCCACCACCACAACCGCCGCGCCGGCGAGGGCGGTCGACTGGCAAATCCACGACGCACCCGGCTGCATGTGTGCTGACGGGTCGGACTACAAATTCATGACCAAGGCCGGCGACCCGAACAAGGTGATGGTGTTCCTGCAAGCAGGCGGGGCCTGTTTCACCGCCGAAACCTGCGAAGTCGGTGGAGCGGCCCAGTCGTACTCACCGAACATCTCCGCCGACATCGAATTTGCCGAAGCCGGGAACAACGGGTTCGGCCTGTTCGATTTCGAAAACACCGAGAACCCAATCGCCGACTGGAGCATCATCTACTTGCCGTACTGCACCGGTGACGTCTTCTTGGGGACACGAACCAACGAGTACACCCCCGACATAGTGATCAACCACACCGGTGCAATCAACGCCCAAAAGGGCGTTGATTACCTGTTCGAAACGTTCCCCGACGCCTCGCAAATCTTCGTGACCGGGTCATCGGCCGGTGGGGTTCCCACGCCAATAATCGGCGGGCTGGTAGCCGAGCACTACCCCGATGCCGACGTCTTGGCCATGGGTGACGGGGCTGGTGGCTACGGCTCCAACCCTGCGATCATGGGCTTCTTGAACACCCAGTGGGGGATCGCCGATGGAATCCCCGAATGGCCATCGACCCAAGGTATCGACGTCACGACGCTCGGTGCCCCCGACAACTACATCATCTCGGGCAACCAGTTCGACAACCTTCGCCTGGCCCGATTCGACCACGCTTACGACGCGACCCAGACCGGGTTTGCCGCGCTGTTCAGCCTTAGCGGCGGCGGCACCGTTCTTGATGTTTTGACCGAAAGCGAAACTTACATCGAGGCGGCCGGCATCGACCTGCCGACCTACATCGCCGCGGGCAACAACCACACCATCGACCTCCAGGAAGAGTTCTACGACCTCAACGTCGACGGTGCCCGGTTCGTTGACTGGCTGACCGCGTTCATCAACAACGAACCAATCGAGGACATCCATTGCGCCGAATGCGGCGAGCCGCCCGCGGCCTAGATCGCCAGTCGGCACTCGACCTCACTACGATGTAAACGATCACTAACTTGTAGGAAACCGATGTCCACACCTGCTCTTTCCCCGACCGAAACCGACGAGTTCCGCGCCCGGTGCAAAGCTTTCCTCGACGAGCACGCCACGGGAATGAACATGAGCGGCGACGCCGACCCTCGCGGGTCCCGCCGCCTCGAATATGGCAAGGCGTTCCAAGCCGCTCTGGTCGATGCCGAACTGGCGGGCCTCACCTATCCCGTCGAGTACGGCGGGCAAGGACTCACCAAAGACCACGAACGCATCTGGCGCGAAGAGTACGGCACGTACCCCAACATGACATTCGAGCTCACGATCTCCCATGGCATGTGTCTGCCCATGCTCAACGAGTACGGCACGCCCGAACAAAAAGCGGCTTACCTCGCCGACAACATCAGCGCCAAGACCGTGTGGTGCCAGATGTTTTCTGAGCCGGGCGCCGGCTCGGACGTAGCCAGTTTGCAAACCAAAGCCGAACGCGACGGCGACACGTGGATCATCAACGGCCAAAAGGTCTGGACCACACTCGCCCACGTCTCGGACTACGGCGTGGTCATTGCCCGCACCAACCCCGAAGTTGCCAAACACGCCGGCATCTCGATGTTCATCGTTCCGATGGACATCCCCGGCGTCGAGATCCGGCCGATCCACCAAATCGACGGGGGCATGCACTTCAACGAAGTGTTCTTCACCGACGTCGAGATTCCCGCCGCGAACCTGCTGGGCGAGTTGAACAACGGCTGGAACATGGCGACCGCCATGCTCATGTACGAACGGGTCGCCATCGGCGCCGGTGCGGTTGGAGGCATCCGACACGAACGGGCCGACCAATTGATCGCCGAGGCCAAAAAGCTGGGCAAGGCCGACGATCCGGTAATTCGAGATGGCCTGATGAAGCTCTACACCCTGGAAACAACGGCGTCGCTGATCTCGATGCGAACACGCGCCGAACTCCAAGCCGGCAAAACCCCGGGTCCCGGCGGGTCGCTCGGGAAGTTGATCAGCACCAACAACATGAACTTCGCTCGCGACCTCTCAATGGAAATCGTGGGCGCCGACAGCGTTGCTTGGGAAGGCTCGACCGGCGGCGGCTGGGCCCGCACCGCTCTCACCGGGCTACAAGCCGGCATCGCCGGCGGAACCAACGAGATTCAACGCAATATCATCGGCGATCGGGTCCTGGGACTCCCCCGCGACATCAGCGTCGACAAGGGTGTGCCGTTCAAAGACCTTAAGGTTGGCACTCAACGGGAGTAGCCACTCAACTCCCCCGTTCGGAAGGCACACAGATGCAGCTTGCAATGGTTGGACTCGGTCGAATGGGGGCCAACCTTGTCCGCCGCTTGATGAACGACGGACACGAGTGCGTTGTCACCGATGTACACGTCGACGCGGTCGACGAACTTGTGGCCGAAGGAGCGTTGGGAGCCGACGACTTGGCCGACCTGGTCTCCAAGACTTCGGCGCCGCGCCGCATCTGGATCATGATCCCGGCGGCGTTTGTCGACCAGGTGATCGACGATCTAACTCCCCTGCTCGAGCCGGGCGATGTGGTGATCGACGGCGGCAATACCTTCTACCGCCACGACATCGACCGGGCCGACGCTTTGGCCAAACACGCCCTGCACTACGTCGACATAGGTACCAGCGGGGGCGTTTTCGGCCTCGAACGGGGCTTCTGTCTGATGGTCGGCGGAGAACCCGAAATTGTTTCGGCCATGGCTCCGCTGCTCGACACCATCTCTCCCGGCACCGACTCGGTCGAACGCACGGCCAACCTCGAAGGCGAGCGCCAACCGGCCGAACACGGCTGGCTGCACTGCGGGCCTGCCGGTGCCGGCCATTTCGTGAAGATGGTTCACAACGGTATCGAATACGGGATGATGGCCGCAATGGGTGAAGGGTTGGCCATCCTTGATGCGGCAGATATCGGATCCGCCAACCGTCAAAACGACGCCGAAACCGCCCCTCTCGACGATCCCCGGGCCTACCAATACGACTTTGACATTGCCGCGATAGCCGAGCTCTGGCGGCGAGGCAGCGTCATCAGTTCGTGGCTCGTCGACCTGACCGCCAACGCCTATGCCGCCGACCCCAACCTCGACGGTTTTGCCGGCCGAGTCAGCGACTCTGGCGAAGGTCGTTGGACGGTGAAAGCTGCAGTCGACGTTGGCGTCCCGGCCCATACGATCGCCGCGTCTCTGTTCGAGCGTTTCGCGAGTCGCGACCGCTTCGACTACGCCGGCAAGGCGTTGTCGGCGATGCGCAAAGAGTTCGGCGGCCACCACGAGAAGGACCAATGAGCTCGGCCGATGCCCTAGTTCTCTTCGGCATAACCGGAGATCTGGCCAAGAAGAAACTTCTTCCCGCGCTCTACGAACTCGAGGCCGAGGGCCGACTCGACCTGCCGATCGTCGGTGCCGCCCGTAGCGACTGGACCGACAACGACCTACGCGCCCACATCGCCGATGCTTTGAGTGACCGCGAGCGGGCCGTCGTCGAAAGCTTGTGCCACCGAGTCAGTTATCTGCGAGGCGACTACCAAGACGCCTCTCTTTACGGCGCGCTCGCCCACCAACTTCGGGACTGCTCACTGCCGGTTTTCTTCATGGCCATCCCGCCAAGCCTGTTTGACGATGTCGCCACGGGACTCGCTTCGGTTGGATTTCACCAACACGGTCGACTCGTGGTGGAAAAGCCGTTTGGACGAGATCTGGCTTCGGCGCAAGAGCTCAACCAGATACTTCATCGTCACTTCGACGAATCGGCGATTTACCGAATCGACCATTTTCTGGGCAAAGAACCGGTTCAGAACCTCATGGTGTTTCGATTTGCCAACTCCCTGCTCGAACCGATCTGGAACCGTCGCCACATCGCCAGCGTGCAAGTCACCATGGCCGAGTCGTTTGGGATCGAAGGGCGAGGAAAATTTTACGACAACGTCGGTGCCGTTCGCGACGTCGTGCAAAACCACCTGCTGCAAATGGTTGCGCTCTTGGCGATGGAACCACCATCCTCCGATGATCCCGACGCGCTTCGAGACGAACGAGTCAAGGTCATGAGGGCCATCAAACCACTGCGGCCCGACCAGGCCGTGTTTGGCCAATACGACGGGTACCTGAGCGAACCCGACGTGCGCCCCGACTCGGCGACCGAAACCTTCGCCGCGGTCACGTTCGAAATCGACAACTGGCGATGGGCCGGAGTTCCGTTCTGCATTCGGGCCGGGAAAGCCATGGCCGGAACCGTCACCGAAGCGGTCGTTGAACTGCTCCCGCCACCCACCATGTTGTTTGGCGGAGACGACTCCCCCGCCCCCAACAGCATTCGTTTCCGGATGAAGCCCGACGATGTCATCTCGATGACCATGCAGGCCAAAGTCCCAGGACAGGATCTAACCAGTCGCGCCGTCGACCTCACCGTCGACTACGGCCAAGCTCTCGGCGGCGACGGCCCCGATGCCTATGAGCGCTTGATCGGGGATGCTCTGGCCGGAGACCCCCGCCTGTTTGCCCGCCAAGACGGAGTGGAAGAGGCTTGGCGAATCATCGATCCGTTGTTATCGAATCCCCCCGAGATCTGCACCTACCGGCCAGGCAGTTGGGGGCCCGACTGCGAAGACCGAGTACTACCCAAGGGTATGGCCTGGATAACTGGCACGCCGAACCAATGAAGATCATAGGAGCACCATCGGGCGACCACGTCGCACGGGCCGCGGCCAGGGTGTTCGTCGATCTAGCCGCCGATGCGATCGAACGTCGCGGGACGTTCGTTTGGGCCGTATCGGGGGGCTCTACGCCCCGCCGGTTTCTGGACCAACTCGCCAAGTCAGACCGGATCGACTGGCCGCGTATACAGCTGTTTCAAGTCGACGAACGAGTCGCTCCCGACGGCACCGAGACACGAAACGACACGATGATCAGAGAGCACTTGGCCGACCTCAGCCCCATCGGCAACTATGCGCCGATGCCTGTTGTGACCGACGATCTCCCCCGCGAGGCAAGCGCGTATCAGGTGGCTATCGAGGAGGCGGCCGGGCAACCCGCGGTGCTAGACCTTGTGCAGCTCGGACTCGGCGCCGATGGCCACACCGCGTCGCTGGTACCTGACGACTCGAGTCTCGATACCGTCGATCGAGACATCGACCTCACTGGTCCCTACGCCGGGGCTCGCCGGATGACCATGACCTACCCGCTCATCAACCGAGCCCGGCACCGCTTGTGGATCGTGACCGGAGCGGCCAAGCGGTCGGTGCTGACCCAGATGATCGGCCGCGACCCAACACTGCCCGCATCGCAGGTCACGACCGTCGAGACAACGCTCATCACCGACGCCTTCGCCGCTAGCAAACCAACCTAGGGCTGCGCCGCCTTCTCCAGCACCGCTCTATTCAGGCCCGTCGCGGTGCAGCGCCGGCTCGACATTGAGGGTCGAATCCGACGCTGCGTCAACCTGGAGGGGTTGTTCCCCACCCCATCGGCCGAAACTCGACCGACGTTAGGAATCTCCAGGAGATTTCCGAGACAGTTAGAACCGACTAGCCGATGACCTCGATGGTCAGTACCAGGTGGCCGGCCAAATCGAAGTCGATTGGCCGAATGGAAGAATCCGGATCGGCGGCTCCGGTATTGGGCCCGGCCTGACGAGGCGCTTGATCCGGACCAGCGGCGACCGCCTGATCGAGCTCCGTCCCGGCGTCGTAGAGGCCCAACGACGCGGTGATATCGCCACTTAACGCAACGCCATCGGCGTCGAACAGCGCCAGGTTCCGGCCGGCCACAAACCAGTCGTTGGATTGCACAAACATCGAAACAAACGACAACCGGTCGCCTTGTTCACCGTCGACCTCAAACGTGTACGAGCTTGTGGGAAACGCTGGTCCGGCATCAGGTCCGCCGTCGGGATTTGTTGCGGCGCCGGCGTGTTCGAAACCGGCAGCAACCAGCTCCGGCACCAACGCCGCAGGGCTCCCATCCTCGGCCAGAGATTCAAGCCCCGCCGACGCCACCGCGCCGGGAGAAAAGATGGGATCGAGATCCTCGCTGACCACAAAAGCCACTGGAGCAAAAGGTGTGGTGGTGCCGGTCCGAAGCCCGAGCGAGCTGGCAAGAGCGGCCGGGCTGCCATCCTCGGCCAGCGATTCGAGTCCGGCGGGGGCCGCCTCTCCAGGGGTGAACAGCGCGCTACCTTCTCCGTGCACCGCCCACGCCACTGGCGCGATCGGACCGACAACCGCGGCCGCGGCGCCGACATTGTCGACGGCAACGGTCGTGCTTCCGTCGGCGTTCGGGGTCAGCACGACCCGCACGTAGTCGGTCGCGTCGAAGCCGTCGACCGCACGGACCGTCGGGTCGGGATCGGCTTCACCGGTATTCGGTGCGGCCTGACGCGGTGCCTGGTCGGAACCCTCGCCCGGCGTCTGATCGGCTTCGGTGCCGGCGTCCCATAGCGATACTTCGTGCGTTACATCACCGCTCACTGGGTTTCCATCGACATCCACCAGAGCAATTCCCTCAGGACCAGATGACCAGAACCAGTCGTTGGACTGAACGAACATCGAAGCGATCGTCAACCGGCTAGCCGCGCGCGGTACAACAAACTCGTAGCCGCTACCCGGAAACGCCGGACCGGCTTCGGTTGCACCGACAGGAATCGCCGACGCTCCACTCGCGGCGTAGGCAAACGAGTCCGAAGTGTTGGTCAGCGTCACACGAAATGTCTGCTCCCCGTGCATGTCGTCAGCCATGTCATCGTCAGGCATATCGTCAGCCATGCCATCGTCAGGCATCTCGTCATCTGGCATTTCGTCATCTGATGCCGCGGCGATCGAACTGTCACGGCCACAAGCCGCCCCCAGCACCAATACCGCACTCAAAATCGCCAACAGGCGAATCCATCGAGTCATTCTCATCCTCCACATCCATGTCGCCCACCACAGACGCGATGGGTCGACTGAACAACGACGGATCGCCCCGACCAAGTTCCTCGAAATATTTCACGGACCAGAATCGTGAGCTATCGGGTTACCAACGGTTTTGGCCCAAGTCGGCTACACCGAAACTGTCTCCAGCAAGAACTCACGAATCTCTCGGCTAAGCCAACGGCCGGCCCGCATCACATCTCCGCGGTGCCCTGTAACAGTGGTCCACTGCACCGGAAGCGACTCGACGGCCAACGTATTCAGAGAGTGAAATGGCTCTCGGTCACCCCAATAGACAAACGACGGCGAGGCCGGTAGCACCAGCCCGCTCGGGCGTAATAGTTCGCCTTCGAGGGCAGCCGCGATGTCGCTTCCGCGACACTCGGCAAGGATTTCTTGACGGGTCTCCGCCGATGCGTGCCACGGCGCGGCGTCGAAGTAGGCCTCCCAGTCGTTGGCCCGAAGGGCCTGAACGAGTCGCCCGATGAGCGCTTCGCGGTCTAACTCCAACCCTTCGTAGTGCCCTCGGGGGTCGCCGACCGATGCAGAACCAACTATCAGCCCCCTAACCAGATCTGGGCGCCGGCGCGCCAAACTCGCGGCAAACGACGCACCGCCCGCGAACCCCCACGCGACCACTCGATCGACGTCCAACCAGCGAAGCACCTCGCGGAGGTCTTCGGTGACCGCTTCGGGATGGAACCGCCTCGAATCCGGGGCGGCTTCGCCCGCGGGAGCGAGCTCAACCACCGCCAAGGTGACGTCGTTGATCAATCCGCCGGCCATCGTCGGCTCGAACCACGAGATCGTTGGTTGGTGAGGATCGGGCACGACCAGCACTACTGGTCCGCGGCCCTCACAAACAATGCCAGTGGCCCTACCACCGTTTTGTATGACGTCCCGCCTAGGTGCCATGTCCATCACCTCTCAGACCAAGAACGTACGAAACGATCAGGACCTACTGATGGATATTCACTGTGCGTGGTCAGGCCGAATCGATGAAGTCGGCGGCGCGGCCGAACAACCTCACCGTCGTTAGGTGAAGAAGCTCACCAAACTCCTTCGCCGCTAGCCCGGCGGCCGAACGGGCATACGTGCCCTCCAAAATGATGCCGGTCTTGTAACAGGCGAGAACGCCGTACCAGACAATCGAGGACAAATCGCGAGACGAACCGGCCGCGTAGCGAGCAACGAGTTCGTCAATCGTGGGGAAACCATCCCACGGCTGCACGCTGGCGGCCTGGACCGGTTCGCCGGACTGGGGCCACATCGCCATCACCAAGCCGAGGTCGATCAACGGGTCGCCAATGGTCGCCAGTTCCCAATCGACGATCGCCGCAAGTTGGGTGTCATCACGACGAAACATCACGTTTGCGAGGTGATAGTCACCATGGATGATGCCCGATGGGCTCTGTGGCGGACGATTTTGTTCGAGCCATCCGGCAACATCGACAAGGTGAGGTATTTCGGGGCCGCCATAACCGTCCAGATCCGAATAACTATCCAATTGTTTCTGCCAACGCGCGACCTGCCGCTCGAGGTAGCCGTCTGGGCGTCCAAAGCCTTCGAGACCTACGTCGGAGTAGTTCACTGCGTGAAGGGCCAGTAGCTGATCAATGAAGGCCAACCCCATCTCGCGACGCCGCACCGCGCTCGCAGCATGCCAGGCCGGAAGCTCAATGGTGGCGTTGAAGCCGTCGACCGGTTCCATCAGGTAGAAGGCCGCCCCCAACACCGATTCGTCGGACTCAGCCGCTATGAGCCGCGGGTGCCGAACCGGCGTGTCGGCCAGAGCCGCTAAGACTCGCGCTTCTCGGCGCATCGTCTCGTCACTGTTGCGGCGCTTGTTGGCCGGCGGGCGGCGAAGCACGTAGGCGCGGCCCGACCGTTCGAAACGCAGAAGCAAGTTCTGGGTACCGCCCCGCAGGGCCTGCACGGCGCTGAGCGGACCCGAACCCAGCCCACACGAATCCATCCAACTCTGTAACCGGCCGACGTCGACAATCGCCGGATCAACCGGCTGAAGATCAGCCACTCCCAACAATCCCACTCATGCCACCGTCAACCTTGATGATAGAACCCGACATGTACGCGCCGGCATCGCTAGCCAGTAGCAGAGCCGCTCCGACGATCTCGTTGGGTTCGCCAACGCGACCCATCGGCACTCGCTGCATAGCCCGGTCGATAACGTCCCAATCCCATGCCTTGCTGATATCGGTTCGGAACGGCCCCGGCATGATGCAGTTGACCCGCACCTCGGGGCCAAAACTCTGAGCCAACCCGACCGTTAGCGCGTTGACCCCCGCTTTGGCCGCGGCATAGGGAACCTCGGCCGGACCGGGACGCAACGAAGATGTGCTGCTCACGTTGATGATCGAGCCGCGCCCCGCTTGCTTCATTCGCTCGCCGATTACCGAACCCAGTCGGAAAGGCCCTTTGACGTTAACGTCCATCACCTTGTCGAAGAGTTCCTCGGTGACATTGCTGAGCTTGTCGTAGAGCGGACTCATACCCGCGTTATTCACCAACACATCGACTCGACCGAACCGCTCGTAGACATCGTCGGCCAACGCCGATACCTCATCCCAACGGCCGACGTGACACGGCATCGCGACCACCGTCTGACCGGTCGCTTCGGCAATCTCGTTAGCCGATGCCTCGATGACGTCGGCCTTGCGGCTGGCGATCACCACCGTGGCTCCGTGGGCCGCGAACGACAGCGCCATCTCACGACCGAGGCCGCGACCTCCGCCAGTGATGAGGGCCAGTCTTCCACTCAGATCGAAAGGAGAACTCATCACACGGGCAGGTTGCCGGTCGCGGCTTTGGTGGTGCCAAAGTCCTTGTAAGCAGCGATCGTGCGTTGAGCAATACGCATCTGATGAACTTCGTCGGCGCCATCAGCAAAGCGGGCCCAGCGGGCATGCTGATACATGTGGGCCAGAGGAGTATCGGTCGAGTATCCAAGCGCACCGTGCACTTGGATGGCGCGGTCGATGATGCGCCCAAGCGAATTAGCCACGAAGTGCTTGGCCATCGACACCTCGGACTTGAAGTCGTCGCCCGCATCGATCTTTGAAGCGGCGTGCAACACCATCAGCTTGCTTTGGTACAGCTCCATCGCCGAGTCGGCGATCATCCATTGGATCCCCTGCTTCTCGGCCAATATCGAACCGTGGCTGTAACGGTCAAGGGACCGCTCGACCATCATGTCCAGCGCCGTTTCGGCCTGCGAAATCCAACGCATACAGTGGGCCAATCGGGCCGGGCCAAGCCGGTACTGACCCAGCATGTGACCCTGACCTCGGCCTCCAAGCATCTGCGACTCGTGGACCCGCAAATCCTCGATCAAGATCTCCGAATGACCCGTGCCGCCATGCATTGTTTCGATCTGGCGCACCTCGGTCCAGCCCTCGGCCGGCAGGTCAATAATGAACGCAGTGTTGGCGGCCTGCGGCAGGTCGGGATCGTCCTCGGTACGCACCACGAGGATCGCGAAGTTGGCTCGATGAGCGTTGGAGATGAACCACTTGTGCCCGTTTAGCACCCACTCTTCGCCGTCTTGATAACCCCGGGTTCGGATCAATGTCGGATCCGAACCGGCAACCTCCGGCTCAGTCATCGCAAAACACGACCATTGCGTGCCGGCACAAAGCGGTTTGAGGTACTTATCGGCCTGCTCGGGCGTTGCCCAATGCAAAAGCGTATGCATATTGCCTTCGTCGGGCGCTTGACAGTTGAGCACCCACGGCCCGTAGTACGACTTGGCCGCCTCGGCCTGCACCATGGCCAGAGCAACGTGGCCTAGCCCCATGCCTCCCCAGTCCTCAGGCATATGCGGCAGCCACAAACCCGCCTCAAAAGCCTTCTTACGCAGCGCGATCAGAGTTTCGAGTCGCTCCCGCCCCTCGAGTGGGGCGTCACCCCCTTTGCCTTCGATGATGTCCTCGCCGGGCTTGACCACCTCGCTGATGAACGTGCGAACCTTGTCGCGGATCGCTTCGTGCTCAGGGCTGAGGGTGAAATCAATGGCCATGCGTCCTCCAGATCGTGCGGAACGCCAAGACGATAGTCAGCGTTCAGACGTTGGTCTCATTCCGCTATGGCCGGCCGGCCCCCGGCACGTCCACCCGGACCGAACCGATCGTCGACAAGCCTTTGCCGCTTACTTGCTCTGGCACAGAATCTGGTGATTGCAAAACGTAGAGCGTCCGGCGGTCGTCACCGCCGAGCACGCACGCCACCGCCCGCCCGTCGACTTCGATCATGTCGGTGATCTCGCCGCCCTCAAGCACGCGGGCAACACGGCCACCCATGAAGTCAGCCATCCAGATCGCCCCCTCGGCGTCCAGGCAGCACCCGTCGGGAGTCGACCCTTCGACTTGCGCCCACAACCGTTTGTTGCCCAGCGATCCATCGCCGGCAATATCCCAAGCCGTGTATCGGCCGCCCCACGTCTCGCCCACGATGAGTGTCGATCCGTCTGGGGTGATCACCGAGCCGTTCGGGAACATCAAGTCGTCGGCGGCAACCGTGGCCGATCCATCGAGACGGACGTGGGCGATGGAAGCGGACCGAAATGGTGCCCCGTTCTCCATATCGAACCCAAAGTTGCCTACGTAGGCATCGCCCCGCTCGGAAACGACCATGTCGTTGCAGTAACCGTCGGCCAGCCCTTGAAGGTCGGCGTACTGGCTCACGTCGCCGTTGGCGTCAACCGCAAGTACTTGCCGCGACGTCATCGCCACTACAAGCAAAGTTCCGTCGGGCAGCCAGCCCAACCCCGACGGTCGATCATCGATCCGCAGTTGCAGTTCCTCTTGGCCATCGTCATCCAGGGTGTACACCCCGCGACGAAAGAAGTCGCTGAACCAAAGTCGACCTTCGTGCCAACGCGGTCCTTCGCCAAAATCGATCCCGCCGTGGATTGTTTTCAGAGCAGCCATCGCGAGAGGCTAGCGAAGTTAAGCGTCGAGGTACCGGGTGACGGCTATGGCCGACGAGATGACCGACACAACTATCGCTATGCCCAACACCAACAAATTGGTGGACAGGAACTCGCTATCAGTCACCTTGAAGCCAGCCATCAGCTCGAGGCTGTCCGGACGGCTGAGCTCGGCGATCTGGCGGTCGATGATCCACAACCCGCCCCAAGCCCCGATCGCCCCGATAACGGCCTGAACCACTCCCTCGAGCATGAACGGGATCCGGATGAACCAGTTGGTTGCGCCAACTACCTTCATGATCTCGATCTCGCGACCGCGGTTGCGAATCGCGCTCACGATGTTGGTGAGAATCAGCAAAGTCGCGGCGGCAAGTAGCACCAACGAACCTATGAGAACTCTTACGCCGATGTCGTCGGCCAGAGTCTGGATATCGCGGATTGTATCGTTGGCCGATACCACCGTCTTTACGCCGGGCCGCCCAACAAACTGGTTAGCCAGCTCCTCGACAACATCGGCGTCGGGATCGACCGGCACAATTCGGTACGAAGGCGGCATGACGTCGGGGGTGACAACCTCGACCAGTTCGGGGGTGTCGGAGAAGATGTCTTTGAACTCCTCGTAGGCCGCGTCTTGGTCGACAAATTCCTTGTCGCGGATCTCCGGGCTCGAATCGATCGCCTCGAGGATGTTGGCCATCTGCTCGGGAGTGGCATCGGGGTTCATCCAAACGACGAACTCGATCCCTCCCTCCCATCGTTGTGTGGCGTTGTCGACCGCGTAGTTGAAGAGAAAAAACGCGCCGAACAACCACAACGACACACCAATTGTGATGATGGTGGCAAGGGTGAGAAGAAAGTTGCGCCAAAGGTTTTGGCCGGTTTCGCGCAAGGCATAGACGGGACTAATAGCCATGATTCGCCCTTACTCGTAAACGCCGCGGGCCTGATCGCGAACGATCACTCCCCGGTCGAGTTCGATGACCCGGCGACGCATGGTGTCGACGATGCCGCGGTCATGGGTGGCCATTACCACGGTGGTACCGGTTCGGTTGATTCGGTCGAGAAGCCGCATGATTCCCACCGATGTCTGCGGGTCGAGATTGCCGGTTGGCTCATCGGCGAGAAGAATCAGCGGCCGATTTACGAACGCTCTGGCGATCGACACTCGTTGCTGTTCGCCACCCGATAGTTCGGCTGGGAAGCTCGCCAATTTGTCGGACAAACCCACCAGCTCAAGAATGGCCGGCACCTGCTTTTTGATCACATGACGGGGTTTGCCAATGACCTCGAGAGCAAAGGCGACATTCTCGGCGACCGTCTTGGTAGGCAGAAGCTTGAAGTCCTGGAAGATGTAGCCAATGTTTCGCCGCAAGTACGGGACTTTCCAGCTGCCGAGCCCGCCAATGTCTTTGCCGGCGACATAGATGGTGCCGTTCTCGGGCACCTCTTCGCGGTTAAGCAAGCGAATGAAAGTCGATTTGCCCGACCCGGAAGCGCCGACGAGGAAAACGAACTCGCCCTTGGCGATATCAAGTGTGGCGTCTCTAAGCGCGACGTGATCGCCCTTGTAGACCTTTGTGACGTTCTCGAGTTTGATCATGCCGATCCTGTGGAAGAACTAGTCGCCCGACGGCGAGACGCTAGCAGCAGCCCGGTCGAAATCTTGGGCATGGCCCAGTGGTTGGACCGGTTCATACGGACTCGGCCTGAGCCCGGGTCCACCGCAGCCACGCTTCCATAAATGGGTCGAGGTCGCCGGCCAACACCGAATCCACTTGCGCAGTCTCGTGTTCGGTTCGTAGATCCTTGACCATCTGATACGGCTGCATCACGTAGCTGCGGATCTGACTGCCGAAACCGACATTTTGTTGCTCGCCGGTAATGCCGGCAATCTCGTCATCGCGTTTCTTGCGCTCGAGTTGCAGCAGCTTGGACGCCATCATCTGCATAGCTCGATCCTTGTTTTGATGTTGGCTGCGCTCGTTTTGACAACTGGTCACCAGACCGGTCGGTAGATGAGTGATTCGAACCGCCGAATCGGTGACGTTCACATGTTGGCCACCGGCTCCCGACGAACGGTACGTGTCGATGCGGAGCTCTTTGTCGTCGATCTCGATCTCGTCAGAAACTTCTTCGAAGAACGGAGACACTTGGATAGCCGAGAAGGCGGTCTGGCGTTTGCCCTCGTTGTTGAACGGAGAGATTCGAACCAGCCGGTGTACGCCATGTTCTGACTGCATCAACCCGTACGCGTGTCGACCTTTGAGAATGAACTCAACGTTGTTGAGGCCAGCCTCGGTGCCTTCCGACACAGCAGTGATCTCGACCTCGAACCCACGCCGGTCGGCCCAACGGTTGTACATCCGCATCAGCATTTCGGCCCAGTCCTGAGCGTCCGTACCACCCTCGCCCGATTTGATCTGGCAAACCGCGTCGCGCTCATCGAACTCGCCAGTGAACAACGACCGCATTTCGAGTTCGTCGAGCGTCGATTCGAGGTTCGCAGCTGCGTCGGAAATCTCGGGTTCCAGAGAATCGTCGCCCTCTTCTCGGGCCATCGAGTGCAGCGTTTCGGCATCCTCGAAATCGCCACGAAGCCGACGGTAAAGATCGAGGTCTTCGTTTACCGCCGCGAGTTCGGAAGTGACTTTGCGGGCCTTGTCCTGATCGTCCCAAAGATCGGGGCGCGAGGCTTCGGTTTCGAGTTGGGGCTGACGAAGTTCGAGTTCGGCGACGCGCAAATAACCAGCCGCCTCATCGAGCCGGAACCGGATCGCCGCGAGTTGATCGGTGAAATCTTGCATGACGGTCTCCGCTGTAGCGCGGTGCGACGCTACTCGGCCGCTCCGGCACCACCATGACACTGTTTGTACTTCTTGCCGCTGCCACACGGGCAAGGATCGTTGCGACCCACCTTCTCGAGCTCCGATTTGATGACCGGCGTTCGAGACACAACTTCGTTGGGCTTGACCGGCGGAGCCACCGCATCGGGTATGGCCCGAGAAGGAGTACCCGACGACGCATCGCTCTTGGTCTCGGTCACGCCTTGGAGCTGAGGCTCGTCGGGCGCTTCGCTGGGTTTGGCAGCAACCTGAACATGCATCACGTACTTGACAAAATCGAGGGCGATGCCGGTCATCATCATGCCGAACATCTCGAAGCCTTCGCGCTGCCACTCGGTCGCCGGGTCCTTCTGACCCATCGCCCGCAGATGGATCCCCTCACGCAGCAGGTCCATCTCACGCAAGTGTTCGCGCCAACGCTGATCGATGATTCGCAGCATTACTTGGCGTTCGACCTGACGAAGGATTTCCGCACCCAACTCGGTTTCGCGAGCCTCGTAGAGCGCGGTGCCTTCGTCGACAAGGGTCTCGATCAGGTCGGTGACCAACTCGGCATCAGCCAGCGACTCCGCATCGACTTCTGACGGCCACAGAGTGGCGATCTCGGTGGCCAAACCCTCGAGGTCCCACTCTTCGAAGATGTCAGAAACGCAGTAGGTGCCAACCGCACCTTCGACGGCGTTTTGAAGATACTCGAGGGCTTCGTCGCGGAGATCGGCGCCATCGAGAATCTGGTCTCGGCGGCGATAAATCACCTTGCGCTGTTCGTTCATCACCTCGTCGTATTTGAGGACGTTCTTGCGGGTTTCAGCGTTACGAGCTTCGACGGTATTTTGGGCCCGTTCGATGGCTTTGGTCACCATCTTGGCCTCGATCGGCACATCGTCGGGCAACGCCCGATCCATGACCCAGTTCATCGCTCCCGTCGCGAACAGACGCATCAATTCGTCTTCGAGGGATAGATAGAACCGACTGGCCCCAGGGTCACCCTGGCGACCCGAGCGACCACGCAGCTGGTTGTCGATACGACGACTTTCGTGACGTTCGGTGCCGAGCACGTACAGCCCACCGAGTTCGAGCACTTTTTCGCGCTCGGCATCGGTGATTTGTTTGTGCTTGGCGACCAATTCCGCCATCCGCTCGATGCCTTCTTCGGACTTGGCGTCGACGCCTTCGGCACCGAGATCGCGCAGCGCTAGCCCCTCGGGATTTCCGCCAAGCAAGATGTCGACGCCTCGGCCGGCCATGTTGGTGGCGACCGTTACCCCGTGAAGGCGCCCGGCCTGGGTAACAATGTCGGCTTCTCGATGATGCTGTTTGGCATTGAGAACTTCGTGGGCCACACCACGCTTCTCGAGTTCGCGGGAGAGAGTCTCGGATTTTTCGACCGAGATGGTGCCAACCAGAACCGGCTGACCCCGTTCGGACTTCTCGCTGATGTCGTCGATGCAAGCCTGGAACTTGGCGGCTTCGGTCTTGTAAATCAGGTCGCCGTCGTCGAGGCGAGCGAGAGGCCGGTGGGTAGGCACCGGAATGACGTGGAGACCGTAGGTGGAAACGAACTCCGACGCTTCGGTTTCGGCCGTACCGGTCATGCCCGCTAGTCGTTCGTAGAGGCGGTAGTAGTTCTGCAGAGTGATGGTCGCAAGGGTTTGATTTTCTTCCTTGATGCCAACGCCTTCTTTGGCTTCGACGGCTTGGTGGAGACCTTCGCTCCAGCGCCGACCATCAAGCACTCGGCCAGTGAACTCGTCCACGATCTTGACTTCGCCACTGCTATCGACGATGTAGTCCTTGTCTCGGCGATACAGCTCCTTGGCTCGAAGCGCAGCCTGTAGCTGGTGCACCAAGTTGGACGAGACCTGGTCGTAGAGGTTTTCGATATTGAGAGCCCGCTCGACGGCATGAATGCCATCTTCGAGTGGTGCCACGGTTCGCTTTTCCTCGTCGACTTCGTAGTGCACATCGCGCTGCAAGCCACGAGCGATCGAAGCGAACTTCACATACAACTGGGCGGCATCAGCAACGCGCCCTGAGATAATGAGCGGGGTGCGGGCCTCGTCGATCAGGATCGAGTCGATCTCGTCGACTATGCAGTAGTGATGGCCACGCTGCACCTGCTTGGCCCGACTCATGGCCATGTTGTCGCGAAGGTAGTCGAATCCGAATTCGTTGTTTGTGCCGTAGGTGATGTCGGCACCGTATTGTTCGCGTTTGTACGCCGAATCGCGGTTGCCCGGCAGCACGAGTCCCATGGTCAGACCCATCCAGCCGTGAATCTGGCCCATCCACTCGGCGTCTCTGGCCGCCAAGTAGTCGTTGACGGTCACCACGTGCACGCCGCGGCCGGTGATGCCGTTGAGATAGATCGGCAGGGTCGAGGTAAGCGTCTTTCCCTCGCCGGTTTTCATCTCGGCGACCCAACCGAGGTGCAGCGCCGCGCCGCCGATGAGCTGCACGTCGTAGTGCCGCTGGCCCAACACCCGCTTGGCGACCTCGCGCACCACTGCGAAGGATTCGATCAGTAGGTCATCTGGCGACTCGCCGTTGTCGAGGCGGTTGCGAAACTCGCCGGTCTTGGCGCGAAGGGCGTCGTCGTTTAGCGCCTCGGTCTCTGGTTCGAGGGCGTTGATGTCGGGAACGAGCGCCTGCAAGGCCTTGAGCTTGCGACCCTCACCGCTACGAAGTACTCGGCTGAAAATGCTCATAGATATTTGCGAAGCCTACCGACCAGTTTTCGGGAGCCTTGGCAGGGGCTGGGGAAAGTCACGAGTCGACCAATCCTTCCCGCACGGCAAACAACACCGCTTCGGTCCGCGTATGGAGCTGGAGCTTGGCCAAGACGTTGCCCACATGGTTTTTTACCGAGCTTTGGGTGAGATCCAATGCGGTCGCGATCGAAGCATTATCGGCCCCGCTCGACATGCGCTCGAGAATCTCGACCTCGCGCTCGGTGAGCGCCGCGGCGATTCCCCACGAGCTTTCGGCTCGTTCACTGAGCGAACAGAATTCGGCCAACAAACGACCGGCTAGCACCGGCGACACGAAGCTCTCGCCGGCGGCGACTGCTCGTACGATCGGAGCGACTTCGGCAATCGTTGACTCCTTTAGGAGATACCCGGTCGCGCCGGCCCGAATCGCCTCGAACAAGTGTTGCTCGTCGTGCGACGACGTCAACATCAACACCTTCGCGGACGGAATCGTCGCACCAAGGCGACGGGTCGCCTCGATGCCGTCTATAGACGGCATCGAGACGTCCATCAAAACCACGTCCGGTGCGAGATGAGAACAGATGTCGACAGCGTCGCGGCCATCGGCGGCCTCGCCAATGACTTCGATGTCGCCGGCGTCATCAAGTTCCATGACCACACCTCGACGAAACAAGGCATGACAATCACAGACCACGACGCGGATGTCTGGAGATTGATGCGGCACCTCTTCCTGTCGGCCGAGGCGCCGCACTGGTTAACCAGCTTCGTCGATTAGTCCAACGTCACCGTCGTCACGGCGATAGACGACCGCCGAACGATTGGTTTCCTTGTTGATGAAGAAAAAGAAGCCATGGCCAAGGAGCTCCATCTTCAGCACCGCATCATCGGCGGTCATCGGGCCAAGATGAAACCGTTTGCTCTTCACAATGGTAGGCAACGGCTCGTCGTCGACTTCAACGTCGCCGGTCGAGGATTCGGGAAGTTGAGGGGCCTCCTGCACCCGGATTGTGTCGCCGCTGCCGTGCTGACGACGCTTGAGCTTCGTTCGTAGTTTTCGGATCTGGCGTTCGAGAGTGAGGGTGGCGGCATCGACCGCGGTGTAGGGATCTACTGCGTTCACTTTGCAGCGCAGCAGGTGGCCGTCGCCTTCAACCGAGACCTCAAGAACGCACTTGTCTTGTATCCGCGGATTCCGAGCTTCTTCGAAATGGACTTGGGAACGTTCGAGCCCGTCGAGGAAACGATCGAGTGTGCCGATTTTTTCTTGGATCACCTCCTCCAGTCGCGTTGTGACATTCACATGTCGTGCGCTGATGGAGACGTCCATTCGTAACCTCCGCTAGTTGGTGTGCCCCCTACTTTAGACGGTCCTATCGAGCAGCGGGGACCCCCCGATCGGGGACGTACGTTGCTACCAGACCAACCACTTGTCGCGCCCCAGCCGCGCGCAGAGTAGCAGCCCCGGTAGCCAGCGTGGCTCCGGTGGTGGCGACATCGTCGATCAGCAGGACCGATGCCCCCCGAAGCTCGGTTCGCCGCCGCGCCCTCAGTCGCGGTCCGCGAAGACGTCCTTCGCGGTTGCGCGAAGTTTGTGGTGTCGAGTCGCGGCGGCTGAGCAAGCCGACCGCGGGAACCCTGAGTCGCTGAGCGACAGCGCGGGCCAGCAACTCGCTTGGGTCGAATCCGCGGCTCTTGCGGTTGCGGGGTGCGCACGGGCTCCAGGTAACGACATCTACGACGGGTGCGAGCGCGGCCATGTGATCGGCAATCACGGTGATGGCAGCGGTGCACCTTCGGTACTTGAGCTGTCGAACAAAGCGAGCGGCGCTACCAGAATGCGGCCAGCAAGGTAAGAAGTCGTCGAGTTCGTCGGTTCGAGAAGCCATTTGGGCACAGTACGGACGACCCCTGACACCCAACATCCGACCCCCAATACCCGATACCCAAGGTCAGTCGAGAACCTCGACGTAATCGGGACGGCGCTTTTCGAAGAAAGCCGAGACAGATTCGACCTGATTTGGCGACCCGATAAGGGCGCCTATCTCGGCGCGTTCGCGAGCAAAGCCGACCGCGTAGTCCTGGGTAGCGGCACCGTCGACCAGACGTTTGCCAGCTTGGATCGCGTGCGGGCTCTTGGACGCGATCGTTCGGGCCAACTCCATCGCTTCGTGGTGGGGATCAACGGACATCCGGGTGGCCAAGCCGATACGAACCGCCTCCTCCCCGTTGACCTCTTTGCCGGTCCAGATCATTTCCTTGGCCACGTCGCTACCAACCAAACCAGGGAGGATCTGCGTGCAGGTCATATCCGGCGAGATCCCCCACCGAATCTCTAGAACCGACATCCGCACGTCGGGATGGACAATCCGAATGTCGCAGCCGATCGCCAACTGGATGCCCGCCCCAAACGCGACACCGTGAACCGCGGCGATCACCGGAACGGACAGCTCGTGCCAACCCCACACTGCTTGCTGCGCTCGGTGGGTTATGCGGCCCTCGTCGACGCGCCCAATCGAACCGGTGCTGGTTGATCCGTCGTCAGCAGACTCATCGCTTCCGACCCCGCCGGCCATGGCTTGGAAGCCCGAGAAGTCGAGACCCGCACACCAGCTGGGCCCGTTGCCCGACAAGACCACGGCCCTCAGCCCCGGCAGTCGGGCCAACTCGTCGGCGGTGTCGATGAGCGCCGCGAACATAGGGCCGTCCATCGCGTTCATTTTGTCGCCCCGGTTGAGGCGGACATCGGCTATGCCATCTTGAAAGTCGACGGTCACTCGGTCTTGCGACACTGGTTGCACTCCTGGTTGAGATCTAACGGGTCGGACGGTATGGCTTAGGCGGGCGGGGCAAGGGCCGCGAGTACTTCGTCGTGCACGGCCCCCTGGCCGGATTCGGGGTGGAGTGGATGGATGCACACATGAGTCGCGCCCGCTTCGGCGTGCTCGGCGAGACGGGTTTCGATGCGATCGGCATCGCCCCACGCAATGAGCCCATCAACCAGCTTGTTGCTGAGACCGTCGATGTCTTCGTCGCTGAACCCCATGCGCAACCATGCGTTGCGATAACCCGGCGCTCGGGAATAGAACTTGAGCACCTTGGCTCCCGTCGCTCGGGCTTGCTCGGCATCGGTGGTGAGCATGACCTTCTGCTCGACGTACAGACCGGCGTCGGCTCCCATTACCTCTCGGGCCATGGCTGTGTGTTCGGGCGTCACGTTGTAAGGGTGAGCTCCTTCGCTCTTCTCAGCGGCCAACTGCAACATCTTGGGGCCAAGCGCGGCCAGCACCACTGGGACTGGTTCGGGAGGCGCCACCGATGTGTACAAGGCCCCCTCCATGACTTCGAGGTAACTACGCAGGAACGACAGCGGTTTGCCGTATTCGATCCCACGAACCTTGTTGACGATCGCCGGCGATGACACGCCCAACCCGAGGATCATCCGCCCACCGGTTTGCTCGGCAACCGTGTTGGCGCCTTGCAGCATCACTCCTGGGTGACGGTTGTAGATGTTGGCGATTCCCGAAGCCAAAGTCAGCGATGACGTCGCCGCTCCGATAGCCGCTAGTTGAGCGAACGGATCTCGGCCAAACGTCTCGCCGACCCACAGCGTCGTGTAGTTCAACGACTCGACCCGTTGACCAAATGCGACTACCTCAGCGCCCGAAATTCCTTCGGGGGCGAACCAAACTCCACGTGTACACGACATGCCCGGACGTTAGCCCAGCCGCGGCGCGCCGCGGCCGAAGCTGCGCTCAGTATCGGTAATGATCTGGCTTGAACGGGCCGTGCGGGTCCACGCCCAAGTAATCGGCCTGGTCCTGAGTCATGGTGGTCAGCTTGACCCCCAAAGAGTCGAGGTGCAAACGGGCGACTTCCTCGTCGAGTTCTTTGGGCAGCACGTGCACACCCATCTCGATCGTGGCCGAGTTGGCATGAAGTTCGAGCTGAGCCAACACCTGATTGGTGAACGAGCAACTCATAACAAAACTGGGATGACCAGTGGCATTGCCGAGGTTCAGCAGACGGCCCTCGCTCAAGATGATGATCGAGTGCCCGTCGGGGAACACGTACTCGTCGACCTGCGGCTTGATCGTGACCCGCTGGACATCAGACATCCGGTTGAGGCCAGCCATGTCGAGTTCGTTGTCGAAGTGGCCGATGTTGCCGACGATGGCTTGGTGCTTCATACGTTCCATGTGGCCGGCAAGGATGATGTCCTTGTTGCCGGTGGTCGTGATGAATATGTCGGCAATGCCCAGAACGGCCTCGAGGGTGTTGACCTCGTAGCCCGACATCGCGGCCTGAAGCGCACAGATCGGATCAACCTCGGTGACGATTACTCGAGCGCCCTGGCCCCGCAAAGATTCGGCGCATCCCTTACCGACGTCGCCGTAGCCACACACAACCGCAACCTTGCCGCCAATCATCACGTCGGTGGCTCGATTGATGCCGTCGATCAGACTGTGGCGACAGCCATAGAGGTTGTCGAACTTGGACTTGGTGACCGAGTCGTTGACGTTGATCGCCGGGAACAGCAGTTCGCCACTTTCCATCATTTGGTAGAGGCGGTGCACGCCAGTGGTGGTTTCTTCTGACACCCCACGGATACCGGGGGCTATACGGGAGAAGAACCCAGCATCACGGCTTGCGATATCGCGGAGTCGCTCGAGGAAGACCCCGTACTCCTCGGACGCGTCCTCTTCGGTCTCGGGGATGGCACCGGCCTTTTCGAACTCGATTCCCTTGTGGACAAGCATCGTGGCATCGCCGCCGTCGTCGAGAATCAGGTTGGGACCGCCGCCGTCAGGCCAATGGAACAACTGCTCGGTCGCCCACCAGTACTCCTCGAGCGACTCGCCCTTCCAGGCAAACACCGGAGTGCCCGATGGCACATCGAGGGACCCTTGCGGACCGACCGCAACCGCAGCAGCGGCGTGGTCCTGGGTCGAGAAAATGTTGCAGCTGACCCAGCGCACGTCGGCGCCGAGAGCTACCAGAGTTTCGATCAACACCGCGGTCTGAACTGTCATGTGCAAAGAGCCGGCAATGCGGGCACCAGCCAGCGGTTGGTCGTCGGTGTACTTGGCTCGCAAAGCCATGAGGCCGGGCATTTCGTGCTCGGCGAGACGGATTTCGTTGCGGCCAAAGCTGGCCAGTTCGAGATCGGCGACCTTGAAGTCGCCGCTGATGGTGGTACCCACGAGGGTCCTCCTGTTTTTGGTTCGAGATGGCTTGCAGTTCGCGAGGAACCGAAAAGCCGTTATGGAAGGACGGGGCCGGGGTCAGCTGACACCATCTCTGTGCAGCCCGCAGCGCATCAGTGTAGGGCGCGTAAGCCTTCAGCGGGTGAGGGTCCCAACGCCGGCACAAAATACCGTGCCTCGGCCGGTCGCTTCGACCACGCCGTCAGCAGCCGACAGCCACGCCGCGGCACCTCGGTCGAGAGTAAGCGACCCCACGTTGACGACGCCATCAGTGCACAAAATGATTGCCGGTCCGGGGCCAACCACCACCCGCTCGCTCACCTCGACCTGCGACAGCGAAAATTCGGGCACTGGGATTCGGTAGCTGACTACGCCATCGACCGGCGTGGGCCTTTGGATATCGGGAACTATCGGGGTGACATCCACGACATCGAGCAACGTCGCAACATCGACGTGTTTGGGCGTGAGACCCCCGCGCAACACATTGTCGGAGTTGGCCATGATCTCAATACCAGTGCCGCGGAGATACGCGTGCAGATTCCCGGCCCCCAGAAAAAGCGCCTCGCCCGGAACCAGGGTCACGTAGTTGAGCAGCAGCGCGGTAACCACGCCAACGTCGCCTGGGTAACGCTCACCAAGGCCGACAGCGAGGCGGTGCTCGTTTGACCATCGCCCTTTTGGCGATGGCCCATTCAACCCCGCGGCGCACGCCGCCACCACTGCGTTCGACAGCGGCGCCGCGGTCTGCGAATCGAGCAGCAGGAGATACTCGAGGAGTTGGCGAAGCCCCTCGTCAGAAGGGTCGGCGGCCAGACGCGATCGAATCGAGTCGAGCTCGGGCGTCGCTATAGAACCCAGGAGATCGAGCGTCGCCTCCGGATCTCGGAAGCCGCACAAGGCTTCGAACTCGGTGAGAGCACAAATCAGCTCGGGCTTGTGTTGGCGATCGCGAAACGACCGGTTGGGGGCGTCGATTGCGACCCCAGCCGCGTTCTCACGAGCAAAGCCCGCCTCGGCTTGAGGAATCGACGGATGCGCCTGCAACGACAACGGCGCCGCAGCAGCCAACACCTTGAGCAAGAACGGTAAGGCACCGAAACGTTCGGCCACTTGTGCGCCCAGCATCGACTGTGGGTCGGAGGCCACGAGCTCGGTCAGCGGAATAGCCGCGGCGCCCACCAGCGAAGGCGCCGACGGATGAGCTCCGAGCCAAAGTTCGGCCCACGGGTCGCCGTCTTCGGGCCGCCCGAGAAGCGAAGGGATAGACGACTGCGACCCCCAGTCGTATTTGCGGATCAGGCCGTCGATCAGTTCCATGGGTCTGTCCGGGCCAGCACCGCGGCGACAACGGCGTCGCCGATCAAGACAAGATCGAGCAACTGGGCCAACGGGCCGTCGCCTTCGGCGCCGAATTCGTAGAGACGCGGGAACGCATCTTGGGCCAATGCGACTCCGCCATCAAGACCATCAGGCTCATAGGAGTGGCGAAGAACGATAAGAACAGCACCGTTGCGAGAAGCTTGATCCAGCCGTAAGCCGGTTGCGACATCGCGTGGTCCGGTCGGCACCCGACGCCGAACCGAAGCAATCTCTCCAACCCGGTCGAGTTCTTGAACCCATCGGCGCGCCGCGTGCTTGCCGATAGCTCCGGCCCCAGACACGATCGCCACTCGTCCAATGAGGTCTTCGGCCAAGGAGTCGATGTCGGCGTCGCCGAATATTTGATCGATTCGACCGCTGATCTGCGACGCCGCGCTGGTCACGATCTTGCTCATGCCCGTGACGAACCCGAGGCGTTCCAGCGAGACGAGCACGGGCACGATTGTTACGCCGAGCCCGGCTGCCGGCCCGGCCGCGGGATCGACGGGGATAACCGCGCCACCCCACCGACTGCACCTCTCGCGCAGTTCGCCTCCCGCGGTTACGGCCATGATCCGAGCGCCGGCGTCGAAAGCCGCCTCGGCCGCGGCGAGGGTGGCCTCATCGTCGCCTGACTGAGATATCGCGACCGCCAAGGTGGACGGCGACACCCAAGTAGGACAGCGACCACCGCTGGCAAGTATGGGCAAACTCGAGCCCAGCTCGCAGATCGCCTCGACCACGTCGGCGGCAACACGGGCGCCGCCGACCCCGAGGAGCACCACATTTTCTATCCCGTCGACGCTGGGGAGCCCATCAACATCTGAGGCCGCGACCGCGATGTCTCGAACCTGGTCTGGCAGGTGTCGAACTGCTTCGTGGAGGTCCTCGCCGGACATAGGATTCAGTCAGCGAACGTCGGTGCCACGCCGTCGGCGTCGGCCTTGGCAATGAGACGAGTGTGTTCTTGATCGTCCACGTCGGTGGCCTCGTCGGGCAACATCACAGGGATGCCCTCGTGCACGTTGTACTGCTTTTGGAGCCGCGGATTGTACAAAATTTCTTCGTCGGCAAAGTACAGCAATGATCCCTTGTCGATCGGACAGGCAAGGATTTCGAGAAGTCTGCTATCGAGCGCCATGAGGCCTCCCTCAGATGGATATGTCACTAGTTAACCGCGGATCCGGCCCAAGGAGGTCAACCCACGAAATTGGCTTTGACTTCACCAACGCGCCGCTCGACTTCTTCGTCAGTACTTGCTTCGAGGTTGAGCCGAAGCAGCGGCTCGGTGTTGGAGGCGCGAAGGTTGAACCACCAGTCGCCGAAGTCGACGGTCAGGCCGTCCATACGATCCTGAGTGGCATCGCCATAAACGCTCGCAACCCTGTCGATCACCGCAGCCGAGTCGTCGACCGTGGTGTTGATCTCGCCAGACGCGGCGTAGCGATCAAGGCTCGAAACCAGATCGGCCAGCCCGGCCGGGTGGTTGCTTAAGGCCTCGAGCACGACCAGCGCGGCGATCAGGCCGCTGTCGGCGCGGTAGTTGTCGCGGAAGTAGTAATGCCCCGAATGTTCCCCGCCGAAGATTGCCCCGGTCTCGGCCATCACCTGCTTGATGAACGAATGACCAACTCGGGTGCGCACCGCGGTGCCTCCGCCTTCGGCAATCACTTCGGGAACCGTCTTTGAGCAGATCAAGTTGTGAATCACGGTGGCCCCCGGTTCGCGGGCCAGGATCGATCGAGCGACCAGCGCGGTCGTCAGCGACCCCGAAATCGCTCGGGCGGTTTCGTCGACGAGAAAGACGCGGTCGGCGTCGCCATCGAACGCCAGCCCGATGTCGGCACCGTTGGCCAACACCCGAGCCATCAAGTCTTTTTGATTCTCGGGTTGGATGGGGTCGGCCGGATGATTCGGAAACGTCCCGTCGAGCTCCGGGTACAGGTGATCGAGCTCGAACGGTAACGACGCAAACACCGCAGGCAAGACCAGTCCGCCCATGCCGTTGGCCGTGTCGGCGACAACGCGCAATGCTTTGAGCGCCGACACATCAACAAAACTCTGAACGTGTTCGACATAACCCCCAAGCATGTCCTGATGCGTCCTGGATCCGGAATGCCCCGCCGGGTCTTCACCAGCGATGGCCATGGCTTTGATTGAGTCGAGACCAGTTTCGCTACCGATCGGAGCGGCTTTGGCAAGGCACATTTTGATGCCGTTGTAGCCCGCCGGATTGTGCGAAGCGGTGAATACCGCACCGGGCATGTCGAGTGCCCCAGAGGCGTAATACATCATGTCGGTGGCGCACAACCCGACGTCGACAACATCGATGCCGTGGGCCATAGCGCCGTCACCGAAGGCCGTCGCGAACTCTTCTCCGTCGGGACGCATGTCGCGGCCAACAACTATCGAGGTCGCGCCTTGGCCCGCAACAAAGCGGGCGAACGCGCCGCCGATGGCCCGCGCCCCGTCGGCATCAAACTGATCGGGAACGGTGCCCCGCACGTCGTAGGCCTTGAAAATTGCGTCGAAATCGGTCACAGCAAATCACTTTCCGCCCTAGGCATCGAGATCCATTCTCGCCACAGGCAATATCACCGTCGCGGATACCGTCGGCCGCTAGTGCCCGGATGGGAGGGCATTCACTCCGAGTGATGGGTAGCTCCCGCGACGAGCGGCCCGCCTTATCCGCAAAATGTCCACGAACACCCCAACTCCATCACGCAGTGCACTCACGGTGGAGGTTTCGCTGTTGACCACCTCGACCGGTAGCTCTTCCATGCTGAGGCCGTAACGCTCGATGAGGTGGAGTACTTCGATGTCGAAAGCAAATCCGTCGATCATGCCCGCACCGAGGACGATGCGCGCCGCGTCGCTGCGAAACGCCTTGCACCCGCACTGGGTGTCTCGGTAGTTGCCGAGCAACAAGATGTTGGTGGCCATGTTCACGACCCGGCTGCCAAACGAACGCAACGCCGAAGTGCCGGCAAGCGTCGCGGTCTGTTGGTGGTGGCGGTTGCCAATCGCTACGTCGTAACCCGATTCGACCGATGCCAGAAAGGACAGCAGCTGACCCGGCGCGTAGGCGAGGTCGGCGTCGGTGAACGCCACCGTCCGCCCCGTCGAAGCCCTCACACCCGCCCGAACAGCCGCCCCTTTGCCTCGGTTCTTGGGCTGGACCACCACCTGATCGGCACCCGCCACGCGGGCCCGCTCGGCGGTCGCGTCGGGGGAACCATCATCAACGACAACAATCTCGAGATCTCCGGTGCGGTGCAGATCTTCCAACTCTGCTCGGATCGTCGCAACGGTCGCCTCGATTCGTGACTCTTCTCGAAAGGCGGGGACCACAACCGACAACCGAGGTCCGCCCGGCGCAGTCGACCGCCGAGACGGACTCGATTGTTCGCGTCTTACCGCTCGAAAAAGAACGGCTCGGTACAACACTGAACGAGCAAATGCCGCGACGCCCACGGCCAGCACCTTGGCCCCGAACAGAGGCAAGTTTCCCAAGCCCACAAAGACCGTCAGGTCGATTGCGCCGGCGATGGCCGCCGCGGTGAAAAACACGGGCGGCTGGCGGATCCAGCGATCGACCGTATCGCCGCGCAGCGTCACGATCCCGTGCAGCCTCCAAGCCACCACGGCGGCGACGCTGAGAGCCAGTAAGTCGGCAAGCGAACGAGAAATCCCAGCGTGGGCCAAGCCGACGGCCAGCCCCACGTCGATCACCGTCGCCGACGCACCAACCAACACAAACCGCCGCGGGTTCGTGCGACCCTGGCCCGCCCCCGCCCCTTGTCGAACTGTCACCCTGATTCGTCGACGGCAGCTTCGTCGACGGGAGGTTCGTCGACCGGACGCTCGTCGCGCTCGAGATCTGTCGGCGGCTCGACGAGTGCGGTCCGACGCTCGATCAAAGTAGGGAGAAATGAAAAGAGTGCCGCGACTAACCCAACGGTTCCGGGCAGCCATACAACCAGCGACGGCAGAAACTCATCGGCCCCCGGAGACACCACGACCGCGGCAATAAGAGTGCCGCCCACAAGCAGACTCGATCCGGCCAGTCCGACGAGCGCGTTGCTGGCTGTGGCCGCGGCATTCGACGGCGACGACACGGTGCCAAAATCCCAAGGAGCCTGATCTGGATCAGACGACTTCCGACGAGCAACAAACACCAACCCCACCAAGCCCATCAACGACAGAAGCATCGAGAACACCTCGATGCCCGAACGCCCGTAGGTCAAAGACACTTCGGTCTGGGTGGGAACCACCACCATCAGGTTGGGGGCCACACGGTATGGCCCGTCGGCACCGTGGGCGGACCAGTTCGGGAAGTAACTGGTGCGGACCAAAACCGGCCGACCGATGTCGCTTACCGAAAAGGTGATCGACGACTCGTCGGTGACCACTTCTGACACCTGAACCGGATCGACAGCCTTGTTTTCGAGCACGTCACCCAGCACGGCTGACAGTGAACGCATTTCGGCGACGCGGTCCTCGCCGTCGATCGTGGCGGCAAAATCGGGAGCCGCTTCGGCGATCTCGGCCATCGACGTTTGCGGCCAAGTCTGTGGGCCGTCGGCGGCAATCAGAGCGACGTTTGATGCTTCCCACCACGCCACTGACGGCACCAGCCACTCCTCGCCGCCGGCCCTGATGCCATCGATCACGACTGGCAATTGATCGAGACCGATCACAAGATCCGAATCCTCGACAAGAAAGGCAACCCAAGGTCCGGAGGTCGCGATTTCGGTCAGACGCGGCTCGGCTTGAGCCTGGCGAACTGCGGCGTCGGAAAATGCCAAGTAGTAGCGCACGCCGAGGTCTTGAAGATGAGCAACGCCACTGGACGCGTCCAAGCCGGAGTAGGGCAGGTCGCGTTGGGCCCTCGACGGGGCCGCCGACAACTCTGATTGCAACAAGAAATGATAGGGGGTGGTCGCCGAAGCCTCGAAATAAAGCCCTTCCATCGATCCAATACAGCCGTCGGTCCAGTGCGGCAGCAACATGGGCGACATCGGTGTCCCGTACGACCCGAGCCGGTCGGCTTCGTACTCCCATAGGGCGCGGCCGCAACCGTGGGTCTTGCCCACACGATCCATGGTTGCGATCATTTGCGAGTATTCGGGATAGGCCGCCTGTCCCTCGTAACCACGGAAGTTGTGTTTGAGCCACGATGGGCCAAGGTTGAGGTCGGATTCCTTGAAACCGAGCCACGTGTACTCTCCCGACGGGTTGAGCGAACCACCGGGAAGCGACCGCAACGGCAACCCCAAAGACACGAACAAGACCATCGCCGTGGCAACGGCGGGACCGGCCGCGAGCCAGGTCGAACGGGTATGGCCTCGAATCGGACGAACAATCTCGACAAGGAGCCGGCCGAATTCGGCGATCGCGATGGCGACCATGATGTTGATCGCCAAGTAATAGAACGGCAAAATCCGGACGTTCCAAAGCCGCCCCTCAGGCAAAAGCAGGAACGTGCCCGCGAAGAACACTGCGACCAGCGAAAGTGCCATGCCCAGCCGAACCCTCCGCAGTCCGCACAGCACCGCCCCAACAATGGCGATTACAACCAGCAGCTGCATAGGGGGGTCGTTTTGCAGGAATGTTTGATCGCCGAAACTGCCCGACCGATTCCACAGCGCCGCTACATAGCGCCGCTCCTTGCCCCACCCCATGTCGTTGAGAAGGGCCCGATTCCAAAAGAACGGGAGTACCCAGAACGCCGCCAAAAGTCCGCTGAGCGGCCCGACAACCATCAACCAACGGGTCTCACGCCGACCGGGCCGCGTGATGTACAACGCCAAGGTGACAATTAGTCCAAAGAAGGCGGCGAACAAGTGGGTAAGCCCGGCGAGCGCCAACAACGCGGCGGCCAAGCCGCGGTGGCGACCAGTAGCCATCCCTCGGGCCGCCACGCCGACGTACAGCACGGCGAACATCAGCCCAAGCGAATAGGCAAACTCGCCCGCCATCGTCGACATCAAGTTGCCGCCGTAAATGTTGTAGCTGCGATCGAACAGGAACGGCAGCATCATGACGGCCATTAGCGCAGGCCCGGGAAACTTGAGACCGCCGAGACGGCCGGCGCTGTACGCCGCCACCGGCAACAAAACCGTTCCGGCGACAACCACGAGCTTCATGGCAATGCCGTAAGGCACCGGCACCACAAGCAACCACAAGAACATCCCCACGCCGTAAATCGCGGCTGTCCGTTCGACCGATGTCCCCCACCGGTTGTGAGCCCTCGCCGCGCCAACCGCCAACCCCCCGGCCGCGGCCACCGGAACCAGGACTCCTCCGCCGAGTCCGACGTTGACAATCACGATCAACAGGGACGGAACGATCATGTAGAACGTGAACGCGGGGAACCCTGCGTACCAGTCCGGCGACCAACCGGTGAGCCGGAAATCCGGCAACAAGACATCGCGCAGGTAGGCCGGAGACCACACGTGAGCCCCCATGTCACCCCCGGTTGGAGTGGTGTCCTTGAACCAGTCTCCCGGTCGGAGATTCCAAACAACAAAAATCGTGGCGAACGCAACCAAGGCGATGGTGATCAACGTTTCGGTGGACGGCATCCAGTCCGGGCGACCCGGACGCACGTACGGGTCGTTGTCGTCGACAGACCCGTCGTGGTCACTCATCCATTCATCTTCGTCGATCGTGATCTCGCTCATCGTGGGCACCATGGTGCCATCTCCACGATGACTGTTCGCGCCGCCTGCTCAGGGCCGGTACCGCAAACGAGGTGCTTCGAGCTGACCCAGCTCGCCAATGACACCGTCAAGGGTTGTAAGGCGACCCTCGCGTTGCCACCAGCGTTGGTCGCAGCGACCACAGCTGCACATGGTTCGCTGGCCGGCGCCAACATTGATCGTGATGGCGACCAGCGGCGATCCGCAAGCGGGACAAGCCGTACTCGTGCTGTTCGACATCGCTGCATCAGGCATTTGGTTCTCTCCGCTTGGCCGTCATCAATCCTTCGGATGACGTCCAACCGAGTTGAGAGATACCAGCCACAAATCTCACCAAACGTGAGAATCTCGACCACTTTGGGGGACTCTCAAGCGGCGAGCAACACAACTACGGTGGTCAGGTTGAACCCGACATGGGTCCAGATCGAGGTCCCCAAGCGGCCCGTCCGCTGGAACGCCACGGCCGCGACCACACCGAAGAACATGAGCCCCGGGAACTGGATCAACTGGAAATGCGAAATGCCGAACACCACCGCCGACGCAATGACCGCAACCGTCACCCCCGACCGATGCACAACCGACTCCATGTCGCGGATCCCGCGATAGAGCAGACCACGAAACAAGATCTCTTCGGCGATCGGGGCGGCCACCACGGTCATCACGACGAGCGCCACAACATCGAGCGGAGTCTTGGTCGAGGCCAGCAAGTCGCGAGCGACACCGTCTACGTCTTGCTCGCCGGCTAGCCAAAATACAACCTGGTAGAGGGGAATGAGCGCCGCTTGCGCACCAACTCCCAGGGCCAGCCCGATGGGCACGTCGATGCGGCGCATCGACCACCCCAGATCGTCGTGCCAGTCGAGTCCTTCGCGCCGAGCCAGCAGCGGCCCACCCACGAGACACATCCACAGCGGAACGTTGAACACCACCAACACGGCAGTCGGAATTCGGAAATCCTGTAGCTCCAGACCCTGCCCGATCTGCATCGCTGCTCGACCGACTTCGGCGCCGACCGCGCTCGAGACACCCACTTGCCAATCGGTAGCAGCCAACACTGCAGCGCCGACCAGACTGGCGAGGAACAATCCCGCGGCGAAAGAAACAATGGCCAAGACGATGCGCCGAGTAGGAGCGTTGGCCGTCATCGCGGCCGCCACTAGCTGGCGTAGCGCAAATCGGCGAAGACCGTAGCCTGCCGACGGTCGCGAAGTTCCCAACCTTTGGGTGGTCGCGTACGATCGGCGTGACGTCCACAGAGGTCGTGATTTGCGGGGTGATCCTCGACCAAGCGGTCGTCAAGCCACACCTGGCGCTGATCGTAGGCAAACGACAGTGTGGCATCGGCTACTTGACCACATCCGGGGCGGGCGCAACGACGGCTCATGGGCTGAACCTATCGGTCTCAATATCGTCGCGCGCGGACCGATGATCAGATGACGCCACGCTGCGGATGCGCGGCACCGGGCGTCTACCCTTAAGCCATGGCGTCCACTCCTCCCCCACCTCCGCCCCCACCGCCGCATCGCGACGGTGACCCTTCGCCTGGTGGATCGCGCCCCCCCGCAACCGGGTGGTCGCGATACGCGGTGTGGATTGCTTTGGGTTCGCTCGTGGCGATCTTGTTGATCACCGCGATCGTGCCGAGCAGCAGCGCCGAAGACGTCGACTACAGCGAATTCATCGACCGGGTGACCGCGGGAGACATCGTCGACGTTACCTACGACAACACCGATGGTGGCATCAAATTCACCGACGCGAACGGCACCGACTTCTCAACCGTCGGACCGGTCCCGCTACCCGACGACGACAGCGCGCTGGTCACTTCCCAGACCACTACCCACTTCGAAACCCCGACGCCGGGATTCTTCCAGTCGCTCATCCCGTTGCTGATCCCCGTCGGATTGTTGATCCTCTTCTTCGTGTGGATGCAGCGTCGGGCCCAAGGTCAGATGGGCAACATCATGTCGATTGGCCGTTCGAAGGCCAAGACCTACTCGACCGAGCGACCCGGCACGATTTTCGATGACGTCGCTGGCTACGACGGGGTCAAACAAGAGATCACCGAGGTCGTCGACTTCCTCAAGTACCCAGAGAGATTCGCCGAGATCGGGGCGCGGATTCCCAAAGGGGTTCTGCTGGTTGGCCCTCCGGGCACCGGCAAAACGTTGATCGCCAAAGCGGTTGCGGGCGAAGCCGGCGTGCCGTTCTTGTCGGTCACTGGCTCCGACTTCATGGAGATGTTCGTTGGCGTGGGCGCCAGCCGCGTGCGCGATCTCTTCGAATCAGCTCGCAAGATGGGCAAGGCCATCATCTTCATCGACGAAATCGATTCGATCGGCCGCAAACGCGGAGCTGGTCTCGGTGGCGGCCACGACGAACGAGAGCAAACTCTCAACCAGATGCTCGCCGAAATGGACGGGTTCGAAGCAACCGAGGGCATCGTCATGATGGCCGCAACCAACCGTCCCGACATCCTCGACCCGGCTTTGCTTCGTCCGGGCCGATTCGACCGCCAGGTAATCGTGCCTCTGCCCGAGCTCGAAGATCGTAAACAGATCCTGACCGTGCACCTCAAGGGCAAACATTCCGCTGATGACGTCGACGTCAATGTCATCGCCCGCGGCACACCCGGGTTCAGTGGTGCCGATTTGGCCAATCTGGTCAACGAGGCCGCGCTGTTTGCCGTTCGCCGGGGCGGCGACACCGTTACCGCCGAAGACTTCGACAGTGCCCGCGATCGGGTGTTGCTCGGGATCGAACGGCAATCGATGGTGCAAAACCAAGAAGACCTGGAGCGCACCGCTTATCACGAGGCCGGCCACGCGTTGTGTGCGGCGGCCCAAGACAACCACGATCCTGTACACAAGGTGACCATCATTCCTACGGGCATGGCCCTTGGCGTCACGATGACTCTTCCGGCCGAAGAACGACACACCATGGACAAACGCGAAGCTGAGGCTCGCATGATCATGGCAATGGGCGGACGGGTCGCCGAGTCGCTGGTGTTCGAAGAGTTCTCCTCCGGCGCCGCCAACGATCTGCAACAAGCCACCAACATTGCTCGACGCATGGTCACCGAATGGGGCATGAGCGAACTCGTTGGCCCCATGTCCTTGTCCGACGGCGGGCCGGTGTTTCTCGGCGAAGACATGATGCAGTCAAAGTCGTACTCGCCCGATACGGCCAAGCTCGTCGATGAAGAAGTCCGACGGGTGTTGATGGAGATGGAGGGCCGGGCCCGCCTGCTTCTCACCGAATACCGCAAGGGGCTAGATCTCGTTGCTCGGGCGCTGCTCGAACACGAGACGATCTCGGGTGCCGAAGTCGAACGGTTGCTCGCTGTGTCGCAGGGCGCACCGGCCGAAGCCGCTGAGGAGTCCGTTCCGCAGCCGTCCGAGGTTAGTGTCGGCGACGACAACGCTTCCTGATCAGTGGATCGTCTGCTACTGGTGATCGGAGCGGTCGCAATCGCCGGGGTCTTCGCATCGGTGCTCGGCCGTAAACCAGGCTCTCCGGCCACCAACACCCACCACGTGCCAGCGTTGCTGGACCGCCACGACTTCGCTCGCCCCGAAACCAATTGGCTGGTGGCGGTATTCAGCTCGACCACATGTGACACCTGTGCGGGAGTTTGGGATCGAGCGTCTCTTCTCGAGTCCGACGAAGTCGCCGTACAGCAGCTGACGGTTCAGGCCCACCCGCAGCTACACGACCGATACCGAATTGATGGCGTGCCTACGCTGGTCGTTGCTGACCGCGACGGGGCGGTCAAACGAGCGTTCCTTGGTCCGGTGACCTCGGCGGACCTATGGGCGGCCATAGCCGAAGAACGCAAGTAGCCCCTCGCTCACCCCGGACCTAAGAGACCCACGAACCTAGGAGTTCAGGTCCAACAAGCTCACCTCACCGCCAGCCACCGCGGTAGCGAGCTGGCGGGAAGTGAAACCCTCGATCTCTCGCGAAACAACAATCGCCGCGGTCGAATGGACCACCACCAACGGGCGGTCGGTTACGAGCTCTTCGGACGTGATGACGTGGCGGCGCCTGGGCCCCAACTCGAATTCGGCCACCGTGACGGTCCCGGAAGGATCGACGGTCTCGACTAAAACCGTGGCAATGGCGGTTGCGGAGGGATTCACAAACGCCAATCGCGAGTCAACCCCGTCGACCAGCGCCGTCCATTCGGTCGCCGCCGAATCGACTCCGCCCAACCCAGCCGAGCCGGGAACCGACTCGCCGCCGGGGGCTACCTGCCGTTCGAGGGATACCGCCACCGGGACACCGCCCAGCGATCGGGCCAGCAGAGCGAAATCTCCGACGTCGTCTAGACGAACCTCGGCGGCGATATTGACAACGACGGTTCGGCCCGGCCGAACGGTCAGCTCGATCGGGTCAGGCTGAACTCCTCCATCAGTAATGATCTCGAGATCAACCTCGGCGATCTCGGTGTCGGAAGGGTTGGCCACATGGACCCGATCAACTACACCCTCGCGACGAGATAGCGACGCGATCAGCGACACCGCTGAGGGACGAGCGACGGCGGGAGTAACCGACAGCCCGCGAGCGTCGTCGGCGTCTCGGACTTGAACACGACTGGCGATCACGCGACCGGATCTGGCCACCACTTCGGCGGTGATCCGCGACGCGACCGTTACTTCGGTGGTGACGTCAACGGCCACTACCCGACGGGCCGGGACGACCAGAGCCTCGATGCTGTCGGGACCGACGTCAGAGTCGAAACGAACATCGACGACCGCGGCCTCCTGGAACGGGTTCATGATGAGCATCACCATTTGCTCGCCGTGAGCCACGAGCCGCGTCGCGCCATCGGGAAAGACCAGGTTCTGAGACGACGTGGTCACGCAACTAGCGCGATCGGTACCCGTGGGTCCCTCGTAGATCTGCTCGACGACAACATCGGAGTCGGTCACCTCGACAATTGATCCGATCCACTCACTTCCGGCCGCCAAGTCGGCGAGCGACACCGCGATTCGGGTCTGAGCCGGCACCATGATCGCGGTCGACGCGGCAGCCTCGGAGTCGGATCGTACGACGGTGACCTCGATCAACGCCTCGGCTTGGCCACGATTGGCAACCTCAAGCCCCACCGCGGCTATGCCGCCCGGGGCGCTCCCACCGGCGCAAAACCACGAACCGCTGCCAGCGACCGGTGTCGCTCCGAGAGCGGGAGCATCGGACAGCGCAGTCAGCCGTGGTTCCCGGTCGATGATGGCCGCCAGTGTCAACAAAGCGCCGATCAAGACAAACGCCACCGTGCGAAGCGAACGCATCATCCACGACCTTGCAAGGTCCGACGCAAAGTCAGGCTGCCCAAGCCCAAGAGGATCAGCATTTGAAGCAGCACAACCAACTGTCGCCAACGCGGGGTTGCGTAGTGCAGAGTTGCAAACCCGCCATTGGCCGGCACGAAGGACTGGGCCCAACCGAGCGACTGACGTCGGGCTGAAGCTACGCCGTCAACGCTGAGATCCCAGCCGGCATCTGGCGTCTGCGCAAGCAATATCTCGGTGCCGTCAGGGATGACTCCGACGAGATTGTCGCCGGTCCCCGCAAGAACGCCGGCGGTGCCGCGCAACGGCGTAATCTGCAGCCCAAAAATGTCGTCGACCCCATCGTCGAAACCACTTACTGCAGCGGCCCTCACGCTCGCCCACTCGGTGTTCTCGTAGACCTCCATGGAACTATTGACTCCCGCCAACCGTCTCAAGTCGAGTTGGGTATCCAATGACTCGATCAAGTTCGCATCTACCGGACGACTCGACTCCACCGAGCTAAACGGCGCGGGCGCCAAGCGGTTCAGAGCCACTACATAGCGGATACCGAGACCGGCAAACAGGCGTCCAGCTCGCGACGTATCACGATGCGCTACCGCGGTCAGTACATCGCCGATCAACGGCGAAGCACCCGGATCAGGCGGTTTGGACACCTCGTCGATTGTGGGTAGTCCGTCAAGGGTCGCAACCCAAGCGGTCTGACCACCAAACGAAGATCCCTCGGCCGGCAGGTTGTCGGGATGACCGATCCATAGGACTCGATAACTCCCGCCCATCTCCGGATCGTGGAATGGCACCACGGAGGCGTAGTCGCCACGTCCCAAATCCCACCGGCCCGAGGTTGCCGAACCGAGCGCCGGGAGAACGGCCACCACCGAGGCGACGAGGGCCACGGGGAGCAACGCTTGGCGCCATCCGAACCCGGCTCGGCGGAGGTCGTGCTCGCTTGCGGCGACGGCCACGCCGCACAGCGCCGCTATTGCCGCGGCGGCGGGTCCCAGAAGCACGCTGGGCGTCGGCAGACCAAAGTCCAACCAGCCAGACACAGACGCCAGTGTCAGCCCCCAGGAGACCAACGCCACAAACCAAAGCCGGACGGCAAGATCAAACCGCCAGGCCCGCCCCACGAGCAGAGGCATCACCATCGGCACCGCGAACGCCCAAAGGAATCCGCTCGGCTGGTGTGGTCCCACCGCGAACCGCAGAATCTGGCCCAGAGACTCCGAAGAAACATCACCGCTGCTGCCCCCGGCTATTACGTCCCAGGTTGGCGAGGCGACCAACTGATCGATGGCCATTGGTAGAGCCACAACCGCGGCGACGAACGCCGCAACAACAGTTCCGGCGACAATACGAACAATGCCTGTCGGATTGATCGCAACTAGCGACCCTGCCAGCAACCCAACCCCCAACAGCCCCAGAATTACTACCAGGCGCTGATCAAAAATCAGTCCCAACCCCAGTGCCGAGCCGGCGCTCAACACTGCTCGGCCAGATGTCCTCACCGGGCCGGCTGTTGTGCGGAAAGGAGCGCTGGCCTGAAGTTCGAGCAGCCCGCGCAGGATCCACGGCGAAATAGTGTACGCGCCGATGCCACCCCACGATCCCGCAGCGATCGAGACCCAAGGAAGAGGGATCGCCATATAGGCAACGAGCGAACCGATTTGAGCGCGGCGGCTGCCTGTAACCGCCAGGAGCCTCCACGCACCGGCCAACCCCACGAAGATCGGACCGATGACCCACGCTGTTCGCACCAAGCCGACCGCTCCACCCAACAGTGTTGCCAACAGTCCCAGTAGGCCAAAACCGCTAGGGGTGGACCCGGCCGAACCAAGATCGTGGTCCCGCCAGCCCGACCACAGAGTTGCCGCCAAGTCGCGAGAAGATTCTGGGAAAGCCGCGAAATCGCCGACGGCCGGAACCCGCGTAGCTATCAGCGACCGCGAACCGAACAATACGAACGCCACGACCAGCGCCCATGAGAGCACCGCGAAACGAGCCGTGCCGGTACGGATCGCACTCACCAGTTCGCGCCCAAACGAACGACCACCGCGTCCGATCTGACCGCGTACGAAGGCGTTGATGCGGGCGCTGCCAGCCAACTGCAGCGAGCGCAGGTCGGAGTGACGCACCGATATCTTCGGACGTAAGCCGGCCCGCCGCCGCCTGATCTCGCCCAGTCGACTGAGATTCCAAATCCACGCCGAACCTACATCGACCACTTGTCGGAGCCGACCCGTTGCCAACGCAACCGCCGCCTCACTTGCAAATAGCAGCATCATGAGCGGCAAGGTCAGGAGGAGACGAACACGGCTGCCGGTCACCAACACCGTACGGACCTGATGTCGAGCCCGCGTCCGTCGGACATCGTCTACGCCGGTACGGGCAATGAGATCACCGCGATGGCGAACCAATGCATCGGGAGCGACGATGACGCGTGCTCCGGCCAGCTGGGCGCGCCAACAGATATCGACGTCCTCACCCCAACGGGTCATGACCGGGTCGAAGCCGCCAATAGCGTCAAAGAGAGCCCGACGAATCAGCACCGCAGCCGACGGGACCGCAAACACATCGGCCACGGCATCGTGCTGCTCTTGGTCAAGTTCGCCGGGCTCGACTTTGTCGGCTGCCGCAGCAAACTGATCGACGTCGAAGCCGACGTGCTGCAGCCGCTCAGGATGCTCCCAGTCGACAAGTTTCGGACCGGTGATCCCGGCGTTGGACCTCATGGCCTCGGTAACGAGGACTCGCACGGCATCTGAAGCCAGTGCCACGTCGTCATGACACATCAGCAAAAAGGCCGACTCGAGACCAGTGTCGAGCACGGCGTTGGCCGCCGCGCTGAAACCGTCGGTATCAGAAGCGTCGAGAAGAGTCGCTGCCGGGGCGACCTCACGAACCCGTTCGGCAAGCAGCGGCGACCCAGCGACATCAACAACGACGAGGTCGAGTCGGGGATAATCCTGAGTGACGATCGAATCGAGAGTCTCCTCGAACCAATCGCCGGGATCTGCGGCCACCACTACCGCAGTCACTGAAGGGGTTGCCGCCCGCGGTTCGCTAGACGCCGGAGTCGGTCGAGAACGACGGGCGTCAGATTTCTCAGCGTCAAAGCGCTGGCTCGCGTTGCTTTCATCCTCCACGGTTGACGGAGGCTACCGCTGAGACAGGGACGTGGGGGGACACTGTGTAGAGTCGCGGCCGATGCGAGTCCGATCCTCCCTCAGCCGCCGGCGCTAAGCATGCACGTACTCGTCACCGGTGCCGACGGCTTCGTCGGACAACATCTCATAAGCCATCTCGTCGCGGCCGGTGACACAGTCGCCACAACCAGCACCGACATCGTCGACCGCGACGCCGTAATTGCTGAGTTTTCTGGCTCGGGAGCCGATGCCGTGTACCACCTTGCCGCTCAGGCTGACGTGGGCGGATCTTGGGATCGACCCGTGCAAACTCTGCGGGTAAACGCCGAAGGAACGATGAACGTTCTCGACGCGGCCCGCCTCGCTGGCATAGGTCGAGTCCTGGCGGTCACCAGTGCCGACATCTACGGAATGATCGAAACCGCTGACCTTCCCCTGCGCGAGACCCAGCCGCTGCGCCCCGTGAGCCCCTATGCGGCGAGCAAAGCAGCCGCTGACATGATTTGTTTACAGGCCTTCCTCGGACACGGACTCGACGTCGTACGCGTCCGCTCGTTCAACCACCTCGGACCTGGCCAAGGCGCAAACTTCGTGGCCTCGGCCATCGCCAGTCGCATCGCCGAGTGCGAACGCACCGGCCGCAGTGCAGTGCGAGTTGGCAACCTCGAGGCTCGGCGCGATTTCACCGACGTCCGTGATGTCGTCCGCGCTTACCGGGCACTAATGACCGACGGACGCGGCGGCGAGGCGTACCACGTTTGCAGCGGCACCGACCGGTCGGTCCGCGAGCTGGCCGGAATTTTCGTAAACCAGTCGACCGCTCCCGTCGAACTGGTGGTGGACCCCGATCTCTTTCGCCCCGTCGACCTCAAGGTGCTGCGCGGTGACAACACCAAGACCCGCCACCAAACTGGCTGGTCACCTAATATCCCAATCGAATCAACCCTCGAAGACTTGCTCAACTATTGGCGGCAGCGTGCCGCGGAAAGTCCCGAGAGTGCCACCCCCGCCCCAGGCGACCAGTCGAAGGAAACATCGTGACCAAACGTGCCCTCATAACCGGGATCACGGGCCAAGACGGCTCGTACCTCGCCGAGTTCCTACTCGACCGCGGCTACGAAGTTCTCGGCATGGTCCGGCGATCCAGCACTGTCAACTTCGAACGGATCGCCCACATCCAAGACAAGATCACTTTTGTCCCCGGCGATCTGCTCGACGAAATCTCGATGATCCACATTCTGCGGAACTACCGGCCCCAAGAGGTGTACAACCTGGCGGCCCAGTCCTTTGTGCAGACATCGTTCGGGCAGCCAGTCCTCACCGGCGAAACAACTGCCCTCGGCGTTACCCGGTTGCTCGACGCCATTCGGCTTGTCGACCCCGAGATTCGCTTCTATCAGGCCAGCTCTTCAGAGATGTTCGGCAAGGTCCACGAGGTGCCACAAGTCGAGACAACGCCGTTTCATCCCCGCAGCCCCTACGGGGTGGCCAAGGTGTACGGCCACTGGATCACCCTCAACTACCGAGAGTCGTACGGTCTGCACGGCACGTCCGGCATCTTGTTCAACCACGAAAGCCCTCGCCGCGGTCTCGAATTCGTGACCCGCAAGATCAGCCACACCGTGGCTCAGATCAAGCTCGGTCACGTCAACGAGATCAGGCTTGGCAACCTCGATGCCCAACGAGATTGGGGCTTTGCTGGCGACTACGTCGAAGCCATGTGGCTCATGTTGCAACAAGATCGGCCAGACGACTTTGTGATCTGCACCGGTGAAACCCACTCGGTTCGAGAGTTCTGCCAGGTCGCTTTCGATCACGTTGGACTCAACTGGGAAGATTACGTTGTGATCGATCAGGCTTTCATGCGGCCCGCCGAAGTCGACCTGCTGGTCGGCGACGCCACCAAGGCCGAGCAGCTTCTTGGCTGGAAAGCTCAGACGCCGTTCGACGAGTTGGTCACCATGATGGTCGACGCCGACCTCGCGCTGCTCGAAGGACGTCTGCGGAGCATCAGCTGAAATGCACACCGTGCTTGCCGGAGGAGTCGGAGCAGCCCGGTACCTCCAAGGGGCGCTCGAGGCCTTCGATCCGGCGTCAGTCACGGCGGTTGTAAATGTGGCCGACGACGTCGTCTTGCACGGGTTGTCGATAAGCCCCGATCTCGACACCTGCACCTACACGCTGGCGGGGGCGATCGACCCGACCCGAGGGTGGGGGCTGGTCAACGAAACTTGGCAAGCAATGGCCGAGCTTGGGCGCTACGGCGGAGACGACTGGTTCGGTCTCGGCGATCGAGACCTAGGAACCCATTTGTACCGCACGGCCCGGCTTCACGCGGGCGCAACTCTTACCGAGGTGACGGCCGAGATCACCAACGCGTGGGGACTCGAGTGTCGCCTTGTGCCGGTCACCAACGACCGGGTCGAGACGCGGGTGAAGCTGGCCGAGGGCGGCGAGATCGGTTTCCAGGAGTATTTTGTGGGCCGCGCTCACAACGTCGCAGTGCGTTCGATCGACTTCCGAGGCGCAGACGCGGCCGCCCCCACGGCCATCGCCATGAACGCGATAACGAGCGCCGACGCGGTGGTTATCGCTCCTTCGAACCCAATTGTCTCGATCGGCCCGATTCTTGCGGTGCCCGGCATCAAAGATGCGGTTAGCGCCCGCCGAGACTCGGTAGTGGCCGTCTCGCCCATCGTTGGCGGTGCCGCGCTCAAAGGGCCGGCCGATCGGATGCTTCGCGAACTGGGCCACGACTCCTCAGTCGTTGGCGTGGCACGGCTTTACCGCGACCTCGCCGCCACTCTGGTGATCGACGAGGTCGACACCGACCTGGCCGAGGCCGTCGAAGCCGAGGGGATGCACCCCATCGTGGTTCCGACCATCATGAGCCAGCCGGGCGTGGCCAAAGCGCTCGCGCTTGCCTGTCACGCTGCTGCCGGAGCCAAGCCATGACCCTCGAGATTCTCCCCATAAACAACATCGGCGAGGTACGACCCGGTGATGATCTGGCCGATCTCATCGCCGCCGCCGATGCGCCGGTTCGCAGTGGCGACTGCCTCGTCGTGACCCAAAAAGTGGTTTCCAAGGCCGAAGGTCGACTCGTCGAGATCGACCCCGACGATCCTTTGTCGCACAAGCCGTTGGTCGAACAGGAGTCCGTTCGTGTTGTGCGACGACGCGGCGAACTCATCATCAGCGAGACCTCCCACGGCTTTGTATGCGCGAACGCCGGAATCGACCTGTCGAATGTCGAACGGGGCCAAGCGGCGCTGTTGCCGATAGATAGCGACCGCTCGGCTCGTGGCATCCGCGACCGTCTCAAGGCCCGCTACGGTGTCGAGGTTGCGGTGATCGTGAGCGATACCTTCGGCCGACCATGGCGACGCGGTGTCACCGATATCGCTATCGGATGCGCGGGAATCAAAGCCATCGCCGACCTGCGCGGCACCACCGACGCGCTAGGCCGCGAATTGATGGTTACCGAGGTGGCCATCGTCGACGAAATCGCCGCCGCCGCCGATCTCGTGATGGGCAAGGCCAAGGGTGTGGCCGTGGCAATTGTTCGAGGCCTCGAGCCCGCTTGGTTCGGACGGGGCGGCGTCGTCGACGAAATCGTACGCGACCCGTCCGAAGACCTGTTTCGTTAGCCGGCGAAGCCGTTGGGGTTGCGGCGTTGCCAGTTCCAGTGATCCCGCATCATGTCGGCTAGATCACGACTCGAACGCCAACCCAGGATCTCGGCCGCGTGACCCGGCTCGGCATAAATCTGTTCGATGTCGCCGGCTCGACGACCGACGATCTCGTGAGCGATTGGTGAGCCCACCGCTTCGCCGGCGGCGTTGATCACGTCCAAGACGGTGCTGCCGACGCCGGTACCAAGGTTGACGGCCTCACAACCGGACAGCCCGTTGGCCATGGCGTCGAGAGCGGCAACGTGGCCTTCGGCCAAATCGACGACGTGGATGTAGTCGCGAATCGCCGTGCCATCTGAGGTGTTGTAGTCGCCCCCGAACACTCGCACCTGATCCAGGCGACCGACCGCGACCTGCATCACATACGGCACCAAGTTGTTGGGAATTCCGTTCGGATCTTCGCCGAGGGTGCCGCTCTCGTGTGCTCCGACGGGATTGAAGTAGCGAAGAAGCACAACGTCGAGGTCCGCCGCCTCAGAAGCGTCTCGCAAGATCTGCTCGCTCATGTACTTGGTCCAACCGTAGGGGCTCTCGGCGCCAGTCGGAGCAGCCTCGGTAACCGGGATTACGTCGGGCTGTCCGTAGACCGTGCAGGACGACGAAAACACAAGTTTGCTCACTCCGTGGCGAACCATCGCCTCGGCCAATCCGATCGTTGAACCAAGATTGTTGCGGTAATAGTCCAAAGGTTTCGAGACCGACTCCCCTACCGCTTTGTAGGCCGCGAAATGAATCACTTCTTCGATGTCGTGATTAGCGAACACTGCGTCCAGAGCCGCGGTGTCGAGAAGGTCGGCCTCGACAAACGTCAGATGCGGGGTAGTCAAGGCCCTCACCGCATCAAGAGCAAGCGGCGAAGAATTCGAGAAGTTGTCGACAATGACCACATCGCGGCCAGCCTCATGCAGCGCGATTGCGGTGTGGCTCCCGATGTACCCGGCTCCGCCGGTCACTAGAACGGCCATCGCTAGTTGCTCTCGGGAATCTTGACGCCCTCTAATACTGCGCCCGACTGGGCTCGAGCACCGTCGCCGAGCATGGTCAGGCCAGTGAGTTTGGCGCCCTTTTCGACCACCGCGTTTGGTCCGATAATCGAACCATCGACGACGGCGTTTTCGCCAACTTTGGCTCCCCGGCACACGATTGAGTCGCGGACAACCGCTCCGGCATCAACCGAAGCACGAGCCATCACGACCGAGTGATCTATCTGGGCCTCTGACGACACCACGGCGGACTCGGCCACGCCTTTGGCTGCTGGACCCCGTACGCCGTCGATGAGGTCGAGTTGAATCTGGATGTAGGTCAGTGGGGTTCCCGCATCGACCCAGTAGGACTTGCTCTTGACAGCCCAGAGGCCGCCGTCGGCGACAATCGCCGGGAAAGTCTCGCGTTCTATCGAAACCTTGCGGCCCGAATCGATTCGGTCCAGCACCGAAGGTTCGAGTACATAGGTACCGGCGTTGATCCAATTGGTGGGGGCCTCGCCAGGTGGTGGCTTCTCGACGAATCCGGTGACTCGCCCGTCGTCATCGGTCGGTACAACGCCATAGCGAGACGGGTCCTCGACTGGAGTGAGGGCGATAGTGGCCTCGGCCCCGGTCTCGTGGTGACGGCGCCACACTTCGCCGACGTCAAGGTCGGTGAAAACGTCACCGTTGATCACGATGAACGTCTCATCGATGTTGGCCGCTCGGGCCGCGAACCGCACCGCACCAGCGGTGTCAAGCGGTTCGGGTTCGACTGCGTAACGCAAGGCCACGCCGCCACATTGGCCATCAGGATAGGCGTCGCGAAAAACGTCTTCTTTGTAGCCCAGTGACAAAACCACCTCGTCGACGCCGTGGGCTGCGAGGCCTCCGATCACGTGCTCGAGCATCGAACGATCAACCACCTCAAGCATCTGCTTGGGGGCAGTAAGAGTGAGCGGACGCAGTCTCGTTCCGAAACCGCCTACCAGCACGACCGCCTTCATCTGGTTCTCCTTGAGTCAAGCGCTCGCGCGCGGTTGATCGTTCCAGTCGGCCGCTACTGCGGCGCACTTGAGCAAACTTACCGGCGCGTCAATAGCGCTGAAGGTCTGGTTAAGAGATCAACGCAGGAGCCTCACGGCTCGTCGCGATCAGCCCCCAGAACTGTCACTCGGCGTGGTATCGAGCGGCACCGTTTCGAGGGGCACCGTATCGAGGGGAACCGTGTCGGTGGAGATCTGCTGCGAACCGGTGCTTTCGTCCAACTGAGCCAGCGAACGATCGCTCGGCGGAGGCGGGTCTTCGCCAACCGGAACCTTGGCGATCACAAACGCCTCTCGGTCGTTCAGGAACTGAATGCTGTCGAAGTTGTCGTCCCATACCGCAGTGAGCGATACATCGGGGTCGACCTGGTAGCGGGCGACCTTGATAACTGCCGGCTCGCCGTCGCAACCGTCGGCCGCGGCGATAGTGCCAGACTCGGGAGTGACGATGGCATCGCGGGTAACGGTGGCCCGCATCGCCTCGAGGAATACACCCAGCTGAGCATCTGCACCCGATGACGAACTGTTGAACGGATGGATGTGGATCAGCCCATCGTTGTGGCTGTGAATACCGTCGGGGTCGGCCCCACTCGTGAGGTTTGCGACCTCGTTGCCACAGTCGTAGATGGTGTAGGCCGCGTGCCAGTGGTCTTCGTTGATCCGGGGCGCCGAGAGCGGATCGCGGCTCGTGCGAGCCACCAATACCATGGCGATGCCCAGTATGACGACTAGGCCGATAACGAGAGGAAAGCCGAGCTCGCGCGACTCCGAAGCACCACGAGATGACGCGGCAGCCTTGGCGGCTCGCTGGACCTTCTTGGACGAACTTGCTTTACCCACGGGGCGCAACGTTAGCGGCGTTGTGGGCCGCTACCGCGCCGCGACCGAACAATCAGTTCGCTGAACAGATCGGCGTAGGACTTGGCCACGCCCGTTGGGGATACCCAAGCTTCGACGAACGCCCGACCTCGCTCACCCATCTCCTGTCTCGCGGCCCGGTCCGCAACCAAATCATCAAGAGCGGATTCGAAGGCATCAGGATCTTCGGGACCCACCGCAAGCCCGCAGGCGTTGTCAGCCAGCACACGCTGGACTTCTGTGCCTGGATCGATCGACGCAAGAGCAGGCCGTCCGGCGGCCAATATCGAATACAGCTTGGAAGGCACCGACGATCGAGCGAGTCCTCGGCGCAGCAATATCAGGTGGACATCGGCCGAGGCCAGCACTTCGGATAAACGTTCGACGGGTTGGTAGTCCATGAAACGAACGTTCGGTAGGGCGCGGGCGCGTTCCTCGAGTCGGGGCCGCTCCGAACCGCCGCCGTTGAGAACAAACAAAACGTCGTCACGGTCACGCCACCGCTCAGCAGTATCGAGCACCAAGTCAAGAGGTTGCGAGAAACCCATGTTGCCGGCGTACATGACCAACGTCTGATCGCCGGCGCCGACTTCCTCGCGGTACTTCGTGGTTCGCTCGCTCGGGGTGATGCGGTCGATATCGACAAAGTTGGGAATCACCCTGACCTTCCCCGCTGGCTGATCACCGATTTTGGCGGCGACGTTTTCTTGCAGATCGGTCGACAAAACGGTTATGGCATCGCAGCGGCGATAAACGAAACGCTCGAGCCACCTCAGAGCCGACACGACTCGAGGGTTTTCAACCGCACCAACCTCGATCGCGACATCGGGAAAAATGTCCTGGACGTTGAACACGATTGGAACCCGTCGGATCCGCGCCGCCACCCATCCAGCGAGACCAAGTGTGAGCGGAGGCGACATCGTGAGCACAACGTCGGGCCGCCGGCGACGAAAGAGGCCGGCCAAGCCTGCCAAGGCCGTGAACCCCGCAAAACCAAGGGCGCGAGCCGGAATATTGGTCTTGTTTGTAGGGAACGGGTGCACCCGGATGATGCGCCCCCAAGCGGTCCGTTCAGACCGCCAAAGCCGCCGGCCCCAACCCGGCTCGATTCGGTGGTCGGTATACCAAGGAAGCGACGTCACTATCTCGAGTTCGTGTCCCAGATCGATCAAACGCCCGGCGATTTCGGTCATCACCACACCGGTCGGCGCCGCGTCGGGATCGAAATGGGGACACAGCACCAGCACGCGCATCGCCGCAGCTTTGCCTATGCAACGGCGTCGCGCCACACCGACATAAGCGCGGCCGCCGATTTATCGGCAGAAAACTCTGCTGCACGGATTGCACCGGCCGCGGCCAGTTCGGTGCGGCGGTGCTCATCATCGAGCAGTCTGCGAATGGCATCCGCCCACGCCTCGGGGTCGTCCGGCGAGACCAACTCGCCGGCACCTCCAACGACCTCGGGCAGGCAAGTGGTGTCGGCCGCTATTACCGGAGTGCCGGCCTGCATGGCCTCGAGAACCGGCAAACCAAAGCCTTCGTATCGCGACGGAAACGCTACGAGTTCGGCACTCGCCATCAGACCGCCGAGCGATAGTTCGGGGATTCGACCGAGGTGTCGCACAACATTTCCACGAGGATCGAATCGGTTCATCGCGGTCATCACCGACTCGTGAGCAGCCCCGATCCCTCCCGTCAACACGAGCAGCGCTTCGGGGTGGCTGCGGGCAACGTCTTGCATGGCCTCGAGAAGCACCCCATGATTCTTGTGTGGGTGGGTGACGGCGGGATAAAGAATCACCCGACGAGAACGAAGGTCTCCGACATGTTGATCTCGTTCGCTGGGGATCGGGCGACGGCCCAAGGCGGGGCTCAGCACCCGGACTCGGTCCGGGTCGGCCCCCAACCGCTCGATTACTCGATCGGCGACCCATCGGGTGGGGGTACACACAACATCGGCCGACTTTGCGGTTCGGGGCAACACCCGTCGCATGAACTCGCGTTTGAGCGGCGAGAAGTTCAAAGCGCGGTCCAACGGCTGAATGTCGTGAATCGTGACTATCGCCGGACGCCTCGATCGAGCAGGCAACCGGCCGCCAAAGTGATGGACCAGGTCGGCGCCCCTTGTTAGGCGCGGCAACAACGCCGACTCGGACAGAATTCGATACGGCCGCGAGTCGAGCGGACCCCGAAGGCTTCGAGCCGCCGCGGCTTGCGCCAAAACCGGATGAGCGTCGAAGACATCGGAGCCCGCTACTACGCGCAGTTCGAGATCGCCAGGCGATGCGTCGAGCACCGCTTTGAGTAGCCGAACCGAGAACTCCTCGCTGCCCCCCACTATCCCCGGAAGCAAGAACGCCAGGTTGACATCGACGCGAATCATCGACATATCTCGCCGTACACGTCGACAATGGCGTGCCCGGTGCGATCCCAGGTGGCGGACTCGGCGCGTCTACGAGCCGACTGCGAGCGGATCAGCCACGGGTCGGGATCGCTCACTACCGACAGCAGAGCTTCGCTCAGCGCCTCCGTGTCGGTGGCATCGATCATGACTCCAGCCTCGCCCGCCACGTCGTCCATCGGCGAATCGCGGGTCGATATCACCGGCGTTGCCTGCGCCATTGCTTCGAGCACCGGCATACCGAATCCCTCCCAAAGGCTCGGGTAAACGAACACCGTCGCAAGGTCGTACAAGACCGCAAGGTCGGGTTCTGCTACCCGCCCGATGTGGCGAGCACTAGGGGCAGCCGAAGCCAACACCTCGGCTTGGTCTGCGCCCCACCCGACCGGCCCGGCCATCACCAGAGGGAGCCGATCCTGTACCAGCCGATGAGCGTCCAGCAAACCCCGCAGATTCTTGCGGGGTTCGGCTGTTCCGACCCACAAAGCAAACTGTCGAGGGAGGTTGTAGGCGTGTTTGACCCGCGCTCGATCTGATTCGGAGACGGCCGCAACGTAGACGCCCCAGGGCACTACCCGCAGACGGGCTTGCTCGATTCCGTGGGCAAGGCAGTCGTCGGCGGTTTGCCGTGACGGGACGATGATCGCCGCCGCCTCATCGCGAGCAATCTCGAAGGACCGAGTCATGAACCTGACGCCGCGCTCGGTGAAATGCTGTGGTGTGCGCAAGAAAGCCAGATCGTGGACGGTCACCGCCAGCGGCCGCCGTCCCGCTGGCGGAATCACTCCCCCGGTCGCGTGAACGACGTCGACATCGCCAATCATCGGGCGTAGCGCAGGCCGCCTGAAGCGATGCCAACTCTCGTAGAGAGCAAACCGAGGCAACCGAGAAGCCACAACCGGAAACTCGATCTGATCTTCGATCGGCGCCGGAGCACTGTGGCGTGCCGCTAGCCCCATGACCCGGAACTTCCCCGATCTCTCGATCGCGCCCAACGAACGGATCGTCGAAGTGGCCGTGCCACCCGGGACACGATGCCAACACTGTTCGATTACCGCAGCGACCCGACGAACCACCGTCGAAGTTTGGCACGATGGGCTACCATCTCCTCAAGATGTCGACATCATTTGGTCCCGGTCCGGATAGCTCTCGTTCCTTCAGTTCCCAACGAGTCCTCCTCACCGGAGGCACCGGATTTCTCGGCACCGCGGTGCAACGTAAGCTTGCCGACCGAGGAGTACGAGAGGTATTTGCGCCGTCAAGTAGCGCCGTCGACTTTCGAGACCCCAGGGCCACCGCCCGCGCTATCGAGGACGCTCGCCCCGACATCGTGATCCATCTCGCCGCCCGAGTTGGCGGAATCGGCGCCAATCTTGCATCGCCGGCGACCCTTTATCTCGAGAACCTTTTACTCGGAACCAACGTGATCGAGGCGGCGCGTGTTGCCGGCGTCGACAAGACAGTTGTGGTTGGCACGATCTGCTCATACCCAAAGCACACACCTGTGCCATTTCAAGAGTCGTCGTTATGGACGGGGTACCCCGAAGAGTCCAACGCTCCGTACGGCGTAGCCAAGCTGGCTCACCTCGTGCACCTCCAGGCCAACCACGAGCAGTACGGACAACGCGGCGCTTATCTAATGCCAACCAACCTCTACGGGCCTGGCGACAAGTTCCATCCCGATGTTTCCCACGTCATCCCCGCCCTGATCCGCAAGTGTGTGATGGCACGCGAAGCCGGCGAGGCTCAGATCGAGGTGTGGGGTACCGGCTCAGCCAGTCGAGAGTTCCTCTACGTTGATGACGCGGCCGAAGGCGTCGTGCTGGCGGCCGAGCACTGGGACGACCCGGCCCCCATCAATCTCGGCGCCGACCGCGAACTGTTGATCAAAGAGCTGGTCGAAGTAATCGCTCAACTCACCGGATTTGAGGGCCGCATCGTGTGGGACTCGACCAAGCCCGACGGCCAGCCCCGACGTTCGGTCGATCCGAGCCGAGCCAACGAAGCGTTCGGTTTCACCGCCGCCACCGATTTCAACGAAGGGCTCCGCCGAACCATCGAGTGGTACGAAGCCAACCGAGAACTGGCGGAGTCGCGCCGGAATTAGTGACCAATAGTTGCCGCGAAGTACTCGACCGTTCGAGCGATTCCTTCGCGTAACTGCACTTTGGGTTCCCAACCGAGCAGCTCGCGGGCCCGTGTGATGTCGGGTTTGCGCTGAGTTGGATCGTCGGTCGGAAGCGGGTGCATTTCGATGGTGGACGACGATCCAACGGTTGCGAGCACGATCTCGGCCAACTCGAGCATCGTGAACTCGTTGGGGTTGCCGATGTTGACCGGGTCGTGTTCGCCCGAGTCGAGCAACGCGATTAGGCCACGAACCTCATCCTCGACGAAGCAAAAACTCCGGGTCTGAGTCCCGTCGCCGTAAATCGTCAGCGGCTGGCCTTGAAGAGCTTGGACAATGAAGTTCGACACGACACGGCCGTCGTTGGGGCGCATTCGTGGACCATAGGTATTGAAGATCCGCACGATGCGGGTATCGAGTCCGTGATAGCGGTGGTAGGCCATGGTCATGGCCTCCGAGAACCGCTTGGCCTCGTCGTACACGCCCCTGGGACCAATGGGATTGACGTTGCCCCAGTACGACTCGTCTTGGGGGTGCACGTGCGGATCGCCGTACACCTCAGAGGTCGACGCGATGAAAAACGTGGCGTCCTTGGCCTTCGCCAAGCCCAACGCGTTGTGCGTACCGAGCGAACCGACCTTGAGCGTCTGTATTGGCATCTCGAGATAATCGATTGGCGACGCCGGGCTGGCAAAGTGCAACACCGCGTCGACCTCGCCCGGCACCCACACGTAGTTGGACACGTCGTGTTCCACGAAGGTGAATCCGGGCGTAGCGAACAAGTGCTCGATATTGGTGCGGCTGCCGGTGATGAGATTGTCGATCGCCACAACTTCGTCGCCGCGACCAACCAGAACGTCGGCGAGATGCGAGCCCAGAAAGCCGGCACCGCCGGTGATGACAACGCGGGCCATCAGGAACGACCAACGCCTTGATAGGTGAATCCTCGCCGGCGAAGGGCTCCACGATCAAGCAAGTTCCGGGCATCGATGACGTGGTGGGAACTCATCGACGACTTGATCTTGTCGAGATCGAGCCATTTGAAATCGTCCCACTCGGTCGCCACCACCAACGCCTCGGCCTCTTCACATGCCGCGTAGGCGTCGGCCACAACTTCGAGCCCCTCGATATCGACTGCGGCCACCGCGGGGTCGTAGGCGCGAACCTTCGCCCCTTTGGCAATCAGCCGTTTGATGACTTCGAGAGCGGGCGATTCGCGAACATCGTCGGTCCCGGCTTTGAAGGCAAGGCCGAGCACGGCGATCTTCGTGCCGTCGAGCGACACAACCGATTCGACCTTGCGAGCAACACGGTCGAACTGCTCCTCGTTGGCCGCTACGACACCGCGCATCAGTGCGAAGTCGTAACCGGCATCTTCGGCAATCGAGATGATTGCCTTGCTGTCCTTGGGGAAACAAGATCCGCCCCACCCTGGTCCGGGCCGAAGGAACTCGTGCCCGATCCGGTGGTCGTATCCCATCCCGAGCAGCACATCGTTCACATCGGCCCCCACCGCCTCACATACCGCGGCGATGGCGTTGGTGAACGACAGTTTCGTCGCCAGAAACGCGTTGGCGGCGTACTTGCACGTTTCCGCCGATGCCGGATCGGTGACCATTATCGGCGCCCGGACTCCGAGGTATAACGCGGCTACTCGACCAGCGGCGGCCTGATCGTCGGCGCCGATAACGACCCGGTCGGGGTTGAGAAAGTCGTCGACCGCGGTGCCTTCGCGTAAGAACTCAGGGTTAGAGACAACGGGGATATCGGATCGTCCCAGCGCCTGTTCGACAAGAAGGGTCGATCCGACCGGCACCGTCGACTTGTTGACCACAACGGTGCCGGCTTGCAGGTTGGTGCTGATTTCTGAGGCCGCCGCTTGCAGGTAGCTCAAGTCCGCTGATCCGTCGGCTGACTGAGGGGTGGGCACACACAGATACACAAAGTCTGCTTCGGCAACCGCGTTCTCGGATCCGAGGACGAAGGTCAGGTTGCCCTGGTCGATCCCATCGCGAACGATCTCGGCCAGACCCGCTTCGTGTATCGGGATCTCGCCGCGTTGCAGGCGCTCGACTTTCTCGGGAACGATATCGGCGCAGATAACTCGGTGGCCGAGTTTGGCGAAGCACGCACCGGTCGTGAGGCCTACGTAGCCCGTGCCGATAACGGCGATGGTATTTATCATGTCTAGAGCTCCCAGAGAACGATCTGTTTCCGTGTCGGCAGATCGACTAGTGCCATGAGTCTAGAGTTCGACTTTCCGGCCACGGTCAGCCGCAGGACTCGCCTTCGGGCGCCCGACCGATCGCCGCGGTGGTCGTGGGCGCCGCCGTAGTTGGGGTTTGGGCTGCGCTGACTGGGGCCGCGCTGGTCGTGGTAGCGGCGATCGTGTCCGTTGGTGCGAGCGACGAGGTTGACGCGACTGTTGCGACGGTCTGAGGGGTCGGCACCGTAACGGCCCCGAACGCGGCCACCGCGGCCTCGACGTCGCTCACGTCTTGAGGGTAGAAGTACGAAACCGCTTCGTGGTTGTCACCCAAGAAAAGTGTCATTTCGGTGGACAACGGATCTTCGACAAGGGCCGGGACCGGGATGATGTAGCGGGCCAGCACCTCGGCCTGAGGCCTCTGACCGGGCGGATAGGCGATCACACTTTGGGCCAGGTTCGACACAGTGAGTTGCTCGCCGGTCAGGTCGAATCCCAGCGACAACAACAACTCGGCATCCCCGGAGAGCTGTTCGGGGTCGTTGCCGGCAATCGCGAAGCGCACATCACGTAGTGCCAGCCCGTCGGCGACACCCCGGAAAACATTGAGCACTTCGTCGTTGGCGCCCGCGACCAACAACTGCACATCCCCACGGCCCGGGCGGTCGTCGTAGAAGGGGACGGTTTGCAACGAAAATCGAGCAAGGGAGTCTGGGTCGAAGTCAGCAAACGTTGCCGACAAGTCGACCAACTCCGCGGGGGTGAGACCTTGATCCAGGACGACGCTTTCGGCGCCAGCGCTGATCAGCGAGGCCAGCGTGGTCGGGTTACGAGCGCCGCGGGCGATCGCCCGCTCGATCGTCAAGACCACGAAGGCTTGTTGTCGCTCGATCCGACCCAGGTCGTCAGCCAAACCGACGCTCACCCATTGGCCATCGACGAACTCTTTGTAGTGACGGGATCGCACGTAGCTCAACGCGTCGGCGCCGGACATGACTCGACACCCGGCGACGGGAACATCGAGGCCCACCGCTTCGTCCTTGGCCGGATTGGAAAACCAAACTGGAACACCATCGAGCTGATCAACCACATCACGAAACGCAAGAAAGTCGAGCTGTACGTAGTGGTTGATCTGAAGATCGAAAGTTTGGTTGATCGTTTCGACCAACTTCGGCGCTCCGCCGATGAGAGAAGAAGCGTTGATCTTCCACGAGTCTGAGCCCGGGATATCGACAAGCAAGTCGCGCGGTATCGACAAAACCCACGCCTTGCCGGAGACCGGGTCGAGTCTCACTATCGAGATGCTATCGGCGTTGTGGGTGCCACGAGGATCGATCTTGCGCCCGATGTGGATCGGGTCGTCGGCATCGATGCCCTCGGCGCTGTCAATGCCGATCACTAGAAAATTCACCGGTTCGGTGGGCGGGGTTTCGGTGACCAACAAGTCCCCTGGGAACTCGATGCGGCCGATCTCAGCGACACCAACGTAGAGATTGCTAACGAACCACGATGCGCTGAGGGCCGCGGCAACAAGTCCGACGCACGCGACGATCACGAGGCGTTGCGGCCACGTTCGTCTCAGGATCACTTTTCCTTCGCCAGGCACCGCGCCGGATGGTAGTCGGCTGTAAGCCCAAGCCGGTATCAGGGAACGGACCGGAGGTGGACTATGTCGCCAACTCTCACGACGTGGACTTCGGTTCCGTCATCAACCAACAAGCAACCCGACTCGTCGATCCCCACGGCGCGACCAACAAGTTCGTCACGGTGGCGTTCGACTCGCACGTCGGTGCCGATCGTGGCCGACCGGCTCACCAGTTCTCGGCGGATCGACGATCCGGCGTCTCGAAGCACGGCGAGCGCGTCGATCATTTTGGCCAGCACTTCGTCACGCGTCGCGACCGACCCCGACTCGGCCAAAGACGTCGCGCCCGGCACCGAGATGGCCGAGACGTTGAGACCGATTCCCACAATGACGGTGTCGGGAGGACCAGAGATGTACTCCGCCAGCAAGCCGGCCAACTTTCCCGGCGCCGGACCGTCGACAACGACGAGGTCGTTTGGCCACTTCATACCCACGTTCACCGCCAGCACCTCCTGAGCGGCCTCGTGAGCAGCAATGCCGACCGAGCTGGCCAACTCACTCGCCGATGCCGGATCGGCCGCGAACCTGAAGCTGACCAACAGCTGGGCGCCCGGATCGTCTTGCCACACGCGCCCCATCCGGCCCCGGCCCTCAGTTTGATGGTCGGTCACCAACACCGCCGGAGCCGTGTTGCCGTCACGGGCTTGTTCGCCCAGAACGACATTTGTCGACGTCGTGGCGATCAGATGGGTGAACGATTCGAACCCCGCCGACACGGCCGCGATCCGGCTCGAGGCAAACATATTGGGCTCAGGTGTCGCATTGAGGGGTGTCATTGGACTAGTCAATAGCACGTGTTCAACAAAGTTTTGATTGCCAACCGTGGCGAGATCGCCGTCCGTGTCATTCGTGCTTGTCGCGAGCTGGGAGTCGCGTCGGTCGCGGTCTACAGCGAACTCGACCGCAACGCGTTGCATGTCCGTCTCGCCGACGAGGCCTACGCCCTCGGCGGACAAACCGCCGCTGACTCTTATCTCAACACCGATGCAATCATCGATGCCATCGAACGATCAGGGGCCGATGCCGTGCACCCCGGCTACGGTTTCTTCTCCGAAAACGCCGACTTCGCCCGCTCGATCACCGATAGAGGCGTGACCTTCATAGGACCAGCGCCCGAAGCCATCGACGTGATGGGCGACAAGATTTCGGCGAGAGAAGCAGCGGAGAAAGTCGACGTACATGGCGTTCCTGGCAGCACCAAGATCCTCGCCGATCCTTCAGAGATCATCGAGTTCGGCGACAAGAACGGTTGGCCGATAGCCATCAAAGCCGCTTACGGCGGCGGCGGCCGGGGCATGAAGGTGGTGCGTAACGCCGACGAAGCCGCCGACCAACTAGCGTCCGCTCAGCGCGAAGCGCTCAGCTATTTTGGCCGCGACGAGTGCTACATGGAGCGCTACCTGACCAACCCTCGCCACGTCGAGGTTCAAATACTTGCCGATACCCACGGCAACTGCGTGTACTTGGGGACCCGCGACTGCTCGGCGCAACGACGTCATCAGAAACTGATCGAAGAAGCGCCCGCGGCAGGTATCGCCGACGACATCATCGCCCGCATGGGCGAAGCCGCGGTGGCCGTCGCCAAAGGGTGCAATTACGTCAACGCCGGCACCGTCGAGTTCCTCTACGAAGACAACGGTTTTCACTATCTCGAGATGAATACCCGGCTACAGGTCGAACATCCGGCCACCGAACTCATCACCGGAATCGATCTCGTAGAACAACAACTCCGTGTTGCCAGTGGCGAACCGCTGCCGTTTACCCAAGACGACATCGAAATCAGGGGCCACTCAATCGAGATCCGCATCAATGCCGAGGACCCGGCCGGCGGAGCCTTTCTGCCGTCACCCGGGCCCATCACCAAGCTCAGCGCACCCGACGGTTTCGGGACCCGGTTCGACACCGGCTACGAGTCCGGTGACGAGATCAGCCAGTTCTACGACAACCTCGTAGGCAAGCTGATCGTGTGGGGACACGATCGCCAGACCGCTATTTCCCGAGCGCTTCGAGCCCTCGGCGAACTCGAGATCGAAGGGGTCGCAACTACGATTCCGGCCGACATTGCGATCCTTGAACATCCTGATTTCCAGAACATGGCCCATTCCACCAAGTGGGTCGAGGAATCTCTCGATCTCAGCGATGTGTCGACCCCAACGGCCGGCCCGTCCGAACAAGACGAAGAACCGAAGGTCAAACGTGATCTCGACGTCGAGGTGAACGGTAAGCGCTTCAGCGTGTCGATGTGGGTGCCTGAGACCGCACCCGCACCCTCCGCAGGGAGAGCCCGACGCGGCGCTGCGGGCGGCGGATCTGGCGCCAGCGGCAGCGGCGACGTCACCGCACCGATGCAAGGAACGATTGTCAAAGTCAACGTCAGCATCGGCGATACCGTCGACGTGGGCGACCCAATAGTCGTGCTCGAAGCCATGAAGATGGAAAACAACGTCGCCGCCGAAAAGGCCGGGACAGTGACCGAGGTTCGAGTCGGCGAAGGGGACTCCGTTGGCGGCGGAGACGTTCTCGCAGTTATCGAGTAGGCGCTACTCGGCGGCTTCGGCGAGAGCTTCGGCCAACGTCGGGTGGACCAGAAGACTCTCGTGGATATCGGTGACCGACAAACCGTTGGTTACCGCGATCGCCAAGATCGAGATGAGTTCGGCCGCATGACGCCCAACGATCGAACCCCCCAAGACCACCCCCGTTGCGGGGTCCGACACGATCTTGACGAAACCACGAGGATCGTCGTTGATCAGTGCTTTGGCATGAGTGGCGAACGGCACCTTGGTGACCCTCACCTTGCGTCCCATGGCAAACGCGTCGGCTTCGGCCAGTCCGACGTCGGCGATCTCGGGCTCGGTGAATATGGCCGACGCCGCCTTGTCGTAATCGATCTTGCGGGACCGCGTGTGGGAGTAGATGCCCATCGCGTGTTCGGCGATCTTGCGACCCTGCATCGAGGCCACCGACGACAGCGGCAGCCGACCCGATAGGTCGCCGGCCGCGTAGATATGGGCAACGCTGGATCGCATCTTGTCGTCGACCGGTACGTAACCGTGGTCGATTTCGACGCCGGCACTTTGCAAGTTGAGCAGGTCCGAATTGGGAATCGAGCCGATGGCGAGAAGCGCGTGCGAGCCGCGCGCCACGCGGCCGTCGTCGCAGGAAACAACAACGTCGTCGCCGTCGCGCTCGATTGCCGTCGCCTTGGCCCCCTTGAGAAGACGCACGCCGCGACGAAGAAAATCCTCTTCGAGCGCGGCCGCGACCTCGGCATCTTTTTGGGGCAGGACTTGCTGGCGGCTGACCACCAAAGTTACGTCGGCGCCCATCGATTCGAACATGTGCACGAACTCGACCCCGGTTACGCCCGAACCAACAACCACAACGTGGTTCGGCAACGACTTCGGCGGGTAGGCGTCGCGGGTCGACATGACCCGATCGCCGTCGACTGGGGCCCACTCGGGCAGCCGAGGACGACTACCGGTCGCCAGCACGATCACGTCGGCTTCGAAGGTGCGTTCGGACCCGTCGGCCACGGTAGCCACGACGGTGTTGGGCCCGTCGAGCCTGCCCACGCCGTCGACCAACTCGACGCGTTGGCTCGACAGAAGATTGCGAACAGTGGCTTCGAGACGAGCCTCGATGCTCTGGAGCCGCTCGCGGAGTTGGTCGAGATCGACTTCGGAAACAACTTCGCTGAGCCCCATACGAAGCGACCGCCGCAGAAACGACCGAGCGTTGCCGGTGGCGATCATGGCCTTTGACGGCACACAGTCCCAAAGATGGGCCGCTCCACCAATCGTGTCGCGTTCGATGACCACAACTTCGGCACCTAGCCGAGCAGCGGTGGTTGCACAGCTGTGACCTGCCGGACCGCCTCCGATAATGACAATGCGTGTTCTCACCCGCATGAGGGTAGTTCGATGCAGTAACCGAACGGTGCCCAGGAGTAGAAGGACCCTCACTCATCGCGAGGCGACGGTTAGGGTGCCGCTCATGACTTCGCCCGCCGACCCCGACGCGGACTCGGCTCTCATGTCGAGCGGGTTGAAGCGCCGGGCCCTGATCGGCGCCGGCACCATAGCGATGATCGCCGCGATCGTCCTGCGATTCGTGGCGACATCACCGCTGTGGCTCGATGAGGCGCTGTCGGTTCATATCGCGACCGGACAAATGGGCCTCGGCGATGCACTACGACAGGACGGCCATCCGGGGTTGTACTACGTCCTCCTCGACGACTGGACCACCATATTCGGGACCGGCGACCACGCAGTGCGGGCCCTGTCAGGGGTTCTGGGGGTCTTGACACTGCCCGTGCTCTGGCTCGCGACCCGGCGCTACGGGCGACCGACCACGATTTGCACGCTGCTGCTGGCGGCGACGTCTCCGTACCTGATCCGATACTCAACCGAGACACGAATGTACGCGCTCGTCGTTTTCTTGGTTGCCGCCGCATGGTGGTTGGTCGACTCGGCGTGGCGGCGGCCGACCGCGGCTCGCCTTGTCGGCGTTTCGGTTGTCACCGCCGCGCTCGTGCACACTCACTACTGGACGTTTTATCTAGTGGCCGCCGGGCTTGTCCTAGTAGCGGCCGCGGGCTGGCGCAAGCCCGCTGACCAACGGCGAACCGCCCGCTCGATTCTGGTCGCCGCGGCGGCCGGCGCCGCCACCTTCATCGTGTGGGTCCCGGTCTTTGTTGATCAACTGGCCCACACCGGAACACCGTGGGCCAAACGGGCCCGTCCCACCGAGGTCTTCGTCGAGACCTTGCAAGGCATCGGCGGAAACAACCGGTTCGAAGGCGAAACGCTTGGGATCTTGTTGGCCTTTTTTGCTCTGCTTGGTGCACTCGCGGTCGGAGTAGCCCAAGACCGCACGATCGAGATTCGGAGCACAATCGCCGCCTCGATGCGACCGTGGGCCGCCATCACAGTCGGTGCCCTCGGGTTGGGCGCGGCGACCGCAATCGTCACCGGTGGGGCCTTCGAAGCGCGTTACGCCGGCATTGCCGTGCCCTTTGTGTTGTTGATGGCCGGACGAGGAGTAGCGGTGTTGAGCCCCACCGCACGGGTGGTAGCCCTCTCTTTGCTGGTGGTACTGGGGTTGGCAATCAGTGCCGACGAGGCCCGTCGCACTCGGTCCCAAGGCCAAGAAGTAGCCACCGCCATAAACGCCCGGGTCGCCGCCAACGACCTCATCCTGTTTTGTCCCGATCAGGTCGGCCCGGCCACGGTGCACTACCTGGACGAAGCAGCCGCGGCGACCGCTCGGCGAGCGTTTCCGTCCGGCGACGGTCAGACCGTCGACTGGCGGGATTATCTCGACCAAGTTGCATCAGTCGATCCGGTCGAATTCGCCAACCAAGCCGACCACGATGCCGGCTCGGGATCAATCTGGTTTGTGAGCGGAGTCGGCTATCGCGGCATCGATTATTCGTGCGGAGTCATCAACGGCCAATTGGCCGCCGTTCGTACGAGTGAGGCGGTCGTCGGGCTTCAAGAGCTCTTCGAGGGCATGTACGCGACCCGGTACTCACCGCGATGAACGATCAGGCTCGGCGTTCGTATCGCGTCGCCATCGCTACCTGGCTCGAGGCTCGGCTCTACGTGGCCGCCGCGTTCATAGTCACCGACGCAATCCTCGAACGGCTCGAACCTCCGCCGGCATTCACCCCGCTGTCGGACGGACTTCTGGCGTGGGATGGCACCTGGTATCAACGCATCGCCGACCACGGCTATGCCGACGCCGCCGACCCTGCGGTGCGCTTCTTCCCTCTGTTCCCCCTTCTGGGACGATGGATAGGTTGGTTCGTCGGCGGGTCCGAGCTAGCGCTGATCCTGCTGGCCAACGTTGCTTCGCTGATCGCCGCGCTGTTGCTGTACCGGTTGGCGATGCAAGAAACCAACGATCCGAAAGTCGCGCACCGCGCCGTGCGCACATTGGCTCTGTTTCCGCCGGCGTTCGTGTTCGTGCTTGCTTACTCCGAGGGTCTGTACCTTGCGCTCGCGCTTGGGATGATCCTGATCCTGCGCTCACAGCGATGGCTGCTCGCCGCAGCACTGGGGTTTTTGGCCGGGTTGACCCGTCCAGTGGCCGGATTCTTGGCCCTTGCGGCGCTCGTCAACGTTGTGAGGGGACGTCACACGCGTGAGCCGGCCGCGATCTTGTCGGTGCTGTCAGCCCCTTTGGGAACTATCACATTTCTCGTTTGGTCCCATTTCGCCTTGCACGACTGGCGTGCTCCCATCGACCGCCAGGAGGAGTTGCGGGGCACCGGTGCCGAGCCCGTCACGCGACTCGTACGAGCTGCTATTGACGGTGTTCGAGGCGACCAAGGCGAACTATTTCACTTCATTGCCGCCGCCATTGTTATTGGCCTGGCCGTCATAGCGATAAAGCGCCTCTCGACCGACCTCTGGATATATGCGGTGCCGTCGACGCTGGTGCTGGTAGCGACCGACAACCTCAACTCGCTGGAACGGTACGCACTGAGCGTGTTCCCTCTGGTGATCGCCGCGGCGATCGCGAGCCGCCATCCAGCGTTTGACCGGTGGCTCCCGACCGCCTCGGCCGTTGGACTGGTGGCCGTCACTACCTTGGCTCTTAACGGCGTGTACGTGCCGTGAGCACCATCAAAGTCGGCCTCGACTTGACACCGTTGGTCGGGCCGCCGACCGGCATCCACCAGTACACCCGAGCCCTGGTCGACGAGTTGTCCAGCCGCAAGGAAGTGGAGCTCAGCGGTTGGCTCCTTTCCCGTCACCGCCACGATGTCGATGTATCGATCCCGGTACATCACCGGCCGATTCCGGGACGAGTCGCTCAGTGGAGTTGGTCGTACTCTCGTTGGCCCACCGCGAGACATTTGGCCGGCCCTGTCGATGTGGTGCACGGACCCAACTTCTTGGTTCCGCCCGGGCCTCGGTCGCTGGCCACGATTCACGATATGACTCCACTGTTGCATCCCGATTGGGTCGCACCGTCGGTTCGTCGTACTGCTCGCGCCTTGCGACACGTCTTCGGCTCGGGGTCTGTGCTTCATGCAACAAGCCACTCGGTAGCCAACGAACTGCGTCGGTTCCCTCCTTCGAGCAACACCCAAATCGAGGTCGTTCATATGGGCGTGACTCCCTTGGGCGAAGGGTCAGCGACGCGCGGCCGGGAGTTGGCCGGCGCCGACAACTACGTCTTGTGTCTCGGCACGGTGGAGCGCCGCAAGAACCTCGGCGCGATGGTCGAGGTGCTGCCGCGCCTTGCTTCAGACATGGTCGTGGTGATCGCCGGGCCCACGGGCAACGACGAAGACCACCTCCAGGGATTGATCAGCCAACGCGACGTCGGTTCTCGGTTTGTTCGCCTTGTCGAGGTGAGCAATGGCGACCGCGCCGCCCTTGTGCGCGGCGCCCGAGCCCTGGCGTTCCCGTCGCTCTACGAGGGCTACGGGTTCCCGCCGCTCGAGGCCGTGTTGGAGTCGGTCCCGGTCGCCGCGACCGCCGTCGGAGCCTTGCCCGAACTGATCGGAAGCCACGTCGGCCTTGCCCCGCCAGGCCAAATCGACGCGTTCGGAGATGCCCTTGAGGCGGCCTTGGACGCCAAGGCCCCTCCGTCCGACGCAATCGAGCGGGTACGACAGCTCACATGGCGGCAAACGGGGGCCGGTTTGGTCGAGATCTACGCCGATATCGCCGGCCGGACCAACCGCTAGGGTCGACCCGCTTCTCGCCACAACAATGCGGCAACCTGGCCCCGTGTCACAGGCTGATTGGGCGCAAAGGTTGTTGCCGTCATCCCGTTGCTGACACCAGTGTGCTTGGCCCAGGCAATTGCATCGGAGTAATACCAGCCGGCCGGCACGTCGCTGAATCCGGGGTTCGGAAGACCACGCTTGGAGCCCGCTCGGCGCCACAGCAAGGTCACCATCTGGCCTCTTGACACCGGCTGCTGGGGCGAGAAAGTGGTGTCTGATGTTCCCGAAGAGATGCCTTCAGCCTTGGCCCAGGCGACCGCGCCGGCGAAGAAGTCCCACGAGGACACATCGCTGAAACCCGGGGCTGCATACCCCCCCGGTTCGCCGGCTTGGCGCCACATGAAGGTAATCATCTGGCCTCGCGTGAGAGTTAGGTTGGGCCCAAACGCCGTGGCCGAAAGACCTGTGGTGATTCCGGCTCTAACCATCCATTCGACGCCGAGCTCATAGTAGGAGCCTGGCGCAACGTCACAGAAAGTGCCTTTGGCGCCAGTGAGCTGACACAAGCCGGTCAACGCCGATCCGGTCCGGGCCGCGTTTTGACGAAACATTGGCCATGCGTCGATCGCCGAGCTGCTCGGCAAAGCAAAGGCCGCGACGCGCGTGCGGTTGCCGGGAGTATCGAACCCGGTGAACACGATCTTTCGTTGCCCGCCCAGCACACCAACCGCAGGCGCGGTCTCGTATGAATAACCGGCACCCATCCGGTATTGCCAAGCACCGCTCTCCAGAGAAACTCCGGTCCGCCCGTCAAGAAGCGCCAAACCGGTGTGAGAACCAACCGCCACGTCTTGGTCGCCGTCGCCATCCAGGTCGGCAATAATCGGGTGCCCCGAAATCGGCGATGCCCCAAGATGGGCGGCGCCATGAGTGGTCTGCTTGGCCCACATCAGCGAACCGTCACCGTGCCAAGCCCGCACGTAGGTGTCGTGGCTTCCAACCACGACCTCGGGCAAACCGTCACCGTCAAGGTCGCCCAAGGCGGGACTGGCCCTGATGGTTCCATTGGCCGAAACCGGGAATCCGGCAACGGTAGACCCGTCGTCTAGATGAAACGCAAAGAGCTTGTTGCGGTCGCTGCCGTCACCGGGCGAACACTGGGGCGATCCCTGTCCACACGTGAGATACCAATACTCGCCGGTGGAGACGACCGCCTCGGCCCGGCCGTCACCGTTGATATCGCCGATGGCCGCCGACCCCATGATGACTTCGTTGGCCGTGCGATTCCACAACTCGACCACCTGGTTGTTCTGCCATTTCAAAGCACGGAACACACCACCAAGGTGATCGAAGTAGCCGCCCGGAGAGCTGTCGCCGCCGATAAAGATCTCAACCGCACCGTCGCCGTCAACATCGAACAAGGCCGGCGAGGACCACACCGTGTCGTCGTTGTTTACCGGGAACCCTGGCAACGGCTGGCCGAAACGATCCACGGCCCAGATAAAGAAATCCCAGCTACCGAACACGACGTCGAGATGTCCATCGCCGTCCACATCACCAATCGCCGGGGTGGCAAACGTTGCCTCGCACCAGCCGTCTTTGATCAGTGACCCAGTCCAGATGTTGTGGGTATCGCGGCTGTCGTTGGTGCGCCACTCGATCGCACCGGTCGCGCCGTCAAAACTGATCACCGATCCGTTCTGGCCCGAATGCCATGCCGAACCAACGCCAACGATGACCTCCATCTTGCCGTCTTCATCGATGTCGGCCACCGCCGGGCTCGAGTCGATAGAACTAGGCGACGACTGTGCGTTGCAGCCGGGGCCAACCCCGGGCACCGCGTTGACCGCCCATTTCAAAGTGCCGTCGGCTTCGTAAGCGCGGAGTTTGCCGTCTTGGGCGCCGAACACCACCTCGTTCTGGCCGTCGTTGTCGATATCGGCAATAACCGGCGACGAACTACGATTCCACCCGTTGAGCACGGCCCAGTTCTGCTGATAGGGCAACTGAGCCGCGTTGGCGGGGGCAGCCGCGGCCATTAGCGAGCCCGTGACGCCGAGGACAGCGACAACAGCGTAGAAGTGGCGGAACATGACTCTCCATCGGTCATTACCACCGCGCGCCTGAGCAGGATAGCCCACAACTATCGGCTCCGGTGCGCAGCGGTCCAACGCCTAAGCTGTTGCGGTGTCTGCTGACCCAACCGATACGCAACCCAGTGTCGATGTGAGCATCGTGGTACCGGTCCTCAACGAGGCCGGACACCTCGGCGAGGAGCTGGGTCGCATAACCCAGGCAATGGCGGCATCGAGCTACACATGGGAGCTGATCGTCGTGGACGATGGCTCGACTGACCGCTCGGCCGAAATCGCCGCCGAGCACCCCGTCCGACTGATCCGATCAACAAGAAACAACGGCGTCGGAACGGCCCGCCGCATCGGCACCGAAGCCGCTATTGGTCGCGTCGTTGTCTGGACCGACGCCGACATGACCTACCCCAACAACAAGATTCCCCAGCTGGTTGCGGCCCTCGGCTCTCACGACCAGGTGGTCGGCGCTCGCACGGCCGAGCGTGGCGCTTTGCGTCTCTTACGGGTGCCGGCAAAGTGGGCGATCCGCCGCCTGGCTTCCTACCTCACTCGCACCGAGATCCCCGACCTCAACTCGGGTTTTCGAGCGTTTCGCCGCGACGTCGCGATGCAATACATTCACGAACTTCCGGCCGGATTCAGCTGTGTCACAACAACCACCATGTCGTTTCTGATGAACGGCTACTCGGTCAAGTACGTGCCGATCGACTACGCGAAACGGGCCGGGACCTCGAAGTTCCGCTGGCTCGCCGACACCCGGCGCTACGTATTACAAGTCATTCGACTGATGTTGTCGTATGACCCGCTGAGGGTGGTTCTACCTATCGCGGCGGTTTTGGGAGCCGTTTTCACCGCGAAGTTGGGCTACGACCTCATCGACAAAGATTTTCGCCCCGCGGCCAACACGCTGTTACTTGGCTTCGCCATGCTGCAACTGCTGGCGATCGGCCTGCTCGCCGACCTGATAGTGCGGGTTGGCAAACCCAAGGCGTGGCTTCGCCCTGCCGATATTAGCGAAGTCGACTAGGCGAGCCGAGCCAGCAGCCCTTCGTACCTCGTTCGAACCGCTTCCCACGAAAACATCGACTCGACATAGGCCTGGCCCGCCGCTCCGAGCCGAGTCCTCAACTCGGAGTCGTCGAGGAGCCGACCAAGCGCAACGTCGAAGTCGGCATGACCGGTGTACCAAAACCCGCCGTGGGAGTTCTCGCAATGCTCACGCATCGGCTCGCACCAGCCGTTCACGAGCACCGGCGTGCCGACCAGCATTGCTTCGGGAACCACCATGCTGAAGCTCTCGTTCGGCGAGGGGTTGATCAACACTTCGGCGGCGGCCAGCAGGCCGTACTTGTGCTCGGCCGGAACGGCCCCGAGCACCACAACCCCTTCGGTGTCGGGCGGGGCGGTTATGACCGGACCGGCGAGCACCAACTTGGCGTGGCCCCGCTGAGCTCTAAACGCAGCAAACCGTTCGACCAGCTGGTCGGTGCCCTTGCCCGGATCGACGCGCCCGAGATACACCGCGAACGGCTCGTCGCCCAGCCCCAGCGCCGAGCGAGCCGCCGCGGGGTCGACCGGCGCGTCGATCTCGATCGGCAGACCCAGCACTACTTGAGGCTTGGTGGCGGCCACCGGGAACCTCGACAACACCAGGTTCTGTTCGGCTCGACTCCCATGAACCAACCCATCAGCAGCCGCGAACACCTTGGGAAACACCGGCAACCTCAGCGCTGGCTCGGGGTGCGACGCGGCGTGCAAGACCGTCGGCACCCGGGCCCGCAAAATCCCGCGCACCGTTGGTTGATAGAGATACGGGTACGGCGCGATCACGCCTTGGTCCACTGCCTCAACAGCATCAAGGAGGTCGGGGCTATCGGGGCCCTGACGATCGATCCAGTCGTACGCGGTTGCCTCGTCGACCTCGGGCATGGCAAAGACACGCTGGCTTAGAGCGTCGTGGTCAGGATCTCGCGGTCTCCTCACCCGACAACGCAATACCTCGACACCCTCCTCGATGCTCGTACCGGGCTGGTACTCGTCAGCCCAATCGACCAGCGAGAGCGCACACGACGTGATGACCCGCACCGACCAGCCGTCCTTGACCATTCGCACCGCATAGGAGCGAGCCCCTTGCTCGGCGCCGCCAAGGACGTCGGCGCCGTAACGAGGAGTAACGAAAGTGAGGGTGCGGTTCATGGCGTCGCCAACAACGGTTCGAGGATTGTCCGCATCTGACGCCGCGAGTTGGCGAGATCGAAATCGTCGGCTCGGTCCATCCCCCGCAGTGCGAGATGGTCGCGGAGTTCGGTATCGGTAAGGACCCGATCGATCGCCGCGGCAACCGTTGACGGCGATTTGTCGGCCAACACCAGTCCGGCGTCGGCGACAGTCTCTGGCACTGCGGCGGCCCGATATCCAATCACCGGGATACCCGCGCCCATTGCCTCGACCACCGGTACGCAGAACCCTTCGTGTTCTGACAAGCAAACGAATACGTCGGCCCTCCCGTAGTGAGTAAGCAGCTCTTCGTCGGTTACCTCGCCCACGAACTCGACCGCGGCCGAGATTTCGAGCCGCTGGGCGTAAGCCTCGAGGGCGGCGTGGTACGGCGAAGATCCCGCTGAGCCGACCAAGATCAACCGGGCCTGACGATGCTCTTCGTGCACCATGGCAAACGCGGCCAGAAGATCTTCGTGACACTTGTTGGGTGCGACCCGTCCAACAAACAACACCACCGGCTCATCGCCGACCGACCGCACAATCTGGTCGCGGCGCGACCGCCACAGCACCGGCGAGACCACCACGTCGCGGTAGGCCGCGGCTCGGAGCTCGGCCGCGTTGTAATCCGAATCGGCCACCGCTAGCTGGCATAGGGGCGCAAGCTGATCAAGCTGGACTCGACCCCACCGCAGACCCGCGATCCGATCCGGGTTCCACGGCTCGACGAACTCCAACGGAGTGATGTTGTGGTAGTTGAGCACGACGGATGCTTGATGGTCGATGACCGCTTCGGCGACCAAGGACCCAATGCCGTGCTGAAGGATCGTCAGCTCTGCGGATGGCTTCCAGGCACGAATCAGCATGACGTCTTCGTCGAGCGGAGACGGAGTCTGGGCCACGATCCGGACGTCGGCTCCCATCTCGACCAAAAGGTCTCGCAGCAACATGGTGTGGGTGCCGGTTGCGTCGTGCGGAGCCAGTTCGGGCACAAGAAGGTCGACTGAGGTCACGTGAGTGCACCAATCGCGGCGGCTAATTCTTGTCGCATGATCTGACCCGATGTCGCTGGGTCGAAGGTGACCGCGCGGCGCCGGCCCGCTTCACCCAATGTGTCGCGTAGCGTTTGGTCGGCGTAGACCCGCTCGACCGCGGCGGCAACAGTGATCGGGTCTTTGTGGTCGAGCAAAATCGCGGCGTCGCCAACAGTTTCAGCGACCACGGCCGCGTTGAAGGCCACTACCGGTAATCCGGTGGCCATGGCTTCGATCAATGGTACGCAGAACCCCTCGTGCTCGGAGAGACACAAGAACACATCGGCGGTGCGATACCACTCGACCAGCTCAGCCGCCGAAACCGACCCGGCAAATTTCACACCATCAGGGCAAATCCGATCGGCCAACGACCGCAGTGACTCCTCGTATCGAGGCGACGATGACGTTCCGACCAACACGAGGCGGGCATCGGCGCGCCATTCGCGCAACATTGCCGTCGCCGCGATGAGATCTTCGTGGCACTTGTTTGGCGCAAGCCGACCAACAAACAACGCGGTCGGCGGGGACCCAAGATCGCGGTTCGGTCGCTCAGTCACGGCTGGCGGGTTGAACAGAACCGGAGCTACCGCGACATCGTGGAGTCCCCCGTCGATCAGTTCGGCGGCGTTGAACGCGCTATCGGCCAGGCCGCGGCGGGCCCGATGGCACAGGCGGGCCAACTGTCGGCGACCGTGATCGAGTTCGGCGCCAACGTGGGGCTCCCACGGGTCGAACATCTCCGCGGGAGTGAGGTTGTGGTAGTCGACAATCAACGGCTCGGGACGAGACAACAAGTAGTCGGCCACCGGCGAACCGGTCGATGTCTGATAAAGCAAGACATCGGCGGCCGGCGCGTGCTCGTGATCACGAAAATCCAGGGCCCGGTTGCGCAACTCGGGGTGAACCGACGCCGCATACAAGGACGTCTCGTAGCCCAACTCCTTGAGCAGGCTGTCGACTTCGAGCGTGTGATGGCTTACCGCGTCGCGCGGGCTCAGGGTCGCGGTGAAGTGGTGAACACGGATAGCCATGTCAGACGCGGCGAGCAACCACGACGTGAGCGATCCGGGGATCAGAAGTCGGCACCATCTCGGTTACGGCACCGGCCCGTTCGGCCAAGTGGGCCCACGTTTCGGCCGATATTCCGCGACTCGCTCGCAGCTCCGACTCGACCAAGTCGCGGTCGCGTGGCGATGCCGCGGCAATGGCGACCACGCCACCGGGCCCGACGGCTCTCAGAGCACCGTTCAGGACGTTCCAGATCACCGCGGGGGCAAGGTTCTCGACCATCCCGGCCAGCACTACGCCGCCAAGAGTTCCGTCCTCGATCTCGCGCAAATGAACGATTGGATCGCCAGATCGCAGATCGATACCGTCGCGCACGCCGGGCAAAATGGCCAACGCGTCTTGGTCGACTCCGTACACCTGCCGACCCGAATCGTGCAGTGCCCGGGCCACGTTTCCGGCTCCGCACGACAGCACCGCAATGCGGCCGTCGGCCCAATCCAGCGCGGCTACGGCGTCGGCGACGATGGTCGACGGCTCGGGTGGAGCATCAATCAATGTGTCGAGTTCGTCGAGATGAACGGCTGATTCGACCTCGGCGATCCGCTCGTCGAGCCTGCGGACCAACCGGGTCATCACATTGTTGAGCGCGTTGACCTGATCGGTGACGTAACGCAAATACCAGTAGGTGCCCTTTCGGATCGCCCCTTTGACCTGGCGCACGCCAGGACGCGCGCCCAACGGCGCGTCGACGTCGATCATGGCCAAGCGGTCGGCCCGATCGAGTAGCAGCTCGCGCTGGGGTCCAGCGGCTCCCGGCGGGGCAACATCGATCCATGCTCGCTCGATCTCTCGTTCGCGACGCTGGAGTTCGGGGTCGCGGCGACGCCTCAGTTCGGCGTCGGCCTCGATCTCGGCTCTGACCCGGTTGATGTAAACAACCGGATCTTCGTCTGGCATGCGGGAGTCGTCCTCGGGGTCAGCCACGACGCTGGACGCTACCAGCCTCGTGATGCGCTGACGGGTCCAGCGAGCGACCATCGAACCACATGGCGATGGCGAGCAGCCCGGCCAGCAACGCAACGAGCGCGGTGGTGCGCCACAGCCTCGGGGAATAGCGCAACTCGACGACGTGATCACCAGCCGGAACAAAAACCCCCATGAATGCTCCATCGGCTCGGACAATCTTGGCGTCGGAACCGTCGACGCTCGCATGCCAGCCCGGATAGTCGTTGATCGCCACGACGACCAACCCGTTCGTGGACTGAACGACTCGGACACTGACCGAACCACCGTCGACCGTCGAGTCGACGATGGTGTGCTCGCCGTCTTCGGGATCGCCCGGCAGGCCGATCTCGGTCTCCACAACTGCGGGGGAATCCAACCCGCCACGATGACTCAACAGGGCGGCAATCTGGCCGGCGTCGTGCTCGACCACCGCCGAACCGGCAACCCTAACGAGCGATGCGTTGGCGATCGCTGTCAAGGCGAGACCATCGCTGAGGACAAGGTGCGAAAAATTGTCGCCTCCGACAACGCCAATGACGGCCTCGCCGTTGCCGTCAACTCCGAGTGATGTCGTGCCGGGCTCGGCCTCGACCCGTATCGTTACTGCGACATCGGCCCCCGGCTCGAGCGTCTCGGCGGCCAACGCCACCGAAACCGACTGTTCTCCGGCCGGAACCAAAATGCGTCTGAAAAGATCGCCACCCGCGCCCCGCAAGTGCACCTCGACTGACGCGGGGAACTCTCGTTCCAGGTCGAACGACACGGCTCTCAAGCCATTCTCCGGTATCTGAACATGACCGACACGCGGTTGCAACGCCGGGTCGACCCGCATCACCGCGCCGGCCGCAGCCACAATCTTTCCGGGCGGCGGTGACACGTTGTTTTGTTCCCCGCCCGGCTGAACCCAGACACCGATGCCCAAAGCACGGGCCACCCCAACGTCCAGCGAGGGCCCATCGACGGGTTCAAGCGACTCGGTGAGCGCAGCGAGCGGCCGAGACCTCAGACCTGGACCACGAATATCGTCGATTCCGTACGCGGCGTTGGTCCCCGGGAAAAAGGCCTGACCTGATGCGCCGATTCGGGTCGACTCGCCCAGCAACTCACGAACGGTACGGTGCCCGGCGGTCTCGTGAATCCGTTCGTGGCGTGCCGTTGTCGTTGGAATCGGGGTGGCGAAGAACAAGACCTCGAATGCCACCAACGCCATCAGAACCGCACCGGCGGCCGGCGGATCCAATGTCCGCCTGACAAGTTGCCTGACCACAAACACCGCGCCGATCACGGCAAGCAACGGAACAGTTGCGTCGGCGAGTGTGCTCCGCAGTGCGCCCGCGCCGCGGGACGCGTCGAAGAGTTGCCACAATGCCGGACTGGCGACAACAGCCACGAGAAGGATCCCGCGAAGCGTGAGTCGGGCCAGATTCTTGAGATCACCGACACTTCGGGAGCCATCAACCACGGCATCGATCCCGTCACCAGCCAGAACGGCCAAGACCAGTACCAACAGCACTCGGGCATGAGTGGCTTCGCCGGCCGAGAGCGTCAATAAGTCAGAAACGCGATCGAACGGACCCCCAACAAATGCAACGGCGAACGCAAGAGCCCCGACCGCTGAAAGAGCCAAACTCGAACGATCCCGAATCCGCCATCCAGCAATGAGTCCGACAATGGCGAGAACCGTCACCAGCATCCCGACATGCACATTGGCGAGCTGGAACGACGACTCGCCAAACCACGGCGAGCCCAACGCGTCGTTGCCCCAGGCACTCGGCAGCGCCGTCGTGAGGCTCGTGGCAACCGGCGCCGACGTATCCCCGTTCGCCAATCCGCTCGTGTCGGCCCAGCGCCAATAGTCAACGGATGCCACCAAGTGCGGCGCGCTCATCACCGCTCCGAGCGCCATGCCCAGGCCGACACGCTCCCAGACCTGCCGCCGCGGCACTCCATCGCCAACCCCAGCCACCCGCCATGCCAACGCCCCGACGATCGCCCAAATCGCGACCACGAACGACCCGGCCCACAACAACGCGGCCACCGCGATGGCGACACCGGCGATGCCGCGACGTCGAGGGTGGCGCAGACAGACTTCGACCGCCCAGAACAACCATGGAACAACCGCTGCGGCGAGTCCATGAGGCCACCCAATCCAGACAACAAAGAACCCGGAGAAGCTGTAAGCCACCGCCGCCGTCAGCGCGGCAGGTCTGCTGCGACCCCGCGACCGCATGAACCCAAACAGGCCCAGCAAGGCCGCCGACATTGCCAGGGCCGCCACCAAACCCGGAGCGAACCACGCCGGCGCGACCAAGTAGACAACGTTGAACACGGCGAAACCGTTGCGCATGGTCGGAAGGCCGCCGACGACCGAAGAGTCCCACCACGACAACGTGTTGTTTCGCAGCGCTTCGCCGACGTTCGACCAGTAGCCGTGAACCCCTACCGACCCGGTTGGGGCGACCTCGACCGTGAGCCCTTCGACCGGCTCATCAACGAACGGCGCATGAGTCTCCGCCTGGTCGTGGGGCACAAGCGTTCCGCCGGCAAACAACGGCTGCCAGAACATGAAAACAACGAGCGCGACCATCACCAGAAGAGGAAGCCTCCGAGACGACACCACGCGAGCCATGGCGGGACGCTACCTTCGCACCAAGCCCATGGCCGTGCTCTACATCCCCACGCAACAACAATCCGGCGCCAAAGCGTCGTCAAGCGCGCTCCTGCGGTCGCTGAGCGATCAGTCCTCGAAGCGCTGGACGACCAACTCCGACCACCCTGACGTAACCGCGTCGCTATGCGTGGACGGCGATTGCCGCCTCGACTCGCGCACCGTGGAAACGGTGCTCGAAGCGCTCGACCGGGACCCAACTATCGATGCCATCGTGGCCGATGCCGTCGTCGCCGGGCGCGGCGTGCGCCGCCCGGCGTGGTCCCCGACGCGCCTGCTCGGCAATCCCGCCGACCTCGACTTGCTGGTTGTGCGGGGTAGTCACGGGGCCACCGACCTAGCCGCTCGTCTCGACCTCATCGCCGAACTTGGCCCTCGGGCCCGCATTGTTCATCTGCCTGCGGGCCTCGTCCACGTTGAGCGACCGGTGGAACTCACCCACGCCGACCGTCTGGCCCACCAGCGCCTCGTTCTACAACGGCTGCCAAACGCGACCACCTCGGACCCAACAAACCGCGGCCGATTCGTCCTCTCCACCAACAAGCTCGAACCGGTATCAGTCGTAATACCCACCGCTGGCACCACCGATAGCAATGGTGTGCCGATGGTGGCTCGAGCCATCAACGCGGTCAGGAGGTCGGCAAAGTCGCCGGTCGAGATACTGCTGGTGATAGGCGACGAATACACCGGCGATGCCAAAGAACTCGAAGCCGAAGACGTCCATCTGGTCCGGCGGCCGCCCGGGCCGTGGAATTTCTCGGCGTCGGTCAACCTGGGGATACTGGCGTCGACTCAGCCGCAGGTCTTGGTGCTAAACGACGATGTCGAACTCGTCGAACCCGGTTGGCTGGATCAGATGAGCGTGCATCTTCAAGACCAACAAGTCGGCGCGGTCGGAGCGTTGTTGCTGTACCCCGATCACACCGTGCAACACGTGGGAATGGTCACCGACGACGCGTACCCGTTGCACTCGTTTGTAGGGCGAGCCGCTGACGAACTCCGCTCCTTCGACGCCGACATCGCCGCCGAAGTCATCGCCGTCACCGCGGCGTGTTTGCTGGCTCGTCGCCGGGACCTCCTGGCGATCGGAGGATTCAACGAATCTCTCCCCCACGGGTTCAACGACGTCGACCTGTGCCTAAAACTTCATCGATCGGGCCAGCGGGTAGTGGTCGAACCAAACGCCCGACTCATCCATCACGAGAGCGCTAGTCGGCCACCGGTTACGAACCAGTGGGAATGGGATCGCTTTGTTGGCCGGTGGGGCGACATCGTCGACCCGTGGTATCACCCCGGACACCGCCGTCTCGACGATCCTCACAACCGGCGAGCCAACGCCGATCACCTCGACCCGTCATCGCCGCCGTTCATCACCACGCCGCGCGACACGATCCTGCGCCCTCGTGTTCACCATGCCCGAATCGGGGCGTCCGACTCGGCGCCGACCAACGGGTAGGGTCCGGCCGTGCCCGAACTCGTCGCCACGCCGTCTCCCGACGACGAAGATCCAATCGACCGCGACGATCCCGATCTGTTGCGTCGCGAAATCTTGAGGGTCCGAGATCTGCTCATAGGGGCCGGCGCACGTGAGGAAGTCCTCACCGATCTTGTCAACGAACGGGACCAACAGATCGTCGAGCTCGATCGCACGGTGCAAAATCTTTCGGCCGAACTAGCCCGCAACCCGCTGATGCGCTTCGCTCGCGCCGCCTTGCGCCGGCTGAGACGATGAGCATCCCGCTGCGTGAACTCTTTGGGAACCGACCCCCGCCGGAGTGGGAACCGGAGGGGACGATTTCGTTCTCGGTAATCGTCCGGACCCAGGGTCGTCGCCCCAATTCGCTAAGAGCCGCGGTCGAAAGCCTCGCCGCCCAGAGTCACCAAAACCTAGAAATCCTGGTGATGGTGCACGATGACGATCCTCAAAAAGCCCACGAAGTAGCCCAGCAACTCGACGGTGCGTCCGCCCCATCGCCGCTCACAGTCACTGCCGTGACCGGGCCGGGCCGCAGCGCTCCGCTCAACGCCGGCCTGGCGCTGGCCAGCAAGGACTACATCTGCTTTCTCGACGATGACGATTTGGCCAACCCCGAATGGTTATCGAGTTTCGACTCGGCAATCCGCCAGCATCCCGAGACCATCATTCGGGCCCGGGTCGCGTCACAGGCCTGGACCACTGACGGCGGAGACGAGCCGGTCCGCCCGACCGGTGCCGTCGAAGAACCGTTCGCCCCCACCTTCGATCTACTTGCTCATGTCAGCCAAAACCAAACCCCGATTTGTGGCATTGCGGTTCCGCGTCACCTGATCGAGTGGGCCGGCGCGACGTTCAACCCAAACCTCTCGGTGCTCGAAGATTGGGACTTCCTGATGCAAATGGCACCGATTTGCGGAGTCACATCCATCGATGCCTGCACCTCGATCTATCGCCGACTCGATGATGCCAACGCCGATACCGCCGAATCGGTCAGCGAATGGGAGCGGGCCCACGCGATGGTTATCGACGCCATGTCCAAGCGACCGCTATTACTTCCGCCCGGAGATGCCCGACGAGTCGCCGGCGCCCACTTCGTTGCTGGCCTCGGCAGCCGTCACGAGCAGGATCTGCAGGCCGCCAGCACCGAAATCGACCAGATCACCCGATCGCCGTTGACATGGCTTCGACGTTTCGTCGCGCGGTTGGCCGGGGCCGTCGGCCACCGAATCGAAGAGCGGCGGCAATGAGCAAAACCCAGTTGTAGCTGAACCACAACACAAAGCTCTCGGTGAGGTTCTCCACTACCAAGAACGTCACCGCCGCGAGCCAGAACCATGTTTCGGTGGACGGATTGCGCCACGCCGCTCTGACCACACCAAAGATTGCCAGGCCCACAACGATGGCCCAAAGGACCAGGCCCACCACGCCGACGCCCAACAGCAACTCCGGAATCGATCCGTGGGCACTGCCACGAGTGAGCAATTCGTGGGTGTGCAGTTCGGGCGTGTACCAGAACGCCTCCCAGCCAACCCCGCCAATTGGGTGCTCCGAAACTCTGTCACCCACCAGGTCCCAGATCGTTCGTCGTTGAACGAACGTTGATTCGTTCCAGACGCGTGCCAAGGCAAGAACAGATCCGACACTGCCGGCACCCACTGCTACCGCCGAGGCGACGAGAACTCCTCGGCGCGGGGATCTGATGTGTTCGTATCTTCCCACCACGACGACCGTCGCAACTCCCAGGGCCAAGACAAGAGCAAACCAAGCCGTGCGGCTCCCACTGCCCAAGAGACCAACGCCGGCCAACCCAAGCAACGCAACATCGAGTCGTCGGCGGCGCTCGGACAACTCTGTCCCCGACAATAGGGTCATCGCGGCAAGAATGGCCAGCCCGCAGATCGGCGCGAAACCGTTTCGATTGGTCATGACGCCGCGCCAATCATCGTTGCTGTCGGTGGCCACGCTCGACCACACGATGACAAAGCCGACACTTGGGACAACTACCGCGGCGCCGAACAGCGCCACCGCCCGCGCTAAATCGTCACGGCCCAGATCGGCAATCACCCAAGCCACAAACGGCAGTCCGGCATAAACCACACCCCGCCACAGAGTGATCTCGGGCTGCAGGCTCCACAACGTGCTCAGCGCGGCCCAGCAGCCCAAGCCCACGGCGCTGGCCAGCGCGACCATCGATGGAGAACGTAGGCGTTGCCCGGAACGCCGATAAGGGTCGAGCAATACCACCACGATCGCCGTCGCGACGGTGGCCACGATCATCGGTCTGACGAACGGACCCTCCCAAGAGTCGGGGATACCAAACACCTTGCGAGTGACAAAAAACAACGGGCCATTGGACAACACGATCAGGCTCAGCGCCACAAACCCAACGCGTCCACGGTTCTGAGTCACTGGTGCATCGTAGCTGCGAGCGTGATCGCTAGGATCTCGGTGCGTCGATGGCGCGGACCGACCAATGCTGACTATTTCGCCCGCGGTGCGCAAGAGCACCAACCTCATCTACAACTTCGCCCAGCGCGAGTCCAAGGCCCGCTACAAGCGCAGCCTGCTGGGCTGGTTCTGGTCGTTCGCCAATCCGCTCACCACCGTCGCGGTGTACGGCTTCGTATTCGGCATCGTCTACGGCGCCCGCGCCCCGATCACCGACAACGGCAATGCCCAGAATTTCGGCCTGTTCCTGTTTTGTGGGTTGGTGTCGTGGAGTTCGTTCACCGGTGTAGTCAACGGGTGCATGGGCTGGCTGGCCAGCGTGAGCGACCTACGCAAGAAGATCTATTTCCCAACCGAAACCGCTCTGCTCGGCGGCGCGGCCGCCAACGCGGTGCAAACCGCCCTCGAGGCTTTTGTGCTGGTGGTCATCATGGCGGTGCTCGGAAACCTCTCGTGGACCGTGGTGTTTTTACCCATCGCCCTGATCCTCACCATGGCCTTCGGACTCGGCATCGGATTTATCGTGTCGGTGCTCAACGCCCGCTATCGAGACATCCAATACCTCGTGGGGATATTGCTCAACGTCTCGTTCTTTCTTGTCCCGATCGTGTTCACCATCGATCTTGTTCCCGAGCACAAGTGGGGACTCCCGATTCGCACGCTCGTTGCGTGGAACCCTCCGGCCCTCTTTGTTGGCATCGCCCGCGACGGCGTCTACTTCCTTGATGCTCCCAGCGGCGCCAAACTACTAGCCGCAACCGGATGGGCGATCGTGTCGTTCAGCGTCGGATGGGTTTATTTCCGGGCCCGCAGCATGGAAATCAGCGAGGAACCATGACCATCGGGCAGATCGCCGTAGAGGACGTATCGAAACGTTTCCGGCTCGAACGCAACCGGCCCAGCAGCCTCAAAGAAGCTCTGCTCCGCATCGGCCGCTCACGCGACGTCGACGACTTCTGGGTCCTGCGCAACATCAACCTCACGGTCGAACCCGGATCGTTTTTTGGCCTGGTTGGTCACAACGGCAGCGGCAAGTCGACTCTGCTGCGACTCATGGCGGGGATCCATCGCCCCAGCGTCGGCCAGATCAGCGCCACCGGCCGACTCTCGGCGCTGCTCGAACTGGGCTCGGGCTTTCACCCCGATCTGACCGGCCGCGAAAACGTATTTCTAAACGGCGCGATGCTCGGTCTGAGCCGCAAACACATGGCCGACTCGATGGATCACATCATCGAGTTCAGCGGAATCGGCGAGTTCATCGACGAACCCGTCAAGATCTACTCGAGCGGCATGTACGTGAGGTTGGGGTTTGCCGTGGCCGTGAACGTCGATCCCGAAATTTTGCTGGTCGACGAAGTAATCGCGGTCGGCGACGAAGAGTTTCAGCAGCGTTGTATGAACCACATGAACATGTTGCGCGAACGAGGCACAACCATCGTGCTGGTCAGTCACAACGCGGTGCTGATGCAAGAGTTGTGCGACACCGTCGGCTGGCTCGATCACGGGCGCCTGCTCGAACTCGGCGACCCGACATCGGTGGTAGGGAGCTATCTCGATCACGTGGCGTCGGGTGGCGACAACACCCTCACCACGCGCGACTAACCGCTAGCGGCGACGACCAACCAGAAATCCCGCACCCCACGCGAGATGCATGGTGCCAAACGCCATCGCAACCTCGAGTTTGTGGCGCCATTGGCGAGGGCTTCCAATCCGCGCCGCGGTGAGCGCCACCGCACCGACATAGACGATTGGCATAACCAATCCGAGCTCGTGCCCGAACCAGAGCGCGGCCACCGAGGCTACGAGAGCAAGCACCAACGTGGGAGCGGCCAACTGTCGAACCCGAAGCGAGCGGGGATGAAGAACCAACACGTGGCGTTTCCACCGGCCGTACTGGAAATACTGACTCGCCAGCCTTCCAAACGTTCGGCGAGGGCGGTACTCGACTTGCAACTCAGGGTCGATCCATACGACGTAGCCGGCCTGGCGGATCCTCCAGTTGAGTTCGTAATCTTGGTTGCGGGTCAGCTCGGTCGCGAACCCGCCCACCTCTTCGAGAACCTCGCGATCGAAGGCACCGAGGTAGACCGTGTCGACCGGCCCTTCGTTGCCGGAGGCCCGAAACGGTGCCGGCCCGGCTCCGAAAGGCGAGGACATAGCCGCGGCGATCGCTGATTGGCGCGGTGTGTCCCCGACCGGAACTTGCACTCCGCCAACGTTGGCCGCGCCCGTGCGTTCGGCGGTGTCCACCAATCTCTGAATGTAGCCGGGCGGGATTACCGACTGGGCGTCGATCCGAGCCACTAGCGCCCCCGTTGAAGCAGCGATGGCCAGGTTGAGACCGTCGGGGGTGCGGCCGCTGGGGTTATCGATCTTCGAAATCCGAAGGTCAGCTTTGGCAAGTTTGGAGACGATCTCGGCGGTGTTGTCGACGCAGGGGCCGACGGCGACAGTGACGTCAAAAGCTCGATCGACTTCCTGAGACAAAATCGCACCAAGGCAACCATTGATGGTTTCTTGGGCGTTGAGCGCGGGAACGATCACCGAGATATCCCGAATCTTCCTGGTCATCGAAAAGTCAGCGGGCCGATCGCCGCAGCATCACGACCACGGTCTCGGCCATGATCATCACGTCGAGTATGGGCGACCAGTTGACGATGTATTGGAGGTCGTGGCCGAGCTTGTAGCCAGGGTCGGTCTGGTAGTGACCACGAATCTGAGCGAGACCGGTGATACCCGGGGGCATGTCGTGGCGGCGGTTGTAACCCGGCAGGAGCTCCTCGAACTGATCGACGAACTCGGGGCGTTCCGGTCGGGGCCCAACGATCGACATCTCACCGCGCCAGACATTCCACAGCTGCGGGAGTTCGTCGAGACGAGACGACCGGATCCAGCTCATGCCGCGAACCACACGGGGATCTCCATCAGCAGCAAGGGTTGCGCCCGTCGCCGACTCGGCGTCGTGTCCCATGGTGCGGAACTTGACGAGGGTGAAGAGCTCGCCGCGACGTCCCACTCGTTCCTGACGAAATATCACGCCCGGCCCCACTCGAATCCTCGTGTAGAGGGCGGTAGCGCCGAACACCACCATGATGATTGGGAAAGCCACGATCAAAAACGCGAGGTCGATGATGCGTTTGAGACGCAGGCGATACATCGGCACGGCGTGGGTGCGCAGAGCAACGAAGGGCATGCCGGCGATCTCGCGGCTGCGCTGCAACCCCAGCAAGGTGTCGACCGGCACGACGCGCCGGTACACCCCGATCAGCCGCCGTTCGAGCACATCAAGGGGATGAGGGTAGATGTCGTCGAGCGACCCGCCACTGACCAACAACACATCGGTCGCGTCGACCTCGTCAATCTGGGCAACGAGACGATCGGTCGAAACAACATGGCCGACAACGGTTTCGCCGCGGCCCGACTCGCCAAGATGTCGTTTGGCCAGACCGGCGTCGTCGGGAGTTCCCACCAACAAGATCTTCGGGGCACCGAACCGCCGGAACCTAACCGACCGGGCGAACCAGCGGTTGAAGGTGACAAGAAGCGAACCGGCCACGAAAAGAGCGCCGAGGTTGCCACGCGGCATCAGGTAGCGACCGGTGATGAACGCCGTAGACGCCCCAACCAGCACTGCGACTGCGGTGAGGAACGTGGCCTTGGGCAGCCACGGAGGGCGGCCGAGGCGCTGCTCGTACTCGTACATCCCACCGAAGTAGTAGATCGACAGGTGAATTGCGGTCGCGAGGCTGAAACCCACGAAATAGTACGAGTACGGATACGTGGGCCAGTTGAGCCCGAATCGCGCCGTCGTGATGACGTGCATCAGAGCGAACAGCGAGACGGCGTCGACAACATGCAAGAACCGAAATCCGAAAGAACGCAGCCGAGGCAAAACCGAACCAGGTATTGGCTCGTCAAGGTCGGGAATCGGAACGGGATGAGTACGCATGAGAAGGCGCTGACCGGCAGCGGCTCAAGGGTAGTGCGAGAAGAAGCGGCCGCGAAGCCAGTCCTCGCGGTAGCGTCTCTGCCCGATGACAGATCCCTCTATCGTGCCAAGCCTCAGCGTGGTCATGCCGTGCTACAACGAGGCCGCCAGCATCGAAGAAATTGTCGAACGGGTCTTGGCCAGCCCCCACACCGCCGAGGTGCTGGTCGTCGACGACGGATCGACCGACAAAACCCGCGACTTGCTCGCGGCCATGACCGACCCGCGCATCCTGGTATTTCTTCAGGACAGCAATCAGGGTAAGGGCGCAGCCATCCGTCGGGGATTTTCCGAAGCAAGCGCCGAATTCGTCATCGTGCAGGATGCCGATCTCGAATACGACCCGGTCGATTACGACCTGATGCTCGAACCGTTGCTCAATGGTCGAGCCGATGTCGTGTTTGGTTCGCGGTTTCAGTCGGGGCGACCCCGCCGGGTGTTGTACTTCTGGCACTCGATCGGCAACCGGTTGTTGACCCTCCTGTCGAACATGTTCACCGACCTGAACCTGACCGACATGGAAACCTGTTACAAGGCGTTCCGACGCGACGTTGTCCAGCAGCTCGACTTGGTCGAGTCGCGGTTTGGGATCGAGCCCGAGATCACCGCCAAGGTCGCCGCCGGTGGGTGGCGGGTCTGGGAGGTTGGAATCTCCTACTCAGGACGCACGTACGCCGAGGGCAAGAAAATCAATTGGCGCGACGGCGTCGCGGCGGTGCAATGCATCGTGAAGTACGGGATCGAAACTCGCCGCCGGCCGGGCCAGCACCTCCGTTCGTAGGCTCAGAATCGCACGCTCCGTGCCGATATCTGAACTATGCGTTCGGACTTGGTAATTATTGGGCTCGGCTATGTCGGGCTGCCCCTTGCCCAAGAGGCGGTGGCCAGCGGCGTCAACGTTGTTGGCTTCGACATCAGCGCCACGATCGTCGATGGTCTCACCGCCGGGCGGTCTCACGTCGACGACCTCGACAATGGCGACATCGCCGCCATGTTGGCCCGAGGGTTTCGAGCCACCTCCGACCCGTCGTGCATCGCCGCCACCGACGCCGTTGTGATCTGTGTGCCCACCCCACTTCGTGACGATGGCGTCCCCGACCTCGGCGCGGTCACCGCGGCCGCAACCACCGTCGGACAACAAATCAGGCGCGACACACTGGTCGTTCTCGAGTCCACGACCTACCCCGGCACCACCGAAGACGTAGTGCGTCCCCTGCTCGAAGCAGCAAGTGGGCTTGTGGCCGGCAAAGAGTTCCCGCTGGCGTTCTCCCCAGAACGAATCGACCCCGGCAACCCCACATTCGGCATCCGTAATACTCCAAAAGTTGTCGGCGGTATCGATTCGGACTCGACCGATCGCGCCGCGGAGTTGTACGGCCGAATGGTCGACACCGTCGTGCCAACGTCGGGAACCCGCGAGGCCGAGATGTCCAAACTGCTCGAGAACACTTACCGGCACGTCAACATCGCCTTGATGAACGAAATGTCGGTGTTCTGCCACGATCTGGGCATCGACCTTTGGGCGTCGATCGAGGCGGCCAAGACCAAGCCGTTCGGATTCCAAGCCTTCTACCCTGGTCCCGGAGTCGGCGGTCATTGCATACCAATCGACCCCAACTACCTCGGCTATGCCGTGCGGTCGCTGGGTTATCAGTTTCGATTTGTCGAACTGGCGCAGGAGATCACCGGACGTCGACCCTCCTATGTCGGGTTCCGAGCTCAAGAACTTCTCAACGAGGCCTGCCGATCGGTCAACGGTTCGAACATCCTGCTCCTGGGTGTCACCTACAAGGCCAACATCAGCGACGACCGCGAGACCCCGGCACGACCGGTGGCCTCGAAACTCCAGAACATGGGAGCCGAAGTCAGCTACTACGATCCCTTCGTAGACGACTTCGAGGTCGACGGCGTTTCGCTGACTGCGGTGAGCAACCTCGAACAGGCGGTCCTCGACGCTGACCTGGTGATCCTTCTGACCGCCCACGATGTGTTCCGCGACAATCTTCTGCTCGACAAAGCCGCAACGATTCTCGACACACGCGGGGTGCTGAGCGGCACCAATGTCACGCGCATCTAACTCGCCCGAAATGTCGACGTTCGGCCAACCGAGCGCCTAGGGTGGTTGCCGTGGTTTTTGGCCGTCGATCGACTAGAAATTACGGATCTGTTGCGGGCGGCCGCCGATGGAGAACCGGGATGTTCCAACGCCGATTCACCCGTTTGATAGCTATTGCCCTCGTCGCCACTTCCACGGTCGCCGTGCCGGCGCCCGCGATCGCCGCGCCCGGCGATCAGATCTTCACCTTTGTTGGCGGAGGATGGGGTCACGGTGTCGGGATGAGCCAATACGGAGCGCTCGGCCGAGCCGATGCCGGCCACACCGCCGAGCAGATCCTCACCTATTACTACGACGGCACCACTGTTGAGGACCGTCGCGGCATCGATCTGATCAACGACTTGCGGATTCGGTTGTCGCCCAATGCTGGCAAGACCCGGCCAACCACCGCTACGGCGGTGGCCGATGATCCGCTCACCATCGACGATCCGGCGACTGCCAACGTCGTCGAGAACGTCGACGACGGGCTGCTGTCGCTCGACATCGACGGCACCGTCTACGCCGACATTGGTGCGTCGGTGACCGTCACCCTCGGGGCCAAGATATCCAGCGGGGCAACCGAAGCCGAAGACGTATACGGCTGGTCGGTCGTGGCCGACGGCGTCGACGTCTGCCTCACCGCTATCTGCCAAGGTCAGCGGGTAACTCTCCTGCGTCGGGCCGGCGACACAATCCGGATCTCGGACTCGACCTATGGCGCTCACGACACCCATCGAGCGGGCGATCTGCGCCTGGAACCCGACCGTTTCGGGTCAACAGGTCTGCTCGTCGTGTTGATCAACACGCCAATGCAGGACTACCTCAAAGGACTAGCCGAGGTCCCCTCCACATGGCACGACGAAGCCGTAAAGGCTCAGGTTATTGCCGCCCGCAGTTACGCGTCGGCTCGAGGTGCAGGTCGCCGAGCATCGGGATGTTGTTCTTTCGATGTCTACAACTCGACCTCGGATCAGGTCTATGCCGGCACGAGCAAGGAGTCCGACAATCAGAATTTGATGGTCGATGCCACCGATGGACTGGCCGTCGTGTACGCCAACGAGATCGTGCGAACCTTCTACAGCTCATCCAACGGCGGCTACACCGCGGCCTCCGAAGATCGCTGGATAACCCCCGAACCATTCCACATCGCCAAGCCCGACCCGTACGATCCGGCACCAGATGCCACGGGCAAGCCTCAGAACACATTTTGGCGGTGGGAGCGCCAATACACCGCTTCGCAACTCGCAACTTGGTTCGCGGCCGCGGGCTTCGCCACCGACGTGGGCACGATCACCGAAATCAAAATTTACGATCTTCCACCGTCGGGCCGGGTCCGTAACGCCACGGTCGACATCATCGGCACCAACGGCACCGAGGGCGGGTACAAAACATCCGGTAAGCCGGTGATCAGCGGGGCCAAGCTCTTCAACGCCATCAATGCCGGCGCCGCCAATTGTCCTCTCACCGAACCGGTCGCCCTCGACTGCGAACTGCGGTCGACCAAGTTCTCGGTCATCTCGTTCACCGACGTCGCCCCCGGCGTGTACTTCGAGCCGATCATCTGGATGGCCGGCCAATCGATCACCAACGGCATCGCTCCGGGACTATTCGGCCCTGACGTGCCCATTACCCGTGCCCAAATGGCGGCGTTCGTCTGGCGATTTGCCGATCGTCCCGCCGGGCCGGTACCGACGCCCTTCGACGACATTGCCCCCGGATCGCTTTTCGAACAACCCGTTGCCTGGATGGCCGACCAGAAGATCACGACCGGCACGCAGCTCAACCTCTTCTCCCCCGAAGCAACCCTGACCCGAGGTCAGCTGGCCACCTTCTTGTGGCGTTACGCGGGCGAACCGGCCGCGCCGCCCAACGACAACTTCACCGACCTGGTCCCCAACACCTACTACACCGACGCGATTGCCTGGATGGTCGAGTGGAAAATCACGACCGGGCTCAGTGCCACGTCGTTCGGGCCCGAGGATCCCGTGACCCGAGGCCAGGTCGCCACGTTCTTGTGGCGTCTCGCCGGCACACCGGATGCCTTCGATCCCTCTGTCACATTGCCTACCGGGATGCGTCCGTGACGCTCGACCGTCGCACGGTTCTTCGTGCCGCGGCGCTAAGCCCAGCCCTGCTGGCAATCCCGTCGTTCGGCCGCGCCGCGCTCGCCGGAGATTTTCTCTCCGTTGGCCGCAGCCAGATCGTGGGCGACTCGTCGATCACCGGCGTGGCGCTCAGTTGGAGCGGCGCCGCCCACGAAGTCGTAGCCACCGTTCGGGCCAAGATCGATGGGGTGTGGACCCAGCCGATCGCGGTGCGTGCCGACCATGGCCACGGTCCGGTCGATCCAAGCGGCCGCGAATACAGTCCCCCCGTTCTGGTCCCCGGCGCAACCGAGTACGACATCGTCACCGAGCCCAGCGCCGCTCACGACCTGCGGGTCCACCGGCTGGGCGACCCCGAGGGAACTTCGGCGGCCGTGGCGTCCTCTCTGCTCACCACTAGCGAACCCATCCCCGGCCTGGTCATTCTCGACCGCACCAACTGGACCACCCGCATCCGCCGCGACACCGTCGACTGCACGCTGCGTTCGTCGGTCGACGGGCTGGGATGTCGCTCCGACGTTGGCCTGCGTCACGGGATCGTGCATCACACCGTGAACGTCAACGACTACACCGAGGACGAGGTCCCCGAACTCTTACGGGGCATTCAGCGCTACCACATGTTCACTCGTGGTTGGGACGACATTGCCTACAACTTCGTGATCGACCGTTTCGGACGGATTTGGCACGCCCGCTACGGAGACATCGCCGACCCCGTCACGGGCGGCCACACGACGGGACTCAACTCCGAAAGCGTCGGCGTGGCGATCTTGGGCACCTTCACAGCCCTCGATCCCGGCCAAGCGGTTGTCGACTCGCTGGCCATGCTGTTGGGCTGGAAATTCAGCCTCCACGGCATCGACCCGATGGGCTCTACCACCGTGCGATCAGCCGGAGGCGACTACGCCGATCCCGGCGAAATGGTCACCCTTCGCACCATCAGTGGCCACCGCGATAACCAAAACACAACCTGTCCGGGCTTGGGCGTCTACAACCGTCTCGACGAGGTTCGTTTGGCCGCAGCCGATTTGGTCACGGTGTTCGGATTTCTCGAACCTACTTACTCGCCCACGTCGGTAACGGTCGACGGCTGGGCCATCGACCGGCTCACGCCCACCGCACCGGTCGACGTCGATATCACTGTCGACGGCGTGCTCTTCGAAACTATTCAGGCCAACACCACCGTCGACGCGATCGCTCAGGCCTATCCCGCGGCGGGGGCCGCCCACGCCTTCGCACGCGAAGTTCCGATCACGCTCGACACGCGGTCGATAGTCGTGACGGCTCGCACCGCCGATGGCCGCACCGCCACCTTGATGGATCTGCGAATGTTTGCCACGTTCATCGATGTCGAACCTCAGCGTTTCTTTGCCGACGGCGTGTATTTCCTGCGCGAACACGAAATCACGACCGGCACGCAGCCGGGGCTGTTCGAACCAATGGACGAAATGACCCGAGCCCAGATGGCGGTTTTCTTGCATCGCTATATGGGTTCCAAACAGGCGAGTTCTCCGGCCAACTTTGATGATGTGCCCCGCAACAAGTGGCACACCGACGCAATCGATTGGCTGGCCGAGACCGGCATCACCCATGGCACGAGCCCCACAGAGTTCTCCCCCGACTCCTTCATAACCCGCGGCCAAATGGCAACTTTCTTGTGGCGCATGTGTGGAAGTCCGGCCGACTCGGCCACAAACCCGTTTACCGACGTGGCGGCCGGAACGTACTACGAAGAGCCGGTGCGATGGCTGTATGACCTGGCGATAACTCACGGTTCGTCGGCTACCACCTTTGCCCCCGACGCCACCGTCACCCGCGGCGAGATGGCCACATTCCTGCACCGGCTCATCAACACCCCAGCCGCCTGGACCACTGTCGACGCACCGATAATGGGGGCTAACCGGCCGCCAGCAACTCCTTGAGCGGTTCTTGGTAGTCCCGTAGAGGCCGATATCCGGCCCCGTCGAACCGAGCGTTGCACAACACCGAATTGGCGGGCCGTTCGGCGGGTCGCGGCGGGATCAGTTCGGACGTGCGAATCGGCCGGACCCGACCCGGATCAGCGCCCAGTTGACGAGCTACTTCGGATGCGAATTCGTACCAGCTGACGGCGCCCCGATTGGTCACATGAACAATGCCTGCCCACCGGTCGAGGGCCAGGTCAACCAAGGCGGGGGTCAAGTCGGCGGTGAAGGTGGGACACCCGACCTGATCGGTAACAAACGACAACTCGGTACCAGCGGCGAGGAGTCGGCGGATTGTGGCCACGATGTTTGCGCCGGCCGCGCCGCTGAGCCACGAGGTTCGAACGACGGTCGATTGGGGCCCGGCGGCGACTTCGCCAGCCAGCTTTGAGCGGCCATAGGCCGACCGGGGATCGGCATCGTCGCTTTCGACGTAGGGCCCGATCTTGGTTCCGTCGAACACGTAGTCGGTGGAAACTGTGAGGAGGTGGGCTCCGGTGTCGGCCGCCGCTTCGGCCAGATGCGCGACACCGTGGGCATTGATCGCGAACGCGGTTTGCTCGTCAACCTCGCAGCGGTCGACATCGGTCATGGCCGCGGCGTTGACGATGCAGTCGACCCGCGAGTCTCGGACCACCTCGGCCACTTTCGTGCGGTTCGAAATATCGAGGTCGGTACGAGCCGCGGCGACCGTGTCGATGCCTCGGCGCTGGAGTTCTTCGCACACCGCGACCCCAAGCTGACCGACCGCTCCCGTCACAAGAACCTTCACTAGTCGGCCCTGAGCGGCCGCCACCACTGGTCGTTGCTGCGATACCAGTCGACGGTGGATTCGAGCGCATCTCGAAACGGTTTCGGGCCAGACCACCCGAGATGGCGGACTTTGGAAGTGTCGACCGAGTAGCGGCGATCGTGTCCGAGACGGTCGTCCACCATCTTGATAGCCGATTCGTCGCGGCCACAGAGTTCGAGCAACAAATGGGTGAGTTCGACGTTGGGGAGTTCGTAACCCGCGCCAATGTTGTAGATCTCTCCGGGAACGCCGGAACGCAGAACCAGATCGACCCCGGCGCAGTTGTCATCGACCGGGCACCAATCTCGGATGTTGAGGCCGTCGCCGTACAGCGGCACCTGCCCGCCCGCCAACAAGGTTGTGGTGAACAATGGGATCATCTTTTCGGGGTGCTGGTACGGCCCAAAATTGTTTGAAGATCGGGTTATCACTACCGGCAAACCGTAGGTCACGAAGTAGCTCCGAGCGATCAGATCAGAACCCGCTTTGGAAGCCGAGTACGGCGACCGCGGATCGAGCGGGTCGGTTTCGAGCGACGACCCCGCTTCGACCGACCCATAAACTTCGTCGGTCGAAATGTGAAGGAACCGATCGACCTCGTGCCGCCGAGCTTCGTCGCAGACAATGTTGGTACCGTCGCAATTGGTCCGAACGAATTGATCGGGACCAACAATGGAACGGTCGACGTGAGACTCGGCCGCAAAGTGGGCCACCGAGTCGCAGCCGGCCATAGCAGCACCAACCGCACCGCGATCGGTGATGTCGCCCTCGACGAACTGCACGCGGGGATCGGCCAATAGGTCCGCCATGGTGCTGCGATGTCCGGCGTAGGTGAGCGCATCGAATATCACCACCTGATCGTCGGAGGTGTCGAGCACCCGCCGCACGAAGTTGCTGCCGATGAAGCCCGCGGCTCCGGTTACGAAAATCTTCATGCTCATTGTCCTCGCAGCGAGAAGTGGGGCCGGCGGTCCGCCGGCAAATCGCTACGTAGCGGGTTCGCTCGGTCGCGCTCAGACAGGACCGGCGACTCGAGTCCCCAGTCGGCACCGATTGCCGGGTCGTCCCAAGCAACGCCCAACTCGTCGGCCGGGTTGTAATAGCCGTCGACCAGGTAGCTGAGGGCGCAATCGGTCAGCGCCGCGAATCCGTGAGCGACTCCCGGCGGAATATAGAGCCCGTTGTGACAGTGAGACCCATCGGACCGAGCGCCCAAGTCGGTCGACCACGTACTGGCGTCGGTGGGACTCCCTTGTCGCAGATCATGAAGCACGACCCGGATCGTGCCGCTCGGCACGTACCAGTAATCGCTCTGGTGTAGGTGGTAGTGCAACCCAACCACTGTGTCGGCTACCCGAAAACCGCGATTGGCTTGAATCATTTCTCGCTGAGTAGGGAACCACGATCGGCGATAAGTCTCGACAAACATCCCTCGCTGGTCTGAATGCACCGTGGGTTCTACAACGAACACACCGTCGATTTCGGGAATCGGGTTAACACTTGTCATCGGGGCACCTATTCGATCTCGACGTGTGAGTTGTCGCCGATCATCAGCCTGGTCGCTCTCGCCCTCGACCGCGAACGCGAGATATCGGTGTCGCGTCCCACGATCGAGTCCGTGAGCCGCGGAATGTCCTTGATACTGGCCCGCCTAAGGATGACCGAGTTATCGATCTCGCTGGAAACAATCGTGCAGTCTCGGGCAACCGAACTGTAAGGCCCAATGTGGGAGTCGGTTACGACCGTCCCGCGATCGATGATGGCCGGACCGCGCACGATCGAGTTCGAGACCCGCGCTCCTGCCTCGATAATCACCTTGCCTTCGACTCTAGAGTCGCTGTCAACCTCGCCGTCGATGCGTTGCACCACGGTGTCTAGCACCAGCCGGTTGCATTCGAGCAGGGGGTCCTTCTTGCCGGTGTCGATCCACCAGCCGTGCAAGACCTCGTGATGAACCACATGACCGGCATCGATCAACGCTTGGATCGCGTCAGTGATCTCTAGTTCGCCGCGCGCCGAAGCTTCGATCGAGTCGATAGCGGAGTGAATCCTCTCATCGAACAGATACACGCCAACAAGGGCCAGGTCCGATGGTGGGTCTGCTGGCTTCTCCACAAGCGCCACAACTTCGCCGTTGTCGCCCAGGGCGGCTACGCCAAACGACGACGGATCCTCGACCCTCGCAAGGAGAATCTGAGCGGCGGGTGAGACGGTTGACGCCCCATCGAGCGGAAGCGATTGCGTGGCCGAGCGGGCTCGCTCGAACCCGCTGACGAATCCAGCTAGTCCCTGCTCGAGCATGTTGTCGCCGAGGTACATCACAAAGTCAGAGTCGGCCAGAAAGTCCCTGGCGATTTGGACCGCGTGGGCCAGTCCGAGGGGCTCCTCTTGCACAATCCAAGTGACGCACACTCCGAATTCGGACCCATCACCCACCGCCGATCGGATCTCATCGCCAGTGGCCGGCGAAATAACGATGCCAATCTCTTGGATACCCGCAGCCGCCATGTCGTCGATGCCGTAAAATAGGATCGGACGGTTGGCGACCGGCACAAGTTGTTTGGCACTCGTGTGAGTGATCGGCCGAAGACGCGTTCCCGCGCCCCCACTGAGAATAAGACCCTTCATGTGTGACATATGGTACTGACCAATAGCGCACGGTCCGCCATGCTCACGAAGAAGCAGAGATGGCGCCAGCGTTACGGTGTCGAGCAAATTCGTATCGCAAAAGAGCTCCGGTACACGTCGCCCCGGCGGTGACCGCGGCAACCAGCCCAATCTCGACTCTGAGGAACGGATCGTGGGGTAGCTGCAGAGCAACCGGGAAGGCAACAACTCCGACAACGAACCCCACCACGGCAAGCCGGGTGTGATCCAACGCCACCAGCCCGAGGGATAGAGCGACAAGGATCATCAACCCGCCACCGCTCGCCGCTAGCAGCGCCATGTCCTGGGAAGTCAACGAATCGCCGAACAACTGCTCGACAACCCACGGTCCGAGCGCACCGATCACCCCAACGGCCAAAGTCGCAACAACAACAACCGCCGCCACCAGGCGTAACTGGGTTTCTCGGAACCCGTCAAGATCGCCTTCGGCGGCTCTCGCCGACAACGCCGGAAGCATCGAGGCCTTCACCGCTTGGAAGAAAAACAACGGGATCCTCGAGATGATCAGGCCGTTGAGAAAGACGCCGGGGGCTTCGGGACCCAAATCGTCGCCCACGATCGATAGGGCGACCGGGCCGACGTTGAGCAGAAATGCTTCGGATAACGATGTCGCCAGCAACAAGCCGAGGGCTGGCGTCAACTCCCGCATTGGAGCGGGGGGCCCCGGGTGCACAAAAGGCCGGACCCCTCTGGCCGCCACCACCGTTGCTACGGCGAATGCCGCGCCAACGGTAAGTCCGTACGGCCCGACCGCGGCGATGCCGGTCGCAGCCAGCAGTGCCGCCAGCACCATGCGACTGAGTCCCTCGGCGGCGAAGTACCTGGCGTAGTTGTCGAAGAGGTGACGACCCGACAAGATGCCGCGTGCGAGTTCGGCCGCACCAAACGCCGCCAACGCCAGCACCAACGCAACAAAAAGGTCGACTCGGTGATCAAGCATTCCGGCCAGGCCAAGAGGCCATGCGACGAGGAGTCCGGCAAACACCCCCAGCAGGCCGGCGCCGCCGATGCGGGCCGCTTGATAGAGCACCGGGGCGCTGCCCTCGCCCTTGGCGCCGCGCGACGCCGTAGCGCGAGCCACTTCTTGCTCGAGGGGCTGAAACAAACCGGGGCCAAGAATGTAAACCAAGCCCCAAAGCACCGCTAGGCCGCCGTAGGCCTCGTCGCCCATCGAACGCCGGGCCAACACCAAAAAGCCGTACGTGGTCGCACCGTTGATCACCAAGCCGACCACGATCGGCGCGGTGCCGACCGGCAGCGGACTGCGCTCACGAAGGGAAGCTAGTTTGCGACGGATGCGGCACTCCAAGCGGGAAACTGAACCTGCAGAGCAGGCCGAAGGAGCGTACCGGCGCGACCCGCCGCGAACGCGATCGGCAAGGCAGATTCAGTCGAGATGGAGCGAAGGGCGACACATGCCGGTCAGCTCGACGATCTCGACGTTGTCTCGGTTTTCCCAGGTGACGGCATTGTCGGGGTTGACGGTGAGCCGGAATTCTCGAAACGTCATGTCAAGAGCATCGAACACCAACAGGCGGCCTCTCAGGTCGTCGCCGATCTGCAAAATGAGCTTGATCGTCTCGAGCGCCTGGATGCTGCCGACGATTCCCGGCAGTACGCCCAGAACCCCTGCCTCGGCACAGGATGGAGCAAATTCGGGTGGGGGCGGTTCGGGCAACATGTCGCGATAGGTAGGTCCGGTGCGCGGGTCGAAGACCGTGACCTGACCCTCGAATCGGAAAATGGAACCGTGGACGACCGGCACCGCGAGTTTCACCGACGCATCGTTGAGCAGATAACGCGACGCAAAGTTGTCGGCACCGTCCACCACAACGTCGTAGCCGCTGACAATGTCGACAATATTGCCGGCGTCGAGCCGCGTGTCATAAGTATTGATGGCGACACCGGGGTTGAGCGCCGACAGAGTGGTCTTGGCCGATTGAACTTTGCGCTGCCCGATACGGGTGGTGTTGTGCAGAATCTGGCGTTGGAGGTTCGACTCGTCGACCTCGTCCATGTCGATTATGCCGATGGTGCCGACACCGGCGGCGGCGAGGTAGAGAGCGCACGCAGACCCCAGCCCGCCAGCACCGAGAAGCAGCACTTTGGCATCCAGCAGCTTGAGTTGGCCGGCTTCGCCGACCTCGGGCAGCAACAAGTGGCGCTGGTAGCGATTGCGGTCGTCGTTGCTCAGCACTGCCGGAACCGACCAGGTTCGGCCCGAATCCTTCCAACCGTTGAAGCCGCCATCGACCGAGACGACGGTCTCGTAGCCCATTGACTGAAGCGTGTGAGCGGCAAGGGCCGACCGAGCCCCACCCGCACACATCACCGCCAAGGGTTGATCGTGGTTTGGCACTACCGCTTCGACCGTCGTTTCGAGCACGCCTCGAGCAATGTGAACGGCGCCAACGACGGCTCCCTGGGCGTACTCGTCGGCCTCGCGGACATCAAGGAGGACGTAACCCTGCTCGATAAGGTCGGCCGCCGCGGCGACATCGACCTCGACGATCTTGGCCTTGGTTGCTTTCAACAGCTCACGGAAGCTCGCCATCGTGCAACCCTACGCAGTTGCGGGCTCGGCCCCGACAATTTGGGGCAGCACGTCGCCAATGCTGTCTCTGATGATCACGTCGGCCCAACGGTCGTAAGGGGTGGGCTCGGCGTTCAATATCACCAGCTTGGCGCCGGCAATCTTGGCCATCGAGACGGTCTCGTTGATCGGATAAACCGACAGCGAAGATCCAATTGCGAGAAACAAGTCGCATTCCTTCGCAGCCTTCTCAGCTCGACGGAGAGCCTGGGGGTCAAGCGATTGGCCAAACGACACAGTTGCCGACTTGAGTATTCCGCCGCACTGCGGGCAATCCGGATCGGCTTCGCCCGCTCGTACCCGAGCGAGCACAACCTCCATGTCGTCGCCCCAGTCGCAAGAAAGGCAACCGACTTTGCGAGTCGTCCCATGAATCTCGACCACCAAATCAGGACTCGACCCTGCCCGCTGGTGAAGCTCATCCACATTTTGGGTCACCAACGTGTGCAGTTTCAGCCGCGCCTCAAGCGAGACCAACGCTCGATGGCCGTTGTTTGGGACAACGTCACGCCAAAGCTCGCCTCGCGCCCGACGTTCCCAGTTACGCCGCCGTAGCTCTGGGTCGCTCACGTAGTGACGTATGTTCGAGGCCTTTTCCGCGGCGGGATCCTTTGTCCAAACGCCTTGCGGTCCCCGAAAGTCGGGAATGCCGGAGTCGGTGGAGATCCCTGCGCCGGTAAGAACTGTGACCGACCGAGCCTCGTCGACCAATGCGGCGGCCTGTCGGATCAGATCGCTCATCGTCGCGATCGTAGTCAAGACCGCCACCGGCTGTTCGGTAAGGCTGGCAGTTTGATCATGCTGGCGGTTCACTTTCCGACATACCGCGGCCAGCGTGCGCTACTGTCCGTGACAAGCCACAGGGGTGATCCCACACGGGGGTGATGATGAAAGTTAGACGACTCAAGTCCGGCCTGGCCGCGATCACGTTGCTGAGCGTCGCGCTCATACCAGCGATGGTCGGTACCGCCAACGCCCAAGACAACACCGGCGCGGATACAAACGGTGACGGCGTTGCCGACGACTTCAACGGCGACGGCTTCGCCGACGATCTCGACGGCGACTGCATTCCTGATGATTTCAACGGTGACGGCGTGCCCGACGGCGACGCCACCGACCGGGTATGTCCGACCGGACAAGGTGGCTCGCTACCAACTCGGCTGTCACTGCAGCAGATCGTGTTTGTGCTTGATGCGATTTTCCAGCAACTGCCCGACGTCACGATGCCCAACGAGGCCCCCGACGGGTTCCCGAATATCCCTCGCATCGTCGACGCCAGCGGAAACGACCTCGGTCCCGATTGGGCGGCACTCGACCGATTCCTCGGCGAACCAGGCCAACGAGACCTATTGCAACTCCCCGACAACAACATCAACGAGGCGCTGCTCGAGTTCGAAGACATCAACAACGAACAGTTTGTCGACCCGACGACCGGCGAGACTATCTTCGTAGCCACCCCTGAGGCCCTGTTTTACACGATGGGCCAGATTTCGGCCGCGGGCGGCAATATGGGTCTGGTGGCTGGCTCGGGCTCCGCCCTCAAGGGGCCGTGTATGGGTCAGGCCTGGTCCTTCGACAGCGATGGCCAGCCCCTCGATATGGCCTTCGACTTCGACCGTGAACTGGCGCCCATGTCGTTCTCTGACGATCCGAACTCAAACGAACTTGTGCAAGCCTTTGCCAGCGACAACCCCTTTAGGGTCGACGTCGACGGTGCGGTTATCTACACCGGAATTGCCGGCGGGTTCGGCAACGGGACTGGCCCGGTCGAACACGACTGGTTCATCAACATGAACTTCGTCGGATTTGCCGGCACCAACATCGATGCGGGCGGCGATCCCAACACCAACGGCGAGAACCGAAATGCGGGCGCCGTAAGTCTTCACGAAGACCTCCCGAGCGCGGCGAAGATCAACGGACTCATTGCCGTCAACGGCCAGATGGAAGCGCCCGGAACACTCGACGTACCCGGTCACCAGTTCTTCTGCGTCGCCTCGGGGTTTGTCGAGTTCGAGGGCGGCTTGCCGCTCACCGCTCCCGGCGTCGCGTTGCTCACCCTCGCCACAGTCGGATTGTTGTTCAATGCCCGGCCGGCCAAAACCTGGGGAGGTGCCTAATGTCGGCAACCGTCAAACGTCATAGCGTCCGCGGAGCTCTCTACGGAGTGCTGCTCGGGCTGGGACTAATGCTCACCGCTGTCGGGCAGGGCATGGCCGCGCTCGGAACCTGGCCTCCGTTTATCCTCCTCCTCGCCGGCCCGATTATCGGAATCCTGTGGGCCCGGTACGCCCCGGCCAAGGGCGGACCCCCGCCGGCAACCGCGAAACCACCGGCGGCCGAAGCAGCGCCCGACGAGTCGGTGACCGTCGAAGAGGACTCAGAGACCCCAGAGACCTCAGAGACCTCAGAAACTGCTTGACAGGAATGCATGAAATGCAGTGAAATACATTCAAACTTCCCCGGTTGATTCACTCACACTCAGGAAGTTGTCATGTCTGTCACCCCACCGGTCGCTCTCAACCCCACCGCCGAGCTCCCAAAGCTCGAGTTCTTGTTCATAGAACGGTGGCCCGATCCCCTGCTCGACCGCTTGGGCCACGATCCCCGCAGCCGTTATGCCGAGAAGTACTGGTTGGGCGTTCTTGGCCCAAGCACCACGTGGTTTCTACGTTTGTGTGCTGACGCCCTCGATCACGCCCCCGGGGGCGTTCAACTCGAGCTCACCGATGTCGCGCACCAGCTCGGCTTGGGCCACAGGGGTGGCCGCAACAGCCCACTGGCCCGATCGATCCAACGGGCCTGTCGGTTCGGGGCGGCTCGAGCCGCGGGACAAGACACGTTGCAAGTCCGCAGCCGCATTGCTCCGCTCAATCGTGGCCAGATCGAACGTCTCACCCCCGAACTTCAGCGCGACCATGCCAAAGATGTCGGCGAGCGTGCGACCGGCGCGCCAACCGAAGCTGCCCGGGCTCGCCGCCTGGCGCTCAGTCTCATCGAATGCGGCGATGGGTTCGGCGAGGCCGAACGTCAACTCGACTCCTGGCAGGTTCCCGCCGTTCTCGCCGCCGACGCCGTGCGCTGGGCGTGGGACCGTCACATCACTGCCGCTCAAACGGCGGGCTACGCGGCCTGAGCTAGGGCCAGAGGCCCATTCGCCTTTGGCCCAATAGGGCCGATGGCCCTGCAAATTAGGCCAAATGATGCATAAGGAACCAAGGACATCGTGCCGAAAGAGTAGAGACGGTTCACCGCCGAGTGGTGGTGACAACAAACATGGGGAGTCCACCCGAAATGACCACCGCTTACCAATTCCTTTCCGCCTGGATCACCAGCCGCATCGACGACGAACGTGGCGCCAGCCTCGTTGAGTACGCCCTTCTCGTGGCGCTCATCGCCGTCGTGTGCATCGCTGCTGTGACCGCCCTTGGCCAGTCGGCCTCGACCAAGTTCTCGGAAGTTGATTCCTTGATCGGCTAATCAGGCTTAGCACTATGACGAATGGCGGCCCTTCGGGGCCGCCATTCGACGTTTTGGGCCAGTTGGCAATCAGGGTTTGCTGAACTGTTGAGCCAACTCAGCAAGAAGTCTCACGCCAAAGCCGGTACCGCCCTTGGTGATTTCTCCTTCCGAAGCCTCGCTCCAAGCCGGACCGGCGATGTCGATATGAGCCCACGAAATGTTGTCGTCGACAAACTCCTTGAGAATGAGACCGGCGGTCAACGCCCCGCCGTGAGGCGTACCGATGTTCTTCATGTCGGCTATCGGAGACTCGAATTGTTTTGCGTAATCGGCCGGCAATGGCAGATGCCAGACCCGATCGCCGGAGCGTTCGCTGGCCGCCTCTATCTGAGCGATCCAGCTGTCGTCATTGCCCATGAGACCAGCGATCTTTGGACCTAGAGCAACCAGGCACGCCCCAGTCAAAGTGGCAAGATCAACAATTGCGTCGGGTTTTGCTTCGCTCGCCAGTGACAGCGCGTCGGCAAGGACCAGCCGACCTTCGGCATCGGTATTGAGAACTTCGATCGTTTTGCCATTGCGGATCTTGAGCACGTCACCGGGCCGAGTCGCGTCGCCGCCCAACATGTTGTCGGTCATCGGCACAAACGCCCGCACCCGGCACTTGACGCCGAGCGCCGGCAGGACTGTCATCGCGCCGATCACCGCGGCCGCGCCACCCATGTCGCACTTCATGGTCATCATGCCCGCACCGGTCTTGATGCTGAGTCCGCCGGCATCAAAGGTGATGCCCTTACCAACGAAGGCCAAGGTTCCCTGCGGCTTGGACTTCGGCGTGTAAGTCAATTCGACAAACCGAGGAGCTTGAGTCGAACCCCGGTTCACACCGAGAAGCCCCCCGAGTTTCGCCTTCTTGATCGCCGCCTCGTCCCACACCTTGCAGGTCAGGCCCGACTTCTTGGCCGCTGCAGCAGTCCGACGAGCAAACACTGCTGGGGTCAGGTCGCCGCCAGGCGTGTTTACAAAGTCTCGGGCCAACATTTGGGCATCAGCGATGGCGACGCCTCGGTCCACGGCACCCTGCTTGGCGGCGCCAGTACCGCCCGCAATATCGACCCGGCGAAGATCTGATGGCTGGGATTCAGACTTGTAATCGGTGTATTGGTAGCTGGCCAACGCGATTCCTTCGACCAATGCCTGACGCGCTGACGACTCGTCGATGTCGACATCTGATGGCAGGGTCAGGCCCAACTTGGTGTAACGGCCAAAGGTGCGAGCAGCGGTTGCACCGGCGACGCGTACGGCGTCGGAGTCGACATCAGCGGCCTCCCCAATCCCGACCAACCCGACAACTCGCGTGCCGTCAGGCGAGATATGGGTTTCGCCGGCCTTGCCTTCGAAGCCCGCTGTGTCGAGTTCGGCCGCGGCCACCGGTGCCAACCCACCCGAGATGGCCTCGACGGTGACCAATTGGATACTGGCCGTGGCAGTTTTTGGCACCGCGCGAACGGCCTTGAATGTGATCGCCATGTGGCGTGCTCCCTACTTGTGATTGAGACCGGATTGATGATTAGTTGGTCTTGGCGGGCCGACTCGCGCCTTCGCGCCAACGGGCCAAGGTCCAAAGAAGATCAGATAGACGATTGAGGTATTGCACCACGAACGAGTCGGGTGCCGCGGTGGCAAGGGCGTGACGCTCGGCCCTCCTCACGACCGTACGTGCGACATCAAGGTGAGCAGCACCCAGATCTTCTCCGGGCACCACAAAGTGTGACGGAGGCTCGAACCGGGATGCAACCTCGTCTATCAGCGTTTCGAGATTGCCGACCATCGGTGCGCTCACCAGCGTGCTGCCGGCATCGAGTTTGTGGCGATTCTCGGCCGCCGTTGCCAGTTCGGCCATCAAGACGTAGAGATCGCGAGCGACCTGAACGAGTATGTCGTTGAGGCGGGGGTCACCGTCGGCCGTAGCAGCTCGGGCGACTCCGATTATTGCTTGAGCCTCGTCGACGTCACCGTAGGCAACCGGGGCCGGGTCGTCTTTACGAACACGACCCCCATAGAAGAGGCCGGTGCTGCCATCATCTCCGGTGCGGGTGTAGATCGCTGGTCGCGATGCTGGCGAAGCCATAAGCCGCACTGTACACACCAGCCGCTCAACGATGGGCAACCGTCAACTACTCGCGACGGGTAGGTGTTGTTGGCGGGTGAGAACTTCTGCGAAGAGGTCCCCGAACTCGTTGACCCGGTCGAGCACGTCAACGGAATCGAACACGAGAGGCTCGCCATCGGCACCATCAGCGACCTCGCCCCACGTCAAAGGAGTCGACGCGGTGGGTCGGTCCTTGGCTCGTAACGAATAAGGCGCAATCGTCGTCTTGTGCCGCGAGTTCTGACTCCAGTCGATCAAGATCTTGCCAGCGCGGAGCTTCTTGGCCATGTTCGACACGACGAGTTGGGGCATCCTTTTTTCGAGGAGTTGAGCCACGGCCAGCGCAAAGTTGGATGCGTGTTCGTGTTCGTGCGCCGTGTTGAGCGGCACGTACAACTGCATCCCTTTGTTTCCCGAGGTCTTCGGGTAACAACCGAGCCCAACGGTTTGGAGCACGTCTCTGATTTCGAGCGCAACCTGACAGCACTCGGTGATCGTCGCCGGTGACCCGGGATCGAGGTCGAATACCACCATGGTAGGAACGTCGGGAGCTCCACATCTTGCCATAGGCGAGTGAATTTCCAGGGCCGCTAGATTGGCGGTCCACGCCAGCGCGGGAACAGAATCGACACGGCAATATTCGATGCCGCCTCGGCGGTCACCCGGCCCAAGGCATGTCCCGATCCATCCCGGGCGATGCGACGGACATCGTTTCTCAAAAAATGATTCCTCGGTGACGCCGTTGGGCCAGCGTCGCAACGTGATGCCCCGGTCGTTGATGTGAGGCAGCATCACCGGGGCGATGCGTACGTAGTAGTCGATGACTTGAGCCTTCGTGAAACCAACTACGGGATACAGCACCTTGTCGAGATTGCTGACCGAGAGCCGCTTGCCATCAACCTCAACGAAGATCCGCTCGGAGTCGGCCGCCGCCATCAGGCCGACTTGCGAGCCCGTTTCGCGGCCTTTTTGGCCGTCTTCTTCGCGGCTTTCTTGGCCGCTTTCTTGGCCGTGGTCGCTTTGGTTGTTGCCCGCCCAGAGGCCGGGTGACGTCCCCTCGCCTTCTTGGCTTGCGACACCGACGCCTCGAGCGCAGCCATCAGATCGATCACTTTGTCAGAGGAGGGCGCCGGCGCTGGCACCACGGAGTCTCCTGTTTCGCCTGCGGCTTTGCGGTCGATCAGATCTAGCACCGCGTCGCGGTAGGTGTCGCGGTGCTTCGTGGGGTCGAAACTGGCGTCGAGCGTAGCGATCAACTGCTCGGCCATCAGTTGCTCCTTGGCGTCGATCGAAATCTCTTCGAGGAGGTCGAAGCCGCCGATCTCGCCGGGATCAACAACCTCGTCGGCGTAGATCATGGTGGAAAGCATCAACCGCCCATCCTTGGGTCTGACGGCGGCGAGATACTGCTTGGAACGCATTACAAAATGGCATATACCGACTTTGCCTGCTTGTTCCATAGCGTTGGCCAGCAGCTTGTAAGGCTTGGCGGTCTGGGCATCGGGGACGAGGTGATACGCGCTGTCATAAAAAACCGGGTCGATATCGGCGAGATCAACGAACTCGTCAATGTCGATAGTGCGGACCGCTTCGGGGTCGAGACCAGCCATCTCCTCTTCGGAGATAGTCACAAAGTCGCCCGAGGGCAGTTCGTAGCCCTTGACTATGCGCTCATAGGGAACTTCGGTGCCGTCAGCGGCCGACACCCGCTTTTGTTTGATTCGCGATCCGGTGGCGGAGTCGAGTTGATTGAATCGAACGGTCTTACGGCTCACCGCGCTGTAGAGACGAACTGGGATACTCACCAGCCCGAAGCTGATCGAACCACTCCAAATTGCTCTCGGCATCCACCTATTGTGTCAGGTCAAACAACGCGACCCGTGAAAGCCGCCACCTTGTCCATAGAGGACGCGTCGTCGGCGCACGGTTGAATGACGTCAAAGGTGTTGCCGTTTCGGGCCTGTTCGGGCAGCGCCGAAGACCAAAGAGCCATGGCGAACTCGGCAAGTTCGTCGCTGATCTCATGAGCTATCCCGGTGGCGCGCGAAAGATCCCAAGCATGAACCAGATGATCGGCAACAATTACCGACAGGATCATCTCGCCGGGCTGTTCGCCAAACGGCGACTGCCGAATTGCCGCCATATTCTGCGGAGTCGCCGCAGCGTCGAGCCGAGCAAGGGCCCCGGTCCACCCCGCGACGGGGCCCTGCGCAAGATGGTCAACTTCGGCGTCTGACGGCTCGCGGCCCTCCACCAGGTCAGCCACGCTGAGCGCGCCGGCGACCATGTGCTCGATGAGATCGTGCGAGGTCCAGTTCTTGCATGGAGTTTGCATCTCGCGGTGCTCCGGCGTGAGCTGCGACATCATGTTGGCAATCAGGGCATTGCTCTGGCTTGCGGCTTCTATAGCGTCCACGGTCCTGCTCCTTATCGGCGAGCCCGCAGTCTCTACCGCGACGGCCAAGACTTCAAACGGGACGCGCAACTGTCAGGGGGTGAGGGTGCCAGGGTGTCAGGGTGTCAGGGTGTCAGCAAGACGCGGGCCACCAGGTCTTGACCAAACCCGGTGAGGATGGCCAAGTACATCAGACCGGTCGCGGCCATGACCGCGGAGTACTGGCGCTCTTTCAAAGCGGCTCGACAGACCGCGATGAGGGCGATAGTTCCGACCACGCAAGCGATCCAGAACCACCCGAGCAAGCCGTTGTAGGCGTCGTCGATGTCGCCATTGAGCACCGACACCATGCCAGTGGGAACCAACATGAGGATGGTTTCGGGTAGCCAAAGCACCGCCGTCCAGCGCACGAGTTCGAGCAGCGGGCCTCTGGCCAATCCCGGTTGCACGAGGTACCAATGGCCCAACAGCATGGCATCGGACAACACGCCCAAGAACAAGGCGCTGGTGAGGCCCCGCACGATTGACAGCAACTCAACATCGCCTGCTCCGCCGGCTTCCGCCGACGCGATTACCACTGCGAGTAGCCCGACACCAGCCGCGACCAGGTCCAAGATCGGTGGGAATTCGTGAGTGGTCTTGTCGAAACGCTGTTCGTCACGGTCGATCCCGGTCATGGTGGCGACTCGCTCGGACCGCCGTTCCACCACCTCGCGCTGACCAGCGACTCCGGCCGCCTTGCGCCTCACCGATATCAGTAGCGAAGCAGCACCGACGGCCATGAAGGCCATGGTTAGGACCTCGCGTGACCACGTGGGGGTCGTGACAAACGCCGCCGCCAGAGACCCGGCTGCGAACAACAAAAATGTCATACGCTGCAGCCAGCCATAACCGAGACCGACCTCGCGACGCCGCGTGGTGATCCACAAGAAGAACCATCCGCCCGCCGCCCATTGCAGCAACACCGTGGCTCCGTCGAGGCGGATCATTGCCCTAGCTCAGACATATGGGCGAAACGCTACCGTCAACGATTTCAACCCAGAACAGCAAGATGGTGATCAGCGAGGTTGAGAGCGTCAGGCCCGTCGTTGGTCGCGGCGACGATGTCTTCGAGTCGCATCCCCCACTTGCCCGGAATGTAGATGCCTGGCTCAATCGAAAACGCATTTCCGGCCACCAACGGAACCGAGTTCCCCTCGACAATGTAGGGGTCCTCGTGGGCCTCAACTCCTATGCCGTGGCCGGTACGGTGCACAAAGTACGAGCCGTAGCCAGCGTCGGCGATTTTTTGTCGACCGACGCTGTCGACCTCTTCGGCTGGTGTTCCAACTGTCGCAGAACGAACCGACGCCGCCTGAGCCTCGTGAAGGACCGCGTAAGCCTCCAGGTATTCGCGGTCGGGGCGATCGCTGGTCCACACGTTACGGGTGATGTCGGAGCAGTACCCAACACCATCATCGCCAACGAGAGTGCCGCCAAAGTCACACAACACGTTCTCGCCTTCGCGGATTATGCGGTCTCCGGCATGGTGATGGCAGCTCGCCGCGTTCTCGCCAGCCGCAACGATCGCAAAGTTCACGCGGTCGTGGCCCTCGGCGACGATCTGGCGACCAAGTTCGGCTGAAACTTCGGCTTCGGTTTTTCCGATGAGGTCTATCTCACCGTTTTGAAGGCGAGCCGCGATGCGGTCGACCGCAGCACCAGCCGCCCTCAACCTCTCGATTTCGTTGGCGTCCTTCACCGAACGCAGCGCACTGGTGACCGTCGAGGCCCGACCAAAAGAGGTTGATGGCATGGCCGCAATGAGATCGACGAGAAAACCCGCCCACATATGGTCACCAACGGCGACCTTCGCGGCCGGTCCGGCCAGGTTGGCGATGATGGCGATCGGATCCTCGGTCTCGCCCCAAGGTCGGATAGAGAACACCTCGGGCCGCTCGCGCACGCGAGCCATTTCGAGGCCCGGAACCACCAACGTCGCATCGCCTTCGCGGGGCACGACCAACATGGTGATTCGCTCCAGCGGCATGGCTTCGTACCCGCAAAAGTACGGGAGGTCGCTCCCCACCGAGAGCATCAGGGTGTCGACGTTCTTTTCTTCCATCACGGCACGGGCACGGGCAATGCGGGTTTCAAACATGGTCAAAGGCTAGACGTCGATCGTTCTCGTCGTAGAGTTCTTTCATGACCGATCACGAGTGGGGATTTCGCACCCGGGCGCTCCACGCCGGCGCACGCCCCGACCCAACTACGGGGGCTCGAGCCACCCCGATCTTTCAAACCAGTAGCTACGTGTTCGAAGACACCGACGATGCCGCCGACCTTTTCGCCCTTCAGAAGTACGGGATGATCTACAGCCGTCTCGGCAATCCGACCGTGTCGGCGTTCGAGGAACGAATCGCCAGCCTCGAAGGCGCAATAGGGGCAGTGGCGACAGCGTCGGGGCACGCCGCAGAGTTCGTCGCCACCATCGCGCTGGCCAAAGCCGGCGACCACATCGTGTCGAGCAGCCACCTCTACGGCGGAACGATCACCATGTTCTCCAACACGCTGGCTCGATTCGGCATCGACACAACCTTCGTGGATCCCACCGACGTCAACGGCTTCGAGGCGGCCATCACCGACCAAACCAAACTGGTGTTCACCGAAACGATCGGCAATCCGTCCGGAGCAGTCGCCGATATCGGTGCTCTCGCCGACATGGTCCACAGCCACAACCTGCCGTTGATGGTCGACTCAACCTTCGCCACCCCCGCGTTATGTCGCCCTATCGAGTGGGGCGCAGACATCGTGGTGCACTCCGCCACCAAGTTCATCGGCGGGCACGGCACATCCCTCGGAGGAATCGTCACCGAAGCGGGCACTTTCGACTGGGGATCGGGCCGGTTCCCCGAAATGACCGAACCAGTCCCGACCTACAACAACTTGCGCTGGTGGGACAACTTCGGAGAGTACGCCTATTGCACCAAGCTCCGTAACGACCACCTCCGCGATGTCGGCGCCACGCTCGCTCCGCTCAATGCCTTCTTGTTCCTGCAGGGGTTGGAAACTCTCGACTATCGCATGGCGGGCCACGTCGCCAACGCTCAAGCCGTTGCTGCTTGGCTCGACGCTGACCCTCGAGTCAGCTGGGTGGCGTACGGCGGCCTCCCTGATTCGCCTCACCACGACATGGCGTCCAAGTACCTACCGTTGGGTCCTGGGGCCGTGTTTACGTTCGGAGTCAAAGGTGGCCGCCAAGCTGGGGTGCGACTCATAGAGTCGCTGCAGATGATCAGTCATCTCGCCAACGTCGGCGACGCCAAGACCCTAATTTTGCATCCCGCGTCCACAACCCACAGCCAGCTCAGCGACGAACAGTTGACGGCCGGCGCAGTAACTCCCGACATGGTCCGCATATCCGTCGGGCTGGAGGATCTCGATGACATTCTGTACGACCTCGACAATGCCCTCGACAGCGCCAATAGACAGGGCTGATCGCACAAGACTGATCGCGAGAAACTGATGCCTGCTCATCCGCCGATCGATGGCTGGACACCACCGAGCCCAACCGAACGCAAGCGCATACTCGACACGACCCGGTCGATTGCCATAGTCGGCGCTTCGTCCAACCCCGCCCGAGCGAGCAATTTCGTGGCCACCTATCTCACCAGCTCGTCGGCCGATTTCGACGTCTATCTTGTCAACCCACGCGAAACAGAAATTCTGGGACAACCAGTTTTCCCTTCCCTCCAAGACCTCCCTGTCGTACCCGACCTCGTCGACGTCTTTCGCCGAAGCGACGACCTCGCACCCATCGCCACCGAAGCGGTCGCTCTTGGCGCTACAACGTTTTGGGTCCAGCTCGGGCTTTGGTCGGCCGAAGCGGCCCAAATCGCGGCTGGTGGGGGGCTCAACGTGGTTATGGACCGCTGTACCAAGATCGAGCACGCGCGGTTCGCGGGCGGTCTACACCTGGCGGGATTCGATACGGGCGTAATCTCGAGCAGACGCTAGGGAAGTCTGGATCAAACTCGTTCGGCGGAATCCGCAGCTTCGCGGGCGTGGTAGCTCGATCGGGTGAGTGGCGACGACTCGACATGACTGATTCCCAGTGCCTCGCCGAACTCTTTCCACGCCTCGAAAACCGACGGCTGCCACCAAGCCGCAACCGGCAAATGATGTGACGTAGGCCGAAGATATTGGCCGATCGTAACAATGTCGACGCCGACCGAATGGAGGTCCAATAACGTCTGCTCGACCTCCTCATCTGTCTCGCCCATGCCAACGATTATCGAGGACTTGGTTACGAGACCAGCCTCTTTGGCCCGCGCCAGCACCGACAAGCTGCGGGCATACCCGGCCGAAGGCCGCACTGCACGCTGCAACCGAGCGACCGTCTCAATGTTGTGGTTGAAGACGTCGGGTCGGGCGTCAAACACGGTGCTCAATGAGGCGTCGTCACCGGCTAGGTCCGAGACCAAGACCTCGATCCTGCTAGCCGGCAGGCGATCACGAACCGCTTCGATGGTGGACGCCACCGCCGCCGCTCCCCCATCGCCAAGATCGTCTCTCGCTGTCATTGTCACAACAACGTGCTTGAGACCCATACGATCGGCGGCCTCGGCGACTCGGGACGGTTCGTGAGGGTCGGGCGGGTCAGGCTTACGAGTGTCGACCAAACAGAAACCGCAAGCGCGGGTACAGCGCTCGCCCAGGATCATGAAGGTGGCGGTGCCGTCGTTCCAGCACTCGGAGATGTTGGGACAGCCAGCCTGCTCGCACACCGTAACAAGGTCGAGGTCGCGCATCGTCTTCTTGATTTCGCGGTAGGTCGGGCCGGTGTCGAGGGGAACCCGCATCCACTCGGGCTTTCGGGCTTTGAGCGGCACGGGATCAGCAGCCACGCCAGCTTCGGCCAGTCGGCCGAGTAGCCGAACCGATGTCCCATCGGCCTGCTCGGCATAGGCCAGAGCCGGCGAGGCTTCGCCATGGCCCACGCCGTTGCGTCCGACCGGCGCACCTGGCCCCTGCCCTCTGGAGAATGGAGCAAGGTCGGCAGTGGGCACGCGCCATGCAACATCGACCCGATCGATGCGACGGTGGGGCGCCCATTGGGTCGCGGCACGAGCGACAACACGATCCACGACGTCGCGCATCGACACGTCGATGCCTTCGGCCTTCAAAGAGGTAACGCCCTTATCGCTGATCCCGCAGGGAACGATGCGATCGAACCAACCAAGGTCCGGGTCGACATTCAACGCAAAGCCGTGCATGCTGCGACTACGGGTCAGCCGAACCCCGATCGCGGCGATCTTACGAGGGCGGATTCCGTCGGCGTCGACCCAAACTCCGGTAGCGCCGCGGAGCCGGCCCGTGCTTAGACCCAGGTCGGCGAGAACGTCGATAATGACCTGTTCGATCGAAGTTACATAGGCCGCGGTATCGGCCATTCCCCCGCCTCTTTTTCCCGGCACGGTAAGAATCGGGTATCCGACCAACTGGCCCGGACCGTGATAGGTGATATCGCCACCTCGATCGGTCTCGACAACCGTGGCTCCGATCGACTCGACGTCGACCAGCAAATGCTCGAGCGGTGTACGTTTGCTGGTGGTGATCACATGGGGATGCTCGAGCAGCAACAAATGGTCGTCGGTGGTGGCCGCGCAAAGTCGGCGCTGCAGAGCCAGCGCGTCGGTGTATTCGACTCGCCCGAGCCAACGAACATGGAGGCTCGTGTCGGCGGCACGATCAGAGGTCAGCGGACCTCGGCCTCCCAGTCGCGAGATTCGAGAATCTCCTGAATCCGGTTCAAGAAGGCGGCGGCGTAGGCCCCGTCGAAAGCCCGATGATCCCAGGCAAGAGCGAGAACCCCAACCGAATGGATCGCAATCGATTCGTTACCGAACTCGTCGGTGACCACCACGGGCTTTCGCTTGACGCCGTCGGTTGAAAGGATCGCGACCTGTGGCTGGTTGATGATCGGGAACTGCATCATCGTCCCGTACTGGCCGGCGTTGGTGAGCGTGAAGGTGCCGCCAGACAAATCATCGGGGGTCAGTTGCTTGGTACGGGTGCGAGACGCAACGTCGACGATGTCGCGGGCGATCTGGCGAAGGCGCTTACCACCGGCGCCTCTGACCACGGGAGCCAACAAGCCGTCGAAATCAATGTCGACGGCAACGTTGAGGTTGATCTCGTTGTGCACGACAAGATGGTCTCCCCCAAAGCTGGCGTTGAGATGGGGGAAGTCGCGCAACGCATCGACCACGGCACGGGCAATAAACGGCAAGTAGGTGAGGCTGAAGCCTTCTTCGGCCTTCCAGCTGGTTTTGGCGGACTTGCGGACTTGCTCCACCCGCTCGTAGTCGATCTCCATTGCCGTGAGCACGTGCGGCGACGTGTGCTTGGACATCACCATGTGTTCGGCCGTGCGGGTCCGGATGTTGTTGAGCGCAACCACCTGGTCGCGGGCGCCGACCGCGGGGGTGGGAGCGACGGTCGCGGGAGCGGCCGGTGTGGCCGAAGCGGGTGCGGCCGGAGCAGGAGCGGCCGGAGCAGGAGCGGACGGTGCCGGCTGGGTCGGCGCAGCAGGCGCGGCCTGGGCGGGAGCGGAGCCGGCCGCTCGTTCCTGGATAATCTTCTCGACGTCCCCACGGGTGATTCGGCCGCCGAGGCCGGACCCGACAATCGTCGAAACATCGAGGTCGTTGTCGGAGATCAGTCGACGCACAACCGGCGACAGGATCAGCGAGCCAGCGGGCGCGGTTTCGGCGGCCGGGGCAACCGGGGCTGGAGCAGCGGGGGCCGGTGCAGGCTCCGGAGCGGGCGGCGGGGTCGGATCTGGCGCGGGAACAGACGCAATCACCGGCTCCGGGGTAGGAGTAGGGGCTGGGGCGGGAGCGGGCTCGGCGGCGGGCGCAGGAGCGGCCTCGGCGGCCGGTGCTGGCGCAGAGCCGGCTTCGCCGACCCGACAAAGCACTTGACCAACCTCGACGGTTTCGCCCTCGGCGGCCAGGATCTCGGTGACGGTGCCCGCGACCGGAGAAGGCACCTCGGAGTCGACCTTGTCGGTCGAGATCTCGAAAAGGATCTCGTCCATCGCGACGTCGTCACCGACGTTCTTGAACCACTGAGTGATCGTTCCTTCAGTGACGGTCTCGCCCAGTTGGGGCATAGTCACGTCGGCCATGAGAGTTCCTTCTTACCGGCTTTGATTTTCGCCGACTTGGGTTGTCGAATACAGATGTTGAATGTGGCGCAATGGGTTGATACTGGCAGCAAACCTAGCCGTGAAGACCGCGGCCGGTTAGCGACAGGACAGTCTCGCCGAACAACTCGCTCATTGTCGGATGGGGCTGGATGAAGGCAGCAACGTCGTCGACGGTGGCCTCCCAGTTGACGGCAAGATAACCCTGCCCCAACTGTTCGGTGACCCAGGGTCCGACCATGTGAACGCCGAGGATTCGGCCCGCACTACCATCGGCGCGTTTCTCGGCGATGATCTTGACAATACCGTCGGTGTCGCCAACGATTTTGGCTCGACCATTGCCTATGAAGTTGTGCTTGGACGCGACCACGTCGAACCCGGCTGCTTTGGCACTGTCTTCGGTGTAGCCGGCAAAGGCCACCTCGGGGTGACAATAAATGCACCACGGCGTGCCGTGATGATCAAGCGGGTTGGGGTCCTCACCAAGAATGTCGCGGATTGCCAGCATTCCTTCGGCAAACGCGACGTGAGCCAGTTGCGGAGTGTTGATGATGTCTCCCACCGCCCATACACCGCTTTCGCCGGTGCGACAGCGGTCATCAACAGAGATGAATCCTCGCTCGTCTACGACCACCCCGGTGCCTTGAAGACCCAGCAGATCGGCAAACGGCCGGCGCCCCACCGAAACAATCACCGCTTCGACGGTGACGGATTCGTCGTCGCCGAAGGACACCGTTGTGGTGGCACCTGACGGGTCGGGTACGTGGCCCTTGACCATGACGCCGGTCTTGGTGACAATTCCCCGCTTTTTGAACGACCGCTCCACAACCTTGGCGGCGTCGGAATCACAACCGGCAAGGATCTGAGGCATGGCCTCGAGGATCGTGACTTTGACGCCAAGATCGCCCATCATCGACGCGAATTCGCACCCGATGGCTCCGCCTCCTATGACGACCGCTGACTCGGGGAGTTCTGACATCGACAGAACTTCGTCGGAGGTCATGATGAGTTTGCCGTCGACTTCAAAGCCGGGGATGGTGCGGGTCTGCGAACCGGCGGCCAAAATTACGGCTCCGCCTCTAATCGTCTGGGTGCCGTCGTCGCCACTGACCGTGACGGTTCGGTCGGGCCCCAACGATCCGGTGCCGTTGTAGACCGTGACCTTGCGTGACTTCAGAAGCCCGGTCACCCCGCCAACCAACTGATCGATGATTGTTTGCTTGCGTGTAAGCGTGGTGCCCCACTCGATGGTGGGCGCCGAAGTATTTACGCCAAAGTCGGCGGCATGTTGCACAGTGCGAAAAACATGGGCGGTCTCGAGCAGTTCCTTGGCGGGGATGCACCCAACATTGAGGCATGTACCGCCCAAGATGTTGTTTTCAACCAGCCCGATGTCGAGACCTATACCGGCTCCATAGAGGGCCGCAGCGTAACCGCCGGGTCCACCGCCGATCACTATGACGTCATGTTGTGCGTCCGTCGCACTCACCTCCTCGATCGCTGCGATCCTAGCCACATCAATGTCAGCGCAAGCACACGGGGGGATAAGACTGGCCCACGGGGGTTAAGACCGGCGTCAGCGCAGGGCTTGAGTGAGTTGAATCGCGGATGCCAGCAGGATGGCCATGCCACACAACATGGCCGTGAGGATGAGTTTGCGGGTGCTCAAGAGTGTGCTCCAACCGACGATAGGGACACGGTGACGTGGCTAACCACTTGGTCGAGCGTACTCTCGAAGCATATGAAACGTCTCGCCGCGCCCATCCTCGCGACTCTGTTGATCGCGGCCGCGTGTAGCACCGACGCCGAAACAACCACCGCGCCAGCCGAAGCCTCCGCCGCACCCTCTTCAGATGGCGCTTCAGATGGCGCTTCAGGTGGCGCTTCAGATGATGCTGCTGCTACCGGCGATGCCGCCGCCTGGCCCTTCACTTTTGTGGCCGACCAGGTAGACGGCGGCACCTTCGATGCCGGCGACTACGAAGGCCAAGACCTTGTGTTGTGGTTCTGGGCCCCTTGGTGACCGACCTGTATCCGAGAGTCCGGTGCGGTCGCATCGGTGCAGAAAAAGTACGAAGGCCAAGTTGCCGTCGTAGGGGTTGCGGGTCGCGACGAACTCAGCGCTATGAGCCGGTTCATCAACGACACTGGCGTTGGCGGTTTCCCTCACATAGCCGACGTCGATGGCTCCGTCTGGTCCGGTTTCGGAGTGGGCAGTCAGCCAAGTTTCGTATTCATCAATGACGACGGCAGCGCGGGCATTTTCGTCGGAGCGATGGGCGAAGAAGGACTGTCCTCAGCAATAGACGAGTTGATTGCCACCTAGATAGCCTCCGGCGTCCTCAGCAGCACTCCCATACCACCGTCGGTGACATAAATTCGCACTTTGCGTGGCGAACATTCTCTGATAGACCATACTGACGGCGTAATTTGGGCAAGTGCGTACGAGGAGGTGCCGGGCGAATGGATCCTGTATTTCCCGACGCGCCCGAGCGCACCGACACCGCTAGTCGGCCGCTCGATCGAGCCGCCGCGGCTTCCGTAGTAGCGCTGGCCCGAACGCTCGAAGTATTCGACCCACCGGCCGCTCGCCGCGCCTCACTACGAGCGCTACTCGTTGATCGCATCGCGGTCGCCGCTGGTTGCCCAACCCAAGACCGCGTTGACGCCATCACCGGCTCGTTGCTCGCCGAAATCGGCATTGTTCTCACCCATGTCCGCCCCGTGGGTTCGGTCGATCTCCTGCCCGATCCGGCTTCTGCGGTGCTCACTGCAACCATGTTGCAGCGCCTCGCCGGCCTCGAAGGAGCAGCGCGCGCGGTGCGACACCAATTCGAGCGATGGGACGGCAGCGGTGGTCCCCACGGAATGCGCGGACCCGATATTCCCCTCGCCGCTCGCCTCCTTGCGCTCGCCGCGACGTTGGTCGGACACCCTCATCCCGGAGCGGCCCCAAACTGGGGAGCACGACAACGACGAGTCGACGATCTCCTGGGCTCCGCTCTCGATCCCGACCTCGGCGCGGCGGCGGCAGTCGAACTTGCGTCGATAGATTCGCTGCCGAGCGATATTCAGCTCGACCAGATCCTCGATGGACTCGACCGATTCATCTCCCCCGAGCGCGACTCGCCCGTCGAGGCCCTCGTGTCCATCGGCGCCGCAGTTCGGGCCGCCGACCGGATGCCCGACGTCTTGTTGGTCATTGCCGAGCAAGCTCAACGAGCGTTGCACGCCGACGCGGTTTCGATCGGCCGGGTAGAACGAGACCAAGGTCGATTCGAAACCTTGCTCAACGTCGGGAACCGCTCGACCGAAGAACGTTTCCCGGTAAGCGATTTTCATGACGAGGCCGATCGGCCAGGTTTTGACCGATTACTCGCCGGCGAAGGTTTCGTCCGTTCGGTGGACGAAGGTCGAGCCGACGACGATGGCGTGTCGTCGTTGCGCGAGCGCGGCCTGAGGTCCGAGGCCGCTTGGCCAATCGTCATCGGTGAGACGGTCTGGGGGGTTGTTTGGGCATCGACTCGGGCCAATGCCAGTGCCCTCGATCACGACGACCTTTCCACCCTTCGCCTGGTCGCGACCCACGTTGCCGCGGCCGTTAGCCAAGCCGAACGAATCGCCGAATTCGAAGAACTAGCGCTTCGCGATCCGCTCACCGGGTTGTCGAATCGCCGCGTACTCACCGATCGGCTTGTCGCGATATTTGGCCGCAACACCATCGACCGCCAAGATGTGGCGGTGATCATGTGCGACGTCGACGGTCTCAAGCTTGTCAACGACAATCTCGGGCACGCCGCGGGCGACGAACTACTCGTCGAGGCCGCCAACGCACTCAGTCAGGCGGCCTCGACGGTTGCCAACTCGATTACTTGTCGAATCGGTGGCGACGAATTTTGCATCGTGCTTGACGGTGGCGGGATGTTGTCGGCCGAACCGGTGACCGAACTCGCAGTGCGTCTGTTCGCCGAGTCGGGACGAAACCGGTCGTTGTCGTGCGGTATTGCCTTGGCAAGCGCCGACATCACCACTCCCGGCGATCTTCTCCGCTCCGCCGACGAGGCCCAATATGCCGAAAAGCGAAGAAGAAAAGGACTGGCCAGCGCTACGGATCTACCGAGCAGCCCCGAGCGTCGCCGCAACCGTCGCAACGTCTAGAACCGACGAGTCGGATCTTCTATTAGCGCGGTTACGCATGCCACTGCCTCATCAAGGCGGCTGTAGCCCATCCGGTAGATCGGTACGGCCTCGGCAAGCCTGACCAACCGTTCGAAAATCGGCCCCGCACCCTTTACGAAATCGAAGGCGTTTCCCAACAGCAAGTGGAGTGCTTCGACCGGCGCAACGCGGCTCACGCGAGTTGTAGCGCCGGCGCGCCAGGACGGACACACAACGACCCGAACCGGACCAGAGTCGCCGACCGTGCCGAGTCGAGTTGGATCTACATGCCATTCACGACGCATCAGCTGTTTGGACAGCGGAGAAGTCGGAATCGGCTCGCACTCTGGAAGAGTCCGAATGAGCCCGGATCGAGCGCTATGGCCTTGGGAAAGGGCCGGCACCAGCCTCGTGAGTCGACAACGGCCGCCTCATCGGTGAGATACTTTGACCCCGCGGCCACTAGAGCGGCGGTAAGCGTCGACTTGCCATGATTGGACGCGGCGGGCAATAACGCCACCCCGCCGGCCGCGCCGACTGCTCCGGCATGAAATGCCAGATCCCCAGCAACCGAACCGACCGCGAGGGAGTTGATTTCGGCGATGGCCCGCACTGCCGCCCCGAGGCGAGAACCGACGTGGGTTGGCTCACCATGATGGGCCGTGACGGCGCATCCGCCATTTGTGGTGTCACGAACCGTCAAACGATGCGTCGCTCGCTCCGCCGACGCCAGCGGCGCGGTTGCTGCCAAGACGAGGCCGCGAACCTCGTCGTCGTAGATGTCGATCTCGACTATCGCGTCGAGCGCTCGGACCCGGTCGAGGCGGTGATCACCCCTCGGCTCCAACGGTCGCGCCCGCACGGGCCTTTCGGCCGGTTCGTCTCGTCGGGTTCCGCTGACCAAACCATCAGCCAAGAACTGGTCTAGAACCCGCCGTACGTCGTTGTCGACCACCGACTGACCGACCCCGAACCGCGCCGCAACCTGGTTTGCGAGCTCACCTACCGTTGAGCGATCTATCAGCGAGTCCCACACAGCCGCGGCGCTCGCGTTGAGCACATGCAGACGCCGATCAACCTCGTTGAACAACACACATTGGTCAGCGAGCGAACTCTCGTACACCCTCGGGGAACGTTGCGGGGTCACGACCATCGGCATCACCGCTTGCCCGCCAAACGACGGGCGCGGACTCGCTCGCGTGGAGTGGGCAAGGAAACGAGCACTAGGACCAACGGAATCACCATTGAACGTTGGCGAGCAAGAATCCCAAAGTTGCCCAGCGCCGAGAACAGGTAGACGAATACCAACGAAAACGCGATCGAGTAGGCGAGGTACGCTTCCTGACGAATCACCCGAAACCCTGCTGCAAGGCGGGGTAGGCCAGCAAGGATCAGGGCTCCGAGGATCAGCCCCTCGACAGAGGTGACCAGCATCGGCAAGCTGGCGGCCTCCTGGGGAAACGGGCGCATCAACACTGTCACGAAACCCCAAGGCGCGTCACCAATCGTCTCGATCCGGGCCGCGGCGAACGACGAGCCCCCTTGGGCGGACCGCAAGTTGGCAAGGTCGAGGGCAGCCGTGAGACCTGAAACATTGAGATCTTCGATCTCGAAAACTCGTTCGACCGCGTTGGAGGCAAAGGCACCGGCGACCAGCAAAGCGCCGGTCAGGGCCGTGCGGGCCGCGACCCCGGTTCGGCGCCCCGACGGCGAGTGAAGCGTGAACGCGGCGATCCCGGCCGTGACGGCGATCAGCGAGACGTGAGGGCGAACGAGGCCGCCGACAAACAGTCCGGCCAGCGCAACCAGAACAAACCCGCCGCTTCCTTGCAGGAGTTTCGCCACGCCAAACGCGACAACGCCGAGGCTCAGCATCATCACTGAGTCCTTGCCGGTACTTGATGGCCAGTAGATCAACGTCGGCCACATCACCATCAACAAGACGTAGCGGCTCGGATCGAGTTCGGGGAGGGCTACCGAAAAAGCTCGGATGAACAGGGCGAGACCCACGAATCCGAACATTGCGAACACCACGAATGTCGCAAACTCATTCTCGAGAGTAACTACTTCGATCAAACCAGTGAGATAGCGAACGCTTCCGGTGCCGGGGACGTTGCGGCCGGTGTCGACATTGAAGTCAAAAGATCTGAAGTGATCGGCCAGAACCCGACCCACGTAGTGGTAGTCCCGCGCGTCTTGTCGTAGCTCGTAGCGAGGCAACACGGCAAGAAGCCGAAGACCAAGCCCCACACGAAGCAATCCGACCAGATCGATGCCTTCAACGTCGACGGCCAGACGGCGTAGCACCGGCGTTGCACCGGCGGCGATGACGAAGATCAAGAGGGTGCCGAGAATCGACACGCGGCTGAACGCGACGCCGGCGGCCGACGCCACGGCCGCTAGCGCACACAAGCCCCAGCCGAGCGGTGTAGCCCACGCAAATCGATCCGAAGTTCGTGGCGGAACCAAGCTGCTGGGTCGGGCGAATATCTCGCCGACGGGGCGCTGAGGCATTTCCGTGGTCATGACGGTCAGCCCTGGACGGGAACCTCAACACGCGGCGCCGCGTTCGGTGGTTCGCCGGTGCTCTCTCTCGAACCGCGGTCCTTCGAATTCCGGCGGGGCCGTTTTGACGACACCAAGTACGGGTCGTCGTCTGAATAGTAATAGTCAGACGAGTTGGGAACGTCGCGGGTTCCTACCAGTGCGACACCGAGCGGTGCGCATCCTCGGCGTTCAAGCAATTCGCTTGCGCGCGCCGCGGCCTCTGCCTTGGTGTTGCCGGCGCTGACCACCAAGACAACGTGGTCAACAACGCTCAGAAGTTCGGCGGCATCGTTGGTGGTCAAGATTGGTGCGGTGTCGAGCAAGATGGCATCGAATCGGTTCCGAGCCCGCTCAACCAACCGACGTTGAGCCGCTACCACATCACTGGGTGTCGACTCCGCGTCCGACGCCGTCACTTGCGTCACCATTTGCACGCCGGCGATGTCGGTGACATTTAGTCGCTGTGGTTCGGTTGCGCCTCCGAGATATCGGTGGAGTCGGGGCCGCCGGAAGTCGCAGTTGATGGCCAGAACTCGTCGGTCGCTTTCGGCCATCACCGCGGCAAGGTTGGCGAGCGTCGTGGTTTTGCCTTCGCTCGGGGCACCTGAGGTGACAAGTATTACCTGAGCGCCCTCGCTGGCGCGGCCGTGCTCTACGTCAACTGCTTGGGCGTAGTCAAGAGCCGAGCGCAGGGCTCGAAATGACTCCGCGGAACGCGAGCGCGGCTCGTCAACCACCACCATCCGCGTGTCTTTGCGGTCCTTGCGACCGAGTGGAGGGATCTCGGCCAATACCGGAAGGTCGAGGGTTGTCTCGACGTCTTCCTTGCGGCGCAATCGGGAATCGAGGCGCTCGGTGAACTGCACATACCCGGTGCCCATACCCAGACCCACAATTATCCCGATCAAGCCGCGCATTAGCGGGCTCGAAGGGATCGTCGATCCTCCCGGGGCGCCGGTAGACGTAGGAGCCGCGGCGCCCACGGCTTCGTTGTTGCCAACTATCACATTGGCGCCAACCGCACCTTCACGAACCCGAGTAGCAAAGTCTCGCTCGGATATTTCCACCGCTGTCGCCACTTCGAGGGTCTCGAAAGGCACCACAGGCACACCGGTTGATGTGAGGTTGAGTTCCTTGGCGTGAGCTTGAATCAGCTGCGACTCGCACACGCTGTTGGACTGGTCGCCGACATCGATCTCAGAGACGATGTCACTGCCTTCGGTGAAGTCATTACCTTCGCGCACGTTGGCAAAGCAGGCCTCGGCGTTGATCACCAGCTCGTGGGCTCGCTCGAGGCTCTCGTCGAAGAACTCCTGGGCATCCTGCTCGAGTACGGCAATGAGTTCGGCCGCGTAAGCGTCAGCGATCTGCTCGGCCTCAGCCGGGGTCTTGCCCACCGAACAGATCACCAAGCTTCGGATGTCGTTGCGCACCCCTACCCGGACCTGGTTGGCGGCCGTTGACTCGTCGACCCCGGTCAGTGTCGCCACGTTGCGGGGAATCTCGCCCGCAGTGACTCGTTCGGCAAGCTGCGGAAGGTTCTCGACGTCCCACTTCGGCACCCCTTGGGGTATCGCGCCGTCGACCAACAAAGTATGACAGGCGTCATATCTCACGACGGGAACGGCCGCCGGGGCCACGTCTTCGGCAACCGACGCGCTGGCCGCGCCCAACGCGCCCACGAGAACGACGAGAAATACGATCGGTCGCCATCGGCGCCGGAAGGTTCGAATGAGGTGTTGCGGTTCCATGAGAGCTGTTCGCCCATCCCTCAGCCGCTACTGCTTCTCCCTCCGAAGACGCGGTACCGGCTCTTGCTTGTGCGACGCTTTCCTAATCGGCACCAACCGGGCCGGAATGAGCCGGAAGACCTAAATGGACCGCATCTATCTCTCCCCTCCTCATATGAGCAATGTCGAGCGCGATTTGCTCCTCGCGGCCTTCGACAACAATTGGATCGCCCCGGTCGGTCCCGAACTGGCCATGTTCGAGGCAGAGTTCGCCGAACGACAAGGAGTGGAGCATGCGGTAGCGGTTGCCAGCGGCACCGCCGGCCTTCATCTTTCGCTCTTGCTCGTCGGCACCAAACCAGGCGACCTGGTCATCGTCCCATCGTTCACCTTTGCCGCCACCGCCAACGCCGTGCGCTACTGCGGTGCCGAGCCCATCTTTGTCGACAGCGAAGAATCGACATGGAACCTGGACCCGAAGCTGGTGGACCAGGCTCTCGACGATGCCGCACGATCAGGGCAAAAGGTCGCAGCGGTTATGTCGGTGGACCTGTACGGACAGTGCGCCGATCATGCCCCGATTCGTGCGGCTTGTGATCGCTTCGGGGTTGCGTTGATCGAGGACGCGGCCGAAGCGGTCGGGGCCACTTGGGAAGGGGCCGGGGCAGGAAGCTTCGGCGATATTGGGGTTTTCTCGTTCAACGGCAACAAGCTGATGACCACCGGAGGAGGCGGCATGATCGTCTCAGCGGACCAGACCGCCGTTGACCGAGCCCGTCACCTCGCAACCCAAGCCCGCGAACCCACCCTGCATTACGAGCATCGCGACCTCGGATTCAACTATCGCCTGAGCAACCCACTGGCGGCGATTGGGTTGGGACAGCTGCGCCGCCTCGACGAACTTCTCGCTCGGCGAGCCGAGATACGGGCCCGCTACGAAACGGCGTTCTCGGGCGTTTCCGGAGTCTCGTTCAATCCCATCGATCGGCGCGGTGTAGCCAACAACTGGCTCACGGTGATGGTCCTCGACGACCATGCCGCAGCCACCCCGGCGCAGCTGATAGCAGCGCTCGAGGCCGTCAACGCCGAAGCCCGCCCGGCATGGAAACCAATGCATCAGCAGCCGTTCTATGCCGACTGCAAAATGTACGGTGGAGCAGTCGCCGATGCCGCGTTTGAGCGCGGTGTGTGTCTGCCGAGTGGTTCGTCGCTGACCGCTGCGGAACTCGACCGGGTAATTGACGCCGCTCTCGGCGTCCTGACGTGACCGACCAGCCGCGCCGTGTTCGGCATTTGGTGAAGGGGCTGGGTCCGGGCGGGGCCGAGCGCCTGATCGTCAACCAGATCAGCGCAACCGCACCCGACGACGAGCACCAAGTTGCCTACCTTGTTGCGGCCAAAGATCAGCTCGTGGCCGAACTCGAAGCCGGGGGCGTAACTGTTCACTGCCTCGACAACCGCTCGAGGCTCGGTTGGATCTGGAGACTTCGCAAACTGCTCAAGTCGGACCCCACCGATATTTTGCATACCCATTCTCCGGCGGTGGCCGCGGTGGCCCGGCTCGTCGTTTTGTCGCTGCGGCCCCGCGATAGGCCAGTACTCGTCGGCACCGAGCACAACCGGTGGCCCCGCCATCATTGGTTGACCCGCACGGCCAATCGGCTGACCATCCGATTCGAGACCGCAACGATCGCGGTGAGCGAGGACGTTGCCTCCACCATCGTCGGCGCTCGGTCCGGCCAAGTGCGAACCATCATCCACGGCATCGACCTGGACGTGGCGCGCGGCAACGCTGATCGTTCGACAACCCGTCAAGAACTCGGTGCCACCAGCGACGACGTCTTGGCGGTATGTGTCGCAAATCTTCGCCGGGAAAAGGCCCTGGACGAGCTGGTCGAAGCTGCGGCGTTGGCGCTGGCCCAGGCCCCTCGGTTGAAATATGTGATCGCCGGCCAAGGGCCGCTGGCCGCCGACCTCAACCGCTGGATCACCGAACGAGGCCTCGGAGATCGCTTTTTGGCCCTTGGATATCGCCCCGACGTCGCCCGCATCCTGAGCGCCGGCGACTTCTTCACACTGAGTTCGCACCACGAGGGGTTACCAGTTGCTTTGATGGAGGCGCTGGCGTTGGGACTGCCCATAGCGGCTACCGCGGCCGGCGGGGTGCCCCAAGCGGCCGGATCGGCGGGTCTGATCACCCCGATCGGCGATGTCGAGGCCCTCGCCGCCAGCCACGTCCGGCTCGCCCTCGACGCGTCGGAGCGCAGTCGACTGGCGACCAACGCCAACCAGCAAGCCCTTCGGTTCTCGATCGCGAGGGCAACGGCGGAGATCGAAGCGGTTTACGACGCCGCCAGCGCCGACGTGGCCGCTCGCGACAACAAACAGTCGTAGGTACGTAACGTTCGAGCGATGACTTCACGGTCGTCGAAGCGTTCCATTGCCCGTTCGCGAGCCGCGGCACCCTGGACCATGCGCCGATCGGTATCGCGCACCAGCCTCCTCAGCGCGTCGGTCAGCGCCGCGGCGTCACGAGGAGCCACTAGCTCGCCGGTGACCCCCGGCGCGACAACCTGACGACAGCCGCGAATATCGGTGGCAACAATCGGCAAACCCATGGCCGAAGCTTCCATTGCCGAGCGCGGGAAGCCCTCCCGGTGCGAAGCCAACGTGTAGATATCGAACGCCGAGTACACGTCGACCATGTCGTCGCGGGACCCGAGAAACTTCACGCCGGCCGCCTTGGCCCGCTCGATCGCATCGCTGTCTACCGCCCCGTCCTTGTCCGGTTCGGAGGGTCCAACCACAACAAAAACACAGTTCTCGTCGCGCAGACGCTCGGCGGCGTCGAAAACCGCGCCGTAACCTTTCTCCCACACCAATCGGCCGACCGCCCCAATCACCACCGTGTCGTTGTCGATGCCCAACTCGGCACGAATCTCGGCCCGGGCCTGCGGCCGGGCCTGGCCGGGACTGAAACGCCCAAGATCAACACCGTTGCCAAGCACCGACAATTTCGAGTGCGAGATGCCGAGGCGGCGCAACACTGGCAGATCTTCGACATTTTGTAGCAACTCGGCGTCCGAGCAACTCGCGGCGATTCGCTCGAGTCCGTAAACGGCCGCTCGTTTCGCTAGCCGATCCTCTGGGAGCGCATAAAGGCCGTGAACGGTGTTGACGACTACCGGCACGCCCGAGGCTCTCGCCGCGATCCGACCGATCACCCCTGGTTTGGGGTTGTGGGTATGCACGATGTCAGGCGAGATATGGCGAAAGGCCCTGACCAGGTCAAGCACCGCCCGGGCGTCGCGCCACGGCGACATCGACCGAGTCAGCGACGCGATGGGGTAATGCTCGATACCCGAAGCTCTCAAAGCGTCAACGTGGGGTCCCGGAGCCGACATAGCAACGACCTCGAACCCGGCGTCCATGAACGCCTCGAGTTGTGGGCGCAACAACCAGTCCAGACTCATGTCCGTGGTGGTGAGATGAACAAGCTTGATACTCATGCGCTGGCGCCTTGGTAGCGGCGGCGATTGACCAGTTGCCGCAAATCGTCTTCGAGTCGCATGCCCCCGGCGGCCTTGCGGCGAAAGAACGCCGCAGTATCGGTCGTCTGCACAGGGCTACGCCACAGTCGAAACACATCAGTTGCCACCGGATTGGCACGCGTGCCGGCAAGGGCCGCCGATCGGAACCTGGACCGGACCTCGTGCTCGGCCGCGGCTGACGGAGCCAGGGCCTTCGGATAGGCGAAGTGTCTGGCATCAACGCCCAAGTGTTCGCCGATCAGGTCTATCGATCGGTCAAGTTCGTCGGCGATAGAACTTGGCTCGAGTCGGTCAAGCAAGGCATGAGAGTGAGTGTGACTTCCGATGGAGACCAAGCCGGTGCCCATCGCATCGCGAAGATCGGCCCACGTTGTGGGCGCACCACGGTCGGGAAACTCGATTTGCTCGTCGACAAACTTGGTGGCCACGTAGAGGGTCGCGGGAATTTGGAACCGATCGAGAACCGGCAAGGCATCGCTAACGAAGTCCGAAGTACCGTCGTCGAACGTAATCACGGTAGATCCAGTGAGATCCTCACCCCGACCGAGTGCGTCCACCGCTTCGTCAAGAGCCATCACCGACCCACTGGCGGCCAGCGCCTCCATCTGAGCACTGAACGTGTCGATCGGCAGGTCGACTTTGATGGGGCTGCGGCCGCCAACCCGGTGATAAATCAGAATCACCAGACCCGTAGCTGGTCGCCGAACCGCGTCAGCCGCGTAAGCCGCGGCCTTCACAAGCCTCGGCACAAGAGATGGCACTAGCCCCATGGGTAATCATCGGCACGCACAAGTGCCACATGAGTCGTTTGGCCCACCTCAGCTCAAGCGCCTCAATCCCCGGTGCCGTCGTGACGGGGCCCTACGCTTCGGGTTGTGGACCGCCCCGATCCGACCGTACGTCTAGCCAGCGATGACGACACCGAAGCTTTGGTAGCAGTCGCCATCCGTTCACTCGGTTGGAAACCGTCGGATCCCAACGTGTCGTTCTTTCGCTGGAAGCACCAGCAAAACCCGGCCGGACGGTCGCCGATTTGGCTGGCCGAGACCGGCGGCGAACTCATGGGGTTTCGCACCATGATGCGGTGGAGGTTTCGGCGTAACGGCCAACCGGTCGACGCGGTGCGGGCGGTCGATACTGCTACTGATCCCGATCACCTTCGCCGCGGCGTGTTTCGCCTTCTGACGATGACCGCGGTCGAAGCGCTGACCGCTGATCAGATCAACTTTGTCTTCAATACCCCAAACGCCAAGAGCCGACCGGGTTACTTGCGGATGGGTTGGGACGACGCCGGGCGATTACCGGTGAGGGTCGCGGTGGCTGGTCCACGGTCGATTCCTCGCCTGATGCGCTCGCGCACCGCGGCTTGCAAGTGGAGCACTCCTCTCAACGCCGGCCGCGACATTGCGTCGGTAAGCGCCGATCTCGCCGCGCTGCCACCGACCGCGGCACCAGCGGCGTTCACAACCAGTCGAGATCGCCCGTACCTCGACTGGCGTTACGGGTTCGAACCGCTCGGCTACCGCGTCATCCAGACCGACAATGCCGCGGCCGTTGTGAGGCTCCGAACGCGAGGCAAGGCGGCCGAACTCGTCGTCGCTGACGTGTTCGCCAACTCATCGCGCTCGAGCCGCCAACCCTTTCGCCAGCTACGGCGACTGCGCGGCGTCGATCATGTCCTTACCCTGGCCAGCGCCGCTCACCCGCAGCCACCGCTCCTCCCCGTCCCCAAACTGGGGCCGCACCTCACCGTGCGATCTCTCTCGCAGCCCGCACCCGCGGCGGCCCAGTTCCGATTCTCGCTCGGCGACATCGAGCTGTTTTGATGAAAGCCCAGTGGTTCTGGCCCTTCTTGAGAATTGACGACGCCGAGCTGGCTTCGGTTTTCGCCCAAGGTGGCGACGAGTTGGTTGTACAAACAATCGACCGGGTCGGAGCGCCCGCCGCGGTAAAGACCGATCACCTCGAGTTGCGGCGCGACCTTCGCGATATCGGACCATTCCGTTCGCCGACGCCGCGTTGGCTCCTGGACCGCACACTTACCTATCGACAACGTCGACTGGCTCGCCGCCAATTGTTCGACCACGACTTTGACATCACCCATATTTGGTACACCAACCGGTTCACCGATCCATGGGCGATTACCAGCCTCGCGGCGCGCCGCCCTCTAGTGGTCAACGTGCACGATGTGTTCCCACACTCGACTCGTTTGCCGGCCGGTATCGAACAAAGGATGTTGGCCCGGATCTACGACAGCGGAGCCACGTTGATCGTGCATCATCAGACGCTTGCCGATCGGCTCATCGGCCAGTTCGGGGTCGATCCCGGCGCTCTCAAGATCGTTCCTCACATGGTTCGCAGCCGGGCCGCCGTCTCAACCGGGGCTCGAAGCGGCAACCACGCCGTGTTCTTCGGTACGTTCCGGTCCAACAAAGGTCTCGATGTCTTGATGAAGGCCATCGACGACGTTGGCACCGACGTGCAATGGACCATTGCTGGCCGCGGCGAGCCATCCATCGAACAAGCGGTGCGTGAGTTCGGCGCCTCTCGACCGAATGTGACCACCATCGTCGAACGGGTAAGCGACGAACACAAGGCAGTTCTCTACGAGTCGGCCGACCTCGTCGTGTTGCCTTACACCGCGTTCGAAAGCCAGAGCGGCGTCCTTCACGACGCCTACGCTCACGCGCTACCCGTGGTAGTGACCAACGTTGGGGCGTTGGGCGACACTGTTCGCGAAGACCGCACTGGAGCAGTGGTCGATCCTGACGATCACCACCAGCTAGCCGCAGCAATCCAAGCAGCACTGAGCGATTCTGATTCGTGGCAGAACCAATCTGACGCCGCGGCTGCTATCGCCGCCGAACGATCACCAGAGTCGATTGCCCAGCAACTAAAGGCCGTCTACCGCGACCTATTGGCCGCACACAAGATCTAGACGGTTAGTTCCAAGGGGTCAGTGGTCGTAGGCGGTGAGGCTGCGGGCGGGGC
>CAZDEB010000002.1:289467-420898 GCA_964504305.1 uncultured Candidatus Nemicrothrix sp. | reverse complement strand
AGAAGCAAGGTTCGGTCGTGTACCCGCCTGATTCGTCCACCGATCGATCGAAATCGATGGTGAAGGTGAACGTTTCGCCATCGGGACGCTCGTAGTCGACGTAGTCCCAATTGCCGCTGTGGGCGAGCGTGTACGTGCCGTTCGCCTGGCCGTCCACGAACTCGACATAGGTATCGACCAACGTCGATTCAACCGTGCTTTGAGTCTCGAGTTCGATCACAATGTTGGACACCTGACCCTCGTATTTGACCCACTGGGCTGCGGACACCCCATAGGCCACCATGAGCGCCGGGGCCACGCCGGCATCGTCGAGGTAGCAGATGTAATGATCGGGTCCGCCCTCGGCGCGCAGTGAAAGCAGACCCTTGAGCATGGCGTCCGGATTTTCGATCGGTGTTGCGGTGAATGCAGTATCGAGTCGGTCGAACTGGAGAGCGTCCACCCGACCGGTGCGTTCGTAAAACATCGCTGGATCTGACTCAAAGTCATAAACTTGTTCGGTAACGAAGTACGGCGCTTCATCGCCGGTCCCAGCATCGTCAGCCTCGACTTGTTGTATGTGAACTCGCAAAGTCTCGTCGAGCAGCGACAGGTAGTAGTGATTTTCTGCGCTGTGCTCGCTGCAGGTTGTCTCGTCTGACTCGATCCCCATTTCCTCGCTGACCAGAACGTTTTGGGTGCGCCAGCAGTCGCCGGCTCCACTGTTGGTTATCGACCACGGCTCGAACACCTCGATGTCGACTGCGTCCGTGAACGGGTAGCCGTCCGGCGCGACCACAGGAGGTCCCGTCGTTTCGACTTCGACCGTCTCTTGGTCCACTGAAGGTGTTGGGGCGGTGTCGTCTGATTTGGCGGTTGTGCTCCCATTCTGGCCGCAGGCCGCCAACAAAACCGTTGCGGCTATCAGCAGCGCTGCGGTGTGGGGTTTGGTTCTTTGGAGTGCGGTCAAGAGTTTCTCCCGTGAGCATCGGCGTGGCGCGCCTCCTGTCGACGAATCATCCGTTGACTTGAGCAGCGTTCATAGCGTGCGAGTAGCGGCCCGGATCATTTCGTCTCGGTTGGCGATGTCCGCCACGATCCGGCCAACCGCGCCTTCGCTACCCGCCACCGTGAGTTCGACGTGGCGGATACCGGGGGTCTCTTCGTCCAGCTGGATGCCTCGCACCGTCACCCCGCTTTCGGCCAAGTCGGCGAACAGAGGTCCGAGAGTGCCGTGGCCGACGTGGTAGCTCAATTCGATGCCGTGGGAGCGACTCCAAGGCAACAGTGACATCAACGGTCCTAGCGCGAGCATCAAGACGAGAGCGATAGCGACAACCGCCAAACACACCACGTAGAGCCCAAATGCCGCGGCCACGCCGAGAGCAGCCGACAGCCACAGCGTTGAGGCGGTGGTCACCCCCGTGATGTTGAAGCCGCTCCTCATGATGGCACCTGCGCCGATGAAACCGATGCCGCTCGCCACTTGTGCCGCTACCCGGCTTTGATCGGGGACCCCATCGATTCCGAAAGCGCCGGCGATGGTGAACAGCGCCGCTCCGACCGCTACCAACGCGTGGGTCCGGACGCCGGCCACTTTGGATCGGGCTTCTCGCTCGGCGCCTAGGGCAAGCCCACAGGCCAACGCCACACCCAAGCGGGCCACCATTTCGATTTCGCTAATCACGATTGCCTCCTCAGCGAACCTTCGCGCCGGACGGTTTCTACGATTGCCTCGATCAAGGGAAAACTCGATTCGGCGCTTACATCTTCGAAATACACCGCGCCGGGCCATGGCGGCACAAGTAGGTCGTAGCCGCCTTGGGCAATGGTGGTGGCGACAGTGCGGATTGCGTCGATGTGTCCTCGAGTTGTGGCGATGATGTCGTCACGCGAAGCCTGGAGATCAGCAACGGTATGCCTATCGATCTCAGTGGCGCCGATGCCCATGAAGAGGGGCACTCTTTGGTTGATGGCTTGGTCGACATAGAACGCCGCCGGTACACGGTCATCGGCCAAACGGATCACGTAATCCTGGCAGATGAGGTTCTTGGCTCTGAACAACTCGGCGAGGCTCAGCCCGGTAGCACTAGGCTTGGAGGTGTTGCGACGCCTCGATGAGCCAGCCTTCTTGCGGGCCTGCGTGACCCAATCGCCGCGATAGTTGGCGTCATATATGCGAGGCGGCCAACGGTTTTCGGAGATGAGCCGTGCCGTTGCAGCGATGGCCACGTCCTTGCAGTTCTGCGGGCCGATGAAGAACGGCGACCCGGAGGCGTCGGAGAACTCGACCCAACCATCAGGATGGCTCTCGAAGAAGTGATCGATCCACGGCTTCAGTACGGCGTCGGCGAGGTGATCCAAGAACCGTGTGACAAACGCAGGGTCGTTGGTGAGGGCGTTTATCAGGTGTTCTTGGCCGTAGATGTCGGCCGCGAGGCTGTAGGGCGCGGCCAGGTGCAGGACGGGTTTGAACCCGGTCAGCTCGCGGTAGCAGGCCAGCGTTTCGTCGATCAGGCGGGGAATCTCGCCGGTCAAGTCGAGCACCGGCCAATCCTCTGGGTTCTTGGAGGTGACCAGCATTTTCTCGGGATCGGTGCCCGGTGAGTATCGGTCGGAGTAGATCATCGGCTGTCCGAGCGCCTCTGCGGTAAGTCCGTAGACCGGCCAGCTGAGATACATCTTGGGCATTCCTAGCAACTTGAGGGAGGTCATAACCGCTCTCACATAGCGCTGCGGATCGCCCTTATACAGATCGGCCGCGGTCAGGCCATAGAGATCGAAGAGAACTCCCAGGGTGAGCAGGTCGATCGAACCCGAGACATGAACAGAGTCGGCGGGAGCCGGGACTTTGAACGACTCGTCGAACACGCCGCTGAGACCAGCATTGAACAATTGTCTTAGCTGGTCTCGGTCGGTCTGGTTGCCGGCTTGCCAACCGTCCAACAAGCGCAGCCCGGTCGGGAAGGTGATTTCGGGGGCCGGTTTGCTCAAGCGCTGGACCACCTCTCTGGGTTAGCGAACCTTCAACCGGGCGATGTATTTGGCCAAATCGGGCGGCTGGACCGTTGCCGCCTTGATGAGCTCGTCAAAGTCCCTAATAAGGACACGAATGTGCTCGGTCGCGGTCAACACTAGGTAACTTTGGCCCAGGTACAACGCGGCCCGAAGCGGGCCGAAGATAGTGATGGGCGACGCGTATCGTTTCGATCCGTCGAACAAGAACCATCGAAAACGGGGATACAGCTCGTCGGATAGCTCGGCAATTTGGTCAAGCTGTTCTTTCCGCTCGGCCAACGACAAACGGGCCCATTTGCCCTCGCCGAACGCGATCGCGCTGAGGGCCTGGGAGGGCGCACAGACCTCGATCTCCGCCGACGGATTTCGGGCGAGGGCCAGTCGGGAGGCGATTCGGGATTCGGCTTCGAGCGAGGCGACATCGTTGCCTCTGGATTCGAGCCGGATCACCGTTTCGGTCTTGACCAGATCGGGGATCCCCGACGGCACGTGCCTCACTTTGTGGCCGTCGGTCTCGGCGAACCACGAGAGCAACCGCTCGTCTTGGTGAGTGGGCCCAGTTTGGGCGAACTCCGTGTCGATCATCTTGGCGTGGGCCGGACCCTCGTTCGACAGCCCTACTAGCCAGTCAATCGATACCTGTTGGTCGACGGCCAGCGCCAGCACCGTTTCGAGTCGTGGAAGTCGCCGACTCGACGGACTTAGTAGCTGAGTGAGCGTCGAGCGATCTATGCCGGTTCGCTGAGCGACCGACCCCCGCGTGGTGTCGGCTTGCTCGAGCACTTGGGCGAGCCGCTGGCGAAACACCGCCTGGGTTTCATTGCGCTGTGGCACTTCTGTAGTGTACGCGCTCCATTTGGGGTGTCAATGCCTCATATGTGGCGCTTTGGTGATAAATCACCTATATACACTTCGCGAGCTGAGGCACACTATGTGGCTCACCATGACCGCAAAGAGTGATATTCGACTCCCGCCGAACCCTGCTTGCGTCGAGTGGCGCACAATTTTGGTGATCGTATGTTGCATCGGTCTCTTGGGCGCGGTCGTGTTGGTTGGGTCCGAACTGCCGCTACCGGCCACCCTGGTAGCGCTGGCCGTTCTTGGCGCCTGGTACGGCTCAATCCAACACGAAGCGGCGCACGGGCACCCGACGCCTTGGCCGGCGCTCAACATGATTCTCACCGAGGCGCCGCTGGGATTGGTCTACCCGTTCTGGCTGTATCGCGATCTGCACTTGACCCACCACAACGACGAAATCCTGACCGATCCGGTTCTCGATCCCGAGAGCATGTACATGAGCCGGGCCCAGTGGGACACGTCGGGGCGTCTCTATCGCGGCGTGAGGAACCTGAACCAGACCCTGATGGGTCGAATGTTGATCGGTCCGTTCCTTTGCTTCACATCGGTGTTGCGTCATCTGGTCGGCTGCTTGCGGACCGGCCACAACCGGGCTGGCGTGGTGCGCTGGGCCATGGCCGTGACGCTCATTTTGGTCGGAGTCGACGCGGCGGGTATGCCTCATTGGCAGTTCGCCCTTGGCTTTGGCTACGGCGGTCTGTCCATAACGCTTATCCGGTCGTTCGCCGAACATCGAGACGTGCCGGACGCCAACCGCAGCGCCGTGGTACACAGCCGCTGGTTCTGGGGTCTGCTGTTTCTGAACAACAACCTGCACGTCACCCATCACCGCCATCCCCACCTCTCGTGGTACGAGCTTCGCGAGGCCCACGACAACAGCGACGGTGATCTTGTGGCCGCCGCCGGTGCGGGCCTCCATCGCAGTTACCCCGCGCTTTTCGCAAGATTCATGTTCAGGCCCGTCGATGCTGTGGTGCATCAGGCTTAGCCGTCAGACTCGCTGCTTTAGCGGCGACTAACAGTGACCGGCAGATTGGTGTAGCCGTGCACAAACGACGAGAAGGTGCGTTCCGGTTCGGCCTGGACTTCGATGCGTTCGAAACGCTGGAGGACTTCTTCCCACAGCACCCGCAGCTGAAGTTCGGCTAGCCGGCTGCCCATGCAGAAATGGATGCCGTAACCAAAGGCCAGTTGGCGGTCGGCGTTGTGACGTTCGAGGTCGATCGCCGTTGCGTTTTCGAACACGGACTCGTCGTGGTTCGCCGAGAGATACCACATCAAAACCTGATCGCCCTCGAGCATCTGTTTGCCCTGGAACTCGACGTCTCGTGTTGCGGTGCGACGCATGTAGGGCAGAGGGGTTTGCCAACGGATGATCTCGGGAACCATGTTGGCGATAAGTGACGGATCGGCGATCAACTTGTCGTATTGGTCAGGGAAGCTGTTGAGCCCGTACACGCTCGCCGACATGGTGTTTCGGGTGGTGTCGTTGCCGCCGACGATCAACAATAAGAGGTTGCCCAAGTGGTCAAGGGTGGGCATGTCCTTGGTGGCGTCGCCGTGCGCCAGCATCGACACGAGATCGAATCCTGGGTCCTTGCGTCGCAGTTCCCACAGTCGCTCGAAGTAGGCCACGCATTCCATCAGCTCGTCGATTTTTTGCTGCTGAGTCTCTACGACTCCGCCCGGTTCGGGCACGGCGAACACGATGTCGGACCAACGAGTGAGCTTGCGACGGTCCTCCAACGGGAAGTCGAACAGCGTTGCGAGCATCAGTGTCGTGAGTTCGATCGACACGGTGTCGACCCAGTCGAACGTCTCGCCTTCGGGCAGCGAGTCGAGCACTTTGATGGTGCGCTCGCGGATCAACGGCTCGACGTTGCGCAGGTTGCTCGGTGCAGAAACGCCGCGCACGGTTTTGCGCTGCTCGGTGTGGGTGGGCGGGTCCATCGAGATGAACGACGTCATGGTTCGGCTGTTGGCGTCGGCGATGACGCTTCGTTTCGGGCCGAGGGCGATGCCTTCGGCCGACGAGAACGTCTGCCAGTCGCCGTCCACCGCTCGAACGTCGTCGTAGGAGGTGATCGACCAGTAACGGCCCGCGGTTTCGAGCTCGTTGAAGTGCACGGGATCTTCGGCCCTCAGCCGGGCGAAGTGGTCGTACCAGCGGTTTTCCTTGAACAGGTGAGGGTTGAGGGGGTTGATCTCGTCGATCGTGAGGTCGGCCGCGGCTGGGGTGTCGGCCCCCGTTTCGGCCATTTCCATCTCTGGACTCCGGATCGTCGGGTCAAAGATCGGCGGCTCTTCAGTCGTGTCGGTCATGATTGGCTCCTCGCTGCGCGAACAGTTTGCCCCGTGCGGGCTCAGCAAACCAAACGACCGCCGAGGCTGTGGAAGTACGTGCGCCCCGGCCATACTGGGCCGGTGGACGTTCGGCCGAAACTCTCAGGTGCGCCGCTGGGCTACACGTTCTGGAAAACCGGCGGAATCGGAGACGACTACACGGCCTTCGCTAAGGCTCTATGGAGCGATGATCGCGCCGTCGACGCCGCGCTGAAAGAGCTCGTGTTCTTGCGGTGCTCGATCGTTAACGCCTGTCCCACTTGACGCGACTCTCATGTTGTCTCGGCGAGACGACGAGGTATTACCGACCAGCAGATCGACGGTCTCGAACATCGTGACCGGTGGCCGGAACTGTTCGATGAACGGGTGCGATCTGCCCTCGAGTTGGCCGATGTGCTTTGTGGACCCAACAGCGATCAGATTCCGCAGGCCGTCGTGGCCGCGGTGCGAGAACATTTCGAAGAGGCCGAAGTGGCCGAGCTCATCCTCGTGTGCGCTCAGGCCAACTTCAATAACCGGGTCGGCAACGCAGCCAAGAAATTGCTCGGTCCTTAGTACAGCTACGAGCGATAGGTAGACGACTCGGAGTCGAGCATTCTCAGCAGTCCGGGCCATTCGATCGACCCGTCGGCAACCCATCCCTCGGCGAAGAACGCGTCGTGGTGGCGTTGGGCTTCGTCGGGTTCCGGGATCAGCACCTTCTCTCCGCTGGCCAGCACCTTGAGCTGAATCTCGCACGCGACGTTGAGTTGGAAAGCCCAAAAGAAGGCCTCGGCCACCGTCGCCCCGACCGACGCGAAGGCGTGATGTCGATAAATGAGAGCTTTGTGGTCGGCCAAGGATTTGGGGATCGCGGCCACGTAGTTGTCGTCGAAATAGAAGTCGCCGTGAATGTAGCCGATGTCGTTGTAGAACGGGAAGGCCGCCTCACACAGCGGCAGCAGCCCGCATTCGAGAGCGGCCACCGACATTACGGCGTGGCCGTGAGCGTGAATGATGGCGTTTACGTCGGGTCGGGCCGCGAAGATGGCCGCAGCAGGGCGACATACCGCTTGGTTCACAGAAACACTGTCGACCGGTGTCGCATCGAGTCGGACCCGTACGAGATCCGACGCACAGATCTCGTGAAAGAACATGCCATGGGGATGGGTCAGGAACGTGTCGGGGTCGGTTGGGTCGCGCGCCACGACCGAACCGTTGGTGAGGTCAGACATTGCGTAACGATCAAGCAGCCGGAAGCAGGCGGCCACGTCTTGTCTGAGTTCTTGATCGGCCATCACGCGTCCTTCACCGCGGGCCAACCGTCCTGACCTTCGGGCCACCAGTACTCGTCGATCACCTCGCGGATCTTTATCAGCGTCTGATCTCGGCGCCTTTCGAGTTCTTGCCAATGCCGGTCGCCTTGTTGGCGTTCGCAACCCTCGACCACAAGGTCGTTGAGTCGGTCGGTGAACGGGGGCGCCGCGAGTTTGGTCCAAGGCAATTCGAGAGTCGGCGCAAAATGTTTCATGTTGGCCCGCATGCCGCCCTCACCGGCCGCGACGTGCCAACCCATGGCGATGCCCATGAACGCCCATCGTGGTCCCGGTCCGCCAGTGATTGCCGCATCGATCTCGTCCATCGTGGCCACTCCGTCGTTGACCAGATGAAGGGCCTCGTGCCACAACGCTTCTTGGAGGCGGTCAGCGATGTAAGCCTCGATCTCGTGGCGGACGTGCAGCGGTCGCATCCCGATCGACGAGTAATAGCTGGCCGCGGCGCTGATCGCCGTAGCGCTCGTGGCGTCGCCACCTACCAACTCGACGATGGGCAAAATGTAGAGGGGGGAGAACGGGTGGCCGACCAGAACCCGGTCTGGGCCAACCGCGTCGGCCTGGATGCTGGTTGGGAGCAGCCCCGACGAACTCGATGCAATAACAGCATCGGGCGAAACGAACCGGGAGATCTCGCCGATCACTTGGCGCTTGACGTCCTCGCGCTCGGGGACGTTTTCTTGCACGAAGTCGGCGTCGGCGACGGCCTCGGCGATCGAGGCGCAGAACTCGAACCGATCAGGGTCGGCACCTTCGGCGAGGCCGATCTGCGCCATGGTCGGCCAGGCCCGCTCTATCGTCTCGCGTGCTTTGGCCTCGGCGTTCGGCGCCGGGTCGGCCATCGACACGTCGAGGCCGTTCGCCAAACAGCGGATCGCCCAACCAGATCCGATCACGCCCCCGCCGACCAAACCCACTCGGCTGATGTCGTCTTTACCTCGCGGCACCGGGGCGCCTCCAGTCAGCTAGATGATCGCTCACGTTAGGCCAGAGTTGGGTCTGCCCGTAGACGATCATCGCCCTTGCTTGGCAAAGGGCCAACGGTGGCAGTCGGACGCACCCAGACCCGATTGTCGTGGTAAACCGCGCCCTGACCAATGTCGGAGTCTCGCTCATCGGTGGTCGAATTGACGCCGGAACGCCGACCGTGAAGCCATGCCCCCTTGGTGGTGATCACCAGGCCTGGCTGTACATCGTCACTGATATTCAGCCATGCCTCGAACGATCCTCGGTCGTTGCCGACGATCACCGAGCCATCGGCGTCGGCCCCGATGCGGGCCGCGTCTGTGCTGTGCATCGAAAGCACCGGGTCCTCGTTTTGGCGATGTCCAAACACCGAGTTGAGTCGGCGATGGTCGGCGGGCGCGAGCAGCGAGAATCCGCCAGAGTTGGCTTCCGCCGGTGCAACATAGTGCGGCAACATGCCCAGCCCGGCTGCTTCGGCCCGCGGGGAGCTGAACTCGAATTTGCCTGACGGGGTCGGAAACGAATCAGCAAAGGGAAGATACGGCGTCGGGTAGTCGAGCCGAGCCCAACCAGTTGTGCGCAACTCATCGATGTCGATGTGGTCGGTGGCCGGGCCACCGCTGAGACCAGCACGGATGAGCGCCTCGTCGGAGTCGAACAGCGCCGGCTCGCTGAGGCCCATGTGGGTGGCAATGTTGCGAAAGATTTCCGTATGAGAACGGGCCTCACCACGCGGTGCCGAGGCCGGGTTGTTCCAGTGAATGAACAAGTGAGCGAACGAATCGTTCAGGTCGAGATGCTCGGTTTGCATCGTGCCCGGCAACACGATGTCGGCGTAGCGAGCCGTGTCGGTCATGAAATGCTCAACCACGACGCAGAACAAGTCGTCGCGAGACAAGCCTTTCTTGATCCGCTCGGCGTCGGGATTTGAGATGACGGGGTTGGCCGCCCACATCATCAGTGCTTTCACCGGCGGATCGTCCTCGACCAGTAGACCGTCCCCCAGACGAGTCATGGCCAACGAACGGGTTGGCCCGGGTCGCAGGTCGGGGCGAGCCAGCGCCGCTGAGTTGACCCGATAAGCCGATCCGGTCGAGTAGCAGTGGCCGCCGCCGAGTCGGCCGTAGTCGCCGGTGAGGGCCGGGATGCACGACAAGACCCGAACGGCCTGACCTCCACCGGCGTGTCGCTGCAGTCCCATCGATGATTTGATACCGCAGACCTCGCGGTTGGCGATCAGGTCGACCAACTGGCTGATTTCTGCCTCGCTCACACCGGTCTCGGCGCTGGTGGCTGCGGGCGTCCACTGCGGAAGTACCTCGTCGCGGAATTGCTCCCAACCAACCGTGCGCTCGGCCAGGAATTCGTGATCAAGGGCATCGCGTTCCACTAGGGCGCTCATCACACCCAAAGCCAGGGCCCCGTCGGTGCCGGGCTTGGGGGCAATGTGGATGTCGGCGCGCGCCGCGGATCGGGTGCGGATGGGGTCGATCACCACGACCGTCGCCCCTCGCGACCGGGCCTGCTCGACGAACGGCCACTGGTGATGAGACGAGACCAGCGGGTTGGCGCCCCAGAGGATGATCACGTCGGCATGACGGAGATCGGCCGGATCGAAGCCCGGCACGCTGCCCGTGGTGTACTCCAGTGCCACGTTGCCCGAGACGGAACAGATCGTTGCTAGGTGACGAGACGTCCCGAGCGCGTTGAACAAGCGGGCTCCGGCGTGTTTGACCCCCTGAACCAACCCGACCGAGCCGGTGCCGCCGTACGGCCAGATCGCCTCGGCCCCGTATTCGTCAATGACTCGGTGGAACCGCGCCGCGATTTCGTCCAACGCCTCTTGCCACGTGATGCGTTCGAACTGGGCGGCCCCTTTGGACCCGGTACGGCGCAGCGGATACAGCAAGCGATCGGGGTGGTTGACATGGTCGAGATAGCTGTTGACCTTGGGGCAAAGCGAGCCGAGGGTGAACGGGTGTTCCGTGCTGCCTCGCAGTTTGACGGGTACGCCGTTGTCGCGGGTTACCACCCAGGAGCATCCGTCGGGGCAGTCGAGCGCACACGCACCAACTACGTGGTCGGTTGTCATGAACGAAAGTATGGCAGCGATCGTGCGGCCCGGCTAAGGGTCGGCGATACTGGCGCGCTTGTCGCCCAATCACTTTGTTGCCATCGATCACGACGGCTTCGCCGCGGTGCAGGGCGCCGCGGCCGAACGGGCTCGCCAAGGCCGCCGCCTCGGCCCGCTGGACGGAATAGCGGTCGGGGTCAAAGACAACATGGACGTAAGGGGCATGACGACTGGGCATGGTTCGGCAGTCTTCGCTGGTGGGTCGGTGGCGACGGCCGACGCAACGGCGGTGGCTCGGCTACGCGCCACCGGCGCGGCGATCTTGGGCAAGACGCACATGACCGAGTTGGCTTGCGGAACCGATGGGATCAATCCGTTTCTCGGCGACGCCCGAAATCCCCGGAATCCAGATCACCATCCCGGCGGGTCCTCGTCGGGGTCAGCTATTGCGGTTGCCACGGGCGACGTGGCGCTCGCTCTCGGCTCCGATACCGGTGGCTCGATCAGGGTTCCGGCCGCGGCGTGTGGTGTGGTTGGACTCAAGCCGACCTACGGACGGGTTTCCAACGTCGGCATGGGCGTGTGTGCGGCCCCCCTCGACCACATCGGGCCTATTGCTTCGAGCGTCGCTGTCGCGGCGCACGGCTTGCGGGCGATGCAAAACCCCGGCTGGTCAACAACGGCCGTGCCAGCGGTCGATATCGCGGGGTTAACGACCGCGGTGTTGATTGGGGACTTCGTCGATCAGTGCTCGCCGGACACGATGGCCGCGTTCGAGCAAGCGGTGGCGGTGATCGAAAGTCTCGGGTGCACCGTCCGCGAACTCGACCTTGGCATCGATCTCGAGGAAACCGACGACCACGCCAACGTGCTCGGTCGTGACCTTCTGGATGCCTTCGGCCCCCAACTGGCTACGGCACCCCCTGGCTCGCTCAGCCCCGAATTGGCGTACTGGTTGGCCCTGTTCGAGCAGGTAAGCGACAACGACTACCGCGCCGCGCTGAGCGAGCGAGATCGGGTAACCGCGGTCGTTTCTGATCACCAGCGCGACATCGATGTGTTGCTGTGCCCAACGATCAGGGCCGGCGCGAGCACGCTCGCCGCCGTTGCCCACGAAGACCGATCGGTTCGCACCGGCAACCTCACGCTGTTCAACATGACCGGGCAGCCATCTCTCACCGTGCCGTTTGGGCAAGCAACGACCGGCCTTCCCCTGGGGTTGCTTCTCACCGGCCGCGGCGGCGAGGACGAAACGGTCCTGGCCCTGGGCGCGGCGTTTGAGGCGGCGACCAACTAAGCGCCATGGGGTTCGGTGCGCTGATGTTCGGCGCCGTCTCAATCAGAGGTGATCGAGGGCATCGAGAAACTTCTCTTTCTCGCCAGCGCGCATCGTGATGTTTTGAGCGGGATAGGGAAACCGGTGCGATGTGACCTCGGTACGGAACTCGTTGAGGGCGGCGACCCGTTCGTCATGAATCTGGCGGTGTAACCGGCCGACATCACCCCACGCATGAGCATGGCGAGGCGGATCGTCTTCTTCACTCGCTTCGCCGCAGATGTCGGCGACGAACAACATGATTGCGTCTCCACCGCGACCCGACCCGAGCGAGAACGTCACCACCGACGTCTTGTTGTTGACAGCTTCCAGCACTTCTTCGGCTATGCATTCGGCTTCGACGGCGAACACCCCGACGTCTTCCATACGTCTGAGGGTGCGAAAGATCTCGATTGCTTCGTCGGCGGTTCGGCCAAAGGCTCGCAGACCGCCGCTGTAATGACTGAAGGTGGGAATGAGGCCGATGTGACTCTGGACCGGAATGCCCTCGTTGGCCAGCTTCTCCATTACGTCATAGGAGCGGATCGTGTAATACATGTCGGCGCCTTTGCCCATCATCTCCACGGCATGGGAAAGGATCTCGTCGGAGGTCCCGTACTGTTTCCACGTGCTGCCGACCCCCATGAAATGATGCGGTGCTACCTCGCGCACTTCGTCGAGGCGTTCATCCCACACGACGAGCAGGTCGATCCCGGCCTCGACACAGGCTCTTGTCTCGGCCACATCAGCCGGATTCGACATCGTGAGTGTCGTGCTCGACCCCTTGAGCGCTTGGAGGTCAGCGACCGTGTAATTGCGTTGTGCTCGGGCCCGGCCGTAGTGGTAAATGTCTTTGAGCTTGTTGGTCATGACAGAACTACTAGCAGGCATCACGCTTCGGTTCTCTGCTACATGGTTTGATCGGTGAGCCAGACCGTCCACAGGAACACCGATGTTGCCGCTTGAAGGAATCACCGTCGTCGCTTTGGAGCAAGCAGTGGCTGGTCCGCTGGCTACGTCTCGGATGGTCGATGCCGGCGCTCGGGTTATCAAGATCGAGCGTGAAGGTGGCGACTTTGCCCGCCGCTACGACACATCTGTAGGCGGCGATAGCTCGTACTTCGCGTGGGTGAACCACGGCAAAGAGTCGGTGGTCCTGGATATCAAAGCTAGAGACGATGCCGCATTGCTTGATCGGATGATCGCTGGTTGCGACGTATTCTTGCAGAATCTCTCGCCCGGATCTCTCGACCGGGCGGGATTCGGCTCCGAGACTTTGCGCACCCGGCATCCTCAGCTGATCACCTGCGATATCACCGGATACGGAGACACTCCACAGATGGCCGACAAGAAGGCCTACGACTTGTTGGTGCAGGCCGAAAGCGGGCTGGTGGCGGTGTCCGGCGGCCCCGGAGAGCTCGGTCGCATCGGCGTATCGCTCTGCGACATTGGCACCGGCATCACGGCCTATACCGCGATTCTGGAAGCCCTTGTGAGCCGAGTCGGCCGCGGCTTCGGCGCAGGGGTCAGCGTCTCGTTGTTTGATGTGGCCGCCGAGTGGATGACGGTCCCGTTTGCCCAACACCTGTACGGCGATGGCGGTCCCGAACGGGTCGGACTTCGCCATCCCACTATTGCGCCCTACGGCGCATTCGAAACTTCCGACGGGAGCCTGACCTTGATCGCCGTGCAGAACGAACGCGAATGGCAACGCTTGAGCGCTGGTGTGCTTGAGCGGCCGTCGTTGGGAGAAGACGTTCGGTTCGCCAGCAACCACGATCGGGTCAAGAATCGAGCCGCGCTCGAGCAAGAATTGTCGACAGTGATCGCGACACTCACGGGAGAGCAGTTTCGCCAGCGTTTGACCGCCGGCTCCATTGCCTTTGCAACGGTAAGTTCTTTGCACGACTTGGCCGAACATGTCGCGTTGCGGCGTCGCAAGATCACCTCCAGCCACGGCACCGAGGTCGACCTGCCCGCTCACCCAGCGCGTGGCCTGTTGGACAATTCTGAGAACCGCGGGGTGGTGCCGCGCCCCGGCCAGCACAGTGCGGCGATCCGAAAAGAGTTCTCTTTATGACCAACGAGTCCTACACCAACGATCTCGACACGTTGTCTCAATGGGTGGGTCGCTCAGAGCAGCACGCCGAAGTGATTTCGACATCGTGGTGTCGAAAGATGGAACAAACCCTGGGGCGCGAGGCCGTTCTTGTCGACGGCGATGTGTTGCCACCCTTGTGGCACTTCATCACCCATCTGGGATCGGTTCCACTAGCCGAATTGGATCGTGACGGGCATCCTCGAAGAGGCGCCTTTCTCCCACCCGTTGCCCTGCCACGACGAATGTGGGCCAGCGGACGCATCGAGTTCGACGGCGATCTGCGGCTTGGCGAAGAGGTCACCAAGACGTCGACTATCGACAACGTCGAGATGAAGACCGGGCGAACGGGTCGACTCTGTTTCGTCACGGTCAGGCACGAACTGGCGGCGGGTGGCGTGGTCCGAATTAGAGAAGTTCAAGACTTGGTTTATCGCGACGACCCGGTCGCGGGAGCGGCCCAGCGAGATCCTCGTCCGGCTCCAAACGATGCCGAAATTGAGCTAACAGTCACGCCTACCGAGGTCATGATGTTTCGTTACTCGGCGCTGACTTTCAATGCTCATCGCATCCACTACGACCGCGGCTACGCCCGCGACGTCGAGGGATACCGCGGATTGGTGGTGCATGGTCCGCTAACCGCCACCATGCTGGCCGAGATGGCCGAAGTCGAGACCGGCCAGAAACTCGTCTCGTTCTCTTTTCGGGGCTTGTCGCCGCTGTTCGACAACGAAGCGCTCATCATGGGTGCCAAACGGAACAACGTTGGCATGGACCTGTGGGCATCGGGGCCCCAAGGCCAGTTGGCGATGCAGGCCGAGGCGATCTTTGTAACCGGCGCCTAACCGGGTTCGACCATCGCGAATAGTGCCAGGGCGATGGCAATGCCACCGGCCGCGGCGGCGACCGTCATCAAAACCGCAAACCCGTAGTGCAGGTAGACGGCGCTGGCGATGAGGGTGACAATGGCGCGAACAACCGTAGAAAAGCTGATCGACAGTCCGACCATCTCCGCCCTCGCTCCGGGGTCGAGCTCTGACATCAGCGGAATCGCCGAGACGATTCCGTACTCGAAGCCAAGAAAGGCCACGACGAGAAGCGTCAAACCGACCCAGAGCGGCGGCGCGCTGTAAGCAGCTAATGCGACCATAGCGGTGGTCATCAGGCTCGTTCCGCCGATCATCGATCGCCGTTTCCCGAGACGGTCGGTCAGGCGTGACGACCCGGTAGTTGCCACCACTTCGACTGCGCCGACCGCGACGATGGCCAGACCGATCTCGGCGGTATCGAGCCCGTAGGTATCCTCAAGCCACAGACCGTGGCCTAGGAAGAGGAACTGAGCGGCGGCGTTCATGAACCCGTTCGTGGCAATTGCTGCCAGCGCGGGCCGACTGAGGTGCGGCTTTCGGCGTTCGGTGACAGGGTCGTGCCGGACCCCCTGGTCGTCTCTGCGGATACGCAGGCTGAACATGACCGCCATTACCCCGAGTCCCGCCGGGGCCACCCACCACGCCAAACCTCCGATGATCAGCCCCGCCAGCGGAAGGCCCACGAGCGCGGCCCCGCCCCAGGTCAACTCGATCAGCCCGGTGGCCCGGCCCCTTCGGTCGTAGGCGACGACGCTGCCGATCCATGCGTTGAGCGCGACTTGGTGCGCGGTGCGGCCAAAACCGAAAATGATCATGCCGATGATCAGGCCCGGCGCTCCGAGGGCCGCCAAGAGCAACCCGGCACCGGCTACGAAGCCGCCGTAGCTCATAACAGTGAGTGGCCCCAGCCGGTCACTGGCCTTGCCGGTCAACGGGGCGGTGAGCGATGTGAGCTCGCGAGCACTCAGCGCCGTGCTCATCGCCTCGATCGAGAGGCCGGTGCCGCGGGCGAAGGCCGGCAAGAACGTGTAGGTCATCCGCATCGCGACGTTGATAGCGAACCTCACGCCGACGATCGCCGGGAGTGCTTGACGGACTTGGGGCCGAAACGCCGAGCTTGATTGGGTCACGTTGGGTCGACGTTAGGGCTACGGAGCCAACGCATCAGGTGTCACTTGTCAGTTCTCGAACCTGGGGATTCGTTCGGCGTTTCGCCAAGATAGTAGGCAGGCGTCGCGGATTCACTAAAGTCTGGCGATGGACGAGCGAGAGTCGCTGGCGGCGCGAGCCGCCGAGATCGAAGTTCGGCTGGCCGAAATCGAAAGAGCGTCAAAGGCTGCCGCGGGCGGGATCGGGTTCGGCAAGCGGATCGGCGAGGGCACCAATATCGCGGTCGAACGTATCTCCGAAGTATCGATCCATTCCGGCCTGCAAGCCGAACTGGCCAACATTCGTCGAGCCCAACAAAAACTTGATGACGGCGACGGCGGCGTCTGCGACAGCTGCGGCGCGGCGATCTCTGCGGAGCGACGCGAGGTATTGCCATGGGCAGTGCGCTGTGTGAACTGTGCGGTGTGAACTGTGCGGTGTGACCAGCTCGCCAGGATCGCTGACGTTTCTGAGAGCCGTGGATTTTGAAGATCCCGACCGCGACTACCGTCACGCGCGCCCCGACCTAGACGCTCCGCCGCGCTCGATCAACTCGGACTCGGTCTTGGTAGCGCCGATGCAGGCTGGGGACATGCTGGTCTGGTCGTCCTATACGTTGCACAGCGCCCCCGGCAATCACTTGTCCAAACGGCGAGCGGCATTTTCGGTCAACTCGCTGGGCGATGACGTGACCTACAACGGCCAGCCGGCGCTCGACACCTGCACGTCGGCTTCGCTTGTTGTGGGCGAACCAATGGTGTGCGACAAGTTCCCCCAGGCCCGACCGGTACCGAACGCTCCTAGCCAAGGAGCCAATCAGTGAACGCCCGCGACAACTCCGAGTTGTGCCCGGGCCGGGGATCAAGAATCCAGTAGGACTCGGGAGTCTGAGCGACATGGTCGAATGGCTGGGCCAGGCGGCCGGCTCCTATGGCGTCTTCAGCGAATGTATCGAGGGTCATGGCCAGCCCCGCTCCATGCTCGGCCGCGGCCTGCGCGGTGGCGTAGGTGTTCGAGGCATGGATGCGCTGGGTGTTCGGCAACTCCTCGCCCTGCTCGCCGAGCCAGCTACGCCAGGTCCCTTGGACCGCAAGACAATCGAAGAGTCGATCGGTGCTCCAATCGGCCTCGCCGGCATGGGCCGGCGCGCATACCGGGAAATACCGATTGCGGCGCAGAAGCGCCGCGCCGGCCGCGTGTTCGCCGAACCGGATCTCGATGTCGGCCGCCGGCGAGGTTCTTTCCGGTTCGTGATTCACGGTGACAAGGTCAACGGTGACGTTGGGGTGCAGGTCAAGAAACCCTTGCAGCTTCGGGGTCAGCCAAAAGATGGCAAAAGACAGGTTGGCCTGCACCGTGAGATGAGTTTCGTCGTGGCGGCCAAATACCGACTGGGTCCCGGTTGCCAAGGCGTCGAGGGCTCGCTGAACAACGGGTAGGTAGGCCCGACCGGCCTCAGTCAGATCCACTCCGCGCGGCTGGCGCAGAAATAGTGGCCGCCCTATGTGAGCCTCGAGCGCCTTCATTTGCTGACTCACCGCCGACTGTGTGAGGTGCAGCTCACGGCCGGCTTGAGTGAACGAACGGAGTCGGGCTGATGCTTCGAAGACCCTCAAAAGGTTGAGCGGTGGAAGGCTGCTGTCGACAGACATAACCTCAAACATTAGCAAATCTTGGGCATTGGGGCCGATTAGGTTGCTTGTCCAGCGCCACCGCAGCGACGAATATCTGCTCATGGTTGAGGTGCGCACCCGCATGGAACGGTCTAAAGGTTACGACCCCGACCCGATGGACGTTCCGCCGCTGTTTCAGTCACCCCCTCGGCCCGTCGCCATGGTTCGATGGTTCCTCACGAAGTTCATGTGGCCGCAGACCCTGACGTGGATCGGTATCGCCGCGCTGATGTATCACTTCTTCACGCCTTCGCTCGCCCGGTTCGCCTCGTTGACGATCGACGACGTTGCGCTGATCTGGGCCCGAAACATCGCCTTGATGGTCGTCATCATCGGTGGGCAGCATTGGTGGCTACACATCCGCAAATCTCAAGGCACCGAGTTCAAGTACGAAACTCGCTGGCTGGCCCAGAATCGGCGCTCGTTCACCTTCAACAACCAGACTCGCGACAACGTCTTTTACACCCTTGTGAGCGGAGGCGCGGTCGCCGCGCTCTACGAAGCCATCATGTTGCGGCTGTACGCCACCGAATCGATCCCGCAACTGACCTCGCTATGGGCCGTCTCGGCAATGACCGTCGCGGTGCTGTGGATCGAGGGCGTGCACTTCTACGCCAACCATCGACTCCTACACGTCGACCCGCTCTACAAGTGGGCTCACGCCTTGCACCATCGCAACGCCAACACCGGCCCCTGGTCGGGAATCTCGATGCACCCGATCGAGCACCTCCTCTACTTTTCGCTGCCGTTCGTGTTCTTGGTGATCCCTGGCTCGCCGTTCATTGCCACGTTCTGTCTCGTGTACCTGCTTTTGTCGCCGTCGCCGTCTCACTCCGGGTTCGATCGATTCAGGATTACCGACAATCTGAATTTTCACGGAGGCGACTTCTTCCACAACTTGCATCATCGGTACTTCGAGGTGAATTACGGCATGTTGTTGTTGCCGCTCGACAAGTGGTTTGGGACATTTCACGACGGCAGCCTCGAAGCTCATCACGCAATGAAGCAGCGTCGGCGCCCACGCGCTGATGGCGAAACAGAAGAGGTCATCGGTGGCTGAACAACTGCCGGCCATCGCCGAACGCTACGAACGAGACGGCGTTGTTGTCGCCGACATTCTCGACGATGTCGAAACCGTCGCTCATCGCCGAGCTCTCGACATTGGAGAAGCTGCTCTCGGCCCGCTTCACTACATGAACAAGGTCCACACGGTGATGAGGTCCCCCTACGACCTCGCGACGCACCCCCGGGTCCTCGACATAGTCGAGGCTCTCATCGGTCACGACATCTTGCTCTACAACGTCGACTACATAATCAAAGAACCAGGGTCAGACGCCTTTGTTTCGTGGCATCAGGATCTGACCTACTGGGGGTTGGCCGATGACGACGCGCAGGTTTCGATGTGGCTGGCGCTCGAACCAGCGACGGCCGAATCAGGCTGCATGTCGATGGTTCCAGGAAGCCATCGTGGCGGGCGTGTCGTTCACGTCGAACAACCATCGGATGCCAATGTGTTGCTACTCGGCCAACAGATAGTCGGGGTCGATCCAGCGACGGCTCGTCACTATCCCCTCGCCGCTGGTCAGGCATCGTTTCATCACGGATGGACAGTGCACGAGTCAGGACCGAACCGGGCTCGGCATCGGCGGGTGGGGCTCAACGTGCAATACCTTGCCCCTCACAACCGCCAAGAACGCGACGACGCCGCGACGATGTTGGTCCGCGGCGTCGACAACTTCGGTCACTTCCGAACCGAACAACCACCCGATGTCGACTTCGAGCCCGACGCCGTTGCCCGCTTCCGCGAACTCGACCAGGCGATGAAGCAAAGCTTCAAAACCAAACGCTGAACGCGGCCGGGCCGGCTGGGCGGCGTCGGCGTTGTCTACCTACTTCGCTTCGGACCAACGCTGCACGATGCTGACGTCGGCCACAAACTTCACACTGGGCGTGGGCGACCAATAGTGAGCGGCTTCGCTGACGCCACGATCAACCATGTCGGCGACGGCCGCGGCGTTTCGTGCCGGGCAGTGGACGAGCAACTCGTCGTGCAAACACAGCACCACGCGGGCACCAAGGGACCGGCCGTGTCGGCGAACGGTGATCGCCCACACCTTGAAGAACTCGGCGGCCGCCCCTTGGATCAGCGCGTTGCGGGCGAACCTTCCCCGTGCCGCGGCGACCGATATGGCCCGGTCCAAGTCGCCGTGCACCGACGGATCAGTCCACATTCGTACCCGCCGGCCGCCGCTGGTGAATACGTCGTGACCAAGTTTCCCTTGCTCGGCGGCATCTTCGAGCATCTTCATCGCCGTCGGGTAGCTCTTGCGTAACCCGGCGAGGGCGTGAGCCGACTCGCCGGTGGTGGCCCCATACATCGCACCAAGCACGGCCACCTTGGCGATCTCGCGCTCCACTCCCAGCCGCTTCGCAACCGGCAGGTATAGGTCTGGTTGTTCGGCGGCGCCGACCAGTGCCCTATCGGCCGATACGGCCGCGAGGACCCTGGGCTCGATCTGCCCGAGATCTGCTCGAACAAAAAGGTGGTCTGGTTCGGCTTCAACCACCGTGCGCATCTCGGCGGGAAGGTTGTGCAAACCCGCCGACGCGGTCATCCGGCCCGCCGCTCCGTCAGAGCTCGACCAGTCGCCTCGCAGGCGGCCGTCGCTGACGTTTTCGTCGAGCCAGCCGTATCCGTACGTCGTGGCGATTCGTTCGGCTTTACGCCAAGTCAGCAAAGCATCGATCAGCGGTTCGCCGTCACGCAATGCCTCGAGTCTCCAACGGCGCGTATCGGGCAGGTCGAACCCTTGGCTACGTAGCATGGCTTTTACTTCGCGGGGATTTCGCAGGTTCAGTTCGCGGCGCGGACTCAGCTGATCAAACACATGCCCATCGCGTTCGGCCCGGATTGTGTCCTCATGGGAAACCGACCGGGGTCGCACCCCCGCCGACCGGCCGATCAGTCGCAGCGCTTCGTCCGTGTTGATGGGGAGGCCGTCGCGAGCCATCTCCGCGCACAAGAGTTCGGCCGCTGACTCCGATCGGGCGGTTGATCTCGCCCGCTGAGGATCCGGCAGATCGCCGAGTAGGTCGTCTTGTAGTGACGCGGCCCGCAACGCCAGCGAACTCCAGGTTGCCAGCGTTTGCGGCGAGGAGCGCCAGCGGGCATCGATCCATTCCGGACGCAGGTGGCCGTCGGGCTGGAGCGGTAGATCAGGGTCGCCGTCGTGGTCAGGCATGGCCAACAAGTCGAGCTGTCCCATCTGGGGGATCGTGTCGAGCGGCAAGTCATGAAGGGCCGCCCACACTTCTGACAGCGGGCTCTTCCAACCACCGAACAGCAGCCGATGCACGACCGAAACATCCCAACACCGGTCGATCGGGATTTCTGTTTCGGCAATGCGACTAGAGGTGTGCCGGTCCCACCAGACCCAGCGCGGCGACGACGCGGCATGAATTTCTGCGAGGGTCGCAAGTGGGTCGGCGGTGGCAAGCGCCCACTGTTGGTCGCGGTGGGCCAAGCCGACCCCGATGCCGGGATGAACAGCAACGGCGACGAGATCGTCACGATCAAATGTCGGTGTCAGACCCACCGGGCGACCGTATCAAGCCCACCCCACCTCGATCTCTGAGCGATGAGGTTGTCGATGCGGTCCGCATCGCTCAGAGATGCAGGGTGGGGTTAGTCGTTGTCGGTAAGGCCGGCGCCGGCGCCGCGCAGGCGGGACTCGTCGGTGGCCGGGACGTAGGTGCGCTGGGCCAGCACTTGCAGAGCGGCCCAAGTTGACTCGTCGATATCGACGCCGTGGGGCGTACCGCTGCTTGAGTGGGCGATGGCTGGCGAGGTTGTCACGACGATTCGCGACGCGTGGGCCAGCTGTTCTGGGGCAGATCCGGAGAATCCCGTCCCATCGACGCGAACAGTGGTGCCGTCGTCGTTGCTCAGCGCGAAGCACGATCCCGTGGCGCGTCCAGTAATGCCGGCCAACCCCACGAGCAGCAGCGCTGAGCGCGGCGAGTCGACTATGGCTTCTCGGATATCGCCGGCGGCGATCATCTCGTATGGGCTTGGACTGCACGCAACGGCCGGTGTGTAGCCGTCCTCGACCGCATCGAGGACCGCCCCGAGGCCGTCACGACCCAGCGCGCAAAGCCAGACGGCGGCGGCCGCAACGCTTTGCGCGAGTCCGGCCGGGTACCCGGCACCGACGGCCGCTTTGCGAGCTAGACCTCCGACTTCGTTCAGTGAACAGATCACGATTCCTCCAGAACCGGCAGCCACCAATCGTCGGGATTAGCTAGCGCGTCGGCATTGGCAACATCGGATGCGACTGGTGCACCTTGATAGAGGGTGATTCGGGTCCACCGGTCGCTCTTGGGGTCGAACTTGCTGGCTCCGAAGAACGAGAGTTTGGACCTGAGCATGTCGATCGGCAAACACCCTTCGCCGATCAGATTGTCGCGGATCTCGGCATAGGGGAACCGGCTCAAGTTCTGGGCCCGCAACGCCGCGAAACGATGCCCCGGCAGTCGATCAAGGAACACAGCCAACGATTCGGTCGAATCGGAGTTTTCGAGATCGGCAACCAGGGCCTTTACGCGGCGGGCAATATCGAGAGGCTGCTCTAGCTCGGCGCCGGCTTCTTCGTAACGAAGTCCCAGCCTTGGCTCTAGTTTTTCCTCCGAGACGTACCAGAACTGGATTGTTTCGGGAACCGAATCGAAATCGAGTTCGAGAGCCCAGTCGAAACCATCGCGGACGATATCGGCCAGTTCGCCAACGGTCATCGACGGGTCGAGCGTGGGGCTGATCGGACTCGACATTTGAGTCGCAAGCTCGTCGACCAACTCGCCGTGTGGCTCGAGCAACAGAGCAACGATCAGTTCCTGAGTTTCGATCGACCACCGGCTCGACTCGACAACCAGACGGTCCCACGGCGAATCCCCATCGAGCCAGGGTGAGTCAACCAGCGCGTGCACCTCAACCAGCTCTCGGCGTAGAACCGCGATTCGTTCGCTTTGACGTTGGTCGGCGACGTTCCATTGGTCGACGTGACGTCGAGCTCGACCCAACAGCGCTCGGACGGCTTCGGTGGATGCGCGGCTGGGGGTTTCGATGGCCCGGACGCGTGCCAGCGCCGTTTCGCGTGCGGTCATCCAGTTATTGATCAAGATCGGATGGCTCACCAAATACGGGGCCATGCCGAGACCAGTCGAATTGCCGATGCCGAGGTGACGGCGCAGGCGAGGTTCGAGTGCAACGAAGGTGTCGGGCGATCGCCGCCGGGCTACGTGTTCGACCAGGTCGTGAGTGAACTCCCGAGTAAGCCAGACGCTGAGCATCTCGGCTCGAAACGGATCGGCCATACCGGGACGATCAGCGAAATTGGAACGGTCGGCGATGCCAAACTTGCCGTTGCCGTAAACCGCAGTGGTTCTCATCAGGTACCCGACAGACGCGATCATTTCTTCGTCGGGTTGGTGCCCGGCCGATAGGGAGTCGACCACGTGATCGAATAGCCGAACCGACCGGTTCGCTCGGCTGAGGCTGAGTTCGCTGGGCCGGTACCGCGCTGCTTCTTGGGTTGGTGCAGCGAGTTGGAGACGGTCGAGGTCGGCGGTGGTGGGCGTGCCGTCGAAGAGCACGTAGGTGCTGTCCCACGCTTCGGCGATCACTCGGTCGGTGCGTTGTGACGGATCGAGCGGCGTGCTGAACGCCACCAAACTGTACTGATAACCCGAGAGCCAAACGCTGTAGACGGCCCGACCGAAGCCGTCGTCGGAGATTTCCCAAACTGGTCGGCTGACAACGGCTTGCTCGTCGGCGAGCCGCCGTATGAGGGTGCGCATGAAGCTCAGCCGGGTCGGGAAAAAGCTGCCCATCCGTTCGAGCCGCATGACCTGATCGGGCGCCCGCAGAGTGAGCGAGTTCATCGAGGGCCAAACGATTCGTCGTAAAACCGCAACCAGTTAGCGCCCATCACCGCGTCGACATCGTTGTCTCCGAACCCGACGCCGACAAGCCCGGCGCGGATATTTCCGAAATCGCGAGAGTCCTTGAACCACCCCGGTTGCGCGGGAAAGCCCGGTGCCGCGGCCGAACCTTCTCCGTAGTCGATGGCCTTGGTCCATCGCCCGTTACGCATCCATGTGACCACCGTGTCGGGCTGGGCTTGGCACAAATCCGAACCCAGTCCGAGGTGCCGCACTCCGTAGCGCTCGGCCGACTCGTAGATCATCTGGCAGAACCCCGCGATCGTGCAGGCCGAGCTGTCCTTGAGATGATGGGGATACATCGAGAAGCCGAGCATCCCGCCCGCTTGGGTAAGGGCCCGCAGCACATCGTCGGACTTGTTTCGCAGGGCCGGATGCCACCAGGCCGGGTTGGCGTGGGTGATGGCTATCGGACGATCGGATAGCTCGATGGCCTCGAGGGTTGACCGCTCCCCGGAGTGACTCATGTCGACGACGAGCCCGACCCGGTTCATCTCCTTTATGACTTCGCGGCCCATCCGGGTCACGCCTGGATCGACGTCTTCGTAGCAACCCGCCGCCAGCAGCGACTGATTGTTGTAGGTGAGTTGCATGAATCGGATGCCGAGCGTGTGGCAGATCTCCACCAACCCGATGTCGTCTTCGATGGGCGACGGATTCTGGAAGCCAAAGAATATTGCCGTGCGACCCTCGTCGACCGCTCGTCTGACGTCGTGGCCGGTCCGGCCCATGAAGATCAGTTCGGGAAAGCGCTCGAACCAGGCGTTGAACGCCTCGAGATTGAGCACCATCTCGCGAAATGACTCGTGGTACGCAATCGTCACATGCACCGCGTGCACGCCGCCTTGGTTGAGTTGGTGGAAGATCTCCTCTGACCAGTTGGAGTACTGCAGGTTGTCGATCAGCGGAGCGGATGTCATAGGGCTACCGGGCTTTCGATTGGGTAGGCGGCAGGGCCTCGAACGTTGTCGATCTGATGGTAGGTCCCAGAGCAAGGCCGAGGGCGATCGAAGTCATCGGAAGCCATCGGTGCACCGTAGGCGACTGCCGGCCTAGCGGGGTGCGTGGGCGACCGCGGTCCGGTCGATCTCAGCAATTGTTGACAATCCCGAGAGCGCCATTGTTTGTTCGACCCCATCCTGGAAGAAGTTCAACATGTGGGCGACTCCACGCTCGCCTCCTGCCGCTAGAGCAAAAAGATGGGGTCGACCGATCATGCAGGCAGTGGCGCCCAAGGCAACGGCCTTGACGATGTCGCTGCCGCGTCGCACTCCGCCGTCGCAGTAGATCTCGATCCGGCCGCCAACCGCGTCGGCTACGGGCGCTACCAGGTCGATGATCGCCGGCGACGAGTCGAGTTGGCGACCGCCGTGGTTGGATAGTGCGATCGCGTCGATTCCTTCGCTCACGGCAATCTCGGCGTCGGCGACCGATTGGATGCCCTTGAGAATGACTGGGCCGTCCCAGTGCGAACGGATCCACGCAACGTCGTCCCACGACAACCCGGGATCGAACTGACTGTTGATGTAGTCAGCGAGATTGACTGCCGACGAACCGTCGTCGGTCCCGGCGTTAAGCCGGGCTTTACTCACCGCAACGTTTGAGAACACGATTGGTTCTGATCGCAGGAAGTTCCAGACCCAGCGGGGGTGGCGCGCACCGTCGACGAAGGTGTCGAGGCCCAGTTTGGGCGGCAGGGTCATGCCTCGGCGAACGTCTCTCTCGCGGCGGCCGAGCACGGCCGTATCGACCGTGATGTACAGCGCCTCGAAGCCAGCGTCTTTGCAGCGATCGAGCATGTCTTTGGTGAGCTCGCGGTCGCGCCAGACGTAAACCTGAAACCACTTGCGTCCGTCGCAAACCGCGGCCACTTCTTCGATCGATCGGGTTCCCATTGTTGATAGCGAGAACGGCACGCCGTGAGCAGCGGCGGCCCGAGCAGTTGCCAGCTCGCCAGCAGGGTGGGCGATGCGAGGGAACCCGGTCGGGGCAATAATTAGGGGCAGGGGAGCGTGAGCGCCGAGAATCTGGGTCGATGCGTCGATCGCTGACATATCGCGAAGCACCCGAGGAACCAAGGTGCGAGCGGCGAAACGAGCGGCGTTTCGATGCATCGCCTGTTCGTCTTCGGCCGCGCCATCGATGTAGTCGAAGACGCCCGCTGGTAGCCGTTTCTTCGCGAGGTTGCGAAGATCGTCGATGTTGGCCGTTGACGAAAGGCGGCGAAGGTCGGCGTTGCGCTCGCGGGTTTTGAATCGAACGACGGAGCGGAGGGATTTGAGCATGATTCAAGCAATCTCGCGAAGTACGGCGGCGAGCCGGTCGATGTCTTCGCTGTTGTTGTACGCGTGCAGCGACACCCGCAACCGGTTGCCGCGTGAGCTGACGTAGACGTCGTGATCTTGCGCTAGTTGCTGTCGTAGCCGCAACGCATCGTGAACCGGGTGCCCCAGCGAAACTATGTGGGAGCTGGCGCCTGGCTGTCCGGCGGAGCGAAATGGCGACCATCCGATCTTCGCTGTTGCGTCGACCAGTTCGTAGGAGAGCACCGCGGCATGGTTGGCGATCTCGGGTATGCCGGCGGCTAGAAGAGAGCGGATAGATGCCGATAGGCCAACTGCGGAGCTGTAGGAGATCGTTGAGAGTTCGAAGCGGCGAGCTCCGGAATCGAGTTTGAGGTGACGGGCATCGAAGTCGAAGGGATTGGGTGATCCCATCCAACCAACAACGGCCGGCACCGTATCGAGCAGCCGTTCGTTGACCGCGAACAGGGCCGCACCGCCGTGACCCGATAGCCACTTGTAACCGCTGGTAACCACCGCATCGGCGGTCCAGTCGGCAATGCTTACCGGCGCCGCTCCGGCTGCCTGGGTGGCGTCGACGACGAGCGATGCACCGAACGAGTGGGCCCGGTCGGCGATCGCTCGAACGTCGACTGCGGTGCCGGTTGCGTATTGCACGGCGCTGACACAGACGACGGTGGTAGCAGAATCGATCGTGGCGAGAATGTTGTCGGTGAGCGAGGTGTCGGCCGCGTCGTCGACCCACCGGATCGACATCCCCAATCGGGATGCAGCGCTCAACCACGGATAAGTGACAGCAGGGAAGTCGGTGGCTACGAGCACTACCGTGCCGTCGGGTGTCGCCAGCAGGGAGCAGGCATGGTTGAGGGCCTCGCTGGCCCCGCCGGTGACGGCAATTCGGTCCTCGGTTGTGTCGAGCAGTTCGGCGCCATCGGCTCGAAGTTGATCCAGCACTTGGGCCTCTGCCTCGTCTGACAGCCGCACGTTTCCGTGTTGGGCAATGTTGTTGAGGAACTCCGTCATCGACGTGGTTGACGCCGCCGGTATGAGTCCGAGCGATGCCTGGTTCAAGTATGTGGTGTCGTCGAGGGCCGAGTAGTTATGGCGCGAGATCAGCGCGTCCATTACGGGTCCAGTCGTGGTCGTTGGATGATTCGAGAGCCTAGTGTCGGACCATGGCATCAATCGAAGACGTACGTGACCTGGTGGCCGGCGATCATGGACTCGCGACTATCAGCGTGGTTCGCGACGACGGCACTATTCACTCCTCGGTGATCAACGCCGGCGTGATCAGCCATCCGACAACTGGCGAATTGGTGGTCGCCGCGGTAGTGCGCGGGTCGAGTTGGAAGCTGCGACGGCTTCGCCAAACACAACGGTGCACTCTGGTATTTCGGGTCGGGTGGCAGTGGATTTCGGTGGACGGGCCCGTCGACATCAGCGGCCCCGAGGATCATTTAGCGGGCGTCGCCTCCCATCAGGTTCCGAAGTTGCTGCGCGACGTATTTGTTGCCGCCGGTGGCAGCCACGACGATTGGGCGGAGTACGACCGGGTGATGGCCGAAGATCGACGCACGGCGGTGCTTATCACTGCCGAGCGGATCCAGTCGCCGAGGCCTTGAGGTCATCTGGCTACACTCGCAGCGATGCTCGGACCAGCTAGAAGTCGTTGATGAGTAGGTCTGGGTCGCGCAACCGACCGGCGATGGCCGATGTCACCGCGGGCGTGGCGGTTTCGCTGGTTCTCGTCCCTCAAGCGATGGCGTACGCAGAACTCGCTGGCTTACCAGCCGGGGTTGGGCTTTTTGCCGCCGCGTTACCACCGATTTTGGCCGCACCGTTTGCTTCTTCGCCGTACCTGCAGACCGGCCCGACCGCGATGACGGCACTGCTTACTTTCGGGGTGTTGACCGCGGTTGCCGAACCACAAACGGCCGAATATGTGGCCCTGGCTGCGCTCCTTGCGATGGTTGTGGGTCTCGGACGACTTGCCGTCGGTGTGCTGCGGCTGGGTCAGATCTCGTACCTGATGTCGCAGCCGGTGCTGACCGGATTCACTACTGGCGCGGCAGTGCTGATTATCAGCTCGCAACTACCAACCGCGCTCGGTGTAAGCACGGAACGCAACGGCGTCCTGGACCGCGCTGGTTGGGCTCTGGCGCACCCCGGCGAGTGGCAGTCCTCGGCTATGGCGTTCGCGTTGGGGACCGCGGTGGTGATGATTGGTGGGCGACGAATTCACCGCCTGTTTCCTGGGGTTTTGCTGGCGGTGGCCGTCGGCATCGCGATTAGCGAGGCGTTCGACTACGGCGGCTCGGTCATCGGGACGGTTGATGCCGGGTTCCCGGCCTTGTCGCTGGACCTGCAGTGGGATTCGGTCGGATCGTTGGTCGTAGGCGGACTTGTCATCGCGATTGTGGGCTTCGCCGAACCGGCCGCGCTGGCCCGAACATTTGCCACGATCGAACGAGAGCCTTGGGATCCCAATCGCGAATTTGTCGGCCAAGGTATGGCCAACCTGGCCTCCGCGGTTTCTGGCGGTTTGCCCGTGGGCGGGTCGTTCTCTCGGTCGTCGCTTAATCATCTCGGCGGGGCGCGAACTCGTTGGAGTGGGGCCATCACCGGCATCGCCGTGTTGTCGTTTCTGCCTTTCGCCTACGTGGTTGAACAGCTACCCCGGGCGGTGCTGGCGGCGATCGTAATTGTCGCTGGCGTCAACCTGATCGAGGCGGGGGCCGTTCGCCGGATCGCGTTGCGGTCGCGGCCGCAGGGTTCGGTTGCCGCAATTACGTTTGTGGCAACCCTCGCGACCGCGCCGCATGTTGAGCGAGCGGTGCTAATCGGCATCGCCGTTTCGATCGGTGTGCACTTGTGGCGCGAAAGCAAGGTGGTCTGCTCCCTCGACTCCGATGGCGCCCATCTGATCGCTCGCGTCGAAGGCGTACTGTGGTTCGGTTCGTCGAGTCGCCTCGAGAACCTTCTGGGCGACGCAGTCGCCACCCATCCGGAGGTCGAGGCAATGGTGGTCGACCTGGCCGGCGTTGGGCGTCTCGACTATTCGGCGGCGCTGATCTTTGAACAGTTTCTCGACAATGCCGAAGCCGCCGGGGTCAAGGTTGAGTTTCGAAACGTCGCGGCTCCCGCTCGACGCATGCTCAAGCGTCAGTTGGATGGTCGAGTCGCCATCAGCGACGGTCCCTCCTGAGCGGTGGGTGCGACTAGACCGCGTTCAGAACTTCGGTTGCCCGATCGACGTCGTCAACTCCGTTGTAGAAGTGAGGGGCCAGTCGCAGCATGCCGCGGCGACGGGCCACGTCTATACCCGCATCGGCTAGTGCGGTAGCGACTTCGTCGAGGCTGCGATGCAGAGGTCGCAGGAAAACAATGCTGCTCAAGCGTTGAGGATCGCCGCGGTGTTGCGGTTCGAACTTCTTGACATCGATCTGCTCGATTAGTCGCGCTGCTAGTGACAGATTGTGGGCGTAGATGTCGGCGATTCCGGTTCGTTCGACGAGGGCCGCCGATTCGGCCCAAGCGGCGTAGTTGAAAAAGTTTGCCGTTCCGAAGATGTCGTGTTGTCGCGCCGATTCTGGTGCTACCACGGAGTCGAGATCGAGTTGTTCCTTGGCGAGATCGTCGGCGGTCAATGCGCTCAGCCAATAAAGCTTGGCCGGTGCCAAGCGAGTCAACGCGTTCGGCCCCAACCAGCAAAAGCCGGTGCCGTAAGGGCCGCAGAGGTACTTGAACCCGACACTCACGAGCGCATCGATCGGGTGATTGCTGGGAGTCATGGGGATTGCACCAACGGCCTGAGACCCGTTGACCACGAACAGCGCGCCGACCTCTCGGCAGAGCTGCCCAATGGCGTCGACGTCGATCATGTGGCCGCTGAACGAATGGACCCAAGTCAGACATACGGCGCGTGTGCGAGCGGTGATTTCGGGAACGATCTCGGCTGCCGTGAGCACTTTGTGTTGGGGGGTGAGCTGCTTAACCGTCACCCCGGATTGTTGTAGGCGCAGCCATGGCAAGACATCGGACGGGAAATCGTTGCCAGCCACGATTACTTCATCGCCGGGTCCCAGGCCCAGGCCGTTGGCGACGAGATGGAGCCCGTAGGAGGAGCTATTGGCCAGAGCGATCTCGTCCGGTGACGCCGACAAGACGCGGGCGAGGGTTGAACGCAGGTTTTCGGGAATCTCGGTGAAGGGCTGCGGCGTCATTAGGTTGTGAGGTTGCTGCTTCCATCGAACCATCCGGGCAACGGCGTCGGCGGCGCGGCGGGGGAGCGGACCCTGATGCGAGGCGTTGAGCCAGACCCGATCTGATGGCAAATCGAACTCGGCGGTTAGCGGCAATCGGTGATGTTTCACAGGCGACTCTCGGGTTGGGTGATGGCTTTCACCAGCGGCCAAGCATCGCTCGAATTGTTGGCCATGACGGTGTACCGATTGCCCGATGAGCGGTAGATGCCAGATTGGAACGACACGCCGGCATCCATACCTTCGAGCCAGACGCGGTCGCCACCGTTACCGATCCAGAAGCCGCGGCCGTACGACCGGCGCTCGTCGCAAACGCTCTCGGCCGTCATCATCATCTCCATGGTTGCCGTCGACACTATGTCGCCGGCTGGGAGGCTGGTCCACAAAGCGCTCATGTCGTCGAGGCTGACGTAAACGCCGCCGTCTCCGGCGGCCACAACCGGTAGGTGAAACAGGTTCGACCGGCCGTTTCGGAGGTAACCAATCGCAGAGTCGGGCGGTAGATCGTCGCGGCGAAGTAGCCCACCGTCGCTCATGTCGGCTTTGTCGAGAACCCGGGTCTTGACCGCATCGCCAAACGACCCTGTCACCAGTTCGACGATGATCGAAAGCAGGGAGCTCGGCACGGCCGCGGGGGCGGTTGCACTTTGACATCTCGGATCGCCGGCATGTTCGGCACCGGCGGCTAGCGCAAGACTGCCGACGGTCAAAATGACTGTGCTGACCAAGCCTGTTCGGAGAGCAAGAATACGGTTCATGATGGGGGACTACTGTTGTTGGGGTGTCTTCAACCGTGGTGGAAACACTCCTAAACGCACCCGCTGGAATCCCTCAACAACTTCTCAAACCTCGTCGGTGCTTACCGAGCGTTCGGGTAGCAAGAGCTCGACGATGCTGCCACCGTGCTCGCTTGGGCCGATACGCATTTCTCCACCGGCAGCTGTCGCGGTACGGCGCGCGATGTCGAGCCCAAGCCCGGTCGAGCCTCCTGCGCTCTCACCACGGCGGGCCTGGCTCGGCTCGAACCCCGGACCCCCATCAGCGACCCAGACACAAGCACTACCGCCGGCGCTTGATGTCCCGACCTCAATAATCGCAGTGTCGTCGGTGTGACGAAAGACGTTTTCTATGAGCACATCCAAGGCCGCTTGGAGGTCGGATGCCTCGACGTTCACCTGCATTGTTCTCTCGACGATCGTCTCGCGCCACGGCCGTTGCTGGTCTTCCGCGAGCACCCTCCAGTACGCCGAGCGTTCTGTGGCCACCGCGGTGAGATCGCAAGTCTGTTGCTCGCCGTCGGTTGCGCGTCTGGAGTCATTGATGAGTTCTGTTACGACGCGGGTCAGTTCGTTCACATCGTCGGTCAGTTCAGTAGCGATTTCTGACTCGGTCACCTGCTCGGTCCGGAGGCGAAGACGCGTCAAAGGGGTCCGAAGCCGGTGTGACATTTCGGCGGCCAGTTCGCGTTCACGTTCGAGCATCAGGTCTATGCGAGAACCGAGATCGTTGAACGTTGTCGCGAGATTGTGGAGTTCGGGCGGCCCGGTCGGGTCGACGCGGACCGACAGGTCGCCGTCGCCGAGTCGAGTAGCGGCGCTGGCAAGGTTCTGCGTCGGTCGGACAACTGCTTGGGCCAGGCGGTCGGCGACGGTGACCGAGATTGCTACGAGAACGGCACCGACACCGAAAAGGGCGAGCCAAGCCCGATCGCGACCGTGATGTCGATCGGCATCAGGAATCAGAACGCGGACCGCCGACAGCTCCGTTGGCCCTGTCGCTATCGCTACTACGAGCTCCTCGCCACCGGGGGTTGGGCCGATCGCCGAAGATCCGTTGATGACCGCGTCGCGAAGCCTAGAGGTCACTCCTTCGGCGTTGCCGACCACCGCGCCGTTTGATCTCAGCACCGTCGTGAGGCCTCGCGAACCGCTGACTGTAGTCAGCAAGACTGACTCGATGAGTTCGTCGGACCCGCCCGACGCCAGCGCAGGCACAATTGCCGACGCGTCGGCTCGGGCGATGTCAGTAGCTCGATCCTCGGCGGTGCGCTGGACAAGAAACGCCAGCGGAACGACGAAGGCGAGCGCCACCATGCTCGAAACCGCCAGGAAAACGAGAATGAGCTGGCGTCTCATCCCGGATCGACGAGCTTCACACCAACGCCCCTAACCGTGTGTAGGTACCGGGGATTCGCCGCGGTCTCGCCAAGCTTGCGACGCAGCCAAGACAGGTGAACGTCGATTGTCTTGTCGGCGCCACCGTAGGGCTGACGCCACACCTCGGCGTAGAGCTCCTGGCGGGTCACGACCTCGCCGGCTCGCGTTGCAAGAAACGAAAGAATGTCGAACTCCTTGCGATTGAGTTCCAACTCGTGGCCGTCGAGCGAGACGGAATGAGCCCGAAGATCGATGACAAGCTGGCCGACTTCTAACCGGTTCTCGGTTCCGGCGACCGCCGTGCGGCGAACAATGGCCCGAATTCGTGCCTCGAGTTGAACGCCCGAATAGGGTTTGACGACGTACTCGTCGGCGCCGGCGTTTAGCAGACGGACGATTTCGCGCTCGTCGTCTCTCGCCGTAGCGACGATCACCGGAACGTTCGAGACCGCTCTGATCATGCGGAGAACCTCGGCGCCGTCGACGTCGGGTAAACCGAGATCGAGCACCACCACGTCGGGCGCCTTCTCGATTACCCCGCTGAGGCCGCCCATTCCTGTTGATTCGGACCACACAACATGACCAGCCTCGGCGAGTGCGCGCACGGCAAGGTCGCGAATATGAAACTCGTCCTCGATTACAAAGACAGATGACATGCCTCGCGACGGTAGAGCATTGGCCGGGGCGCAGGTACGGTTTAGGGACGAATTAGTGTGGTCTTGTCGCTTTTCGAACCTGCTGTGCGGGAGGGTGAGACCATGAAACGATTTGCGCTTGCGCTGCTTTGGGTCGTCGCGAGTGTCGGAGCGGTCAGTGTTGCCTGGGCTGGCGTAAATGTCGTTAGTACAGAGGTCATTAGCCCTCCGCTCGCAACCCTTGCCCCGTCCGCACTGGTGGCGTCGGCCTCTGATGTCGAAGGCGCGGCGGCGACACCCGAGCAGTCCGAGGGCGTAGAGGTGGACGACGGCTCTGAGTCCGAGGCGACGACAACAAGCACAACCGTCGATCCTCCGACAAGTTTGGCCGACACGGTCGCACCCGATGCCGCGCCACCTCTCGACACTGCCGGCGGCTCCGATCCGGGCACGACGCAGAGCCAACCGACGACCACCACCACCACCGTTGGTGTGACCCCCACCGAGGCGCCTGCGAGTCCCACCACCACGGTAGCCCCGGCCGAAACTGCGACTTTTGCGCTCGAGGGCGGGTCGGTGGCGGTGTCCTTTTCAGCTACCGAGGTGGTGATCCTGTGGGCCACGGCTCATCCCGGGTTCGACGTCACGATCGAACCAGAGACTCCTGGCTGGAAGATTGAATTCCGATCGAATACTCATCGATCGAGAGTCGACGTCTGGTGGAAAGACGGCGCGATGCACCGGGTCGAAGAACGGGCTGCGTAGGCGGTATCGCGAGTAGCGGCTCGGCGTTCTCGTTCGTCGTGAGGCGAGGCTCGCGACGATTTATCCCACGTCTAAGGAACCCAATACTCGCAGTTATGAGGCGGTATCGGACACTGAATTCACCAGCTCCTTCGAACCAGTGAGGTCGAGTCATGAATCTTGTCCGGAAGTTTCTGAACGGTATAACCGCCGCAACAGTGTCAATCGTGGTCGTCGTTACCGCGACCGCGGCGGTTGCTCTTGGGACTACAACCCCCAGTCAGTTGCCTTTCGTTGGCTCCTCGTCGGATTCGACGTCTACGACATCCACCTCTCCCGATGACCCATCGACCGATGCGACGTCAACGACGCTTTCAGATGACAGCACCACCAGTTCGACGCTTTCGAATAGCTCTTCGAGCACATCTTCTACGAGTTCGACGAGCACCTCGACAACGCTCGCGGAGATGCCGTCCGACACTGCAAGCCACGAAGTGATGGTGATCGACGCCGGCGTTGTCTCCTACGCGGTCGATGGCGCCGAGCTGCTGGTTGTGGACGTTTCCCCCAACGACGGCTGGACTCCCACTGTTGAGGTGGCAGTCGGTAGAGAAGTCGAGGTCACATTTCGTAACGGCAACGACCGCGTCGATCTGAACCTGGAGCTCGAGCACAACCAGGTTCGTATTCGCATCCGAGATCGACGTACCGGAGTACGGACCGAGGTGTTTGTGCCGGTCGGCAACCCGCAATCCACCACATCAATCGATCCTTCAAATTCGTCGGGCACGTCGACTTCGACGGTTCCTGACACCGACACGACCACGGCCCCTGCAACCCAGCACAGCATTCAAGCCTCCGGAGGCACCGTGGTCGTGTCGGTAAGTGGTGACACGGTGTTGCTCGTCAGCGCGGTGCCAACGACTGGTTACAGCGTGGATGTCCGCGATGCCGGCCCGTCCACAGTCGAGGTCCGATTCGAGTCCGGTGACGCCGAGTCTCGGGTGAAGGTCCGAGTCGACAAGGGCCAACTCCGCAAGTCCGTTGAGGACCGCTGATCCACCAGCGCGGTTCTCGACCCAGCACGGAGCGGTCAACTCGCCGACCGCTCCGTGCTGACCTTGATGTCGCTAGGAGCTAGCCGGTTGTGATCGGAGCTGCTCGTCGCCGGCGCGTGTACGGGCGCCGTTGAGCAGACGGCCGACAAACGAGTACCTGATCACATACCCGTACGACGCGAGCAGGAGCGGCGTGATGGTCAGGCAAATGAATACGAACCCGACCAGTGCCGGAAGTTCCAGCCGTGCCGCGACACCTTGGGCGACGAACACCAGCGGTAGATGCATCAGGTACATCCAATACGAGGCATCGGACAGCCAGCGAACTCGGAAGCTTCGTGAAGCCATGTACCTGCGAAACGCGCCGAGCAGGCCGAAGCTCATCAGCCAGGCGAAGCCAACCTGTAAGACGGTGCTGACGGTCCAGTAGTCGGTAACCAGTCCTCGACCGAGCGGAAACAACACCAGCGCCGCTACGCCGAGTTGAAGTGGCCAAAGCCTTCCGACCGCGTCGATTAGTGGAACGCCCGACGTCGTCTCTCGGTCATAGGCAAGCGCTCCGAAGGCAAAGAAGGCCGCGTAGAAGCCAAATACGGCGCCGTTGGGGATGAAGGCATCGGAGGTATCTGGTCCGAACGTTTCGTCGCTCATCGCTCGCGCCGCCACAACGGCGATAGCGGGCATCGCCAGGAGGGCGATCCTGGTCAGACCTGACCGGGTAGGCCGGTCTTTGCTGATTCGACGGGTCAGCCAGCCCACGATCGCAGTCACGGTCACGAAACCGGCGACCATCCAGAGTAGAAACCAAAGGAACCAAAGGTGAGCGAACCCGAAGGGAGCCGCCGGCTTATCGGCATTGGCGTCGGACGGATCGCCGATGTCGGCACTCGCGAACTCAGCGTCGGCTGAAGCGCCGAGGTCGTCGTCGTATACCGCGCCAGCATCTCCTTCGACGTCAACCCCGCTTATGACGTAGCCGCCTATGATTCCCGCCACCACGAGTGGCAGGACCACGAAAACACCGATCAGTAGCGGCAGCCCGACGCGTCGCAACCGGTGTCTGAGGAGGGCCCGCAGGCCGCGTCGGCGCCACAGCATGGTCGTGAAGAATCCGCTGAGAATGAAGAACAACGGCATCCGGAACCCGTGGATGAATTCGAATACGGTCCAAAGCAGGTTGCTGCCGGGGTCGCCTTCTTCCCAATACGGCACGAACGGGATCGCCGCGTGCAGCACGATTCCGAGCAACATCGCGAACCCTCGCAGGGCGTCGAGATCGTAACGGCGTGCCGCGCTGGAAGCCGGAGGAGGGGGTTGGGTAATTGGTGTTTCTGGGCCGCGCATCGCTGTATTCTGGACCATCGTTTCGCGCCGTGCCGTGACGGGGGTTGCTTCGTGTTCAGGGACGAGCCGGGCCAGTATTTGGTGTTCGCATTTCGTCGCCTCAATATCGATCCCGAGGACACGGCCGACGCAAGTAGAGGCGCCCAGTTAGTCCCTTAGCTCGGGAACCAACGTTGAGCGAACTTGTCGGCCGGCGCTGGTTTGCCGAAGTAGTAGCCTTGACAGTGGTCACAACCCATCGCGGCCAGTCGGTCTCGCTGTTCGGGCCTCTCGACGCCTTCGGCGACGGTCTCAAGCCGAAGTGCATCGGCTAGGTCAAGAATCGTTTTCACGATGGCTTCGTCGCCTTTAGCCGAACCGATGCGTTTGACGAATGCTCGGTCGATCTTGAGGATGTCGACGGGCAATTGTTGCAGGTAAGCAAGCGAGGAATATCCGGTCCCGAAGTCGTCAATGGCGAACCTGACGCCCATGTGGCGAATCCGGTTGATCCGTGTGGCGAGTTCGGCATAATCAGCAAGAAAAACGCCTTCGGTAATTTCTATCGTGAGGTCTTCCATCGCCAAACCGGAACGATGCATCACGTACTCGAGGTCATCAAACGCGTCGCGCCGGTTGAGGTGAACCCCGGACATGTTGACGGCGAGATTGAGGCTGAGGCCGAGCTCGCGGTTCCAGGTCGCTACTTGATGCGCGGCCCCGGCGAGCACCAGACGATCGATGGCGATGATCAATCCGGTCTCCTCGGCGACCACCAGAAACTCTGCTGGCGGCAAGAGGTCGTCGCCATCGCGTAAACGAACGAGCGCTTCGACACCCACGAGTCGTTCGGTCACCGTGTCAACGATGGGCTGGAAGTGATACTCAAACTGCTCAGTGCGTATCGCGTCTTTGAGCTTTTGCTCGATGTCACGGCGGCGTTCGGCTTCCTCACGGAGATTGTTGTTGATCTCGACGATCGACTCGTGACGGTGCTTGGCGTGATACATCGCTTGGTCGGCTTCGTTTAGAAGAAGATCGGCGTCGCGGTGTTCGGGGCCCGCGAGGGCGATACCAATGCTTGCGCCGACCACAATTTCCACTTCCTCAACTCGGATTGGCGTGGACGCCGATTCCACGATCCGTCGAGCGATGCGCCACGCCGCGGTTGAGTTGGTGTCTGGCAACAACACCCCGAATTCGTCGCCTCCGATTCGGCCGACGAGGTCGCCGCTTCTGCATTCGGCGCTGATTCGGCCCGCTATCTCGCAAAGCACCTGGTCGCCGACGCGATGCCCGAGGTTGTCGTTGACCTCCTTGAACTGGTCGAGGTCGACAAACAAAAACGCGAGGTCGTGGTCGCGATGGCGCTGCTGCAATGCCCGCTCGGTAGCTTCTGTGATCGCTGAGCGGTTAGCCAGACCAGTGAGCAGATCGTGGCGGGCATCGTGAACAAGCGCATCGTTGATTCGATCGCGCTCGGCGGCAACTTCGAGAAGCCCCGGGACCATCTCCGCTAACGCCGGCGGTAACGGTGCCGCCCCCTCGACCGCGGGTACCGCACCGTGCTCACCCAGTTCCCATTCTCCGCCTGTCTCGGCATCGATGATGTGGGCGATTTGTTCGCGTACTTCCCCGAGCCGTCGGCCGTGAGCAACCAATTCGAGCACTTCGGCCTGCCCTTGGGTGATGCGGTGGGTTTGCTGGCGCCTGTCGCTCACAACCGAGAGGGTCCGCCTGGCCTGATTGAATTGTTGCCGCATGTCGCGGTTGGCTACCCGGTCGACGGCGAAGAGCAGCCCTACGGCAACGAAAGGCAGGAGCACTATCAGCAGTTCGAGTTGCTCGGTGATGGCGTCCTCGGCCGCGGTCGCACGGACTTCCGCGTAGGCCTTGTCGACCAGTTGGCGTGAGTTGCTGGTGAGCGGGTCGAGAAGTGGCGCGACGGCGACGTAGTCGAGCTGGCCCGACTGCGAAGCGTCGGCCAGCAGTGTTGCTATCTGGTCGTAGGTCTCGGTAAGCGAGTCGAAGAGGACGTGACTGCGTGGATCCGAAAGGTTGACCACGCCGTCAGCGGCGATGTCGACCTGGCGGCGGGCAAGAGCGTAGGTAGTAGTTATGTTCTCGAGAGTGAACTGATCGGCATGGTCTGGTCGCAGGACGTGGGCAAGTTGGGCACTGTCGACACGGATATCGGACATGCCGCCGGTAACTTCGCGGGTTACTTTGCTGTGTTCGTGGATCTGCTCGGCGAGGGTTCGCAACCTAAGTCCGGCCAGGGCGGTGGCGCCTAGTGATGCGACAAATAGTGTCATCAGAACGAGCAGCAATGGGCTTCGCCGCCCGATCTTGATCTCCGTTGAGTCAACGACCGTCTGGTGCCCCGGCTCCGGGTCAATCGAGAAGATTGAAACTCCCTAGCGACCAGACCCAGGCATCTTCGAGCTGGTGGGCGGCGCTCCAGTTGGGAAAGACGATACGAGCTGGTCCGCCCGCCTCGATGGGAATCGTGACGCCGTTTTCGCGAGTCGCAATCATTGCGTCGCCCTCGATGAGATCGGCCGCCGACATGTCGTAGGCGTAGTCGTTGATGGCCCACATATGAACGTCGCCGTCTGTGGGCCAGCCAAGCGACGCAAAGACGGCCGCCACAGTGGGACCTTGAAACGTGCTGGTTGCGGCGACGAACGGCTCGAACAGTTCGACCTGTACGACCTCGATGGCTTCAAGATCAGACAAAGACAACACCACCGAATCGTCGCCGTCGGTGAAGATAAGTCCGGTGTCGACCTCGGCGACGATCGGCGCAAGTTGGTTTGGGGAGGAAAAGGCGCGGTCGTCCGACTCCCCGCACGCGGCGGCCATCGCAACCACTAGCGGCGCAAACCGTCGTCTTATCAACGTGGCGGTCATTACGACGGCGCGGCTTTCATGGGCGGGAATGTTAGCAGGTCGGGACGTGCTGGCGGGTTCGCCCCCAACCGCTGATAGCGGCGTGGCGGATACGCTTGGCTGTTTAGAGGACCGAGAAAACCGGGGTTAACCAATGAGTGGTGCAACACTATTTCGCAGCCGTGTGAGACCGATGTTGCCGGGTCGAGTTGACTACGCGGGACTAGCAGGCTCGTGGCGCCAAGACGTGATCGCCGGCGTAACGGTTGGCGTAGTAGCGCTGCCGCTGGCCCTCGCCTTCGGCATCACGTCGGGACTAGGCGCCGACGCCGGTCTGGTGACGGCTATTGTTGCCGGACTCGTCGCCGCGGTGTTTGGTGGCTCGAACGTTCAGGTAGCTGGTCCGACGGGCGCCATGACTGTGGTGCTCGTCCCGATCGTCGCTCGCCACGGTGTCGAAGCCGTGTTCATGGTGGGTTTGCTGGCCGGACTCGTGATTCTGGCCGCCGGATTTGCGGGCTTCGGCAGATATCTGGCGTTTATTCCCTGGCCGGTAATCGAGGGTTTCACCCTGGGTATCGGCGTGATCATTTTCTTGCAGCAGGTGCCAGCGGGCCTCGGCGTGGCGAAGCCCGAAGGCGAGAATACGGCGTTGATCGCCATCCGCGCCGTGAGCGACGGCCTCGGTGGAAACGGCACCCTGTGGGCTGTCGGCCTTGTCGGGGTCGTGGTAGCGGTCATGGTAATCGCGCCCCGGATTAATCAGGCGTTGCCCGCCTCGTTGATCGGCGTTGTCGTCGCGACGTTGATTGCTCGCGCCGGTGACGCGGGCGTGGCCGTAATCGGCGAACTGCCCTCTTCGCTGCCCTCCCCCTCGATTCCCCACATGGATCCCGCGTTGATGTCGGATCTGTTCGGAGCGGTTTTGGCAGTAGCCGCCTTGGGCGCGCTCGAGAGTCTGCTTTCGGCCAAGGTGGCCGACGGCATGGCCGGAGTGGGCCGTCACGATCCCAGCCGAGAACTCGTTGGGCAGGGGCTCGCGAACATCGTTTCGCCCCTGTTCGGAGGCATGCCCGCTACTGGCGCTATTGCCCGCACCGCCGTCAACGTCAAAGCGGGGGCGCGGACCCGGGTAGCGGCTCTGGTGCACGCCTTCGTGCTGTTGGGGGTAGTCCTGGCCGGTTCGGGCCTGGTCGCCGAAATCCCGCTCGCCGCGCTTGCGGGCGTGCTCATGGTTACCGCGGTTCGGATGGTAGAAGTCAAGAACCTGCGGGCCATTGTGCGAGCTACCCGTTCCGACGCGGTCACGCTTATTCTGACTGCAATTGTCACCGTTGGCTTCGACTTGATCTTGGCGGTCGAGGTCGGCATGGCGGCGGCGGCCCTGCTTGCCCTTCGACAGCTTGCCCGAACCTCGGCTCCGGTCGCCGACCCTCTTCCGCTGCTGGACGGCGAAACGGCCGATGCCCTCAGAGCCGATGGCATCGTCTCGTACCGATTGGATGGAGCCTTGTTCTTCGGTGCGGTGCAACGATTCCTGTCCGAACTGACTTCGGTCAAAGACGTGCAGGTGGTCATTTTGCGGTTCCCCGACCTGCAAATGCTCGACGCGACCGGCGCCCAAGCCTTGGGCGAGATCATCGACGAACTCGAAGCTCAGCACGTCACCGTGTTGCTCAAGGGCCCACGCCCCGAACACCTCAAGATCTTGCACGAGGTCGGAGCTATCAATCGCCTTGCCCACGAGAACCACCTGTTCACCGACCTCGACGCGGCGATGGAACACGCCCGCAGCCATGTGGATCGGCACGATCCGGCTACGACGGCTGGCTAGAAACGGGCTCGTGAGATATTGTACGGACATATTGGTGAGGGGTCCGTATGTCGAACGATCACTGGAACGGGATCTACCGCACACGACCTGATCACGAACTGGGTTGGTACGAATCGACGGCGTCGACGCTTGACGACGTGCTTGATCTTCTCAACGGCCCGCATGCGTCGGTGATCGATGTCGGGGCCGGCACCAGTCGCCTAGTGGACGGGTTGCTGGGGGCGGGCTACCGCGATTTGACGGTGCTTGATATCTCCGCCGCGGCGCTTGATGCCACTAGCGCTCGCTTGGCGGCGGCAACCAGTAGCGAGGCTACCGCGGCGCTCAGCGTCAGCCTGCTCGAAGCTGACGTCACCGGTTTTTACCCTGACCGCCGTTGGGACTTGTGGCACGACCGGGCGGTGTTTCACTTTCTTGTCGACGATGCCCAACGAGCGGGATACGTCGCCGGTATCGATCGGGCGTTGGATTCGAACGGCCATGCGATCATTGCCACCTTCGCGGAGTCCGGCCCCGAGTCTTGCGCGGGATTAGCCGTACGTCGCTACAGCGAGGCCACCCTTGCTGCCGAGTTCGATGGCGTGCTCGAGTGCATTGGCTCTCGGACGACTACGGCTGGTGCCATCAACGGCGACCGCCGCCCATACACGGTCTGCCGGTTCAGCAAGACTTAGGTGGGCCCGAGCGGCGCTAATGCTTCGATGTGCTGGGGCGACAGCCCGCAGCAACCGCCCAAGACCTGGACACCCTGCTGCTTCCATCCCTCGGCGAAAGTGTGAAGATCGCTGGGCGCAATAATGTCCTCGAACTGCCAATCGGGCATCGCGAAGTAGCCCGAGTCGGGGTAAGCCATCGTCGGCCCCGCGAACTGCTCTTGCACGGCCGTTATCGACTCGGCGATCGTGTCGGAGGGGGAGTGCATGATGCCGGCGACCTCGACCGGGAAGTCGCGGACGATCGACACAAGGTCGGCGACGGCGATGTCGGCCTCGGTGGTGAAACTGAGGATCTGTCCGTCGGGGCCTCGTCGCACCGACATTCCGGCCCACACAGGCAAACCGGTTGCGACGGCGGCGGCGAGAGCCAATGGCATGCGCTCGGGGTGAAACATCATTTCGAGAATGATGACGTCACAGCCGGCGTCCTTGTGAAGGGCCGCGAGTTCGCCAAACCCGTCGGTCAGCTGTGCCGTCGAAGGATTGCGGGACCGATCAGACTGAGTGCCGCCGGGTTGCATCGGAACCATGTGAGATAGCGAACCAGCGACGGCGATGGCGTCGACTCCGCTGGCCTCGCGCGCCTCCAACGCGATGTTTACCGCGGTCCGGTTGAGCACGTCGAATTGCTCGCCGAAGCCCGCCGGCTCGAGCATCAGCCTCGACGATGCATAGGTGTTGGCCGTGATGACGCGGGCGCCAGCGGCGATGTAATCGAGGTGAATCTGCTTTAGAAGGTCTTGGTTGTCGATCGTTGCCGCACCGCACCAGGCTTCGGGGCTCATGGTCGCGCCGCGCCGTTCGAGTTCGGTTCCGGTGCCGCCGTCGAGGATTACCAACTCGCCGGCTCGCAACGAAAGATCGATGCCGTGATAGCTCATTGGCTGGATTGTACGACGCGGCTGGAGACGCCCTACGCGGCTTTTTCGAGGATGTGGACGCCGCAGGCCGAACCAAGGCCAATGACGTGCGCTAGCCCAACCCGTGCGCCTTCGATTTGGCGATCCCCGGCTTCGCCCCGCAGATGAGACACCACTTCGTGGATGTTGGCAATGCCGGTCGCGGCGATCGGATGGCCCTTCGATTGCAGACCGCCCGAAACGTTGACTGGCATCGACCCGTCACGCCAAGGAGCCCCCGATTCGAAGAAGTCGACCGCTCCGCCCTCTTCGCACAGGCCAAGATTGTCGTAGTGCACAAGTTCGGCGGTCGCGAAACAGTCGTGAAGCTCGACCAAGTCGAGATCTTCAGGACCGATACCGGCCTGCTCGTAGGCCTGCCGAGCCGCCAACTTGGTGAGGGTGTTGACGTCGGGGAGGACCTGGCACCCGTCTTGCCACGGATCTGATGTGAGCACCGACGCAGCGATCTTCACCGCCCGCTTCTGCGTTTCGAGCGAGAGAGTGCGCAGCTTGGCGTCGCTCACCACGATCATCGCCGCGGCCCCGTCGCAGTTGCCCGAGCACATCGGGCGGGTGTTGGGATAAGCCACCATCACATCGCTCATGATCTCGTCGAGCGTGAACCGTTTTTGATAGGCCGCGAGAGGGTTGAGGGTGGAGTGGGCGTGATTCTTTTCCGAAATTCGGGCAAACAGCTCGAAACTGGTTCCCCCGTACTTGTGGCCGTATTCCATTCCGACTTGTCCGAACACGCCGGGCATGATGCCGGTTCCGATTCGACCCTCTTGGGGCCCTATGGCGCCTACTCGCCCCGATGGCTCCCACGTCTCGGAGGGCGGGCCGGCTTTGCGTTGGCCTAGTAGTCCCGCTCCCGCGAGCTTCTCGACTCCGACCGCCATGCCCACGTCGGTTTCGCCGGCCTTGATGGCCATTACCGCCACACGAAGAGCGGTAGCTCCGGTTGCGCAGGCGTTGGCCACGTTGAACACCGGGATACCGGTCTGGCCGATCTGCTTTTGCAGCTGCTGGCCCATGCCCGCGGATGAGTTCATGAGGTTTCCCATGCCCAGGACCCCCACATCGGCCATCGTCATGTCGGCATCGCCCAGGGCGGCCATAGCCGCGGCCGACGCCAAGTCGAGGGCGTCCTTGTCGAGGTGTTTGCCGAATTTGGTCATGTTGGACCCAATGATCCAAATGTCGTCGGTGGCCATCGTTGGTCCTTTCGGAAGATTCGTGCGGTCAAGCCGGAGCGAAACCGAAAGCAATGGCTTCGGTTCCGTCGGCGTCAGTTCCCATGGAGTAGGTGGCGAGCTTCACCGCCATGCCCATCTCGACTTGATCGGGCGAGGGGTCGACGTTGATAATCGTTGCCCGCACGGGTGTCCCGTCGCAGTCAACTATGGCCGAAACGAACGGCTGCTTTGCGGTGTGGGGGATCGAGTAGCTGGTTATGACGCCGGTGGTCGAGACCCGAGCCTTGGTGAAGTCGGTCCCGAAACAACTCGCACACGCGTTGCGACGATCGAAGAATCGGGCTCCGCAGTTCGTGCACTCGTTGACCTGCAGATGAGGAGTGTCGCCAAGGATGAGGTAATCGACGAAGGGAATCTGGGCGGGGGAGGTCACAACGACACGCTAACCGGTTCTAGCTCCAGCGTTCATATCGCAAGATCTCCGAGACCGAGGCGCGGCGGAGCTTGGTGAGCTGTTTGACCGGGTAGCCGAGCGGGATCACGGCTGCCACCGCGGTGGTTGAGTCGAAGCCCACCGCTTCTTGGGCTTCGGCTTCTCGGCCCGCGCACATCGTTGTCAGAACGCCGCCGAGGCCGCGTGCCCTCGCCGCGAGCAAGATATTCCAGGCAAAGGGATAGATCGACGCGCCGGATACGACCCCGACTCGGTCGAGTCGCGAATCAAACGATGCAACCACCGACAGATCGGCACCTATCACCAACAAAACTGGCGCGGCTTCGAGATAGCCAACGAAGCCAACCGGGTCATCGCTGCTCATCAGTTTGTCGACGTCGATCACCGTGGGATTGATGGTGTTCCAAGGCGCCTCGCCAACGCTGGATTGCTCGCGGTACACCCGCATCACCGGCTCGGCGGCTAGGCGCAGCCGGCGCTTCGTGTCGGTCGAACGCACTGCCACGACCTGGTTCGGTTGGCGGTTGCCGCCACTGGGAGCGAACCGGGCATCCTCGAGAATGGCCTCGATGGTGTCGTCGCTGACCGCGGCATCGGTCCATTCTCGACAGGCGAACGTGGTGCGCATTGCTTCGCAAAGATCCATCATCAACTCGATTCGTGATCGTCTATGGGCTCGTGATGGCCGTCTGCGAACGAGAGGCTCAGATCGCTCGGGCGGGCCGCCGCGGTAACTACCACGTCGGGTCCTTCTCTCGACGCTCTCACGTCGTGACCTCCCACGATCGATGGGATGCCCGGTGGCGCGCCGACGATCCGAAATGACGTTGGGCTTGACGCGATTGCGGCGAGTGTGTCCATACGAAGGTGCAAGGTGTTGCCGCGCCACTCGGCTCTCGAGAACGCGACGTTCGGGAAGTCGACATCGACAACCTGCGGTCCGCCCGCCAATGGCGCGGCTGAAAGAGCCGTCCAGCGGCCGGGTCCGCTAGCTTCCGCGGCGGCCAGAAAGGCATTGAATTGGCCGCGGGGGTGCGGTTCGTTCAACCCCATGCCCCATGTGAACTCGCCGCGGCTGGCGTCCCAAGATGGTTCGTAGGAGGCTTCGATAGCGGCCGCGAGTCGCGTCTCTGTCTCGCTGTCTTGCCACTCCCGGGCCAAGATAAGCGCCGCGCCCGACCCCCGATTTGCTTTCATCGGTGTGGCGATGTTTCGGTCGTAACCGGCCGAGTTGATAGCCGCCCTCCACAGTCGTTCTGCATCATCACGACGTTGAGGCGCGGCGTAAAAGGAGGTTACACCGGCGGTCAGAACCGGAAGCTTGTGATGCACATCGAGCACCGGGTCGTAGTACAGCGAGGTCGTGGTTGGCTCGGTTGGTCCCGCCAGCTCCAAGTAGTGCTCACGGGCATATGCCCACCATGGCCCGAACGCCCGATCGTGGTAGTCAGTGCCAAATCGGTTGTCGTGAAGCCTCAGACCGAGGCCCGCTCCAGCCAGTCAAAACGGCCAGATCTTGGTGTTCTCTCAATGGCAGCCGATCGGGGCCGCGAGCCATTGCTGCGTCAGGTGCTCGGCGATTTGCGAATGAGTCCAGCTGAAGCGATGTTCGCCATCACGTATCATCTCGAAGGGCTGATTCCATCGGTCGTCAGCGGCCACCATTGCCCTGATGCCGAGCAGAACCAAGAAGAAGCCCTTGTAAAACAACATGCCTTCGGCGGCGATGGGATCCATCTGCACGCCGTATGGGGCGATACCGTTAGCGGTCCAACCAGGCGCGTCGTATTCGCCCCACAACTCCCCAGGAATCAACAGCCTGTAGAAATCGGGATAGTTGGCTTGGTCGGGGTCGTGGCCAAACTGGGTGAGCCAGTCAGATGCCGACCACCAAGCCGTGTGGCGTTCGATGAGCTGATCAAGGATGGCCACATACGGCTCGGTCCATGCGGGCGTCCGGTGCGCCATCAGTCCCATCGCGTACGACGAGTCCACCAAGTCGAAACGGTGCCAACTGGCCATTGGCGCATCGGAACGATCGTCCCAATGAGGATGTGGCTGCCCGTCTCGGTTCCAATTGTCGGGCGTATGGGCCTTGCGGTGCAGGTAGCGAAGCCAGCCAAGCGATCGGTCCGAGAGTGTCACGTTGCCCATGGTACTTCGCTACGGTTCGACGATGAAGCTCAATCAGGGCACCCCCATGGTCGCGATCCCCGGGCCATCGATTCTTCCCGACCGCGTCAGGGCGGCGTTGGCTCGGCCGATGCCAAACATTTACGAGGGGTATCTAGTCGATCTCAGCTTCGATGTGTTGCGGCGACTGCCGGCCATTGCCAGGACCGACGGAAAAGCCTTCATTCTCGCCTCCAACGGCCACGGGGCCTGGCAGATGGCAATCGCCAACACCGTGCACCCCGGCGACAAGGTCTTGGCTCTTGAGTCTGGTCGCTTCGCGGTGTTGTGGGGCGAATACGCCAGTCTCGCGGGAGCCGAGTTGGACGTGTTGCCGGGCGACTTCTCGAACCCGGTCGACATGGTGGCGTTGCGAGCTCGACTCGTGGACGACCAATCCCACTCGATATCGGCATTGCTTGTCTCGCACACCGACACCAGCAGTTCGGTTCGCAACGACATCCCCGCGATCCGAGCAACGCTTGACGAGCTTGGGCATCCGGCCCTGCTCATGGTTGATTGCATCGCATCGTTGGGCACCGATCGTTTCGAGATGGACGCGTGGGGCGTCGATTTGGTGGTTGGCGCGTCTCAGAAAGGTCTGATGTGCCCACCGGGCCTGGGCCTCGTCTGGGCCGGACCACGTGCGCTCGAGGCCATGGACCTCGACGCGGTTCGTGCTGGTTATCTCGACTGGGAGAGTCGTACCGATCCCGACAAGTTCTACGAGATTTTTGCCGGGACTCCGCCGGTAGCTCATATTCATGCGTTGTCCGAAGCGCTCGACCTCATCGACGAGGAAGGCGGTCTCGAGCAGGTGTGGGCTCGCCATCAGGCTCTTGCTGATGGGGTTAGAGCTGCGGTCGACGCCTGGTCGACACCCGGCGGGATGAGGCTCAATATTTCGAGCGTCGATCACCGCTCCAACGCCGTCACCACCGTCCTAACCGGTGCGATCGACGCAGCCGAGCTTCGCCGTCGTTGCGAATCGCTCGGTGGGCTTACTCTCGGGATTGGGATCTCTGACGCCCCCGACAACTCGTTTCGGATTGGTCACATGGGTTGGCTGAACGCGCCGATGATCCTTGGGACCCTCGCAACGATCGAAGCAGGTTTGGTGTCGATGGCGGCTCCAATCGGCGGTTCCGGCGTAGCCGCGGCCGCCGCCACCATCGGCGACGCCTTCAACCACTAACCCCCACCCCACAGACCTCCCCCGCATCTCTGAGCGACACGGACCGTCAGACGGTCCTGAGCGCTCAGAGAAGCGGGGGAGAGGGGCGGTGGTGGCCGCTCACCACCGCAAATGGGAGGGCTACCAGCAAGAAGGCCCCCAAAATGTTGCCAATCGCGGCAGGTAGAATCCCCCAGGTGAGCGCGTCGGCCCAGCCGGGGCCGTTGCCGCTTGGTTGGATGAGCGAGAAGTACGCCATGTTTGCCGGGCTGTGAAGAAACCCACCGGCGACGAAGGCCATCACGGTGACGAGCACCGGGATGTACTTGCCAATAATCGTGCGTCCCATCGTGGATAAGAACGCGGCCATTCCGACAAGCCAGTTGCCGAACATGCCCGAAACGATCGCTCGAGTGAAGCCATCGACCCCGCCGATCGTTTGATATCGCAACTTGGTGTCGACTACCTCGGCCAAGACCTCCTCGTAACCGGCTCCGTAGGTCTGTGTGTAGTGGATTGCCGATCCGACTACAAACGATCCAACCATGTTGCCCACGGCGGCTAACACCCATAGCCGCAGAATCGATGACCGGATGGCCGGTCCATCGCCGCTCATGAGCGTGGCCGGTAGCTCGACGTTGGCCTCCGTGAACAGCAGCGCTCCGCTCAAGACCACCAGGAAGAAACCGGTCGAGAATCCGAACCCCTCCAATAGGCGCTTAACGCCCTCGTTGTCGGTGCCGGCGGCGAGGAGGGTGCTGAAGAGAGCGCCGATCGTTATAAACCCTCCAGCCATAGTGCTCAGGATCAACACTTGACCGATCGAAAGTGATGCCGCCCGTTTGGCGCCGGCTTCGGCCATTTCAACGAGTACGACATCGGGCGCTAGGTATTGAGCGCGTGGAGCGTCGGGCATGGCCGGTTCTGGGTCTTTGGGGGTCATCATTGCAATCTTGTGTTGGCGGGTCTGGGTTAGTGCTGATGAGGGATGAGCGGCATGGCATGGGGACGGCCGTTGTGCAGCCACTGTTGTGTCCCCGAATATCCTCGTTCGACCAATTCGGTTGTTTGACTGAAATCGGTTGGCGGCACCGTTATCGGACATGGTGGCGGGATCAGGTGCACCGGAACGGGATACTCGCGGCTTCGGGTCTCTAAAACGAGTCGCTGTTGCACTAGTAGTGCTACGGAATGCAGCGCCATTGCGACCGCACCTGACGGCACCGATGCCAGCGCGCACGAGTAGCCGGTAGAGAGAACCCACACCTCGGTGGCTCCTGCCTCGATTGCCTGCGTGATGGGTGTGTTGTTGACGACTCCGCCGTCCATGAGAGGGCGGCCGTCGATCTGGACCGGCGGGAAAATGCCGGGGAGGGCTGCACTGGCCATGATGGCCGGGATGGCGGGGCCTGTCGAGAGCGATCTTTGCTCACCGGACTGGGCGTCCGTGGCGATGACCGTGAACGGCACCCTCGCGTCTTCGAGGTTTACGAACCCGACGTGGCGACTCAGGAGTTTGTGCAAGCCGCGATTACTAACGAAATGGTCACGCCGCCCCAGGATCCCTCTCAACCCGCCGATCGGGGTAAACGGAAACAAGTCGCGGCGATGCAGTTGGCCCCAAACTTCGGCCAAATCGCGGGCTGGCTTTTCGCCGGCTATCCAAGCCCCGTTGATTGCGCCTACCGAAGTACCAACAACCATGTCGGGTCTGATCTCGGCGTCTTCGAGCGCCATTGCCATGCCCACCTGGATAGAGCCGAGGCTTGCGCCCCCAGACAGCACGAATGCGGTGGTCATCGGTCAGCGTCTGCCCACGTAATCATGAAACGACAACCCGCCTGGTCCGCGCATGCTTCCCCGCATCCTTCTCACGCATCTCTGAGCCTTCGGACGCCTCTGGCGGTCCGGAGGGCTCAGAGAAGCGGGTTAGATGTCGATGTGGCTTCCGATATCGACCGTTCGTTCGCGGGGGATGCGGAAATGTTGGGCCGGGTCGGCGGCGTTGCGGTGAAGGAAGGCGAACAGGTGCTCTCGCCACTCCATCATCCCGGGGCGGTCGGTGACGTCGATACGTTCTCGGCCAAGGAAGAAGGTGGTGATGTCGGGCTCGAACGAGACCTTTGCGTCGACTAGTTGGGCCAAGTCGTGCGACACGTTCGGTGTATCGGCGAACCCGTAGCGCAGTTCGAGTTGGTGAAAGCCCAATTTGTGATGCACGAACTTGGCGCGAGCAGCCGGGGCGACGGTGGGCTCGTTGGTGGACGTGATTGACAAAATCACGACTTGCTCGTGCAGCGTCTCGTTGAAACGGAGATTGGCCAACAGCACCGGCGGCACCCTGTCGGGGCTGCGATGCAGGTACACGCCGGTACCGAGGTGTCGTTGTGGGGGGTTCTTGCCCAAACTGGCGACGAAGTCCGCAATCGACAGGGTTTGTCGTTCGAGTCTGGCCGACAGGAGCCGACGGCCTGTACGCCATGTTGTAAATACGGTGAATCCCAGCAACCCGACAAGCAGCGGGAACCAACCACCAGCCGGGATCTTGAAGATGTTGGCGCCTGCAAATGCTGCATCGACTACCAGGAGCGGCCAAGTGATCGCAACCACGGCGGGGGCCGACCAACCCCATCGGTGATAAGCGACGTGGCCGACCAACAAGGTTGTGACGACCATGGTGAGAGTCACGGCTACGCCGTAGGCCGCGGCAAGGCGGCTCGAAGTTCCGAACGCGAACACGAGGATGAGACATGCGGCCAGAAGGAACCAGTTGACGGCCGGCACATAGACGTGGCCCCGGTCCTCGTCAGATGTTTGCACCGTGTGGAGACGAGGCAGATAGTCGAGGTGGATTGCCTGCACAGTGAGCGAAAACGCTCCGGTGATGAGGGCCTGTGAGGCAATCACGGTTGCCATGGTGGCCAGCACGGTCAGCGGCCATTCGGCCCACCCGGGCGCTAGCAGGAAGAACGGGTTCTCGATGGCGGTGGGGTCCTGAAGAAGCAGCGCGCCCTGCCCGAAGTAGTTGAGGATCAGAGATGGCAGGACCAAGCCGTACCATACGGTCTGGATCGAGCGACGTCCGAAATGGCCCATGTCGGCGTATAGCGCTTCGCCGCCGGTCACCACGAGAAATACCGATCCGAGCACCAGGAATCCGCGACCGCCGTTGTCGATAAAGAATCGGATCGCCCAGATCGGGTTGAGGGCCTTCGCCACGCCCGGCTCGTGGCGCATTTCGGCGACCCCCAGCAACGCCAGGCTGCTGAACCACATGACCATTATCGGGCCAAAAAATCGGCCGATAACGCCGGTGCCGCGGTGTTGTACCGCAAACAAGAGAACGAGAATCAGTGCCGCGATCGGCTTGATCCAGGCATGAACGGATGGGGCCGCGACCTCGATGCCTTCGACGGCCGCGAGAACCGAAATGGCGGGGGTGATCATGCCGTCGCCGTACAACAGAGCGGTACCGAAAAGGGCCAGCATGATGAGTCCGGCTCGGCGGCGGGCGCCACCGCGGTCGACGATCAGGGCCGAGAGCGCCAAGATGCCTCCCTCGCCCTCGTTGTCGGCCCGCATCACGACAACCAAGTATTTGAGCGTTACTACGATCAGCAGCGACCACACAATCAGCGACAAGATGCCGATGACGTTGGCTTCTGACACCGCCAGATCGTGCTCTCCGGCTAACGACTCGCGCAGGGCATAGAGGGGGCTGGTGCCGATATCTCCGTACACGACGCCCAGTGCCCCGAGGGCGGTCGCAGCTGACTTCTTGTTGAAAACCGTTGCGGTCATGAGCTGGGGTTCCTAGTGCGTCGGGACGTCGGCCACGGCACCATCAAACACGAGTTCGCCTTCGGACAACACGACAGCACGATCAAAACGTTTGAGCGCCCCTTGGTCGTGAGTCGCAACGAGCACCGATCCGCCTTCGGCTCTTATCTCGTCGATGAGTTCGAGCAGGGCTCGCTGGCCGGCGTCGTCGAGTCCCGAGAACGGCTCGTCGATGAGCAGAGTGGCGAACGGTCGGCAGAGCGCAACCGCGATCGCCGCTTTTTGTCGAAGACCCCGACTAAACGTTGACGGTAGGTCGTCGGCCCGACCACCAAGGCCGAGACGATTTAGCAATTCGTCGGCATTGTGGGCCTCGGGAGTGGAACCATGAAGGCGCGACAAATAGTCGAGATGCTCTCGAACGGTGAGGTCCTCGTACAACACCGGATGGTCACGGATATAGGAGACCGCGGCCCGCGCCGCGGGCTCGCCAGCATCGATCCCGTTGACTTTCATGTTGCCTTCGGAGGGGTCGAGCACGCCCGCGGCGATGGCCAAGAGCGTTGACTTGCCCGAACCGTTGTGGCCAACAAGGGCAACTGACTCCCCAGCGTTGACGGTAAAGCTGACGGGCCCGACGGCCCGGACATCACCGTGATTCTTGGCGATCTTGGAGAACCGTAGAGGGGGGCGGGGCTTCTTCGGTGTGCTCATGGGGCCTCAGGATTGAAGTTGGCAGTTGCGCTGATGACTTCGTCGCGGAATCGAATCCAACTGACAGCGATGGCCGCCACGATGGCAACGATCACCGTGAGATTTATGGCCGGCGGGATTACCGAGTCGCCTCGTTGAGCGGCGTTGCGCGCTACCAGGACCGGAATTGTGCCGAAGAGGGTCAGCGCCGGCGGCCACAGTAGGCGCAGGATCATTCTCGGACCCTCTACCTCTTCGGGCATGGTCATCGAGGGGGAATCGAAACGTCGGATACTGAGAGCGGCCGCGGCGACCGCGGCCGACGCCGCCGGTAGCGCCGCGATGGAGACCGCGGCGCTAATTTGCCAGTCGAGCGAGGCCAGCGCCGCTATGCCTCCGATGCCCAACCACACCACCGTCATCGCAAGAATGCCGCTCAACACGTGCATCAGCACGACCCGACCGGCGACGATCGGGATGAGTTCGAGCATCCCCGGATGGTCGAGTTCTTGGCTCAGCGGCTCGATGGTTTCGATGGCGGCGAGATAGATGGCGATGGCGGCAACCACGATGAGTGCGGTTGTGCCACGCCACATCGCCCCGAGCGACAGGCCGGCAACGACCATCAGCAGCGCGACCCTGGTAGCACGCGCCAAAGGCCAACGGGCGTAGCTACGGGCGTCGCGTACAAGGACGGGCACTCGCTGCTCGATTCGGCCGCCGCCCTTGATGGTGAACCAAGGCCGAGATCTTGGTGTTTCGAAGCCCAGTTGGCGACGAAGCAACAGAAGCGACCGAATGTCTTGTTGGGCGAAAGCGAATCTGATTTGGGCGACGAGTCGTGATCGGTGATGGGCCCGTTCCATCGAAATCGAGCCGCGCCAGCGCCAGCCGAGCCCGACCAACAGCACGGAAACTGCGACTGCGGTCAGCGCGAGAGGGTTCGTGTCGAAGGGCAGCATGGCAACGAACCCGAAGCCCGAAGTTGGCGAGGTGGTCCGTGCCAACACGAGGTCGACGACCGCCCACGTGGGTAGAACGAGAGACCCCGCCATGACCCACCGACGCGACCAGTTTGCGCCCGAGGTTACGAATGCGGCGCCCACCGCCGACACCGCAACAAGTGCCGCGACAAGGAGCCCTGACAACACCCACGCTGCTTGGCGCCCGGGGAGCTGCCGAGACGCTAGTTCGCCGGCCGCGGCACCCAAAACGACGCCGATACCGGCACTCAGCGCAATCATTCGAAACGCTGGCAGCCGCAAGGAGATCTTGCGAGAGATCGGCGAGAGGAGCACGTGGTGCAGTTCGAGGTCGTCGATGGCGAGCGGCCCGCCGTTGGCCCCCGAACGCGCGCCGACGGCCAGAGCCACTGCTGCTACCAAGGCAACCCATCGGCCACTGTTGGTCGCCGCCCAGTCGATGCCGCCTTGGCCGACCTCGACTTCATCGACCAGCCCGAGTGCCAAATAGAACCCGAAGAGTCCGCCGAGCCCGGTTACGTACAAGCGGTAGAAGGAGTCGAAGGGGTTGGCATCTTGTTGGCCGCGGTGACGGCGCACGCGGCGGAGTTGCTCCAGAGCGTCGACCCCCTCGACCTGATGATCTGACAACATCGACATGTTCGGCGCACTCTAGCCAGCGACCAAGACGACCCAGCGTTTCAAGAGAAAGCAGCTTTGCTGATCGGTGTCGTCAACGAGCCGCGTCGAGTTCGTCGAAGACCCGGATCCCGTCGTTCAATGCGCCGATGATGTGCCCTTCGCCCGGGAATGTCTCGAGCAGCACGTCGCCACCGAACCCACGCAGGGTTTGCTCGGTCTGTTGCATTCGCGGGATCCAGGCGGTGTCCATACCTCCAACGAACAGCCGAACCGGTATTTCGGCGAGCACATCCAGGCCGCTGATGTCGGCCTCAGAGGATGCAAATCCCGGGAACACCACCACCGACGCGAAGCGGTGGGGGTTCTGCGTGGCGACCCGGAACGAACTGATGCCACCGTTGCTGATACCGGCGAGATGGAACTTGCCGCCCTCGGGCTCAACCCAACTAGACACGTAGTCGAGCAAACCTGGAATCAACGTCTCGGACCCTTCGAAGAACTTGACGCCGGCGGGCGCGGCCGGACTCACAACCACCCAACCCCGCTCGCTGGCCTGGGTCAGGTAGATGTCCTGCATTGTGCTGAGGACCAAACTCGTGCTCTGTCCGCCGGGCGGCAGAGCCAATAGCACCGGGGCCGAGTCTCCGGTAGAGAAACCGGGCGGGACGATGACCGCGATTTCGAGCGAGATTCCGTCGACCACCACTGTGTCGAGGCTGACATCGCCGGGCGTGAACGCCTGTTGGGCTGAGGGGTCGGGCTGATCGAGGGCGGGGTTGGTGTCGGTCCCGCAAGCCACGGCGAACACCGACAACGCGAGCGCCACTCCGACGCCGCGAGAGAAACGCGCGAGAGAGAATCGTCTGAGCATCGGAACAAAATAGTTCGCGGCGAGTAGTTAGTTGCATCGACGCGGCCGGTAGACAAGCGCGATGGATACCGCCTGCCCGATTTGCACGATGACCGACATCTTGGACGGAGGAGACACGCTCGAGTGCAGCACCTGTGGTCACACATGGGCAGCCAGCGCCGACGACCTCGGCGAGATCCGCGATGCCAACGGCAATCTCCTCGCCAACGGCGACACGGTTACGTTGATCAAAGATCTCAAGATCAAAGGTAAGTCGGGCAAACTCAAGGCTGGCACCAAGATCAAGGGAATCTCACTGGTGGCCGGCGATCACGAGATTGACTGCCGTGTCGAGGGCCGCCCAATGTTGGTGAAGGCCGAGTTCGTCAAAAAGGCTTGACGGCGCGCTAGCGAATCGCCAAGCCGTCGAACTCGCCCGACGCACGCCATTTGGCAATGTGTTCGAAGTAGGCCACGGGTCCTTCGGGGTAGCCGAGACCGGTCAACTGGTCTGCTCCATCGTCGATCTGGCCCTCGTTGTTGTAGTAGCCCGGGGTACAGGTGACGTCGTTGCCGAACCGCCGCCCGCCCGCTATCAAATGATCGAGCCATCGCTGTTCGGCATCTCGGGTTGTTTCCACGGTGGTGGCCTCGGAGTCCTCGGCATGGGCGATGATCGCCGCAATCGTTCGCCCGGCTTCGGTGAGATTGTGGGGGATGTTGGAGATCAGGTTGGCCGCTTGAGTGGGACTAACGATGAACAGATTCGGAAATCCATACACGTGAAGGCCGTGCAACGAGCGCATACCGTCGTGCCAGTAGTCAGAGAGCGTTTGGCCGCCGCGGCCGGTGGTCTCGAATCCTGATCGCCGGGCGAAGCTCGTCCCGACCTCAAACCCTGATGCGTAGATGATGCAATCCAGGTCGTAGTGATCGTCGCCCACGAACGCGCCGCCTGCATCGATAGCGGTCACGCCTCGCCCGTCGGTGTCAACCAGGTGAGTGCCCGCAACGTTGAACGCTGCGAGATATTCGTCGTGAAAACACGGCCGTTTGCAGAGTTGGCGGTACCACGGCTTTAGGCTTTCGGCGGTGGCTGGATCCGAAACGATGCTGTCTACGCGAGTGCGAATTTCGGCCATCTTCTCGTCGTCGGACTCGTGATAGGCGCGCTGGAATGCTTCTGGCGTGAACTCCGGGTTGGGTCCGCTGAACAGCCGGTCGCGGATCCGCTTTGTGATATCTGTCCAACCGTCCATAACGAGGTCTTCGTCGGCAAAGCCCCCGGTTTGAAGGGTGGTGAAGTTGGTCAGCCACTTGTCTTGCCATCCGGGTTCGAGGGTTTCGAACCACTCGGGGTCGATGGGATGGTTGTTGCGTACATCGATCGACGACGGCGTGCGCTGAAACACAAACAGCTCGCCGCAAGCCTGCGCCAGTTGGGGGACACATTGCACCGACGTCGCGCCGGTTCCGATAATGCCGACTCGCTTGTTGCGGAGTTGATCCATCGGGGCGCCGGACGGGTTGCCGCCGGTGTAGTCGTAGTCCCATCGGCTGGTGTGAAAGCTGTGCCCTTCGTAGGTCTCTATCCCCGCGATGCCGGGGAGCTTGGGGCGATGCAGCGGCCCGGTGCCCATAGCCACGTATTTGGCGGTCATCTGATCGCCCCGATTGGTGCTGATCGTCCAACGACACGTGCTGTCATCCCACTCCAGCCCGGTGACCTCGGTGGAGAAGACGGCGTTGTCGTACAGGCCAAAGTGGTTGCCGATACGACGGCAGTGTTCGAGAATTTCGGGCGCGTGAGTGTACTTCTCGGTCGGCATATGGCCGGTTTCCTCGAGAAGAGGCAGGTACACGAATGAGGCGGTGTCGCATTGCGCGCCGGGGTAACGGTTCCAATACCACGTCCCGCCGAAGTCGCCGCCCTTTTCGATCACCCGCACATCGGTGACCCCGGCCTGCACGAGCGCGGCCGCGGTGGCCAGCCCGGCGAACCCGCCTCCTATGAAGGCGAAGGTGACGTGGTCGGTCAGCGGTTCGCGGGCGACGGACTCGACGTAGGGGTCGTCGAGATAGTGAGCGAACGTGCCGATCGGCTCGATGTATTGATCGTTGCCGTCGGCACGCAATCGCTTGTCTCGTTCGGTGAGATACTTGGCTCGTAGCTGCTCGGAGTCCATCAGGGTCAGTATCGCGACTCGATCAACAAATGCGCGAATCGTCGACCGCGGTTGGTGGTCGGTCCGCCTACTTAGGTACAAGACCCGCCGTTTTGGCAGACTGCCGCCATGACCGAAATTTGGCAACGATCGGCGCTGGATCTGGCGGAATGTATCCGTAGCGGAGAGCTCAGCAGCAGAGAGGTGATCGACGATCATCTGCGTCGAATCGACGACGTGAACGGCGATGTAAACGCGATCGTGCGACGCCTTGACGATCGGGCTCGGGCCGCGGCCGATGAAGCCGACCGAGCGGCAGAGGCCGGTGAACCATTGGGCCGGTTGCATGGTGTGCCGTTCACGGTCAAGGAAAACATCGATCTCGAAGGGACACCTACGACTCAGGGGGTACCGATGCTGGCCGACGCGGTTGCATCGACCGATGCTCCAAGCGTGGCGCGTATGCGAGCGGCGGGGGCAATTCCGATCGGGCGCACCAACATGCCTGACCTCGGTTTGCGGGTCCACACGATGTCGTCTTTGCACGGGCTCACCCGCAATCCGTGGCATCACGAGCGTACGGCCGGAGGATCCAGCGGTGGGGAAGCTGCGGCCCTCGCCACTGGCATGAGTCCTATCGGAATCGGCAACGACATCGGCGGCTCGCTTCGTAATCCGGCGCACTGTTGTGGCGTTGCCTCGATCAAGCCGACGACTGGCGTGGTCGCCCGAGCAACGGTAGTGCCACCTACCGCGCCAGGAATCTCGGGTCAGCAGATGGCGGTCGAAGGGCCGATGGCTCGCCGGGTAGCCGATGTAAGAGCCGGGTTGGAGATTCTGGCCGGAGCCGATCGTCGTGATCCCGTTTCCGTCCCGGCCCGCCTTGGCGCTCTTGGCCGCGACGAGCGGATTCGGGTCGGTGTGCTGGCGGCACCCCCGGGCGGTGACACCCATCCCGCGATCGTCGATGCGGTGCGCAGCGCCGCGACAGTCTTGGAAGCAGCAGGACACGAGGTTGTCGAAGTGCAACCTCCGGCCTACGAGGAAATTGTTGACCTCTGGACGACACTGCTGCTGCAAGACATTGTCGTAAATCGAGATGTTCTCGACGCGGTGATGAGCGAAGATGCTCGGGGATTGCTCAACACCCTGGCTGACGGTGCGCAAACAATGCCGACCCTCGAGTCGGTGACCCGTTTACAATCTCGACGATTCGAAATCCAGGTCGAATGGTCGCAGTTCTTTGCTGATCACGACGTGATCGTCACGCCCACCTGGGCCCTTCCGGCCTTTGAACACGACGCCGATTTGACCGATCTGGATCGGGTCAGCGACACCATCCGCCCGGTGGTACACGCCAATTTCCTTGGTTTGCCGGCCGCGGTAGTTCCTCACGGCACCGCCGACGGACTCCCCGTTGGCGTCCAGGTGATTGGAGACCGATTCAGCGATCTTCGATGCCTGGACGTCGCCGAAATAATCGACAAAGCAACCGCGACGCAGACCCCGATCGACCCGCGGGTCTAGTCGGCACCAAGCACCAGGTCGGGGAACGCCGCGACCAGGGCAAACCAGAGGGTGGTTCGTGATGGTACCGACGCGCCGGTTGCTAGGTCGGTCATTGTTGCGCCCACGGAGGTGGTGACAATTTCGAGTCGACCCTCATCGATATCGACCTGGATGGTTCGTGGTGGCATGACCGGCCACGCCACAACCCCAGTGGTCGAGTCGATGGCGACCACGATTGAACCAGGGTCGAGTCGGGCGTCCTCGAGCACCGGCGGCGAGACGGGGAACGGTGTGCCCCGTTCGGTGATCGTTTCTGCATAACCGACGAAGGGGTCTCTTGAATAGTCGAGGGCGGTGGGACGCTGTAAAACCTGCCCGTTGGCGTGGGCATCTAGCCAGTCGCCCCACAACGACATCTGCGCTGGCAACACTGTGAGTTGATCGCCGGTACGCGAACCCACAATTGCCGACCCTGTCACTTGCCACCAGTAAGAACCGCTCGAACGGTCGACCATCACCATGTCGTTTTGATAAAGCGCGCTGGTGTTGGAGAACTTCAGAACTTCGGACTCGCCCGTGACACTCAAAACTGTCCTGTCAAAAACAATCCCGCTCCCGCACAAGGGGCAATAGGTGATCAGAATCGGTTGACCGTCAAGAGTGTCGCTGACGATTTCGTGGAAGTTCATGATCTTCACCGGATAAGCCCAGGCGTGGCCCGATCGATCCACGAATCCGAGGATCACATCGTCGCGCGACAGCCATCGAGCGTCGCCGACTGGCTCGTAGGTGGGTTCGTCGATGGGCGGGATCTTGTCGAGAAGCCGCGCTATCAGCTCTGGGGTTGCGTCTGCTAGTGACACCGATCCGCCGTCGAATGTGTCGAAGTGAATCTCCTCGAGCGGAACCGACCGGACCGCACCATCAGCCGCTGGTGTTGAGCTCTCGCCGTTGGCACACGCCGAAGCAACGAGAACCAGAGCGGTGATCAAACGAACGGCTTGCATTCAACAGCAACCCGTTCGGGTTCTGAGAGCTTCCGGTCGATCGGCTACTGGTCGGGATCGTCGAGCGACGCTACATGTAGGACGGCATCGCCCCGGTTCACCAGCGGGTGTTGGCTTTTACCGATCACAATCCCATCGAACGGCGCCGAGAGACGCCCGAGTCGCTTGCCGAACGGATCGCGAAGCAAGCCGAGTTCTTGGCCCTTGTCGACTTCTTCGCCCAGATCCAGAGAACAGTCGACTATCCCGCTCTTGGCTGCCCTGACCCACTTGGTGGTTCGAGAGAACTTTGTCGGCGCTCCTGGATCGATGGGGTCATCGACCATTTCGACGTGTCGCAGGACCCGCCGGACTCCCGCAACGCCGGCGTTGATAGCCGGTCGGTCGAAGCGCATGGCCTCGCCCCCCTCGTACAGCAGGCAGGTCGCGCCTCGGTCGGTGGCGGCCTCGCGAAGCGAGCCGTCCCGCGTTCGCGAATGGATCGCGACCGGGGCGCCGAAGACTTTGGCTAGTGTCCGGGTTTGGGGATCGGCGAGGTCGGCGCGGATCTGCGGCAAGTTGGTGCGGTGGTCGGACCCGGTGTGAAGGTCGATGCCGAGTTCGCATCGGCTCACGACCTCAGTCATCATGAGGTGAGCAACCCGAGCGGCAAGAGACCCTCTGGCCGAGCCGGGAAACGCGCGGTTGAGATCGCGGCGGTCGGGCAGGTAGCGCTCGCCAGAGTTGAAGCCATGGACGTTGACGATCGGAACAGCGACAAGGGTGCCGCGAAGTGATCGAGGGTCGAGGCCCGCTAGCACTTGGCGAATGATCTCCACCCCACCGATCTCGTCGCCGTGAGTCGCGGCGTTGAGCCAGACGGTAGGGCCGTCTTGACGCCCGTGCAGGACGATTACGGGTATGGCGACCGGCGTGCCCGACATGAGACGAGCGATCGGGATTTCGGTTTGGGTGCGTTTGCCGGGCGGGGCGTCGGTGCCGGCGATTTCGAAGGCGGGTCGGCGGGGGGCCATCAGCTGGATTCGTTGGCCGGATCGGGGATCGGCTCGTCGGGTAGGGGTTGCATACGTCGGCGAGGTCGTCGTCGGCGAGCGGGGACAAGATCTCGCAGGGTTGCGAACGGCCCGAAACACAACAGCCTGTCGTCGACTTCGATTTGGCGGTCGTTGTGAGGGTTGGGGATCACGGTGGTGCCACGGTGAAGAGTCAAGATGCTGATGTCTTGATCGCGCAACTCGCCAATGGTTGTTCCGCTCTTCAGTAGGGCCGCTCCATCGTTGATGCTGAGTTCTACGACGCCGTAGCCAGCCGACACGCTGAGCCGTTGGCGAACATCGACTTCGGGAAACGCAACCTGCTCGGCGACGTAGTCGATGATGGCGCCCGCCACGTCGAGTTCGGTAGCTCGCTCGATCCCTTCGAATCCCGGCGACGAGTTGACTTCCATTACTACGGGGCCGTCGTTGGATTCGAGCATGTCGACACCGGCGACTCGGAGTCCCATTATCTGCGCGGCCTTTACGGCAACTTCTTTGTATTCGTCGTCGAGATCGACGGCTTCGACGCTGCCACCGCGGTGCACGTTGGATCGAAACTCGTCCCCCTTGGCCACTCGCCGCATCGCGGCAACCACATGGTTGCCGATAACCAGCGCCCTGACATCGCGGCCGCGGCTCTCGGCGACGAATCGCTGGATCAGAACGTTGTGACGGGTGCTTTGGAGGGTTTCGATTACGGCCTCGGCGACCTTTTTGTCGGGAGCGAGGATGACGCCGATTCCTTGAGTGCCCTCGAGGAGTTTGATCACCACCGGCGCGCCGCCGACCCGCTCGATGGCCGGGAGCACGTCGGCTCGGTCGCGGACGAATGTGGTCTCGGGGATTGCGACGTCGTGCCGTGAGAGAATCTGAATGGACCGAAGCTTGTCGCGGGAGTTGGCGATGCCGTTTGATGGGCTGGGCGTGTACACATCCATCTGCTCGAACTGGCGTACCACGGCCAGTCCGAAGAAGGTGATGGAGGCTCCGATCCGGGGGAGAACCGCGTCGTAGTCTTGGATCGGTCGCCCTCGGTATTGAAGGTCTGGTTCGTCTCGCGAAAGGTCGATGGCGAATCGCAGTGTGTCGAGGACATGGGGATCGTAGCCCCGGTCGGTAGCGGCCGCGGCTAGGCGCTGGGTGCTGTAGGACCGAGGCGCTCTCGACAAGATGGCAAGCTTCATAGGCGAGCGAACCTAACGCAGCCCGTCGGACCCGTCTACATCGTCGATGGTGAAGCCAGAAATGCGGGCGTGGGGACGTTCGCCGGTCGACATCACCACCGCATAGACCAGCTCGTTTGGTCTCGGGCCATCGGCAACGACCACCGGCTGGGTGTCGTAGTGCGACCGCAAATACGACGCATGGATGTAGACGAGCGGGACGTCGAGTTGGCAGCCGAGGGGACCGACCTTCTTGGCGGCCGGCACCATGGCCTTGGGCGAGTCGAGGGCGTTGCGAAGCGACTGTCCGCCGGGCACGTGCCACGAAGCGGCCACCTCGAGTTCTGAGTCGACTCCGGCTATTGCCCCTTTGCCGTAGCTGTGAATCTCGTACTCGGAGTCGGTCAGAGCGTCTCGAAGCTCCAACGACATCTCGTCGGCGAGCGGTTGTAGATCGGTCATCCAGACAGTGAGCTCGGCTTCTTCGGCGAATCGTCCGACGAATGGATTGGCGACCACGGCGGCAATCGACCCGCTTCGATGGGGTCGAGCCAAGGGCCGGCCGCCTGCTTCGAATACTCGCTGCGTATCGAGTTGGATTTTGCGGACCTGCGGTTGTGGCATCGGTTCTCCGACTGTCGAAATCGAACGTCTCGATGCTACTGGGCCTGCCACCTGCGTCGAGCAGACGTCTTGTCGCCTGTGGGAGCTTCGAGTCGGTCCCGGCGACGCCGGCCGAGCGGTGATGCCTGAGAGCCACCGGCGCGGAGTCGCGGCCGACTACTGTCGCGTCGATGAGCGCAGCGCAAGAAATTGGCGGATCCGTTGAGAGCCCCCTGGACCAGGTGCGGCTAACCCATCTCAACGCACTCGAGGCGGAGAGCATCGAGATACTCCGCGAGGTAGTTGCCCAGTTTGAGCGTCCGGTGATGCTCTACTCGATAGGCAAGGACTCTTCGGTGTTGTTGCACCTGGCCCGTAAAGCGTTCTTCCCGGGACGTATCCCGTTCCCGCTTTTGCATGTTGACACCACTTGGAAGTTCCGAGAGATGATCGCGTTTCGAGAACGGATGGCCACAGAGATCGGCTTCGAACTGCTCACCCACACGAATGCCGATGGCGTCGCCCAGGGGATCAACCCTTTCGATCATGGGTCGAAGAACTACACCGACATCATGAAGACCCAGGCCCTCAAACAAGCGCTCGACGCCGGGGGGTTCGATGCCGCGTTCGGGGGCGCACGACGCGACGAAGAGAAGTCGCGGGCCAAGGAACGGGTGTTCAGTTTTCGCGACAAGCATCACCGCTGGGATCCCAAGAATCAGCGTCCCGAACTATGGAGTCTTTACAACGGCCGGGTCAACCGCGGCGAGAGCATTCGAGTTTTCCCGATCAGCAACTGGACCGAACTCGACGTTTGGCAGTACATCCACCTCGAGCAAATCCCGATCGTTCCGCTCTACTACTCGGCCCAACGACCCGTCGTGGAGCGTAATGGGGTACTGATAATGGTCGACGACGAGCGGTTTCAGTTCGAACCGGGCGAAGAATCGGAGATGCGGTGGGTACGGTTCCGTACCCTCGGCTGCTATCCGCTTTCGGGCGCCGTCGAATCAACGGCTACGACCATGCCAGAGATCATCCAAGAGATGCTGCTGGCCACGCGCTCCGAACGTGAGGGGCGCGTCATCGACTACGACCAATCTGGTTCGATGGAAGAAAAGAAGCGCGAGGGGTACTTCTAATGAGCCACCAATCCGAGCTCATAGCTACCGACATCGAGGCGTATCTGGCCGAGCACGAGCGAAAGGACCTTCTACGGTTCCTCACGTGTGGAAGCGTTGACGACGGCAAATCGACACTCATCGGGCGTCTACTGCACGACTCAAAGATGATCTACGAGGACCAACTCGCCACCCTCGAAGCCGACTCCACAACTCAAGGTTCGGCGGGCGAAGAGGTCGACCTGGCGCTGCTGATGGACGGCCTCAAGGCCGAACGCGAGCAAGGCATCACCATCGACGTTGCCTACCGGTACTTCTCGACGGCCAGGCGAAAGTTCATCATCGCCGATACGCCGGGCCACGAGCAGTACACCCGCAACATGGTCACGGGAGCATCGACTTGTGGGCTGGCCATCATCTTGGTTGACGCCCGCCACGGCGTGATTACCCAGACCCGACGTCACACCTACATCGCCAGTTTGTTGGGGATCGAAAATATTGTGGTCGCCGTCAACAAGATGGACCTCGCCGAATGGTCGGAGTCACGCTTCGACGAGATTTGCGACGAGTTCCGCGAGTTCGCCGAGCCCCTGGGCGGGCAAGAACCCGTGTTCCTGCCAATGTCGGCTCTCCTTGGCGACAACGTTGTTGAGGCCGGCGACAACTTGTCGTGGTTCGACGGGCCAACGCTCATGGAGCACCTCGAGACGGTCGATATCGAAACCGGCATCGACGTGGAACGTCTGCGGTTGCCGGTTCAGATGGTCACCCGCCCCGATCTCGACTTTCGAGGTTTCGCGGGCACGATCGCGGCCGGACTTCTGCGTCCGGGAGACGTGGTCAAGAGCCTGCCATCGGCCATGACGTCGACTGTCGATCGAATCGTCACATTCGACGGCGACCTCGACATTGCCGGGCCCGGCCGCGCCGTGACCGTAACGTTGACTGACGAGATCGATGTGAGCCGTGGCGACATGTTGGTCTCGGCGGGTGATGAGCCGCTCAGAGCCCACGACGTTGACGCCATGCTGGTCTGGCTGACCGAAGAGCCGCTTGATCTCGAACGCCAGTACTTGTTGCAAGCGAACAACACCCTAAGCAACGCCACCATCAGAGTGGTGCGCCACCGGGTCGACATCAACACCTTGGCCAAAGAAGCGGCGACCGAACTCAACCTCAACGACATTGCCTGGTGCTCGGTGCGCTCGGACAGAGAGTTGCTGTTCGATCCCTACACGACCAATCGACGTACGGGGTCGTTCATCCTTGTTGATCGACTCACCAACGCCACCGTCGCGGCTGGGATGATCACCGGTGCTGGGTCGGCGTGGGATCAGGCCCCCGATGCTGGCCTGGTCCGTCAAGCCTCCGGAATCACTTCGACCGAGCGGGCGATTCGGTTTGGGCAAAAGCCTTGCACAGTGTTGCTCACCGGGCTGACGTCAGCGGGCAAGTCAACGATTGCTACCGCGCTGGAACGAGAGTTGTTCGATCGCGGAAAGGTCTCGGTTCGTCTCGACGGCGAGAACGTTCGTCTCGGGATCAGCCGAGACCTCGGCTTCTCGGCTCCTGACCGATCCGAGAACGTGCGTCGTGCCGTAGAGGTCGCTCAGCTGGTCAACAACCAGGGCATTGTTGCCATCGCCGCGCTGATTGCGCCCAACCGTGAGATCCGAGTGCGGGCGCGTGAACTGGTCGGCACTGAGCGTTTCCTCGAGGTGTTTGTCGATACTCCGATTGAGGTGTGCCGAGAGCGAGACCAAAGTGGGCTGTACGAGGCCGCCGATCGTGGCGAGATCACTGATTTCCCCGGTGTGCAGCTGGAGTACCAGGTTGGTAGCAGCCATGACCTCCGGGTGGATGGTTCGTCGATGACCGTGGCCGAGTCGGTCGACGCGATTATTGCGGTCATGGCCGAACGCGGATTGTTGCGTGGCTGAGTCGCCAGCTTCTGGTTCGGGCTTACCGGTCTCGGCCAACATTGTTCGCGCCGAAGGGCAGGTGTCGGGAGATGATCGAGCCTCGGTTCTTGGCCACCGGTCCGTCACGGTCTGGTTCACCGGGCTGTCCGGCTCGGGCAAATCCACGCTCGCTTTTGCCGTGGAAGCCGAGTTGGTTCGTCGCGGCATAGCGGCCTACGTCTTGGACGGCGACAACGTGAGGTTCGGTCTCAACCGCGACCTCGGATTTGCACCCGATGACCGCACCGAAAACATACGACGCATCGGCGAGGTCTGTCGTTTGTTTCAGGACGCCGGTTTGGTGGTGCTCACCGCTTTTATCTCGCCGTATCAGGCCGACCGCGATCAAGTCCGGGCGCTTCACCCCGACGGCCGTTTCGTCGAAGTCTTTGTCGATACGGCTCTCGAGATCTGCGAGCAGCGCGACGTCAAGGGGCTTTACGCCAAGGCCCGCGCCGGCGAGATTCCCGAGTTCAGCGGAATCTCGGCGCCCTACGAGCCGCCGGTCGACCCCGAAGTGGTCGTCGACACGCGCCATCCCGTCGACGCATGCGTGGCCCATATCATTTCCCACCTCCCGCTCAACTAAATAGACCGCGCCCATGACCCGTCCAAACATCGTCGTGATCATGGCCGATCAACTAGCACCGCAGTTCACCGGCACCTATGGCCATCCGGTCGTGAAGACACCGAATCTTGATGCCCTCTCGGCGCGAGGTACCCGGTTTGACGCCGCCTATTGCAATTCTCCGTTGTGCGCCCCCGCCCGATTCAGCTTCATGTCGGGTCAACTCGTTACCAGAATCGGCGCCTACGACAATGCGGCCGAGTTCCCGGCGTCGGTTCCGACCTTTGCGCACTACCTACGCCAGCAGGGATACCGAACCTGCCTGTCCGGCAAGATGCACTTTGTTGGTCCCGACCAACTGCACGGTTTTGAGGACCGGCTCACCACCGATGTGTACCCGTCGGATCACGCCTGGACGCCCAACTGGGACGAGTCAGACGATCGCATCGACAAGTGGTACCACAACATGGATTCGGTGTTGGAGGCTGGCACCGCGGCGACCACGTTTCAGCTTGACTACGACGAGGAGGTTGCATTCGTCGCCAAACGCCGGATCTTCGACTACGCCAAACATCAAGACACCCCCTTTTCAATGGTGGTGAGTTTCATTCACCCTCACGATCCCTACGTGGCCCGTCCAGAGTTTTGGGATCTGTACGACCACCACCAGATCGACCTCCCAACATCGCCCCCGGCGACCGACGCCCACTCGGTGCGGGTGCGCGCCGGCATCGAAGCCGCCGATGTGGAGGTGACCGACGAGCACGTCCGCAGTGCCCGTCACGCGTACTACGCCAACGCTTCCTATGTCGATTCCAAGATTGGCGAGATCGTGTCGACGCTTGCCGAGGCCGAGCTTCTCGACAACACAATTGTTGTTTTCACCGCCGACCACGGCGACATGCTGGGCGAGCGGGGCCTCTGGTACAAGATGACCATGCTCGAAAATTCGCTACGCGTGCCCCTGGTGATGGCCGGTCCGGGCATTGTCAGCCAAACGGTTGAGGAACCGTGTTCGCTGCTTGACCTGCTCCCCACGATGGTCGATATCGCCGCCGACGGCGCGCCCTGGCCGGAACTGGGAGCCGAAATCGATGGTCGGTCGCTGCTGGCCGTGGCTCGCGGCCAAACCCAAGACCCCGACGCGTCGGCCTTGGCCGAGTATTGCGCAGAGTGTGCGGCCCATCCTATTTTTGTGATCCGCCGAGGGCCCTACAAGTACATCCACTGCGATATCGACGCTCCGCTGCTGTTTGACGTTGTTGCCGACCCGCTTGAGTTGGTCAACCTCGCCGAACAGCCAGCCCATAGCGAACGATTGGCGGCGTTGCAGGCCGAAGTTTCTCAACGCTGGGACAGCGATCAGATCCGACTCGACGTGTTGGCGTCGCAGCGGGCCCGTCGCGCCGTTCATGCTGGCATGCAGGCGGGCAAACGGGTCGACTGGGACTTTCAACCTCAGCGCAACGCGTCAGAAGAATACGTTCGTAATCACATGGATTGGACCGTGGCTGCCGCTACCACCAGGTTCCCGCCCGTTGAGGGTCAGCAGGCCCGCTCCTAGGGTCAGTTGAGAAATTCGGGTTCGTCGCGGTTGAGTTCGTCCCACCAAGGCTGGAACTGGAACCAGCCGGCCAGGTCGTGGCCTTGGGCGTCGTAGCCCGATTGGCAGAGTTCGTCAGGTATCTCGATGGGGGTGCCAGCGGCTTCGGCCACGAGTTGGCTCTGACAGGCCCGTTCGAGAGCGACGAACCACCACACGGCGGCGTCGACGGAGCCACCCGCGGTGATGAGTCCGTGATTTTGGTGAATGAGAGCCTTGCGATCACCCAACGCTTCGGCCATTTGTCGACCAACAGCCAGATCGAGCACCACCGCACCGCTACCGGCGTTGCACAAAGCAACGTCGTTGTAAAACATCGTGGAGTCCTGGCTGATCATCTTGAGCGGTTTGCCCAGCGTCGAGAAAGTGCGGCCGTACATCGAGTGAGAGTGAGCGGCGGCCATGACATCGGGACGAGCCTTGTGAAGCTGCGAGTGGATTGCGAAGGCCGCGGCGTTTACCGGCTTGTCGCCTTCGACCACTTCGCCATCGTGGTTGACGAGGATCAGGTCCGACACGGTCATGAGTTTGAAGTTGAGGCCGAAGGGGTTGACCCAGAAGTGATCGGTGAACTCCGGGTCTCGGACGGTGACATGACCGGCCACGCCTTCGGCGAGGTGGAGTCGTCCCATCACCCGCAGCCCCGCGGCGAGCCGCTGCTTGCGGTGTAGCCGTTCGGTGGCGAGATCCTCGGTGGCCTGGGGAAGGTTGACAGTGAGTCCCTCTTGAGCTGGTTCGAAGTCGCCGAGGTCGTGTTGGTCTTGGGTATCGGTCATGGCGCAGTTCCTGGTTGGGATGGACGGGGCTGGTTGGAATGGACGAGGCTGGTTGGGATGGACGAGGTGGGTGCGTTATCGGGTTACGTGAGGACGGCCCGAACCTGTTCTAGACGGGCGTCGTTGACCCGAAACCAGGCCCACTTGCCGCGTTGTTCTCGGTCGAGTAGTCCGGCCGATACGAGTTGGCTCAAGTGATGGCTCACCGTGGGCTGGGACTTATTGAGCGCAGCCGGAAAGTCGCAGGCGCAGGCCTCGCCACTGGCCGCGATTATGCTCACGAGCCTGAGTCGGGTTGGGTCGGCGAGGGCCTTGAGCACTGTCGCAAGGTCGGTTGCATCGGTGTCGCTTAGCACGTCGGTGCGTAGGGGAGCACAGCACAACGGATCCATGGCTTCCAGACTAGCGGTGTGGCGCCCCGGGGGTTAACTGACCTGGTGTTGCAGGAAGTCGATGACCTCCGGCCACAACTCGCCCGCGAGGTCGGCATCGTGGCTGCCGAAGGGGTTGGTCTCGTTCATGAATGCGTGCGCGGCATCATGGAACTTGATCTGCACGTCCTTTCCCATCTGTTGTAGACGGGTTTCGAGATCGCGGGCTCCGTCGGCGGGGAAGAAGTCGTCGTTGGCACTGAAATGGCCACGCACCACGGCGCTCATGGGCTCCCAGTCGGGTTCGTCGGACGTGGGGTAGCCGTAAAACGGCACCGCGGCCGATACCGCATCGCCTCGACCGGCGGCGATCATCATTGTGAGCATCCCGCCCATGCAGAATCCAACCACGCCGATACTGGCCGAAGCGACGGCGCTGTGAGCGAGCAAGAAATCGATGGCGGCGCTCATGTCGTCGGCGGCCTGCACCGCCGGTAAGGAGGTCATCAGATGACCGGCCTTGTCCATTTCGTCGTGGCCGGCAAGCTCGCCGTGATACAGATCGGGGGCGAGCGCGACGAACCCGTTGTCGGCCAAGAAGTCGGCCGTACCTTTCATCTGCGGGTTGAGGCCCCACCATTCCTGTATGACCAACAGACCGGGTCCCGATCCTTCGTCGGGCACTGCCAAGTATCCGCGTGCGTTGTCTTCGTTGCCAAGATCCACCATTTCACCCATGCCCGGATCTTAGATCAAACTTGGAGCTAGCGAGATCGACAGACGTTCGTATAGTTGGACCCCTTGGGGGGTAGCAGTGACAAATCACTACGATCGGGCTTTCGAAATGGCCGACGAACGGGCGCCGGCCAGCGAGAACGCGGGCCGGGTGGATCCCGAAGTTGTGGCCGTCCTGGCCCGGTCCGGGATATTCAAGCTGTGGGTTCCCGCCGTTTACGGCGGTGGGTCAGCCACGCTCGCCGAAGGGCTCAACGCCATCGAACGCGCGGCATTTCATGACGGATCGACCGGGTGGGCGGTGATGATCGCCAACACCACCGCACTATTGAGCGCCTCGCTTCCGGCGGCCGCGGCCTTCGAGATCTTCGGTGGCGATAATTCGATCTGCGGCGGTTTTGCGGCGCCGGTTGGAGAGGCCCGCTTGGTCGACGAGGACTTTCGGGTGTCTGGTCGGTGGGCTTGGGGGAGTGGGTCGTCTCATGCCACCACGATGGGTGGCGGGGTAAGGATCGTCACCGAGAGCGGAGCGCCAGGCAAGCTCGATAATGGTGGTCGGCTGGGATTTGCGTTCTTCGATACCAGTGACGTGGAGTTGCTCGACACGTGGCAGGTCGCCGGCCTGAAGGCGACGGCCTCGACCGACTATCAAGTCACCGACGTGATCGTCCCTCGCGACCGGATAGTGGCTCTTGATCGTCGAACGTTGGTGGTCGACGAACCGCTCTACCGGTTCTCGACGTTTGGGGCGCTGGCCCTCGGCGTCGCGATGGTCGTCGTCGGTATGGCCCGCCGCGCCGTGAACGAATTTGCTTCGTTGGCCGAGAAGGTGCCTCAGGCCAGCAGCCGGAGCCTGGCCGAGCGCTCGGCCGCTCAAGCCGCGCTCGGACGCGCCGACGCCAACGTTCTCGCCGCTGCATCGTTGGTCGAGTCGGCGGTCAGCGACGCGTGGGCCACGACCTTGCGCGGCGATGCACTGAGCGATCGACAACGGGTCGTGCTGCGGCTGGCGGCCAACCGGGCAACGGAGCTCGCCGCCGACGCGACCGATGTCTGCTATCGAGGCTCGGGTGGGTCATCGGTGTATTTGGAATCGCCATTGCAGCGCATCTTTCGCGATACCCACGTTGCGACTCAGCACGCGATGGTCGCCGAACGCGTTTACGAACCACTCGGGCGGCATCGTTTCGGACTCGCCACGGATCTTCGCTCGCTTTAGGCGTCGAACATGGCGGCCGCGGCTTTGCGGTCGACTTTGCCCGCCGCGGTTCGAGGCAACGCGTCGACCACTTTGGTGATGGCGGGAACCTTGTAGCCGGCCAGTTTGTCGCGGGCGCTCGCCACGATTTCGTTCAAGATCGTGTCCTTGTCCAGGTTCGCATCGTCGGTCTGAAGCACTATCGCTGCCGCGACGATCTGCCCGAGTCGCTCGTCGGCAACTGCGACGACGACCGCGTCGGCCACCGAGCGATGGCCAAGGAGCGCCCGTTCCACCTCGACGGGCGCAACGTTGGCTCCGCCGCGGTTGATCATGTCGCCGGCTCGCCCCACGAGCGTCAACCGGTTGTGTGAATCCAAGTGACCCACATCGCCGGTGTGCAGCGCTCCTGAGCGGTAGAGGTTGGCGGTGGCCTCGGGTTGGCGCCAGTAGCCGAGGGTCGGGGCCCAGCAGTGGGCCCACTCACCATGGCCCGATGTGCTCAGCAAGATTTCGCCATCGTCGCCGACGGCGATTTCGATGCCCGGGAGGGCTTCGGCGCCGATGCCTATCTCGTTGGTTCGAGCAACACCGGTCGGCGCCTCCGACAGGCCGTAGCTGCCGATCGGATCGATTCCCAATAGCTGTTTGGCTTGGGTCCGAAGTCCGGGCCTCGCGCCGGCGCCTCCGATAAGCACAGTCCGCAGGGTAGTAACTCGATCGAAGGTGTCGGGTTCGGTCGTCAACAGGTCGTGCAACAGGGTAGGGACGAGCAGCGTGCGCGTGACTTGGTGTCGGGCGACCTCCGCCGCAAAGCTGCGCCCGTCAGTCGAAGTCATGATTGCCGCGGTGCTGCCCCGGGCAAAAGCGGTGAGTGGTGAGAGCAGCATGAGGTTGAGCGTCGTCAGGGGAAGCGGCGTCCCCACAACTTCGTTGACCAGCGCAGTCTCGGTGGCGATCGATGCCGCAGCCGGGTACAGAAGCTGCTGATGGGTGTGGACCGCGCCTTTGGGCCGACCGGTGGTGCCCGATGTGTAACCAATCGCCGCGGGGGCGGAGGGAACCGATCTTGATGAAGCGCCGGGGCTACTTCGGGGGAGTTCGGCGTCGGGACCCAGTACAAGCGTCGGATCACAGTCGCGGAGAAGAGTGTTGGTCTCAGTAGTAGTGAGGCGCGGGTTCAGCCCGACCCATATGGCCCCGGCGCGTACGGTGGCGATGAACCCCAAGACCACTTCGGCATCGTTGGGACGCGACCACGCGACTCGGTCGCCGGGTAACACGCCACGGGCCGTCAGGCCGGCCGCCACCGCGGCGGTCTCGCGTTCTAGTTCGTCGTAGGTAAAGCTTCGGCCGCCATCGACGAGGGCCAAGCTGGTCGGATCGGCGGTCAAGAAGATCTCGTCGATCGTGCTCGGGCCGACCGGGAACCGAGCCGCGGGGGGACGCTGCTGCAGGCCGGTCTGGGCATCGATCGGGTAGTGCACGTCAGAAGTCTGGCAGGGCCAAAGCCAGACACAACAGTACAGTCGAGGCGTGACCCTCGATTCTCGCAAAGTCAGCACCGAGACGTGGCTCGTCGCCGGCGGGCGTCCGGTGGCGTCTGGCGCGCCTTTGAACCACCCGATCGTGCCCGTTTCGACTTTCGAACATGGCACCGAACGAACCTATTCGCGGTCGGATTCGACCGAGACTTGCGAGGCCCTCGAGAAGGTGCTGGGCGGACTCGAAGGCGCCAACGCGCTGGCCTTTGCCTCGGGGATGGCCGCCGCCGCGGCGGTTTTCGACCAGGTCGAAGCGCAGAGCGAAGTCGTAATCCCCGATGATTGCTATCAAGGGGTTGCGCAAATCGCCGCTGACGGTGAAGCCAAGGGTTTATGGACCGTGACCCGCTTGGACGTAGGCGACACCGAGTCGTGGATTGCTGCTCGTAGTCGGGCCCGCTTGGTGTGGGTCGAGTCGCCAACCAATCCGCTTCTAAAGATTGCCGACTTGGTTGCTATCGCTGCCGCGCCGCGGGAACCGAACGGTCTGCTGGTGGTTGACAACACTTTCGCGACATCGCTCAATCAGCTACCACTCGACATCGGCGCCGAGATTTCGATGCAGTCTTCGACGAAGTTTGTCGGAGGTCACTCCGATCTGCTGGGCGGTGTTCTCGCCACTCGCGACGATGAGCTTCTCGGGCAACTGCGGAAGTCCCGGAGTCTGTTGGGGTCGTTTCCGGGTGCGCTCGAAACTTTTCTTACGCTTCGCGGAGTTCGCACCATGAAGCTCCGGCTCGAGCGGAGTCAGGCCAATGCCGAGGTTTTGGCCGAACGACTCGCCGCCCATCCGGCGGTGGGCGTCACCCGCTATCCGGGTCTTCGTTCTCATCCGGGTCACGAGCTTGCGGCGTCTCAGCTGAGCGGAAACGGCTCGATGATCAGCTTCGATCTCGCATCCGCCGAGGCTGGAGATCAGGCGTGTGCTCGGCTCGGCCTCATACGTCACGCCACCAGCCTCGGCGGGATCGAGTCTTCCATGGAACGCCGGGCCCTCACCGTCGGTCAAGAGCACCTTCCGCCGGGTCTTTTGCGACTCAGCGTTGGGTGCGAGGATGTCGAAGACTTGTGGGCCGATCTGAGTCAGGCCATCGCTTAGCTCTAGGTCGTCGTCAGGGCCGCCATAGCGGCGCCGAGTTCTTCGCAATCAGAAACGGTCTGCTCACTCACCGGTCCGATCGAGCTGAGAACCGGCTGGGCCAGCCTCCATTGCAGACCAGTGGCAATCTTGGCGATGGCATCGCGGGCCCCGTCGGTATCGCTTTCGCCGTGTAGGAACACCCCAAACGGAAGGCCTCGGGTTCGGCTCAATGCCCCCGGGTAGGCCGTGTCAAAAAAGTGTTTGAGAGCGCCGCTCATGTAGCCAAGGTTGGCCGGCGTTCCAAGAATCAGTCCGTCGCAGTCCAAGATGTCGGCATCGGTTGCCGCGAGTGCCGAGCGCACGGTGACATCAACGTTGTCGACGAGTGGGTTGTTGGCCCCTCGCAACACGGCATCGAGCATCGTGGTCATCGAGCCTGGCGGCGAGTGATGCACGACGACGAGGCTGGGCATCGCTCAGGAATCGAACGGTAAGTCGAAAAGTTTGATGGCGTTGCCTCGGGCGATTTTGTGGACCGCCGACGAATCGAGGTGACCGAACAGTTCGTGGGCGACGTCGCGCGATCGAGGGAAAGTGCCGTCGCTGTGGGGATAGTCGGTCTCGAACAAAACGTTGTCGACGCCGACCTCGTCAAGGAGCTTCATGCCGGCGATGTCTTTGAAGAAGCAACTGTAGATCTGGCGTCGATAATAGAAACTAGGCGGTTCGGGGAGGCGCTCTTCGCCTTGGGCCCAGCGGTGGGTCTTGTAGTTGTCGTCGGCGCGTTCGAGGTAATACGGAATCCACCCGATTTGGCTTTCGGCATACATGAGCTTGAGGTCGGGGTAACGAACCAGCACTCCGGAGAATAAGAAATCGATCATCGACGCCGCGCTATTGGCCGAGATCAGCGCCGCGGTAACGATCGTGGGGGCATCGTCTGACGGCTTGACCGTGCGGGTCCCCGATCCGATGTGCATCGAGATGACGGTTGCTGTTTCTTCGCAAGCTTGGAAGAACGGATCCCAATAGCCCGAGTGGATCGATGGCAGGCCGAGCCATGCGGGCAGTTCGGACCACGCAACCGACCGAACGCCGCGGTCAGCATTTCGACGCACCTCGGCCGCCGCGAGTTGGGCATCCCACAAGGGCACTACACACAGCGGCAGTAGTCGACCTTCGGAGTCGCCGCACCATTCTTCGACCATCCAGTCGTTGTAGGCCTCGACACAAAGTTTTGCCAGTACCCGATCCTTGCGTTCGGCGAACAGTTGACCGCAGAACCGGGGGTAATTCGGGAAACAAAGTGAGGCCTCGACATGGTTCAGATCCATGTCGAGCAGACGCGCCTTTGGTTCGTAACAACCGGGCCGGATGTCGTCGTAGGTGACGCCTTGCATCGTGACTTCGGTGGGCGCCTTGCCGGCGCAAGCGATCATTTCCTTGAGTTGATAACGGTGATCTTCGTAATGCCACCATGCCGCCATCTTGTCTCCGGAGCCAGGCGTCTCGATCCATGCCCCATCGACGAGCGTCATGTCGCCCTGGGGAGCAATCACCACCCGGGGCCCGGACTCCTTGTATTTGGCCGGGAGGCGGTCTTGCCACAGATGGGCTGGCTCTACAACGTGGTCGTCGACGCTGATTATTCGGGGGAATGCATCCAAGTCGACAGGCATCGGCACACCGTACCTGACGCACCGTCAGGTTTTCATTCCCAGCCGTATTGAGTGTCGACAACGACTCGCGGCGCGAGTACGTTTCGCGCATGTCTACACCGAGCGACTTCGACGTGATCATCATCGGATCGGGGGTCATCGGCGGGGCGATTGCTCACGAGTTGTCGCGTCGGGGTCTGCGCACGCTCACCGTTGACAAGGCCGCAGCGGCTGGCTCTGGTTCGACGATCAACTCTTGCGCCATTGTGCGGTTCAGCTACTCGTCAGTCGCCGGTATCAATCTGGCATGGGAAGGCATGCATTACTGGAAGGACTGGGCCAACTACATCGGTACCAATGACGAGCTCGGCTTGATCGACTATCACATGACCGGACAGTTGGTTCTTCAACAGGCCGGCGAAAAGACCCACGCGGCGCGCGTCAAGATGCTGTGGGATCAGCTTGGGATCCCTCACGAGGTGTGGGACGCCAAGATGGTTAGGCAACGGCTGCCGTTTGTAGACACCGGGTTGTACGGGCCTCCCGCCCGTCCTGACGACGAGCACTTCTGGGATGACGCCAACGGTGACATTGCCGCTGCTTACTTCACTCCCGACGCCGGCTATGTGAGCGATCCTCAACTGTCGTGTCACAACCTGCAACGTGGCGCCGAGGCCAATGGCGCCACGTTTTGGTTCAATGCCGAGGTCACCGAGGTAACCAGGGCCAACAATCGGGTCACGGGCGTGGCGTTGGCCGATGGCCGTCGAGCGGCCGCCGGCGTGGTCGTCAACGTCGCCGGGCCCCACTCGTATCTCATCAATCAAATGGCCGGGGTCTACGACACGATGAATATCAAAACGCGAGCGTTGCGACACGAGGTCCACCACGTGCCTTCGCCGGCTGGTCTCGATTTCATGGAGAGTGGAATCACCGCGGCCGACGACGACCTCGGGATCTATTTTCGCCCCGAGGTAGGCAACAACATCTTGGTCGGGTCGGGCGACCCCGTGTGTGACGAACGAGAGTTTGTCGACCCAGACGACTACGACCAGGCCATCAACGAAGAGCAATGGGAGGTCCAGGTTCTTCGGGCCAACCGGCGAATTCCCGTTTTGGGCATGCCTCACGAGAAGAAGGGGATCGTCGACCTTTACGACGTGAGCGATGATTGGATCCCGATCTATGACCGCACTGATCTCGACGGGTTTTACGTAGCCATCGGTACCAGCGGGAACCAGTACAAGAACGCAGGATCGGCCGGGCAGTTGATGGCCGATCTGATAATTGCGGTAGAAGCGGGACACGATCACGATGCCGAGCCACTGGTGGTGTCAGGCCGATACTCCGGGGTCGCGCTCGATATCGGCTTCTTTTCGCGGAATCGCCAAATCGATCCGCACTCGTCCATGTCGGTTCATGGCTAAATCGAACGCACGATGAGCGGCACCGCCGCGACTATCAATCCGGCTGACAAGAGCCCAAGAACTGCGCGTGGCGCCAGACGGCCGGCTTGACGCGAACCGACCGACGCGCCAAGAAATGCTCCGACCACGAGAATGGCGGCATCGTCCCACAAAACATTGCCGGCGATCGAGTGACCCAACGCGGCTGCGCTGCTCGATGCCATGGACGCCATGGCCGTGGTGGCGGCGGCTCGGTGCGGACCAAGATGCTGAATCCGCGAGATGTACGGGACAGTCACGAGGCCGCCGCCTACCGAAAATGTGCCGCTCATGGCCCCAACGCCGGCCCCACCGACCAACAAGGCGATGCGCCGCGGCGGCACTCCGGGTGCCCCGACAGGCTCTCGCACTGCCGGCGCGAGCAATACCAGGACCCCGAGCACCAATAGCAAAACGCCGAGGACCCCCACGAACACTTCTGAGTCGATGCGGTTGGCCAACAACCACCCGCAGCCAATGGCCATCGGGATCGACGCCAGTGAGAACCATCCGGCCACGGGGCGGTTTACGAGACCGCTCCGGTCGTAGTTACGGGCACCGGTCAAACCAATTACGGCGAGAGCAACCGCGCCAGTCCCGACGGCCTGGACCCCGTCGATGTCGAAGATGACGACCAATGCGGGGATCAAGACGAACCCGCCGCCGGCACCAATGATGGTTCCGTACGCGCCGACCAGTAGCGCCAGCACAAGAAGCCCGAGGGCCATATAGACGTCCATGTTGGGTGCGTTCTAGCCCATCGATGGGTTGGTCCGCCATACTGAGCCATCAGCTGGGTTCGACGTGCGCAGCGTAGAAGGGGAGTCCTCATGATCGTTGGTCGGGTTCGTCCAACCGTTGCCGCCTTGTCGGCTTATCGACCGGGCAAGGGAGCAAAGCAGGCCGCGGTCGAACACGGGCTCGAGACTGCTATCAAGTTGGCCTCCAACGAGACCCCGTTGGACCCAATCCCGGCTGTCGTGGCGGCGATCACCGAGGCGGCAAGTGGCGTCAACCGCTACGGCGATCATCGTGCAAGCGAACTCCGCGAGCGTCTCGCGGCTTGGCTTGGCGTGGAGACTGACATGGTGGCGGTCGGTTGCGGCTCGGTCGGTCTCCTCCAGCAACTGTGCCTCGCCTATCTGGATGCTGGTGACGAGGTCGTGTGCCCCTGGCCGTCGTTTGAGGCCTACCCGATCAACGTTCGGTTGATGAATGCGAACCTTGTCGAGGTGCCTTTGGTGGAGCAGGCCTTCGACCTCGATGCGGTGGTGAACGCCGTGACGTCAAAAACAAAGTTGATCTTGTTGGCCACCCCCAACAACCCGACCGGGACCGCGGTCAGCACGACTCAGCTGCGAGCCATGCTGGATCGGGTTCCCGCTGATGTTGTGGTGCTGATCGACGAGGCCTATCACGAGTTCTGCGGTCCTGACCTCGGAGATTCGATCAAGGAATTGATGCCCGATTACCCAAATGTTGTTGTGTCGCGGACTTTCTCGAAAGCCTACGGATTGGCCGGACTGCGCACCGGGTACCTCGTTGCGCACCCTTCGGTGGTTACTCAGCTCGACAAGGTCCTGCTGGCTTTCGCTGTCAACTCGGTGGCCCAAGCCGCGAGTCTTGCTGTGCTTGACCATCTCGACGAGTTCGGCTCGAGGATCGACGGGGTGCTGAAGGAACGCGACCGAGTCGTGGCCGCCCTCAACGATTCGGGGTGGCAGCTACCCGACGCTCAAGCGAACTTTGTCTACTTGGAAACCGGGAGCCGTACCGACGAACTGCATTTGGCGATGGAGCAACGCGGTGTTGTAACCAGGCCGTTCTCGGGCCAAGGCATTCGGGTCACGATCGGCACGCCCGCCGAGAACAACTTCTTTCTGGAGACGCTGGCCGCGGTCAGCGGCTGAGCAGTTCGGCCAACGGCACCGATAAGTCAGGGCCGAACCCGCCCCGAATATCAAAGGCTTCGGTTTCCACGTCGTCGGCTCCGAACGACCGGGCCGCCGTCGATGCGGCCCGCACCAGCCCGAGCGGCCCACAGATGGCGACGTGTACGCCGTGCATGGACTCCATCCCGGCTGCTTCGTGGAGACGTTCGTGATCGAGACGCAGGCCCTCGCTCGACACGTAGACCCGTAGGTCGATGCGCCCGTCGCTGTGGGCACGCTCGAGTTGAGCCAACGCAGTGGCGTCGTCGCGTGAACGCACGCAGTACAACAGAACCGGCTTGGGACCGGTCTGGCCCGGCGTGAGCGACTCGACCGCGCTCAAGAACGGCGTGATGCCAACTCCGGCCGCGACCCACACGATGGGTCCTGGTCGTTTGCCGAAGGGCTGGAACCGGCCGAACGGGCCCTCGACTATCACGTCGGTGCCGACCAGATCGGCTGCCTGGACCTTGGCCGTCCAGTCACCGAGGTCACGCACGTAGAAACGCAGATCGGGCGACTCGGGGCCCGAGGCAATAGTGAACATGTGAGGTTCGGAAAGTCCCCGGGCCTGAATCTTGATCGCCGCGAATTGGCCGGCCCGATGTCGCAGCGGTCGACGCTTGGGTGCCAGCCGCAGCATCGTCGTGCTGCCTTGGCGTTCCAGCTCCGAAACCGTGTACCGAACGCCACGAAAGACCGCGTCTTTCCCGACGACCCTAAGAGTCCAACCGACTATGCCCGCCATCATGATGATGCCGAAGTACCAGCCCCAGGCCGAACCATTCGCGTAGGTTTTGGTGGCGGTGTAGAAGTGGAAGCAGGCAAAAACGTAAGGAACGATCAGGAGCTTGTGAGTCCATCGCCACCAGCGATACGGGATCCATCTCACCAGGCTGAGCCCGACGAGGATGTACAGAAATACTTGACCAGTTGATGCCAGATTGCGGGCATCGTGGGCGAGCGATCTCGATGCGCCTCGTATTCCGCCGAGCAATTCTGCTTCGCTGCTGGTGTGCAAGAACATGGCGACGACGGCGAGCGTTCCAGCCCATCGATGGGCGCGATACATCGAGTCAAGGCCGTTGAAGAATGGTTCGAGGAAGCGGAACCTAACGCCCAGAACAAAGCTCCAAGCCATGAAGACGATTGACGCCGCGCCGATAAACAATCCAAATGATGCGTTTCCTTCCTCCCCTACGGCACCAGAAAACGCTCGCCACGAGACCGCCACGCTCGCAGTAATGACCAGGGGGCCGATCAATGACAATTTGAGGCGGGGCCGTGAGATTGCTGGTTTGCGCAGGTTCCAGTCACGCGGCCTGCCGATTGCCAACCGAGCGAAATCCTTCACCGAAAGCGAGGCGCCCGGTTTGGCTGCAGCACGGTCGGTTTCGGGACGTTCGCCGGGAGGTGACATGATTTGATTCATGATTTCAGATCCTTTTGATCGTATTGCTGCGCGGGATTCGTTGGTTGATGGCCCGGCCGGGCAAGTCGCGAACGCTTCACTTGTCGGACACACCGAACGACTCGAGCGCAAACTGTATGAGGTTCGTACTGGCGTCTGGTGTTTGGTGGGTAACGGATTGTCGAATCAGACCTTCGTCGAAGGCCCCGAGGGCATCATTGCGATCGACACCGGCGAGTCGGTGCAAGAGATGGAGGCGGCCCTCGTCGAGTTGAGGCGTCATACCGCCACAGAAATCGTTGCCGTTGTGTACACCCACTTTCATTACGTCGACGGAACTGCTGCGATCGTGAGTGAGGACGCCGAGATAGATCTGGAGATCTGGGGGCACGAACGCATAGTTGCCAACCGGGCGAGGGTCGGTACCGAGATCAGTGCCGCGGCTCAAAGAGGTTTGGTCGAGCAGTTCGGGATATTCCTGCCCGATCAGGGGCCCGATGCCGTCGTGAACGTGGGACTCGGACTTTCCTATCGCGATCCTCGGCATGCTCCGTTTGCCGCGGGATTCGTGCCTCCCAACCGCGAGATTGTCTCGCCGATGACCACCGAAATTGCGGGTCTGACCGTTGAGTTCCATCCGGCGCCGTCAGACGCTGACGACAACGTGACAATCTGGTTCCCGTCGCTCGGCGTGTGTGTCAACAACCTTGTGTGGCCCGCGCTCTTTAACGTTTTTGCTATTCGTGGCGAGGAGTATCGAGACCCGCGCCTTTTGCTCAAGGGCCTCGATCACGTGGCGTCGCTGGCGGCGGAGCATCTGGTTGGTGCCCACGGCCCGCCTCTGTCCGGCGCGGTGCAGATCGCCGCCGAAGTCGAGATGTACCGCGACAGCATTCAGTTCTTGTGGGATCAAGCAGTGCGGGCCATCAACCAAGGCCGCACGTCGACGGAGGTGGGAGCGGGCGTGGTGCTCCCGGAGGTGTTAGCCGATTCCTACCTCACCCAACAGCACTATGGATTGGCCGAACACCACGCCCGGCAGATCTTTGCTGGACTGCGAGGCTGGTTCGACGGTGACCCGGCAAATCTCCTGCCGCTTCAGCCCGTCGATCACGCCAATCGGATGGTGCAGGGATTCGGCGGCATCGACGAAGTGCGTCGTCAATTCGATACGGCTATCGACGAGGGTGACCTTCGGTGGGCGATCGAGCTAGCGACGTGGCTGCATCGCGCTGACGAAGGTGACGACGCTGACTCGTCTCGCCTGGCTTCGGCGCTGCGGGCGGTTGGACAATCGACAACATCGGCCAATGTGCGTAATTGGACACTGACCCGTGCTCGCGAGTTGGACGGCGACCTCGATCTATCGCGGTTTCGTGTTCACCGATTCACCCGGGGCATGGTTCTCGGAACCGACCCCGAGTTGGTCATTCATGGTTTGAGGGTCGTGGTCGACCCCGACCGGGCGGCTGGCCTGAATGTTCATGTCGGGTTTGAAGTGGACGGCGCACGGGCCGGTTTGCACCTGAGGCATCACGTCGCGGTGCCGACCAGCGGCGAGGGCGCCGAAATCGTCGTGCAGTTGGACCATGAGACACTTGCCGAGGTGCTGAGCGGCCGAACCGAGTTGGGAGCAGCGGTCGCCGGTGGAACCGCCCACGTTGATGGCGACCTCGACCGCCTAAGCGCTTTCTGCCAGGCGTTTGATCTTGACGGGTTGGTCGTTTGAGCCGTCAGCGATCTAGCGGGAGTCGGCGAACGACGTGAGCACTCGCGCCATGTTTTCACCGAGCTGGGCGGTCGCGTAACCGCCTTCCATCACCATCACCGTTGGCAAGTCGAACGCGGCCACGCGCCGCCCGAGTGTGTCGAAATCTTCGGCGGCCAGCTCAAAATGAGAGATGGGGTCATGCACGAAGGTGTCCAACCCCAACGAAACCACCAGCGCATCAGGGGTCGGGTCCAACAGCCAGTTGTGGGCCTCATCGAGGGACTCGAACCACGTGCTGGCCGACGTGCCACGGGGCAGAGCGATATTGCGGTTGTGACCCAGCCCGGGCCCAACGCCGGTTTCATCACCATGGCCAAGGAAGTACGGGAACTCGTCGCGGGGGTCGGCGTGGATCGAGCAAAAGCGAACATCATCGCGGTCGTAAAAGATGTCTTGGGTTCCGTTGCCGTGGTGGTAATCGACGTCGAGAATCGCGACCCGGGCCGCACCCTCGTTGCGTAGTCGTTGGGCGGCGATCGCGGCGTTGTTCAGATAGCAATAGCCACCGAACTGATCTCGGCTGGCGTGATGCCCGGGGGGCCGGCACCGAGCGAATGTGGCGTCGGCTCCGCGTGCTACTGCCTGAGCAGCAGTATCGGCAATCGCCGCGCTCTGCGTTGCTGCTGTCCAGGTCCCCTCGGCGATCGAGCAGTCGGCGGCAAAGGAGTAATAACCCAGTTGCGCTTCGAGGTGGCGGGGCTTTACGTCGCGAAACCGTCGAGCCGGCCATCCAATGGCCATCGCAGCTGGAGCGGTGTGACCGAGTCGTTGCCACTCGTCCCAAGCCGATTCCAAGAAGCTCACGTACTCGGAGTCGTGGACGGAGTCGGCGAGAGCGCGATCAAAATCTGCCGGGGCGACAAATGAGAATCCGTCGATGGCATCGAGGGCGGTATCGACGTGCTCGGCGCGGGCGGGCGATTCCCACGAAGGAATCAGCTGGGTACCGTCGAGTTCGAGACAGTGGTGTTGGCGATGGGCATCGGACCGCACTACGAGCATGACCCAATTGTTACCGCAGTGGCCCCCGCGCACTAGCGTCTGGAAGATGTCCAGGGATCTAAAATTTGGTTGGCTTTCGCCCGTGATCGGAAACGAGGGGAGTCAGCACCAGTCGATTGTGGTCTATCAACAGGAACACATTCTGCCGACGGCGGTCGAATACTTCGATTCGATCTGGATCGCCGACCACTTCTACGGATTCGACTCGAAGTCCGACCCGTTCTTGGAGGCGTGGACCACCCTCACGTGGTTGGGCGCAAGATTTCCCGACGTCAAGCTGTGCCATCACGTGTTGGGGCATGGCTATCGACCGCCCGCGCTCACGGCCAAGATGGCCGCGACTTTGCAGACTCTGTCCGGCGGCCGGTTCATTCTCGGGATTGGCGCCGGTTGGCGTGGCGAGGAGTACGAGGCCTACGGCTACGAGTTCCCGAAACCGTCGGTGCGGTTCGCCCAACTCGAAGAGTTGCTCGAGATTTGTCGCCTGATGTGGACTAGCCACGGCGCGACCTATCAAGGCAACTACTTCAGCGTGACCGATGCCTACGCTTCGCCGCTGCCCGATGTAGTGCCCCCGGTGTGCATCGGTGCTTTCGGCGAGCAGATCGGTTTGCCTCTTGTTGGCCGTCAGGCCGACATGTGGAATTGTTTCGTGCTGGGCGACGAAGATTGGCTGCGACGCCGAGACATCGTGTACGCCTCGGCGGTCGACGCCGGTCGAGACCCTGCCTCGATCGAACTCGGAACAACTGTCGAGCGGGCTCTGCCTACTACCGATGCCGAGAGCGAGGCTCTGGTTGAGCATCTGGGTCATCTCGCTGATCTGGGACTGCAACGGTTCACCATGGACTTTGGCCACCCGCAGTCGACCGAGCCGATCCATCGATTTGGCGAACAGGTGATAGCCGTTCTTTGTGACTGACTCGATCCGCAAAGCGGCAGACCGGCCGCACGTTCCGTGGTCGATCAGAGCCCTGCTGGTCACTTTCTTTCTTTCGGGGTTCGCGGTTGTTGGGCAGGTCACCATCATCGGCAAGCAGGTGTTCGATATCACCGGCCGAGAACTCGACCTGGGGCTTCTGGGGCTTGCCGAGTTCCTTCCGGTGGCCGTTCTGGCTCCGTTCACCGGCGCCGTTGCTGACCGTCTGGATCGCCGGCGAGTATTTGCCGGGGGCCTAGCCGGCGAAATTCTTGTTTCGCTGGGGCTCTTTGTCTACGTGCGTTCCGAGCCGACGGCCGTGGCGCCGATCTTCGTGCTGGTGTTGCTTTTTGGCGTGGCCCGGTCTTTTGCGTCTCCCGCCTCGAGAGCTCTGCCTATCGATCTGGCTCCCCCGGAGATACTGGAGCGAGTGGTCGCCTTGCGGTCGGTCGCGTTTCAGGCCGGGATCATCAGCGGTCCGATAACGATGGGGTTTGTCTTTGTAGCCGATCCAGCGCTCCCTTACCTTGTGGCCGTGGTGGCGCTGGTGCTCGCCAGTTTGTTGTTGGCCACCATCCCCAAGCCCGCGACCCGAAAACTTCCGACGACCGGTGGCCGACAAGCCCTGCACGACGCCAAGGAGGGTTTGCGGTTCATGCGCCACCAGCCGGTTGTGTTCGGTGCTATCAGCCTCGACCTGTTCGCGGTGCTGTTTGGCGGGATTATCGCCTTGCTCCCGGCGATCGCCGAGAACCGTCTTGGAGTGGGGGCGATTGGCTTGGGGTGGTTGCGCGCCGCAACCGGAATCGGGGCCGGTCTCGTGTCGATCGGTTTGTCTATCCGGCCGGTAAGGCGCCATGTCGGGCGGGTCTTGCTGGCGTCGATCGCGGTCTTTGGAGCAATGACGATCGTCATCGGGTTGGCGACGTCTTATGCCGTGGTGTTTGGCGCGTTGGTGGTCGCGGCCGGGGTTGATGCGATATCGGTCTATGTTCGTTCGACAATCGTCCCGCTGGCCACGCCGGAGGAGATGAGGGGCCGAGTGTTGGCGGTGGAGAATGTGTTCATCGGTGCGTCCAACGAGCTTGGTGCTTTCGAGAGCGGTTTGACCGCGGCGGCGTTTGGGTTGGTCGGGGCGATCTTGTTCGGCGGAGTCGGCACTCTCGCGGTGGTGGCGATCTGGTGGCGTTTCTTCCCCGACCTTCGCGATATCGATCGCTTCAGCGAAGCAAACGTGGCGCCGGCCGCCAGTGGTTAACCGTGGGGGACCAGTGGTTAGCCGTGAGGAAGCAGCACGGTTCGTGCTTCGGTGCCGGCGCGCATGGCGTCGAACGCCGCGGTGAGGCCATCGAGCCCGGCGGTGTGGGAGATCATTTCGTCGAGTTTGAGCTGACCGGTCATGTAGAGGTTGGCCAGCATGCGGAAGTCTTTGCGGGGTCGTGCGCCTCCGGCGCGTATACCCATGAGGTTTTTGTTTTGGTGTAGTGACTGGAAGTTGTAGGTGACCGAGGCGGTGAGGTCGGGCACGCCTACCGCGCACACGTTTCCGCCGGCGCGCGTCATCTGGATGGCGTCGGCCAAGAGGCCGGTATGACCGACAACCTCGAAGGCATGGTTCACGCCACCGCCGCTGAGTTTTTTGACCTCGCCGATCGCGTCGAAGTCGTCACCATCGGCCAACAAGAATTCGGTGGCTCCGAACTCGGTGGCGAGGCGCTCCTTTTCGGCGACTCGATCGATGGCGATGATTTGGCTCGCGCCAACCAGTTTGGCGGCTTGGATGACGTTGAGTCCGACGCCTCCAGCACCGATCACCACGACTGTGTCACCCAACTGAACTCGGGCCCGGTTGAACACTGCGCCGGTTCCGGTCATGACACCGCAGCCGATCAAGGCGGCTGATGTCAGCGGCATTTCTTTGGGAATCGGGATGCACTGGTTTTCGCTGACGACCGTCTCTTGCACGAACGCGCCGATGTTGGCGAAGTTGTAGAGCGGCTGATCGCCTTCGGTGTAGGGCTGGGCCAACCCGCCCATGCCGACCGCACAATTGCCGGGGTCGCCCATCTCGCAGTCGCCGCAGTGGCCGCAGTTGCCAAAGGTCGACAAGATCACGTGATCGCCGACCGCGGTGTAAGTAACTGCCGACCCAACTTCTACAACCACGCCGGCGGCTTCGTGACCAGGTACGAGCGGTGTGGGCATGTAGTACTTGCCGTGGATGCAGCTCATATCGCTGCCACAAACTCCTGCGGCTTTTACTTCGACGCGTACTTGGCGAGGGGTGAGGTTGGCCGCGGTTGCGATGTCGTTGGATAGACGCACGCTGTCTTCGGTGGTGCCTTCGCAAATAAGACCTTGCATGATTACTCCGTTGTCGGCCGGTCAGGTTGCCCGCATTCTGGCGGCCGAGTGGGGTCTACGCCAGTCAGAGAACGCAGAGCAGGTCGTACCCTGCCCGAATGGCTGTCCTGCTTAGCTTGCTTACTGCTGCGATGTTTGGCACTGGCGACTTCTTCGGAGCTCTCGCGGCCAAACGCATGCGTTTGGCCGAGGTCATGGTCGCGGGCCAAACCGTTGGTCTGGTGGGGGTGTTGGTCGCGGCGTTTTTGGTTGCCGACCAGTTCATTGCCGTCGATGTGTTGTGGGGGGCGCTCGGCGGGAGCGCTGGCTTTGTTGGCGTGAGCCTCTTGTACCGCGGTCTGGCCCGAGGTCCGATGGGGGTGGTGGCGCCATTGACAGCTATCAACTCGGCGGCGGTGCCGGCCATGTGGGGGGTGATCGTCAACGGCGACACGTTGGGTTCGCCGGCTTGGATCGGTGTGGGCTTGGCGCTGGCCGCGGTCGCGTTGGTGAGCTGGAACGACGATGTCCACACGACGCCCATTTCCAAACAAGCGGTGATCGAGGCTTTGCTGGCTGGCACTGGGTTCGGGTTTATGTTCATTGCGTTGGCCCAAACCGATCCGGCCTCGGCGCCCTGGGCGATCGTCGGGGCCCGTGGTTTGACCGCCTCTGTCTTGTTGACCTATTTCCTGGTCAAGCGTCGGGCCATCGTGCCGGGCGACAAAATCTCGCGTTGGCTCGTGGTGGGGGTTGGCTTGTTCGACACGTTCTCCAACGCCGTCTTCTTGGTGGCCGCCGAACACGGTTCGCTCACGGTGGTGGCGGTGCTGACGTCTCTTTACCCGATCGCGACCGTGGTGCTAGCCGGGCTGTTTTTGCATGAGCGATTGACCCGGCCCCAGACCGCCGGCTTTGTGGCCGCAATGCTTGCTACCGGCCTGATTGCTTCCGGTTAGAACCTCTAACGAGAACTCGTTTTGGTCTAACCTTGCGATCTGTTGTGGGATGCTCCACAATATGTCCGTACAAATCGCGGCAAGACCGGGGAACTCGTGACCAGGCTGGGCTTTTTATTAGATAGCGACTCGTGTATTGGCTGCCACGCCTGCACGGTGGCCTGCAAGAGCGAGCACGACGTGCCGCTGGGCGTCAACCGGACCTGGGTCAAGTACGTCGAGACCGGCACGTTCCCCAACGCCAGCCGTCACTTCTCGGTCATGCGTTGTAACCAGTGCGAAGACGCGCCGTGTATGACCATCTGCCCCACCAACGCGCTTTATCGAGCCGACAACGGGGTAGTCGACTTCAACGACGACAACTGCATCGGATGCAAGGGCTGCATGAACGCCTGTCCCTACGACGCGTTGTACATCAACCCCGCGACCAACACCGCCAACAAGTGCAATTTCTGCAACCACCGGATCGACCAAGGCCTCGAACCATCGTGTGTAGTGGTTTGCCCGACCCACGCCATAAAAGTTGCCGATCTCGACGATCCGCTCAACGAAGCCACCAAGATCATCGGCCGTGAAGACGTGGCTGTTCGGGCCCCCGAGCAGGGAACCAATCCAAAGGTCTACTACCGAGGCGCCGATCAAGCGTCGCTCAACCCGCTGCGTACCGCGATCCATTCCGACGGGCTTATTTGGGCCGACACCACACCTCAGCACCCGACTGTGCCCGAGGACGCCCACGGTGTCGTGGCCCGCACCGCCTACACCACACCACACCAGATGACCTGGAAGGAGAAGGTGTCGGGTTATCTCGTCACCAAGGGCATCGCCGCGGGAGTCATGTTGGTAGCGGTTCTGCTGGTGCTGCTCGGCCATGCTGACGAGCAAGCGGCCGTCGGGGTAGTTCCTCCAATGATCGCTGGTGCGTTCTTGGCGATCACGGGCGTGCTCTTGATAACCGACCTAAAACAGCCGACCCGCTTCCACTACCTGATCACCAAGGGCAGTTGGGAGTCATGGCTGGTCAAAGGCGCCTATGTGTTGATGGGGTTCGCGGCGTGCCTCGGGCTCTGGTGGGTGGGTGGTCTTACTGACTCGCCTGGCCTAATCGAAGCAATGGCGATCCCCACGGCTCTCTTTGCCGTGGGAACGGCGGGCTACACCGCCTTCCTGTTTGGCCAATGCGAGGGCCGAGACCTCTGGCAAACACCACTGCTGCTGCCGACTCTCGTCGCTCAGACGGTGACGGCCGGTGGTGCCACCTACGCGATCCTCGACCTCTTCATGGCCCTACCCACCGCGGCGCCGGTTCGTTGGAGCCTGCTCGGAGGCGCGCTGGCTACCGCGTCGCTGGTTGCGGTCGAGGTCACGTCCAAGGGCACCCCTCACGTTGAGGCTGCGATTTACCAGATGACGAAAGGCAAATACCGGACCAAGTTCCTCATCGGCGTGGTTGTGGGGCTACTCATTCCCGCGGCGCTCACCATCATTGCTTTGGGGGCCGATAGCGGGCCGTTGTTGCCGGCAATAGCCGGAGTCGCGGCCCTTGGCGGCATGTGGGCTTACGAAGATTCGTTTGTGCGGGCCGGCCAATCCGTGCCGCTGTCCTAGGAGATTTCGATGACTGACCTCACCCAATACCCGCCCCACGAGGACTGGCATGACGTCACCTCGCTCAACGCCAAGGCTTGGCCTGATCGGGTCGAAGAACATCACACGTTGGTCCCCACCACCTGCTTCAACTGCGAAGCGGCCTGTGGCCTGCTGGCCCACGTGAACCACGAGACCGGCCAGATCGACAAGATCGAAGGCAACCCGCTGCATCCCGCGAGCCGGGGGCGTAACTGCGCCAAGGGGCCGGCAACGCTCAACCAGGTTTACGACACCGAACGAATCCTTCACCCGCTTCGCCGCGTCGGAGAGCGCGGGAGCGGGCAGTGGGAACAAGTCTCGTGGGAAGAAGCCCTATCCGACATCGGGGGCCGCATTGGCACCGCTATGGACGAGGGCCGTCGTGACGGCGTCATGTATCACGTCGGCCGACCGGGCGAAGATGGATACGCCGATCGGGTCTTGAAGGCTTGGGGCGTCGACGGCCACAACAGTCACACCAATATCTGCTCGAGCAACGCGCGGATCGGCTACCAGAGTTGGATGGGGCACGATCGACCATCGTCCGATTTTGCCAACGCCGAAGTGATCTTCTTGATCTCGGCTCATCTCGAGGCCGGGCATTACTTCAACCCTCACGCCCAACGAATAATCGAGGCCCAGGGCAAAGGGGCAACCATTATTTGCGTCGACCCCAGGCTTTCGAATACTGGCTCCAAAGCCGATCATTGGTTGCCGGCGTGGCCCGGAACCGAACCGTTCTTGCTTCTTGCCATTGCTCGTTTGCTCATCGAAAGCGGCGGCTGGCAAAAGGACTTTGTTCGGCGCTGGGTCAACTGGGAGACCTACCTCCGCGAGACTCGCCCCGATTTGCCCGTCGAGATCGACTCGATGCAGCAAGCATGGCTCGACGAGTACGCCGACTACACGCCGCAACGAGCCGAAGAAGTTTGTGGCGTGCCCGCCGACCAAATCCGTGAGATTGCCGAAATTATCGCCGCTCATCCCACCAAGTTTGCCTCGCACAACTGGCGGGCGGCTGGTGCCGGGAATCTAGGAGGGTGGCAAACCGCTCGGTGTTTGTTCTTTCTGAATGTGCTCACCGGGTCGGTCGCAACGGTTGGCGGCACCAGCGGGACCGGCTGGAACAAGTTCAAGCCGGCTCAGCCCAAGGGCGCTCCGGCGCTTCACGAGTGGAACGAGATGAGTTGGCCCAAGGAGTACCCGCTCGCCTATCACGAGATGTCGATTCTTCTACCTCACTTTCTCAACGAAGGCCGAGGCACTCTCGACGTGTACTTCAGTCGGGTTTACAACCCGGTGTGGACCAACCCCGACGGGTTTAGTTGGCTCGAAGCGCTCAAGGACGAAGACAAGGTCAAGTGTCATGTGGCGCTCACACCAACGTGGTCCGAGACCGCGCTTTTTGCCGACTACGTCCTCCCGATGGGTATCGGCACCGAGCGCCACGACGTGGCCAGCTTCGAGACCCACGCCGGCCGGTGGATTGGGTTTCGCCAACCGGTGTTTCGGCGCTACGCCGAGATTCGTGGCGAAGAGCTCAACCACGACACGCGCACTCACGAGTTCAACCCCGGAGAGGTTTGGGAAGAAAACGAGTTCTGGATCGACCTGTCGTGGCGAATCGACCCCGACGGTTCGCGAGGGATTCGTCAGTGGTTCGAGTCCGACCAAAAGCCCGGTACGCCGATCTCAGTCGATGAGTACTACGGAACCATGTTCGCCGAGTCCGTGCCAGGACTCGCCGAGGACGCCGCCGCGGCCGGAAAGACTCCGCTCGAATACATGCGCGATGTTGGTGCCTACGCGGTGCCGGGAGACGTCATCACCCCTTACGAGCGTATTGTTGGCGCCGAGGCCCTCGACGGATGCCAAAAGGATACCGACGGGGTGTTTCGCAAGGACGGCACGATCGGCGGTTGGGACGGTACCGAGGATGGCCTCAACGACATCAAGCTCGCGCCGCTGGGCGACGGCAGCCCGGGCGTAGAGGTCGATGGCGAGGTCAAAGAAGGTTTCCCGACCCCGTCACGCAAACTCGAATTGTTCTCGACGACTCTCAAGGATTGGGGCTGGCCCGAATACGCCACCCCCACCTGGATTCCGTCTCATGTGCATCACGAAGACCTGGACATGGAGCCCGCGCCGGACGGCAGCGGCGGTAACGAACGAATCCTGCTGCCCACGTTTCGGATCCCGACCCTGATCCATACTCGCTCGGGTAATTCCAAGTGGCTCAACGAACTCAGTCATCGTCACCCGCTGTGGATTCATCCCGAGGATGCCGAGAAGCTCGGGATCGACATCAACGGGTTGGTGCGTATCAGCACTCGCATCGGTCACTTTGTTATCCAGGCGTGGCGCACCGAGGGGATCAGGCCCGGCGTTGTGGCCGCGTCTCATCACATGGGGCGTTGGCGCCTGGACGAAGACAAGGCCCGTTCTTGGGGTGCCGGCAAAGCCGAGATCAGCAACGACGGCACGTCGTGGAAGCTCAGTCGCCAAGACGGCGTTCGTAAGTGGAAGTCCACCGACTCCGACAGCGAACGGATCTGGTGGAACGAGACCGGTGTGCACCAGAATCTCACCTTCTCGGTGCAGCCCGACCCCATCTCGGGAATGCAGTGCTGGCATCAGCGGGTGCGCGTAACCCCGGCCGAAGCAGGCGATCAATACGGTGATGTTGTCGTCGACACCGCCAAGTCCCGCGAGGCTTACCTCGACTGGCTGACCAAGACTCGTCCCGCCCCCGGCCCTGGCGGGTTGCGCCGTCCGCTGTGGTACGCCCGTCCGCTCAAGCCGTCCGCCGAGATGTACCACCTCGGGGACTGACCATCTCGTGGACGTAGTACTCGACGCGCTTGCGACGCTCGGCATCGAGCACGAAGTTGTTCCGTGCGACCCAGACCTTGCCGATACTGCGGCGTTTTGTGCCGAATACGGGTACGCCCTCGACGACAGCGCCAACGCCATCTTGATCGTGGGCAAGAGCGAATCGCGGCCGATGGCCTGCTGTGTTGTCCTGGCATCAACTCGCCTTGATGTCAACGGAACCGTGAGGAAACTGCTCGGTACGCGTAAGGCCTCGTTTGCGTCGGCCGAGGAGACGGTGGAGCGCACCGGAGGGATGCAGATCGGCGGAGTCACGCCCTTCGGGCTCCCCGCCGGCCTCCCGGTATGGATCGACGAGGCGGTACTTTCGCGCGACCGAGTAATTGTTGGTGGCGGAGTCAGATCGCGCAAGATACTGTGCGCGCCAACCTCACTTGCTGAGTTGTCCGACGCCGAGATCATCCCCGGTCTGGCCAAGGCCGTTCCTTCAATGGAGTAGCTCATGTTGTTCAACCGGCCGCATGCGATCAACCAGGTCGTGCGCGACGACGTTGGACTCGCTCTGGCTCGCCTCGGCGGACTCGAAGGTCTAGCGCGCTCGATGACCGTGACTGTTCTTCCGTTGGCCGCTTTTGATGCCCTCGGATCGAAGTCGGCGGTTACCTACGCCTATTTTGCTGGTTCGTTCGTGGCCCTGAGCTCGACGCTCAACGTTGGGCGCCTCGAGTCTTGGATGGCTCGTCGTTGGGTGGTCACCCTCGCCCTCGGTGCATTTGTGACGGCCAACCTGATAGTTGCACTCGGCCACGGGATCGCGATTGCTGCGGCTATCGGGTTGGTCAACTCCGAAGCCGCGATCTTCGCGGTGTGTATTTCGTTGTTCATCATGGACTACATCGGCAAACGCGAACTGGCTCGCAACGAGAGCCGGCGCATGGTGCACAACGGCGTGGCCTGGATCGTGGGGCCTTTGGTTTCGATCCTGCTCTACACCGAAGTAAGCGAAACTCTGCCGTTCGTGCTGGCCGCCGGTTTGCACTTGATAACGCTGACTTACTTCTGGGTCCTGCGGCTGGGAAGCAACCCGGCGTTGTCGACACCCAAGGGCCAAGCTCCGAGCCCCCTGAAAAACATCCCGCGGTTCTTTCACCAGCGCTATCTCAGAATTGCCTACATGATCACCCTGGCCCGCGGCACGTATTGGGCGGCGCTGTTCATTTACGCACCGCTGTACGCGATAGAGGCCGGCATGCCTCGCTGGACCAGTGGCGGAATCGTTGCCGCCGTTGCCGGGCTTTTACTGCTCAGCCCACTCGTTCTCAAAGTTGTCGATCGCACCAACACCAAGACGGTGATCATCGCTGGGTTCGTGGTAATTGCCACGTCGCTGTGTGGTCTTGGGTTGATCGGAGATGCTCGCCCGATTGGCATCGTATTTTGGATCACCGGAGCCCTCGGAGCGTCGTGGCTCGATGTGCTGGGCAACATCCCGTTCATGAGAACTGTCAAACCTCGCGAACGCACCGCCATGACCACGGTGTTCTCATCGTGGCGGGAGACATCATCGATGGTGGCGCCCGGAGTAGCCGCGGTCGTGCTGGCGATAGCTCCGTTCTGGGTCTTCTACTTTGCGCTGGCAACGCTGGCGATCGCCACCGCCTTCGCGGCGACGGGTCTGCCTCGCCGCTTGTGACTAGCGGCCGGACGCAAACCCGACCGCCGTCGACTCGGTAACCGTTCGCAGCGCGAAACTCGATCGGAGCTGCGCAACCCCCGGAAGTCTGGCCATGTAGGTGCGGTGGATGCGTTCGTAGTCAGCGACGTCGGCTACCGCAACCTTGAGCAGATAGTCGGAGTTGCCGGCCATGAGATAGCAGCTCATTACTTCCGGCACGAGTCGCACCGCGGCTTCGAAACGGTCGAGCAGTTCTTCTTGCTGGCTGTCGAGCGAAATCTCGACGAAGACAGTGGTGCCGCGGTCGACTTTGCCACGGTCGAGAAGGGCGACGTAACCAGCGATGATTCCTTCGTCCTCGAGGCGACGAATTCGGCGCAGACACGCAGAAGGGGATAGGTGAACCTCCTCGGCCAGCGCGGCGTTGGTGCGTCGACCGTCGACCTGCAAAGCAGCCAAGATGGCATGGTCGGTAGCGTCCAAGATAACTAGCACACGTATTCACCTCCGAATCCAATTTCGGCGCACGAATCATGCGCAACTCAGGGTCAACGGTACACAACTTGCAGCCATCTGTCGTGGAGGACCGCCTAAATTGCGTGCAACACGTTGCGCGCTCAAGCGTGCCGAACAAAAGCGAGATCAACATGCGAGTGGGTGTGCCCCAAGAAGTCAAAGTTGCCGAACGCCGGGTGGGTCTGACTCCGTCTGGGGCCCGCGAGCTTGTGGCCCATGGCCACTCCGTTCTGGTCGAGACCAACGCCGGCATGGGCATCGGCGCACCCGACGCCGACTACATCGCTGCCGGTGCAGAGGTCGCGCCAGACGCCGCCACCGTCTGGGCCGACGCCGAAATGATCGTCAAAGTAAAGGAACCGCAAGCTCCCGAACGAGCGATGCTGTCCGCTGATCAAGTCCTGTTCACCTACCTTCACCTAGCGCCCGACGTTCCCCAAACCCAAGACCTGATCGCGGGCGGCGCAACGTGCATTGCCTATGAAACTGTCACCGACGCTCACGGCGGGCTACCGCTACTGGCCCCCATGTCGCAGGTCGCCGGACGTATGTCGATCCAGGCCGGGGCTCACTGCCTCGAAGCGCCCAACGGTGGGGCCGGACTTCTGCTGGGCGGAGTTCCCGGCGTTAGCTCTGCTCGCACCGTTGTGATCGGCGGTGGCGTGGTCGGAGAGAACGCCATCGAAATGGCGATCGGACTCGGATCCCAAGTCACAGTTCTCGACCGCAACCTCGAAGTTCTCGATCGCCTCGCCCGGCGCTTCGGCGCCGAACTCGAAACCGTCTACTCGACCACCGCCGCCCTCGAAGAACACGTCTTCGCCGCCGATCTCGTGATCGGCGCAGTACTCGTCAAAGGCGCCACCGCACCCAAACTCGTAACCGCCGAAATGGTGCGGCAGATGAAGCCCGGATCAGTGCTCGTAGACGTCGCCATCGACCAAGGCGGATGCTTCGAAACGTCTCACGCCACCACCCACGCCGAACCGACCTACGTCGTCGACGACGTCGTGCACTATTGCGTCGCCAACATGCCCGGCGCCGTGCCCCGCACATCGACCCATGCGCTCAACAACGCAACCCTGCCGTTCACGCTGAGCCTCGCCGACAAAGGGGTCAAGGCCGCGCTCACAGCTGATCATCACCTGCTGGGCGGACTCAACGTATGTGGCGGAATGATTACCGAACGTCACGTCGCCGACGCTCAGGGCCTCGAATACGTAGACCCCGCAGCAGCCCTCGAAAAGGTCTACGGCTGAGTCGGCCACTCGGTAGCGCCAACACGATGCCACTACGGTGGCGCTATGGCGATACCAACACCGGCCCTCGTAGTCGAACGCGTCGCGCTTGAGCACAACATCGCGACGATCGGCCAGACGCTGCCCGGCGCTCGGTTGCGACCACACGTCAAAGCGTTCAAGAGCACCGCGTTAGCCCACAAGTTGGCCCAAGCCGGACACCATGCGTTCACTTGCGCCACCGTTCGCGAAGTCGAAGGCATGGCCGCCGCCGGCCTCGGACACGACCTCATGCTCGCCAACGAAGTACTCGACCCCGACCTGCTAAACCGACTCGCCCGAACCGATGCACGCGTCACGCTCGCCGTCGACTCGGCATTTGGCGTCGACCAAGCCGCCCACGCCGGGCTGAAAGAAGTCATCATCGATGTAGAAGTCGGTCTACCCCGCTGCGGATGCGACCCATCCGACGCCGGGCACCTCGCCGACCACGCCCGCTCACTCGGACTCCACGTACGTGGCGTAATGGGCTACGAAGGCCACCTGATGATGATCGAAAACCGTTCCAAACGGACCCATCTCGTCGAAAAATCGATGACCGACCTGCTCACGGCCGCGGAAGCAGTCGGCGGCGACATCATCTCCGCCGGAGGGACCGGCACCTACGACACCAACACCTGGGCCACCGAAATCCAAGCCGGCACCTTCCTGCTCGGCGACACCCAATACGCCACCCTCGACCTGCCGTTCGCCCAGGCATTGTTCCTCGAATGCTCCGTCATATCCACCAGCCCCAAAGGCTGGCAGGTAGTCAACGGCGGACTCAAAGCGCTCGGAATGGACCACGGCAACCCCCAATGGGCCGACGGCGACATCTTCATCGTCAGCGACGAACACACCACCGTCGTCGCCGCCAACCCAGAAACGATCACCCTCAACGACCGAATCCGGCTCGCCCCCGCCCACCTCGACCCCACCGTGGCCCGCCACCAAACCATGTGGCTAGTCGACGGCGACCAAATACTCGAACAACTCCCCATAGACCTGAGGCACTGGTGAGAAACCCCCGCACCGTCCACAACTGGAGTCGTCTCCAACAATTCGCGCCCAGCGACATCCAACGACCCAAATCCGAAGACCAACTAGCGACACTCGTCGCCCAAGCCGCCCACACCGGACAACGCATCAAAGCAATGGGAGCCGGTCACTCCTTCACCGCAATCGCCGTCACCAACGACATTCACATCACCATCGAACACCTCGACCAACTCCACTCCGTCGACGTCAACTCCGGGATCGTCACCGTCGGTGCCGGAATAACCATCAAGAAACTCAACCGACTCCTCGAGCGCTACGGCCTCGCCCTCGAAAACATGGGCGACATCGACAAACAAAGCATCGCCGGAGCAATCAACACCGGAACTCACGGCACCGGTCTCGCCTACGGCGGCATCGCCACCCAAGTACGCGCCATGCGAATCATCGACGGCACCGGAGAAACCCACGACATCGACGCCAACCAAAATGCCGACCTCTTCGCCTGCGCCCGAGTCGGACTAGGTGCCCTCGGAATTGTTACCCGAGTCACCCTGCAAACCGTCCCCGCGTTTCGCCTCCACGCCGCCGAAGAAACCCGGCCCCTCGAAGCCGTACTCGAACAATGGCCCGAACTCATAACCCAACAAGACCACGCCGAATTCTACTTCATGCCCGGAGGCCGAAAAGCCGCCGTCAAAATCAACACCCGAACCCTCGACCAACCCAAACCGCTGCCCCGACACCGCTACGTCACCGACAAACTCGTCGGCGAAAACATCGCCTTCGGAATCGTCAACCGCGTCGCCCGCCGAACCCCCCGAGCCGCCCCAACCATCGCCCGCCTCATCACCAACAGCACCGGAACACGCCAATACCAAGACGTGTCCTACAAAGTGTTCACCACCCCCCGCTGGGTTCACTTCTACGAAACCGAATGGGCCGTGCCCCTCCACGCCCTCACCGACATAATCACCGAATTCAACACCTTCGCCCGCGACCTCGACCAGCGCGTCACCTTCCCAGTCGAAGTCCGCTGCGCAGCCGGCGACGACATCGCCCTCTCCACCGCCAGCGGACACGCCACCGGCTACATAGCCGCCCACGTCTACTGGGGAACCCCATACCAGCAATACTTCAACGGCCTCTGGGACATCACCCGATCAGCCGGCGGCCGACCCCACTGGGGCAAACTCCACCAAGAAACCGCCGACACCCTCAAACCCCGATACCCCGCCTGGCAACGCTTCGCCACCGCCCGCGCCCTCATCGACCCCGCCGGCCGGTTCAGAAACGACTACCTCGACCGAACCCTCGGCCCCATCACTTCGTGATGCTCTACCTTCGCGCCTCACTTCGTGATGCCGAAACGTTCTAGGCCGTAAGCCTTGATCGCATTGCCCCGAAGCACCTTGTAACACTCCTCAGCGTTCATCCCCACCGCAGCAAACATGCTGTGAGCCACCTTGCGGCTATGAGGAAACGTGCCATCAGAATGCGGATAATCGGTCTCGAACAAAATCTGATCGACCCCAACATCCTCACGCTGCTTCAACCCAACCAAGTCATCAAAAATGCAGCCGAAAACCCGGCCCCGAACAATCTCACTCGGCAACGGACCATCACCGCCCACACCGCCCCGACCCTCACGAAACACACTGTCCATCCGCTCCATCTGGAACGGCATCCAGCCCACCTGACTCTCCGCGTAAGCGATCTTCAACGACGGGAACCTCTGCAACGTCCCCGAAAACACCCAATCGACCATCGAACCCTCAGCGTTCTGGGCATACAACGACATCGAAGTCGCCAACGGCGCATCAGGCGACGTGCTCGGCATCGACGACGACGAACCAATATGCATCGAAACACTCGTCGACGTTTCCTCACACGCCCGCCACAACACATCCCACTCGCCGCTGTACATCGTCGCGCAACCAAGCCTCGACGGATTCTCCGAAAACGCGATAGCGAAACTGCCCTTCGCCGCGCAACGACGCACCTCAGCCGCGGCAAGCACCGGATCCCAAAGTGGAACCAAAGTCAACGGGATCAGCCGACCCACACCAGCCCCACCGCCCCAATCATCAATGATCCAATCGTTGTAGATCCGAAGGCACTGAAGGGCAAAATCCTTGTCGTCGCGCTCCAAAAACCCCTGGCCACAAAAGCGGGGAAAAATGTTCGGATAGTTGATCGCCGCCTCAACATGATTCAGATCCATATCGGCCAAACGGTCGGCCTGGTTCCAAGTCCCGGGCCGGAAATCCTCATAGATCGCCGCGACGTTACGTTGCTCCTCGCGAGGCGAACCGGCCGGACCGTGCAAGAAGCCCGTAGGCATCACCAAATCGTCGTACAACCACAAGTCGCACAAGTGGCCGTCGGGATGATCGCGGTCGAATCCATAGTGCCCACCCTCGAACTTGAGCCGCACCTTCTCCTGCACAACTCGGGGACCCCGCTCACGAAGACTCGGCGGGAGCTGTTGCTGCCACAAGTCCCGGGGCTCCATTACGTGGTCGTCCACCGAAATGATCAGCGGCAAGTCTTGCTCGGCTGGAGTGACATCAGGCATAGCCACGAATGTAGCTGAGGTCGGGTCGCCTCAGGCCCTGGCGCGGGTTCGGCGCAACAACGGATCGGCAACCCCGAGCGCCTTATCGGCCGCCCGCAACACACGCCCCGCGGCGCCCGGCGTCGACTCGTCGACCAAATTGCCCATTACCTGCAACGTGATGTTGGCGATCGACTGAGTGCCGACCGCGAGACGAAGACCAGAGCGCAGAATCAGCGGGTGACCAATAAGAAAGCTGAACCGACGGCCGGTCCGCAAAAACGAATCGAACCGAGCCCCGACCTCGCGGTCGTAGGCCGCCGAGGCACCAGCCGGATCGGCGATAAACAAATCGGCGGCCAACATGCCCGACTCGAGGCCATAATCGATGCCTTCGCCGTTCATTGGATTGATAAGGCCGGCCGCGTCGCCCACCGCCACCCAACCCGGGCCAAATCGACGCTGAGTGCTCATCGGCAAACGCCACGCTCGAGGCTTCTCGATATCGGGACCGAGACCCCAAGACTCCTCTACAAGAGACCGATACGAGTCCTGCAGCTTGTTGAGGTTGAGCTTCTTGAAACCCTTCATGGTCGACAACGCCCCGACCCCGATATTGACAGTGCCGTCGCCGGCCGGGAACATCCATCCATAACCCGGCACCGGTGTGCCCGAATCGTCTTTCAACGTAAGGCACGCCTCGAGGTGACGGTCGTCGTGGCGCGGCGACTCGGCGTAGGTTCGAATCGCCAATCCGAACGGCTCGTCGGCTACCCGGTCGGCGCCCAAAAGCCTAGCAACCGCCCCCGGAGCGCCGGCGGCGATCACGACCAAATCGGCCGACCACCGAGTCCCATTGGCTTCGACCCCAACCACACGATCGCCGTCAAGAATCGGCATGGCCTCGGCATTCCACTCGACCTCGGCACCGGCCTGCTCGGCGAGCGTGACCAGCCGCTCGTCGAGCTTGCGGCGAGGCCACACCGCGCCATGGGGAGCGAAACGGCCATTGTCGGGCCAGGGGAGCTGACGCTCGGTCTTGCCGGCAATCATGCGCAACCCATCGATGCGATGAGCGTCGCTCAAATCGACGTTGAGTTCGTTGAGCGCCGCCACCGCCCGGGGGGTTAAGCCGTCGCCGCAGACCTTGTCGCGGCCCCGGGCCGCCTTTTCGAAGACCCGAACCGTTGCGCCCGCAGTCGCGGCTCGGATCGCCGCTGCGGTGCCCGCCGGTCCCGCACCGATTACCAAAAGATCGACGTGTGGCATAAGTCAGCTAGGGAAGACGCCCGACGTGGGCGAGTGCCAGACGAAGAAGTCGGTCGTGACCGCCGGTCATTTCGGCTCGCACCTCGGGACTTGTGGCTTCCTCAGGTGTTACCCACGCCAAATCCAGAGCATCGGCATAGGGCTCGGGGTCGCCATCGACGGGAACGACATACGCGAGGCTCACCGCGTGCTGACGGGGATCGTGAAAACCCGACACCTGAGGATCGGGGAAGTACTCGGCCACGGTAAACGGCGTTGGGTTGGGTGGTAATCGTGGCAAAGCGAGCGGCCCGAGGTCCTTTTCAATATGGCGAAGCAACGCGTGACGGATTCGTTCCCCAAACAGGACTCGACCGGTAACAAGAGCGCGGCTCACCGTGGCATCGGGCATGGCTCGCAACAAAAGTCCAACTTCGGTTACTTCGCCGATCGAGTCGACTCGCACCGGCACCGCGTCGACGTAGACCATCGGCACGCGGCCCCGCACGGTTTCGAGGTCTTCGTGACTGAGCCACGTTTCTTCGGTCTCAATGTCGATGTCGCTCACCGATGCAGTGTCGCACCGTTGGGTCAAAGACGCGCCCATCGGCTACAGATCAGTAGATATACACTGTATAGTCATTTCATGGCGAGAAGTTCGACGTTGTCACCCGAGCGGATTGTCGACACCGCATCTTCGCTGATCTCCGAACGGGGTTTGGCGGGTTTCAGCATGCGCAAGCTGGCGGTGGCGCTCGATGTAACGCCGATGACGCTCTATTTGCGCTTCGACAACAAAGAGGCACTTCTGACCGAGGTCGCCTCGCGCAACCTGCAAGGGATCCGGGTGTCTATCCGAGATGACGACCCGTGGGAGCAACGGGTAAGCGCCCTCGCAACCGGTCTTCGAGCCCACCTTGTGGCCGATCGCAACCTGTTGCAGCTGTATGCCCAATCCGACCAGATCTCCTCGACCACTCTTGCCGCCGTTGATTTGGGGCTAGGGCTGATGGAAGAAGCCGGTCTTGCCGGGGAGGCCGCGGTCGCCGCCTTCCGTGTGGTGTTTTGGCATGCGGTGGGATCGGCCCTGGTTCTCGCAGCACTGGGCGATCTCCCAGCCAACCAGGGCACAGCAATCGTCGCCGCGCTGACCACCACGGAAGCTTCTGAACGTACGGCTCGGCTGGGACCCTATTTTGGTCCCGTCGATGCTGACGAGCAATTTCAGTACGCAACGCACTGCCTGGTCACCGGTCTCGCAAGCGACATTGCCTCATCGGCCGACTCTGCTGCACGAAAGGAACTCTCATGACCGACTCCGTTTCCACCGTCGGGTCCGATCCCGCATCGCGCATCGTCCCTCGACGGGTGACATTGAAAAGGTTCGGAGTCGAACTCGGACCCATGATGCATATCGCCGACGAGCGAGCCCGGCTGGCGTCACCGTCTTACCAACACATCGGCGTCAGCCCTCGCGGCGCGACGCTCGGCGCCGAGATCAGCGGCGTATCACTGAGCGGTGATCTCACTGACGAGGTGATCGCCGAGCTCCGTCGAGCTCTCCTCGACTACAAAGTTGTGTGCTTTCGCGATCAAGAGATCACCGCCGCCGATCATGTCGCCTTCGCCCGTCGGTTCGGCGAACTCGAAGTCCATCCCTTTCTCCCCGGTAGCGGCGAGTTTCCCGAACTGGTCCGGTTCGAGAAGGGTGCCGACACCGGCGGATTCGAGAACGGCTGGCATCACGACGTCACATGGCGAGAAGTGCCGTCGATGGGGGCCATCCTGAGAGCGATTCAGGTACCGCCAACCGGCGGCGACACTCTCTTCTCCGACATGACCGCGGCGTACGAAGGTCTCGATCTCGATCTACGCAACAGAATCGACGACATGACCGCGGTGCACGACTATCTCGGGGCGTTTGGCAATGTTGTGCCCGACGACAAGAAGACCGAGATGAGAGAGCAATACCCGACGGTCGAGCATCCCGTTGTTCGTACCCATCCCGAAACCGGCCGACGACTCTTGTTCGTCAACGCCTACTTCACGACCCACATCGTCGGACTCCCCGAATCCGAAAGCGACGCCCTACTGCGAACTCTCGTCTCGCAGGCAAGCATTGCCGAATATCAATATCGGGTTCGGTGGGAACCCAACACGGTTGTGTTCTGGGACAATCGCAGCGTCCAGCACTACGCGGCCAGCGACTATTTCCCCGATGTAAGAGTGATGGAACGGGCCAGCATCATCGGCGACCGCCCCGTCTAGACACCAATAACTGTGTCGAGCTGACTCAAAATCGATTCGTCGGCATCGTCGCCGTTGTTGTCGGCCGTGAGCAGGCGCTCGCCCAAGAAGATGCTGCTGGCCCCGGCGTGAAGGCAGAGCGCATGGAGTTCTTCTGACATCGACGATCGACCGGCCGACAGCCGTACAACCGAAGCGGGCATGACCAGCCGGGCCGCGGCGATGGTGCGGACCAGTTCTAGAGGTTCGAAGTCGGGCAGTCCGTGCAGCGGAGTGCCGGGTACTTGGATCAGCAGGTTGATCGGCACGCTCTCAGGATGAGGGTCGAGGGTGGCCAGTTGGGTCAGCAGGCTCGCTCGCTGACGGCGGGTCTCGCCCATGCCGACTATGCCACCCGAACAAAGGCTGATGTCGGCGTCTCGACAATTCTGCAAGGTGTCGAGTCGGTCTTGGTAGGTGCGGGTGGTGATTATTTCGCCGTAGAAATCGGGCGACGTGTCGAGGTTGTGGTTGTAGAAGTCGAGCCCGGCCTCGCCGAGCGTGTTGGCCTGATCGGCGGTGAGCATTCCGAGGGTCACACAAGTTTCCATGCCGATACCGGCGACGGCTTTGATCGCATCGGCGACTTGATCGATCTGCTTGTCGCTGGGGCTTCGCCATGCCGCGCCCATGCAAAACCGGGTAGCGCCCTCGGCCTTGGCCTCGACCGCGCTGGCAACGATGTCGGCGGTTGCCATAAGTGGTTCGGGCTTGAGATCGTTGTTGTGATGCGCCGATTGGGGGCAGTAGGCACAGTCCTCGGGACAGGCCCCGGTCTTGATCGACAAGAGTTTTGCCCCTTCGACCTCGTGAGGATCGAAACGTTCGGTGTGGCAGTTGTGGGCCGCGGCGAGCAGGTCGTGAAATGGACGCTCGATCACCGCAAGAACTTCATCGATGGTCCAGTCGTGGCGCGGCTCGGTCATGGGCGACATGGTGGCCGAGATTACGGCTGATTTCCAACACCGTCAGTCGTAGAGTTCGTTGATGGCCGATTTGGGGGATTGGGGGCCGGCGTTGGCCGACGAGATGGCGCGGCCCTATTGGGCCGAGCTAAGTGACTTCGTCGAACGCGAACGTCGGTCGAAGGACGTGTATCCGGCGGCGGACCAGGTGTTTCGGGCCCTCGAGTTGTGCCCGCTTGCTCAAGTCAGGGTCGTGGTCTTGGGACAGGACCCCTATCACGGACCGGGTCAGGCCAACGGATTGGCCTTCTCGGTCAGCCCCGGAGTGAAGATTCCTCCGTCGTTGCGAAACATCTTCACCGAGCTCGAATCTGATGTCGGCGTGCCAACCCCGGATTCGGGCGACCTGACGCCGTGGGCTCAACAGGGAATCTTGTTGCTCAACACCACTCTCACGGTGGCCTGTGGCGAGGCCGGAAGTCACCAAGGGCACGGTTGGTCCGAGTTCACCGATTCGGTGATCGCCGCGGTTGACAGACTGCCGAGGCGGGTCGTGTTCGTGCTGTGGGGCGCCGCGGCACGTTCCAAGGCCACGAACATTGACTCAAATCGCCATGTGGTTATCGAGTCGGCGCACCCCAGCCCATTGTCGGCGTATCGAGGATTTATCGGGTCTCGGCCGTTCAGCCAGATCAACGCCGCCTTGACCGAGAGCGACCAGAACCCGATCGACTGGCGCCTCCCGGCCGCTTCAACGCTTTGGTGAGCCCATCTCGCTGGTCTGTGGTGAGGACGCGCCACTGACCCGGCGCCAGACCGTTGAGAGATATCGATCCGATCGAGTCGCGTACGAGCCGTAGGGTCGGGAAGCCCACGGCCGCTGTCATCCGCCGAACTTGTCGGTTCTTGCCTTCGGTCAAAGTGAGGCGCACCCACGAATCGGGGATCGACTTCCGTACCCGAATCGGCACCGGGCGAGGAGGCAAATCTGGTGCCGTTTCGAGAAGTTCGGCCTGCGCTGGCCGGGTTCGGCCATCTTTGAGATCTACCCCGCGGCTCAACGAATCGAGAGCCTCAGAAGTTGGCACGCCTTCGACCTGGACCAGGTAGCGGCGAGGATGGGCCAAACGAGGATCCATCAGTGCGCCACGTAGAGCCTTGCCTCGGGTGAGCAGCAGCAGTCCTTCGCTGTCGCGATCGAGACGCCCGGCCGCGTATACATCGGGGATGTCGATGTAATCGGCCAACGTTGATCGACCGTCACGGTCGGTGAACGCGGTCAGGCAGTCGTAGGGCTTCCAGAACGCGACGACGAGGTTGGGGTCGTCGAGGTTCAGAAGTACCACGGGAACGGCGACCAGTCCGGCTCGCGCTTTTGGAGGAAAGCATCGCGTCCCTCTACTGCTTCGTCGGTCATGTACGCCAGACGCGTGGCCTCGCCGGCAAAGACCTGCTGGCCGACAAGACCGTCGTCGATCAAGTTGAACGAGAACTTGGCCATGCGCTGAGCAGTGGGACTCTTGGCGTTGATTTCGGCTCCCCATTCGAGCGCGGTGGATTCGAGATCGGCGTGGGGGATTACCGCGTTGACCATTCCCATGTCGAACGCTTCTTGCGCCCCGTAGTTACGTCCCAGGAAGAAGATCTCCCGGGCCCGTTTTTGGCCGACCTGACGGGCCAGGTATGCCGATCCGAACCCGCCGTCGAAGCTGGCGACGTCGGTATCGGTTTGTTTGAAGATGGCGTGTTCTGCGCTGGCCAGGCTGAGGTCGGCGGTCACATGCAGGCTGTGGCCTCCGCCGACGGCCCAACCAGGCACGACGGCGATCACGATCTTGGGCATCGTACGGATGAGGCGTTGAACTTCGAGGATGTGCAGGCGGCCAGAGCGGGCCGGATCGATGGACTCGGCCGTTTCGCCTTCGGCGTATTGATATCCCGACTTGCCCCGGATGCGCTGGTCGCCGCCGCTGCAAAACGCCCAACCGCCGTCCTTGGGTGATGGTCCGTTGCCGGTAAGCAGCACACACCCAACGTCGCTGGTCATCCGAGCATGATCGAGGCAACGGTAAAGCTCGTCGACGGTGTTGGGCCTGAACGCATTGCGCACCTCGGGACGATCGAATGCGATACGTACGGTGCCTTGGCCGACGGCGCGATGGTAGGTGATGTCGGTGAGTTCGCCGACGGCCTCGACAGCGCTCCAGCGGTCGGAGTCGAACGTTTCCGATATGAACCTGTCAGCCATGGGCGCAGGTTAGGCACTAACGCGAGCGAGGCGGGCGTTTAGGCGTCGAAGCGTTTCGGTGACCAGGTCGGCGCCTCGCTCTTCGCCGAAATCAACCACGTCGACAGGGACGGTGCGAAGCAGCAGCATCATCAGCGAATCGGCGTAATCGTGATGTAGCGAGTCGAGGCTGTACCCAGTGACCCCGTTGGTCCCGAGCGCCGAGTGATAGACGCTCAGCAGCTCGTCGATTTCGGCCTCGGATGTGTCGGGCGCCATCGAGAGGGTCAAGAAATAGGCCACATCAACGGCACCGGGTGCTAGCGACGGCGACTGCCAGTCGAATAGAGAGGCGAGTCGGCCGTCGGAGTCGAAGAACATGTTGTCGAGTCGCAGGTCGCCGTGGTTGACACAAAGCGGTGAGCGGTTATGGAGGTCGTGCATGAGCTGGCGGCCGTCGCGACGAAGTTGCTTCAACAACGCGAGAGAACGATCATCGAAGATCCCCTCGACCCGTTTGGCGAACTTTCGCCGAGATCGCATATACGCAGCATGGGAGAGTTGGGAGAGGGCGTCGCCGCGCATCAGCCACGCGGCGGGAGCGGGGGCCCGGTCGCCCCAGGTCGAAGCGTGCATCGCCGCGGTAGCGGTCAAGACCGCGGCGGCTCGTTGTGGGATGCAGCCAGTCAGGTGGTCGCCCATTTCCAGATCGGCATGGTCTTCTAGCAAGAGCACCGATCCCGGCACATCGGAGTCCGAAAGGGCGCGACGCAAAATTAGCCGCAGCAGCCAGATCGGTAGCCGTTCGGCTTTTCGCAAACGAAGCAAGGGCAAGATGCTCGCCGGTTCGTTGTCGTGGACCGCTGCGTACATCTGCGGGTGAGCAACGTCGACATCGGCGAGCAACGTTCGATAAGCCTGCACTTCGCGGACGTAGACGCCGAGTAGATGGCCGGCCGCTCGATTGGCGGCGATATGAGTCGGCAACTTGCAGATCATCGTCGCGGGCCCGGGAACACCGCGGTACTCGACCCGAAGTCGAGCAACCACTCCCATGAAGCCTTCGCCCTCGCCAAGGATGTTGGCGTCGATGCTCTCGACACGCGAGCCCGGGTCGATGGCCTCATTTTCGATCAGAACTGTTGTGAGCCAGTCGGGAGAAATAGCGTCAACGGTGACGGGGGAGGGCGGGGCCATGGCCGCTGACCGTACCGCTAGCGCCGGAACGGAGCCAGCACCTGGTCGGCTTCGGGCGCGATGAGCAATACGTCGGCACCGTTCGGGGTTATGTACCGGCTGGTGGGAACGGTGGCGGTCTGTGGTGACGAACCGCGCACCACTAGACCAAGGCCAGCCGCGTCGCGAAGACTCATTTGGTCGTCGACTCGCACGTTGGCGCTCACTGCTCTCAGCGCGTCCAGCAACACAATCGGGTTTTTGGTTTCGCCGAGGGCTGCAAAGATCGAGCCCATGAATTGTTGTTGGCGCTGGACGCGGCCGAGGTCGGAAGTGGGGTCAGTGACGGCAACACCGTCTCGAAACTCGGTGTAGTGGCGTGAGCGCACGAACGCCAGCGCGGTGTTGCCGTCGAGCAGCTGTGGACCCGACCCAACATTGAGTCCGGAGCGGTTGTCGGTCGCGGGATACGGGAAGTCGATGGTGACGCCCCCGAGAGCATCGACCAGGCCGAGAAACCCGGCGATATCGACCTCGAGATAGTGGTCGATCCCGATACCGAGCTGGCGTTGGACCGTGTCGATCAGCAGTTCGGGGCCGCCGAACACATACGCCGCATTGATCCGTCTGGTCCCGGAGCCATCTATCGCAACGTACAGATCTCGAGGGATTGCGAGCAACGAAACGTCGCCTCCGTCGATGCGCAGCACCGCTACGGTGTCGGTGCGCTCGCCGGCCACGCCATCGCCGAATATCGCGGCCGCGTTCTCGATGCCGGGGTCGATCCCAGCGCGTGAATCGGTACCCACAACCAAGTAATTGGTCGCGGTCGGCGAACCGGTCAGAACCCGCGAAAGATCGACTCGTTCGACATCGCTCCATGTCGACCAAGAAACGGTGGCCAGAACCGAAGTTGGAAGTCCGACTATCACCAAGAGCGCGGCAACTGCCCACGGCCATCGACGACGACGGCGCGGACGCGCAGGCTCGACCACGGGAGGCGTGGCCTTGGGCGCGCCAACCTGAAGCGAACGAGGATCGGGGGGTAGATCCGACATTGGCCCAAGTCAACCAGCGTCGAACCCCAGTCACGACGTGTGGCACCACCCGAGGCGACCGACTCACTACTGTGGTCAGGCGGGCCCCCTCTACTGGTGCACTATGTCCAACCTCACACGATCACGGTTAGCTCGCTTTGGTCTCGTGGTGCTTCTGGCGTTTTTGGCGGCACCGCCTGTGGTTGCCGAGGAGACGCTCAGCGATCTGCGGCGTCAGCGAGAACAGGCACGAGAGGCAGAGCTGGCCGCGCTGGCCGAAGTAGCCCTGCTCGAACAAGACGACGCCGTAATCGCCGCCACCCTTCAACAGATCGAGAGTTTGGTCGATGCTCAGGCCGCCCGGGTCGCCGGTGCCAAGCAGGCTCTCGACGCCGCTGAGGCCGAAGTAGTGCATCGAGAACAGGCTGCGGCCGAGGCCGATATCGCGGTCCAGGCGACCAAGGTCGAAATCCTGGACCGGGCTGTCGACGCTTTCGTCCGAACCGAGCGATCGGTCGAACCCTGGCTCGGGTCAGCCGACGTCAACCGCACTGCTGTGCGACTAGCGATGCTCGACTTTGCTTCGGGCAACGAACGAGATCTTGTCGACGACCTGCGGGCAACTGTGGCTGTTCGTGAGGCCAATCTCGAAGCTGGCCAGGCCGCACAAGCCGAGGCTGACCGACTACGAGGCGAGGTCGAAGCCGAGCTGGCCCAGCTGATCGAGCGTCAGGCGGTGCAGCTCGATGTGCAGGCCGAACTTCGCAAACGAATCGACGCCTACGAAGCCGAAGCCGACGCCTTCGAAGCCGAAAGCGCCGAGTTCACGGCATTGTTGCGCTCGGCCACCGCCGAAGCGACCGGTTTGGCGCCCGGCTCGGCCTCCCTCGAGGGCTACATCATGCCCACCGACGGTCGGATCGGGTCGGGTTTCGGACCCCGCCTGCACCCGATCTTCGGATCGGTGCGTAAACACACCGGTGTCGATATCGGCGCCGCGAGCGGGGACCCGATCTGGGCCGCCAAGGACGGTCGAGTGATTTTCGCCGGGACCAAGGGCGGATACGGCAACGCGGTTGTGCTGATTCATGGTGACGGCCAGGTTTCGACTCTCTACGCCCATATGTCAAAGATCTTGGTCGCGGTTGGTGACGTGGTTGATCAAGGCGAAGTCATCGGCAAGATCGGTTCTACGGGAAACAGCACCGGTCCACACCTTCACTTCGAGGTGCGGGTGAACGGCGAACCGAAGGACCCCGTGGCCTTTCTCCCATAGAGGGCGACGTGTACACTCATGGATGGCGAAGGAGGGCAGATGAACCGCAAGAACAAACCACACTTTTCGCGGCGACCGTTGGGTTATCGCCGCCGCTCCGTCGATGCGCACCTGGCAACGGTCGATACCCATATCGCATCTTTGCAAGCAGCCCTCGACGAAGCGCTCAGCGACGAGCAACAAGAACTCGTTCTTCGCGCTACGCGTCGCAGCGTCGAAGACGTTCTTGGCTCGGCCGAGGCCGATGCCGCCGAGATTCGCGCCCAGGCCAACGCCGATGCTGCGGCGATTTTGGCCGACGCCTACGAACTGGGCCGGGCCCGAGATCACGTGATCGACTTGCGGCCAGACCCCGACACCGCAACTCCTTTCTGACCGACCCGGCGTCAACCACTACATTGCCCCAATGCTGTTGGCTATTGGTGACCTCCTCGAAGAGGTGCTCATACAGTTGAAGACCCCTCCGGTGCGCGGCGCCGACACCGCAGTCAGGTCGGCGCGAGTACGGGGCGGCAGTGCAGCCAACGTGGCAGCCATCGACGCCGAGATTGGCGGAAGTCCAAGGTTTGTAGGACAGGTCGGCGATGATGCTCTGGGGCATCTGCTCGTTGAGGAACTCGAGGGTCGCGGCGTGGCCGTCGTCGCCAGCCATGCGGGCGGCACTGGCGTGATTGTCACCACGGTGGGGCAAGGTTCGAAGACTCGCTTGGTCGACCGAGGCGCATCTCGTGGGCCGAGCCAACTCGATCACGTCAACCTCGAAGGCGTCACACAGGTTTACCTAGCAGCGTCGGCGTTCACCGAGGATCCGCTGGCGAGCGCCGTCGATCGCTTCTTGGCTCGTCTACGCGATCAAAACGTGCCGCTGGCCCTTGGTGGTCCCGGCACCTCAGATCTCGAGTTACTTGGCGCTGAAGCGTTCTTGGAACTGGTACGTACGGCCCGGCCCGATGCCGTCATCTTGAATCGTCAGGAACATTTTGCGCTGGGTCTGTCGCCTCGCGATCGCATCGACGGTGCGTCAACAACCATCATCACCGCGGGCAGCCGGCCGACTCTGGTGGTTCAAGAAGGCGGGGTGGCCAGCGCCGTGAGCGTCACGCCTGTTGAACCAATACGGGACCGAACAGGGGCCGGCGACGGTTTTCTTGCGGGGTTTCTGGCGAGCCGCCGGACCGGCGCCGATGCAAAATCAGCGGTGTTGGCGGGTCATCGGGTCGCGGCGCGAGTGCTGCAACACCTTGGTCCCACAACGGTTGGCTGAGCGGTTCAGCGCCGCGACCGGGCTATAGAGCTGTCGAGGGCGGCGTCGGCTCGCGCCGCGGCGGCGGCGAGGCCCCCGGTACGCCGACGAATCGAGTAGGCCACGTCGACCTCGATGCCAACGGCACGAAGGTCGCGGTGAAGGCTACGCGCTCGACGACTCAGGCTGAGCGGACCGTCCACCGGGACCATCACAACTCCGAGTCGGCCGGGTCCCACCATGGCGGTTCGGTCGGCCCACTCGAGATGACGTTCGATTATTCCGAGCACCGCCGACTCTGTCAGCATTCGGTCGTCATCTTGGAGATGGCGAAGAAGTTCTCTCGCGTAGTTGATCAAGAGCACGCCGGCTCCCGTGCCGCGGCGCTTGACGAAGGCCTCTTCGCCTTCCAATAGTTGTGCCCACCCGCCGGTAGCGATAGCGGCGGTGCGTTGCATCGATCGATTGATCGAGAGCATGTCGAACCTCCATGTTCTAGGCGGCCGCCCAACCAGCGGCCTCTAGGTAACTTGTCGACCGATTTTTGTGTCCAGAAACAGTGTCCAGAGGGCTTCGTTATCGGACTGAAACGAGTATTTGACTCTGCGTGGCAGTTATGGCCACAGCTAGTGATGCAGGGTGGTTGCGGGGCCAAGGCGTGTCATGATTCGTCGGTGAACGTCGAACGTTTTGACTTTGTCGGAAGTGGGGGAGCGCGGCTAGCCGGACTGCTTAGAGCGCCAGAGGACGAGGTCCGCGGCAGCGCCGTTCTCGCCCATTGCTTCACGTGTGGCAAGGATGTTCACACCACGACCCGTCTCGCCAAGGCGCTCACCGAGGCCGGATGGCTCACGCTGACGTTCGATTCCACCGGGCTGGGCGAGAGCGGCGGGGACTTTGCCGAAACTACGGTTGGCACCGAGGTCGGCGATATCACACGGGCCGCGGTAGCTCTCATCGAACGCAATGCCGGTCCGTGCCTACTCATCGGCCACTCGCTCGGAGGGGCCGCCGCGGTGCTTGCGGCTTCGCGGCTCAAGACCGTCTCTCGGCTGATTTGTATCGCCGCCCCATCAAGCGTCGGCCATGTTTCGCATCTGCTGACCGATGGCGAACGAGGCGACGACGGGTCGATCGATGTGGACATCGGCGGGCGCCCGTTTCGAATCGGAGATGGGTTCTTGGCCGACTTGGCCAACCACGACGTGTTGGATGCCGCACAAAATTTGACGATCCCGGTGTTGGTCGTCGAGGCCGGTGACGACAACGTAGTCGAGCAATCCCAGACCAGGCGCTTGGCTGCCGCGGCCAATGCCGAGGTGGTAACCATCGCCGGAGCGGACCACCTGTTTGGTGGCGCGCATGCCGCTGGAGATCTTGCCACCGAGGTCGTGCGCTGGCTCGAGTCGACTTAATCCGGTGAGGATGCTTGTAGGCCGCTTGTCTGGTCGATAGCGTCTGCTGGTCTTTTCAACGCGCAACGACAGGAGAAACTGTGAGCGCTGTCCCCTATCTGGCTCTGATCTCGGCGATCGCCGGGCTTTTGCTAGCCGGCTTTTATTACAAGGCGGTCAAGGCCGCACCTCCCGGGAACGACCGCATGGTCTTCCTCATGGAAGAGATCCAGCGAGGAGCCAAAGCGTTCCTCAAACAGGAATACACCTGGGTGTCCGTCTTCGTTGTTGCGATGATGGTCCTTCTGGCGATCGTGATCACGCCGTTCGCCTCGATCAGTTACCTCATGGGCGCCGTACTATCGGCCACGGCCGGCTATGCCGGCATGACGGTGGCAACCATGGCCAACGCTCGAACCACCGAGGCTGCCAAAGACGGTCCCGGCAAGGCGCTTCCTGTCGCGTTCCGTGGCGGAGCCGTGATGGGATTCTCCGTTGCCGGCTTGGCCTTGGCCGGGCTGATGCTCACCTACCTCATCTTCGTTGTGTGGGCCGAGATCGATCAGGCGTTTGAGGTTGTCACCGCCTACGGGCTTGGTGCCTCCTCGATTGCTCTGTTCTCTCGTGTCGGCGGTGGTATCTACACCAAGGCCGCCGACGTCGGCGCCGACCTTGTCGGCAAGGTCGAAGCCGGCATTCCCGAGGACGACCCTCGTAACCCGGCAACCATTGCCGACAACGTCGGCGACAACGTTGGCGACGTCGCGGGCATGGGAGCCGACCTGTTCGAGTCCTACGCCGGCTCGATCATCGCTCCGATTTCGCTGACGGCTTTCGCCCTCCCGATGGCCACCACCGACGCCGGCAACGACGGAATCATCTCGTACCTGACGTTCCCGATGGCCATTGCCTTCGTCGGCATGGTGGCATCGATCATCGGCTCGTTCATGGTCAAGGGTGGCGACAGCACCGACTCAAAGTCGCTGAGCAAAGCTCTGCACATGGGTACCAACGTCGCCATGGGGCTCACGATTGTCGCCACGGTTCGTATTGCCTACTGGATGTTCGGCGACACCGATCTGTTCCGCGAAAATGCGCCCTACGGCCTTGCTATCTCCGTCATCGGCGGACTCGTAGTTGGTTGGGCGCTCGGCAAAACCGCCGAGTACTATACCTCAGATCAATACGGGCCCGTTAAGAAGATTGCCGCCCAGGCCGAAACCGGACCCGCTACCACCGTGTTGTCGGGTATCAGCGCTGGCATGGTTTCCGTCGCAGCGTCGGTGGTCCTGATTCTTATCGGAGTGGGCGTGGCCTACTGGGGCGGCGAGGTCACCCTCGGCGATCAGACCCAGTTCGCGGGCATTTACGGCATTGCCGTGGCCGCGATCGGCATGCTCGCCACCACAGGCGTTGTTGTTTCTGTCGACGCTTACGGTCCTATTGCCGACAACGCCGGCGGAATCGCCGAGATGGCCGAGCTCGACCCTTCGGTTCGCGAAGTAACCGATGCCCTCGACTCGCTGGGTAACACCACCGCGGCCATCGCCAAGGGCTTCGCCGTTGGTTCCGCGGCGCTCACCGCACTGGCGCTGTTCAAGAGCTTCGAATTCGCCGTGCAGCAAGAAGGCGGCACATTGAGCCTCAACGTTGGCGAAGTCGACGTGTTCATCGGCCTGTTCATCGGTGCTGGTTTGCCGTTCCTGTTCGCGGCGCTCACGATTGATGCCGTGGGCCGGGCCGCGACGGCGATGATCGAGGAAGTTCGTCGCCAATTCCGCGAGATCCCCGGTCTTCGTGAAGGCAAGGAAGGGGTCGTACCCGACTCCGCTCGCTGCGTAGCGATCTCGACCGAAGCATCGCTCAAGGAAATGGTGATCCCTGGAGCCCTGGCTGTGGTGGTCCCGCTCGTCGTTGGATTCGTCAACGTCGATGCCCTCGGCGGTTTGCTGGCCGGTGCGCTCGTCACAGGCTTCGCGCTAGCCATCTTCATGGCCAACGCGGGCGGAGCATGGGACAACGCCAAGAAGTACATCGAAGCGGGCGCTCACGGCGGCAAGGGTGGCGACCCCCACAAGGCCGCCGTCGTCGGCGACACGGTTGGCGATCCGTTCAAGGACACCTCCGGCCCGGCCATGAACATCTTGTTGAAGGTCATGACCATCGTGTCGCTGGTCTTCGCTGGAGCGTTCGTCTAAACAGATTTGGTAAAAATGTGTGAGTGGAGGATCCAGCCGGATCCTCCACTCGCCGTTTTGTCGTCAACCGGCGCTCGTTGCTGGTGTCCGATCTTGCTTCTGAGAAAGTACCGTTGCTCAAATGACTGACCTCGCGGCAAAGCGCCGGGCGATGCGCCTCGTGTTTCGAGAGCGCCGGGCCGCGGTCGACCATGACGACCAGGCCGCGGCGTCGATGGCCATCATGGCCCGCCTGGCGCGTGTCCCGGTTTTGCGGACGGCCAGTGTTGTTTCTGGCTATCGGGCAGTGCGAGGCGAGATCGACATCGACGCGGCGCTGATCTTGTTGGCCGAGCGCGGCGCCACCGTGACCGTCCCTCGAGTGATTGGGGAGTTCATGGAATTTTTGCCTTGGCATCCCGAAGTCAAGGGCTCTCCCGGCAGTTTCGGAATCGACGAACCAGTCGAAGGCGATCCGATCCCCTTCGCCCGCCACGACGTCGCCCTCACGCCCCTTGTTGCCTTTGACAAATCCGGAAATCGGCTGGGCCAAGGAGGCGGGTTCTACGATCGGGCTATCGCCGCCACCGGCTCCCAACGACCAGTGATAATTGGCGTCGCCCATTCCTTCCAACAGGTCGACACGGTCCCCTCCGAAACGTGGGACATGCCACTCGACGCAGTGGTAACCGAGGACCATGTGCTCGAGTTCAGGCCCGGCGCCCTCGACCCCACCTACTGATAGAGAGTAGAACAACGTTGTGCATGTAGTTGTCGTCGGTGCGGGCGAGGTTGGTTCGTACGTCGCTGATCGCCTGAGTCGTGAAGGCCACGACGTCGCGCTGGTTGATAAGGACGCGGCAAAGCTGCGCCGAATCGACGATGCTCTCGACGTTTTGACTATTTGCGGCAGCGGCACCCACCCAGCGGTGTTGGGTCGCGCCGGGGTCGAACACGCCAAACTTCTTGTGGCGGTCACGGCCAACGACGAAGCGAACCTCATCTCCTCGATGTTGGCCAAGTCGATGGGGGTGGCGCAGACCATCGTTCGCATCGAGGCCACCGAGTTGCGGGGCAAAGATGCCGATCAGGTACGGCTGGCCTCGGGAGCGGATCTGTTCATAGACCCCGACGCTGAGACCGCGGAAGAAGTGCTGGAGTTGCTCGACTTCCCCGGCGCCGACGAAGTCGCTCGGATGGCCGGCGGCGAAATTTTGGTAATCGGCGCCCGACTCCCCGAAGATGCTCCCTTTGTTGGCAAAACGTTGGGTGAGATCGCGGAGGAGTTCGAGCCCGACTGGGACTTTATGGTGGCCACAATTGGACGGGCCGAAGAAACAATCATTCCTCGCCGCGACCACCGACTTCGTGCCGGAGACCACGTTCGAATAGTCGCAAAGCGCCGGGCTCGACGGCTGGTGATCGAATTGCTCGGCCTAGACCGTCAGGTTCCCAAAAGGGTGATGCTGCTCGGGGGAGGTCGAACCGCCGAGATACTCGCCAAGCGGCTGACCGCCCGTGGCATCGAGGTCGTGGTGATAGAGCGCAACCCGGTGCGAGCGCGCGAACTAGCCGAGCGCCTCGAGCGAACCCTGGTCTTAGAGGGCGACATCACCGATGATGGCCTGTTAGAGGAAGCCGATGTCGGCCGATACCAGATGGTTGTGGCCTTGACGGGCGAGGACGACGCCAACATCTTGGCCTGCCTTTACGCCAAGGCCAACGGTGCTGGAGAGACGGTGGCCGCCCTGCACCGCCTGGCCTTGTTGACACTTCTCAGTGGCGCCGGCGTCGACGTCGCTCTTTCTCCTCGTACCGCAACGGCAAACGGCGTCTTGCGTTTTGTTCGCGGTGGTGTCGCCGCGGTCGCGACCTTCCTGCACGGTGACGCCGAGGTCATCGAGTTGGAAGTGATCCCCGCCAGCCCTGCCGACGGCGCGCTGGTGAGGGACCTCGATCTTCCCAAGGACGCTTTGATAGCGGCTTTTGTACGCGATGGGAAGGCCCAAATCGGCCGTGGTAGGAGCCGACTCCGCGGTCGCGACCGGGTGATCGTTGTCGCCATGCCGGCCGCGGTCGGCGAGGTCCACCGCGTACTCGGGTGAGGTTTTCCCGTCTGGGCCCCGGCCCCGATGTCGACTCCTTGGGTGTTCGAAGCCGCCACTCGTACAGTCGTTTAGCGATTGCCGACGGGTTGGCGATGTTCGCGGCGCTGACGTTGGTCATCGCGGTGATTGGTGCGGTTGACGCTCCGGGCGACTCGCTGCGGATGGCATTGGTCGCCTTGGTCCCCGGCGCGGTCGGATTGTCGGGACGAAGCCGTTATGTGCGTCGGCAACGTCCACCGGCCGGACGCGTCATTGCCGGGTTGGCCTCGACCTGGGCCGCTCTGGTGCTGTTGGGCACAACCGTGTATGTCGTTACCGGAGCGTCGCCCACGCTGGCCGATGCTTTGTTCGAGTCGGCGGCGGGTTATTCGACGGTTGCGACGACGTCGATGGATCCGTCCACTCTTTCGCTTCCCATCGGGCTGTTTCGGGCGTCGACTCAATGGCTCGGTGGGGCAGTAGGGCTGCTCGCCGGGGTCATAGCCTTCCCCAGCATAATGAGGGGCCGCGTTCAGATTCCCAAGGGCACGGGTCGTAGGATCGACCGCTTGGCGCCTACGACGATCGTGGGTCGGCGAAGGGTGCTGGGCCTCTACTCGTCGCTGACCGTTGTGTGTGGCATCGCCTACTTCGCTACTGGCATGTCGGCGCGCGGCAGCATCGTCCACGCAATGACCACACTCTCCACGGGCGGATTCTCCGACAACGCCGATTCGTTCTTGACCGAGGGCGCGGCGAGCCGCGCCGTAGCGACGGTCTTCATGTTGGTGGCGGGCACCAGCTATTTCGCGCTTTGGTGGTTGGTCCGCGGGAACCACAGGCGTTTTGTTCGGAGTCCCGAGCTGCGTCTCTACCTCGCCATCGTGGCCTCGGTAAGTGTGCTCTTGGTCTGGCAAGTTCCGGATTTGTCAGTGGAGGATGCGCTGTTCACAGCAGCCAGCGCGTCAAGCACCACCGGTCTGGCAGTGGCCGAGTGGACCCTGTTTCCCAGTGGCGCCTTGAGCATCCTGCTGGTGGCGGTCGCAACAGGAGCGATGGGGGCCTCGGCCGGGAGCGGTCTGAGAGTGGTCAGGGCGAGGTTGTTGCTTTCCCACGCCGGGCACGAACTGAGGCGACAACTAGATCCGCAGGCCGTCGTGGCGGTCCATCACGGCGGACGATCGGTCGGCGGAGACGAACTCGACCAACTCACCGGCTATCAGATCGCCCACTTTGGTCTCGTTGGGATCGGCGCCTTCGCAATGGCGGGCACTGGTCTGGGGCTAACTGAGTCTCTATGGACGTCGGTCTCGACGCTGTCCACTTTCGGCACCGGCCCCGGCCTCGGCGCCTTCGGAGACCCGACCCACCTCGATGCGTTTCATCGTCTCTTGTTGATCCCGGGAATGCTGGCTGGCCGTCTCTCGATTCTTCCGCTGCTTCTCGCGTTCGCTTCGGTCATGCGGATCCGACACCTGGCCGGACGCCAAGTTCGTAGAGTGTTTAGGCGGCGGCGATGAAATCGGTCCGTGACGCCCAGGCCCGGCGGGCAACCGAACTTCATATGGCGCGATCGCAGATCCGCAGTACAACCCTTCACGTAATGAGCATTGCCATCATTTCGGTCTCGGCCGCGATGTTCATCACCGCACTGCTCGAGCGGGCCACTACCGATCAAGACACGGGGGCGTTGTTTATCAGCGGCCTTGTGACGGTTGGCCTCGGTGCTTCCATGTGGTGGGTCACCGCTCCGGGAAGTGTCCGCTCTCGCGATGTCTTTGCCGCGGTCGGTTGGACGTGGATTGCCATAACCGTAATTGGGGCGCTGCCTTACGTGCTCGCTCACACTTTCGCAGTACCCGGCGTCGGCTTCACCGAGGAGTTGACGAACTCGATATTCGAATCGGCGTCAGGGTTTTCGTGTACTGGTTCGAGCGCCCTCACCGACTTCTCGCGGATGGGTCGGGGGCTCGCGATGTATCGCCAAGCGACGCAATTCTACGGAGGAATGGGCATCGTGGTCCTTGCGGTCGCCGTGCTTCCGTTCCTGGGCGTTGGTGGACTCGACCTAATGACCGCCGAGGCGCCGGGTCCCAGCTCTGATCGGCTCACCCCGCGGGTCTCTGAGACCGCCAAACGTCTGTGGGCAACCTACGCACTGTTGACCGTATCGATAGCGGTCGCGTTGATTGTGCTTCCGGGCCCGTCGGTATACGACGGAATTGCTCACAGCATGTCGGCCGCATCGACCGGGGGTTTCTCTCCTCACAGCTCCTCTATCGGGTATTTCGACAGTGTCTGGGTCGAGATCATTTTGATGGCCGGAATGCTCGTGGGCGGCGCCAACTTTGCGCTTCACTGGCGGGCCTTGGTCGGCGATCGGGGTTGTTATAGCCGTGATCCCGAGTTTCGCGCTTATGTATTGATGATCGTCGCGTCGGCGGCGATTGTTGTGGGTTTCTTGTGGCTCGGCGATGGGATGGCTCTCGGCACTGCGGCCCGGGTCGGCATTTTCAACACCGTCTCGCTTGGAACGAGTACCGGTTATGGATCCGCTACCGGAGAGGCCAGCGCGGGGAACTTCGTATTATGGGCCCCTGCGGCTCAAATGGTCCTGTTGTTCTTGATGCTGATTGGCGCATCGACGGGTTCCACTTCAGGCGGAGTCAAAATCATGCGTTTGCAGGTTTTGGCGGCCCACAGCATCAGGTCGATCCGACGGTCGCAGCACCCGCGGGCGGTGATTCCGGTCCGACACGGATCAGCCGCGGTAAGCGAAGACATCGTGACCCGCATGGCCGGGTTCTTTGTCGTGTATCTCCTCCTGATTCTCTTTGGTGTTGTTTCTCTCACCCTGATGGATTCGGGATTCATAGAGTCGGTCGGCGCGATCGTCGGCGCCCTCGGCGGGATGGGGCCGTCACTTGGCGAAGCAGGTCCCACCGCGTCGTTCTCGGATCCGTTTAGCCAGCCGGCTCGACTTTTCTTGTCGCTCTATATGTTGATCGGACGACTGGAGATCTTCCCGATCTTGCTGATGTTCGCGGCCCCGTGGCGAGCAGTGCGGGACCGAGTCGCCTGACGATTTACTCGGTGAGTACCTCGGCTAGTAAATCGAGCATCGCGGCGGGATCGTGAGACCCGGCCATCTCGCGAGCGGAGTGCATCGCCAGTTGTGGACATCCGACATCGACCACGTCGATGCCCAGTTCGCCCGCGGTTGCTGGGCCGATGGTCGATCCGCAGGCCAGGTCCGTTCGTGAAACGAAGGTTTGCAATGGCGCTCCCACCCGTTCGGCCGCCAAGCGAAGCCGCGCCGCCGAGTAGGCATCGGTGGCGTAGCGCTGGTTGGCGTTGACTTTGAGTACCGGTCCGGCGTTGAGGCCAATCTGATGATCGGGCTCGTGGCGATCGGGGTAATTCGGGTGAGTGGCATGGGCGCCGTCGGCCGAAACGACCAAACTGGTCGAGCGGCTGAAGCTGACATCGCCGGGAGTGGCCCCGAATCGGTCAGCGATCTGCGCCACAAGATTGGCCACCAGGGGTGACGCCGCGCCGGTGGTGGAGACGCTCCCGACTTCTTCGTGGTCAAACAGCGCGATTATCGGGATCGCCGAACCTAGTGCGGTCGCGGCCTGCTCGATTGCTCGGGCCGCCAAGAAACATGACAGCTGGTTGTCGATCCGCGATGCGAGCAGGAATTCTTCGTTGAGTCCGCCGAGCGACGCCGGACAGAGGTCGTGGGCCATGACGTCCCAGCTGAGAATGTCGGCTTCTGCGGCCCCGGTTTGATCGCTGAGGTATTGACGAAACGATGGCAACGGGTCGAGTCCCCACACCGGGACCATGTGTCGCTGCTTGTTGAGAACAAGCCCACTTTCTCGAATGTTGCCATCGAGATGAATGGCCAGTTGCGGCACCCTGAGGATGGCACGGTCATCGCGAAATGTGGCCATCTCGGGTCCGCTCTGGCCCCGCAGGGCGACACGTCCCGCAAGGCCCAGGTCACGATCCAACCAAGAGTTGAGAAGGGCACCGCCGTATACCTCGACTCCTAGTTGACCGAACCGAGCGGTAGTCCGGTCGGGGTTGGGCTTTATCCGCAGATTGGGGCTGTCGGTGTGGGCCCCAATGATCCGCAATGGTGAGCGGGCATCGTGGTCACCGCCGATGACCCACGCCAGAAGCGCACCGCCCCGACACCAGAACTTCGGACCGTCTTCTATCGGGTCGGAGTCGGCGTGTTCGGTGAACCCGGCCGCCGCCAGGCGCCTCGCGACGGTTTCGACCGCATGGTACGGGGTTGGCGATGCGTCGAAATCGGGCAGCAGTGACCGGGCGATGGATAAATCAGCGATCGTCATGTCGCTATCTTGGCTCCCACGGTGCGCGAGTTGGCCGATCCAGCGCATCGGAGTAGCTTTGGCAGTGCCGAGGCAGGGCCAACGTCGTCCCTGTTCCGTCTCAATCGGGCCGTCGCGCCCGTCGTTTTGGAGAAAGTCGACGTTCAATGGCTATCGAGTCGCCCCGCAATCCCGACCAACCTGCCGCGCAGGGCTTGTACGACCCCCGTCACGAACACGACAGTTGCGGGGTCAACTTCGTCTGTGACATCCACGGCCGGGCCTCCCACGACGTCGTGGCCCAAGGCATCGGTGCTCTTTGCGCGATGGAGCACCGCGGGGCCCAGGGTGCCGACATCAACACCGGCGACGGCGCCGGAATCTTGATACAGATTCCCGACCGGTTCTTGCGAGACGTCGTGGCGTTCGACTTGCCGGCTACCGGCGAGTATGCGACGGGGATTGCCTTTTTGCCCCAGGAACCCGGCCGCGCTGATGTCGCGGCCCAGGCGGTCGAGAACATCCTCATCGAGGAGGGCCTGACCGTTCTCGGGTGGCGTGATGTCCCCATCGACCAGTCGATTTTGGGTTCGGCGTCGTTGATGACAATGCCCATCTTTCGACAGATATTCGTAACGGCCCCAGGCCGCGCCGACATAGAACTGGACCGCAAGCTCTATGTCGCTCGCAAACGCATGGAGCACGAAATCAGCGTGTCGACAACCTCGGGAGGAACCAGTCGCGCTATGGGTGGCGCGTCAGAGGTACACGAGGGGGTCTACTTCCCGTCGCTCAGCTCTCGCACGATCGTGTACAAGGGGATGCTCACCACCCCGCAGCTATCCGGTTTTTACCCCGACCTGCTCGATGCCCGGGTCGAGAGCGCGATGGCTCTCGTGCATTCTCGGTTTTCGACCAACACGTTTCCGTCGTGGCCGCTGGCGCACCCTTACCGGTTTGTGGCTCACAACGGCGAGATCAACACGATCCAAGGCAATCGCAATTGGATGCTCGCTCGGTCGGCGCTGTTTGAAAGTCCTCACCTGCCGGAGCTGGCCCGAGCCCGGCCCATTTGTACTCCGGGCGCCTCCGACACGGCCGGTTTTGACGAGGCCCTCGAGCTACTGACTCTGGGCGGGTATCCCCTCGAGGAGGCCGTGCTGATGCTCATTCCCGAGCCGTGGGAGCACCATGGCGAAATGGCAGCGGATCGCCGTGCTTTCTATCAGTACAACTCAACTCGCATGGAGCCGTGGGATGGCCCCGCTTCGATCGCGTTCACCGACGGCAAAGTGATCGGCGCCGTGCTCGATCGCAACGGGCTGCGCCCATCGCGCTATTGGGTTACCCGCGATGGCCTGGTTGTGATGGCCAGCGAGGTTGGCGTGGTCGATGTTCCCCAGCACACCATTGTCGAAAAGGGGAGATTGCAGCCGGGCCGGATGTTCTTGATTGATACCAGCGAGGGTCGCATCATTCGCGACGACGAGCTCAAGTCTCGTATCGCCGGTGAGAGGCCCTACGCCCAGTGGCTGGACCAAAACTTGGTCACTTTGGACGATCTCCCGGACGCGCCGCTGATCGCTCACGAAGGGGATGTAACAACGCGCCAGCAAGAGTTTGGCTACACGTTGGAGCAAAAGAAGCTATTGCTCGCTCCGATGGCCCGCGATGCCAAGGAAGCCATTGGCTCGATGGGTACCGACACCCCGATCGCTGTTCTCTCAGATCGGTCGCGCCATATCGGCGACTACTTTCAGCAGCTGTTCGCCCAGGTGACCAACCCGCCGCTGGATGCCATCCGCGAGCGGGTGATCACCTCGCTCTTTGCGCGGGTCGGTCCTGAGGGCAACTTGTTTGATCCCACCGCGGCGTCGTGTCGTACGATCCATCTCGACACCCCGGTTCTGACCGATTCCGAGCTAGCCCGAATCGCTGCCCTCGACGGCGGCGAGGGGCCAACGGGGTTCGTCACGGCGAGGCTTACCGCCAGATTCGACCCGTCGGGCGGGGGAGAAGCCCTGGCCAGGGGACTCGCCGATCTGCAAGCCCGAGCCGACGCGGCGATCGCCGATGGGGCCACGATTCTTGTCATCTCCGACCGAGGCGACGGCAGCGTCGACGGGCCGATCCCGTCGGTGCTGGCGACGAGCGCGGTGCATCACCACTTGGTGCGAAACCAGACTCGAACGCGGGTCGGTCTGGTTGTAGAAGCGGGCGACGTCAACGAGGTTCATCATCTTGCGCTGCTGTTGGGTTACGGCGCGAACGCCATCAGTCCCTACTTGGCATTCGAGACGATCACCGAGATGACCGAGAGGGGCGAATTCGGCCTCGACGGTTACGACTGGCAAACCGCTCATCGCAACTTTGTCGACGCGGCGGGGACCGGGATCTTGAAGATCATGTCGAAGATGGGGATCTCGACCGTGGCTTCCTATACCGGCGCTCAGATCTTCGAGGCCATCGGGCTCGATAGCGAAGTGATCGACGAGTACTTCACTGGCACGGTCAGCCGGCTCGGCGGCGTAGGACTTGACGTATTGGCCGAAGCCGTTGCCGAGCGCCAACATCTGGCGCACTCCGATAATCCTGCGGGGCGGGCCCACCGCACTCTTGAAGCCGGGGGTCAATACCAGTGGCGGCGCGAGGGGGAGTATCACCTCTTCAATCCTGAAACCGTATTCAAACTCCAGCACGCGACCCGTGAAGGGCGCTACGACATCTTCAAGCAATACACCGCGGCGGTAGACGATCAATCCGAACGGCTCGGAACTCTTCGCGGTCTCTTTCGGTTCCGTGACGGTGTCCGACCTCCGGTGCCTATCGCCGAGGTCGAGTCCTCAGAACGCATTCTGCTTCGCTTCTCGACGGGAGCCATGAGCTACGGGTCGATCTCGGCTGAAGCCCATCAAACGCTGGCTATTGCCATGAACCGGCTCGGGGCCAAGTCCAATACCGGCGAAGGTGGAGAGGATGCCGATCGGTTCACTCCCGATGCCAACGGCGACCTCCGGCGCAGCTCGATCAAGCAAGCGGCATCGGGTCGCTTCGGGGTCACGAGCGAGTACTTGGTGAACGCTGACGACATTCAGATCAAGATGGCCCAGGGCGCCAAGCCAGGGGAGGGTGGGCAGCTCCCGGGCCACAAGGTGTATCCATGGATCGCCAAGACCCGTCACTCGACGCCTGGGGTCGGGCTCATCTCGCCTCCGCCTCACCACGACATCTACTCGATCGAGGACTTGGCCCAGCTGATCCACGACCTCAAGAACGCCAACCCGCGGGCTCGAGTCCATGTGAAGCTGGTGGCCGAGGTCGGGGTGGGCACGGTGGCGGCCGGCGTGTCGAAAGCTCACGCCGACGTGGTCCTGATCTCAGGTCACGACGGAGGCACCGGCGCATCGCCGCAAACGTCGATCAAACACGCGGGAGCGCCGTGGGAGCTCGGCCTTGCCGAAACTCAACAAACGTTGCTGTTGAACGACCTTCGCGATCGCATCGTCGTACAAACCGATGGCCAACTCAAGACCGGTCGCGATGTCATGATCGCTACGTTGTTGGGCGCCGAGGAATTCGGATTCGCTACTGCTCCGCTTGTAGTCATGGGTTGCGTGATGATGCGGGTTTGCCATCTCGACACCTGCCCGGTGGGGGTCGCAACGCAAAATCCGGAGCTGCGAGCCAAGTTCAGCGGCCAGCCGGAGTTCGTAGAGAACTTCTTTCACTACATCGCTGAAGAGGTCCGCGAATTGATGGCCGCGCTCGGGTTCCGGACCATGGACGAGGCCATTGGTCAAGTAGAGATGCTCGACACGACCGATGCGGTCGAGCACTGGAAGGCCGAAGGCCTCGACCTCTCGCCGATCCTGCACTTGCCCGAGATCGCCCGTGAGGCAAGGCGACACCAGTGGAAGGAACAGGACCACGGTCTGGAGTTGGCCCTCGACCAGAAGTTGATCCAGCTCGCCGACCGGGCCCTCAGCGACGGCGATTCGGTCACGATCGACACGCCGATTCACAACGTAAATCGAACCGTCGGCACGATGCTCGGTTACGAGGTCACGTCCCGATTCGGGGGAGAGGGTCTGCCTGACGACACGATCGTTGTCAACCTCACCGGTTCGGCCGGCAATAGTCTCGGTGCGTTCGTGCCGCGCGGTATCACGTTGCGGCTCGAGGGCGACGCCAACGATTATGTGGGTAAGGGATTGTCGGGCGGGCGCATCGTGGTGCGGCCCGCTCACGATGCAAATTTTGTCGCCGAGGACAATGTGATTGCCGGCAACGTGATCCTCTACGGTGCCACCCGAGGCGAAGTGTTTCTGCGAGGCAAGGTTGGCGAGCGCTTCTGTGTTCGCAACTCGGGCGCCGTGGCCGTCGTTGAAGGAGTTGGCGATCATGCATGTGAGTACATGACCGGGGGCCGTGCCGTCATCCTTGGGCCGACGGGTCGCAACTTCGCGGCCGGGATGTCCGGTGGTTTGGCATTTGTGCACGACCCTGACCACCTCTTGTCGGTGCGTACGAACCACGAGATGGTCGATCTCGAATCGCCCGACGACGATGATCTCACGTGGCTACACGATCGAATCTCGATGCATAAACGAGAAACGGGCAGCGCTGTCGCGACGAACCTGCTTGATGATTGGGCGACCAGTGTCACCCAGTTCGTGAAGGTCATGCCGACCGACTTCAAACGAGTCCTGGCGGCGGCCGCGGCGGCCCGGGCCGAAGGACGCGACGAAACCGATGCCGTGATGGCCGCGGCTCGGGCGTGAGAGGACATTTCTGATGGCAGATCCACGCGGATTCATGACCCACGGCCGAGAACTCCCCGAGCGTCGCCCCGTTCCGGTGCGACTTCGAGACTGGAAAGAGGTCTACGAAGAATTCCCCGAATCCAAGCTCCAGGCGCAAGCCAGCAGGTGCATGGATTGCGGCATTCCGTTCTGTAATGGCGGCTGCCCGCTCGGCAACATCATCCCCGACTGGAATGACCTGACCTATCGAGGGCTGTGGCGCGATGCAATCGAGAGGCTGCATGCCACAAACAATTTTCCAGAGTTCACCGGTCGACTGTGCCCGGCGCCTTGCGAAACCGCCTGTGTCTTGGGGATTCACGAACCTCCGGTGACCATCAAGCGAATCGAGGTCGAGATTGTCGACCGAGCCTGGCGCGAAGGGTGGATACACCCGCAGCCCCCCATTACAAAGACTGGGAAGCGGATCGCTGTGGTCGGCTCGGGTCCGGCCGGGCTGGCGGCCGCCCAGCAGTTGACCAGAGCCGGTCACGCAGTGGTGGTATTCGAGCGAGCCGACCGAGTCGGTGGTTTGCTGCGCTACGGCATTCCCGAATTCAAAATGGAGAAGCGGCATCTCGATCGACGCATCGCTCAGATGGAGTCGGAGGGCACCGAGTTCCGGGTCAGCACCGCGGTGGGCGTCGAGATCACGGCCGACGAGTTGCGGGCCGACTTCGACGCGGTTGTGCTGGCTTGCGGCTCGACAGTGCCCCGCGAGCTGGAGATTCCGGGGCGAGAACTAGATGGCATCCACCAAGCAATGGATTTCTTGCCGGGTTCGAACCGCGTCCAGGAGGGAGATTTCGTAAGCGCTCCCATCAGCGCGGCAGGCAAAGATGTGGTGATCATCGGCGGTGGTGACACAGGAGCTGATTGTCTTGGAACCTCGCTAAGACAAGGCGCAGCTTCGGTTCACCAGTTTGAGATCATGCCCCGGCCTCCCGATGAACGGCCCGGCACGAACCCGTGGCCGACCTGGCCGATGATTTATCGGGTCAGCTCGGCTCATGAGGAGGGTGGCGACCGGGTGTACGCGGTCAATACGGTGATGTTCGGCGGCGAGGACGGCCAGCTGACGCACCTTGAGACGGTAGAGGTCGAACAAGTGGTGGATGAGGGACGGGTGCGGTTTGATCCCGTCGCCGAATCCGAACGCTCCTATCCCGCACAGTTGGTGTTGTTGGCTATGGGCTTCGTTGGCCCCGAGCGAGGTCCGTTGATTGACCAGTTCGGGATCGACGTCAACGAGCGCGGCAACGTGAGCCGCGACGATTCGTGGGAGACCAATGTCGACGGAGTGTTTGTTTGTGGCGACATGGGTCGAGGCCAGAGCCTCATAGTTTGGGCTATTGCCGAAGGTCGAGCGGCGGCCGCGTCGGTAGACAGATGGCTCATGGGTTCGACGCATCTGCCGTCGCCGATCGTTCCGACGGCGGTGCCGCTTCGCTGAGCGGTGGCGTCTGACAGGGTTGGGTGCTGGCCGCACGTGAAAATGTGGCTGGGCCTTTTGGCCTGTCCTGCTCAATTCGATGGTCACTTGTCCGAACAGAGAGCAGAGGCACTCGTTCGGGTGCCCAACGTCTCGTCAGAGGGCACCGTCTCATGCTCAAGAGGATCAAGATTCGCGGCAAGCTGTTGCTGCTCCTCACCACGCCGCTTCTGGCAGTACTGCTTTTTGCGTCGATTGGTGTGCTCGACAGGACCGACACATCGACTGAGCGATCCAGAGACGCCGAGTTGGCCGAGTTCGCCGACCTCTCCGCAGACCTTTCGGCCACCCTTCAGATCGAGCGATTCCAAACGCTTCTTGCCGGACGGCTGATGTTGGCCGCGTCGGAGCTACGCGCCGATGAGATTGCGACCGACGAAGCGTTGGCCCGCTGGCAGACGTCGGCGGCCACGATTACCGCCGAGCTGACCACCTCCGGCATCGCCGAAGAAGTCTCGGCTCTGTCGGTTCGTATGGCTGACACGCTCGACTCTGATCGCTCGCAGCGCTTCTTATCCGCGGGCTTGGCCAGTGAGCTGGCGCGCAATTCCAGCCGCCTCGACGGGGTTGTTATCTCGCTCAACCGTGAAGCGACGGACCTCGAATTGTTCCGGGCCCTCGACGCCACGGCTGAGCTGATCAACATTCGTGAGTCGTTGGCCGAGATAGCCGCGGTGGGTGACAGCGCGATTGCCGATGGGCGCACCGCCGTTGGCGCTCCGGCTCTGGTCAACTTGTCGGTAGCCAAGCTGGCGGGCAGCTATCAAAATCTGTTGGGTGTTCTCGATGCCGAGGATGCTGCGTCTCTAGAACAGCTGCTAGCTGACGACCTGCTCCCCCGAATGGACGGCACCACCCGAAGCGGCGGGTCAGGATTCTTGCCGATCGACGAGATCCGGTCGGCGGCGAGTAAAGGCGTCATTGCTGGCGGTGTTGAGTGGGTGACGGCCAACGAAACGCGCCTGACGGCCATCAATGAGATCAGTGAGTCAGTGCTGTCGGGAGCTACCGCCGATTCGCTGGTAGCGGCAGACGCTGCGAGCAAGGAGGCCGATCGATTCCTCGCCATCGCCATCGGTGTTGTGCTCTTCGCGCTTGTTATGGCGCTCGTGATCGGTCGATCGGTAAGTCGACCGCTCACCAGGCTCACCGAAACCGCCCAGCGACTGTCTGGTGACGAACTTCCGGCCATGGTCGAATCGATGCGTACCGCCGGCCGTACCCGTGCCGTCAGCCTTACTCCTATCCGAGTTCGCGGCCGAGATGAGGTAGCTCAACTTGGTAAAGCATTCTCGGAGATTCAATCGGTAACCGTCGAGGTTGCCGAGGAGCAAGGCAATCTCTTGCGCCGAGGTATTTCCGACATCTTCATCAACTTGGCTCGTCGAAACCAGAGCCTGCTCGACCGCCAGATTGAGTTCATCGATCAGCTGGAGAGCCGCGAAGAAAACCCCGATCAGCTAGAGAACTTGTTCCGTCTCGACCACCTCGCCACACGAATGCGTCGCAACGCTGAGTCGCTGCTGGTGCTCGCCGGAGCCGAGCCGACCCGGCGCCGCGGTCGTCCCGTCGAACTTGCCGATGTTGTTCGTGTAGCGATGGGCGAAATCGAGGACTTCAGCCGCATCCATTTGCTTTCCATCGATAGCGCCACAGTCGCGGGGTCGGTCGCGGTAGACCTCGCCCACCTCATGTCGGAACTCATGGAAAACGCGACCCAGTTCTCGCCACCAGACTCCAATGTCGAGGTGGTTGGTCATCGCAACGCCGATGGCAGCTATCAGCTAACCCTTTCTGATCGTGGCATCGGCATGAGCGCCGAACAGATTTCGACGGCCAACGAAACGCTCGAGCAGCCCCCGATTATTGGTTTGGACCTCAGCCGATCTCTCGGCTTCACCGTGGTCTCGCGGTTGTCTCACCGTCTCGGTGTGGGCGTGCGCCTTACCAGCTCTACTGATGGCGGCGTAACCGCGCTGGTGACCGTTCCGGCTGAGATGATCGGCTGGAACGAGCTTAACGACCAGGCCCCCAGTGCTCCGGCGCCGGCCGAGACGTCCCCTGAGTGGTCGGTTCCCCCGGTCGTCCCTGAGGTGCCCGAAATACCGCTGGCGGTCGAGACGGTCATTCCTGACGGTCTAGCCGATCTTCCCATGCGCCGGCCCGCAGAGCCCGAACCCGCCGCGGCCCCTGCCGACATATTTGATGTCTTCAGCACCGAACGGCCATCACCCGAAGCCCCCGATCGAGCCAACGACCTCTTTGCCGATGTCGCGGGGGTCGCCGAGGTCGCCGGGGTCACCGACATCGCCGAAGTGCCGCCCATGGCCGATCCGCTACCCCCGGTTCCGCAGCCGGTCGCAACGGCCAACGATTTCGTCGATGCCGCATCAGTCAACTCCTTCGACATCCCACCGGTGATAGAGCCACTGGCGGCCGATCCGACTGCCACGCCGCGGCCGCAGCGCAAACCGGTAGAACCGGCTCGCCCAGCTGCGGAGATCGGTGCGCTCGATACTTCGGTCACCAACGCTGGTCTGATCCGGCGCACTCCGCGCCAAGTGGACGTGCCTGACGAATCCAAATTCTCGCCTGGTCAACAGCCTGCTGCGCCCGTAGCTGCGACCGTCCAAGCAAACCGTTCCCCCGAGGAGGTCCGACAGATGCTGTCCAGGTATCGCGCCGGTCTTCGCAAGGGACGGGCCCCGGAGCCGGGCACCCATCAACCGAATCGATAGAGCTGAGGAAACCCGAATGAGTGATCTGAGTACCGCAGCCAACAATGTCAACTGGCTGGTCGCAAACTTTGTTGATCGAGTCCCAGGCGTCAGTGAGGCTGTCGTGGTCTCCTCTGATGGCCTTCCGATGGCGTTGTCTGGCGGCCTCGATCGTGATGCCGCCGATCGGTTTGCCGCGGTTGCGTCTGGACTGATCGGTCTCGCGTATGGCGCAGCCGGTCGTTTCGGAGGCGGGCGGGTAAACGAGATCATCATCGAGATGGAGAACGCGTTCTTGTTTGTCACCGGCGTGAGCGACGGGTCTTGTCTCGCCGTTGTGGCCGAAGCCGAATGTGACGTTGGACTGGTCGGCTACGAAATGGCCGTACTTGTCGAGAAGACGGGCCAGTTTCTCACCCCGGAACTCCGGGCTGAACTGCAAAGCACACTTCCTCGATGAGTGAAACACCGCGCGAGGATCGCCTCCGCGTTCGTCCGTATGCCTTGACCGGGGGGCGAGTCCGCTCGTCCACCGAGTTGGCCCTCGAGACGATCGTGCGCGTAACCCCGCGTGGTGAAGCCAGCTCCGCTGACCTCAATACCGAACGGCGACAGATCTGTGAGATGTGCGCCGATCCCACTTCAATAGCCGAGGTGTCTGCACACCTCAAATTGCCACTTGGTGTTGTCCGCGTTCTAGTGGGCGACATGGTGACGGAAGGACTCCTCGACTGCAACGTTCCTGTTGTGGCCGGTGATGACACCCGTCCCGATCTCCGACTCCTTGAAAGGGTCCTCGATGGTCTTCAAGCGCTCTGAGCGAACCGAAGAAACACCGGGCCGCGGTGTGCCACTGCCCGTAAAGATCGTTGTCGCGGGAGGCTACGCCGTCGGCAAGACCACCTTTGTCGGCTCGATAAGCGAGATCGAACCGCTGACGACGGAAGCCTCGCTGACGTCGCACAGCAAGGGTGTCGACATCGCCGGCGAGGCCGAGAAGAAGTCGACGACAGTGGCCATGGACTTTGGCCGAATCAGTCTGGGCGACGACCTGATCCTTTACCTGTTTGGAACCCCGGGCCAGGACCGGTTCCACTTCATGTGGGACGACCTTGTCAGAGGTGCGATCGGCGCCGTTGTGCTCGTTGACACGTCACGGTTGGAAGACTGTTTCGCCGCTGTCGACTACTTCGAGTCAGCGGGGTTGCCATTTGTTGTCGCCGTCAATGCCTTCTTTGGTCGTATCCATCACTCGCTCGACGATGTACGAGAGGCGCTGGCGATCCCCGCCGACGTGCCGATGATGGTGACCGATGCTCGCGATCGTGCCGCGACCAAAGCCACGTTGCTCGAGTTGGTGCAGCATGCCCTGACTCGTGCCGCCACTCCGGCCTAGTCCCTAGCGGACGCCAGGTAGTCCGCGGCGATCAGCAACACCACTGCGACACCCCATACGTGAAGATTGTCGAACTGTTGAGGCCAGATGAAATCGGGCGGATGGCGCACCGATGCCTGCTCGAACATTATGAGCAGGGCCACGACCCCAAAGGTGAGGCCGGCCGCGAGCGACGGTAGTCGCCGCAGCGACGATGACCTTGCGGCGATGGCCGCCACAACCGCTATGGGTATGGCGAGCCAGTGCTGGCTCGGGAGGTTCAGGGCGGCGAACCCGCCGGCCGCGACGGACACGGCGGCGACCCCCGCGACGCGACGAGCTGACGCGGTTCCCAGGACCTCGAGGGTCGGCTGTGACCATGGCAACTGGTGAGTTGCCATAGCTGGTTGGAATCTTCGCCCCCGCCGCACGAGGCCCAGGCACACGAGTATCGAAAGGCCGGAGATAAGCAGCCCGGTACGCACGAGCCGCTGAGGGGTCCACCTGAGTTCGACCGTGCCGCTTGAGCCGGCGGGAAGCAGCCAGCCGTTGGCGAAGGCATCGATCAAAACCGGTTCGCCAAGATCAGTTCCGTCGAGTGATGCTCTCCATCCCCGGTTGTGACTCTGCCCGAGTACCAGCCAACGGGGTTGGGCGTTCGGCTCAACCTTTACGGTGAGGTTGGTGTCGCTTCGCCAATGGGGGTCGAGGGGCGAAGGTTCCGCGGTTTCGCGGGCGACTTGATCATGATCGGAACTTCGGAGCACTAGTTGGTCGATATCGAACGCCGAGCGAGCGCTCTTCACGACGAACGACGTTTCTATCTCGACCTCGCCGGGGCCAACGTCGATCTTGCCGCAACCCTCCAGAACGAGGGGCCGGCGATCGATGGCGTCAGCCGCCGAGCCGTGGATACGAACCGGTACTCCCTCGCCGTTGATGGACACGAGGTCGCGGCGGCAACCGGTGTCTATTGCTTGGTCAGGTCCGGCCACCATGTCGGCCATAGACACCTCGGCCAGAGCAAACGGCATCTGGATAGCAGTGTTGCTGTACCAGTCTTGGGTCATGCGGTCCGCCGACTCGGTGATCTCGATGCGCACGGTTGTCGCCTGCTTTACATCGATAGGAACGGTGACGGTGGCGACCGAACCCCGAGGCCGTTCGGCGAGCGACAGCCCGGTGTCGAAGTTGCCCACCAGTGCGTCATCCACGTCGACCCGTATCGATGTTGGCACGGAGTGATCAGCGTCGTTGACGAAAGCGAGCGTCATGGTGTGGATGTCGGTAGGGCGGTCGGTGGTGACGCGCCATGCTTGGCCGATTTGGGGCCCGAAGTCGCCGGTGAATGCGGTGGAGAGGTTGTCGTCGAGTGCCGCGCTGGGCAGGGCTGTAAGGTCGCCTTCGAGCCAACCGGTGGAGCTGAACGTCAGTCCGGCGGCGGATCGTCCCAGAGCGTTGTCGAGGGTGGCGCCGCTGGCGTGCGCCGACAAGCGCGCCGTTCCGAGCATTTCGAATGTCCGCGCCGTTGGATTGTTGATCAGCCGGCGCATCCCGGCCTCGGGTTCGTCGCGCACTGGCTCCTGGGGGTTGCTGCGCTCGCGGGTCAGGACGTAGGAAAGTCCGTGATCGTCGGCTGTCGGTCCGAGCGACGAGAGAAACGCCGTCGGAAGACGGATCCACTCTGTCGTTGCGGTCATGTCGCCCAGCCGAATCTCGGCGAAACCGACCGGCGAGATGCCAACGGGATACGTGTCTTGACGAGGGAAGTCGAGATCGGCGATCACTAGGTCGAAGCGACGACCCTCTACCGGGTCGAATTCGATGCTCTGACCGGCCGGCAGCCACGACTCGGGGTCCAGTTCGAGAGTTCTTGCGAACTG
>CAZDEB010000002.1:235107-289367 GCA_964504305.1 uncultured Candidatus Nemicrothrix sp. | reverse complement strand
TCTGGACGGCCACGGTGCGGGTGTCGTCGACATCTAGGCCCGGCGTTGTGGAAGCGTCGGGGAAGACGTCCAGGCGGTTGTCCTGGGGGTCGAACCTAAGCGGTTCCTCTCCGGCCAACTCGGTGTACCCGACGTTCTCGCGTAACGTGCCCCAGCTCCGGGCTCTACGTCGGTTGGTGTCGGTCACGATGATGTCGCCAGGTGTTGCGAGCACCGTCTTGGCGAGGTCTGGGGTCGAGACGAGGTCGGCGCCGAAGAATATTGGCCGGCCGGTATCGATCAGGCCTGCCGCGGCGGCGTCGATTACGCCCTCGCCGTCGCCGACCACCACTTGTGAGTTTTGCGTCGGGCGGAGTCGCACCACATCAAGAGGATTAGCAACGTGGTAGGCGGTGACGGGCGAAGGATCGACAAGCAACGGATCGGTCGCGAGATAGATCTCGTCACGCAGGGTTTGCTCGGGTCCCGCGATGTTCGGGACCGCCGCCCCAAAGGATTTGATCTGGCTGAAACCATCGATACGGTTCAGAAAGTCGGCGGTAGGCACGGGACGCGGCGTGCGGAACCGCTCGAACGTGAGATCAGCACGGTGCACGACTTCGCCAACCGACATCAACTCGGCGATTGGCACAACCGAGTCGGCCGATAACGAACCTTCTTGCATTTTGCGATCGAACGCGGTGAGCAAGTTTGCCGACTCGGGCGATCCAAACGGGACCAACTCGCGTGATACGAACCCTCGTTGCATGAGTCCGGGCGTTATTGGATCGACTGTGTTTCCCCACCGGTACGACGCGAAGTCGCTACCCGGGACCTCCCAAATACGCGAACCGTCATCGGTGGCATCGAACCACGCGGCCGCGTCGATCCAGTACTGGGGTAGGTCCTCGTCGCGGCGTAGGTGTTCCTCGACCATCCGAACCCGCCAGATGGCCGGGTTGGCCAGCACCACGGCGGCAAGTACCAGACCGGTGAACCGCCGGCCCCAGTCCGGCCATCTTTGTTGCGCGGCCGCAGCCATGGCCCCGAGCAAGACCGCGGTGGCCAGCACGACCATCGGCACTGCTCGTGGCGTCGATCGAAGGGATAGCCCGGCTTCGGTGCGGGTGAAATCCTTGAACAGCGAACCCAGCAACGAAGGATTGTCGAAGGGGTGAGACCCAATCCCAATCAGCGATCCGGTGACCAGTAACAGCAGGAAGAACGACCGGTGGCGCCAGCGCACGAACGCTGACGACAATAGGGCCAGCACGACCAACCCGAAACTCAGAAACAGCAGCCAGACCCCTTGGGTGTATTCGATGCTCGGCTGAATCCACGCACCGAATTTGTCGTTTCCGTAAAAGAACCAATAACCGAGGCCTCGCAATATTTCGGGGGCGGTGGCGGCATCAGCGACGACCTCGTAGGTTTCGGTATAGCGAGTCACCGGGAGGCTGTAGCCGCCCTGTAGGACCAGCCCGGCGATCCACCAGACCGCGGTAGCGACGGTGAGCAGAGCGATCCTAAGCGCCGCGAAGAGGGCATCGCGCCACGCGAGAGACCGCTCGGCAAAAACGGCGTGGACCAACCAAAGCACCGGCGCCAATCCGACCAGTAGCAGCGACGTGGCATTGACCCCACCAATGGTCAAGGTGAGCAACGCAAAGAGAGCAGGGTGACGCCAACCCTGCGTACGGGCGGCGCGAATTGTGAGACCGATCATCCACGGAAGGCCGACCCACGGCAATAGGACGGCGGAAATTCTGGCCGAGTAGTCGAGCAGATAAGGACTCAGTTGGTAGGCCAATACTGCCAGGAGCAAGCCGGGGCCTGCCCAATCCATGGTCCGCAGCAGGAATCTGACACCAAGCCCAGCCAGCAATAGCAGCGAACCGATCCATATCCGTTGGGCAAACCAGTCGGGGCTTCCCGCTGCTTCGAACAACCAGTAGAACGGGCCCATTGGCCATAGGTAACCGATCGTCTGATGGGTGACTGTGCCGAGGGCGACATCGCTGTTCCAGAGGCTGCTGGCCTCGTTCAAGACTTTGCCGGGATCAAGGTAGAGATACGTCTTGGTGTCGGCGCCGACCTGGCCTGGGCTGGAAAGTATTGCGGGGACATAGGCCGCAAACGCCGAAATCAAGAGGACCGAGTGGTTGCGACCAAAGTTGCGCAAGGATCGAACGATCCCGCCGGGCATCACCGGCGCCGCTGGGAGGCCAGCACTTCCAGGGTGTCGTAGGCGGTGCGGTCCCAGGTCAGCGACGAAGCGAACTCTCGTGCCGCTTGGCCCATTGTGCGGCGCTGGTCGTGGTTGCGAAGCAACCCACCGATCGCCGCCGCTAGTTCGTCGTCGGAGTCGACGAGCACTCCGGTGACTTGATCGCGCACCGCATCAATGTGACCAGGAATGCGGGTAGCGACTGCGGGCGTGGCGCAGGCCGCGGCCTCGGTGAGGGTCATTCCCCAACCTTCGGCCCTTGACGCGCTGGCGACCAGCCAAGCCGACCGGTAGAGACTGAGTAACTCGTCGGGACCGACTCGACCACGTAAGTCGCACCACTGCTCGGCATCGAGGTCATGGCTGATTTGCTCGAGTCGAAGCCGCTCGTAACCTTCCCCCACGACAATGAGCCGGGCGCGAGGTTGGTCTTGCCTGACTACGTTCATGGCCCGGATCAGGGCCGGGAAGTCCTTGGCGGGCATCAGTCGGCCGACAGCCAGAACTGTGGGTTCTGGAGATTCGTCCCCGCCAGGTGAGTACCGCTCGCTGATCCCGGGCGGCACCACCTTGATGCGCTCGGCAGGGATTTTCATGCGGTCGACGATGTGTCGGCGCGACGAGTCCGAGAGGGTGACGATCGGCGACCACCGGTAGAACGGGGGAGCGACGTTGCGTTCGAGGACTTGGCCCGCACGCGCCAGTCGAGGCGGGAGCACCATTGGCCACATGTCTTCGTGCACGTGATGGAGCCACGTTGCCCGGGGTCCTCGGGCCCAAATCGGCGAGAAGAACGGGACGCCGTTCCAGATTTCGACCAACGCGTCGCGCCGGCCGCGACGTCCGGCCATTTCTGATGTCGCAGCCCGCGGGAAAATCATGTACCGCCCGCCGCGACGCACAACCGAATAGCCGTCGCGCACGGTTTCGGGCGGGGCGCCTTGGGCATAGGACGTGCGCATCAAGACTTCGAGTCCGGCTTCGGCCCACTTTGCCGCCACCGACGAGGCGTGAAGCTCTGATCCGCCCGCCTCGACGTCGGCGAGGTCGCGCCAAGCCAGAATATGTATGCGCCGAATGCCGGCTCTGGCCGCGAGGTCGCCGAGTTTGTCGCTAGGAGTGACCGCGGGCCCATTGTCCTCGGGCTTCGGATCGTGAGTGCTCACCCGTGCCCTCCAGCCCCGTTGGCGATGTGCCTATCGTACCGGGCAACAGCCATGAGTCGAGATCTCAGAAGCCAGCTTGCTCGAAGCGTTTTTCTCGGCCACCATCGCACCACTATGTCAAAGCTGGCGGACTCGATATCCGTGATCATCATCCACCGCGACCGCCCTGATGCCATTGGTCGCACCGTCGACGCGTTCAGACACCAAGGGGTTGATGCCAGCATCATTGTGGTGGACAACGGCTCGGCCCCCGAGACTCAGATCGCCCTTGCGTCCCTCGTCGGAGACGCCGAGATAATCCTGGCCGACGCCAACCTCGGGTTTGGGCCCGGCGGCAACGTCGGGCTGCGGCGCTGGCTACGTGCCCACAACACCGAATGGGCGGTGGTCGCTCCCCACGACGCCCTGCCCGACGAGGGCACAGTGGCCAAGATGCTTCTGGAACTACGCGACCGGCCGTTTGTGGGGCTGGTGAGCGCCGACGTGGGTGATGGTCATCGGCCCATCATCGATCCGTTTCTTGGCACGATCGACGCCGAACCAACGGTGGACGAGGGATTCGAGTTGGTTGGTTACCCTCACGGCACCCTGATGATGGTGCGGCGCCGATGCATCGAAGAAGTGGGGCTGTTCGACGAACGCTATTTCGCATACTGCGAGGAGTCCGAGTTAGCTCTTCGAGCGGCGGCGGCAGGGTGGCAAAGCGGCTTGATTCGTGGCGCGATGGTGCGAAATCCCGGCATGAGCGCGTCGATCGAACGGGTGGCCTATCTCCAATTGCGCAACACCCTTTTGATGCTGAAGGAGCACTTCGGCCGTCGACAAGCCGCCGTTCGGATCCTGATTGCGCTGGTCCAGATCCCCATTGGGATGGTGCGTCCCGGTGCTCGTGGGCTGCACTGGTCGCCGAGGGGGCGGCTGCTCGCAATCCGCGACTTTCTTCGGGGTCGATTTGGCGCTCCTCCTGAAGATGTCGGGGTCTAGGCGAAACGACTCGCGCCGCCGTTCAGTTAGCCCTCAGACGATTCTTCGTGGTACTCCGCCTCGACGTTGACCTTCCACACATCGTGATTTGCCCCGTCGACGATGTTTCCGACCGTGAGCATCGCGGTGTACATCGAATGATCTTGGTTGTTGTATCGATGCATGCCGTTGCGACCCACCGGGTAAACGTTGGCGGCATTGGCACCCAGCCACTGCCTCAGCGTGTCGACGTTGGACTGATAGTCACCGTCGTACATCGGGTAGGCCTTGGGCATCCGTACGACGAACCCCTGCTGGACGTCTTCGGGGGCCAACAGATCGAGAAGCGCCATTTCTTGGGTACCAAGGGCGATCAGGTCATCGTCAGAAGCCGTCCACAGTTCGTCGCCTTCATTTACGAAGTATTCGAGTCCGAGGCAAGTCTTTCCTGCTTCCGGCACCATTTCTGGCGACCACGACAAAAAGTTCTGAACCCGTCCGACCTTGACCTCTGGCGAGTGGATGTAGATCCAGTTGTCAGGGAACCCTGCGTCCTGCGGAACAACCAACGCAACGGTCAGGAAGTCGCGAAACCGCAGACCATCGGCGGCGGCGATGACTTCGTCGGGCGGGGGAGGGTCCATGGCCTTGACCAAGAGTGGTAGCGGCATCGACGAGATGATGTGATCGGTCTCGAAGCTTTCCGTCCCGTTGTTGAACGATGCTTCGACCGAGGTCGCCAGTCCGTTGGCGTGGACGATCCGTTTGACTTGGTGTTCCAAACGCACCGAACCTTGGCGTTCCAGAATCAGGTCGTGGCAGCGTTCCCACATCATGCCGGGCCCATGGCGGGGGTACTCGAATTCTTCGATAAGGCTGGTGATATCGGTTTGGTTACGTCTTGGGGTAATGGAGTTGAGCGCCGCTCGAAACAGGTTGAGGTTTTTGATGCGCTGGGCCGCCCAATCGGCCTGGATCTCGTCAGCAGGGATACCCCAGACCTTTTCGGTATAGGTCTCGAAAAATGTGCGATACAGCCGCCACCCGAATTTCGACGCGGTGTAGCCCTCGAACGTTGACTGATCAGCCGGCGGGCGAATCCGCACACCGACGTAGGAGATCACACACCGGACGGCCTCGATCAGCCCGAGGTTCCCCAGAGCATTGAATGCTCGCAGCGGGTAGTCGTAGAAGCGGTTTTGGTAGTAGATGCGACTCATACGAGGTCGCGTCAAGAAGTCCTCGTCCGGCAAGATTTCGTGCCAGAAATCCCGGACCCGCTTTACCTTCGTGAAGAACCGATGACCGCCTATGTCGAATCGCCAGCCCTCGATGTCGACGGTGCGCGAGATGCCTCCAACGACGTTGTCGGCTTCGAGCACCGTAGAGGAGTATCCGGCTTTGGCCAGTTCGTAAGCCGCGGTGAGACCGGCCGGGCCCGCGCCGACAATTACCGTGCGCGCGTCGGTTGGAGCAGGGTTGGTCATCGCAGCCTCTCAAGAACGGGGGGATCCTACCGGTGGGACCGGATTTGACGCGGTTGCATGGCGATGCCGGCCCCAAAAGATGTTGGCCCCCAGCAGGACCACTAAGTGTGTAAAGGTGCTCTCATGAGCCAACTTGAGATCAGTTGTCCGCGCTGCGGAGCCGACGTCGTCGAGGAGTATTACGGCCCGTGCGAACAGTGTCGCGGAGAGCTGCGGGCGACGCAGGGGGCCGATGCCCAGGCGATTGACGTCGCCGAGTACGAACCCAAGATGAACGTCACGCCCAACGCCGTGGCCCTCAAGGACGACTAGCCGCCTTCACTACCAGCCGTCTTCACTACCGGCAAAAAGGAACGAAGCCCCGAGCAGCCTCGCAACTTGCGTTGCTCAACTTCTCGGGGCTCCGAAATCAACCCTGATCACCCTGCGCTTCAGCCCGACGGCATTCACGTAGTTTCGAGAACTGCTCCGTGTACACGGTGCTGTCCCTAGCCAACCCCAGCAAAATCGTCTCCTGCTGTGGTCGACCTGAACCGGCGTTCAGTACCCGGCGGTACCAACTCACCCAACCCTTTGCCTCACCCGTCGGTGTGGCTCCGAATCGGACTCGCCTGACTCCTCACCTCGGGATCGTGATCTCTCCGGCCCGGTCCCACGCTCCGAAGCGTGGGCCTGACAACCGGCGAGAACCCCGTGGTCTGGTGCTTCTCCGGTCCTCCCGAGTTCCCCCTCGTGAGGGTCTCTCGTTTGGTCCTTCGTCGCTCCAACGGCGTCTCCGGCCGATCCGCCTCGCCCCCAAAGGGACTCGGCCTGATCGTGTCGAGTCTCCGCGAGGTTCGCTCCGGCCGAGGATCTCGATCCGCCGCTCAAGGCTTGCGCCCTTCGTTGCTTCTCGACTTCCCAACCGTCGCTAGTTCGCTTCGACGGGACGTATCTTGCGACCGAAATTCCTGCCGGTCAACCGCATCGGCCAAAATCCCCAGGCTTTGGCGCGAAACCCACCGTCTTTCCCCAAGTTTTGCAGACCTTTCCACAGACCTTCGCACAGAAATGAGCAATTCAACCCATTCGGCCTGGGCCATCCGCACTAGCCCCCGAGCAGGGATTGGTCCTCGAGTAGGGACTGGTCGAGTTGGAGCTGGCGATACCGAGTGGCCCAGTGCTCGACCTCGGCCACGTAGTCGGCCGACGTGTTGTAACCGAAATATGCATCCAAGAGGTTCGAATCGAGTGACAGGTCGCCACCGAGCTGACACAGGTAACGGCCAGTCGAGAAGGCCGCGTCGTAGAGATTGTGCGGGTCGGCGATCCCATCTCCGCTGGCGTCGCGACCTCGGATCGTCCACGTTCCGGGAATGAATTGCATGGGGCCCACTGCACGATCCCAGATCGGATCGCCATCTAGTTGCCCGCCGTCGGTATCGACCACCGCACGGACTCCGGGACCGCCGTCAAGAACGACTCCCACGATCTCAGTAGAGGTTCGACCCGAGGCGCTGACGGTTCGTCCACCAAGTTCGCCGTGTCGACTCTCGACTCGTGCGATACCAGCAATCATCCACCACTGCGCATTGCACCCCGGTCGGGCCTCAGATAGCAAGACTTCGGCGCCCAGGTACGCATCGAGGGCCGTTACCGAGAAGTCGTAGCCCTCGATGCGTGAGCGGCGTCGTGCGTCGCGAACATGAGTGGTCGCAGCCTCGATGGCCAGTTCGGAGTGGCCGAGATCGGCGAGCGAACTCGCTATCGACAACTGGAGTGCGGCTTCGGTCGTGGTGAGTTCCACCAGGCGACCGCGAAGAGCAGAGAGCGTCTGGTCGAGATCGGATCGTTGCGTCTCGAGATCGTCGCGTTGATCAAACTGTGACTCGTCAACTTCGTTCGAGAGTTGGCGCACACGAGCCTCGTCGGCGGCGGCTCGGGCCGAGGACAGGACTTCTGTCTCGGCATCACCAAAGTTCACAAATAGGGCAACAGCACGCTTCTGTAGCAGTGCTTCGAGAGCACTGATCTGCTCGTCGACGGTCCCGGCCAGTGTTTCGGCTCGGCGCAGATCATCGGCGGTATCGAGGCGGGCGGTGAAGGTCTGCGCCAGGTCACGGCGTGCTTGGTTGTTGCGGCGCTGGGCGTCTTCATGGGCGAATAATGCATCGTTCAGCTCGGTAGTTGCCGCGGTCCATTCGTCGCCGGTGAGCTCGAGTCCCAGAATGCGCTGGTCCAGCTGGTCATCGGGAACCAGCGCACCGATCCCCGGCAGCGTTGTCTCGTCGAGTCGGCTGCCAGAGTCGTTTCCGAGCGCGGCATCGTTGGAAAAGCGAGCGCCGGTGAGGGCAAGGACGGCGGCACCGAGCGTCGCGACGACAGCGCGTCGAACAACGAGTGGAGCGGGTCGGGCAGTAGCGGGCAGTCGAAAAAACATCAGGGGCGTTGAACCTCGGGGCGCATGCGCCCAGACGATCCCGCTTGACCGTGAACTAGGTTAGCCGCGGCGACCGTCCAGCACGAGTGATGCCTGCGGTTCAATGCGCAGCCGCAGGCGTCGATTGGCTGTTGCGTCACTCTCACGCTGATGAGGGGGACTATTCGCACGAAGCCGACGATCATGATCACGAAACCGGCATCAAGGTGCGCGCAGTCGAGTTCTCAGGAGCGGAGATGATTGCCTCCATCCACCCTGATCGAGAGCTCGGAGGGGTCGGCTATCGGATCTATCGAGACACCGATCTCGCTGCGATCGACGAGGCTCTCGCAAAGCCAGAAGACCTCGTGGTTCTCGGCCAACGCACGGCCTTCGGGAACTCGCTATGGGCCGGGATGGCCCGGGTCGGTGCAGACGGGTCTGTCAGCGCCTGGAACCCGTGTACCGCAGAGTGGGACGATGTCACCGAGATCTTCAGCCGAGCTGCCAGCGTTGTCGATGAACGAGACCCAGTTGCCACCCTGACCGCGCTCGTTAACGATCAAGGAGATGGGCAGCTGATCGAACGATTTGCGATCGAGTGGGAGCGGGGTCCAGACGGGCCCGCCTGGGTCGAGCGCGAAGCATCCGATCGTTCCTACACCGACGCCGATCTTCCCGTCTCGGTGCAAGAGGGCCTCGCTAGGGCACGCGTTGAGTTGGTGTACGACGGACCGCTGCAGGAAGGATCTCCGTTCGCGGTCTGTCCACGACAGGCCGAAGCACTCGTCGGATACTGCATCGCGATGGAAGCGTTCGCTCGAGAGAAAACGATCGTGTTCGACTTCGCCATCGATCCCAACCAACCCGTCGAGATCTGGATCCACGACGAGCGGACCGAACCCGACGGCCCTCATCACGGACCGATCATGACGCTCGACGACGCGTCAAAGCCTCTCCAGCTCAGCTTTGAGACCTTCCTCCGCGAACCCTATGAGGCCAAGGATGTGGACGACTTCGCCTCCGGGCTATCAGCACGGGCCGTCGACGTCATCGACGGTCGACTTGAGGATCCAGAGTCGCGTGGGTTCGCTGTCGTTGGAGGCACTGACCCGGTCTACAACGACGGCACCGACCAGGGTGCGATCGCTGGCGACGAAGACCGCCCGTGATGGAAAGACCCGCAAGCACCGGCTGAGGACGGCACCATCTGCACCCGGGCATCGTCGCTCAACAGCTAACGGCTTACATCTGGGGCTGCTCCTCGTCCTCGTGATCGCTCTTTCTTCGAGCTGTGCTTGGGTTCTCGGGCGAGAGGACACATGTCCTGACCGCGGAATGCCGTACGACATCGACTGGGGCGGCTTCGGCGAGCACCCCCGGTGCGAGTACGAAGACGGCGTGTCGCTAGACATGCGGTAGCCCAGTCACACCCACCGCTTCCAACAGCAACCGTTGAGTCGAGCCCTCATCACAACCCACGCATCCCGAGCGTTCGATGGTCCCCCGTCGACCCCCAACAGGATCGCTACGACTACTCGCCGTCACATGAACCGCGACATCTTGTCCAATAAGCCTCCGACCCGCACTGGCGTCCGCTACACCCAGATACCGCGACGTTCGTATACCTGTCGAAGTTCCAGGACTTCGTCGGTCATGATCCCGTCCACTCCCATATCAAGAAGCCGTTCCATCTCTGCGGGATCATCAATAGTCCAGACGTGGACATGTAGCCCAAGTCGATGGGCTGCATCGACGAATCGGTCGGTTACAACGGTGAGCGGACCGACCGTGACAGGCACTTGGAGTACATCGACGCCTCGGACTGAGGCCGGGATGCGAAAGCCGGCGGCGAGTGTCTTGAGCGATGCCGAGTAGCCGCCGCCGGTGCACAACTCGGGACCGACCAAGGCCTTGACCCGCTCGGTGCGGCGCCGACTGAACGCCGTAACACATACCCGATCGACCACGCCGGCGGCACGAATCAGCCGGCCTAACGGTTCGACCGTGCTTTCGGCCTTGGGGTCGAGATTGATTCGGGTGTCGGGGAAGGCTTCGAACAGGTCGGCGAGGGTCATGATCTCGTCGGTGCCGCCGACCCGCGCCCGGCGAACTTCTGACCACGGCAGATCGAGTATCGCGCCGTCGCGGTCGGTCACCCGTTCGAGTCGATCGTCATGAAAGGCGATGAGCTGACCATCGCTTGTCGCGTGTACGTCGGTTTCCAGGTGGGTGTAGCCGAGTTCGACCGCGTGGCGGAAGGCCCGCTCGGTGTTTTCGGGGTTCCCACTGGCCCCGCCGCGGTGAGCAAATCCCAGCGGGACCTTCTTTGATGTTCTCGGGTGAAGAAGATACGGATGAACCACGTTCTGACCCTAGCGCCAGAGCAATTGCCGATCGTCCAATCCCGTTCGGCGCAGTAGCCTCAAAACCATGAACCGAAGAACGAAGATCGTGGCGACAATCGGGCCTGCCTCCGACGACGAGCAGACACTGCGCGACATGATCCGTGCAGGCATGAACGTGGCCCGTATTGGGCTGGCTCACAATTCGGTCGACGAGGCTTTGGTGCGCCTGCGCCGGGTGCGCACCGTGGCGGCCGAAGAAGGGCAGCGGGTCGGCATCTTGGTCGATCTTCCGGGGCCGAAAGTGCGAGCTGGCAACTTTGGCGAAGCCGGAGTCCCACTTGCTACGGGTAGTTCGCTCGAGCTGAGGGTGGGTACGGGTTCGTCCACCGCCGAGGTTGTCGAGATCGACTACGACGGGCTTCTCCGCGACATCCAGCCCGGAGACCGTTTGACGATCGGCGATGGGGGAGCGATCCTCGAGGTCACCGACAAGGCCACCGACAAAATGCTGGCCAATGTGGTGCACGGCAGCACGTTGCGCGGTCGTCCTGGCATCCACGTTCCGAGCGATCGGCTACAAATCCCCACGCCGACCCCCGAAGATTTTGTGGCCCTCGATGCGTTTGTCGAGGCTGGGGTCGACATGGTCGCGGTGAGCTTCGTGCGAAGCGCTCATGACATGAGGCGGGTGGGCACCGAACCTCACCCGCGGGGTCCTCTATTGATCGCCAAGATCGAAACCCGCGCCGCGGTCGAGAATCTGCCGGGAATCATCCAAGCCTCCGGCGCAGTGATGGTGGCGCGAGGTGATCTCGGAAACGAATGCAGCCTCGAAGACTTACCGCACCTGCAAAAGGACATCATCCGCCAGTGCATCGCCGGCGGTCGACCAGTTATCACCGCTACCCAGATGCTCGAGTCGATGGTTAGCAGTCCCGCTCCGACCCGCGCCGAGGCATCAGATGTTGCCAACGCCGTGTTTGACGGATCCTCGGCGGTGATGCTCTCGGGAGAGACCGCCGTGGGCGCCGACCCGGTCAACGTGGTTCGCACCATGAGTCGCATTGCGAGGCGCGCCGACGAAGAGATGGATCACGGAGCGTGGGCCGAACAGTTGGCGCGGCTGCGGATGACGGGCGAGGAGGGAGCAGCTTCGTCGGTGACCGACGCCATGACCATGGCTGCTTGGCGAGCAACCACCGAGCTCGGGGTCACCAATGTGCTGTGCATCTCGGGGTCGGGCTTCACGGTCCGCTCGATGGCCCGGTTCCGTCCCGAGGCCAACATTCTCGGCTTCTCGGTAAACGAGAGCGCGGTTCAGCAACTGACGCTGAGCTGGGGCACGACGCCGATGCTGATGGAATCCGGTGGAACCAACGAAGACATGATGGTCGAGGCCATTCGGCTCGCCAAGGCGGCCGGCCACGTCCGGGCCGGCGAGTTGGTTGGAGTGCTGGCCGGTTCCGACAGCCGTGCGCAGGCCACCAATGTCTTGCGCATCGAACGAGTGCCCTAGTCCGTCACGGCAGGGCGCAGCGGTCGCCGACGCGGTCGGGTGGTATGTCGACGTGCTCGCCGTAGAGCGAACATGAGCAGGTCTGGACACATTGTTCGAGGTCGGCTCGTTGCAACCAAAGCGACAGCCCGAGTCCGCCGAGAAGTACGAACAGCAGAAACTTGGTGAGGGCCCGGCGCACAAAACGGGCGACGAGGTACATCGAGTAGAGCACTCCGGCGATTGCGGCGAGAATTGCCCATTGCAAACGATCGGCATCGAGCCATTCAGGAACCATCCGGCGAGCGTAGACCGAGGGTGTCGGTTCGCTGTTGCATCCCGTCGCGGTGGTTAAGCTCGACGGATGAACGACCGTGCTGTGAACCTTTCGACGTCTGGACCACCTGAAACGGTGCTCGACCCCGAACCTGAGGACGCACTTCGTGCCCTGGAGTTGGCGCTTGGCGCGGCTGCTCCGATCGAGGCGGTGGGGGCAGTGTGCGCGAAGTGGCCCCGCTTTTTGGCTGGTTGGGCGACGTTGGGCGACCAAGTCGAGGTACCGGCTCTGAAATACGCTGCGTACCGCACCGGTTATCATCGTGGCCTGGATCGGCTTCGTGCCAACGGCTGGCGTGGGAGCGGCTATGTGCGGTGGCGGCACGAAACCAATCGGGGCTTCCTGCGGGCCCTCGAGGGTTTGCAGCAAACTGCGGCCCAAATTGGCGAGGCCGACGAGGACGAGCGCTGTCGGTTGTTTCTGCGACAATTAGACCCTGACTGGCCGGGGTGACGTACTCACTTGGCGGCGCGGTATTGGCGGGTGGGGCGAGCCGACGCATGGGCCGCACCAAGTCGCTCATAGAGATTGGCGGCGTTGCCATGGTCACACGCGCCGTCGAGGCTCTTGTCGAGGCGGGTGCCGCGCCGGTGGTGGTAGTGGGCGGCGACCGCCGCGACCTCGAGTCGTTGGGCCACCAGCTTGTAGTGGATCAATGGCCCGGCGAAGGGCCCCTCGGTGGGATTATCACCGCTCTCGATCACCTCGACACCGATCTGGTTGCAACGATGCCTTGCGATCTGATCGAAGCGTCGTCGCTGGCGGTGACAAGCGTTGTGGGCGCGATCGGGTCGGGCGACGTTGTTGTCCCGGTTATCGATGGCCATTACCAATGGCTCAACGCGGTTTGGCGGCGCGAATCTTGCTCGACGCTGCGGCAGGCTTTCGACTCGGGTATTCGTGCGCCGCGCCACGCTGTTGACCGATTGTCAGTGGTGCAACTGCTTGACGGAGATCGTTGTTGGTACGCCGATGCCGATTCCCCTGGCGACCTTCCTGCTGGTTATTGAGCCATTCGGATCGAAGATCGGGACCGGTTCGCAGTCCTGATGGCCATGGTGGCTACGATCATCGTGCACCTCAAGGAGACGTTATGGAATTGCCCGAGATCGATATCGACGAACTCGAGCGCCGCATTGCCAGCGGCGCGCCGGTGGTCGACGTGCGCGAGCCAGACGAGTGGGCTACTGGTCACATCGACTCTGCGACGTTGATTGCGTTGGCGACGATCCCCGACCGAATCTCCGATGTTGCGTCGGACACGACCGTATACGTGGTTTGCGCCCGAGGCGGTCGTTCGGCCAGCGCAGTTGAGTTCTTGCGAGCAGAGGGCATCGATGCAGTGAACGTTTCGGGTGGGATGATGGCGTGGGTGGCGGCGGGCAAACCGTGTGTCACGGACGTCTGACGCCGTGGCCGAGCATCGATTCGTAGCGACAGACGAGGACCTTCTCGAGGTACTTGGGGAACTTCGGGGCGTAACGAGGTACGCGCTCGATACCGAGTTTCACCGCGAGCGCACATATTGGCCCAAGGTCGCGTTGCTCCAAATCGCGTGGCAGGACGACCTCGTGCTTATCGATCCTCTCGAGGTCGATCTTGCTCCTATGCGCGAGTTGATGGAGAGCGACAGCTTGGCTGTCCTTCACGCGGCTTCGCAAGATCTCGAGGTTCTTGAACTTGCTTGCGGGGCGGTTCCTCGTCGCTTGTTCGACACGCAGGTTGCTGCGGGTTTTCTGGGGATGAGTACACCATCGTTGGCGTCGCTACACGAACGCGAACTTGGTGTCTCGTTGCCCAAGGCCAACCGCCTGACCGACTGGCTCGAGCGTCCATTGCGCCAGGGCCAACTCGACTATGCGGCATCCGATGTCGAGCGGCTACTCGAGATCCACGATCGGCTAATGGCGCAGCTGGAGGAACTCGGTCGAGTCGAGTGGGCCGAAGAAGAAATCGAGATACACCGACTTCGCCACCGAGGACCACGCGAGCCGCTCGACTCTTGGCGAAAGATCAAAGAGGCCCGTCATCTCAAGGGCAACGCTCTCAGCGTGGCTCGGTCGGTGGCGGCTTGGCGGGAGCGCCGCGCCGCCGAGATCGACCAGCCGGTCCGGTTTGTGATGTCAGACATTGCAATCGTTTCGGTCTCACAGGCTGCACCTACTTCGGTAGAAGCTCTCGGAAAGGTACGTGGCGTCGACAAAGGCGTGGCGCGCGGCGTTCTCGGCGAGAAGATTCTTGCCGCGGTGGCCGAGGGCGTCTCGGAGAATTGGCGTCCTCCGAAGGTGGCGAAACGGCGAGAAGACAATCGAGATCTTCGCCCGGCAGTGGCCCTTGTCGCAGCGTGGGTAAATCAAGTGGCACGAGATCGCCAAGTTGATCCGGCTCTCCTTGCGACCCGCGCCGATGTCGAGGCGTTGGTCAGAGGCGACGATGACGCCCGGTTGGCGGTTGGTTGGCGAGCCGAGATGGCCGGTGGTCCCATTCGCCGACTTGTCTCCGGCGACGCTGCGCTGGCCTTCGAGCGCGACGCGGTCGTGCTCGAAGAACGCAGTCGTATACGGGTGAGTTGATGAAGATCGGCAAAGCTAGTTTTGGTGACGTGGCAGACCGACCGATTGTGGCTACAATCGGGAACCTTGATGTCCTCGATAGGGAGCTACAGCCGTGAAGAAGGGACGCCACCGGCGCTATGAAGAAGCCCGTGAGCTGAAGCGCTCACATGATGGCGACTTCGAGTCCCTTCTAGACGATTTTGTAGACGACGACGAAGACCAAAAGCCCGAGCATGCCGCTTGGGCCGACGAGTTCGAAAGCGCCGAAGACGACTAAGCTGGGGCCGGGCGCTTAGGCGCCGGTCTCGTCGAGAATCTCGTCAAGCCGCACAATATCGTCGGCGGTAACAACACCTACGAAGCCACCGTCGGAATCAGTAACGGCCAAAACTTCGGTGTGAGCGCTGTCCATCGCGGCCACGGCGTCTCGCAGCGTCCAGGATGGGCGAGCGGTCGGTAGGTCGGTCGCCATTAGCTCACCAACAGTTGTGTCTTCCCACATGGCGCGGTCGAGCTCGGAGATGTCTTCGAGCCGCGACATGCCGACGTAGATGTCGCCATCGACGACCGGCACGACTCGCTCACGTCGGCCCAGCACATGGAAGTACACGAACTCGCTCACTGTTGCATCGGGTGGCACGGTGAGTACGTCAGTCGAGAGAATGGACGACAGCGGCAAAGTGAACCGACGCTCTAAATGGCCGAGGCGATGGGTGTGTTGATGCTGCGTAACCGTCTCGGGTCCGGCGACTAGCTGAGAGACGGCCGCAGCGACCAGAGCGGGCACGACGAACGATCCGACTCCGCCGGTGGACTCGGCCACGAACATGACCGCGGCGATCGGGGCGCGGTACCCGGCGCCCAAGAAAGCGGCCAAACCCAGAATCGGGTACAGGGTGGTGGCGTCTTGACCGAGGGCTTGGCCGACAAACTCGCCGAGCACTACACCCAGCGCCGCTAGCGGGATGAATAGCCCGCCGACCCCGCCGCCGACCAACGTCGCCGCGGTGGCAGCCACTCTGAGAACAAACAAGAGCGCGACAAACTGAAGGGTTCGATCTTGTACCACCCATGCCATTGCGTCGGTTCCGGGGCCGAGGGTTACGACTGAACCGAAGGCTTCGTAGGAGATTGCCGACACCGCCGCCATCGAGATGCCACCGATGGTTAAGCGCCGGACCATACTGATGGACTTGCCGTATTGCTTGGACCGGCGCACGAGCCACGCAAACCCGCGCCCACCGAGACCGGCGCCGAGGCCGAGCAACAGGGCGCCGAGCAGATCGACGGCTTGGACACTGAGGACCGACACGCTGCCCTCGTCGACCAGCACGCTGCCTTCGGCGAAGAACGGAATGACTGGTTCGGTGCCAACCAGGGCAACAAACGTTGCATAGCTCGAGGCCGCGGCGAGAAGCGACGGCAGAAGGGCCTGTGGCGTTACGTCGTCGCGATACGGAGCTTCCATTGCGAAGATCACGCCGGTCGCGGGGGCCTTGAACACCGCGGCGACGCCGGCGGCCGCTCCCGCGGTTAGCAGGAGCCTGGCTTCGTCTCGACGTAGTAGGCCGCCCGACTTTTCGTGGATCCACAACCCGATCGATGAACCGGCATAGATGGACGGGCCTTCTAGTCCCAACGCACCGCCGAAACCCATCGTCGCGACGCCGGCCATCAACTTCGCCGGAAGCTCGCGTATCGGGATTCGGGGCTGACGCTCGTGAAAGGCGCGCACGTATTCGTCGGAGGTTGACGTAGAAGCGCCGCGGCCGACGACTCGCAGCAGTAAGGCAGCGAGCATGGTGCCGACGACTGGGCCAAACATGAGAACCGGCAAGCTCTGATCGAGGAGCCACGAATATACGACTTCGACAGTTCCGGCGTCGAAGAGCGCGACGAGGACCGCTACCGACATGCCGGTAGCGACCGAGGCGGCCAGGATTCGGATGTCGTGTCCTCGAACCAGCGAGGCGAAGAGCGGCTTCACGACAGCCTTTCCTACACCCTCCAGAGGCCAGTGCCACTCATCTGGACGAGATGATTTGCTCAGTCTTGGCGAGCAGCGTGAATGGCGCGGTCCACGGCGATCGAGATGTCGCTCTGGTCGACGACGATAACCACCGGCCGACCCTGTGCCCGTTCGGTTAGCGCCGCGGCTGCCGATGAGCGAACCCGGTTTTTGATCCGGTCGGGGACATCGACCAACACGTTTCCAATAAGCAAGCCATGCAGTCGGCTCTGATCGCCGCGCCGCCTCGGATGGATGTATTCGACCGGTCCGGCAAACAAGGAGCCAGCTTCGGCTCGTAGGGCTGGCACACGCATGCCACGGGCCTCGAGGTCATCAATGATCGCCACCAGCAGACCATGTTGTACTCGGGTGCGTCGATCGCAGTACGGCGCCACTTCTTCGAGAGCGAGCGGTTCGCTGGCTCGGGCCAACATGTCGAGGGCCGGGCGGTACGAGGCGCTGTTCTTGCCGCCGCGAGTGCGTTTGATGGCCCGGCTCGATGGGCGTCCGTCGAGTCGGATTCCTTCGAGTGATCGGTGGTCGAGGAAGCGTCGGGCCTGACGGGCGTTGTGCTTTGCCCGCCGCAGACCATCATCTTCGTAGCTTCCCGGATCAACCTTGTCGATGTGGGCACCGGCCTCGGCGATGGCTCGAAGGGCGCCGACCAGCACCCGGTTTTCGTCGATGTCGTAGGCCCGACGAGGCGACGCACACACATATACGTCGCGGTTGCCGGCGCTCGACGACTGGGCGGCGATGGTGGCCGACCATTGCACAGGACCTCGTAGTTCGCCGTGGCAGCGTTCGGAGTTGGTGCCGACCGCGCTTTTGAGGTTCCGTAGCGTCTTGGGCATGGACCTGAGTAGGTCTTCGGCCTCGTCACATGTTGCCGTAAGGACACCGGCGAGTTGATCTACCACCTCGGGTGAGAGCCCGAGAAGCGCGTCTACTGTTTCGGCCGGATCAAAGGGTCGAGCGAGCCGGCGCCATAGTTCCGCGGTCGGCTCGAGCGTTGCTTCGAACGGGTCGGTGAGGATGCGGTTCACACAACCAATTCGACGCCGAGGACGTCGGAGATGGTGCGCTGGACTTCGAGTTGCTCCGGAGCGTCAAGATGAGCGGCGACGGTGCGGTAGAGAGTCATCGCCCGGCGTTCTTCCATCCCTTCGAATTGGGGAAGGAAGTAGGCGTAGAAGATCTCGTAGAGGAGCCGAGAGTCGCTGATGCCGTCGCGTGACCGGCGCTCGGCGTACTTCGCGGCATCGATGTAGACCGCCGGACCGAGGTCGGTGAACTCGCGGAGCGCCAACAGGTGCTGCACGACTTCGCCGGGGCCTTGCAACAAGTGTCGATACGCGGCATCCGACGGCGAGCCCACTTCGATGAAGGCGAAACGCCGCATCAACGCGTAGGACATTTCGAACAGCAAGTTCTTGTCGAACACGTTCATCGTGGCAATGATTCGCCAACTGGCGGCCACCCGAATGACGTCGGAGTCGATCGGCGGTTCAACCCCGCTCGGTACTAGCGATATCGGGAACGTCTGACCTTTGCGCTTGAACGGCAACACAACCGCAGAACCGGACAACACGGTGAACAACTGGCCAAACGCCCGGTCAAAGTTGGACCGGTTCAGTTCGTCGATCACCAGCCACCGACCAGACTCGATGGCCTCAACAAAGAGACCCGGGCGATATATCAGACCCTCGGCCGTTGGCTGTAGCCCGCCGATGGTCTCAAAGGTGGTCCACTCGGTGGTGGCGGTCGTCGGGAGATAGCCGGTGCAAAGCATCGCTCGACGGGCCACCTCTGCGGCCAGGTAGGCCAGCGTCGTTTTGCCGGTGCCGGGCGGTCCGGTGAGGATCACATGCTTGCCAGAGTCGACGGCGGCTACTAGTTGATCGACGACATGGGCCGGAAAGATCATCCCAGCCTGTTGCGCGGCCGCGTTGAGGTCGTCGGAAGTAAAGGCGGTCACAGCGTCCTTTCGGCCAAAATCTCGCCGACCTGAGCATCTCGTCGGCCTACGATGCCCGAAATTTCAGTTGTGGCGCCGGCGCACTTGGGGATGGGGAAGAAAGACCGGTTCGCTTTTCGCTGATTCGCGACTGTGGATGTAATCGACCAACATCTCGTATGGTTCCTCGCCGACCAGCTCGAGAATCTCCTCGCGTAAGGTTTTCCATACGGGGCGATCCTCGCCGAAGGCCAACGGATCGTCGGTGCACCACCATGCGAATTCGGCGCCACCTTCGCCCCAATCCCGCCGTTTCCACTCCCTCAGAATGTAGGTCGTGTGGTTGTTGTCGTCGGTGTGTTCGTCGAACCGTACCGGCACTTGCCAGCACACGTCGGGCTTCCAGTCGATGGGGCGCTCGCCACGTCGTAGGGCTGCTTGGTGCAACGCGCAACCGGCACCGTGTTGGAACCCCGGTCGATTGAGGAAGATGCAAGCATCGTCGACGGTTTGGGTGACCCATTCGCCGTCGTCATTTTGGAAAATGGCGCCACCCATCTCGTCGGCTCGATCTTGTAGTTCCCACTCGCCGGGTTCGAGTTGTAGAAGCTTGGCGCCGATCGACGTGCGATCTTCCTCGTCGACAAAGTGAGCGCCATAGGTACAACAGCCGTGTTCGTATTCGGGGGCAAGTTCGGTGAAGACCCCAGGGCAGCCGCGGCCATAGATACATCCATAATTCGACGTGAGAAAGGTGACGTCGAATTGCCAGGTGTCCCCGTCGCCGTCGGCGAATGTGACCCATTCGTGGAGGTCTTCAGGTAGGTGCGTCATCGGCACGGAACGGTATCGGGGTGCGCTACGGTCCCCGGCATGGCTGGCGAATTTGACGACATCCGTACGCGACTCGAGTCCATTAGTGAGGAGTTGGCCGATCTGGCGATCTCTCGATTACGAGACTCGATCGACGCTGGGGGGCAAGAGTACCCCGTCGACGAAAAGCGCATCACCCGGGCGCGGCGCGCTGTGGAGAAGGCCGCAAATCTCCTAGTGGAGCCCAACGACGATTACTGATCTTCAGGCGCTGGGACCGTCGTTGAGATCGTCGATCATTGATCTGACCCGAGCCCATCCGTGTCGGTCGAACCGGAACCCAATTCGGGCCAAGTCCGGTACGTCGTTGTCACGATGTTCGGCGTCGCTGGTTGGCACTCGTTCGATCCTTCCCGACTCGATGATGTCGCTATAGCGGTCGCTTAACACCGCGAGTTCGGCATCGTCGGGTTGGCGATGAAGCCGAAGGATCAGGTCTCCTCGCACGAAGCGCAGTGAGTGATACGTCGAGTAGAACCGGCAAACCTCGTCGACGGCGTCGTCGACCGACTGACACACCCGTACGAGGTTCATGTCGGTAGGCGAAATCAGCCCGGCATCAAGCAACTCGGCACTCACAAAACGATGCCACCGGTCCCAGTAGCTGCTCTCGGGTGGGTCGAGCAACACCACCGGGGCGAGGGGACTCTTGCCGGTTTGAATAAGAGTCAGAAGTTCGAAGGTCTCGTCCATGGTTCCAAACCCGCCGGGAAGCAAGACGTAGGCCTGCGACTCCTTCATGAACATGACCTTGCGGGTAAAGAAATACCGGAAGTTGATGAGCTTCGGGTCGCCGGCAATCACCGGGTTTGCGCTGGCCTCGAACGGCAACATGATGTTCACGCCGAAGCTGTTTTCGGCGCCGGCACCGCGGTGACCAGCCTCCATGATTCCGGGACCTGCGCCGGTAATTACCATCCAGTCTTTGGCGGCGATCTTCTCGGCGAACAGGCGGGCGCATTCGTAAGCCGGGTCTCCGGATTTAATGCGCGCACTTCCAAAAATCGTGCACTTACGAATCGACTCGTAGCTTCGGAAAACGTCGAAGGAGTAGCGGAACTCCTTCATGGCGTTGGTCACCAGTTTGAGATCGCCCCGGTCGGCACCTTCGTGGCTCAGACGGATCGCGGTCACGATCATCTCGAAAACCAACGCCTGGTCGTCGTCGTCTACGACGAGCGCCAGTTTCTGGATCTCGGCGTCGAGTTCGGGGTTACCGGTGCGGTAGCTGGGAAGAGAGTCAGGCACGCCGTGACGTTAGTCGCCCGCCGTTGCCTCGGATCGACATCAGCCGCCGGCAACAGGAATTTGGATTTTGAGCCGACGAGTCGCCGGCAGCGGCAGAGCGTCCAAATCGGGCCGCCCGTACAGCGTCGTGCGTTGTACGAGGTTGCGGCCCAGCGGTTCGACAACTCGGCGGAAGTCCTCGGCGGTGACTTCTGTGCCGTGATCGGCACCCGCCGCACGAGAAATGTTTTCGTCCATGAGGGTTCCGCCGAGGTCGTTGGCGCCGGACCTGAGTAGTTGGGCAATCGACCCAAACCCGAGCTTCACCCAGGAGCCTTGGATGTTGTCGATGCGTCCGCGGTATGCGATGCGCGCCGCCGCATGCATCAGTAGCACCTCGCGAAATGTGGGTCCTCGACGAGAACGGCGCTGCAGGTATATGGGCGAGGCCATGTGAACAAACGGAAGGCCGACGAACTCGGTGAATCCTCCGGTTTCTTCCTGCAGAGCGCGGGTCTTGAGGATGTGATCGACCCAATGTTCGGGTCGCTCCACCGACCCGAACATGATGGTCACGTTTGACTTTAGGCCGACTGAGTGAGCGACACGGTGAGCTTCGAGCCACTCGTCGGTGTTGATCTTGTCGGGGCACAGGACCGCTCGTACGTCGTCGCTGAGGATCTCTGCGGCGGTGCCAGGAAGCGAGCGTTGTCCGGCCTCTCGGAGTCTGGTGAGGTAGTCGGCAAGAGGCTCGTGGTTTCGTTTGGCGCCTTCGGTTACTTCGAGGGCGGTGAATCCGTGAATGTGCATGCCGGGTACGGCGTCGTGCACCGCTCGGGCAACATCGATGTAGTAGTCCCCGTCGAAGTCGGGATGTATCCCGCCTTGCAGACACACCTCGGTTGCCCCTTGGGCCGCGGCGTCGACCACCCGTTCGGCAATGTCGTCGAGGGTCAGGAGGTACGGCGTGCCCCGGAGGTTCAGCGACAATGGGCCCTTGGAGAAGCCACAGAAGCGACACTTGAACGTGCAGACGTTGGTGTAGTTGATGTTGCGGTTTGAAACCCAAGTAACAACGTCGCCCACTGCGTCGGCGCGTAGTTCGTCAGCTACTGCGGCGACGGCGCCGACCTCGGCTCCTCGAGCCCGAAACAGCGTGAGAATCTCGTCGAATCCGACATCTTCGCCTTTTTGCACTCCGTCGAGCACTTCACGCACTGCTCCGGTGGCATGGGCGGCGCCGGGCACGAGAACGTCGGGATCGCTGTCTGTACCGACGTACCACTGAGACGAGATAGAGCCGGTGAGCTCAAATTCTGCACCGTCGCCAACCTTGAGCCGTTCCATTGTTCGTTCTGGCCACACCGAGCCTGGGTCGTCTCGGGCAAAACCGTCGGAATCGGAGCGGTCGGCGACGGGGAAGTGCAGATCGGGGTCGAGCCAACGCTCTGCGTCTCTTGCGTAGGCCGGATGGATTGTCAGTCGTGGCGCCAGAGTGTGTCCTGAAGCCTCGGTGACTTGGCGCAATCGGTCGATTTCGGGCCATGGCCGTTCGGGGTTTACGTGGTCGGCGGTCACCGGTGAAACGCCGCCCCAATCCGATACTCCGGCATCGAGCAAGTCGCCGAAGTCGTCAGAAAGGTTCGGTGGCGCTTGGACGTGAATCTCGCCGGGCAGGATGACTCGCGCCAGCGAGATGGCGTCGAGATAGACGTCGCGGGGGCACGGTGGCGAATCGTGCATCGCGGTGCCGGGCTTGGGTAGGAAGTTCTGGACTATGACTTCTTGCACGTGTCCGTGTCGTTGGTGCGCTTCGGCGATTGCTCGTAGCGCGTCGATGCGGTCGCCACGGTCCTCGCCAATGCCAACGAGAATTCCGGTGGTATAGGGAATCTGTAGCTCCCCAGCCCACTCAATAGTCTCGAGACGCCGCTGTGGGATCTTGTCTGGGGCGCCCCGATGACAGTCGAGATCGTCTCGCAGAGTCTCGATCATCATTCCCTGACTTGGCGAAACAGTTCGAAGCAGGGAGAGTTCGTCGCTCGACATTGCGCCCGTGTTGGCGTGAGGCAGGAGTCCGGTCTCGTCAAGGACCAGACGGGCCATGGCTGCGACGTAGTCAACGGTGGACGTGTAGCCGTGGCGGTCGAGCCAGTCTCGGGCGACTGGGTACCGATGTTCGGGCTTTTCGCCGAGTGTGAACAACGCCTCGTGACATCCTTGTTCGGCGCCGGCTTTGGCAATAGCGAGCACCTGTTCGGGGTCGAGGTAAGGCGCATCCAGCCGAGCCGGGGGTTGAGCGAACGTGCAGTAGCCGCATTTGTCGCGGCACAGCATCGTGAGCGGGATGAAGACCTTGGGCGAATAGGTGACTACGGTGCCGAAGCTTTCGCGTCGGATCGCCCGAGCCATCGAACGCAGTTCGTCGGCTGGGACGGTTTCGAGATCTGTGACGGTCATTGGTGATCCTTGGAGGGGTGGAGGTTGGCGCCAGGGCGCGACGAAATCGATCGGGGGTCAACCCCGGCATTGCAAGACGTACACCAGGACTGAAGCTCGAGTCGGGTGCCGCAAACTTCGTGGACCAATTCGGTGGGTGCACCATTGTCGCTGTACCACTGGTCGCCCCATCGCATCAGGGCCATGAGTGCGGGGCTGAGCGAGCGGCCTTTCTCGGTCAGGCAGTACTCGTAGCGGATTGGGCGCTCCTGGTAGGGCACTTTGGTGACGATGTCGGCTTTGACGAGCGCCGCGAGGCGGTCGGCCAACAGGTTCTTGGCGATCCCCAGATCGTTTTGGATCAACGAAAACCGCCTTACGCCGCGAAACAAGTCGCGCAGAATAAGCAGCGACCACCTGTCACCGATCACATCGAGCGTGCGCTGGATCGAGCAGGTCTCCGACGGTTCGGCTGCGGCCATCGCCGCACGATAAGCGAGTGGGTTGCTATATGCAACTCACTTGTTTACGCGGTTCGAGAGGCCGGCCGCTCAGCGAAAGACGTGGGTCGCGTACCAGCCGCCGGGCCCCTGCCAAAATCCGATGCCGGCCTCGGTGTAATGGCCCATCGTCATGTTGAGCAAGTGGCGCGGGCTGTTGACCCAGAGGTCGTGCATTAGCGCGGCCGCTTCGGCCGGCGTGGCCGCGCCAACGCTGGACCAAGCAATGTTCTCGCCGTAGGGACCGCCACTGTGATTGAAGATCGACTGGTCGTGCATCGTCATCGACCAATTGCGGGCGTACGCATCCATTTGGGTGGTGCGAGAGAGAGGAGCGACCCCGCGACCAATCCGTAGGTCGTTGAGCAGATTGAGCGACAGTGTCTCGGCCTCGATCAGATTGGCCGCCGGGTCGGTGCTGCAAACTCCTCCGGCGCTGACCGTTACCGACGGTTCTCCGGCATAGCGATATAGGAACGTGGCCAATTCGCCGCGAGATATGAGGCGGTACGGGCTGAAAGTCGTTGGCGTAGTACCGGTCGTTATGCCTGTTGTTGCCATCCATGCCGCGGCGGCGGCAAAGAACTCGCCCGGTTGAACGTCGGTGAACGGCTCGCGGGCGCCGAGGGGTTCTCCGGCCAGGCGATGCAGGAAAGTGGCGAGTTCGCCCCTGGTCACCAAGCGATCGGGGCTGAAGGTCGTGGCTGACGTTCCGGTCGTTATGCCGGTTGTGGCCATCCAGCCAACAGCATCGGCATAGAAGTCGGTTGGTTTGACGTCGTCGAACCACTCGGTGCCCAGCGCCGGCGACCCCACGAAGCGGTGAAGAAAGACCGCCATCTCACCTCTTGTGGCCGGCTGTTCGGGAGAGAAACAGCCCGGGGCGGTGCCTTTGGTGATGCCGGTTTGCACCATCCATTCGATGGGTGCGGTGTAAAACCAATTGTCCTTGACGTCACCAAACCCGGCCGCAGCTCCCGCGGGCTGAGCCAACGCCACGGGGGCCAGCGCGATGAAACCGGCGATGAAACCGGCGATGAGGCGGCGCGGCGTTCTGAGCTGTCTCACGTATTCCTCCAAGGTGCAGCGACGACTGGCGTCGAATCTGACCAAACTCCAACTTGACCGCGCTCCGTAGTTTTATCGCATACTCGGTATCAAGGCGACCGCGGGCCGAAGAATAGGTCAGATGACCCAGTCGTCGTCTTCCTCGGCCAGCAACCCGCCGGCCGCCGCCAAGGCCCCGGCCAGAACCGCGGCCCGTTCGTAAACCAGCGAGAACCAGTGCTCGGACGCGGTCTCTTGTCCGGTCATCGGGATACGGCCGAGCGAGGTAACCACCGACTTGACGTCGGCGGCTGGACGAATCTGATCTATTGGTTCTGGTAGGGCGCTCGGATCGCCCCAGAATTCGATCGGATCGACCTTTGGTTCGCGTTTTTGATTCTTCGAGCTGCCTTTGCGAGCTTTACCAGAACCCGAACCCGAATTCGAATGGTTTGTTGGCCGGCTGCGGTTACGGCGTTTGCGAGGCTGATTACTCACGCCAGCACCTCCCGACCCTCAGAGCCTTCGACGACCTCGACATCAAGCAGCATTGACGGGTCGATGCCGAGCGCCTGTTGGAGTTGCCCGGCGTCGAGGTCACCTATCGAACTGGACTTGGGCAATGTGAGATCGGCGATTTGGCGCTTACCGGCCACGACCTCTTCGACTCGTTCATCGATCGTGCCAGGACACACCAGGCGATGACAGATAACAGTGTTCTTCTGGCCGATACGCCAAACCCGGTCGCGTGCTTGGTCCTCGACTGCGGGGTTCCACCAACGGTCATAGAGGACGACATGGTTTGCCGCGGTGAGGTTGAGACCGGTGCCCCCGGCCTTGAGCGATAGCACCATCGCCGCCGCGCCGTCGGTTGCCTGGAAACTGTCGACCAGTTTGTCGCGAGCAGTGCGGCCCAGACCACCGTGATAACAACTGACCGGTTTGCCAGACCGTTCGGTGAGGTAGGTGGCGAGCCTTTCGCCCCAAGTTGCGAAGTGGGTGAATATCAGAACCTTTTCGTCGGCGGCGTAGACCGTCTCGATGATCTCGTTGAGACGGGTGAGCTTGCCCGAACGGCCATCAAGAGGTTCTTCGTCGCTTTGGTAGTTGACGGGATGGTTGCAGATCTGCTTGAGAGCAGTGATGGCGGCGAGTACCGCGCCTTTGCGTTCGGGAGCGCCGGGTTCGCGTTCGGTCGTGGAGGCAATGAGGGTGTCGATCACGGCCTGGTAGAGACCTATCTGTTCGGGCGTCATCGCGCAGTGGTCGAGTTCGTCGATGCGGTCCGGCAATTCGGCGGCGATGCTCGGCTCGGCCTTGGTGCGGCGATAAACCAGAATTCCGTTGAGAGCTCGCAGGGCTGCTTCGCCGTCGCTGCCGCCTCTGCTCTTGGAGTCCGGGGTGAGCTGCGATACAAACGCGGCACGCTCGCCCAATAGGCCGGGGTTGGCCCAGTCCATGATCGCCCACAGGTCGCCTAGACCGTTTTCGATGGGTGTGCCGGTGAGAGCAATCCGGGTCTTGGCTTTGATCCGGCGGAGCTGCCGCGACGTTTCGGCGGCCGGGTTTTTGATGGCCTGAGCTTCGTCGATCACAACCTTGCCAAACGACAGGTCGCAAAGTTGGTCCATGTCGCGGACCGCCGTGCCATAGGTGGTGATCACCATGTCGGCCCCCCTTACGGCGGCGGCCAAGGCGGGCCCCTTCGCTCGGTTGGCGCCGTGATGGACAACCACATCGACACCGGGAACGAACTTTTTCGCTTCGGCGGCCCAGTTGCCCACTACTGCTGGTGGAGCGATTATCAGGGCGGTCTCGCCGTCGTCAGCTCGGGCGATGCTAGCCAGCGCGGTGGGTGTCTTACCGAGGCCCATATCGAGAGCGAGGCAGCCGCCGAGCCCGGCATCTTCGAGGAACTCGAGCCAAGCAAGAGCATCGGCTTGGTAGCTGCGCAGTTCTCCCGTGAAGCCATCGGGAGTGGTCGTTGGCGTCTCGGGCAACGCCTCGACGCTGCGCAGCAGGTCGGCGGCCCAGCCGTCGCCGACAATGTTGATGCCGCCGGCCAAGGGAGAACCCTCGAGGCCGAGGGCATGGCGGAGCATGTCGGCGCCGGTGAGCCTTGTGGTATCGGCTCGTTCTGCGAGAGCGGCAGCCGCTTCGGCCAGGTCGACCTTGTCGAGCTCGACCCATTGGCCACGAGACTTGACCAGCGGCCGCGCTTCGGCGGCCAGTTTGGAGATGTCGCCGGCGCTCAGTTCGACGTCGTCGAACACGGCCGACCAACGAACGTCGGCCAGCTGTTGAGCTCCCACTACTGATTCGTCGGTCTCGGAGGTGAGCCGGAGCGAGGCGATGGCCTTTTTGCGTTTGAGTGCTGGCACCCGAACATCGAATCCGCACGACCGAAGCGTGTCACCGGCGGTGGTCATCAGTTTCCACGCCTCGTCTTGGGACAAGATGACTTCGCCCCGCCGGCGACCACCGAGACGTAACAATTCGGGAAACAGGCGTTCGAGCCGGCCAAGCTGGGCCGCGGTGTCTTTGGCTCTTGATTTGGAGCCGGTGGTCAGCGCCACCTCAACGGGCTCGAGCTGAGAGTTCTCGGACTGAGCCAAAACGGCAACGTGCCATGCTCCGGAATCGTCTGGCGCGTCGAGCTGAACAACGAGCTTACGTTCGGCCTTCCCCAGCACCGGTTGCGCCCACTGCGACAGCCGTCGCACTAGTTCGCCGCCGACCTTGCCGGGAGCCGTGAACGGTTCGCCATTGAGATGGCACAGAGCTGCTTCGGCGACGTCGGCCCGTGAGGAGATGGTGGGAGGCGCCGCTGGAGTTTCGAGTTGGCCGGCCGCGATGGCGACCAACGCATCGGTGATGTCGGAGATCGCCGCGAGGGTGAATTTGTCCTTTTCTTGTTCTCGACTACCGAGCATCGCCGCGCCGGGAACCGAGCGAGCGAGCGCGTCGAAGCGGTCGCTGTCGATCAGCGCCGGGATCCATCGAAGGCGGAAGGTGCTCTGGTCGGGGGTTGCCGGGTCCTTTCGGCGTCGTTTCGACTGCACCAACTGCGGCACGACCCGGCCCTGAGCTACCAGTTCGATGGCGATGGCCGCGGCCTGACCCATCCAGGTCACGCTCGCACCCAGCGAGTCGTCGGCGGCGGTCGAACCGAGTGCTGCCAACCAGCCAAGCGCCGAGGAGACCGGAGCCGAAAGAGTTGATACTCGTCCGCTGCCTGGGACCTTCATCGTGGCCTGTTCGCCCCACTCGATTGAAGCCCCGCCCTGGGCTTTCACCCGTTCGAGCACACCCTCGTGGAACTCACCACGCTGCTTGTGGCCAGCGGCCCAGACAATTATGCGGCCGTCGGAGCGAGACAGCTGGAGCTGGACCGTGCCCACGTAGTCGTCGACGGGCGCCGGATCGATATCACCGGTCACCGGTTCGAGCGGGGCGAGCTCGTGATCGGCTGGTTCGCCGGACAGTTTCGTTATGACGGCGTCGATGCGGAAGCATTCTTCGTCCAGGTCAGAAAGCACGGCTGCTCGAGCGGTGCCTTTGACTGTGCGCCGAGCCGAATGCAGTGCCGCCTCGGCCGCGTCGAGCAGGCGCCAGAGGCTTCCGAGCCACGCTTCTTCGTGGGCTTCGAGGGTTGCCAGTTGCTGAGCTGTAGCGAGGCCGTCGATCTGCGCTTGCGCGAGCGCGTCGAATTGCGACGGCGTTAATGCTGAGCGATCCGGGGTGATAGTGACGATTGACTCCTTGTGACCGCAGCGGCAAGTGCGCTGCCATGCGGCATTCGTCCGAATGCCGCGATCCGTACCTTCGCAACCCATTAAGGGAGACGCTTGGCACGGCGATCAAATGCCCGTAGCTGCCAGCTACGCGGTGACCGGTGATTGAGAGCCCCATCGACCTCAAATCACCTGCTCACGAGTGTAGATGCCGAGAACCCGGTTCACGACCTCGGCTCGTCAACCAAATGTTGCGGCCTTGGTTTGCAGCACGGAGAGAAGTTCGTCGAAGCTCTTCTCGAACGCGGCAACGCCTTCGTCTTCGAGCTTTGCGGTGACGTCGTCCATGTGGATGCCCAGCGCCGACAGTTGGTCGATGGTGGCCTGGGCGCCGGCAACGTCAACGTCGACGGTACGGGCGACGACGCCGTGATCCTCGAAAGCGTTGAGGGTGTTGTCGGGCAGGGTGTTGACGGTGTCGGGCCCAATCAGTTCGTCGACGTACAGGGTGTCGAGATACGACGGGTCTTTCACTGACGTAGAGGCCCAGAGGGGGCGTTGTACCCGAGCGCCTCGGTCGACAAGGGCATCCCAACGCGGCCCCGAGAATGCATCCTGGAATATCGCGTAGGCGAGCTTGCCATTGGCCACGGCGGCCTTGCCGCGTAGAGCCAACGCCTCGGGTGTTGCGATTTCGGTCAGGCGCTGGTCGATTTCGACATCAACCCGGCTGATGAAGAAGGAAGCAACGCTGCTGACGTCGGAAAGGTCGCCTTCGGCTTGCTCGAGGCCCCGTAAGTAGGCCTCGATCACGTCGGCGTACCTGGTGAGGCTGAATATCAGAGTCACGTTGATCGAGCGTTTCTCGGCGATCATCTGCTCGATTGGCTTCAGGCCCTCGGCGGTGGCCGGGATCTTCACATACAGGTTGGGGGCGGCGATCCGGTTGTCCAGCCAGCGAGCGGCGGCCGCGGTGGCGGCACTATCGCGGGCCAGGCCAGGGTCGACCTCGACCGACACATAGCCGTCGAGTCCACCCGAACCGTCGTAGACCGGCCGCAGGATTTCGAGGGCCGCTTCGATGTCGGAAATTACCAGTTGCCAGTAAGACGCTTCGACATCGAGGCCGTTGGCGATCGCTGTTGCGAACTCGTCGTCATAATCGGCGGAGCCTTGAATGGCCTTTTGAAATATCGACGGGTTGGAGGTGAGCCCGCGAACCCCGCGGTCGACCCACCCGGCCAACTCACCGTTTTCGATCCAGCTGCGGCGAATGTTGTCGAGCCATGGGCTCTGGCTCTGGGCTGAGAAGAGATCGTGCAACCTGGTCATTTCGAATCCGTTCGGGTCGAGAGAAGAGCCCGAGCACGTTCGGCGACGTTCTCGGGGTTGATACCAAGCTCGCGCATCACAGTGTCGCCAGGTGCGGATGCGCCAAACCGATCGATCGAGACAACTTGGTCGACCCACCGATGCCATCCTTGACTGACCCCGGCCTCGATCCCGAGAGTCGGTATATCGCGGGACATCACGGCCTGTTGGTACTCGGTGCTGGTCTGCGCGAACAGTTCCCAGCACGGGAACGAGACGACCCGAGCGGCAATGCCATCAGCGAAGAGCAGCGCGGCCGCATCGAGGCAGACACCTACCTCGCTGCCGGTAGCCACCAAGGAAACGTCTGGCTCGTCGACGTCTTTGAGCACATAGGCGCCCGACCCGACATCGGCGAGCCCGGCAGAGTCCAGTACGGGAAGGTTCTGGCGCGACAAGATGAGCGCGGTTGGCCCGGGGGAGTTGATCGCCACCGCCCATGCTTGAACAGTTTCGTTGGCGTCAGCAGGGCGAATCACCCTCAAACCAGGGATGGCTCGCAAGGAAGCGATTTGCTCGACCGGCTGGTGGGTTGGGCCGTCTTCGCCAACGCCGACCGAATCGTGGCTCCAGACGAAAATGCTGTGGGCCTGCGACAACGCCGCGAGGCGAACGGCTCCTCGCATGTAGTCCGCGAATACCAAGAATGTGCCGACAACCGGGATCGCGCCGCCGTGCAACGCCATCCCGTTGGCGATGGCCCCCATAGCGTGTTCGCGCACCCCGAAGTAGATCTGGCGGCCGCCGGGATTGCTCGCCGAGAACACCCCGTGGTCCTTGATGACCGTGCCGGTGTTGCCGGTCAGGTCTGCGCCTCCGCCTGTGAGGGATGGCACAACGTCGCTGAGTGCTTGCAGCACCACGTTGGAGGCCTTGCGAGTGGCGATCGATGACCCGGGCTCGAAGGAGGGCAGCGAATCTTCCCAACCAGGAAGCCCAATGCCCGAAAGCTGCGACTCGAGCGCTGATCGATCGCCGTCGAATGCCGCTATTCGTTGCTCCCAAGCTTCCCTGGCCGGAGCCCCACGGCGTCCCACCGCGTGATACGCGTCGCCGATGTCGGGGGGAACGTGAAAGGTTTCGTCGGCCGGCAAGCCCATCAACGTCTTGGTCTCGGCGATCTCATCGTCGAGAATTGCGTAGCCGTGCGCACCTGAGGTGTTGGCCGAACGAGTCGCCGGAGTACCGATGATTGTTCGCACGATCACCAGCGACGGCTGGTCTGTGACCGCCATGGCCTCGCGAATACCCGCCTCGAGCGCATCACAGTCTTCGCCCACGCCGCCGAGTTCTTGTACATGCCAGCCATAGGCGCGAAACCGTTGGGCCGCGTTGTCACTGAGCGCCAGTTCGGTTTCGCCGTCGATCGTAATGTGGTTGTCGTCGTAGCAAAGCACCAGCTTGCCCAGCCCCAGGTGCCCGGCGAGCGATGCGGCCTCGTGACTGACGCCTTCGGATAGGTCGCCGTCGCCCGCCAGACCAAACACGTGATGATCGATGACCTCGGACCCGTAACGCGTCCGGAGTTGGGCCTCGGCAATGGCCATCCCGACCATATTCGCCATGCCCTGGCCCAGCGGCCCGGTGGTAACCTCGACCCCCGTGGTGTGGCCAACTTCGGGGTGACCTGGGGTAGCCGAGCCCCATTGACGAAATTGGCGAAGGTCATCGAGCGACAAGCCATAGCCGGTTAGGTGAAGAAGCGAGTACTGCAGGGCCGACGCATGGCCTGCGGACAAGACGAAGCGGTCGCGGTCGATCCAACGTGGTTGATCGGCGTCATAGGTCATTATCCGGCTGAACAGCACATGAGCCAATGGTGCCAAGCTCATGGCGGTTCCCTGATGCCCGCTTCGCGCCGCGTGCGGCATATCCATTGCCAAGCCGCGGATCACGCTGATGGCGCGCCCGTCGAAATCGGTCATTTGCCCTCCAAGTGATGAACCAAAGCGACCCTACCGTCCAAGCGACGTTGTGGGATCGACCGTTTGCTGTGGAAATCAGACGTAGAAAAATAGCGCCGTGGCGCTTGATCCATGGACGTGGTTCTTATCGGCAATGGGGCCAAACTCGCCGCCACAGAACATGCCGGCAACGGGACCACCTCCGACGGCTTGTTGGACTCGTCGGGCATCGTGATCAGGTTCGTCAAAGAGTCGGTGACCGCGGGCCGACCCGGTGAATAACAGCGCCGCATCGGCATCGATCTCGGCGAGCGTCCCTTCCAGATCTTGCGTCGCGCTCGATGCGTCCCGTACATGGAACTGAACCGTTGTGCCGACCTCAAGCCGGGTGCCCACCCGTAGCGAAGCGTCGGTGTGGTCGACGCCGAGCATTCCCCTTATCAAGAAGTCGCCGCGCTTGAACTCGGCCAGTGACTCGTCCACTGCCACGCCGAGATGAATCGCCGAAGACAAGAGCTCGCGGTCGCGATACGACGACCGTTCGACGACCTCGCTGAGACGCTGAGTCGCGGGCTGGCTACCCAGAGTTCGTAGCCGATTGCCGGCCGCGTCGGTCACAATCAGCGGTTGACCCACCGGTCGACAACCCTGCGACACGACGGAGATCTCGCCGATACCCGCCGGCAGCAGCACCCCGACCGCACCGTCGTGATACATCCGCTGACCAAGAGCGAGACGGTTGGCACCGGGGCCCCCGGGCGCTGATGCCACCCCGCCGAGCACACGAAGGTTGGGATACTGTTCGTTGGTCGCTCTCAAGAACGCGTCGCTCGGGAAAGTGAACGGATCGGCAAGCAGCAGCAGCGTTCGCGGTCCGAGCGCGGCGCTGTCAGGCATCCCGACGACCGCCGTACCTTCGGCCGATTCAGCGGTAGCCAAGCGAACCGCCTCTACCTCGCCGACGCGCCCGGCCCACAACGAGATCGCCGTTCCTTGCTCGGCCTCGTAGCTTCCGCCAACCACTGCTAAGGCTGTGCTGGCGGCCAAGACCCGAGGCTGCAGCAGCGAGCAGATCGCGGCCGCCATGTCGGCAATGGCGTCGGGATCGTGGCCCCGTACAAACAGTAGAGCGAGGTCGGGAGCGGTGCCGGTCTGCTCGACTACCGAACCGATTACCTCACCGATGGCCTGCGCACCAACAGGGTGTTCCGAGATTGCCGCGCCGAAAGCGGGCATTTCAGTCGTCGGCAGGCGGCAGAATCGTGTAGGGCACGGTGACGTGTGAACCCTGGTCGATACGACAGCGGGCTTCGACGCTGCCGTACTCTTCGAAGTCCATCTCGGCGCGGACAAGGCGGTACGTAAACTTGCCCGGCTCGACGTCGAAGGGCTGCACGCTGCGAGCGATTTGTTCGTCGCCGCGGTGGTAGGTGACTTCGAGAACCCCTCGTCCGGAGCCATCGGTGGGGCAGCGGATGATCACAACGAGGTGCGGCGCCCAGGTGAAGGGGAGCGGCGACGGCGCCGCGGCGCTGAATTGGATGCCACTCAGATCGATTCTGGTAGCCGGTCCGGCCACCTGGCGTAGGTCGATCTCGTCGATAAACAGGGCCGAAATGATCTCCATTGCGCGAACGCTACCGGGGGCACTGGCTGCAACCCCACTAGGGTGCGGTGCGTGAGTGGGCCCGAAACCAAAGATGCCATCATCGAGGCCGCCCAACACCTCTTCGCCGAACGAGGGTTCGAGGGAACATCGCTCAACCTCATCGCCGGCGAGGTCGGGATCAGACGCCAGAGCCTGCTACATCACTTTCCGACCAAAGAGGCCATGTATCGCGAGGTATTCGATCGAGCTTTGGCCGAATGGTACAAACGAGTCGAGGCGTCGGTGACCAACTCGATCGCCGACGGTTGGGAGCAGCTCGACCATGTCCTGACTGCCGGCTTTGATTTCTTTCGCGTCAATCCAGATTTTGTGCGCATAGTCCGCAGAGAAGCGCTAGCCGAAGAGGGCACCGGTCACATCGAGTTGGGACTCGCCTTGCAACCGCTCTTTGCCCGCGCCACGCGGTATTTCCAACGAGAGATGGATGCCGGGCGCTTTCGCCAGCACGACCCCGAACAGTTGTTGCTCACCGGCTACGGCGCGCTGCTTTCGTATTTCAGTGATGTGCCGTTCATCGAAGGGTTGCTCGGACGCGACCCCCTCGAAGAACCGGCCCTCAACCAGCGCTTGGCCCATATCCGGGCGCTGTTTCGGGCCGCGCTAGAACCGCAAGGTAACCCCAGTTGACCGCGCGCCGCGCCGACTCGGTACTGCTCGCCTAACCTCTCACATAATGCGTCGCCTGTTCCTTCCACTAGTGCTTCTCGCCATACTCGTAGCTGCCGTCGTACTTACCCAGCGAGCCGACGAGGACTCCGATCCTGGTCGGGCAACAGCAACGTCGGCGGACCCCGCGCTGGTCACGCCGATTCTCAGCGCTCGCCGGGCGCCCGAGTGGTTACGCGCACCAAAGTCCGACAGCCTGCTAGCCGAGGCGGTCGGCATTGTCTTGTCGAGCGGCACCGCTCCCGACGACCTGTGCGTTCTTGTTCAGCGCGACGGCGAACCAATCGCGGCCAACAACACCAGCGCACCGATCCGTGGCGCCGAACTGCACCGACTGATAACTGCTGCGGTGGTCAACGCCGCCGGTTCGGGCAGCGGCTTTCGCACCGAGATCGCATTTTCGAAAGATGCCGAGATCCGGGTCGACGAGGAAGACCAGACCGCCGAATTGATCGGCGATATATGGATAATCGGGGGAGGCGATCCGGTCCTCAGCACCGAATCGTACATCTCGCGTTTCGGCGACGATCGAGCGTTCACCGATTTCGATCTGCTTGCCGGCGATGCCATAGCGGCTCTGCAAGAACTCAATATCGTCGCCGTGCGAGGGCGAGTTATCGGTGACGAAACCAAGTACTCGCCCATCGAGCGCGACTACTACAACGACAAGGTCACCATCAACGAAGAAACCTTCCGGGTTTGGAACCGAAACGATGGTGGCGAGAACTCCGTTGGCCCGTTGGCCGGCCTTCTTCTCAACGACGGTTTCACATCGTGGCCTGACGAACTCGATCAGTCACAGAACCGCCGAGCATCCGACCCGGCCGTTGCCGTGGCCGATTCGTTCGACAACATGCTTGAGGCGGTCGAGATTTCCGTCAGCCGTAGTCCCCGTAGTGGCGAGGCACCGCCGCTGGCCGAACGCCAAACCCTCGCCGTAATCGACTCGCCGCCTCTGGCCGACATCATCCGGCGAAGCCTGGTCGACGCAACTACAGCAGAGATGCTGTTGAAGGAGTTCGGTATCCGCAGTGGAAGCTCGCCGGAACGCGCTAGCGCAATCTTCACCCTCGCGACCACCGGGTTTGCCCTGGCCGATCTCCCGTTCGATGTCGGACAGGCTGCCACCATTTACAGCGACGGCTCTGGTCGTTCGGACACCAATCGAGCGAACTGCGACATTCTTCACGCCGCGATCTCGGACCCCGAGGGCATCGGCGCCGCAGTGCTCACCGACGCCGCCGCTTCGCCGGTTGCGGCGTGCTCCGCCAGCAACGGCGAGCTGCGCGTTTATGTCAGCGCCAACGACACCAGCACCGGTGTTGTGGGCGAGTTCACCGCAGTTAACGGTGAGCGCATCACTTTCGTGATGCTTGCCGACGATCAAACTCGGACCGAGTCGATAGATGGGGCAGAACCAGCCGGGCCCTACGAGTTCTGCAACCCGTTGCAGGCCGCGATGATCGACGCCATCGTAGGTCACCCCTACGGCCCCAAGCTCGACGATCTCGCGCCCCTGGCCGAATAGCCAGATGGCTCGGTACCCGCTGCCGATGTTCCCGCTCGAACATGTGGTGCTACCTGGTGCGCCGCTAGCGCTGTCGGTCTTCGAACCCCGCTATGTCGCACTGGTAAAACGTTTGGCGGCTACCGACGAGCCCGAATTCGGCACGGTCGGGATCCGCCAAGGCCGAGAGGTCGGCGGCGGCGAAACCCGATCAGAGGTCGGCGTCGTCGTGCGAGTCGTGGACACGATCGAGCATCACGATGGTCGTTGGTCGATCTTCGCGACCGGTACGCGGCGGGTCGCCGTCGACGACTGGCACCCCGACGACCCCTACCCGATTGCGACGGTTCACGATTGGCCCGACCCTGTTGTGGCCGACCTCAGCGGGTCGGTTGCAGACCTCCGGGCGTCGCTCGAAGGTCTAATCGACCGGCTGGGACATCGAGAACCTCGTCTCCCCGACAGCGGGTCAGACAGTGGCGTTCTCGATTCGGTGGTATGGGAACTGATCCGGCTCGCCGGTTTCGGCCCTCACGATGCTATGAAATTGCTGGCATTGCCCGATAGCTCCCAACGGGCCCAATCCGCTCGTCAGTTGATAGACGAACGGTGCGAGTTGCTCGACGCTCTTGGTCATGGGGAGCGCTAGAGTGTCGACTCGACTAGCGACGACGATCGGCAACGCTTGATGGCACCAGAGCCACGCAAACCCCAGAAGCAGGGCCTCGGCGAACTCTTCGACCTTGTCAAGGACTACGCCCGTCAAGAAACCCTCGACCCCCTCAAGGGGGCTGGTCGCTGGCTCGGTTTCGGGGTGCTCGGGAGCGTGTTGTTGATGATCGGCGGCATCTCCTTGACGCTCGCGACTTTGCGCTTTTTGCAAGAAGAAACCGGCACGGCCCTGACCGGCAACTTGTCCTGGTTGCCCTACCTCATCACTCTTGGCGTTGTTAGCGTGGCCATCGGCGCGCTGGCTTGGCGCATCACCAAAAAGACCCTCTAGGGAACTCTGCCATGACCAACTCGACTGATAACGAAACCAAACCCATCAGCCGCGACGACATAGCTCAGTCGATACGCGAAGTCCGTGGCGATGCCGAGGATCAAGTCAGAGACAATGCTCCAAAACTCATACCCGTCGCCGTCGGCGCGAGCTTGTTGCTGCTGATCATCGCGTTCCTGATTGGTCGCCGGGTTGGCACCACGAGATCAACGGTCGTGGAGATCAGGCGCGTCTGATGGCTGGCCGTTCGTTTGGGTCTGCGTATCTGCGACGCACGGTTCGGATAAATAGCGTTCGCAAAGGCATCCTCGGCGGGTCACGATTCTGGTTCGCTGTCTACGTCCTTCGGTTCTTGGGACGCTGGTCGCACAAGGTGACCAAGCGAGGAGAGATGCCGGTCGTATTTTCTCAGCGACTCCAGCCCGGCGAAACGCTCGAGTTGCGTCATCAATCAGCCAAAGACGTCACCGCATGAAAGTCATACTGCGTAACCCATCCCGAGAAGTCGAGATGGCCGGCCCCGTGCAGGTGAGCGTGTTGCTCGAACGTCTCGGACTGAACCGCGAAGCCCACCTTGTCATCGAGGACAACGCCTTGGTGCCCGGAGACAAGATGCTGGGTAAGGACGCCACGGTCGAGGTGCGGTCGGTGATCTCCGGAGGGAGTAACGCCCAGTGAAATGCCGGGTTTGCCGAGAACCGGCGATCATCGACGTTCGCCGTCACAACGCCAATTTTTGCACCGAACACTTCCTTCGGTTGTGCCGCGATCAGACTGCCAAATCGATCAAGCAGTTCAACATGTTGGACCCCCAAGACCGGGTTCTGGTCGCCGTCAGCGGCGGCAAGGACTCGCTGGCTGTTTGGGACATTTTGTTGTTGCTGGGATACGAGGCTGATGGCTTCTATGTGGGTCTCGGAATTGGTGAGTACAGCGATACTTCGGCTGGTTACGCCCAAAGGTTCGCCGATGCACGGAACCTCACATTGCACCGAGACGACCTCTTGCGAGACCACGGATTCGACGTCCCCAACGGAAGCCGCGCCGCTAAGCGAGCACCATGCTCGGCCTGCGGGCTGTCGAAACGCCACTTGTTCGACGAGGCAGCCCGCCGAGGCAAATACGATGCCATCGTCACCGGCCACAACCTTGATGACGAAGCAGCTGTTCTCATGGGCAACGTTTTGCATTGGCAGTCCGACTATTTGGGTCGTCAGTTGCCAGCGCTGCCGGCGAGAGCAGGGTTCCCCAAAAAGGTCAAGCCGTTGGTGCGACTCACCGAGCGCGACACGGCCGCGTATTGCCTGCTACGCGGGATCGATTATCTCGTGGACGAATGTCCGCTCAGCGCCGGCAACAAGCACCTGAGCTACAAGGCGGCTCTCAACGACATCGAACGTGATTCGCCGGGGGCGAAACACGATTTCTATTTTCGCTTCCTCGACCAGGCCTTGCCGAGGTTCGCAAAAGAGGCACCGGACGAAGACCCACCGGTGTCGCCCTGCATCTCCTGCGGGGCGCCGTCTTCCAACGAGATGTGCGCGTTCTGCTACCTCACCAAACGAGCTACGTCAGCCGTTTCGATCGAACTTGGGCCCAAACGAGGCGCCCGAAAGGTTACGCAATGAATCGCAGCGGAAATCTAAGAGCTGGCGAGCCGGTCCTATTGATCGACCGTAAGAAGCGGCGTTACCTCATTGATCTCGCCGATGGGGGAGAGTTTCACTCCCACTCGGGAGTCCTTGCTCATGACGACCTGATCGGAAATCCCGAGGGCGAGACCTATCGGTCCACCCGCGGCATGGTGTTCATCGTTATTCGCCCCACCATCACCGACTACATCTTGAAAATGCCCAGGGGCGCTCAAGTGGTGTATCCCAAAGACATCGGCCCGATCCTCATTCTCGCCGATATCTTCCCCGGCGCTCGGGTTCTCGAAGCCGGTCTCGGCAGCGGTGCCCTCTCGACCGGAATGCTCCGTGCCGGCGCCCACATCACGGGATACGAGATCCGAGAAGATTTCGAGATAACCGCCCGTCAAAATGTTCAGCGGTTTCTCGGCGAGCCGGCAATGGCGAACTATCACACGCAGGTTCGCGATGTCTACGCCGGAATCGAGGAGACCGATCTCGATCGAGTCGTTCTCGACCTGCCCGAACCGTGGCAAGTCGTGCCCCATGCCGAGAAGGCCTTGCGCCGAGGAGGGATCTTCTTGGCCTACACGCCAAGCATCATCCAGGCCTCGCAACTTCACGACGCCTTCGAAGATTCGCTGTTTGGGATGGCCGAGACCATCGAGGTTCTCAATCGTGGCTGGCACGTGCAAGGTGTCGCGGTTCGTCCCGATCATCGAATGGTGGCCCACACCGGCTTTTTGACTCACGCCCGGTTGCTGGCCGAATGAAATCGGTCGCCTGGTGCCTGGTCGTGGCGGCGTTCTTGCTCAGCGGGTGCGGCGCCGACGATCCGGTGGAGATTGTCAGGCCGCCACTTGCTTCGCCTCCCGACCCGGGACCCGCACCCGAATCCGATGGTCTCAGCGACGCGCTGCGCGACGAATTGGCGCAGTCCACTGTTCGGATCAACTCGATCGCCTGTGGCAGATCGGCGGAGGGCAGTGGATTTGCGGTTGCCGACGACTTGATCGCTACGAACGCTCACGTGGTTCTCGGGGTTATGGAACCAACCATCGAGTTCCTCGACGGAAGCTCGACCGATGGGACCGTAGTAGCGTTCGATGCGGTCAACGACTTGGCGCTAATTCGGCTCGACACCTCAGACTTGGTTCCCCTCGAACTCGGTACCGCCCCTGACGGCACAATCGGAGCGGTGTTCGGGTGGGAGACTGGGCCAACGGTGGAGCCAACCCCGTTTCGGGTAGACCGCCCGGTGAGCGTCAGGATCGAGACGGTCGGGACCGACGAACGGATCCTGCGGCCCTCGTGGCTTCTAGCCGCCGATATCGAAAGTGGCGACTCCGGGGCGGCGCTGATCGATTCTGATGGCGTTGTCGTTGGCATCGCGTACGCGACCACAACCCGCGGGTCAAGCGTGGGCTATGCCGTTCGCGCCGATGCTCTCGCTGATCTGTTGGAGCTGGCCTTCGACACGAACCTCGTTGTGCCGCCCTGCGGGCCAGCCTGAGCGACGCGTCACGAAACAAAGTGACGAACCCGGTCGGGCACGATCGTAACTTTGACGACCTGCTCACGACCGGCCATCAGCGATTCTCGCAAAGATCTGGATCCCTTGGAGTCGTCGAGATAACGATCGCACATCTTCTCGACGAGTTCTGAGCCGTCGTTACTCAAAACGGCCGTGCCCTCGACCGCTACCCAATAGGGCGGTTCGTCGGCGTTGGCCGACACGACCATCGCCAAATTGGGATCTTGGGCGATGTGTCTTACCTTGGGTCTGCCCGGCTGGGTGAAGAACTCGATGACCTCACCAGTCCAGTGGTACCAGACCGGCACCGCGTTGGGCCACGGGTCGCCCCCGCGTACAACCGTGCCGATGCGCGCGCTACGAAGAAACTCGTGGGCGTACTCCGGCATCGCGGCGACCTGCATGCTTGCAGCAGCGACTACTTGAGATCAGATCTCGATGAAGATGCATTCGCCGGGGCATTCCTCGGCGGACTCGATAGTGGCTTCTTCTTGGCCGGCTTTGATGACCGCAAGGCCCTCGGGACCACCAGGGTCGGAGAAAACCTTGTCGCCTTCTTTGACATAAGCCAAGCCGTCGTCAAGGAGGGTGAAAACGTCGGGTGCGATTTCCTCGCACAGACCGTCACCGGTGCAAAGATCTTGATCGATCCAAACCTTCATTATGCGTTAGACCTCACGCTCGTCGGTAGCCCACTGGCGGGCTCGTCAATATGTTCGGCATCTTACCGGCGATCATTAGCCCCGCAGACCACTCGTGCAACGATCCGTCACGGACAGTTCGCGATCCCACCCTGCGTGGTCGATCCTTGCATCGAGCAGTAGCTGTCCGACCAGAGCAGTAGCGGTAGGTCTAGGGTGACGCCGCGGCCAACGATCGGAGGTTTCCGTGGACGACAACAACCCTCAATCCGAGCTTCGGCGCTTGCGCATGCTCGCCGCCGAGCTCGAAGACGAAGTCACCGAGCTGCGTCGCCGGATTCACGAATCGCCCAAACGGGTGCGCACCCTCGAAGAGCGAATGGTCGAAACCAAATCTCAGCTCGCGGCGGCAGTGTCTCAAAACGAGAAGCTGACCTACACCTTGAGAGAGGCTCGCGACCACATCGCTCATTTGCGCGAGGAAGTCGACAAGCTGACCGAACCGCCCTCGGGATACGGCACGGTGCTGGCTCGCAACGACGATGGCACCGTCGACGTGCATGCCGGCGGTCGAAAGATGCGCGTTAGCGTTCAACCCGAACTCGTCGACGCTCTCGAGATCGGCCAAGAAGTAGTCCTGAACGAGTCGTTCAATATTGTCCTCGCTCGCACGCCGGACCGCACCGGCGAGATCGCCACGATCAAGGAGCTTCTTGACGACGGCGAACGAGCGCTCATTGTTGGCCGAGCCGACGAGAGTCGGGTGGTCGAGCTCGGCGATCGAGTCAGGGCCGCGCCGCTCCGTACCGGAGATCTCGTGCTTGTTGATGCGCGAGCCGCGCTCGTACTCGAGCGCTTGCCTCGCCCCGAGGTCGAGGAACTGGTTCTCGAAGAAGTGCCCAACGTCTCCTACTCAGATGTTGGCGGACTCGACGATCAGATCGAGCAGATAACCGATGCCGTCGAGTTGCCGTTTGTGCACCAAGCGCTCTTTGCCGAATACGGTCTGCCGGCGCCCAAAGGAATCCTGCTGTACGGACCCCCTGGTTGTGGCAAGACCTTGATTGCCAAGGCGGTTGCCAACAGCTTGGCCAAGAAAGTCGCCGAAGTGTCCGGAGACGAAGCGGCTCGAAGTTTCTTTCTCAACATCAAAGGCCCGGAGCTTCTCAACAAATATGTCGGCGAGACCGAACGCCAGATTCGGCTGGTGTTCCAGCGAGCTCGCGAAAAGAGCGAAGAGGGTTGGCCCGTTATTGTCTTCTTCGACGAGATGGAGTCGTTGTTTCGCACGCGGGGGAGCGGGATCAGTTCCGATATCGAGTCGACCATTGTGCCGCAGTTGCTCGCCGAGATTGACGGCGTCGAAACGCTGCGCAATGTGATCGTGATCGGTGCATCGAACCGCGAAGACCTGATCGACCCGGCCATCCTGCGCCCCGGGCGTCTCGACGTAAAGATCAAGATCGAGCGTCCCGACGTCGAGGCGGCCGCCGCGATCTTTGGTCGTTACCTCACCAGCGATCTCCCGATCGCCCCCGACGTAATCGAGTCGGTCGGTGGCGGCGATGCCGACAAGGCGGTGCAGGCCATGATCGAGGACACCGTGCGAGAGATGTATCGCGACGACGAATCCAACCGATTCCTCGAAGTCACCTACCAAAACGGTGACAAGGAAATCATGTACTTCAAGGATTTCTCTTCTGGCGCCATGATCGAAAACGTCGTCAGGCGGTCAAAAAAGCTGGCCATCAAACGCGAAATCGCCTCGGGAGATCGAGGACTTCGCACCGAGGATCTACTGGCCTCGATCCGTCAAGAGTTCAAAGAGCACGAAGATTTGCCCAACACCACCAACCCCGATGATTGGGCCAAGATTTCGGGAAAGAAGGGCGAACGGATCGTCTACGTGCGGACCTTGATCAGCGCCGATGAGAACGGCGAGGGCGGCAAGTCGATCGATTCTGTTGCGACTGGCCAGTATCTCTGAACACCCGTTAGCGTCCGCTTCGCAATTCGCGAGACCACCCCCAAAACTCCAACCCAAGAGGCAGCAATGTCGACGAGTGTAAATCTTTACCAGGAGGCCGCGGCCAATGTCGCGGCGGCTGCTGAGACCATCGATATGGACCCCAAGGTTCGGGCCATATTGTCCGGGCCAAAAAATGAGCTGATCGTGAACTTTCCGGTTCAGCGAGACAACGGCGAGTGGGAGTTGCTCCAGGGTTACCGGATCCAGCACAACAACGTGCTTGGGCCCTACAAGGGAGGGCTGCGGTTTCATCCCGCGGTTGATCTCGACGAAGTTCGTGCTTTGGCCACTTGGATGACCTTCAAGTGTGCGCTCGTCGGTTTGCCTTTCGGCGGAGCCAAGGGCGGGGTTGCTATCGATCCGGCGCAATACTCCGCTGGCGAACTGGAGCGAGTCGTGCGTCGATTCACGCACAGCCTTGGCGAGAACATCGGTCCCGAATACGACATTCCCGCGCCCGACGTCGGCACCGATGCTCGCACCATGGCGTGGATGATGGATACCTATCTCAACAGTCGCGGGTCGGGCGAACGTCAGGGCGCTCGCCGTGTCGTCACCGGCAAACCAGTTGAGTTGGGCGGCAGCCTCGGTCGGGCAGAAGCGACCGGCAGGGGAGCGGCTTATGCGCTCCGCCATTTCTATGGCGAACTCGATCGCACGCTCGACGGTGAGACTGCAGCTATCCAAGGGTTCGGCAACGTGGGTAGCCACGGCGCCAAGGCGCTCGGCGAACTCGGCGTTTCGCTGCTGGCGGTAGCCGACGCGACCGGCGCGATCCACAACTCTGGCGGCCTCGACATCGACGCGTTGGTGCGACACGTCGCCGCAGCCGGCGGCGTCGCCGGCTTCGGCGATTCGGAGAGCATTAGCACCCAAGAGTTCTTCGCCCTCGACGTAAACATTTTGATGCCCGCCGCGCTCGAGGCCCAGATCACCGAAACCAACGTCGACTTGGTCCGTGCCGACGTCATCCTCGAAGCGGCCAACGGGCCCGTCACCGCCGCAGCGGCGATGGCCCTGGATGACCGCGGCATCGAGGTCATCCCCGACATTCTTGCCAATGCCGGCGGCGTGATCGTGTCGTATTACGAGTGGGTACAAAATAAAACGAGCGATCAGTGGTCGGCGACCGATGTCGACACTCGATTGCGAGACACGATGTGGAACGCGTGTGACCGTGTTGCCGCCCAACGCGAGAACCGCGGCTGCACGCGGCGCGAAGCGGCCTACATCGAAGCATCCGAGCGGCTGCAGTCGGTCTACAGCCTTCGAGGAATTTTCCCGTAAGCGCCCTGTTACACAAAGGTGCACGGTGCCTCGGCGTCAAACGGACCAAGGTTAAGGCGCGCGTAATATATGTAGTTTGCAAAAAAAGTCTGGCTTCGGCTTCGCTGAGGGCAACTCGTGGGTATAACGTCTTCGCCGATTCCCAAACGGGACCTACTGGAGGCAATACCAATATGCGTAAGCAACCTTTGCTGCGACTGCTGGCTGTTTTGCTGGGCTTCACCCTGCTCGCTGCGGCGTGCGGAAGCGACAGCGACGACCCCGGCACGGCAGCTGACAACTCATCTGACTCCGCCGATTCCGGCGATTCGGGCGACAGCGGCGACTCAGGCGACTCTGGCGACAGCAGCTCGTCCGACTCGGGTGACGTTGTTGACACCACCCAAGACGGCAGCGTTCTTGCTGCGGTCATCGACCGTGGCGAGCTCAACTGTGGCGTTTCCGGCTCTGCCGTTGCGTTCTCTGAGACTCAGGCCGACGGCTCGCAGGCCGGCTTCGACGCCGACTACTGCCGTGTAGTAGCTGCCGCCATTCTCGGCGACGCCGAAGCGGTCAACTTCGTGGCTCTCACCGCCGCCGAGCGCTTCACCGCTGTTCAGACCGGTCAGGTCGACGTCTTGATGCGTAACACCACCTGGACTCAGAGCCGTGACTCCGAAATCGGCATGGACTTCGGTCCCACCACCTACTACGACGGTCAGCAGTTCATGGGTCGCGCCGGCGACGGCTTCAACGCCGGCTCCGACGTCGCGAACCTTGATGGTCTCACCGTTTGCACCAACTCGGGTACCACCACCGAAAAGAACGTTGCTGACGCTGCCGACGCTGCTGGCATCAACGTAACCCTCGGCGGCCCGTTCGAGGACTTCGACCAGGTCACCGCCGCCTACATCGCCGGCACCTGCGACGTCATCACCACTGACGGTTCCGGCCTCGTTGGTCGCAAGGCTGTGAACGAGCCCAACGACTGGGTCATCTTCCCGGCCACGCCGATCTCCAAGGAGCCCCTCGGCCCAACATACGGTCAGAACGACTCGGCCTTCGCCGACGTTGTCAACTGGTCCGTGTACGCCACCGTCATCGCTGACGAACAAGGTGTAACCTCGGCCAACGTTGCCGACATGGCTGCCAACCCGCCCACCGCGGAAATTGGTCGTCTGCTCGGAGGCGAAGGCGAACTGCAGACCGGAATGGGCATTCCTGCCGACGGCTTCATGCAGGTCATCAGCCAGGTCGGCAACTACGACGAAATCTACACGCGCAACCTCGGTCCTGTGGGCCTTGTGCGTGAGGGTTCCGCCAACGCCGGTTGGCTCGCCGGGGGCCTCATTTACGCCCCGCCGGCTCGCTGATTAGGCTAATCACGCTCTGAACTGGCAACGGTTCGGACAGTGACTCGAGGGCTGGGGGTGCATGCACCCCCAGCCCTGCTGCCACCGTCTGAGTAGACATCCGGGGGGATGATCACGCGTGTCTGATACCGACACGTCGACGCTCGCGTCGACGCAACACTCCAAGCCGCCGATTTATCGCGACGCCACGGTCATCAAGTGGGTGACTCAGGTCATCACGCTATTACTGGTACTGGGCGCGCTGGGTTTCCTCGTCGCCGAAGCGGGGTCGAACCTCTCGGCTCGGTCGATCGCCACCGACTTCGACTTCATAAGCATCGATCAGGGATTCAACATCTCTGAAGGCATCGACTCTGATCCCAGCACCGGCGGTCGTGCGCTATGGGTCGGCATGGTAAACACGCTGCGCGTAGCGGGTGCCGGCATCTTGTTTGCCACGATCTTGGGGGTCTTGATAGGCATCGCCCGTTTGTCGCACAACTGGCTGGTCAACAAGGCTGCCAGCACCTATATCGAGACCATCCGTAACATCCCGGTCCTCGTGCAAATCATCTTCTGGGCCGCACTGCTTGGCGGCACGGGCCGTCTCACTGGCACAACCGGTCCGGTCCATGGGTGGGTCATGATCTCCGCCAAGGGGCTCGGCATCCCTCGTGTGTTCGTAGCTGACGGCTTCTACCAGTGGGCCGTGTTCCTGATAATTGGCGCAGTCATCGGTTTCTACGTTCGACGCCACCGCATCCATCTCCAAGAGTCCAGTGGGCAGCTCACCTATCCGAACCTCTACGCCTTTGGCGCGGTGGTTGTGGCCGGCATTATCGGTTGGTTTGCTCACCCCGTGTTCGGGTTCGTGGGGAGCATCTTCGACACCATAGGCGACCTATGGCAGGACATTCCGCAGGCCGCGGCTCAGCTCGTTCTGTCGGCAATAGTGGTAGCAGCAGTCGTATCGTGGATCCGGAGATTCCTCGATTCGCACCGGACCCCAGCGGGTTTGGCCAAGCTGTCCGACGACGACTACTTCCGTATCGTCTTTGCCGGGGCTGGCGCGGTGCTGGGCGTGGCTCTCTTCTTTGTGTTGTGGCCGGGTCTCTCGAGTTGGATCGTCAACTCCGGCGCCGATTTTTGGCATTTCCTGGGCGACAAGTTCGGCAATGGCCGCACCGGCCAGCCGATCGACGCGATGAGGCCCACGCTCGTGGGCCAGGGCAACCTACTCAACTACGGGCCCCAGGGCACCACGATGACCGTGGGCTTCGCGGCGGTGCTGGTCGGACTAACCCTCTACACCGCTTCGTACATTGCCGAGATCGTGAGGGGCGGCATTCTTGCGGTAGCCAAGGGCCAAAGCGAGGCCGCCGCCGCCATTGGGCTCACCCGAGCTCAGGCCTTGCGCCACATAATCTTGCCGCAGGCCCTGCGGGTCAGCTTGCCCCCTCTTGGCAATCAATACCTCAACCTCACCAAGAACACGTCGCTGGCGTTGGCGGTGGGTTACGCCGATGTCGTCAATGTGGGCGGCACGGTAATCAACCAGTCGGGTAAGGCCTTGCCGGTGATTGGTATTTGGATGCTGTTCTATCTGAGTTGTTCGCTTTCCATCTCGGTGGTGGTCAACTGGTTCAACGTCCGTATGAAGATCGTGGAGCGCTGACATGACCGACATCACAACCTCCGAACCGGAAGTCAGCGACCAACCGGCGCTGCCGCCCGAAGAGCCAAGTCTCCCGATAGGCGAGTGGACCCGCAAGAATCTTTTCTCGAGTCCCGGCAACGCGATCCTCACGGTGGTTTTTTCGGTACTCGTGCTGGCGGCTTTCCGCGTTCTCGTCAACTTCATGTTCGAGAACCCCGAACGCGATTGGGTCTCGATCAAGTTCAACATGCGGCTTCTGTTCGCTCACGCCTACCCGGTCAGCCAGTTCTCGCGGGTGTGGGCTTCGCTTGGGATGGTAGTTGGTCTTGGCGCATTGAGCCTGGCCCTATGGCCCGGCGGCGGAGTGAAGTCGATAAAGCGCATCTCAACTTCGCTCATGAGCGCCGGCGGGATCATTGCTTTGGGCACGCTGATGGTAAATGGCGCGCTCAGCCGCGACGACGCCGGCGAGGTGCTCTTCACCGAGGATTTCGAGGCCATACGTGATTCGTGGGCAAGCAGCCTTGGGGGCCGGGGATCGTGGTTCTTGTTGGCCGCGCTACTGTTCGGGGCCGGGCTGGCGCTGTGGGTCAAATTTGGTGACCAACGTCGTAGCGTTTTTGTCCCAACCGTGCGACTTCTGTACGTCACGGTTGGCTTGCTGATCGCCAGCCTGTGGGTTGTCAAGTATGGCCATTACGGGGTACGCGGCGACGGCACATTCGTTATCAAGCCCGACTCGCTGGTGGCGTTCTCAACTCGAATGCCGCTCACAGTACTGTTTGTGCTGGCGGGCCTCATCTACCTCGTGGGCGTGCGTCTGCGTGGGGTCGACGCGGTCAAGATCGCGGTCACCGCAGGCTGGGCCTTGTCTCCCTTTATTGCCTTCTGGGTGATCCTGCGGGACCCCGACATCGACTACACGCACGTTTTCAACACCGACCTCCCAATGTTCGTGGCGTTTGCGGTGTTCGGTGGAGCCCTGCTCTACGCCTTGTCGTCGCCCAAGATTGGGGAACTGGGCCGACTCATCGCCATGGCCATGGTCGGCGTGGCCGGGTTCACTTTCGTCAGTGCCTTCTTTGGCTGGATTTCGATGCTGCAGAAGGCCCGTCTCAGTTTCGTGGCGTTGGCGGTGTTTGCGCTCATGGCCAACAACTTCACCCGTGATCTCCGCACCCGCCGTAACTTCGTAATCGCTTGGGTGGTGGCGATAGGGGTGATGCACTATTTCATCACCATAATGAACTCGGCTTCTACCTTGGAGCTGCGGTCCGACACCATCGTCGGCGGGTTCGTGTTCACCATCTTCGCGGCTGTCTTCGGCCTTATGTTCTCGTTCCCTCTGGGCGTATTGCTGGCGCTGGCCCGGACATCAACCTTGCCGATCTTTCGACTGTTGGCGACCTGGTTTATCGAGTTCGTTCGCGGCGTCCCGTTCATTACCGTTCTGTTCTTCTTCGACATCATGTTGCCGCTGTTCCTGCCCGAAGGTATGGAAGCTCCCGGCATGGCCGCCACTGTGCTCGGTCTGGTCTTGTTCTCTGCTGCCTATCTAGCCGAGAACGTCCGAGGCGGACTGCAATCGGTTAGGCGGGGCCAATTTGAGGCTGCCGATGCCCTGGGCCTGACCACCCCGCAGCGCACCATGTTCATCGTCTTACCTCAGTCACTTCGAGTTTCGATTCCGCCGCTCGTGGGGCAAGCCATCGCGACGTATAAGGAAACTTCGCTGTTCGCCATCATTGGAGTGTTCGACTTCTTGCGGATCGCCAACAGTGTGATCCCGAATCAGAGCACGCCGGTCAACTTCGTCGGTCACAAGCTCGAAGGTCTTCTCTTCATATCGCTGGTCTACTGGTTGGGCACGTTCACAATGTCTAAATATTCACAAAGTCTTGAAAAGAAGCTTGGAGTTGGTGACCGATGAGTTCTACCGATGCAACCGTCGCAATAAGCGAAGAGATGGCGGCGCGCGACGACATGATCGTGTGTCAGAACGTCGACAAATGGTATGGCGACTTTCAGGCCCTCAAGGGGGTGAGCGCCACCGTCAAAGAAAAAGAAGTGGTGGTCGTCCTCGGACCATCTGGTTCGGGCAAGTCGACGTGGATCCGCTGTATCAACCGCCTCGAAGTGCACCAGGGCGGCACCATCATGGTCGACGGCGTCGAGCTCACCAACGACCTTCGTAACATCGAGAAGATTCGTTCCGAAGTCGGCATGGTGTTTCAGCAGTTCAACCTGTTCCCGCACCTAACCGTGCTGGAAAACATCACTCTTGCCCCCATCTGGGTTCGCAAGAAGCCTCGCCCCGATGCCGAGGCCCTTGGGATGCAGCTTCTCGAGCGGGTCGGTATTCCCGAGCAGGCCGAAAAGTTCCCCGGCCAGCTATCCGGTGGGCAGCAACAGCGGGTGGCGATTGCCCGTTCGCTCGCCATGGAACCACGGGTCATGTTGTTCGACGAGCCAACGTCGGCGCTCGACCCCGAAATGATCAAAGAAGTGCTCGACGTCATGAAGGACCTCGCCCTGGGCGGCATGACCATGATCGTGGTTACCCACGAGATGGGTTTCGCCCGTGAGGTCGCCGATCGGATCATCTTCATGGAGTCAGGCGAGATCGTAGAAACTGGCACGCCGGAGCACTTCTTCACCGCCCCCGAAGAAGACCGAACCAAGTTGTTCCTGTCGCAGATCCTCTGATCGTCCGGTTGCTCCGTTGGAGTAACTAGGGTCAGCACCGATGGCCATCATCAAATCGCTCGGTATCGAGACCGAATACGGCATAGTTCATCGCGGCACCGACGAGTCCAGTCCAATCACCGCGTCTTCGCTACTGATCAACGCCTACTTGGCGTCGGCTGGCTACAAGCTCGACACCCGGTCCGATCTCGTCGCATGGGACTTCGTTGACGAGACCCCGGGCGCCGACGCCCGCGGCTTCAGCCCGTTGGGAGCTATGCCCCCGGAGGTCGAGACCCACCTCGTCAACGCCGTGCTGAGCAACGGAGCGCGCTACTACGTCGACCATGCCCACCCCGAGATGGCTACGCCAGAGTGCGCCGACCCGCTTAGCGTGGTGCGCTTCGACCGAGCCGGCGAGCTGATTGTGCAGGCGTCGGTAGCGGCAGCCAATCAGATCCTCCCCGACGGCCAAGAACTTGTCCTCTACAAGAACAACTCCGACGGCAAAGGCAACAGCTACGGCACCCACGAAAATTACCTGGTTAGCCGCGACACGCCGTTCAGCCGGATCGTCACCCACTGCACCGCCCATTTCATCACCCGGCAGATTTTCACCGGGGCCGGCAAAGTCGGCGCCGAGCTTCCCGGGCAACGCACCGACGAGGTGCCGTTCCAACTCACCCAGCGGGCCGACTTCTTCGAGGAGGAAGTCGGGCTCGAGACCACCCTGAAGCGGCCGATCATCAACACTCGTGATGAGCCCCATGCTGATGCTCGCAAGTACCGACGCCTGCACGTGATCGTGGGCGACGCCAACCCATCGCAGGTCGCCACGTTCCTCAAGGTCGGTACGACCGCTCTTGTGCTGGCGCTGGTCGAAGACGACGCCATTGCCCGAGAGTTTGTGTTCAAGGCGCCGGTGGCCTCGATGCGCCACGTGTCCCACGACCTCACTTTGAGCGAGGCGTTACCACTGGCCGACGGCTCGACGATCACTGCGCTCGAGGTTCAATGGGAACTGTTCGACCTCAGCCGAAAATACGTTGACGCTCACGGCACCGAGATGGTCGGCGGCGACTCGGCTCTTGAGGTGCTGCGTCGTTGGGAGCTTGTGTTGGCGGGCCTCGAGTCCGACCCGATGCAACTCTCCGATCAGCTCGACTGGGTCGCGAAATACCGCCTCCTTGATGGCTACCGGGAGCGACACGGCCTCGAGTGGACCGACGCCCGTCTGCGGGTAATGGACATTCAGTACAGCGATATGCGACCCAACAAGGGACTGGCGTGGCGTGTTGGACTCGAGCAGCTTGTGTCTGATGACGATGCGGTGTTGGCCATGACCGAACCGCCGACCGACACCCGGGCTTTCTTTCGTGGTCGGTGTGTCCAACAGTTTCCCGACCAGGTCGTCGCCGCCAACTGGGATTCGATCGTGTTCGATGTCGGTACCAGCGCGCTGCGGCGGGTGCCGATGATGGAACCGATGCGCGGTACCGAGGCTCACGTCGGTACCTTGTTTGAAGAGTGCGAAACGGCGATGGAGCTTCTCCAACGCCTGGGTAACTGACTAGCGATTGTTTGAGAGGTTGACATGGCCGAAAGAGAGCACGTACAAAAGCCGGCGCCGGCCGAGCGCGAAACCGAAACTGCCGATGCGCCCGCAGGGTCCGAACGCGGCGAGGAGCTCAAGGCCGAGCTCGACGACTTGCTCGACGAGATCGACGAAGTTCTCGAAACCAACGCCGAGGAGTTCGTAAAGAGCTACATTCAAAAAGGCGGCCAGTAGCTCGATGAACCTGCCCCTCTTTAGGACTCACGACGATCCGGGCCCTGACTTTGCTGGCCTTCTACGACGCAGCGGGCATGTAGCCGCCAGCGCATCGGCGGGACCGATTCCGGTCGAGCAGTACCGTCACGGCACCACGTGCATTGCCATCCGTTACCGCGACGGGGTATTGCTGGCTGGTGATCGCCGGGCGACGTCGGGCAATTTGATCAGTCATCGCACACTCGAGAAGGTTTTTCCCGCCGACCGGCACAGTGGTGTGGCTATCGCCGGGGCGGCCGGTCCCGCTATCGAAATGGTGCGGCTGTTCCAGCTGCAACTCGAACACTACGAGAAGGTCGAAGGCACCTCTCTGAGCCTCGAAGGCAAAGCCAACCAGCTGAGCCAAATGGTCCGCGGGAACCTGCCCGCCGCGATGCAGGGAATGGTTGTCGTGCCGATCTTTGCGGGCTTCGACCTCGCGCGTGGCCAAGGGAGGCTCTTTGAGTTCGACATCACTGGCGGGCGCTACGAAGAAGCCGAACATGCCAGCACCGGCTCGGGAAGTCTTCACGCCGGCACCGTCGTGAAGCTCGGGTACGAGGCCGACATGGACGCCGGGGCCGTCACCGACCTCGCCGTGTTGGCACTGTTCGAAGCCGCCGACGAGGACTCCGCTACCGGCGGGCCCGACCCAATTCGGGGCATCTACCCGGTTGTGGCCACGATCTCCGCCGGCGGCTACACCCGGCTGCCCGATGACGAGCTCGCTGACCGCACGCAGGCCATTATCGCCCGCCGGCGTTAGCAAAGGACGACCGCCATGAACATGCCTTTTTACGTTGCCCCCGAGCAGGTAATGAAGGATCGCGCCGACTACGCCCGTAAGGGCATCGCCCGCGGTCGCAGCCTCATTGCCTTCCGGTTCGATCACGGCATCGCAATTTGTGCCGAGAACAACTCATCAACGCTCCGAAAGGTCAGCGAGATCTACGACCGGATCGCGTTCGCCGGGGTCGGCAAGTACAACGAGTTTGATCAGTTACGTATCGCTGGAGTCCGCCACGCCGACATGAAGGGCTATTCGTTTAGTCGCGAAGATGTCGACGCCCGAAGTCTCGCCAACCAATATGCCCAGAGCCTGGGCCAGATCTTCACCCACGAGATGAAACCGATGGAAGTCGAGATCCTGGTGGCCGAGATCGGGTTCGAGGGCGATGGGAGTGGGGATCAACTGTTCCACATCCTCTACGACGGCACTGTTATGGACGAAGACATGTCGGTGGTACTCGGCGGCGAAGCCGACACGATCACTCAACGTTTCGAGGTCAACGGCACGGTGCCCACGCTTGGCGAGGGCCTTCGACGAGCCGTCGACGCACTGAGCGGACCCGACCGGGAGTTGGATGCTTCAGCGCTCGAAGTTGCCGTTCTACAGCGGGGTTCGCAGCGACGGACGTTCAGGCGCCTGTCCGACCAAGAGTGCACCGAGTTGCTCACAAACTGAGCAGTCTGGCGCTGATTTCCGGGCCAAGTGGCAACGGCGCCTGGGACCATCGTCACAACGACATGAGGTCGCCGAACGATCCTGATTGAGAACTGGCCCACCGCGCCCGTAACCGACCCTGAAACCTTTTTCAGGGGAATTATGAGCACGCTGGACTACACAGACATCCCACGCAAACGCCTCGGTGAAGCGTTGCATGCCGCACGCACCATGATCGGTCTTCAAGAGCAAGAAGCTGCCGATGCGCTGCACATTTCCGTGCGCAAGTTGCGTCACTGGGAAGAAGGCCGTAAAAAGCCCGACGCCTCGATGGCTCAGGCCATCGCCGCCACATACGGTCTGGACCTTGGTGGTCACATTGCGCCTCGGGTGCCGATCGTCGTGGACGCTTCAGCGGGCGGCATTGTGGTTGGTGGATTGGTCGTTCCTTACGTTCCGGGTCTAACCGACAACGACGACTTCCTTGAGGGTTATGTCGCAGTGGTGCGCAAGCTCCGCGGCCTGGAGCCTGAGACTCCAATTCAGCTTCGGTCGTGCGACATCGATGTCCTGGCCACCGTTCTCGATCTGACCGACGATGATCTCGAGCGCCGGCTGGCCTTCTGGATGGGTCAACCACCCGGGAGCATGATCGGGGTACGTCATCGTTTGGTACTGGCGGCTGTGGTTATCGGCGTTGTCGGCGGTGCTACCGCGGGAGCGTTCATGGCCGACAGCAGCAGCGCGGCCGACGCCGAGGACTCGAGTCCCGGAATTACTCAAACGCTCGACGACGACACCGTACCGACCATCGATACCGATCTTGGTACCCCAACGATCGACATGCACTCGTCGGTTGTTCAGCTTGACGTCGTTGACGCCGACGGGGGTGACGCAGGCCTGATCCTCGACTTCAGCGCTATCGAGGCGACCGATTTCGGTGGTACCTCAATCGACCTTGACGGTGATTTTCTGGCCGACGGCGGCCTTGACCTCGGACCGGCCATCGACCACGACGTGAATATCGATGCCTCCCACTCCGTCGTGGCTGACGCGCCGACCGCTGACGCCCCGACTGCTGACGCCCCGACTGCTGACGCCGCACCGACCGCCGATGCACCAACTGCTGACTCGGCACCAACCGCCGATGCCCCGACTGCTGACGCCGCTCCGACCGTTGACGCCGCACCGACTGCTGACGCCGCACCGACCGCCGATGCACCAACTGCTGACTTGGCACCAACCGCCGATGCCCCGACTGCTGACGCCGCTCCGACCGTTGACACCCCAACTGTTGACGATGCACCGACCGACACTGCCCCAACCGTTGACGACGCCGGCCAGGTTG
>CAZDEB010000002.1:212445-235007 GCA_964504305.1 uncultured Candidatus Nemicrothrix sp. | reverse complement strand
GTTGACGATGCACCGACCGACACTGCCCCAACCGTTGACGACGCCGGCCAGGTTGCCAACAGTCCGACAGTCGAAGAATGGGTCGCTCAAGGCTTTCTCGACGAGGGCGACGTCGCATTGGTTGACATGCCCGATCTGGTAGAAGACGACGCCGGAACGTCGGCGCAGGTAGTCGCCGACGTGCCGACAGCACCAGTCGACAACGGCGGCGATTCTTGGAGCTTTGACGGCACACGAGAATGGGTCCGACAGAACCTTGATGGAGGCTGGGTCGACGGGTGGCAAGGCGACGGTGTGGCCCTCACGGGAACCGATCTCTGGCAGGCTGCCGACGGCGACACGAGTATCGACATGAACGGCGACGGACCCGGCTGGTTCGGCCGCACCATCGACACCGTCGAAGGCCAGACCTATGAGATCAGCTTCGACATGTCAGGGAATCCGCACGGCCAGCGCGGGGTGAAGACGCTTAACTTGTCAGCTGGCGACGATGTATCGTCGCACAGTTTCGACACGACGAACATCAGCCGCAACGACATGCAATGGCAACACTCGAGCATGACCTTCGTCGCTGACGGGACTTCGACCTGGGTTTCGTTCGACTCGACCACGCCGGGTTCGGTCGGGGCCGTTATCGACAGCATCTCGATCGCCCCCGTCACGCCCGCCGGCTGAGAGCGGTTCTACGGGACTGCCACCGCTCAGGCCGCCGGCCCGTTAGGTTGGCGTTGTGCAGCGGAGAATCTTCGGCATCGAGAACGAGTACGGCGTCACCTGCACGTTACACGGACAACGTCGCCTCAGCCCCGACGAAGTAGCGCGTTACCTCTTTCGCCGCGTCGTATCGTGGGGCCGCAGCAGCAACGTCTTTTTGGGTAACGGAGCCCGCCTGTATCTCGACGTGGGTAGCCACCCCGAATACGCGACGCCCGAGTGTGACTCCATCTACGACTTGGTGGTTCACGACAAAGCAGGGGAGCGGATCCTCGAGCAGTTGCTCACCAGCGCCGAGCAGCGCCTCGGTGACGAAGGCGTGCACGGCGACGTCTACTTGTTCAAGAACAACACCGACTCGGCGGGCAACAGCTACGGCTGCCACGAGAACTACTGCACCAGTCGTCGCGACGATTTCTCGTCTTACGCCGAGGTGCTCATCCCGTTCTTGATCAGTCGGCAAATTTACGCCGGGGCCGGGAAGGTCTTGCAGACGGCCCGCGGCGCGATGTACTGCGTGAGCCAACGAGCCGAACATATCTGGGAAGGCGTTTCGTCGGCCACGACCCGAAGTCGCCCCATCATCAACACTCGCGACGAACCTCACGCCGACGCCGAGCGGTACCGGCGTCTGCACGTGATCGTTGGCGACTCCAACATGAGCGAATACACCACCTTCTTGAAGGTCGGCGCCTGCTCGCTGATGCTTCGGATGCTCGAAGAACCCCAGGTGGTCCTGCGAGACATGACCCTCGAGAATCCAATTCGGGCCATCCGCGAGATCAGCCACGACATGACCTGTACCCGACGGGTCCGACTGGCCAACGGACGTGAAGCTTCGGCGCTCGATATCCAGTCGGAGTATCTCAACCGGGCTCTTCGCTTTGCCGAACACCACGACCTCGACGACAACGAGAAGATGGCCTTGCAAATGTGGGAACACTGTCTCACGACCATCGCCGACGATCCGCTCAAACTCGATCGCGAGATTGACTGGGTGATCAAGTACAAGCTCATCGACGCGTATCGCCAACGCCATGGCCTCGAACTGAGCGACTCTCGGGTGGCGTTGGTCGATCTGCAGTATCACGACGTCAACCGAGACCGGGGGCTCTTCTATCGTATGCAGCGAAAGGGGATGGTCGAACGAATCGTGACCGATACCGAGATTTCCCACGCCGTCGAGCACGCTCCCCAGACCACAAGGGCGCGACTTCGAGGCGAGTTCATCAAACGCGCCAAGGAACAACGACGCGACTACACGGTCGACTGGGTCCACCTGAAGCTCAACGACCAGGCCCAGCGCACAGTGTTGTGTAAAGACCCGTTCAAGTCCCACGACGAGCGGGTCGAAAAGCTGATCGCTTCCTTGTGAGTCACTGATGGACAAACTCGAACGCCTGTTGAACCTCACTGCGGCTCTACTGCACGCTGATCGCCCTCTGACGGCCGAAGAGCTGCGGGTTCGCGTGGGCGGATACCCCGAGGCCAAGGCATCGTTTCAGCGCTCATTTGCGCGAGACAAGGACGACCTGCGCAGTATGGGAATCCCGTTGCGGGTCCAAGCCGTGCCCGGCGTCGACCCGCCCATCGACGGATATCGGTTGTTGCGCGACGAATACGCGGGTGCCGATTTGCGATTCGATCCCGACGAACTGGCCGCGTTGCATCTTGCGACCAACCTGGTTCGCCTCGACGGAGGTGATGACGGCCTGGTGAAGTTGGGAGCGGTCCAGCCCGACTCGGCTGCCGAGCGTCTGGGCAACGTGCCCTTTACCGACTCGCTGGCCGTGCTGATCGGGGCCGCCGCGGATCGTCGAGCGGTTTCGTTCGGCTACGGCGGCACGCCGCGTGTGGCCGAGCCTTGGCGGCTTTCGTTCAGCCGTGGGCACTGGTACCTCCAAGGTTGGGATCGAGTGCGCTCCGGCGAGCGGTTGTACCGCGTCGACAGAATCGAGGGGGTCGTGCAGTTGGCCGGCCAGGCCGAGGAAAACATCGGGCCGGCATCGGACCCGCTCGACTTGCGCGGCTGGGAACTCGGCGATGGTCCAGCTACTTCGGCTCGCGTTGCCGTGGATGCCGATCAGGCGGCGTGGGCGCGCCACATGCTCGGCCCCGTCGAAGAATGTGCTGACGGTTCGGTAGTCGCAACCCTTCAGGTGCGAAACGTCGAAGCGTTTCGGTCCTTTGTCCTCAGCTTCCTTGAACACGCCGAGGTCCTCGAACCCCCAGAGCTTCGCGCCGATCTCATCGAGTGGCTCGAGGCTCAGCAGTGAGCGCCCGACTCACCGCCCGAGACCGTCTGGCCCGACTCTTGTCGGTCATCCCGTGGGTCGCGAGCCAAGACGACGGCGCATCTCTCGACGACATCGTCGAACGGTTTGCTTATCCGCGAGCACAACTGCTCGACGACTTGCAAGAGGTGGTCTTCTTCGTTGGTGTTCATCCCTTTACCCCCGACTCGCTTATCGAGGTCGAAGTCAGCGACGGCCGGGTACGGATCCGATACGCAGATTGGTTTGCGCGGCCGTTGAAACTCTCGGCGACCGAGGGCGCTCGTCTGCTCACCGCCGGTCGTACCGTTCTCGCCCTGACCGATACCGAAGAATCCTCTCCGCTCTTTTCGGCATTGCTCAAGCTGGGTACCGCCTTGGGCGAAGGTGCTCAGCAGGCGGTCGAGGTCCGACTCGGCCACGCGCCTTCCGACACCCTCACAACCCTGCGCGAAGCAATCGCTAATCGAACGCAAGTCGAGCTCGAATACTACGCGTATGGCCGCGACGAACTAACACAACGATTCGTCGATCCGACCCGCCTGTTCAGCGATCAGGGCAACTGGTATCTCAGCGGATGGTGCCACCGTGCCAAGGGGGAACGAGTGTTTCGTATCGACCGGATCCGCAGTGTGGCCGCGACGACTCTCCCTGCTGGCTCAGAGGTATCCACCGTCGACGCCGCTTTCAGTCCCGCAGGAGACGATCCGCGTGTTACGTTGCGGCTCGGTGAGCGGGGTCGTTGGGTCATCGAGCAGTACCCGGTCGAGTCGGTCGACGATCACGGCGACTTCGTCGACGTGCGGCTGGCTGTTGTCGCTCAACCGTGGCTCGAACGCCTACTGCTTCGACTTGGCGGAGATGCCGAGATACTCGCGGTCGACCGTCCGATCGGTGATTCGGTTCGTGCTGATGCCGCGGCCCGCGTCCTGGCTCGTTATCGATGACCAGACATGTCAAGACAAGCTCTTCCGCGCCGATAGGGTCCTCACGTGCCTAATTCCGATCCCAGCTCGCCGCCCAGCCCAGAACCGACGTTCTGGGCTGACGAAACGCCCGAGCCGGCCGATGGCGACAACAACGGCCGAGGTATCGAGTCGCAGATCCGCACGCTCATCGAGTGGGTAGCCGTGGCCGTCGGGGCGCTGGCCGTCGCTCTCGTTATCAAGGCGTTCTTGTTGCAGGCGTTCTACATTCCGTCGGGGTCGATGGAGAACACCCTTCACATCGATGACCGGGTGTTGGTAAACAAGCTCAGCTACCGGATAGGCGATATCCACCGAGGCGATGTAATCGTGTTCGAAAAGCCGCCGGGAGCTGGTGGCGATATCGAAGACTTCATCAAGCGCGTCATCGCGGTGCCAGGCGAAACGGTGAGCCTCGCAAACGGCGAGGTATTCATAGACGGCGTGCTGCTCCACGAGCCCTACGTCGAGGGTGTCCCAACAATCCCACTGGGTCCGGCCATTGTTAGCGAGGGTTGTGCCAATTCCCCGGCCCCGGATCGATGCACCCTCGCCGACGGCTGGTACTTCGTCATGGGCGACAACCGCGACAACAGCACCGACAGCCGCGCGTTTGGTCCCATCCGCGAAGAGACTGTTGTGGGACGAGCATTCCTAAAAGTTTGGCCCATAGGCGATCTCGGCTTTCTCTAAACGAAAGTACGAGTCAGCGGTACTCGGCAGCAACCGCCACCATACGGTCGACATAGTCGCTGTAGAGAGCGTCGATTCCGATGTCGATGAGGTTGGCGATCTGGCGTTCGTGCTGAGCGTCCCAACCGAAACTCAAGACACCGAAGCGGTGGAAGAGAGTGGTTAGTCCTGCGGTCCAATGCTGCTGACGCAGATTGATCGCATCGATCCGAGACGCCGCGAGTTCGGCGGCCCGCCGCTCGGGGCCAAACGGTAGGCGTTGGAGATCGGTGCTGTTGACCAAGTGCACCTCGGGAGCTTCGTCGCGCCATGCCCGCAACAATTCGAGGTCGGGGTGACAAAGCCAAAGGTTCTCTGACGCGCCTCGAGCACGAGCTTGGCTCACGAGTGACGAAAACACTGCCGGGTCCTTTATGTCGATGCTCAGGGGCATCTCCACCCCAACTTTCTCGTAGAACTCCGAGAGAGTCGGGATATGGCTGCGCAGCTTGGCCCGGTCGACCGATGCGATCCATCGGCGCGGAAACCACCGGTGCCATCCATCGTGATCCAGTACGACCTCGCCGTCTCGGGTAAGCCAAGCGTCGGTTTCGAGGCCGGTCGCTCCGAGTCGTTCCGCAAGGGTGAACGCTTCGATGGTGTTTTCCTTGGCGTTGGCCTTGGCCCCACGGTGCGCAAACAGCACGGGCGGACTCCACAAGGCTTCGATCCGCGTCGGCATGACCACAACAGTGCCACTTCTGTCCGATGTGGGCATACCCGGCCCGACTTGGGTGGCATCTGGTCCGAATGACCTACGTAAACCGGGCCTGGCGACCCTCAAATTACGACCCGCGCGTGCCGATGGAATTGAGCACACGGGCAAAGACACTGAGGTCTGATTTTCATATGGCTACGATTCGGGCGAGCTGCGAAACCTGCGGAGACGTCGAGCTCACCACAGCCGATGTTCGCGTTCGGGTTTGCATCAACGACAACCGCGGCGAATACTCCTTCAAGTGCCCCGAGTGCGGCATGACGGTGGTCAAGAGCGCCGAGCCGCGCACGATCGACTTGCTCGTCGCTTCCGGGGTTGCCATGGACACGTGGTCGCTTCCCGCAGAGCTGGCCGAGATGAAGGCCGGGCGCCCGATCAGCCACGACGACCTACTCGAGTTCCACGACAAGTTGCACGACTCCACGTCGTGGACCAAGGCTCTCAACCACCTTCTCGAGACCTGAGCCTGGGTTGTCACCCGGTTGGCGACGCCGGTTCACTATGGTCTTGTCATGAGCTGGACGTTGATGTTCCCGGCGACGGCAAGCGTTGTAACCGTAATCGCGCTCACCTTGGCATTACGTTCGCTTGAGCGGGAGGCAATTTTGCTTCGCGCTTCTCTGCGCCGTGTCGTCGCAACCGCCGTAGCCACCGACGAACTCAGTCGGCGGGCCAACGACGTGCGACTTCGAGCTGAACGAACCCGCGCCGATGCTTCGTCGCGGCTTGCGATTGGGCCGCGTCGATGGCTCGTGTCCGAGCGGCGTCGGTAGAGTCTGTTCATGGGTAATCTTGGTGGTCCCGAGATCTTGGTGATCTTCTTCGTCGCTTTGATAGTTCTCGGACCAAACAAGCTGCCCGACGCGGCTCGCCAAGTCGGCAAAGCCATGGCCGAGATCCGCCGCGTTTCGGGTGGCTTTCAGCGCGAGATGCGCGAAGCCATGCAGGAGCCGCTCAAAGAAGTCGAGTCCGATTTCATGGTGCGAAGCGAGGAGCTACGGGCCAAGAAGCGGGCCGAAGCCGCGGCCCAGGACCAAGCCGGCGATGCCGTCGCGGGTGATGCTGGTGCTGGCGATGCCGCCACTGGCGATGCTGGCACCGGCGAGACTGGGCAAGCGGAAGCCGACGGAGACCTGTAACAAATGGCCAACGAGGCTCGAATGACTTTGATGGAACACTTGGCGGAGCTACGCCGTCGTCTCATCATCTCTTTTTTGGCAGTCGGTATCGGTGCGATCGTTGCGTGGATTCTCTACGACCACATCATCGAGCTTCTGCTCGAGCCCTACTGCAAGATCTTGCCGGTCGACCAAGAGTGCAAGTTGTATGTGCGAAGCCCGTTCGAACCGTTCAGCCTAAAGTTGACCGTCGCCGGCTATGGCGGACTCAGCTTGGCGATCCCGGTGATCCTTTGGCAACTGTGGCGGTTCATTGCGCCGGGCCTCTACTCCCACGAGAAGAAGTACGCGATTCCGTTCATCGCCGCGGGAGTTGGGCTGTTTGCGCTTGGTGTCGGTCTGGCCTATTGGAGCATTCCCCGTGCTCTCGACTTCTTGCTCTTTGGCTTGGGCGTCGACCAATTCGAGGAGCTCCTCAGTCCCCTCGAGTACATCAGTTTCGTGGTCAAGATGATGGTCGCGTTCGGCATCGCGTTTCAGTTCCCGATCTTGCTCATTTTCCTTCAGATTCTGGGGATCCTCGACAACAAGACTCTTCGGGCCGGCCGACAATACGCATCGGTCGGCATCGTGATCTTGGTCGCGGTAATCACCCCCAGCGGCGATCCTTTCACCCTGATGGTGTTGTCGATTCCGATGTATCTCTTCTATGAGATATCGATCCTGTTCGGCCGAATACGCAACCGTCGCGCCAGGAAGGCGGCGGCTGGGACGTGACCAGCCGGCGCGATCGGAGCTTCTCGTTTGACGACTTCCAACTCGATGCTTTTGGTCATATAGATGCGGGGCGTTCGGTCTTGGTGGCGGCTCCGACGGGCAGCGGCAAGACAACGGTGGCCGAACACGCCATCGACCGGGCTCTCGAAACCGGTCGGCGAGCGTTCTACACGGCTCCGATCAAGGCGCTGTCCAATCAGAAATTCCGCGATCTGGCCGAGCGAATTGGCGCCCCGCGCGTCGGTCTGCTCACGGGCGACAACGCCATCAATCCCGACGCCGATGTTGTTGTGATGACCACCGAAGTCCTGCGCAACATGTTGTACGAGGGGCGCAACCTCGACGACTTGGCCTTCGTGATCCTTGACGAGGTGCACTATCTCGAAGATTCTTTTCGAGGCCCGGTGTGGGAGGAAGTCATCTTGCACCTTCCCTCTCACGTCTCGCTCGTGTGCCTGTCGGCCACCGTTTCCAATACCGACGAGCTAGCCGGCTGGCTCGAGTCGATACGCGGGGACACGGGTGTTGTTGTGGAACGCCAGCGTCCGGTCGAACTGACCAACCACTACGCCGTTGGTGATCGGCGGGGACGCCAGCTTCAGGTCGTTCCGACGCTCGTAGACGGCCATGCCAATCCCGAAGGTTCGCAGTTCGATCCGGACCTGCGACGGGGGAGAAGCGATCGCCGGTCGCGTCAGCGCGGGCCTTGGACCACGCCTTCACGACTCGAGCTGATCGACTACCTCGAAGAACGCGATCTCTTGCCGGTCATCTGGTTCGTATTCAGCCGCAAGGGTTGCGACGAAGCCGCTGCGACGCTGGAACGGGCCGGATCGAGGTTCGCCGATGCCGACCAAGCGGCGCAGATTCGGGCGATCGCAAAGGAGCGAATGTCGGGCCTTGCGCCCCACGACCTGGCAGCGCTCGGAGCCGATGCCTGGCTCAGCCGACTCGAACGCGGTATTGCCAGCCACCATGCCGGGCTTGTCCCGGCGTTCAAAGAAGCGGTCGAGATCTGCTTTGCCGAAGGGCTGGTCCGGGTCGTCTTCGCCACCGAAACACTGGCCTTGGGCGTCAACCTCCCGGCCCGCAGCGTCGTGATCGACAAGCTCACAAAGTTCACTGGCGAAGGCCACGAAACCCTCACGCCGGGTCAGTTCACCCAACTCACGGGCCGTGCAGGACGCCGCGGCATCGACGATCGGGGCCATGCGCTAGTGCCGTGGTCGCCCTTCACACGTTTTGATCAGGTCGCCGGGCTGGCCGCGAGCAGCAGTTTCCGGCTTCGTTCGGCCTTTCGACCGACCTACAACATGGCGGTGAACCTCCTTGCTCGCCAAGACCCCGAGGCGGCTCGAGCACTGTTGGCTCGCTCCTTTGCGCAGTACCAGGCCGACGATGGCATCTCTCGACTCGAACAACGACTGGCACGAGAGAGTGCGAAGGTTCAAGAACTCGAGGCGATCGTCGGCGATCTGCCTCCCGAACCCGCGCGTAGCGACGATACGCCCGACGAGGTCGCTGACGCAGTGAGTCGCTTGCGGCCCGGAGACGTCATCGGGGATGAAGATGGGCTGCGGCTCGCCGTACTGGGCGTCAGCTGGCGCAAGGGCGGTCGAGCGCGCATCCGACTGGTCAGCGAAACCAGCCAAGAGGTGCGCTGGGAACTGGCCGAAGTAGAGCATGCCCCTCGCACGGTCGGCCGGATCGAACTGCCGTTTCCGATGGCACCAGAACGAATCGACTACCGCCACGATGTTGCGGCGCGCCTGAAGCGCTCGGGAGCGACGACCAGTGCCCGGCGGCAACGACGAAACCGTGCTCACGATGATCCCCGCAACAAGCTCGCCCGTGCTGTTCAGGAGGTCAAACATCTCGAGCGACGGGCCCGTCGCGACGAGGCTTCGATCGCCCGGCAATTCGACGCCATTTGCGACGTCCTGCGACAGCGAAACCACCTTGATGGTTGGGATGTAACGCCGACGGGGGCGATGCTGGCCAAGATCTACCACGAGGCCGATCTGCTGGTCGCCGACGCCATCGCTTCGGGACTTTTCGATGGTTTGTCGCCGGCGGAGATCGCGTCGGTCGCATCGTGCTTTACCTATGAGCATCGCAGCCCTGGGGCACCACCGGCGCCTTGGTTCCCGAGCCGGTTGGCAGCCGAACGCTTCCGCTCTCTCGAACGCCATGCATCCGATCTGGCCAAGGCGGAGCGCTCCGCTGGGGTGAGCCAAACCCGTCAGCCCGACGCCGGATTTGCTCCTATTGCCCACTCGTGGGCTTCGGGCGAGTCACTGGCCGTCCTGCTCGAAAGTCAGTCCGATATGACCGCTGGTGACTTTGTGCGCAACGTGAAACAGGTGATCGATCTGCTCGGACAGGTCGCCGCGGTTGCTCTCGAGCCGTCGACACGAGCCGCGGCGCGATCGGCCAGCGAAGCCATTCACCGTGGAGTGGTTGCGCTGTCGGGAGCAATGAGCGAACGATGAGCGTCGAGCGCCACGCCGACTGGGGAGAACGGGCCAAACCGCCGCCGGATCTGGCCATCTTCGACTCGGACGCTGCGGCCCGAGATTTTGTTGTCGGAATCCGGCGAACCGGGGCCGGCATCCCTCCGATCGGACTCACTGGCGGTGATCTGCTACGTACGCTGGGCGGGTCCACGGGCCCGGACCTCCGAGACAGCGAGGACGCTCTGCGAGTTGACGTCGACCTCGGGGCGGTGTTGATCGATGGCGCCTTGTCGTGGTTCATTTCGCACCTCATTGCCAGGAACGGATGGTGGCGAGGCCCAATCACCATCGCCGCGAATGCGGCCTTTGTGGGGCACTGGAACGTCGCTCCACGCGCCCACCCGGGCGACCACAAGCTCGACACTCTCGACGTGGCTCAAATGAGCATTCAACAGCGGTGGCAGGCCCGCCAACGACTTGGCACCGGTACCCATCTGCCCCACCCGTCGATAGTCGTGGCGCGTACCGCGGCCGTGCAGTGGAGCTTCGAACGCGCCCGAACGATCTATTTGGACGGCCAACCGGTGGGCGATGCATCCAGCGTCAGCGTCCGGATCGAACCTGATGCCCTAGAGGTCTGGGTCTAAGTCCAGCCCCGTCAACAGTTGTACGATTCGGCGATGGACGTCACCGAGGCCAAAGACCGAGTTCGAGCCGAAATCGAGCGGCTAACGCCGCGGTTGCTCGAGATCTCCCACTCGATTCATGCGAACCCGGAGCTGAACTTCGAGGAGCATCACGCCCACGATCTCCTGAGCGGCACGCTCGAGGACGAGGGGATCCCGGTTGCTCGTGGCGCCTACGACATGGCCACCGCGTTCGATGCCCGGGTCGGATCAAGCGGTCCCACGATCGCGGTCTGTTGTGAGTACGACGCCCTGCCGGGGATAGGTCACGCCTGCGGTCACAACATCATCGCGGCGGCCGGGCTCGGCGCCGGTGTTGGGGCGGCCACGGTTGCCGAGGCCCTTGGCGCGACGGTCGCGATCCTTGGAACGCCAGCCGAAGAGGGCGGCGGCGGCAAGGAGTACATGATCCGGCGCGGCGCTTTCGATGATGTCGACGTGGCCATGATGATTCATCCCGCCGACCGCGATCTTCAAACCATGCACACCATTGCCATACAGTCGCTCGACGTTGAGTACGACGGTCGCGCCGCTCACGCCGCGGCCGCTCCCGAGCAAGGCCTCAACGCCCTCGACGCCGCGGTGCTGGGCTACAACAACGTGGCTGCTTTGCGTCAACACATTCAGCCCGAAGAACGCATCCACGGAATATTCACCGAGGCGGGGGACAAGCCCAACATTGTGCCGTCGCGCGCCGCGGCCGAGTGGTACGTGCGCTCTGGCACCGTTTCTTCGCTGGAACCGCTCAAAGATCGGGTTATGGCCTGCCTCCAGGGTGGCGCCGATGCGGCCGGGTGTTCGATGCACGCCGAGTGGCACGACCCAACGTTTTTCGACATGATCGACAACCACCCATTGCTCGAAGCATTCGTCAAGAATTCGACCGATATCGGCCGTCACCCTGTTCCCGAAGAGGAAGGGCGAATGGTGGTCGGATCAACCGACATGGGCAACGTGAGCTACGCAGTGCCGTCGATTCATCCGATGATCAAATGCGCTCCCGAAGGCACGGCTATCCACACTGCGGACTTCGCGGTCCATGCTCGGTCCGAGGCGGGAGACAGAGCGGTTGTCGACGGTGCACTCTCGATGGCGCTGACGATGGTTGATTGCATGGCCAATGCTCAAACGCTCGCGGCGATCCGCGATGATTTCGAGAGCAGGGCCTAGGCTCATCGACCGATGACGGTCTATATCGCTGAGGAGTTCACTGCTGATGAGGCCGACATCCTTCGTCGGTATTTCACGAACCTCGATCAGCCAGTTTTTGCTCTTGTCAACCTTCCCGAAGTGGTCAAGGGAGCCTTGTTTGCGCGCTACTCGCGTACGGCACTGAGCCTGCGTCGGCTGTTTCTCAAAGAGTTCGTGGGCGACCTCGATATCGAGGGTGACCAATCAATCGACGCCACAGTCGGGTTGCGCCGAGCCGAAGAACTCTACGACAAGGTGTTCTTCGAGTACGGCGACGACAGCGTCGCCCAACTGGGCGGCGTGCATCTGGCCTGCGAACAGGCATCCAATGTGCTGACCAAGATTCTCGAGTGGGGACGCATCATGTCTTATCTCGAGCAGTCGACCCGCTACATCGCCTACGACCAGCGTCTCGGCGGACGTTTTCGCTACTACCGAGACCCCCAGATTCTTAACTCGTCGCTCGGTACCCGCTATGTGGCCGACATGGACCGGATGTTCGATTCGTACTCGGCGCTTGTTCCGCAAATGCAGGAATTCTTCCGAGCCGTCGAACCCAAAAGCCCTTCCGATTCCGATTTTGCCTATCGCACCGCCATCAAGGCTCGGGCGTTGGATGCAGTGCGTGGTCTGCTCCCGGCGGCTTCACTTTCCAACGTGGGGATTTACGGGACCGGTCAGGCCTACGAAGCCCTGCTTTTGCGGATGCGGGCTCACCCACTCCCCGAGGCGCGCGCCTACGCCGACTTGATGCTCACCGAGCTCCGTAAGGTCGTTCCATCGTTTCTCAAACGCGTCGACATGCCCGAGCGAGGCGTACGGACCAGTAGCTACCTGGCCGACATCCGCGATTCGATGGAAGCAATGACCGACTCGATCTTCGGTGACGAGGTTGGCGGCCCGGTCGTGGACGACGTTGTCGATCTGGTCGACTTCGATCCCGACGGCGAGATCAAGATGGTCGCGGCGATGCTTTATCCGTACACGTCGCTTTCGGAGGCAACCGTCGAGGCTCGCGTTCGCCAAATGACGGTGGACGAGCGCATCCGGGTGATCGAGAGCTATTCCGGCAACCGCGAGCATCGACGACAGCGTCCGGGCCGAGCGTTCGAACGCACCGATTACCGTTTCGACGTCCTCAGCGACTACGGGGCGTTTCGCGACCTGCAGCGCCACCGCATGCTCACGATCGACTGGCAGCCGTTGTCGCCGCGTCACGGATTTGTTCGACCACCGTCGGTTGACGCGGCCGGTCTCGGTGCCGAATTCGACGCGGTTATGCACCGGTCCGCAGCGCTGTACGAGTCGTTGCTTGATCAGCATCCCGATCAGGCGGCCTACGCCGTGTCGCTGGCTTACCGGGTGCGCTACACGATGCAGTTCAACGCTCGAGAAGCTATGCACATGCTGGAACTGCGCACCAGTCCCCAAGGCCACGAGGCCTACCGCCGCGTGTGCCAGCGCATGCACGTCGAGATTGCCGAGAAAGCAGGCCATCACGCCGTGGCGGCAACTATGGCCTTTGTCGATCACTCCGCCGAGCCGACGCTGGGCCGCCTCGATGCCGAACGCAGAGCCGAACAAAAGCGTCAGGGTCGCACCCTCGGCTGAGCAAGACGTCCTGTTCAGATGGTATTGCCATTGGTTGTGACGATCGGCTAGGTTGGGCCGCCGCGGGCGGAGCCGTCGGAGGCTCGCCGTGCGTTCACCCATTTCTGGTTTGGCTACGTTGGTCGCTCTCTGCGGGTTCGCGGCCGCGACGGTATTGGCAACGACATCAGTCACTATTAAACGCGGCGACACTCTTTCTTCGATTGCGCGAGCCAATGGCGTCACGGTGGCTGAGCTCATCGAGTGGAACTCGCTCGACAACCCGGACCTGATCATCGCGGGGCGGGCGCTGATTGTGTCGCCCCCCGTTCTCGCCAACGAATCCGAGGCTGCTCACCCGAGTGACGAGGTCCACGTAGTCACCGCGGGGGAGACCCTTAGCCTCATCGCCCGAAGGTACGGAGCATCGGTCGCCGCGCTGGTGACGGCCAACGACCTAGCCGATCCTGACCGGATCAGGGTTGGGCAATCGCTCAAACTGGGCGCCCCGGTCGCCCCCTCACCTTCCGCGTCTGAGTCTCGCTACCAGATCCGTCCCGGCGACACGTTGTTTTCGATAGCCGTCAAGTTCGGAGTAAGCGTTGAGCAGTTGGTCGCGAACAACTCGCTGGCGAGCGCCGACCATATACGGGCCGGCGACGAGCTAAATGTCGTGGCCACCTCTCCGACGGTTGATCCCCCCGAACCAGATCCTGATCCACCGACGATCCCCGCTCGTGTACCGGCCACACCTGACGGCGAGAGATCGTTGGCTGAGGCGTTCGAGCATTGGGCGTCGAGCTATAGCGTGCCTCAAGATTTGCTCGAAGCGCTGGCCTGGAAAGAGTCCGACTGGCAGCCATCGGTGACCAGCGCCAACGGCGAACTCGGAATCACTCAGCTAAGTCCAGCGACTGTGGTCTTCATCCAAGAGAACCTGCTGGGCTTCGAACTCAACCCGCTGGGGGTGTCCGATGGTGTGCAACTTGGGGCGCGTTACCTGCGTTTTCTCATCGATCGCACCGGTACTGAGCGCGAGGCGTTGGCTGCTTGGGTCCAAGGTTTGTGGAGCTTCGAACACAACGGAATAACGGCCAGCGGTGCCCGTTTCGCTGACGAAGTGCTAGAGATTCGTCGGACGGCTTCGTAACTTGGCCACTGCGGCTGTTCATGCCGCGGCATCCAACTATTCCGGATATTTTGCAAGTGATGTTGCGCTTCGTCGCCCAGTGTCTATGATCCGCCGGACCCCCCACTGCAGGTATGGAAATGTCTGACGAAGACGAAGTTGTAGACGACGAAGAAATAGAAGAGCCCGAACTCGACGAAGATGACCTCGCTGATGGTCTCGACGATGGTCTCGAAGACGACGGCATGGGCGATTCCGGCGATGACGACGACGACGATGACGATGACGTCGATACGCCAAGTCGGCCATCATCAGGCGACGACGAGGACGACGACGATGACGAAGACGACCTCGAGGCCGACCTCGACGCCATTTTGAAGGACCGCCTCGCCTCCGGCGACGACGATGACGAGGACGACGACGAGGACGAGGACGCCCCGGCGACGCCAAAGAAGCCCGCGGTTGCTCCTGGCGACGCCGAACCAGTCCAAGCCAAGCAGGACCACGAGTTCTCCTGCCCCCACTGTTTCTTGTTGGTTAGTAGCTCGGCGGTCTCTGATGGCGAGTGTCCCCACTGCGGCGGGCCGGTCGACGGGTAGGCGCCGAACATGAGTGACGACGACGCTCTACCAGACCAGCTACTGGATCTCCTCGTCTATGCCCCTCTCGGGTTCGTCCTCGAAGCCAAGGAGTTGCTTCCGAAGCTGGCCGAACGCGGGCGCGGCCAAGTCACCCTCACGCGCCTAGCGGGCAAAGTTGCAGCACAACAGGGCCGGGGAGAGGTGGCGCGGCTCGTCGACGAGGTCGTAGCGGCCGCCGCCACGATCCTCGGGACCGACACCGCCCGCGACCCAGACCAGGCCGAAGCCGAAGCCGAAGCCGAGGCCGAAGCCGGGGGCGAAGTCGATCCAGAGTTGCGGGACCCGCTCGCAGCCCCGGACCCCGAACCGCTGGAAGGGTACGACCAGCTCACGGCGGCTCAGCTGATACCAAAACTGGCCGAACTAGACGCTCAAACGCTTGCCGCGGTCGAGGCCTACGAGCAAGCCAACCGACAGCGCTCGACGGTGCTCAACCGGACCGCTCAACTTCTCAGCTGACATGCAGATCACCGCTCGCGCCGCCGCCGAAAACGATGTCGACGCGATCGTGGCGCTGGTCGAGTCGGCAATCGTCGAACTGACTCCGATCAGGGGCGGGTCCATCTGGTCGCGTCTTGATGCCCGCGTCGAACCCTTCGACGACTCTGTTCGTGCCGACCTCGACCACCAGAACCACCTGGTCGTGGTTGGTCAGATCGACGGCGCAACGGTCGGCTATTCGGTGGTTCGCCCAGTTGACCTCCACGACGGAGCCCGAATTGGGCGCATTGCGGAGATCTATGTCCATCCCGAAGCGCGAGGCGTGAGCGTCGGCGAGACAATGATGACCGAAATCGAACAGTGGGCCAAGAACGCCGAGTTGATAGGGCTCGATTCGATGGCGCTGCCCGGCGACCGAGCCACCAAGAACTTCTTCGAGACTTTCGGCCTGGTCGCCCGAGCGATCAGCGTGTATCGGCCTCTCAGCGACTAATGGCCCCCCGTGTCGAATTGGCAGTGGGAGCCATCGTCAGACACGCCGGCGCGTTGTTGCTCATCGAGCGGGCCCAGCCGCCCGGAGAGGGCCTGTGGTCGCTTCCGGGTGGCCGCGTCGAGCCGGGGGAGTCGGTTACCGATGCGGTCGAGCGTGAAGTCAGCGAGGAGACTGGACTCGTCGTGCAATGTGGCGAGCTGGTCGGACACGCAGAACGCATGTCCGCCGATCATCACTTCTTCATTCTTGACTTCGCCGCCGAGCTGCGAGGACCCAGCAAGATCGTTGCGGCAACCGACGCCCGCCAAGGACGTTGGGTGCCGCTCGAGGACGTGATTTCGGAGCCGCTGGTCGATGGCTTGCGCGAGTTTCTGTTAACTCACGGGATTGTTTAGCGATCCGGCAAAGGCCCGAAGGTCACTCTTCTTCGGATGGGTCCCCGGCTGCCGCTGTCTCTGCGGCTGGCGGTTCGGCGACCGGTGCCTCGGTGGCTGTTACCTCGGCGGGCGGTGCAGGAGCCGGCTCGGCTGGCGGGGCTGTTACCTCGGCGGGCGGCGGGGGAGGGGTGGGCCGCTTGGCTTTGCCTCGCGGACGGGGAGCGGGCGGCTCGATGCCGAACATCGAAGCCAGCTGCGGAACACGTGACGCCAGCTTCTTGACCGCTTTCATTAGCTCGTCGCTCGGCTTCTCGGGGACGCCACTGGCGGTTACCTGAGAGCGCACCGGCGAGAAGGCGACGGCATCGATCACTGTTGCCCAGCGCTCGGAGGTTATTTCGGCGCTTAGCGACGCCGATGCCGCGGCGGCCAGCTTTTCGGCCATATCGACGGGAAGCGGCGAGCCAGCCTTGGGCGGGCGCGAGCTCAGGCGGAGGGCCCGGACCGTGCGGCCGTCCTTGATGGTGGCGGCCAGTTCGTCGAGCCAGGCGCGGTGTTCGGCCTCGACCCGTGCGGTAAGACCGGCACGAAGCTGGTCGGCGACGGCTCGGCTCTCTTCGTCGCGAGCGGCATTGTCGGCTGCGACGACCACGCTGCGGATATCGCGTAGATCGATTTCGTTGATGCCGGCTACTGCGGCATCGGCTCGGTCGCGCCATTCGGCGGCTTTGAGCGTCGGGGCCAGCTTCTCGGCCAGCGCGACCAGCGGCTGAGTTTTGATCTTCGGCATGCCTTCGGCGGCCGCTTTGTCGTTCATGCGATCGACGGCCTGACGCACACCGGGAACGCCGCCGCGCAAGACCTCGTCGGCCAGCTGGTGTTGAATCTTGGGTAGCGCCTTCAGGGCGGCTTGGCGGTGAGTCCGTGCTGGACGCAATCGAGGAGCCTTCGGGCGAGCCGGCGGCTTGGCCCGCTCGCGCCGTGCTGGACGGTCGTTGCGGCCCTTGCGTTCGCCCTTGGCGTCGCGGGGTCCGCGCTTGTCGCCTCGGTCGCCGTCACGTCCTCGGCCACCATCGCGGCCGCGACCACCGTCACGTCCTCGACCTCGTCCGCGGTCGTCGCCATCTCGGCCGCGGCCTCGACCGCGTCCCTTGGAGGCAAGGACCTGGGTTACGAGCGGCTCGTCACGGCCCGAGCCCAACAGCTCGAGCGTTTCGGCTTCGGCGCGTGCGCCCTTGGGTGCGAACACCGTGGTGATTGTCAAGCCTTCGAGATCGGCATCGGCCTCGACCTTGACGACATCGCCCACCCCGACTCCGGAAGGGAGCAGGGCACCGTCGAGCGTTCCCTTGGGTTGCCGTGCTCCGGCGGCGCGCCAAGTCCAGCTGCCGTCGCCGCGGTCGGAGGTAATTTCGATGTCAAGCCGTCGTGCCACGGCCGAAACGGTATCGCCCTCAGCGGCGGGCGGCGACCCGATCAGACGATTAGGTCAGGGGAGCCCTAGGACCAAGACGATCCCGAAGGCGGCAAACAAGCCACCGGCTGCCAGCTTGAGCGTTCGCTCACCGATGCGACCGTTCAAGAACCGACCGGCCGCAGCACCGACCAACCCGCTTGCGGTGGCGCCGAGCGTTGCCCCAACCCATGTGGCAACAAGGTTGGACTGGGCGGCCAGCGACACCGTGGCGATCTGGGTCTTGTCACCAAGCTCTCCGACAAATATCGCCGCCGCAATGGCCGCCACGGCCCATCGCAACTTGGATGTCGAATTCGGTTCGTCGGTAGCGGGAGCGGCGTTGACCGGGCGCAGCGAGGCAACGGCGAATCCAAGAAAGATCACGCCCGAAGCAATCTCGATCGGTCGCCCCGACAGCGCCGAGCCAACCAACCCGCCCACTAGCACGGCCAACAGTCCGGCGAGGCCGTAACCGATGATCAACCCGGCGGCGATGGTCCGCATCCGGTAGCGGCTGGCGAAGCCCGCTGACAGGAACTGAGTTTTGTCGCCCAGTTCGGCGAAAAAGACCACACCGAACGCCGTTAACGCCGCGACAACGGCCTCAGGCATGGTTAGGGGCCGACAAGATCGCTCGGGTCGGTGTTGGCCCCGCAGATCACGACCGCAACTTTTTCATCTTTGGCAGGCCGATAGGCGCCACTGGTCAGCGCGGCGAGCGCCGTTGCACCCCCGTGTTCGGCCGCGATTTGAATCTCGTCCCACAACGCCTGGCGTGTCTCGATCACGTGGCGATCCGAGACCAGCACCGGCTCGCATCGCGATGCCAACAAGGTCCATGGTAGAGATCCGATGGCCTTGGCACCAAGAGAATCGGCCGATACCCCTGCCGGTCCGATCCGCACCGGGTGCCCGGCTGCTTGGGCGGCCGCAAAACAATTGCACTGTTCGGTCTCGACGCCCACGATCTTCACCCGGTCGGGCATGGTCAACGCCAGCCCCGACGCCAGCCCACCGCCCCCGATCGCCACTACCACAGTGTCGAGATCGGGAACCTGATCGATCAGTTCGGCACCCATCGTGGCCTGGCCGGCAACCGTTAGATGGGCGTCATAGGGGTGGATGTTGAGGGCACCGGTTTGCCCAGCCCGCGCATCGCAGGCCGCTTGTGCATCGTCATACAAAGCACCGCCGACGTGCACTGTTGCTCCCTGGGCTCGAATCCTGGCGACCTTTACCGGGGCGGCAATTTCGGGCACGAATATCTCAGTGGGCACACCAAGCAGCTGCCCGGTCCGGGCCACCGCAACGCCGTGGTTGCCGCCCGACGCCGCTATGAGTCCTCCGTCCGGTAACTGCTGGCCGAGGGCGCTGTTGAGGCTGCCACGGGCCTTGAACGAGCCCGCGTATTGCATGAATTCGAGTTTGAGCGTCACCGCGCTGGCAATGCCGGCGGTCCCTGGAGCAACATCGAGCACCGGCGTGCGGCGAAGCATCGATCCGCACCGTGCTATGGCCGCGTCTACGTCGGCCGGGCCAAGTCTAGGGGAGTCCATGGGTCTGGTCATAGCCGTTGGGTGCGAACCGATGCCAGTTCGCCAGGTCGTCTTGGTGCGGTTCAAATACCTCGATGACCAGCGGCGAGCATTCCGCGTCGTCGCCTGAGTGACTCGATCCGCAGTCACCGCCGGGGCAAGCCGAAAGCGCGCCGAGCAAGTCGATCTCGGCAAAGAACTCGAGGAAGTCGCCGGGCCGTACCGGCGAGGCTTTCATGAAGTACTGGTGGGTGTCAGCGGTGAATCCCGTGCACATGAAGACGTTCAGCACGTCGTGGACGTGCAGTTCGGCGTCCGAAATGGTCATGCCGGTTGCCCTGCTGAACGCTCGGGTGAGGTTCGAGTGACAGCAGTGATGGTAGTCGTCGCCACCCAGCGTCTTCTGTGTATACGGGTCGCACCGGGTGCCAATCACGTCGTGCACCCCACCACCGTCTTCGTCCCAGCCGTACCAGTCGAGGGTGTCGTGGCTTATCGTCGCCATCGGCCGAAAGCTCGGGAAGGTGCTCCAGAGCCGGTCACCGGTCGTGAGGTGAGTGGCGTGAAGCTGCCGGGTTTTCCCGCTGAAGAAACGTTCCTGAAAGTTCCGCGCGTTCCACAAGTTGAGATCTCCGACTTGGGGGGCATCGGTGCTAACGATGCGAAAGAAGTTTCCGGCATCGACACGAAAGGTCGCGGCGTCTCGTGGGTTCGCAGTAACGGTGTCGATCTTGGTCAGTCGGCTCCGAGCCTTCTCGAACCACTGGATGTCGAAGTGGGGGAGTTGGTCGACCGCATAGGCCACCACCAGCGGCACGGTTTTGCGGGCGTCGCCGTCACCAGGTTGTCTCGTCATGAGCGCAGTCTGGCAGACTGCCGGATGCGTGAAGGAGTGGTCTTTGACCAGGGGCGGTTCCCGCGAGCCAAGATCGGTTTTGTCGAGCTGGCGACCGAGCAAACCATCGAGAGCGACATGATGCGTCTCGCCCCGGCCGGCGTGGGTATTCACTTCACTCGGTCGGCGATTCCCGATCAGATCACGGCCGCCAATTTGGGGGCGATGATCGACGGGCTGGGCGATGCCGCGGCGATCCTTGCACCCAACGCCGACCTCGATGTCATCTGTTACGCATGTACGTCAGGCAGCGTGGTGATGGGGGAGGACGAGGTCAAGACCGAGCTCCGGCGCGGCGCCCCCAATGCCATCGCAACAACGTTGATCTCCGGTGTGCTGCAGGCCCTAGAGACGCTAAACGTTGGCCGGGTTGCGGTCGCCACGCCGTATCTCGACGAGGTCAACCAAATCGAGGCCGCCTACATGAGCAAACGTGGGTTCGATGTCGTGAACATCGAGGGCCTCAACATCACCAACGACTCCGACATGGTTCGCGTGACCCCCAGCTACATCGCCGATTTCGCGGTCTCTGTAGACCGGCCCGAAGCCGAAGCGATCTTTGTGAGCTGCGGGGCTCTACGCACCGTCGATGTCATCGACGAAATCGAGACCCGAACCGGTAAACCGTGTGTGGCGAGCAACCAAGCCATGCTTTGGCACTGTTTGCGTCTGGCCGGTATCACCGATCAACAAGACGGGCTCGGGACGCTACTGCGGGAGCACTGAACGTGCCACTAGCGCTTCTGGGCCCGTCTGCCATGGCACGGCTCACCTGCTAGTTCGACGCCTCGCGGCGCGTGATCTCGGCGAGGAGGGTCCGGCCCCGACCCTCCGACCGTTGAGCTAGAACCTGGGATCGCGGGCTCATAAACTTACACGTTTGTCGATATGTGTAAGGTAGACCCACATAAACTTACACTCGCAGAGTGCAGTGTGAGGAAGCCGAGCGTGACGGGAGGAGCGGTTGTTCTCTTCCTCGACGTAGCCGAAGCAGCCCGCCTTGTCTGAGATTACCTGGCTAGCATTCGGGCCCCGGTGATGCGCGGGCGACAAGAAGACATCGATCCCATTGGACTGCCCAACTGGGCTATACGTCGTTACGCCTCCCCAATGGGTTCCGCTGGCCGAGCCAGCCGACAAGCCCAGTGCGGCACCAGCGAGAGCTGTTGCCACCCCGGCAGCGGCGCCTGGCCTGAATCGAGTTGGCATCACGCCTCGGCGATCGGAACCCCTGTCCACGACACTAGCTTTCACGAGCCATCACCTCTCTCGTCGGCGTCGCCTCGAGCCCGTACACTTCGCACGGACTGCTGACATCGGGGTCCGAGAACACAACCCGCTCGTAGCAGGCTTCGCCGACTAGGATCGAGAAGGTTGATAGCTCTGGGGAAAGAGCGATCTGCCATCCGAGTTCACGCCGGAAACGATCGATCCAGGCTGGGAACTCCCAGGCCTCCCCGATATTCAGTATCGAGGTGTCAAATTCGATCTCGGCGTGGTCTCCCTTGATTCGAACCTGCGTAAGGACCGCGCTCGAATCGGTTAGCGGGGTCACAAGGCCCGCGCTTTGCTCGCCGAGCGTTGGGCCATCGAGCCAATTTCGAATCGCTACCTCGAGCGATTCAGAACCCGGGAGCAGGCTGAGCCCCGCTGATGTCTCGACGAGCACGAAGTCGGTTGGTTCGGTTGTTCCGCAAGACAACGCCACTGCTGGGGAGGTCCCATTCTGGCGGTCTGCCAGAGTGTCGCCGTAGACGCCCACTTCCCTCGAGCGCACGACACCACCCGACCGCGACATGAGATCGGTGCAAGACTCGATCGCCTTTTCGCGCTCGGCGATCTTCTCCTCAACATCGGGAGGAATGTCGAGTGGCTCTGGGGGCGTTCCGCCGGCCGTTTCGTCAAGACAGCGGTCGACGTCTTCCTCGGCCAGAGAAGCGCAATCCTCAGCCTCAGTCGGCTTAGCGTCGGGCGCTGCAGTCGGCGTTGTCACCTCAGCTGACGTCACCCCTTCGGTGCTCGGCGAGTCGTCTGACGTCACCGACTCGCCGTCTGCCGCTGCGGCGGTCACTGTTTCACCGTCGCTGTCGTTTCCGCAGGCGGCACCGATTAAGCAGATCGAGAGTGCGTACACCCAGAATTTACGTCGTATGAGCTACCCCGCATTTGCAACTTGTGGAGAGACTCTCGCGCTCAACAAACACGATGTCAACTGCGACGACGAGCAGTGAGCTCGCCTGCCACCTCGCTGTCAATTAGACTGGAGGGATCGATGTCGCAATGCCTGTCGACCGCAATACTGCACTCGAGGAATACGGCAGTCGCATCAGAGAACGCGTCGACTGCTAGAAGTCGACTGCCATGAGCCACCCAGC
>CAZDEB010000002.1:102932-212345 GCA_964504305.1 uncultured Candidatus Nemicrothrix sp. | reverse complement strand
GTCGCATCAGAGAACGCGTCGACTGCTAGAAGTCGACTGCCATGAGCCACCCAGCACTCTTGCCGCAGGGACGTCATCACCTCGAGCACCTCTGCGACCGCGCCGAACAGACCTGGTCGTTGCTGCGAGTGAGACTCCAAGAATCCGAAGTCCCGCAGGTGAGACCAGATGTAGTGGTGTGCGGGCGCCCTCGTTCGGGGACGACTGCGCTCCAGGTCGCGCTGCTGGGCATGGGGTTAGTCACGCCACGGGCGTCCGACCTGTGGGCAGGTCCCGAGCGGCTAGCAGGCGATCGGCTGGGCGCAGAAAGGCGAGTACGAGCGGAAGCCCTCTGGCGTGCTGCTAGAGCGCCGAGGTTGCGGTCAGTGAGAGCAGCGTGGCCGGAGGCAAGAATCGTCGTCATTCGGCGTCAGGATGGCCTCGAAACTTCTCTCATCAGGCTACTTCACGCGGTCCGCGAGCCTTTCGCGAACCTGCAATCGATAGCCGAAGATGCCGCTGCAATGGCCGCTCTGCCGGATGACTAGCCGTCCGTTGCCCACATCGACGTTCGCCAGGAAGATCTGCAGCTTCATTCCGACCTAGTTCACGAAGGGCTGCGCGAGACGCTGCATCTCGACCGCGCTGGCGGCCTCCCGGCAACGGACGGCGACCGTAGCTCAGGGCCAGATCCGGCGTAGGCGCGAATCATTCTGGTCCCACCATTCCCGAACCAACCCGCGCTTCACCTTCCCAGACGCCGTGCGGGGAACATTCGTTCTTCGGAGGACCGCCACCGCCTTCCACACAGAAGCTGGTCATGGTGTCCACCTGGATGACTATTCCACGGTCCACATGATCAAGCTCCGGAGCAGCAGCCGGAAATCTTCGTTATGTAAAGTGGTGCCCCAACTGAAGCGGGTCTTCTGAGCTCTGAGGGCCGCTCAGCTGAGCAGTCGATCGGCGACCCAACCGGGCCAGGTGGCGAATCCGGTTCGGAGACAGACCAGACAAATCAACCTGATAGGAACCCTCAGCCGTTCAAGCGCCGAACATTTGTGAACCCGTGTATCAGCCAACGTTTTGGTAGACCTGCTCGCCGATTCGGGCCCCGTCACTTACCCGTGGTCGCACGTACGACCCACTGTCTCGCCGCTCGGCGAGCACGTTCGCGACAGCGCTCCTGCTCGCTTGCCAAAAAGACCGCGGGTCTTTCCACCGACCTCGGAACAAACCCGAGCATCCGAAGCGATCCCAGCATCAAGGCAACGTCTACGGCACCATCGCCGAATCGACCTGCGAACCTTCGGTCAGAGTCAGAGAACCGAACGAATCGATCCAGCTCGTCGTCGGAGAGCTCCTCAGGAAAGGCGTCAAACGCCGCCCGTTGCCTCGCAGAGAACAGCGGAGTCGGGATGAAACACCTCCGCCCAGAATGCCGTCATCGAGTCGTTCTGGGGGGGGTGGCGGATGCAAACCGAGTTGCTCAACCGAAAACGATGGAACACGCGAGTCGAGCTAGCCTCGGTAATTTTCGAGTACATCGCTGTGTCGGCGTTGCCTGCTGCTGGGGTGCCCCAGGCGGTTGGCGGTCGTTGGTTGCGCCATGCTGGCAGCATGCCTCCTTTGGACCTCGCTGCGCCTTCTGACCGTTATCTGTCGTTCGTCGAACTGGTGGCCATATCGCATCACCGGGGCGATCACACCTGCGGCTCGCCCCGGCCGGTAGCGGGCAGCCAGTCAGGTTGTTGAGCGGCGAAGCGGCCGTCGTGTTTGAGCGGCAGGCCGTGCACGCGCTTGGACGTGCTGATCTGGGCTGGTCCCGCCAACGGGCTACGCCAAGCACGCGGTTTTGCAACCCCACCGCCGATGAGCCGTCGGACCCTGCTGAGTGGACAGTGAAGCAGCTCGACGAATCCGGCGCAGCGATCCCCGGGCACTCGAGGTCGAGTGACAAAGCAGCGAAGGTCGCAAGTATCCGAGCGAGCTCTGCGTCTAGCGCTTTCGTGCGGTCGCCATAGCTCGCGCTTCGAGTCGGCGTAGCCGCTCTCTTGTCAGGTCTGGGAACCTGGCGAAGACATCTTCGTCCATAGCAGGGGTGCCGCTCGCGGTCCCGAACCGATAGGCGATAATCGCGGCATCGTCCGGTTTGAACTGCCCGAGCGAAGCAGCGATCTTCGCTTGGATGGCGATGTCATCGGCTGTCATCAGTTGCAGCCGATCGCTGTTATGGCAATGTTGTCACCGTTCGCCGAACTCGTGCCATTCCAGATAGCCCACGCGACAGTTTCGGTAGCCCATGGTTGCCCTGACCTGCATTGCCGCTTCCACGCCCGTCTCGCGACTTGAATTTTCAAACGCTCGCTGCGAAGCGAGCTCTTGCTCGCTCGGGCCGCCAGGTTTCGTGTCGACCGAGTCATCGGACGCCGCCCCAGTTGCCAAGCCAGCTACCGCTATTGCGAACCGCAAATAGCGCCAGATTCCTAGGTGTCTTGTTCAACAGTCCGCTCCTTATTCCGCTCCCTCACGCAAGTGGATCGGCTGAACAAAGTCAAGCGTTTCGCCGGGAAGCGGATGTACCGCCACTGCAGCATCGACGCCTACCGCTCTTCGATCCACAACCGCAAAGACGGGTTCTGGCTGAAGTTCTCCAACTTCATGTCCGACCACGCCGTTGGCTGGCGCGGAATCCAACCCCTGGCCGACATCGAAACCCAAGGCTGGGACCAACACGGCAAAATGCTCTAGCCGGGCGACCAAGCCAAACATCCGAGAGCATCTTCAGCGCCGCCGCTCTCCCCCGCCCAAAACCAACTGACTGGATCTTCACCCCCGACACTCTGCCGCGATGGCACCGTCGCCGTATCGCCTGTCACTGGACGCTGACTACCCGACGACAGGACGACCACCACGCTAGTGCAGGGGCGTCACCTCCTTGCCGTGAGGCCGACCGCCGCCACGGCCTCATCAACGAATATCAAAACGCGGCCTGACCCGGCACTACGCAATATCAGGCCCCCCACCCGCACAACTCGACCAAGCGGCGCAGCCCGTCTCCTATCTGTTCGCACTCGTCAACCCAGGGAACGCGCGTCAGCCCGGCGGTTCTCTATCAGGCTGCGGGTTGACATGACCGGGCGACTCATGGCCGGGTTCGTCCCTGAACGAGACGCGAGGTCCAGAGGTAGGCGGTGGCTGTCAAGACCCGACCGTGACGTCGACCCCCCATTCGTCAATCTCATACCGGCCGCATCCGAGTGACGCGATGCAGTCGACCATCAGCAGAGCCGGATGGTCAGCGGCACCCGATCGCGGCGCGAATCGCGGGGATGTCGTTGTGAACGGAACTGCTCGTGTCGACGTGAGAGAAGAGGATTGCCTTGATCGACTTGTCGGCGAGTGTTGGAGATGGCCAAGGCGATCGGGTTCTTGTAGCTGTCGAGGTAGGTGATCTCGCTCACGGGCGGCGGGCTGAAGTCGGTGCCCTTGGTGTAGGCCGCCGACAAGAGACCGGCCTGGCTCATGTGGCCCGGGTTTTCGAGCAGTTCGGCAGCCTCTTACTCGTGGCCGAGGTGAATGGTGGTGAGCATCGTTCCTCCCGGCACTGATGCTGATTGCATTCATCAGCAGGGCGTACCGAGAAGCCGCTCCGGTGGGGTGTTCCGCGTTACAAGTGTCAGCCCCCGTCACACGCATAATACAAGTTGATCATGTCATCACGAACGAGGATGCGAAGCGAGTGGGCAAGCGAAACCTCGACTGGTCGATCTCGAGGTCAGCAACGTCTGCCGCACTCTGCGCCAGTATCCAACGAACCCGGAACCAGGAAGGGCGATGGTGACCAGCACGTCAACCAAGGGGTACTCGTACCGGAAAGCGGCCTGACGGGTCAAAGGGCCTTGCTGGCCACGGGGTCGTCGGACCTACTCGACCGGCCGCTACCGGGGCCTAGCGACCCATTCTGCACCAGGGTCCTAAAGATGTAACACCGGGGTGCCGTGACACAGGGATCACCCTACTTCCTAGAGGACACAACATGTCATTGAAATCACCGCTCGTCGCCGCTGTAGCGGTTGCCACCGTTTGGGCCGGTACCGGTATCGCCGCAGCCCAAACGTCGGATGCCATCCCGGTTGAGCCGCCGATGGCTCTCGTAGAGACGGTGCCAGTATTTGGCACATCGATGGTGATTACCATCAACCTCGCGCCCGACGGAACATTCGAGTCGGCGACCCTCGCCGCGGCTCCCATGGACTCGCTGCCGATGCCGGGCGACTCGCTCCCCGCCCCAGTTGCCGACCCAATCATCGGCACCGTCTCTGACGTTGGTGCTGGCGGGTTCGAGGTGACCTTCGCCAACACCGACACAGGCGTGGACATCGAGGTCACCGTAAGCGACGGCGTCATAACCGAGATCGACGTTGACGACGAAGACGAAGCGGATGAGGCCGACGAGGCTGACGAGGCGGACGAAGCCGACGAGGCCGACGAAGCTGACGAAGCGGATGAGGCCGACGAAGCTGACGAAGCCGATGAAGCTGACGAAGCCGACGAAGCTGATGAAGCTGACGAGGCCGACGAAGCGGATGAGGCCGACGAGGCCGACGAAGCGGATGAGGCCGACGAAGCGGATGAGGACGACGAAGCCGACCACGCTGACGCCGCCGACTCCGCCGACTCCGCTGACTCTGACTCTGACGACGACTGAGATTGCCCGTTGAGCGGTCGGTCTCTTGACGACCGGCCGCTCAGCGATCTCGGGTTTTCGGGTCAGGTTGTGACCGCTGGCGTTGGAGCGATGCGGGCCATAACGAGCCCAAAAAGTACTACCGGGAGCGTCCACACCAGCGCCGCACGGATGTCGCCGAGCGACTCGGCGAGCGCACCGACCGCTGGTTGTGCTGACGCCACCACGAGTGCCGATAAACCAAACACCACTCCAGCCCCGGCCCCCGTTTGGTTCTTCGGCACAAACTCGCTGGCGTAGGCCAACGACACCGGGAACAGCGTGAAATCGACAAAGACGATTCCGGCGATCGCCATCAGCGACACCGCCCCACTGCTGGCCGCGAACACGATGATGAACACGGCCATAAGGCTCGCACTGATCGTTATGACCTGGCGGCCGCCCAGACGATCGTGGCCCCACCCGCCGAGCGGTTGAGCCACCGCTCCCCCGAGCAGCATCAGCGCCAGCAGCAGCCCGGCGTCGGTTTGATCCCAGCCTTCGTCGACCAGCATCTTGACGAAGAAAGTGAGAAAGCTGGTCGCCGATGCCGAGATGACGGCAAAGGCCAGAGCAATCTGAACCAAGGGTCGACTCACCGCCGAGCGAAGACTGGCCCCAGGCGTCGGCTCGGTCTCGTGGAGCTTGACCCGCAAAAGAGCCGCGGCGGCCAGCAGCGGCACGGCCACGAGACCCATCGCGATACGCCAACTCATAATCGACAAACTCAAGACCACGACGGCGGGCGCCAGGAAATGTCCTCCGGAACCGCCCCAGCCGTGGATCCCCAACATCCGGCCGCGCCGGTCGGGATAGGCGTCGACGATAAATGCCGCCGCTTGAGGGTGATAGGTGGCACCACCCAACCCACACAACAAGCTGACGACCACGATGAACGCGAACGTTGGCGCCGAGGCCATCGCCACGAACCCAGTCGCGCCGACTACAAAGCCGGTGACAAGGGTCAGGCGTCGGCGGCCGAGTCGGTCGGCGGTGCTGCCGATGATCGGTTGCAACAACCCGGTGAGCACTATGAACGCAAACGTCAAAATGCCCAGCTCGGTGTAGTCGAGGCTGAACTCGATGGCGACCGCGGGCAAGAACGCCGGCATCACCGACGAGTAGAAGTCGTTGGCGAGGTGGGCGACAACGAGCGAAGCCAACACCGTGCGGGGTTCGCTTCTCAACGTCGCAGTCACCACCAGACCGTAGACGCGATCGTGCTCTGCGAGACACACGACGTAGGGTTTCTTGATGAGGGTTGCACTCCTTTACGAACACCCGCAGTGGTCTCTCGAATTGTTGGAACGGTTACAGCGGCGAAACGTCGACGTGCGCCCCATAGATGTCGGCGCCGCGAGCTATACGCCCCACCAAATGAGCGAACCATGCGACCTTTGGCTCAACCGGATCAACGCCATGCCGTCGAGCGGCCGCTCTTCGAGCGTTGTAGCGGCCGCCAACCATCTGCTGCTCGCGCTCGATCTGGCGAACCAACGCGTCGTCAATGGCTGGCGGGCCCACGCAATCGGGGCATCCAAAGCCGCTCAGGCTGCACTGTTCGCCAGCGTCGATCTCGCAACGCCAACGTCCCTGGCCATATCGGACCCGAAAGCACTATTCACGACGGCAGGCTTTCCTACTCTCACCTTTCCGGTTGTAACGAAGCCCAACGTTGGCGGCTCGGGTCGCGGGATCAGTCGCCACGAGACGGCCGCGGAGCTCGGGGCGGCAATCGACGGTGGCGTAGTCGACCTCGGATTGGATGGCACCGGACTTGTTCAATCGGTTATCGACAGCGCTGACGGGCTGATTTACCGAGTCGAGATACTCGGCGACGAGCTGTTTTACGCCACGACGCAGCCGATCAAAGCTGGCGCGTTCAACTACTGCGCTGTCGACGGTTGCCATGGGGACGACGGGCCCGGCTCAACAATCACATTGTTCTCGCCTACGCCCGACGTTGTTGACGAAGCTCGCACCGTTCTTCGGGCCGCCGGCGCCGACCTGGGCAGCGTCGAGTTCTTGATCGATGACAAGACCGGCGGTCGCGTCTACTACGACTTCAACCCGTACTCGAACTTCGTGACCGGCCAAAACGATGCGCTCGGCTTCGACCCCATCGAGCGCTACCTCGACTACGCCCTTGATCCGAGCGCTGAACTGCCGACGACATACGTGCCCGGCGTCGCGATCGTCGACTAAAACTGAGCCAACCATCCAATGACCGGAGATCCCCCACCATGGCCAAAACATCTCACGAAGTCGACTACCTGATTCACGGTGACGATCTGCAGTTCGTCGAGGTCGAGCTCGACCCGGGCGAAACTGTTGTGGGCGAGGCCGGCGCCATGATGTATCTCGAAGACGGCCTTACTTTCGAGACCAAAATGGGCGACGGATCAGAGCCCGATCAAGGCATGTGGGGGAAGCTCAAGGACGCCGGTAAACGAGCATTGGCCCGCGAGTCGATTTTCCTTACCCATTTCACCAACCAGGGGCCCCACAAGGCCCTGGCGGCGTTCAGCGCCGAGTTCCCCGGCAAGATCATTCCGATCGATCTCGAAACGGCCGGCGGCACGATCATCGCCCAAAAGGACGCATTTTTGTGCGCCGCGCTCGGTACGAAGATCGACATTGCGTTCCAGCGCAAGCTCGGCACGGGCTTCTTCGGTGGCGAAGGATTTATCCTCCAAAAGCTCAGCGGTGACGGCATGGCGTTCTTGTCAGTGGGCGGTTCGGTGATCGAAAAGCAACTGGTCGGCAATTCGCTGAGGGTCGACACCGGGTGTCTGGTCGCCATGGATCCGACCATCGAGTACACGATCGAAAGAGCCGGCAATCTCAAGTCGATGGTGTTCGGCGGCGAAGGGCTTTTTGTGGCCAACTTGTCGGGCCACGGACGGGTTTGGCTGCAGTCACTCCCCTTCAGCCGCCTTGCCAACCGCATCATCGCCAGTGCGCCATCGATGGGCGGCACCAGCCAAGGCGAAGGCAGCCTGTTGGGCAGCATCGCCAACGTGATGGAACGTTAGGCACAGAATCACACCATGAGTAACTCGACTACTGCCGAGCGCACGAGCCTTGCGATTGTGCCGCGCGAACGATGGAGCTTGTCGGTGCGCTCGCTCAAGGCGGTTCTCGACGCGGCGCCCGACGGAGTCGAATTGGTCTACGTCGACGGCGGATCGCCTGATGTTATTCGAGCCGAGCTCGAAGAGATCGTGACGGCCTTCGGGGGCGTGTTCATCCGACGAGATTATGTCCTGGTTCCAAACGAGGCCCGCAACTTGGCCTTGGCGCGGTGCACGCGTGACTACATCGTGATGGCCGACAACGACATCATTCCCAAGCCCGGTTGGCTCGAAGCCCTTGTCGACTGCGCCGACGAAACTGGCGCCGATGTAGTCGGGCCGCTGATCATGCAAGGAGCCAACGAGAATTCGACCATCGTGCATATTGCCGGCGGCCACATCGAGATCCGTGATGGGCGCCTCGAGATGAACGAACATCACCACCACTGGGATCGTCTCGACCAAATTCCGCAGCAGTCACGCTGCGAGTCCAACCAACTCGAGTTCCACTCGATCCTCATGCGCCGTTCGGTACTCGACGACATCGGCCCGTTCGACGAAGAGATCAAGTCGATGGCCGACCACGAAGACTTTGTCTTGTTGGCCAGCCAGGCCGGCCACAAGCTTTGGTTCGAGCCCGACAGCGTGATCACCTACCTGCAGTTCGCCCCGCTCACGGTTGACGATCGCCGCTTCTGGCAATTTCGTTGGTGCGAAGACTGGAACACGTCGAGCCTCGATCACTTCGCCCAGAAGTGGGATATTCGTGCCGATGTCGGCTGGCCGGCCGAAGCTCGACGGTGGTCGGGCCAGCAGCGGATGTGGTGGTATCACCGTCAAGGTCGATTGATGACCTTCGCCGGCAAGGTGTTCCGGAACCTGGCCATGATTCCGGTCACCAGCGTCGCGGCCCGTGTTGTCGAAGAACGTGTCTTTTGCCGTCAGGGGCGCTTCGAACGCAAACGCCGCGCCGAGGCGCTCGTCACGGCCAGATGACCAAACGCGCCATCACCGCCGCCATCTGCACCTATGGAAGAACCGAAGGGGTCGAGCGAGCCATCAGATCGGTGTTGAACGATCCGGCCGTTGGGCAACTCATTGTCGTCGACCAGAACCTCGACGATCGGATTGTGCCATTGATCGCCGCCGTCGACCCGGCCCGCACTCTGCATATCCGCACCGACATCAAGGGGGCTGGTCGGGCCCGCAACATTGCTTTGAACGCCGCTCAATCCGAAGTTGTCTGTTTCACCGACGACGACTGCGAAGCAAATCTCGGATGGGCCACAACAATGACCGACGAAGTACTCAGCGACAGCCGAGTCGGGCTGGTGTTCAGCAACGTTGACGAACCCGACGATGGAGAAACCGGGTTTACCCCCAGCCGGGTGTTCGATCAGCCAGCGCAGTACCTGACGTGGTCGCGCTCCCCAACCCCGGCCCAGCTCGGAATCGGGGCCTCCTACGCCATCCGAGTCGAGGCGGGGCGCCAGATCGGTGGATGGGACGAAGCGATGGGACCAGGCGGCCACTTTCCTTCCGCCGACGATGTCGAGATTGCTTATCGACTTCTACTCGATGGTTGGGCGGTGAGGTGTACGCCCTCCACCGCAGTTCTGCATCTCGGCCGACGGTCATCCGGAACCGAAATCCGAGGACTCAACAAACGCGATTACCGCGCCCTCGGCGCCATGTACGCAAAGTTGACAAAAGCCCGTCCCAGACCCTCGGCCGCTGCGGCTTTTCGGTTCTTGTTGACGACGTTCCGCGACAGCGCACGGGACTCGCGAACCCTGCGACGGCCCGCCGGCTTCGGGCGTTGGGTATGGCTGTTGGTCGGATTCGGGCAAGGATTACGTATGCCGGTCGACCGAGACCGCATCTGTTTTCGTCGTTGACCCGTGTCACACCGCGCGAGTGTGGCGATTGGCTAATGTAGCGACATGATTTTGTCCGCCCGATGGGTGATCGGGTGAGCGGCGCCATCGACGTCGTTTTGTGCACCAAGGGCCGCGACCAGACGCTCGACGCAGCAATCGCATCGATCTGTGCTGATCCCAACCCCGACCTTCGATTGGTCATCGTCGATCAAAACACCGACGACCGCGTCGGCACCGCACTGGCCCGCTCGGAGAGTGATTCTCGAGTCGTTCACATGCGTCAGTCGAGTATTGGGTTGGGTGATGCCCGCAACATCGGACTCTCGGCTTGCACGGCCCCGGTTGTTTGCTTCACCGACGACGACTGCGTAGTCCCGAACGGTTGGGCCGATTCGCTCGCCGCGGCGATCCACGCTGGCGAGCTCAGCCTCGTTTACGGCGACGTCATCGCCAAACATCCCAACTCCGACGACGGTTTCACTCCCGAAACAGACTTCGTGTCCGACACCGTGTTTCATGCCGGCGACCCTCTCCCCCGCTACAACGCGCTAGGGCTCGGAGCGAACATGGCCGTAGATCGACTAGTCGCCGTCGGCGTTCACGGTTTCGACCCGCTGCTTGGCGCCGGCGGACGGTTTCCCTCCGCCGAAGACCGCGAGTTGGCTCTGCGGCTACTCCTCGCCGGGCATCGCGTCGGGTTGGCCAAGACGCCACCGGTGATCCACGACGGCTTGCGGTCACACGGTCAACAAGCCCGAGATCTGGTAAGACGCGACTTTCGCGGACTGGGCGCGATGCACGCCAAGCTGATCAAACTCCGAGCCCGCGGCTCGGGCTCATACACCCTGAAAGTCTTAGCCGCCATCGTCGCCGACGTCGGCCGCTCCTCCCTTCATGCTCGCCGCCCTTCGGGTCTACGCAAAGTCTGGGCGTTCGTCGGGGGCTTCGGCCGGGGCCTAAGCGCGCCGGTGGATGCCTCGACCAAGTTGTTCGACGTCGGCGACTGAAATGCTCGACCAGCTACCGCCGCCCAGCGAAAGGCGCCTCGCCGTTCGGGTAACCAAGGACGCTCTTCGCCAGATCCGCGGCGGACATCCGTGGGTATTCGACAAGTCAATTACCGACGCGTCGCATCATGGCGCACCAGGCGACCTCGCGGTCATCTTCGACGCCGAACGCCGCTTCGCGGCGATTGGTCTGTGGGATCCGCACTCCCCCATTCGCATCCGAGTGCTGCACGCCGGCAAGCCAACCCCGATAGACGAAACATTCTGGGCGACGCGCATCGGTGAGACGGTCGAGAAACGTCGCCCTCTTGTAGATGATCCCCGCCACAGCGCGTATCGGCTGATCCACGGCGAGAACGACCGCTTGCCGTCTCTGGTCGTCGATCAGTACGGGCCCGTCGTCGTTGTGAAGCTCTATAGCGAGGCCTGGCTCCCGCATCTTCAACCAGTAGTAGCCGCGCTGACCGACACCGTCGAAGCCGAAGCCGTGGTCCTACGTTTTGCCCGCAACGTCGCGACCGCCGAGACTTTTGGACTCAGCGACGGCGCCACGATCATCGGTCCACCAGTACAGGGCGGCGTGCCCTTTGTAGAGAACGGACTCGAATTCGAAGCCGACCCCGTGAACGGGCAAAAAACCGGGTACTTCCTGGACCAACGCGACAACCGTCAACTCGTGCGGGCTCATAGCGCCGGCGCGAGCGTGCTCGACGTGTTTTGTTGCCAGGGCGGCTTCGGCGTGCATGCCGCGGCCGGGGGCGCAACCGACGTCCACAGCACCGACCTGTCCCCTCACGCGATCAGATCCACCGAACAAAACATGTCGCGGAACGCGTCGAGGTTTGCCGCCAATCCCCGCCGCATCACTACGGTCGGAGATGCCTTCGAGGTAATGCAGCGCCTCCAGACCGTCAAGCAGCACTTCGACCTCGTAATCATCGACCCTCCCTCGTTTGCCCAACGCAAGTCCTCGATCGAGACGGCGCTCAAGGCCTATGACCGCCTCACCCAGCTGGGTGTAGCGCTCACCAATCCGGGCGGTTTGCTCTTCCAGGCCTCGTGTTCGAGCCGGGTCACCAACGACGATTTCTTCGACGGGGTGTTCAGCTCGGCATCGCGCCGCGGCGCCCGTCTCGAAGAGATAGAGCGAACCGGGCACGCCATCGATCACCCGGTTGGGTTTGCCCAAGGCTCCTACCTCAAGGCAATCCTGGCCCGCGTCGACCACTAATGTCATGACCGTGGCCGACGAAGCTCGCATCGAGCTCACCATCAAGTTGTGGGGTACCGGAGCCGTCGAACGTTTCGAGGAATACGTGGCCGCGCTCTGCGATTTGTTGCCGCGTCACCGCGGCGAGCTAACCCGACGCGTACGTCCCGTTGACGGCGGTCCCGGGTCGCCCGACACCGTGTTGGTCATGAGCTTCCCCGATTCGGTGGCTATCGACGGCTACTTACGCGACCCGCTTCGAGCCGACTTCGAAGCACTCGGCGACGCGGCAATTGCCCGCTCTCTGATCACCGACGGCCGCCAGCGTTCGGCGGCAGACGGCGACGGCACCGTCACGCCCATCCGCCCACTATCCGATCAACCAGTATCCAATCAACCAGTATCCGACCCGTGACCACGTCGTCGGCCGACGAAATCGTCACTTGCGCAAAGTCGCCGGTTCACGGAAACGGGGTATTCGCCAAGCGACTCATAGACATCGGCGAATTCATCGGCCGGTACGGTGGCGCTCCAACCTCGGTCGACGGCACCTACGTCTTGTGGGTGGAACACGACGATGGCCAATACCGAGGCATCGACGGCGACACCGTGCTCAAGTGGTTGAACCACAGCAGCGACCCCAACGTCGAGTTCGATGGACCCGAACTCTATGCCATCAAGACCATCGAGGCCGGCGACGAACTCTGCTTTCACTACGGGGAAGAGTGGAACCACATCGTGTAACGACTCGACGTCAAGAGTCCGCCACGTGGCGGATGGGCCCTGCCCCCGACGCGCTCGGCCACGAAGTAGCAGCGAGCCGTGTTTGTACAAAGACCTTGGCATCGGCCACAGCCTCGGCGGGGGCCACCCCCCAGCACAGCAGCGCGGTGATAGCCGCCGCGAAAGTACATCCCGAACCACGCACGTGGGGCGTATCGATCCACGGCCCCCGGATGCAGTCGGTGCCTCCGTCGGGGCCGATCACGACATCGACGGCCTCGTCTCCTTCTATCGCTCCCCCGGTAACGACAACCAAACCAGCACCCAGAGACGCCAACTCGCGGCCCGCCCGGCAAACATCGTCGACCGTGGCGATCTCGCGCCCGAGTAAGACGCTGACCTCGCCCACGTTGGGGGTGAGCACCGATGCCCGAGGAATCAGTTGCTCGCGATACGCCCACTCGACGGCGGTACTGACGAACTGGTTTCCCCGACCGTCCACCAGCACCGGATCAACCACAGGGCGGGGTAGACGGCCGGCGTCGATGCGCTCGACCACCACATCGATCACATCACATGATGCAATCAGGCCGGTCTTGAACGCCGCTGGAGCGAAGTCGTCACAAATGCCGTCGAGTTGGGCGGCAACCATCTCCGCGGAGATTGACTCGACACGATCGACCGACGTTAGGTGTTGTGCAGTGACGGCCGTAACCGCGGCGGTGCCATGCACCCCGAGGGCAGCAAAGGTTGTGAGGTCAGCAGCGATACCGGCGCCGCCAAGAGGATCGTGAGCGGCGAGAGTCGCGGCCACCGGGAGTTGAGTACTAACCACGAAATGGATGCTGCCACAGGTAATGATGGAAACCCATGATCACCCGCGGACGACATCTGCTGGCCGCGCCAGCGCTCGACGATCCCAACTTTGATCTATCGGTGGTGTTCATGCTCGAACACACTGACGAAGGCGCGCTCGGCGTCGTCATCAACCGACCCAGCGAATTGCCGGTCGCCGAAACGTTCGACCTCTGGGTCGAGGCGGCCGGATCACCCCCGGTCGTATTTTGGGGCGGCCCGGTCTCGGTATCGTCGATCATCGCCGTCGGCGTCGCTGATCCCAGCCTTCCCAACGAGGCGTGGAACCCGATATCGGGTCGCATCGGCACTCTTGATCTTGGTCACGGTCCAGACGCCATCCCCGGTCTTGTCGGTGCGCGCATGTTTGGGGGCTATGCGAGTTGGGGAGCTGGTCAACTCGACTCGGAACTGCACGACGATGCCTGGTTTGTGGTGGACGCCGAGGACTCCGACCTGTTGTCGCCCGACCCCACCGGCCTCTGGTGGGAAATCGTGGGGCGCCAATCCGGCCCGTTGGCTCAACTGCGGCGTTATCCCCGCGAACCCTGGCTCAACTAGCCGACGAATTCCCACACCTCGGACCATCGGGCAAAAACCAGGTCGGCGATCCAAGACGCGCCCGACCGACTCACATGTACACCGTCGTCGACTCGGGCATCGATTGTTTCGCCAGAGGGCCCAACCACGTGGTCTTGATAGCTGCCATCGCCACCGAACAAATCCCAGATGTCGATGTAGGTGGCGTTGGCGTGGGCCTCCACTATGGGTTGGGCCAATTGGTTGATGAGGGTGACCCCGGCGTTTAGCGAGCCGTCTCGCATCGGCGGTTGCGACACCCAATACACGGCGGTGTCTTGGGCGGCCAGCAGATCGAGAACAAGGGTCAGGCGAGCCGACCACTCGGACTGCCAGTCCGGTGTGCCTTCGACAAGGCGATTCCCCTCGGAGTCAGCCATGTCCTGATGGTCGTTGGCACCGATGAACAGCACTACGGCTTCGGGCCGATCATCGGAAACCTTGGCCGCGAATTCGGCCGGCCAATTGAAGTAGTCGGGTCGGGCGAGGCTGGTCGATATCCGGTCGTCGACCTCGACCTCGAGCGCGTAGCCCGGCGATTCGGTCGTTATGGCCTGACCAAGATATTCGGCTTGGCTATCGCCGGCCACGTAGACCCGCAGCGGTGATGCCTCGTTTACCAATCTGATTACCGGCGCCAGCGTGGTGGTCGTGGTGGTCGACGAAGTTGCCGACGGCAGTGTTGTGGTTGCTGGTGGCACTGACGTCGTCGTGGCCAGCACCTCGTCGATGATGTCGCCTCCCTTACCGGTGCCGTGAGCAACATTGCGAAGATCGAGAACGGCGTCGTAAGGACGGTTCAGCGACAGAAAGTTTGCGACTCGGTCGACGGCGTCGGCCACCGCTAGTTGACGATCCCGTGCCGGGCCAAACTCTTGACGTTCGGCGATCTGCACCAGTTTGGCGGAAGTCAAAAGAGTGGCGAGAAGAAGGCAAAGAACCGTTGCCCCTACGACCGATCGCACCGGCTTGGTTCGTTCACTCAGGTCGGCTTCGCGGGCGGCCAAGAACTGCTCGTCGGTCCACGTGTCGCCATGTGGGCGCTGCTGTACAGCGCGTTTGAGAGGGTCGCTGTGTTCCATGGTCAGAATTGAAAGTAGATGAAATCGCTGACGCCCTCGGGTCCGAGGGCCACCACCAGCATGATCCAGAACGCGAACCCGACCGCGACCAACGATGGTTGAAGGGTAGAAAACATCGCCGCCCACTGGCGGGCCAGCATGGGCGGTACGTACTGGGCGGCGATAGCCCCCACGATCACCAGAGCAACCAGCGGGTTCAGCAGAACCGGAGCGATGCTCCATCCGTGGCCCAACGCCACAAAGACATCAACGGCGGTACCAACTCCGCCTCCGGGGACGGTGCCGGCATAGAACAGGACCCAACCCACACAAACAAAGTGAAACGTTATGATCCGCCCCAACCAAAGACGCCTCACGGCCAAGGGCGAGAAAGGCACCGGCGAGGTTGGATCCTCTCGCCAGGCGTCGACTTCGGCGCCGCTATGAAGCCGCGCTAGCTCGCGGATGCGCACGTCAGCGGCATCAAAAGAAAGATCGGGCTCCCCGCGCACCTCAGACATCCAACGCTCGACACCGAGACCGGCGCCTTGATAGAGGCCCCAGAAGATGAAGGTCCCGGCCGCGCCATGCCAGAGCCCACCCAGCCCCATGGTGATCAGCAGATTGCGGTAGGTTCCGAGCCGACCACTTCGGCTGCCACCAAGCGGAACGTAGAGATAGTCGCGAAGCCACCGAGACAGCGTGATGTGCCAGCGCCGCCAGAAATCCTGCACCGACACCGCGGCATAAGGCCGGTCGAAGTTCTGCGGAAAACGAAACCCCAGGAGCAACGCCAGCCCGATCGCCATGTCGGTGTAGCCCGAGAAATCGGCGTAAATCTGTATCGCGTATCCATAAATGCCGGTGAGGACATCGAGCGCTCCGTACTCCCCCGGTGTGCCGAACGCGTCTTTCACGACGGCCCGGCCTAGGAAATCGGCGATGACCACCTTCTTGAACAACCCTCGTCCGATCAACAAGACGGCTCGTCCGGCCTCGATATCGGTCGGCCTTCGACTCGACCGCAACTCCGGCAAGAACTCGGTCGCTCGCACGATCGGCCCCGCGACCAACTGCGGGAAGAAGGAGAGATAGACAGCGAAGTCGAGCAACGGGGCCGGGGTCGACTCGTGGCGGTACACGTCGACGACGTAGCTGAGAGCCTGGAACGTGAAGAACGAAATTCCGACCGGCAAAACAATGTTGAGGGCCGGACCGCTGAGCCCGAACGAGCGATCGAGGCTGTCGATGAAGAAGCCGTAGTACTTGAACAAGCCGAGCACAAACAGATTCAAAGCGACCGACGTTGCCACCAGCCGGCGCCGAAAGATCGGGTCGGTGCTGCGGTGAACCGCCACCGCGGCCACTTCGTTGAACAAGGTCATGGCGCCCAGCAGGCCCATGAAGCGCCAGTCCCAGTAGCCATAAAACAAGTACGACGTCGACAGGATGAACACTTTCCAGGCCGTTGGTCGGCTCCGGATCGCCCAACTCACGGGCAGCACCACCGCAAAGAACGCTGCAAATGTGAACGTGGGAAACAGCACCGTTGAGGACCTCCGCGCCCGCTGCTCGACTGTACCGTCACCCACTTCAATACTCCACGATGTTTAGAACGCCAACGGCTACGATCGCCCCAATGTCGACCGTCACCGGCGCCGAAGCGGGCGAACACCGCGACCACGCTGACGAGCAGGCCTACCTCACCGGCGCCCGGGCCGCGTTGGACGCCATGATCCGACGCTCAGAACAGGCGCTCGAGTTCAGCGAACATCAGGTTGAGCAAGAGCAAACCGTCGAGTCGCGCATTGTGCGTTCGCACCTCGCGGACCGGCGGGCCGCGGTGGACGTGGGACGAGTCAACTTGTGTTTCGGGCGCATCGACGAAGATCCGATCCTGTCCGACGGCGATCAGTGGTACGTCGGCCGCCGCCATATTGAAGACGCCGTCGGCGACCCCGTCGTGGTCGACTGGCGCGCTCCGGTCGCGATCCCGTTCTACCGGGCCACCGCCGCCGACCCGTTCGGTTTGGCACGCCGACGCCGGTTCTCCACCGACGGCGACGAACTGTTGGCCATCTTTGATGAGCAACTCGACGATCCGTCGTCGGTCAGCGCCAGCGGCATCCCCGACCCGGTGATCGCTGAGATCGAACGGGCCCGCTCTGGGGAAATGGCTGACATCGTCGCAACCATCGCCGCCGAGCAGGACCAGATAATCCGTGCACCGCTCAACGAGTGTCTGCTGGTGCAGGGCGGCCCCGGAACCGGCAAGACCGCGGTCGGGTTGCACCGGGCCGCGTTCTTGCTGTTCGAACATCGTGAGGCCCTGTCACAAAGCCACGTGCTGGTCCTGGGCCCGAACCCGATCTTTCTTCGTTACGTCGCCAACGTGTTGCCGTCGCTCGGCGAGACGGCGGTAACCCAGACAACGCTGACCTCATTGTTGAGCGCCCGTGTCCGAGTCCGCGGCCAGGACGAGCCGAGTGTTGAAGAGATCAAGGGTCGCGCCGAAATGGCCGAGGTCATTCGTCGCCTCGCGGTTCGTCGAATTGCGGCTCCCACCGAAGAGGTCGCCGTCGCGGCCGGGGTGCGTGTTGTTCGCTGGACCCCGGAGGCTGTGGCCGATGCGATCGCCACCGCGGCGGCCGCCCATCTCCCCATCAACGAGGCCAAAACTGTTTTTGTCGAACTGATGTTGCGCGGCGCCCGCGCTCAACTGTCGGCTCGTGGTCTCGGCCCCGAAGAACTCGCTACGGCGATTCCTGCAGTGCGCAGCCACAAAGACTTCCGCAAGGCCGTCAACAAAGCCTGGCCGAGTCTGAGCGGACCGCAGATGGTGCGCTCGTTGCTTTCGAGCCCAACCAACCGAGAGCGCGCCGCCGAGGGCCTACTGACCGAGAGTGACCAGCAGCAGATGCATCGCCGCTCGACGCCGAGCGCCAACGACGAACCGTGGACCGCCGCCGATCTGGCGTTGCTGGACGAAGCCAACCACATCACCATCGGCACCAAACGGCGATTCGGTCACATCGTGATCGATGAGGCTCAGGACCTGAGTGCGATGGCTCTTCGCGCTGCGGGCCGTCGTGCCATCGGTGAGTCAATGACGATTCTGGGCGATATTGCGCAAGCAACCGGCGTGTCGGCGCAAACATCGTGGGCGAGTGTGACCAGCGGGCTCGGCTTCGATCCCGCCGCTGTGAGGGAGCAAGAACTCACGGTTGGCTATCGCGTACCCGGCCCGATCCTCGACTTCGCCAACCGGCTTCTAGCGGTTACCGCGCCACAAATCACGCCATCGACGTCGATTCGTAGTCGCGGCCGAGGCCCGCAACTTCGTGAGGTGGGAGCAACCGAAATAGTCGCTGAGGTCACCCGCTCCGTCGGCGAACTCAGCGAAGAGGCAACGACGGTCGGAATTATTGCTTGCGCTCCGCATCAAGAAGATTTGCTCGCGGCGTTGGACCGGGCTGGCATCGATGCCGGCGATACCCGCCGCGGCGCCACCCTCGAATCGGGCGTATCGCTGGTCGACCCCGCGCTTGCCAAGGGACTCGAGTTTGACGCGACCGTCGTGGTCGAACCAGCCGACTTCGAAACGCTGCCGAACGGTCTTCGGCTGCTTTACGTCGCCCTCACAAGGTGTGTACAAGAACTGGTGGTGGTACACGCCGCGCCGCTGCCCTCTCCGCTGCTCAATTAGCGCACGCGACGCGAACTCGTCGCCCAACGAACGTATGTTCGCTATAGTTCGGCCGTGGGCGTACTCGCCGATTTCCAAACCTCGTTGTTTTCGTTGGGACAACTCGATGTCGACAGTGGCGCCGGGTTCAAACACCGTTGCCTCGACGACCATAGTTGGGTTGATCACGCCCCGGCTTGGCTTCGTGGGGCCGACGATCTTTTGGCCGACTTTGCACGCCAGCTGACATGGCGGAGAGGCCGAAGGCCGATGTATGGGCGCCTCGTCGACGAGCCGCGGCTAAACGCCACGCTCGGTCCCGAGCACGCCCAGCAATGGCCAGTACTCGATCGGATCCGCGTGGCCCTCGAACAGCGCTACGGCGCTGGCCTACTTGACGGTTTCGTCAACTATTACCGAGATGGCCGGGATTCGGTTGCGTGGCATCGTGATCGCATAGGGGCCGACCAGATCAACCCGGTGGTGGCGTTGGTTTCGCTCGGCGGACCGCGACGGTTCCAGCTCCGCCCTCGCATCGGCGGGCCGACCCATCAGCTCACCCTCGAGTCGGGAGACCTGCTCGTGATGGGCGGCGCCTGCCAGCACGACTGGGAACACACAGTGCCCAAGATGGCCATCGCCGCGCCAAGAATGAGCATCAGCTACCGCCATGTCCAAGACACTCCCGGCCACGATTGGTGGTACAGCACCCAAGCCACTGCCCCATGATCTTCGTCCGAGTGGCAAAACGACTCGAATCCGGGCAATCTTGCCGCCATGAAGATCACCGAAATTCGCGTCTACCGCCACTCGATCGCGGTCGCGAGCGGGCGCTACCAGATGTCGATCTCGGCCGTCGAGAGCCTCGACTCGACGGTTGTCGAGATCCTTACCGACGAAGGCATCTCCGGTTTTGGCGAGACCACTCCACTCGGCCCCACCTACCAGCCTCAGCACGCCCTCGGCGCACGTGCCGCAATTGCCGAAATGGCGCCGGCGCTTCTCGGCCTCGACCCTCGCCGCCTCGGCCTGATGCGTCGAGCGATGGACGGCGCCCTCAACGGTCACAACTACGCCAAGTCGGCCCTTGATGTGGCCTGCTGGGACCTCACCGGAAAAGCGTATGGCCAACGCATTTGCGACCTGCTGGGTGGCACCGACAAGAAAGCGGTACTCACGTACTACGGGGTGATGCCGGCAACCGCAGCCAAGACCGCCGACAATGCCCGCAAACGCGAAGGAGAGGGCTACACCCGGCTGCAAATCAAAGCCGGCGGACGTCCTCTCAGCGACGACATCGACGCCGTTAGAGCCGTAGCCGCCGCCGTGTCGACCAGCACCCGACTGCTCGTCGATGCCAATCGAGGCTGGACCACCCGAGACGCCATGGAGTTCAGTGTGGCGTGCCGCGACATCCCGCTTACGCTCGAACAGCCCTGCCGCACCTACGAAGAACACCGGCGAATCGCCGACAAACTTCACCATCCGCTCTTTTTGGACGAGTCGGCAATCGATCTCGACACCGTCATGACGGCCATCACCGACGGCATCGCCCAGGGTTTTGGCATGAAACTGTCCCGCGTCGGCGGCCTGACCCCTTTGCGCACAGTGAGAGACGTTTGTGTCGAGCGAGGGGTCCCGCTCACAATCGACGACACCTGGGGTGGCGACATCACCGCGGCGGCCACCGTGCACATGGGAGCGACCGTCCCCGACGAATTTTACGAAGGCACCTGGATCTCTCAGCCCTATCAAAAGCGGGGCTACGGCACCAGATCCCCAGTGGTGCGTCCCAAGAACGGCACGATCCAAATACCCAAGGGACCGGGCCTCGGCATCGTCCCCGATATTGACACGTGGCCCAAACCGGTGGCTACCTACAAGGTTCCTCGGTCGATTTTCAGCCGATCGGCGCAAACTCAATCGTCTGAATGAATATGCCTTCGGCCTCGGCCAGCAACGTCTCGCCAGAATAAAACGTGCCTCGCGCGAACGTCTTGCGGCCTTCGACTCGGTCGACCCAGCTTCGCATATCGATCGGCTCGCCCAACGGAGTCGGCGAGCGGTACTTGACAGTGAGCGTTCCGGTAAACCCCGCAACGTCGTTCACGACGCAAACCGAGCCCAACAGCTCGTCGAAAACGCCGGCGATGACTCCGCCGTGCACGCTCTGCGGTGGTCCGTTGTAGGTGGCTTCGAAAACCGTTCGTGAATGCACCTCGTCGTACGGTTCGCCGGGCTGCAACGACATGGTCACGGGTGGCGAGATCGGGTTTAACGGGCCGGCATACGGGCTGTAGGGAAACATGTCACTTATGCCGTTCTCCCGCATCCGAGCCCGTCGGCCCTCGGCATCGCCCACTCTGCTCAGAAGCTCCGACATGACCAGCGCCGCTTGCATTCGTGGCTCATCGACATTGGCGGTGTCGATCAAGGCGGTGAGGTCGCGGGCTGCCGTCAGAAGCTCGTGCGTGTCGAGTTCGTCCAAATTCGCGGTTCGTACCGCGGCGTTGAGCATGCGAAGTTGAGCGACAAATTCTTCGGCCGAGGTAGACATTGGCGCGCACGGTAGGCGACCTTGCCACGCCCGTCGAATCGCCGCGCCCCGCTACCGCGGGTACCATCCGCTCTGATGACACGATTCAAGAACAAGGTCGCCCTTCTCACCGGAGTCGCTTCGGGGGTGGGCCAAGCTACTGCTCGGCGCTTGGCCGCCGAGGGGGCCCAAGTATTTGGCCTCGACATCGACTCCGACGGGATGAACCAAACCCGATCCGACGTCACCGACGCCGGTGGCGACATGACCGTCGAGCAATGCGACGTTGGCTCGGTGGCAGCTATTCGTCGCGCCGTCGCGAACTGTGTGGATGCCTACGGTCGCATCGACATCGTCGGCAACATTGCCGGTATCGCCAACCAGCGACACGTCGCCGACGTCACCGAAGCCGACTGGGACTTGATGAACAACATCAACCTCAAGGGTCCGTTTTTCGTCGCTCAGTCGGTAATGCCTCACCTGCTCGAGACCGACGGGGCGCTAATAAACATCGCCTCCAACGCCGGTCTGATGGGTCAGGCCTACACGGTGCCGTACTGCGCCACCAAGGGGGGAATTGTCAACATGACTCGAGCGTTGGCGATGGAGTTCGTAAAGACCGGTGTACGCATCAATGCCATCGCGCCGGGCGGAATCGATACACCGTTGGTGCACAATTTCGAGCTGGCCGACGGAGTTGACTTTGCGCTGATGCAAAACCACATCGGGTATCGCGAGGCCAGCAGCGCCGAACAGATCGCCGCGTTCTTCGCGTTCCTCGCTAGTGACGAGGCCACCAACATCCATGGGAGCATCCTCAGCGCCGATGGGGGCCTTACTGCTGCATAGGCAGCCAGCCTGGGGTTGGCGAACTTGTACGATGCAACCGTGATCGACGATCTCAACCAAATCGACAACGCCCTTCGTAGCGACATTCGCCGACTGGGTAATCAGCTCGGCGAATCGCTGGTTCGCCAGGTGGGCGCCGATCTCCTCGAGCGCGTCGAGCACGTCCGCCGCCTCGCTCGCGAATTGCGTCAGGGCTCGGCGGGCGGCACCCAGCTAGCCGACATGCTCGCGGCCGGCGACGTCATCGACTCGATCGAGCTCGTGCGAGCGTTCACAACCTACTTCCACTTGGCCAACACCGCCGAGCAAGTCCATCGCATCGATGATCTGACCGAGAACCGGGCTTCTCGCAGCAACCGGTTCGCCGAAACGATTGCTCGACTACTCGACGACGGCCACAGTCTCGAAGACATCGTCGGCGCGGCCAACAGTTCGGAGCTTCGCCCCGTATTCACCGCCCACCCCACCGAGGCATCCCGCCGCTCGATCCTCGACAAGTTGGCCGAGATCGCCACACTCATCGAACGACGCCAAAACACTTCTGGCGATTCGGCGGCCCAACGCCGCGTCGATCGCCGCGTAGACGAACTCATCGATACGATCTGGCAAACCGACGAGTTACGCCGCGAACAGCCCGACCCGGTCGACGAGGCCCGATCGATCCTGTACTTCCTTGGCGAGATCGTCGTGGCCGGGGTTCCCGAACTGCTCGACGACATCGATACTGCGTTGCGGTCCTACGGCCATGAGCTCGAGTCGTCGGCCACTCCGCTCCGGTTCGGATCTTGGGTTGGCGGCGACCGGGACGGAAACCCCAATGTGACCCCCGAGACAACCGGAGCGGTCCTCGACTTCCAACGTTCGCGGGCGCTACGAATCCTCATCACCGAAATCGAGGAACTGTCTTCGGAGCTCAGCGTGAGCACCGCCGTCCGACCCATCTCTGAGGAGCTGGCCGCGCAACTGGACGACGACGACCTCAAGTTCCCCAACGTCAGGTCGAGGTTCAGGGCGTTGAGCAGCGGCGAGCCCTACCGCCAACGGCTGTCGGTCATGCACCAACGGCTGCTCGAAACAGCCGAGACCCCACCCGCCGCTCGCGCCTACCGCTCCCCCGACGAACTCTTGGACGACTTGGAACTGCTCGGTCGATCACTGCGCACCAACGACGGCGAACTCATTGCTCGCGGCCGGTTGTCGCGGTTTAGCCGACTGGTTGCCCTCATCGGGTTTCATCTCGCCGTACTCGACATCCGACAACACGCCGAACGTCATCACACTGCTCTCGCCGGCCTGTTCGCGCCGCTGGGTGTCGACTATTCGTCGCTCGATCGTCGCCAGCGCACCGAACTACTCTCGACCGAGCTCAGCTCACCACGGCCGCTCGCCGCGGCCGGGCGGGCCGTAGAAGACGAAACCCGGCAACTATTTGAGCTGCTTCGCGAGCGGATGGATCGGGCCGGCGACCACATCATCGAGAGCTACATCGTGTCCATGACTCAAGGGGTGGATGACATCCTCGCACCGGCCGTACTCGCTCGAGATGTGGGCCTGGTCGACATCCCTGGAGGCGTTGCCCGTCTCGGATTTGTGCCGCTGTTCGAAACCATCGACGACCTGCGGGCCGCGGGCGGCGTCCTGATCGAGCTATTCGAGACACCGTCTTATCGCCGTCTGCTCGAACTGCGCGGCGATAGGCAAGAGGTGATGGTCGGCTACAGCGACTCCAACAAAGACGGTGGCATCGCAACCTCGCAGTGGGAGATTCACAAGGCTCTGCGCACGATCGCCGAAGTATCTGAGCAGACCGGTATTGCGATCACCGTGTTTCACGGCCGAGGCGGCACGATTGGCCGAGGCGGTGGACCCACCCACGCTTCTATTCTGGGCCAACCGGCCGGCGCGGTGAACGGGTCGGTGAAGATCACCGAACAAGGCGAAGTGATAGCCGACAAGTACGGGCTCCCCGATATCGCTCAACGCAACCTCGACCTCGCTTTTGCGGCAGTCGTCGAGGCAACAGTGGCGCACCGATCGCCGCGCTCTGACCCCGCCGCCATGTCGAGATGGAACCAGGCCATGGAGTCCGTCTCCGATGCGGCCTACGCCAAGTACCGGTCCTTCGTCGAAGCGCCAGGGCTTGTCGATTACTTCCAAACGTCTACGCCGGTGGAAGAACTCGGAGAGATGAACATCGGGTCCCGCCCCGCTCGCCGCCGCGGCGCAACCGGCGGGCTGGCCGACCTACGAGCCATTCCGTGGGTTTTTGGGTGGACCCAATCACGCCAGATCATCCCCGGCTGGTTCGGGGTCGGGACCGGACTCGCCGCGGTAGCCGACAGCGGCGACGAGGATCAACTGGCCGAAATGTACAAGAACTGGCAGTTCTTCAAGACCTTCTTGTCGAACGTCGAAATGACGTTGTCCAAAACCGACTTGGCCATCGCCGGGCAATACGTCAGCACCCTTGTCGACCCGTCGCTGCACCACTTCTTCGACCTGATCAGGGCCGAGTACGAACTGACCGTGGCCCAGATTCGTGCCATCACCGGCAACGAACTACTTGATGACCTTCCATTGCTTCGACGAACTTTGATCGTCCGCGACGCTTACCTCGACCCGATCAACCTTTTGCAAGTCGATCTGTTGGCCCGCAGCAGAGCCGGTGTCGCCGACCCGACCGAGAGCGCCCGTGTCAAACGAGCCCTGCTCCTCACCGTCAATGGGGTCGCCGCCGGCTTGCGAAATACCGGCTGATCAGCGCCGCTCGAAGCGAGGCGGCCGCTTTTCGGCGAAGGCCTTGGGACCTTCCTTGGCATCGGCGCTCTTCATCACCGCCGGCGCGTAGCCCTCTTCGTGAGCCCAAGCTTCTGCTTCGGTCATCCCCGATGTCTCGTGCAGCGTCCTCAGCACCGCCTCGACCGCTAGTGGGCCGTTGCCGGCAACGATCTCGGCGACCTCGAGGGCGTGGTCCAAAGCGGTGCCATCGGCTACTACCCGGCTGATCAGCCCGAGTTGTCGAGCCTCGGCGGCGTCAATGTGTTTGCCGGTCAACAAGATGTCGGCCGCGTCGGCGTAGCCGATCTGACGCGGAAGCCGCACCGGCGAACCACCCATCGGGTACAGCGACCATCGAACCTCGGACACGCCGAACTTGGCCGACTCTCCGGCAATGCGGATATCGGTGCCTTGCAAGATCTCGGTTCCGCCGGCGATCGCCACGCCTTCGACCGCCGCAATGATTGGTTTGGTCGGCCGGTACGTCTTGGTGAGTCCTTCCCAGATGAAATTGGCACCCTCTGCAGCCATTGCGCCGGCCACATCCCAATCATCGGTTTCGGCAACGTCACCCGACAAGCCTCGAAGATCCATGCCGGCCGAGAAGTCACCGCCCGCGCCGGTGAGCACAATGCACCTCACCGAGTCGTCACTCGATGCCTGCTTCCAAGCGTCTCGCATGCGCCCGAACATCTGCAGAGTCATGGCGTTCTTGCGCTCCGGGCGGTTCATGGTGGCGATCATCACCGCGCCTCTTTGCTCAACAAGCAGATCAGGCATCTGGGCTCCTTTTGTTGACCGGCACGGTAGGCCGAGATGGGCTCGACAGCCAATCACGACGGATGCGCTACATCTTTGGCCCATCACAACCGATGGAGACCTAAGTCCTTAGGAGCGCCATGCGTAGTCGCGTCGAAATCGTGCAGGTACGCGCTGCTGATCTACAAAGTGGCGACGTGGTGAATCGCCGCGGCGCGGACCGATCGGGATGGATCGAAGTAGCTCGAGTCGAGCGCCTGGACAACGGAGCGATGGTTGTTCACGACGAAGCCGACCGCGACAGTTTTACCGCGGTTGGCTACGACTTGGTGTGGCTACAGGTAGTGGTAGAACTCCACCACAACAGCCATCTTCCGATGCCCGCCGAGCACATCTAGAGATCTAGACGGTTCAGGGCATCCTCGATCCCTTTGTGAAACGTTGGATAAGCAAAGATCATCTGTCGGAGACGGTCGATGGTGGTTTGTTCGTGCACCGCGAGAGTGAGCAGACCGAGAACCTCACCTCCGTGGGGGCCCGCTGATGTGGCTCCCACGATCGTGCCGCTCGAGCGGTCGACGACGAGCTTGATCAGGCCCTCGTTTCCGCTGGCATGAAGCCAACCGCGAGCGGTGCCCGGCACCTCGACAGCGGCGGTTACAACATCGATACCCTCGGCTCGCGCCGCCGCCTCGATAAGACCCACCGACCCGATCTCGGGATCGGTGAAAGTGACTCGGGGTACGGTGCGATAGTTGGCCGTCGGACCATCGCCGGTCAAAATATCGGCTGTCGCTATCGAACCTTGGTAGATCCCGACGTGGGTGAACAGGCCCTTGCCGGTGATGTCGCCTACCGCCCACAACCCGTCGGCTACCCGCATACGTTCGTCGGTCGGCACAAAACGAAGCTCGGGGTCGATTCCCACTGCTTCGACCCCCAGTTTGTCGAGGTGGGTGCGGCGCCCAGTGGCGACCAACAGTCGCTCGGCGGAAACCACCGTGCCATCGGACAGCACGACCTCGACTCCGTTATCCACGTTTCTGACTTCGGTTGCCATCGCCCCGACATGAACCGTGATTCCCTCAGCCTCAAAGGCCGCCTGCAGCAGAGCGCCGCTCTCGGGTTCTTCAAGAGGCAGAAGCTGCGAGGCGGCCTCGACGATGGTCACCTTGGTGCCGAAACGAGCCATGACCTGGGTCAACTCCGACCCAATAGCCCCGGCGCCGAGCACCACGATCGACTCCGGGAGTTCCTTGGCCTCGATCACCTCGTGGTTGGTCCAGAAGTCCACGGTTCCGATTCCTGGAATCGGCGGAATCGCCGGCGTGGTACCCGTAGCGATAACAACGCCACGGGTCGCCACGAACCGTCGATTGCCGACCTCGACCGTGCGATTGGAAACTATTTGCGCCCGCCCACGAACAAATATCCCGCCCTTACCTTCAAAGCGGTCGACCGCTACCTGATCGTTCCAGTCGTCGGTTGCCTGCTCGCGGATACGGGCGGCGATGGGTGCCCAGTCAGGAACAACTGTGGCGGTTCCGGCTACGCCGTCGACCCGACGAGCCTCGGCCAGCAGGTTCGCTCCACGGATCATCATCTTGGAGGGGATGCAACCCCAGTAGGGGCACTCGCCGCCGACAAGGCCGGCCTCGACGCCGACCACTCGCAGCCCTGATTCGGCGAGCGGCGACGCCACGCTTTCGCCGGCTACGCCCATTCCGATGACCACAACGTCGACAGTTTCTGAATTCGATTGTTCGTTCATGGCCACGAAACCCGCGGTGGCCCAAGCCCCCGACAGAAAAGTTCGCGATCCGACTATTAGAGGCCCCGAGGTGCCCTTGCCGCGACCCGCAAAGCATACGAAGCACCAAGCACCGCGCCGAGAACGGCGAACAGTACGTGCTCGAGAACCACAGGAGCGTCGGCACCGTGTTCCCAAAACGTCGGGCCCGACAGGTCGCCTTTGACTTCGAGAATCAGCGTGACGGCAATGGCCAAAGCGGCCCCGCCCGTCGCTTCGTTGACGACCCGGCGTTGAGTCAGGCCCGCACCGCGGGCGCCATCAACGGCCACCCACGCGCCGGCAACTATCAGCGGCGCAAAATGATAAGTGCTGGTCGGTGTACCGGCGGCGAGGTAAGCCCACACCACCCCGAAGGTTAGAGCCGCCAACAGCCCGTAGAGCTTTCGGATCTCAGCCACGAGCGTCACGGGCCTGGCGTCCTTCCACGGCACCAAAGAACTGGCCCGCGGTCTTCTGGATCCCGTAGGACCAAGTTGGATAGGCGTGAGGCGCTTGGGCGAGACGACCAGTGAACATCCCTGTCCTCATAGCCAGCACCACTTCGTGAATCATCTCGCCGGCTCGAGGCGCCACAATCGTGGCACCGATCAACTCACCGGCGAAGAGGTTGCGAGTAATTCGTTTGGGCCCCGCTATCAGCTTGATAAACCCCTCTTCGGCGCCATCGGTTATGGCCCGATCCATCTCCGACAGAGGCAGCTCGGCAACCCGGCCGCCGTGCGCCGACGCCTCCGACTCGGTCATGCCGACTTGTGCTACCTCTGGTGACGTGAAAGTTACCGAAGGGGTCCAACGGGTCTCGTAGCGACCTCTAGGGCCTTTGCGCAGCGCGTTGCCCGCGGCGAGGCGGCCCATCTCGTCGGCCGCGTGGGTGAACGCCAGCTTGCCCGTCACATCTCCAGCGGCGTACAACCCGCGGACGCTGCTCTGGAGGCGGTCGTTTGTGTTGATGTGTCGCCGGGCGTCCAACTCGACGCCGAGCTCTTCGAGACCAAGTCCTTCGGTATTGGGAACCCGACCAACCGCAACCAGCAATCGCTCGACGCCGACCTCGGTGCCTTGGGAATGCACGATCACCGAACCGCCAGAACCGGGCGCCACTCGATCGATCGCTGCGCCAGTGAAGACCTTTACGCCACGCGAGGCCAGGGAACGACCCACCGATGCCGAGGCTTCGGGCTCCTCCCGGGGCAAAAGCCGATCGAAGCCCTCGAACAAGGTCACCGCCACACCCAATCGCGAGAACGCCTCCGCCATCTCGCATCCAATAGGACCACCACCGATGATGCCCAGCGACTCCGGCGCGGCCGGCAAAGCAAACACGTTCTCGTTGGTCAGATAGTCGACCTCGTCGAGCCCCTCGATCGCCGGAACAAACGCCCGGCTGCCGGTGGCGATAACGATGCGGGGCGCGCTGAGCCGTTGGTCCCCCACCGCGACGGTGTCGTGGGTCGTCAAACGGGCCCGACCCTCCACCACTGTTACCCCTTCGGCCCGCAAAACGTCAGCCGTCTCGGTTGCCGCGATCCGCGCCACCGTGGAAGCAACTCGTTCGATCGCCTCGTCGAAACTGCCACCGGCCCGACCAGCCGCCAGAAGGGTCTTCGACGGTACGCATCCGGTAAAAGTGCAGTCGCCACCAAGGGGGCCGTCGGTGACAAGCAGGGCCTTGCCGCCAGCGCGACAAGCCGCTCTAGCGGCGCCGAGGCCGCCCGCCCCGCCACCAATGACAATCAGATCATGATCCACGGGGCGGGAACCTCCTAACGGCTACCAGCATTCCACATTGGTTCTTCTGGCCATCTTTACGCGTCTGCTCGTTGGGCTAGTGGATCGCTCGGGCCCCGAACCATGCCAGATTCAAAACTGCGAGCCCAATGACGAAAGTGCGGTACTCGCCGCGCCACCGAAAGCTCCACGGCACCAGCACCGCCCACACAACACCCATCACCACAAATTCGATTACAACAAGACGATCGGTTTTGGGCAGCAACAAATCGACCACGAAATCGATCATCAGGGCTTGTCCGACCGGTTCACGCTTGGTCGAGGGCCGATCGGAACTGCGAAACCAGCGCGGCAACCCCGGTAGGTCCGGCTTGGTCGAGCATGCGCTGCACCACCGCTGAGCCGACCACAACTCCATCCGCTACCCGACAGACCTGGACGGCCTGCTCGGGCGTGCCCACGCCCACGCCAACCAGGACCGGCTTGTCGGTGATGGCCTTGAGCCTCGTGGCGATGATCGTGGCGGACTCTGCCAGTTCGCTGCGGACCCCCGTGATACCGAGAAGCCCAACTCCGTAGACGAATCCCCGAGCCCGCTCGCACACCAAGGGCAGCCGCTCGTCGGGCGCCGTCGGCGCCGCCAACATGATGGTCTCGACGCCTTCAGCATCAGCGGCTTCGGCCCACGGCCCAACCTCTTCGAGTGGGATGTCGGGGAGGATGCACCCGCTCACTCCCGAACCGACCAGCGACGCAGCGAACCGCTGCCAACCCATGCGGTAGGCAATGTTGCCGTAAGTCATCACGGCCAATGGCACCCCGATATCGGCGCCGCGAAGAGCATCGATGATCGACTGCGGAGTCGCACCGGACTCGAGGGCCAGATCGTTGGCGGCCTGGATAGTGGGTCCATCCATGACCGGATCCGAAAACGGCACACCAATCTCGATCGCGTCGGCTCCGGCGTCGGCTACTGCTCTGACAGTGTCGAGCCAGTCGTCGCCCAACCCACCGGTCACATAAGGAACGAGGCACTTTCCGCCGGCGTCGCGCCGGGCCCGCAGCGCGCTTTCGAATGCCCCGATCATGCCAGCACGTCCATCATCTGGTCGACGTCCTTGTCACCGCGCCCACTCAGGTTGATCAGCACCGACTTGCCGAGCAACTCGTCGCGCGCCTTGCTAACCCAGGCAATGGCGTGGGCCGATTCGAGGGCCGGGATAATTCCCTCGGTCCGCGACAACAACTGAAATGCATCGACGACTTCGGCGTCGGTGACCGGCTCGTAACGGGCTCGACCGGTAGCGGCAAGGTGGGCGTGTTCGGGTCCGATCCCGGGATAATCGAGACCGGCCGAAATCGATTGGGCTTCGAGGACCTGGCCCCATTCGTCTTGCATCAAGTACGAGTGACTGCCGTGAACAATCCCGGGCACGGCCCGACCAACCGCCGCGCCCCCCGCCGGTTCGGCCCCCACCAGCGTCGCGGGCGAGTCGGCAAAGCCGGCGAAAATTCCGGCCGCGTTGGAGCCGCCACCGACGCACGCAACCACAACATCGGGCGTCGCGCCGTCGAGCAACGCCGCGCACTGCGCGCGTGCCTCGTCGCCGATAACACGGTGAAACTCCCGAACCATCCACGGATATGGATGAGGGCCCATGACCGAACCGAGGCAATAGTGAGTCGATTCGACGGCCGCAACCCAGTAACGCATGGCTTCGTTCACAGCGTCCTTGAGGGTTTGCGAACCCGATTCGGCAGCCCGGACTTCGGTGCCGAGAAGCTTCATCCGAAAGACGTTGAGCTTCTGGCGCTCCATATCGACCGAACCCATGTAGACGACACATTCCATGTCGAACAGCGCCGCAGCCGTCGCCGTTGCAACGCCGTGCTGGCCCGCACCGGTCTCGGCCACCAAACGGGTCTTGCCCATACGCTTTGCCAACAACGCTTGACCGAGCACATTGTTGATCTTGTGACTGCCGGTGTGGTTGAGATCTTCTCGTTTGAGCAGGATGCGACATCCGAGTTCGGCGCTCAGGTTGTGACATTCGGTGACCGGAGACGGCCGACCGGCGTAGTTGACGAGCAGGTCATCGAGTTCGGCGCGAAATTCGGGGTCGGCCCACGCCTCGCGGAAGGCCCGGTCGAGTTCTTGGCACGCCGGCACGAGGGTTTCGGGCACGTACATGCCGCCGAATTCGCCAAAGCGACCCCCATCGGATGGATCGGTCATGGTCATGACAAAAAGTCTTCTTCCCAGTCGTAGGGACCGTCGGTCGAGTACGGAGGAGCCGCGGTGATATCGGATTGGTCGGGCGGGACAGCCTTGGCGGCCTCGATGAACTCGCGCATCTTCACCGCGTCTTTGACGCCGGCCGATATTTCCACACCCGTTGAGACGTCTACTCCCCACGGACGAACCCTGCGGATCGCTTCGGCGACGTTGCTTGGGTTGAGGCCACCAGCGAGCACGACACGATGACCCGATCGGGGGGCATCCTCGGCCAGACGCCAGTCGAACACCTTGCCGCCGCCCGGAGTCGAGGAGTCGACCAGGATTGCATCAGCGCCGTACGCTTCAAGATTGCCCAAGCCGGGGTGGCCAGCGGCAAACGCCTTGATCACCAGCGGTACTCGAGTTCTGACCAAACGGGTTTGTTCGGGGGTTTCGTTACCGTGGAGTTGAGCTGCTCGCAGACCAGCACGGTGCACGATGTCGGTTACTCGTTCCGGGAGCTCGTCTCGAAAGACCCCGACCGTAAGAACCTCGGGGGGAAGCCGGCGAGTGATGTCGCGGGCTTTATCGACCGCAATTTGGCGACTCGACGGAGCAAAAACGAAACCGAGCGCGTCGGCACCCAGCGCCACCGCCAACAAACCATCTTCCTCGCTGGTGATACCGCAGATCTTGACGAACACAGCGCTGACGCTACCCGCCCTGAATGGTGCACCGCGACCAATTCGGGTTAGTCAAGGCCGCGGAGGCGCCGCACCTCGTCGCCGGGGGTGCCGCTCCTGACCAACGTCTCGCCCACCAGCAAGGCATCAAAGCCCGCCGCATGCAAAGCAATGGCGTCGTCGCGGTTGCGCACTCCGGACTCGGCGACCTTTACAACCCCGGCCGGGATCTTCGCCCCGACTCGAACGGCGCGATCCTGATCGACTTCGAAGGTAACGAGGTCGCGTTGGTTAACGCCGATGATCTTGGCGTCTACGGTCAGCGCCCGTTCGAGCTCGGCCTCGTCATGAACCTCGACCAGCGCGTCGATCCCGAGCTCTAGCGCCAGCTGGTGAAAGTCGGCTAGCTCTTGGTCGTCGAGGGCCGCGGCGATCAACAGCACGCAGTCGGCGCCCATGAGGCGAGCATCGGCAACATCGCGTGCATCGACGGTGAAATCCTTGCGGATGACGGGCAACGTAGTAGCGGCGCGGGCTTGCTGGAGATCGGCGACAGAGCCGCCGAACCAGGCAACGTCGGTGAGCACCGACAGACACGACGCTCCCCCGCGTTCGTAATCTTGGGCCAAGACGCCAGCGTCGAGATCGGGGAAGAGGTCGCCCTTGGACGGCGACCGCCGCTTGATCTCGCTTATCACCGCGATCGGGGCGTCGCCGTTTTGCAGCGCCGTTCCGAACCCGCGAGCCGCAGGCATCGATGAGCACCGCTCGATCAACACGTCGAGCGACCGTCCATCACCCCCCACCCTGCTTCTCTGAGCGATGAGGATCCTGTCGAGGTACGTAGCGCTCAGAGTTCCAGGCCTTTGGCGGCGGTGGGGGTGGCGATCGTGAGTTCGGGGGCTCCACCCAACAGGTCACCAAGGCGGGCCATGAACGCGGCCATCGCGGGGGACTCGCTGTGAGCAGCCAATGCCGCCTTGTCGCGGTAGACCTCGTACATGTACGCAACGCTTTCGTTCTTTTTGTCCCAATTGAGCACGTAGACCTCGGTGCCGGGCTCGTCTTCGACTGCTTGCATCATTGCTGACGCCGCCTCGATGAAGTCTTCTTTACAGCCTTCCTTGACGGGAAGCTTGGCAACAACTGAGATCTTGGACATCCCGAGAGGTTACGGGCGATCACCGCGGGCGGCACGTCCGAGGGCCACGAGAGGCGCCGCGACCAAAAACAGCACACCGGCAACAAGCATCAGGACCAGCCCCAGATCGACCACCGCCGTAGCGTTGACAATGCTGCCAAACATCACTCCGCCCACCCCGAGCACCAAAAGCAGCGCCGGCAGCATCGCCAGCCACGCCGGTAAACGGGAGGACGAAATCGGGAGATCGTGGCGATCGTCGAATTCTGCGTCCGGGCCGGTGTCGAAGGGTCTAAACGCTTCGTGGGCCCGCGCGGTTGCATGAAACGGTGGCGTCGGCCGGCTGGTAACGGGACCCGTCGAACGCAACCTCTGTCGGTCGTAGGCGGCCCGTTCGTCGACATCGCCGAGCACCGCCCACGCCGCGTTGACATCACGCATCCGGACCTCGGCTCGACGACGAGCTGCTTCGGAACCGGTATGAAAGTCGGGATGAGATTCGCGAGCCACCGCCAAGTAGCGGCGCCGTATCTCCGACATCGCCGCGTCGGGTGTCACGCCCAGAGTCTCGTAGTGGCCCACGCCGAGATGTTAGAGCCACGAGTGAAGCTGTTTTGTCGGCCATCATGGTTTCCTCACATCTGTGAACCACTCTGAGGGCATGGAGAGCCAAATGGCCGCCGAGCCAGTGATCGTAATTGTCGAAGATGACCCCAATATTTCCGACCTCGTCGAGCTCTATTTGCGTCGAGATGGATACCGGCCGTTCCAGGCTTCCACCGGAGAACGAGCGCTCGAGGTGATTGCCGAGCGCCATCCGCGACTGATCCTGCTCGATGTAGGGCTCCCCGGCGACCTCGATGGTCTCGATGTGTGCCGGGCTGTCAGAGCCGAATCGGACGTGCCGATCATCTTTCTCACCGCCCGAGACGACGAGATCGACCGAGTGCTGGGGCTGGAGCTAGGGGCCGATGACTATGTAACCAAACCGTTCTCACCGCGCGAACTGGTGGCGCGCGTAAAAGCCATCCTTCGCCGAACCGACAATTCGTCGGGGTCGGCGCGCCCCGAACCGGTCGATCTGGGTTCTTCCATTCTCGTAGACCCCGCTCGCCGGGAGGTCTCGGTCGACGGCACGCCTGCAGGTTTGGCGACCCGAGAATTCGATCTCTTGGCTTATCTCGCGGCCCACCGTGGGTTGGCGTTGACTCGACGCCAACTGCTCGACGCGGTTTGGGGCGAAGGTTGGATTGGAGACGACCGCACCGTCGACGTGCACATCCGCCAGCTTCGCAAGAAAGTCGGAGACGGACTCCAACTCGACACGGTATGGGGAGTGGGTTACCGCCTTGACTAGTCGACCAACTGGACCGAGACAATGAGGCGCCGGCTCACGCTGGCGATTGTCGGCATGGTCATCGCGTCGCTGGTGTTGGCCGGTGCCGGCACTACGTTGTTGACCGCAGCGGGCGCCCGCCAGTCGACCGAAGAGAACCTTCGCGAACAGGCCGAAGCGTTCTCCGACATCGTCACTGAGCTGTTCTTCACCGGAGTCACCGATCAGGCCGGCGCCTTGCGACAACGAGTGCAGCGGGTGTTGGCCACCATGAGCGTCGAAGGAATGGGTGTGCTGGTGCTGGGCGCCCACGCCGACGAGCCGCTCGGTGAGCTGCCGATGGGTTTGGCAGTCGAGGAACTCGACCTCGACGCCTTGCGCGGAGGCGAAACCGTCAGCGACGGATCGAGAGATTTGGTTTGGGCCGCTCATGGCCGAACGTCTGAAGCGGGCCTGACTCAGATTCTTGTGTTGGCGCAACAACCCGACCCAATTTGGGCCGCGGCATCGGGCTGGTTTCTGATTGCCAGCGCCGCGACCATCGCGATGGCCGCCGCAGTCGCAATGCGGCTGAGTCGCCGACTGGTGGGCCCGATCGCCCACGCCAGCATTGTGAGCAAACGCATCGCCACCGGCGACCTGTCAGCCCGCGTGCCGGCCGAACACGCCGAAATCGGGGGCGAAGTCGGCGAGCTGGTCACGTCGGTCAACACCATGGCCGAAGATCTGCAGCGCTCTCGTGATCTCGAACGACAATTCCTTTTGTCGGTGAGCCACGATTTGCGTACGCCTCTCACCTCGATCCTGGGCTACGCCGAGGCCCTCACCGATGGCGCTATCGACGACCCAGTTCGCGCCGGCTCGGTAATTTCCGCCGAAGGCCGACGGCTCGAGCGCCTTGTCGGCGACCTCTTGCTTCTAGCTCGTCTCGAAGGCACAGGTTTCGAGTACGACCGAGAAGTTCACGACATCCGAACCACGATTCGCACCGTTACCGACGGATTGCAGCCCGATGCTGCGACCCGCTCTGTCGAACTGGCCGTGCGGGTCCCCGACGAGCCGACGTTGGTCATGGTCGATCCAATTCGGCTAGCTCAGATCGTGTCGAACTTGGTGAGCAACGCGGCGCGCTTCGCCGCGACAACGGTCACTTGCACCCTTTGGGTAGCCGAAGGGCGGGTTCACCTCGCCGTGGGCGACGACGGCCCGGGAATTGCCGACGCCGATCTGCCTCACGTGTTCGAACGGTTGTACGTTGCCCAACACAGCCCGGCAATCCAAGAGTCTGGGAGTGGTCTCGGCTTGGCGATCGTACGCGAGCTGGCCGAAGGCATGGATGGGACCGTGACGGCACGCCGATCGGCACTGGGCGGTGCCGAGATCGTGGTCAGCTTTCGGCCGGAGCGATAACCGTTGCTTCGACGGCACCAACCATCACCGCGTCGCCGATCTCGACCGCCCGTTTCAGAGGCGCCAGCGCCACGTTGTCGCTGGCCGAAGTAACTGTGCCAACCAGCCCGTCGTCGACACGAACCTCGTCGCCAACCTGCACGGGGCCAGCCGCAGAAAGGATTCGGATTGGCCGAGGCACGTTGCCGCCCCGGCTATCGATTCGAGCCACCAGTTCTTGACCGGTGTAGCAGCCCTTGGTGAAGCTCACCGAGGAGTCAATGAAGTACGGCCCGCCTTCGCCCGGGATTGTGTCGTCGGTCAGCTCGGCACCCATTCGGGGCATACCGGCCAGAATTCGTTGACGCTCGTCGGCATCATCGATCACACCCGGCCACGAAACCGGCTCGGCGATCTCTTCTTGGATCGGGTCGATCGAGGCATCGGTGCGGAGCTTGAAACGTTGGAGGCGGGCCACCAGCGCGTCTCGGTAACCAGTATCGATATCGAGCAAGTAGCTGTCGGCTGACTCGCGTTTGATCCGAAACCAGGCCGCAACCTTGCCGGTGGGCTGCAGAACCAGCGACCACGCGACGTCACCGTCGGCTAGGGCGTTTACGTCCTGAGAAATCTGGCCCTGCAGATAGCCAGCAGCGTCGGGACCGTGGACTCTCACTGATTGTCGGGCGTTCATCAAATCACTCCTTTGCGGCCCGGCGGGCGGCAGTCATGCGGCGCGCCGCGGGAACCGCGGCCAGCAACGCCTTGGCCTTGTTTTGGCACTCGAGATGTTCGTCAGCCGCGACCGAATCGGCTACTACCCCCGCGCCGGCCTGCACCGATGCGCGGTTGTTGCTTATCAGCATCGTTCGGATCGTTATCGCGGTGTCGATGTTGCCCGAAAAGTCGAGATAACCGACGACGCCGCCGTAGGGACCCCGCTTGACTGGTTCCAATTCGTCGATGATCTCCATCGCCCGAACTTTGGGTGCGCCCGACAGGGTTCCGGCCGGGAGAGTCGCTCGCAGAACGTCGATAGCCGACTTGTTGTCGGCCAGCGCCCCCGAAACCTGCGAGGTGAGGTGCATGACGTGGCTGTACTTCTCGAGAGTCATCATCTCGTCGATGTCGAGCGAGCCGAACTCGACGACTCGGCCAACGTCGTTGCGGGCCAGGTCGACCAACATTACGTGCTCGGCAAGCTCTTTGGGATGTTCGACCAACTCGGCCGCGAGGCGTCGATCGTGCTCCTCGGTCTCGCCCCGTTTACGGGTGCCGGCAATGGGCCGCGAAATGACCCGACCGTCGAGCAGCTGAACCATCGGCTCGGGTGACCCTCCGACTACTTCGAGATCGGCGTGTCGTAAGAAGTACATGTAGGGGCTGGGGTTGACCTGACGCAAGACGCGATAGACGTCGAAGGCGTCGGCGTCGAGTTGCATATCGAATCGCTGAGACAACACGACCTGAAAGATGTCGCCGGCGAAGATGTGCTCGCGGGCGGCCTCGACAGCCGCGCAGTACGACGTTTGACCCATCGACGACGTGACCTCGGGCAGCGGGTCGCCCGAGTCGGGCAAGGACATCAGCGGCTCGTCGATTGTCTTCGCCCCGTCGGCCGCGAGCTGTTCGATCCGGGCTATGGCATCGTCGTAGGCCGCGTCGAGGTCGGTCTCGGGATCGACGATTACGTTGGCGATGAGGCTCACTCGTTGGCGCCAATGGTCGTAAACCGCCAGCTCGCCGATCATCGAAATCACGGCATCGGGATAGCCGAGGTCGTCGCGAGGGGTATTGGGTAGATGCTCGACCTCGCGCACGACGTCGTAGCCCAAGTAGCCGATCAGGCCGCCGTGCATCGGGGGAAGACCTTCGATCTCCGGAGACCGATAGTGAGCCAAGAGCGTTTCGAGGGCGGCCAACATGCCGTCGTTGGTCGACACCTCGATACCGAGATCGCCGATGATTTTGAGACGGCCATCCTTGGAGATCAGCGTGCCCTGAGGACGACGGCCGATAAAGGACCAGCGGCTCCAACGGTCGCCGTTGTCGACTGACTCGAGCAGAAAGCCCTCGCCGTCGCCGACGACCCGTGCAAAAGCGGCCACCGGCGTAGTCAGATCGGCAAGAACCTCGGCCCAGACCGGCACGACGGTGTGATCGGCCGCGAGGGCCCGGAACTCCTCGCGTGACGGGCGCACATCCATTGGTCAGCCGAAGCTCAGCGTGTCGGGGTCGACGACGCTTCGGTAGTAGCAAGTCTGACGGGTCGCACCGGACTCGTCCTTGGTGTGACAAACCCCAGAACCGGCCTTGCGAACCCTATAGAGCAGGCTGTTTTGTTCGCAATTGACGGCGACATCGACCAGCTCCAGAACATCGCCCGACGTTGCGCCTTTGTGCCAGATTGTTTGGCGCGACGTGCTGTAGAGAACCGCCGACCCACGGGCCAGAGTCTCGCGGTAGGCCTCTTCGTTGGCGTATCCAATAAACAACACGTCGCCGCTGTCGGCGTCTTGAAGCACCACAGGAACGACCTGATGACCAGCCCGTCCGATCTTGGCCACTTTGTCAAAGTCGAGCTGAACTTCGGTGCCTTCTTCTAATGCGCTGGTCATGGCCATGAGCCTAGGGTGCAGCGATGAGCGATGAACTACGAGATTTCGACGCGGTTGCACTCGCGGCCCTCATAGCCAACAACGATGTTTCTGCTCTCGAGGTCTTGGAGGCGACCATCGAGCGAGCCACCGAGTTGAACCCGGCCCTCAACGCCATAACGCACACAACCTACGACAAGGCGCGCGCGTCGCTCGATGGTCTCCCCTGCGGCCCGTTCCGGGGGGTACCGATGTTCATCAAGGATCTCTGGCCGGGCGAAGCTGGGGAGCCTCACTATCGTGGCGTGCGGGGTTTACAGGCCGCCGACAACCGCGCTCCTGGCGACTCCCACATTGTCACCGAGTACCGCAACGCCGGATTTGTCTTGTGTGGCCGCACCAATACGCCCGAAATGGGGCTGGGGGCAACCACCGAGCCCTTGTCGACCGGCGCTTGTCACAACCCGTGGAATCAAGATCACGGCACCGGAGGCTCATCGGGCGGGGCCGCTGCCGCGGTGGCTGCCGGGATCTTGCCGGCGGCCAACGCCAGCGACGGAGGTGGGTCGATTCGCATACCCGCCGCGATGTGTGGGCTCGTAGGGCTCAAGCCGTCCCGTGGCCGAGTTTCGATGGGTCCGTACTCTGACGAGTGGGGCCAAAGCGTGCAACACGTCGTATCTCGCACGATGCGCGACACGGCAGCCATTCTCGACGCCACCTCCGGTCACTACCCAGGCGATGGGGTACTTGCGCCAACCCCGACGCGGCCCTACGGCGAGCTGAGCGACACCTCGTTGCCCCGCCTGCGCATCGGCTTGCTCAACCGCCCAATCCGCGACGGTCTCACCATTGACCCCGAGGTCGCCGCGGCAACTGACGCTGCGGCGACGCTCCTCGCATCGCTGGGCCACGAAGTAGAACTCTCGTCACCAGCAGCTCTCGACGACCAAGAGCTCATCAGATCGTTCGGACCGGCTTTGGCCGCGGGTGCCGCGGCCGGAGTCGACGAAGTGGCCGCGACGCTCGGCCGTCCGATCAACGATGACGACATCGAACCGTGGACTCGTTTCATAGCCGATCGGGGCCGGGAGGTACGCGGACCGGCGGTGATCACCGCCCAGAAACAGATCATGACCTTTCGCCGTCGGATGGCTTCGTGGTGGGCCGAGGGGTTCGACCTGTTGCTCACCCCCACGTGTCTTCGACCAGCCCCCAAACTCGGCGAAATGGCCCCCGACAACCCCGACCAACTGGCCGTGCAAACCACGACCCTGCACTACTCGTCGCTAACCCAGCCGTTCAACTTCACCGGGCAACCAGCACTTTCGCTACCGCTGGCCATGTCGGGATCGGGCCTGCCGATTGGGGCTCAGTTCGTGGCCGCCTACGGGCGCGAAGACCAACTTGTCGCCCTTGGGTTCGAACTCGAACAAGCCGCGCCGTGGATCGATCGCCGACCACCGCTGTTTGCGACGCGTTAGAGACGCCGGTCAGAGGTAGAGCCCGGTGGAACCTTCGTCGAGTCGTTCTGCGGCAACGGCGTGGATGTCACGTTCGCGCAAGATGATGTAGTCGGTGCCGCGGACCTCGACCTCGTAACGATCCTCGGGGTTGAACAACACCTGATCGCCGGGTTCGATGTTGCGAACATTGGGGCCGACCGCCACGATGCCCGCCCACGCCAGACGTTTGCCGACCTGCGCGGTAGCCGGGATCAAAATGCCGCCGGTGGTCCGGCGTTCGCCTTCGGCATCGCCAAGTTTGACCAAGATGCGGTCGTTGAGCATCTTGACCGGAACGCGGTCGTCATCGGTCAAGTTGGGAGTCTTATCGCTAGCCACGGCCGACAACGTTAGCGGTGGGGATCTTCAACGCCTGCTACAGGCCGCACGACAAGTCCCGCTTCGAGCATTGCTGCTTTGGCGTCGGCGACGCGGTGTTCTCCGAAGTGAAAAATGCTTGCCGCCAACACCGCATCGGCTCCGCCCCGAGTGACACCGTCCACCAGGTGATCAAGGGTGCCAACGCCGCCGCTAGCAATCACCGGCACGTCGACGGCATCGGTCACCGCTCGGGTGAGACCCAGATCGAACCCGTCCTTGGTGCCATCACGATCCATCGATGTGAGCAATATCTCGCCGGCTCCGAGCCGAACAACCTCGCGAGCCCACGTAACGGCGTCGACGCCAGTTCGGATGAGTCCGCCATGAGTAAACACTTCGAAGCCCGATTCGGCATCTTCGCTAGCTCGAGCGTCGATCGCAACAACACAGCACTGCGCCCCGAACTCGCGACTGATCTCGCTAACCAAGCTCGGCCGTTTGACCGCCGCAGTGTTGACGCTCACTTTGTCGGCACCAGCCATGAGAAGGGCGCGCGCATCGTCGACGGTGCGTATTCCGCCGCCAATAGTAAAAGGGATGAATACTTGTTCGGCCACCGCTCGTGCCATTTCCAGGGTTGTGTCGCGCCGATCCAACGAGGCGGTGATGTCGAGAAACACCAACTCGTCGGCTCCCTGCTGGTCGTAGCGAGAGGCCAGCTCGACCGGATCTCCGGCGTCGCGAATGTCGACGAAATTGACCCCTTTGACGACTCGGCCGCCATCGACATCGAGACACGGGATCACCCGGATCGAACGCACCGTCATGGTTGCACCGCCAGCGCCGCCACCGCATCCTCAACCGAAAAGCGACCCTCGTAGATGGCCTTTCCGGCAATGACGCCGGCCAGCGCCCGACCGTTGGCTTGCACCGACTTGAGCGAACGGAGATCGTCGAGGGTGCCCACGCCTCCGGAGGCAATCACGTCGACCGAGGTTGTTTCGATCAGGGCCTGCAGACCAACCAGGTCGGGACCTTCGAGCGTGCCATCGCGAGAAATGTCGGTCACAACGAACGCGTCGACTCCGGCATCGTCGAAGCGGCGCGCCACTTCGAGAACGGTTCGACCAGAACTGACAAGCCAACCATCGGTCGCCACCTCGCCGGCCAACGCGTCGAGTCCGACCGCGACCCGACGGCTGCTGGCAAGCTCGCGAACGAAGTCGGGGTTGGTAAGGGCCGCGGTGCCGATCACCACCCGCTCCACGCCCGTGGCAAAGAGCGCCTCGGCGGCCTCGATCGAGCGCACGCCGCCACCGGTTTGGACCGGGACATCGACTGCGGCTGCGATCGCGGCCACCACATCACGGTTTTCGGGCACGCCAGTGCGCGCCGCGTCGAGGTCGACAACATGAATCCATCCGGCGCCCGCCGCCGCGAAAGCCTTGGCTTGAGCCACGGGGTCGTCGCCGTAAACGGTTTCTCGGTCGTAGTCGCCCTGGTGCAGGCGCACACATTTGCCGCCGCGAATGTCGATGGCGGGGAACAGATGCATCAGCGCGCGTCCCGGGCTTGAGCAGTGGCCGTCACAAAGTTCTGCAAGATCTGCAAACCGGTCCGGCCTGACTTTTCGGGGTGGAACTGACACGCCCAAACATTGCCATCGGCCGCGGCGGCAACGAGGTCGGCTCCGTAGTCACAGGTGGCAAGCACCCGAGGACCACTAGTGGCGGCATAGGAATGCACAAAGTACATCCACGGGTTCGGGCCAAGACCAGCGAACATCGGGTGGTCATTCACCGACTGCAGCATGTTCCATTGCATCTGAGGCCGCTTCACTTCGCCGGGGATGAGCGCCACCTCGCCGTCGAACACACCGAGACCCTGAACGCCGGGGGCTTCTTGAGAAGATCGATAAAGCACCTGCATGCCTACGCAAATTCCAAAAAATGGAGTGCCGGCAGCAATGACGTCGAGGGCGACCTTGTCGAGTCCCGTCGCGCCAAGAGCTCTCATGCAGGGCCCGAACGCGCCAACTCCCGGGAGCACCACGCCATCGGCGGCAAGAATTTCGGCGGGGTCGGCCGTCAGCCGGGTGTCGGCGCCGGCGTGCGAAAAGCCCTTGTGGGCTGAGTGCAGATTGCCGATCCCGTAGTTGAGTACCGCCAGCACCGGCCGCTCGGCAGCAGCCACGTCAGAGCACACCTTTGGTGGACGGAACGCCAGCCCCCTCGACGCGCAGCGCATCGCGCATCGATCGAGCGACGGCCTTGAACGTGGCTTCGATGATGTGATGAGTGTTCTTGCCGCGACGCAAGACGATGTGAAGCGTGATACCCGAGGCCATCACGAAGCCTCGCCAGAACTCCTCGATGAGCTGAGGATCGAACGGCGGGTCGCTCAGGATCTTCTGACCGGGGAATTCGATCTCGTAATGCAGGAAGGGCCGACCCGAAAGGTCGAGAACTACTTCGACCGCGGCTTCGTCAAGCGGAACCACAATCGACGCAAAACGTCGGACTCCACGCTTGTCGCCCCACGCCTCGCGAAAGGTCTCCCCGAGGGCGATTCCGACATCTTCGACGGTGTGGTGAGCATCAATGTGCAAGTCACCGGTGGCGGCAACCGACAAATCGAAGCTGCCGTGGCGACCAAGTTGATCGAGCATGTGATCAAAGAACGGCAAACCGGTCGCTACCGATGCCGTTCCGGTTCCGTCGATCTCGACCGAGATGTCGATCGACGTTTCGTTTGTGCCTCGCTGGGTCGCGGCTGAACGGCTCACGCAAGGACCTCCGTGAGAGCTGAGAGAAATTGGTTGTCTTCTTCGCAGGTGCCGATCGTTACTCGCAGGCACCCGTCGAGACGAGGCCACGATGCACAGTTGCGAACCAACACCGAACGATCGACCAGACCTTGCCATACCTCGCCGGCGTCTGTGGCGGTTGGACGAAACAGCACGAAGTTGGCACCCGATGGCGCGACTTCTACCGGCAAATCGTTGAGGGCCGAAATTAGCCGACCCCGCTCCTCGACCAGCCGCGACACCCGTAAGTCCATGTCGTCCAAGTAGTCGAGGGCGATGGTTCCGGCGATCTGGGTCATGGCATCGAGATGATACGGCAGTACGACCTTTTCGAGTTCGGCTACCACCCACGACGGGCCGATCAGGTAGCCAAGGCGGGCCGCGGCCATGGCAAAGGTCTTGGAATACGTGCGGCTCACGACTAGCGGAACGTCGGGACCCAAAAGCTCGATAGCTGAATAGGGCGAGAACTGCCCGTAGGCCTCGTCGACACACAGCAGCCCACCAGTCTCGGTCACGAGTTCGAGAACCGTCCGGATCTGTTCGGGGGTATCGACGACGCCGGTGGGGTTGTTGGGCGAACACAGAAACGTGACTGACGGCCGCGCCTGCTCCACGACCCGAGCAACCTCTTCGATGTCGAGACTGAAGTCGGCGGCCCGTTCCCCTTGGGCGACCGTGGTGCCGCTGAGGCGGCTCAAATGGCTGTGCAACGCGTAGGTGGGCTCGAACACGGCCGCAGCGCGCCCGGGTCCTCCGTATGTGAGCAGCAGGGTTTGCAACACCTCGTTGGACCCATTGGCCGCAAAGACCTCGTTGGGCCCACAGCCGTGCACAGTCGCGATGGCCTGCCGAAGTCCGGTCGCGGAACGGTCGGGGTAGCGATGCCACTCGACCCCCCGCACCGCCTCGGCGACCGCTTCGCGGAAACCAAGCGGTGGGAGTTCGGGGCTCTCGTTGGTGTTGAGGCGAACGTCGACATCGATCTGCGGCGAGTGATAGCCCGCCATCAGCGCGATCGATTGTCGCGGGGTCGGCCGAGGCATCAGGCGTCGCCCGACTGAGTATCGATCGCCCGGCGGAGTCTGATCGAATCGGCATGGGCGCTCAGACCTTCGGCCTCGGCCAGCGTCACCACATGATCGCCCATGGCTTCGAAACCCGAACGGTCGACGTGCACAACGTGGAGATCCTTCATGAAATCGCCCACCGTCAGGGCACTGGCGAACCGGGCGGTACCGCTGGTGGGCAGAACATGGCTCGGACCCGCGACATAGTCGCCCAACGACGCCGGCGCATAGGCGCCACAAAACACCGCCCCCGCGTGTTTGACCATCGCCACCAGCGGATCGGGATCGGCTACTTGTAGCTCGAGGTGTTCGGGGGCAATGAAGTTCGAGACCTCGATGGCCTGACCAGGCGACTCGCACAAGACAACGATCCCGGCTTTCTCGAGCGTTGCCTCGATATCGGAGCGCCTCGGAGCATCGGCGACCAACCGCTCGATCGATTCGGTCACCGAATCGGCGACTGCTTCGTCCCACGTGACGAACCACGCCAACCCATCGGGGCCATGTTCGGCCTGCAGGATCACGTCGATCGCCGCGAACTCTGATGGGGCCGAACCGTCGCCAACGACCACAACCTCAGACGGGCCGGCAAACGACGACGGCACCCCCACAACCCCGGCCACTTGTTGTTTGGCCAGGGCGACATAGACATTTCCGGGACCGACAATCACGTCGACAGGCCGGATCGACTCGGTGCCAAAGGCAACCGCGGCGATGGCCTGAGCGCCACCTACCGAGACCACCTCGTCGACCCCCGCCACCGCCGCAGCGGCCAAAGTGACATCAGGGACCAACCCGTCGGGACCGGGCGGTACGACCACCACGACCTCAGATACTCCGGCCACGCGAGCGGGCACGGCAGTCATCAACACCGTGGACGGATAAACCGCTCGTCCTCCCGGCACGTAACAGGCGGCTCGTTCTACCGGCCGGTGCAGTCCTTCAATAGACATACCGGGACGCTCGACTCGAATATCGGTCGGCATCTGTCGGCGGTGGTAGTCAGCGATCGACTCGGCCGCGGCCTCGAGGGCATCTCGCACATCGGGAGAGATGAGCTCGAGCGCCTCTTGTAGCTGATGCGACGCAACGGTCAGTGCCTCCAGTCGCACCCCATCAAAACGTTCGGTGAAGCGGTGCACGGCAGCATCGCCCTGTAGTCGGACCTCGTCGACGATCTGACGGACGGCCTCAACGGGTCCGTCCCCCGGCGTGGACGGCCTCGGCAGGACTTTGTTGAGGTCTCCGGTAATTCCGCGGAGGTCGATGCGTTTCAGCACCGCTACACGCTAGCGCTCCCGCCGTGCGCCTCGGTCAAGTTTTGCGGCACACTGCGTCATGGATTCCGACGCGGCAGAACTCTCCTCGATCACATCCGTCGTCGCCGACCTAGCGCATCGGATCTCCGACGTTGCCGGGCGACGCGGCGCAGACCCTGACGACCCGGTCATCGGTCGACTTCACGAAATCGAACGCATGCTGGTCACAGCCGAACGCCGGTTGCGAAGCGTCACGCGTGCGCTCGACTAGCTGGGAGAACCACGGGAGAGAGCTGGGAGTACCGCCTACGACGCTCGCCGAAAAAAGAGTGCGGCCACCTTCCGAAGAAGGTGGCCGCAGGCGACACAGGGCGGCGGATCCCTCGTGTCGCCGGTTAGGTCGAGCGGCGGGTGCTCGACCAGAACGTCAATATAACCGATTTGGCCCGCGAGTAACAGCACCACTTTCGAAACATTTCCGTAAATCGCCGGAAAATACCGTGACCAATACGACTCAGCGTGACTAAAGCCCCGACTCTGAGTAGCGCCGCCAGACATTTGGCCCTAGTAGCGCGCGATTCAGATGCGGCTACTGGGACAAAAATCGGCCAACACGCAGTCATCGCACTGTGGTCGACGGGCCACGCACACCCGCCGGCCGTGCAAGATTAAGCGGAGACTAAAGCGGCCTCGCTCGCTGGCCGGCACCATCGGGTTGAGGGCAGTCTCGATCTTTACCGCATCGGTTTCGTCGGTGAGACCCAGCAGATGTGACAACCTGGTTACGTGAGTGTCGACCGGCAGCCCCGGCTCGCCCAACGCGACGCTGCGCACAACGTTGGCGGTTTTTCGACCAACCCCTGGGAGCTTCACCAGCTCCTTCATCGAATGGGGTACTTGCCCATCATGGTGTTCGACGAGCATTCGGGCCATACCGACCAAACTTTTGGACTTCTGGCGAAACAACCCGATCGTGTCGACGTATGGCTGAACTTCTTCGGGTTCTACCTCGGCCAATAACCAAGGGTCGGGGAACCTTGCAAAGAGCCCCGGGGTTGCCTTGTTGACTCCGACATCGGTGGCCTGGGCACTCAATATCGTGGCGGTCAACAACTCGAATGGGTTGCGGTGATCAAGCTCGCACGTGGCCTCGGGATACTCCAACGCAAGGCGTTCGTGGGTTACTCGGGCTCTTCCGTTTGGTGATCTTGGCTTGGCCATGCGCCGACCCTAGCTAGCCTGTTTGGATGCAGCTCACCGTCGAAGGTCCAAAGCCGGGCGAATTTCGCTGGACGGTCGTTGCGTCCAGCGATCGTCGCCCCGACACTTTCGACCAAGAACTCTCCTTGGTTATTGGGGATCTCGATGGTTCGATCCAGTTGTGGATCCAGGAGGTCGACGCCGCAGCCGACGGCCATGCCATCGACCGCGGCTTTGTTCGTTATCGCGACCTATGGCAGTTGCGATGTCAGCTCCCCAACGCCGAGTCGGCGTTGTCGACGCGGGCCTTCACCAGCGACGATCTCGACGATTTCATCCGCGTCAACAATCGGGCCTTTGCGTGGCATCCCGAGCAGGGCGGCCTCACGCGTGACGATGTAATCAAGACGATGAACGAACCGTGGTTCGATACTGCGGGGTTCAGATTGCACCATCACGACGACGAACTCGTCGCATTCTGTTGGACCAAGATTCACAACGACCAGACGCCACCCCTCGGCGAAATCTACGTGATAGCCGTCGACCCCGACCACCACGGCCGCGGGCTGGGCAAGCAAATGACTCTCAACGGACTCGCCTGGTTGTCAGAGCAGGGACTTCGCGACGGAATGCTCTACGTCGAGTCCGACAACGATGCGGCCAACGCCACCTACTCGTCCATTGGTTTCGAGCGTCATCACACCGATCGGGCTTATAGATTGGACCGCCGATGACCGAACTAACCGTTTCGGGACGTTCCCACCGCGATGCCCCAGTGTTGCGGTTCGACCCAACCCGCTCCGAGCTCGCAGCCCTGCTCGAAGGCGAACCCAAGTATCGGATCGATCAACTCTGGGAAGGCCTCAACGACCGGGGGGACGAACTCGACGAGTTGACCAACCTGCCCAAAACGCTTCGCAGCAAACTGGCCGAACAACTTCCGCTCGGGCTGCACCCCGAAGACGAGTCGGTCAGCGACGACGGCGAGACCGTCAAGTGGCTGTGGCGACTTCACGACGGTCATCACATCGAAACAGTGCTCATGCACTACGACGACCGCACCACGGTGTGTGTGTCCTCGCAAGCCGGTTGCGCCATGGCCTGTGGCTTTTGTGCGACCGGCCAAGGCGGTTTCGACCGCCACCTGTCGGTCGGCGAGATCGTCGAGCAGGTCGTCCGGGCCCGTCGGACGTCGGCCCCTCGCCGAGTCTCCAACATCGTGTTCATGGGCATGGGCGAGCCGTTCGCCAACTACGACCGCACCTGGAAAGCGGTCGAACGGCTCAACCACGACCTCGGTATCGGCGCTCGGCACATCACGATCTCGACCGTGGGCGTCATCCCCGGGATCGAGCGCTTGGCCGATGAGGATCTGCCCGTCAACCTTGCCGTCTCGCTTCACGCCGCCAACGACGAGCTACGCGACGAGCTTGTTCCGATCAACCAGCGCTACCCGCTCGAAGCGTTGGCCCAATCGTGCGAACGCTACCTCGCAGCCAAGAATCGGCGGCTCTCGTTCGAGTGGGCGCTGATCGATGGTGTCAACGACCGACCCATCGACGCCGCCGAACTGGCCCAATACGCACGCCGTCTGCGGGCCCACATCAACCTGATACCGCTCAACCCAACACCGGGGTTTTTGACGCGGGGCACTCCCCTGTCCCGCGTTTATGAGTTCCGCGACGAACTCACCGAGCGCGGCGCCAACGCAACGGTGCGACGCACGCGTGGCACCGAGATCGACGCGGCCTGTGGCCAGCTCAGAGCGAGTCGCCAACCCGTCGATGCCCCGGTGCGCCGTTCTCGCCAAATCTCTCCGCCGGGGTAGGCCGCCCGCGCCGTGGCGTCCATACTGGGCGCCATGGATAACGTGATCTGGGTCAACCCCCGCCAGCCCCAAACTCTCTACATGGCTCAGATTCTGATGTACATCAGAGGGGGCATGGCCATTTTGTTCGGGGCTTTGTTCAATCTTGGCAGCGTCACATTGTTCGGCTCGCGGACCGTGGCGATCCTTTGGATCTTGCTCCTCACCGTCGGGATGATCGCCGGGGCCTTCGGAGTGGCCAACGAAAAACGGTGGGGTTACCGGCTAGCAGTCTTGGCCGCAGTTGCACCGTTGCTGCTTCGTGTCGCTGACCTCTTTGCTCACGGCATTAGTGCGGCATTGGCCGATCCGATCACCCTCATGTTCGACGTGGCGCTGCTGGCACTGTTGCTGCACGCTATGAGCGTCGAATACCAGAAGGTGTGGTTTCGGTGAACGACCATTCGTCACCGGTCCTCAACGAAGGGGTCACCCTCGACCCCGACCATCTCCCCACCGGTGACGAGAAACGTCGCCAGGTCAGGTCGCTATTCGACACCATCGCCCCGCGATACGACTTGGTCAACCGAGTCATGACCTTCGGGCTCGACGTGCGGTGGCGAAACGCCGCCCTCAAACGCCTTGGCGCCAGCGGTGGTTCGGTCATTCTCGACTTGGCGTGCGGCACCGGCGACTTCTGTCGAGGCATCCAAAACGACGGCATGGTCCCGATTGGCCTCGACTTATCGATGGGCATGCTTGCCGCCGCTCGAACCGATGCCGCGTTGGTGCACGCCGACATTTTGCAAATGCCCCTGCCCGATTCTTCGGTGGATGGCGCCACGTGCGGGTTTGCGCTGCGAAACCTGGTCGAACTTCCCGGGTTCTTCAACGAGGTGGCCCGAGTCGTGCGCCCCGGCGGCCGCATCGCATTTCTGGACGCTTGCGAACCCGACAACAAGCTCTTGCGGTTCGGTCACGGTATCTACTTCAATCGAGTGGTGCCGGTGATCGGAGGGTTGTTGAGCGAGGGCCGGGCCTACCGTTACCTACCCAAGTCGCTGGCTTACTTGCCGCCGTGGCCCGAAATGCAAGAACGCCTTCGAGACGCCGGCTTCGACTCGATCGAGCGCGAGGTCTTTGTGGGCGCGCAGCTGATCACCGCCACGCGGGTCAACCACTAATCGCCAGACCACCGGCCATTGCCAGCCCGGCCACAAGCTGAACCTTTCCCGACAGGCCCAGCACCGGTATCAACTCGGACCCGCCCGCACCGGCCCTCACGCGTTGGATCGCGCCAACCCCCAAAGGCGCACCGAAGAGCGCGGCCGCCGACCATCGACCCGTAGCAACCGTGATAGCAACCGCTACCCCCATCGCCGCCACCTGCATGATGACGAACAGTCGACGGGTCGCAGCGTCGCCGAGGCGAACCGCCAACGTGACTTTGCCCGACTCGGTATCGCCGGGGATATCTCGCAAGTTGTTGATCACCAACAGCGCTGTTGCCCAAAGGCCCACGGCAACGCTGGCCGCCACGGCCAAACCGTCGATCTTTTCGAGCAGAACGTAGGTCGTGCCAACGGTGGCCACCACCCCGAAGAAAACAAACACGAATACCTCGCCGAGTCCGAGATACCCGTAGGGTCGGGGTCCACCGGTGTAGGTCCAGCCGGCCACCAGCGACGCCGCTCCGACCACGAACAACTCGGGGCCAACAACCAGCGCGAGGATTGTTCCCGCGACGCCAGCAACAGCGAACGATACGAACGCCGCCATTTTCACGTCGGCGGCCGCAACCAGTCCCGAGCCCACGAGTCGCAACGGCCCCACCCGTTGGTCACCGTCGGTGCCGCGAACCCCGTCGGAGTAGTCGTTGGCGTAGTTGACCCCGACCTGCAAGGCCAGCGCCACCAACAGAGCCACCCCCGCTCGCCACCAACGAATACCACCGTCAAGCAGTTCTGGCGCGTTGCCGACCGCGGCCGCCGCTCCGACCGCGACGGGGACGATCGCCGCCGGCAAGGTGCGAGGCCGGGCGCCGGCGATCCAAAGTCGAAGGCCTCGGGGAGCGGAGTCGGTAGTCATCGGCTGCGAAGATACTCGCTGATGGCGCCAACCAAGAGTTCGTGCTCGACCGAGTGGATCCGGTCTTCCAGCGATTGGCGGGTATCGCTCGGCCGGATCGGCACTTGGCGTTGGGCCAGGACCGGGCCGTTGTCGACCCCTTCGTCGGGAACGAGATGCACCATCACCCCGGTCTGAACAATCTTGGCGTCGAGGTAGGCCTGCCAGGCATCGTCGATCGCCGTCGCCCCCGGGAACTGACCCGGCAGCGCCGGATGCAAGTTGACGACCTGGCCCGGAAATCGGCCAAGAAAGGCCCGGCTGAACAGATGCATCCAGCCCGCCTGCACCACCAAATCGGGCCGGGCGGCGCCCACTGTGACAGCAAGGTCGGCGTCGTAGGCCTCCCGTGTATCGAAACAACGACCGTCAGTTGGGTAACGCGGCGCAAAAACGGTTGGCACCCCGGCCGCCTCGGCCCGTTGTGTGGCATAAGCCGACCTACGATTTGTGACAACCAGCACAACTTCGGCGTCGAGGGTGCCAGCGGCAGTCGCATCGAGGATGGCTTGCAGGTTGCTGCCCGAGCCCGACGCCAACACGACGAGCCGGTGCGTCACCGCCAATCTCCAACCAGTTCCACTCGTTCGCTGGCGGCCTCGACCTCGACCAGTCGGCCGATCACGTTGCAACCAGCGGCCGCCGCGGCGGCTTGGTTGTCGACATCGATCACCGCGATCATGCCGATACCCATGTTCCAAGTGCGAAACGACTCGGAGTCGGCCATGTCGGCCCAGTCGATCAACGTGCGAAAACCGTCGGGCACTTGCCAACTTCCGAGATTGATCTGGGCGCCGAGGGCAGCGGGTAACACCCGGGGGATGTTCTCGAAGAAACCGCCGCCGGTGATGTGAGCCAACGCCTTGGGCTCGACGCCAGCCGCGAGAAGCCCATCGACATCGGCGAGATAGGACTTGTGGGGGGTCAGGAGCCAGTCGAGCATCTCGGCGCTGGCTTCGTGGGTCTCGAGGATCAGGCGGATGAGCGAATAGCCGTTGGTGTGAGGGCTCACGCTCTCGAGCCCGACGAGCAAATCGCCGGCCTTGAGCTGATCGGTCCGGGGCCAAAGATCGGAGCGTTCGACCGAGCCCACAATAGTTCCGGCAATGTCGACGGAGCCAGGGGTGTAGACGCCGGGCATTTCCGCAGTCTCGCCGCCCAACAACGCACAGCCGCCGTCTCGGCAGGCCATGGCCATCCCGGTCACGATCTCGGCGATCACCTCGGGAACAAGCGATGCCGTGGCGATGTAGTCGAGAAAGAACAGCGGACGGGCGCCCTGCACCAAGATGTCGTCGACGCAATGATTGACAAGGTCTTGGCCAACGCCACGCCAGCCGTCATGGCGAGCGGCCAGTTCGACCTTGGTACCGACTCCATCGGTCGAGGCCACGAGCACCGAACCAGCCCCGAGACCCTCGGCCGAGAACAGGCCGCCAAACGCTCCCAACTCCGACAACACCGGCGGAGTCATGGTCGAGCGGACCGCGTCGCCCATTAGTTTGACGGCCCGGTTTCCGGCGTCGATATCGACGCCGGCATCTGAATATTTGGTCATGCCCTAACCTCCGCAGTCGAACGCCCTATGTCGGGTCGGAACTGAGCGCCATCGAAACTCACGGCGCCGACCCCGTTGTAGGCCCGTGCGACGGCATCGTCGAGGTTTGCGCCGAGGGCGGTGACCGCCACCACCCGACCGCCGGCGGTAACAACATCGTGGCCCGACATTGCTGTACCAGCGTGAAAGACCTTGCAGCCGGTCGCCGCTGCTGCAGCAAGCCCCGATATCGGGGTCGACGGACTGCTCGATGTTGGATAGCCCGACGCAGCCACAACAACGGTTGCCGCGGCCTGAGCGCTCCAATCGATATCGCTTTGGGCGAGACGTCCCTGGATGCAGGCCTCGAACACCTCGACGATGTCGGTTTGCAGCAGCGGGAGCACCACCTGAGTTTCGGGATCGCCGAATCGACAATTGTATTCGATCACTTTGGGGCCGTCGGAGGTCAACATGATTCCGGCGTACAGGACCCCGCGATAAGGCCGCCCTTCGGCCGCCAGCGCCGCGAGGGTTGGACCAAGGATTTGGGTGCTGATTTGGTCGAGCAACTCCGCCGTTGCAATGGGCGAGGGGTGAAACGCCCCCATGCCGCCGGTGTTTGGGCCAGCATCGCCTTCGAGCAGCCGTTTGTGATCTTGGGCCGTGGGCATCACCTTGAAGTGGGTGCCGTCGCAGAAGGCCAATACCGACAATTCGGGGCCGTAGAGTCGCTCTTCGAGCAGCACCGTGGATCCTGCCCCACCGAAGCGACCATCAACCAAGATCTCGGTGATCGCGGTCTCGGCTTCGGCCCTGGTCTCGGCCACGATCACACCCTTGCCCGCGGCCAACCCCGATGCCTTGACGACGGGCACAACGCCCAAGCCGCTCAGATACTCGATGGCCTCGCCGGCATCGGAAAACGATGCCGCCGCCCCGGTAGGAATCCCGTATTTGAGCAAGAAGTCTTTGCAATGCGACTTAGAGCCTTCGAGTTGGGCCGCCGCCGCCGAAGGACCAAACGCCGCGATACCGACGGCCTCAAGGCGATCGACCAAACCGGCGACCAATGGATCTTCGGGACCGACAACGACCAAATCCACTTGATGGTCCACGGCGTACGACACCACCGCGTCTACATCATTTGGATTTACTACAACGTTTTGGCAGCCCGGTTCGAGCGCCGTTCCGGCATTTCCGGGGGCGATGAGGACCGCGCCCACCTGCGGCGACGCCGCCAACGCCGCAGCTAGCGCGTGCTCTCGGCCACCGCCGCCGATCAGCAGCACCGCCTTGGGTCCTCGTTCGTCGACTTCGGTCACTAGTCGCCCCACACGTTGGCGAACTGTTCTTTGGGTTTGAGTTGTAGCTGCACGAACCGCTCGGACTCGAACGGATAGCGGCCGGTGAAACAGGCGTTGCAGTAACCGTCTTCGGCTTCGAGACCTTGCATCATCGCCTCGATCGACAAGAAGGCAAGCGAGTCGGCACCGATGTGTTGTCTGATCTCCTCCACACTCTTGTGGCCAGCGATCAGCTCGTCCCGCGACGCCATGTCGACACCCATGTAACACGGATCGGTGATAGCCGGGCAGGCCACCCGCACATGGACCTCGGCCGCGCCGGCCTCGCGGAGCATCTCGACCAACGGGCCAGATGTTGTGCCCCGCACGATCGAATCGTCGACCATCACAACCCGCTTACCCCGCAGGTTGTCGCCCAACGGGTTGAACTTCATTCGTACCCCGGTCTCGCGGAGTCGTTGAGTTGGTTCGATGAAGGTACGCCCGACGTATCGGTTCTTGATCAAACCTTCGGTGTAGGGAATACCGCTCTCTTGGGCGAAACCCACCGCGTGAGGCGTCCCCGAATCGGGCACCGGAACAACCAGATCGGCATCAACTGGCGCCTCGCGGGCCAGTTGGCGACCAAGACTTTGTCGGGTGCTGTGCACCAGGCGCCCCCCGTGGACCGAGTCGGGCCGCGAAAAGTAGATCTCCTCGAAGGTACAAAACGCTGGTTTCTTGGGCACCGCGCCCTGTTCGACGTGTAATCCGGATTTGTCGATGCGAGCAATCTCTCCGGGTGCGAGCTCGCGAACAAACGTGGCCCCTATTGCCGAGAACGCACACGTCTCAGAAGCCAGCACATAGCCGCCTTCGAACTGGCCGACCACCAGCGGACGAAACCCCCACGGGTCGCGAACGCCGTAGATGGCATCGCGGGTCAAAATTGTTAGCGCAAAAGCTCCTTCGGCTTGGGTCATCAACGCCTTGATGCGGTTCATCCAGTCGCCGCTGCCCCCGGTGAGCAGGTGCACCATCACCTCGGTGTCCGAGGAGGTCTGCAGCCCCACGCCTCGTTCCAGAAGCTGACGGCGCAGCAGGTGGGCGTTTACCAAGTTGCCGTTGTGAGCAACGCCCAACGGTCCGTCGAGGGTTTCGATCACCTGGGGCTGAGCGTTGCGAATACCCGAGCCACCGGTCGTGCTGTAGCGGGTGTGGCCAATGGCGAAATCACCACGAAGGGTATGCAGGTTGTCCTCATTGAATACCGCCGACACCAGGCCTTGGCCTTTGTGCACATGGGCAATGCCATCCTCACACGACGCGATCCCCGCGGCCTCTTGACCACGATGTTGGAGGGTGTAGAGCGCAAAGAACGCGAGGCGCGAGGCCTCGAGTCCCGGCGCATGGATGCCAATGACCCCACACTCTTCTTTTGGTTCGTCGCCGTTGGGTATCACTGGCCACCGTTTCCTAACGCCGCGCGGGCATCGAGTACTCGTCGTAGGGCCTGCTGCGCTGTGTCGGCCACGCAGGTCAGGTGCCCCATCTTGCGGCCGGGCCGCGCTTGGGCCTTGCCGTAGAGATGGAGATGGATGTCGGGATTGTTCAAGATCGAGGTCCATGCCGGTTCGTCCCCGCACCAGAGGTCACCCAACAATTGGGCCATAGCCGCCGGCCGACACGTGCCATCACCGAGCGGGAGTCCACACACTGCTCGCAGCTGTTGTTCGAACTGGCTCGCCCTGGCGGCCTCGATGGTGCAGTGCCCGCTGTTGTGAGGTCGGGGCGCTATTTCGTTGACGATGAGGTCTCGGCCTTGGCAAAAAAGCTCGACACACAACACGCCGATCAGATCGAGACCCTCGGCGATGGTGCGGGCGATGTTTTCGGCCTGCTGGGCAACGGCTGGATCTATCGCCGCAGGAACCACGCTCGAATCAAGGATGTGGCGAACATGGTGGTTGGCCATCACCCCATGGGTTGCGATTGTTCCGTGCACGTCGCGGGCCACCACCACCGACAGTTCGCAGTCGAAATCAATGACTGCTTCGACCACCGATCGGCGACCGCCCAGCAACTCCCACGTTTGGTTGATGTCGGCGCCGCTATCGATTCGGACCTGGCCCTTGCCGTCGTAGCCGTCGCGGGCGGTCTTGGCGATCGCGGGAAGTCCAACGTCGTCGGTCGCCGCGAGCAGTTCGGCGGCCGACTCGACTGTGCACCATGGCGCTACGGGGACTCCCAAACGCTGCAGCGCGGCCTTCTCGGCCGATCGATCTTGAGCGATCGCGATGATGACCCCGGATGGACGAACGGCCACGCCCTGGGCCTCGGCCTGTTCGGCCAGCGCAACGTCGACGTTCTCGAACTCCCAAGTCACCACGTCGCTTTGCTCGAGGAAGCGCTTTACGGCGACCGTGTCGTCGAACGCCGCAGCAAACTCGTGATCGGCCACACGACCGGCAGGTGTGCCCGATGCCCCACCGGTGAGCACGGCGACCCGATAACCCATGGCGTGCGCGCTTTGCGCCAGCATTCGGCCGAGTTGCCCGCCGCCCACCACACCGATGGTTTTACCCGGAAGTATCGGTGACGGGGGCGACATGTTCAGTTGTCTAGTTGGGTCGCGGTTACCTGTTCGGCCCGCTCGGCTCGGTAACGATGCAAAGAGTCGGCCAACCCTCGATCGTTGCGGGCCAGCATCGCAATGGCCAACAGCGCCGCGTTGGAGGCTCCGGCATCGCCGATCGCCATCGTGGCCACCGGCACCCCGGTTGGCATCTGCACGATAGAAAGCAGCGAGTCAATGCCATTGAGCGCCCGGCTTTGTATCGGCACACCAATCACCGGCACGATCGTATGACCGGCCACCATGCCCGGGAGATGGGCCGCGCCGCCCGCTGCGGCAATGATTGCTTGCAGGCCTCGCTCTTCGGCTTGTTCGGCGTACTCAACCATGAGAGCCGGAGTCCGATGCGCCGACACGACCCGACACTCGTGGGCGACGTCGAATTCGGTGAGCAAGTCGGCGGCGCGTCGCATCGTGGCCCAATCCGACTCGCTCCCCATGATCACGCCAATAAGCGGATCGCTCTGCACGAGGTCGCTCCTCCCGAAATCGGTCGACCCAGTGTGCATGATCGCGCGCCCAATCGGTCACGCGTGGGACCCATACTTTTGACCAATTTTGTGATGCCTTTGCGCCGATACCTCCCGCTACAACGCAAGTTCCCTCAGGGCTTGCACAACCCGAGGGGCGGCCGGATAATCAGCCGGCACCAGCTCGTGGCCGAGAAGGGCCCGGTAAGCCTCCTGGTAGACGCCCGATGCTTGCACTGCGAGCCCGGGCCATAACGGTTCGGGGGGCCCTGATCCGTCGTAGCCCCGGGCGGCATACGCCAAACGAACGAACTCCTTGTCAAGATTTTCGGGTTCGTGCCCGTCGGCTCGGCGCTCGCCCACGGTGGCCGCTCGCCAGAACCTCGAGCTGTCAGGGGTATGGACTTCGTCGATGATGGTGAGCACACCTTCGCGGTCAACGCCAAACTCGTATTTGGTGTCGACCAAGATCAGCCCCGCCTCGGCCGCAACCGAACGCCCTCGCTCAAATATCTGCAACGCCACCGTGCGGACCTGATCCCACAATTGTGCGTCGACCAAACCTTGCTCGACAATCTGTAGCTCTGTTATGGGTTCGTCGTGGCCGCCGTGATCGGCTTTGGTGGTGGGCGTTATCACCGGCGATGGTAGAGAGTCGTTCTTGGCCATCCCGTCGGCAAATGCCAGTCCGTAGATCGAGCGCTCCCCCGCCGCGTACTTGGTCCACAACGCGGTCGAAGTCGACCCCGAGAGCTGGCCCCGCACAACTACCTCGACCGGCAAGGTTGTGCACTTACGCCCGATTGTGACGTTGGCATCGGGGACCGAGACCAAGTGCGAAGGCACCAAATCGGCGATGCGTTCGAACCACCACGCCGCCATCTCGTTGAGCACCTGGCCTCGCAGAGGAACAGTGCCCAGCACGTAATCGAACGCCGATAGGCGATCGGTGGCAATGAGGGCCAAGTGGTCGCCCAAGTCGACGATGTCGCGGACCTTGCCGGTGCTCAGCGCACCGATGTCGGCAACATCTGTTGCGCCGACGCCGTCGAAAGGGAACTCGATCGCTCCAGCAAGGTCGACGGTCACCGCGCCGCCTCGACAAACGCTCTGAAGAAGTCGAGACCGAGCCCACCGGGCGGTCCGGACGGACGCTGCCAATCGAGAACATGGTCCTCGGGATGGGGCATCAAACCAACAATCGAACCCGAAGAGTCACAGAGCCCGGCGATGTCGGCGACCGAACCATTGGGGTTGGCCGGATAAACCCCGCCCGCCGGCGCCGATTCCGGGCTTGTGGGACGGGCGCCGTCGGCGAGATAACGCAACGCGATCAAACCATCGTCGCTCAGACGCTGCGTCACCGCCTCGTTGGCCACCGCGATACGACCCTCGCCGTGCGCTACCGGGCACCTGATCGTTTGACCCGAAACGGCGCTCAGCCACCCCGGACCGTCGTACTCAACTCGCAAAGTCACCCATCGGCACTCGAAGCGAGCACCAGCGTTTTCGGTGAGCGTTACTTGGCGCGGCGAGTCGGGCGGGCCGGGAAGCAGCCCGGCCTTGACCAAAACTTGAAATCCATTACAGATGCCCAACACCGGGCGCCCGGCGTTGGTGACCGCTCTTAGTTCGTCACCAAACCAGGTTCGCAACTCGAGCGCCAAACGGCCACCAGCGCCGAGGGCATCGCCATAAGAAAATCCGCCCGGCAACAAGACCGCGGCATGATCGCCAAATCGGACCGAGCGGTGCCTCAGTTTGTTGATGTGAACAATCCGGGGATCGCCGCCCGCCAACTCGACGGCCTGCGCAGCCTCGAGATCGCGGTTGGTGCCCGATGCATGAGGAATCAGGATGGGTGGTCTGCTCATGGCAACACCCGCTCGGTGTTGGCGGCAACCGCGTCGGCTACTGACACCTCTACCAATACCATTCCGAGGGACGCCAACCCTTCGCCTCCGGCCACGTCGGGGGCTCTGAACACGATCCGTTGCGGCCCGTCAGTATCGGCCGTTACCTCTCCTACCCGACGCCCAAATGCGCCCAATGCCGCCGCCACCGTGTCTCGATCGGCACGCTTGGAGGTAAGCACCAACCGCCCCGGGGCCTCGTTGACCAGCGATGTAAACGGATCGGCTCCGGCGTCGCGAGGCGCGACTACCGATACACCCAATCGGGCGGCGATGGCCATCTCGGCCACTGCCACCACCAGCCCACCGTCGCTACAGTCGTGAGCGGCGGTGATCAGCCCTTGTTTGATGGCGGCGTGCACGGCGCGGTACCGCGGCAGCGGAGCCACGAGAGGTTCCGGCACCTGGGTGGCCCCCAGACCAAACAGCTCCGAAGCGACCGAACCTCCAAGCGCGCTTGATCCCTCGCCCACCAACCAGATGTCGTCACCCTCGCTCATGCCCGCGGAGTCGATCGCCCGGTGGAGATCGGGCACCAACCCGACCGCAGAAATCAGCAACGTTGGGGGTATCGCGGTGCCGTCAAACTCGTTGAAGAGGCTGTCCTTTCCGGAAATGAACGGCATCTGGTAACGCCGCGCCCCAACGGTGCACCCCTGAACGGCGCGAACGAGCGAGCCCAGCCGATCGGACTTGGTTGGGTCGCCCCAACAGAAGTTGTCGAGCACGGCCACCCGGTCGGGGTCGCCGCCGACCGCCACCAAGTTCCGCACCGCCTCGTCCATGGCGTGCAGCGACATCGCCCACGGGTCGTGACGACCGACCCGTGGACAAATGCCGTTACTGACCACAACTGCAGTGGTACCAGAAGTACCCAGCGGCTTGAGCACGGCCGCATCGGCCGGCCCATCGGCCTCGGGCCCAACATAGGGCCGCACCACCGTGCCGCCGCGGACCTCGTGATCGAAACGTCGCACGATGTTCTCGTTGGACGCGATATCGAGGTGAGCAAGGAGTCGCAGAACCATTCGCTCGTTGATCGCGGTGGGAGCAACAACGCTCGGCGCCGGATCGGTCCAGGCCCCGGTCATCTCCCGGCGCGGGAGCCCGTTGTGAAGAAAATCCATAGCCAAATCAACAACCAAAGTTGATCCGTGACGAACCACCAAACGCTGCGAGCCCGAGAAAACACCGAGGTCGGTTAGTTCGACGTCCCACTCATCACACAGCCGTTGAAGGTCCCCAAGACTCTCGGGTGGGACGGCTATGACGATTCTCTCTTGGGCTTCAGACAGCCAGATTTCCCACGGTTGCAGACCGGGATACTTGAGCGGCACCGACGCCAAATCGACCTCGACGCCGAGGTCCTCACCCATCTCTCCAACCGAGGACGAAAATCCACCGGCGCCGCAATCGGTGATCGCGGTGTACAAGCGCTGGTCCCGGGCCCGCTCAATAACCTCGATGAGGCCCTTTTCGGTAATGGGATCGCCGATTTGCACCGCCGAGCCCACCGAATCGACAGTCGAGGCGTCCATCCCCGCTGACGAAAACGTCGCCCCGTGGATGCCATCACGCCCGACCCTCCCGCCGATCGAGATGATGCGATCCCCGACATGGGGCTCGGTGGGATGCGAGCCGTGGGGCAACAACCCGAGCGCTCCGCAATAGACCAGCGGGTTGGCAACGTAGCCGGGGTCGTAAAGAACCGCTCCGTTGACGGTCGGCAGACCCAGCTTGTTGCCATAATCACCAACTCCGCCCACTACCCCGTCGCGTATCCGGCGGGGGTGCAGCACCCCGTCCGGCACGTCGGCGTCATCGGTATCGGGAGGTCCGAAACACAGCACGTCGGTGCACGCAATCGGGCGGGCCGACACCGCAATCACATCCCGAACAACTCCGCCGACCCCGGTGTTGGCCCCTCCGAATGGTTCGAGCGCCGACGGGTGGTTGTGAGTCTCGACCTTGAACGCCAGATCGAACTCGTCGTCGAAAGCAATTATCCCCGCGTCGTCGACAAATGCCGAACGCAACCACCACGGATCGAGTTCTTCGGTGACTTGACGCAACGCCGGCAACAACCCGTCGTGGTGCGAAACCGTGACTTCGCCGTTGGACGACGTGTGAGTTAGTTCGATCTGAGCGCGGAATGTCTTGTGAACACAATGCTCGGACCAGGTTTGCGCCAGAGTTTCGAGCTCGGCATCGAGTGGGGCACGACTTTCGGCGTCGAAATGGGCTTGAATGGCGCGCATCTCGGCCAGATCGAGCGACAGCACCCGCTCGCGGCTCAGTCGTAGGAGATCGTCGTCGGACAACCCGGCCAGAGGCACCTCGTCCACCCGAACCTCGGCGTTGGCGGGGTTGGCAAACTCGGCCGGTAGCTCACCACTCTTGGCCTGTTCGATCGTGTCGTTGGCCAAAAGTCGCCGGGTCAGAACCGCAACCTCATCGGCGTCGAGAGAACCGATCAGGTCGTAGCGTCGAGCGGTAGAAACCTCTATCGGAGCCAGCCCAAGTTGGTGGGCGGCTCGCTCCAGCTCGCGAGCATCAGCGTCGGTAACGCCAGCCATCGGAGCAACCTCGACCACCTGCCCCCTCGGCGGGGGCGGCGAACCGATGGTGTAGCGATCAACGATCGGGTCGGCCAACACATCGTTGCACAAGACCCGCAATTGCTGATCGCTGATATCGCCGCGGATGTGATGAACCCGGCTGACTCGGCAATCGATCAGCGAGTCGACACCGACATGGGTAGCAGCAGCAACTATGCGGCGGCCCTCCGGGTCATCGGGATCGGTAACGTCGATTCGCTCGATCATCACGTGAACATAGACGGATCGTGGCGACGCGCGTGGCATGGGCATGCGCGTATCCTCATCGAGATGAACCGGGCCCTTGCAGCCAAGCGGCGCGCCAGTGTTCCGCCGATCACCTATCCCGACGACTTGCCAATCGCGGCGCGCCGTGACGAGATTATCGAGCTGATCAGAGATCATCAGGTGGTCGTGATTGCCGGCGAGACCGGGTCGGGCAAGAGCACCCAGCTCCCCAAGATGTGTCTCGAACTCGGACGCGGCGTCGAAGGCCGAATCGGCCACACTCAACCCCGTCGACTGGCGGCCCGGTCTATCGCCGAACGGGTCGCCACCGAACTCGGCACGACCATCGGCGGGCTCGTTGGTTACACGGTGCGGTTCACCGACGAAGTCAAGGCTCACACGCTCATAAAGGTGATGACCGACGGCATTTTGCTGGCTGAGCTGCAACGCGACCCCGACCTGAGCAACTACGACACGTTGATCATCGACGAGGCTCACGAACGAACCCTCAACATCGACTTCCTGCTCGGCTACCTCCGCCGCCTGATCGACCGTCGTCGCGACCTCAAGATCATCATCACGTCGGCCACGATCGACACCGAACGATTCTCTGCGCACTTCGACAACGCCCCGATCATCGAGGTCACCGGCCGGACCTACCCGGTCGATGTCCGCTACCGACCCCTCGGCGGCCCTGACCAAGCAAGCGTCGACATCAACGACGCCATAGCCGAGACCGCAACCGCGCTGCTCAAGGAAGTGCCCGGAGATGTGCTGGTCTTCTTGTCGGGCGAACGAGAAATCCGCGACGCCCAGGATCGCTTGGCCAAGCTGCACCGCGACAACCTCGAAGTCCTCCCTTTGTACGCCCGGCTATCGCCAGCCGAGCAACAGCGGGTGTTTCAGGCTCACCAAACTCAGCGAATCATCTTGTCGACCAACGTGGCCGAAACTTCGCTGACCGTTCCCGGGATCCGGACGGTCATCGATGTTGGCACGGCCCGCATCTCACGATTCAATCGCCGAACCAAAGTCCAGCGATTACCGATCGAAGCCATATCGCAAGCATCGGCGGACCAGAGAGCCGGCCGGTGCGGGCGTTTGGGGCCTGGCATATGTGTTCGCCTGTTCGACGAAGACGACTACCTGAACCGGCCCGAGTTCACCGAACCCGAAGTGCAGCGTACGAATCTCGCCTCGGTCGTATTGCGTATGGCGTCGCTCGGCCTTGGCGACCCTGCAACGTTCCCGTTCGTTGATCCCCCCGAAAACCGGGCCATTCGAGACGGCATTCGGCTACTCGAAGAACTCGATGCCGTGATTCCCGAACACGAAGGAACACCCGACTGGCTTACGGCGCTCGGAGGTCAGCTGGCCGCCTTGCCGGTCGACCCGCGCCTCGGCCGAATGCTGCTCGAAGCCGACGACCACGGCTGCGTCACCGAAGTGTTGATCATCGTGGCCGGCCTGTCGGTGCAGGACCCCAAGATTCGACCAGCTGGGGTGGGCAGCGGCGCCGCCCAAGAACGGGCCGCCGAACTCCACCGACGCTACGCCGATCCTCGCTCCGACTTTGTCTCGTGGTTGCTGCTCTGGGAACACATCAAAAAGGAACGCCGCGACCGTTCCGGCAACGGGTTTCGTCGTATGTGTCGCGACGAGTACCTGCACTTTCTGCGTATCAGAGAGTGGGAAGACGTCCATCGCCAGTTGCGCCAAATCGCCAAGGATCTCGGTTTGCGCCTCAACGACAACCCCGCCGACCCCGACGCTGTTCACCAGGCCCTTCTCTCGGGTTTGCTTTCCCACGTCGGCTTCTACGACACCGAACAACAGAATTACCGTGGCGCTCGCAACGCTCGTTTCGTAGTCGGCTCCGGCGCCAAGCGACGAGATCGAAATCCGGCCTGGGTAATGGTCGCCGAGTTGGTCGAAACCAACGTTCTTCGAGGGCGCGGCGTGGCGCCCATCAATCCTCAATGGCTCGAGCGCTCAGCCTCTCACCTTCTGCAATGGGAATATTCCGATCCATGGTGGAGCGAGCCGCGGGGCGCGGCGATGTGTCACGAGCGGGCGTCGCTCTACGGGCTTCCGGTTGTGGCCAACCGGTCGATCAACCTCCACCGAGTCGACCCCGTCGCTGCTCGCCAATTGTTCATACGACACGCACTTGTGATGGGCGAATGGTCCGGCGATCACGCTTTTATCACCCACAACCAAAGCCGGTTGGACGAGATCACCGATCTCGAAAATCGGCTCCGCCGAGACCTACAAGCACCAGACGAACACTTGGAAGCAGCGTACGACCGCAAGGTGCCCGACTCCATCGTGTCAACCCGTCACTTCGAAAAGTGGTGGAAACAAACCAAACGCAAGACTCCGGACCTGCTGAACCTGTCGTTGAACGACTTGGTCGACCAGGACCAACTCAGCGAAATTCGTGACTCGCCGCGGCAGTGGCCGCTTGGCGACCAAGAGTTGCCGCTCAGCTATTTGTACGACCCATCCGACGACGTGGACGGCATCACCGTCGACATTTCTCTAAACGACATCAGCCGCATCGACCATCACCAGTTCGAATGGCTGGTGCCATCACGGCGTCACGAACTGGTTACCGAACTCCTCCGAGCACTGCCCAAACGACTCCGACGTTCGCTTGTGCCAGTGCCAACAACCGTGACCGAACTACTCGCCATCGTCGACCCCTCGCGCCCAGAGCCGCTACGCCAACAACTCTGCGACGAACTAACCGCCCGCTTGGGCGAACCGGTGCGGCTATCGGACTTTGCGACCGCGACCTTGCCCACGCACCTCGTCATGCATTTTCGGATCGTGGACCAGGGCGAATCGTTGGCCGAAGATGACGATCTCGAACTGCTCAAGCGGCATCTTCACGACCAAGCCCGCCGCGTCTTGGCCGAGGCTGGTCATCCCCTCGAACATCCGGGCGCCGATTATTGGGACTTTGGCGATCTGCCAACCGTCGTCGAAGCTGAGGGACTGGGTCAGGTCGTCAAGTCGTTTCCCGCGCTGGTCGACCACGGCGATTCGGTCGGGGTCGAACTCGTTGCGACCGCGGCCGAACAACACGAGAAGTCCTGGGCCGGGGTCCGCCGACTCCTCTCTATCGAGCGACCGTCTCTGGCCAAAGTCCTCCGTCCGCTGCTAACTGACGAGGTCAAGTTCGCGATTCTGGCCAGCCCGTATCACACCGCAGCCGCCTGGTTCGAAGACTGCGTTGCCGCCGCCCTCGATCAGATCATGCACGATCACGGTGGACCAGTGTTTACCGCGGCTGGTTATGCCCGGCTCCGCAAGCTGAGCCGCGAACATCTGGCCGCCACCGTCGCCGAAGTCGCCGAACACGCCGCTGCGGTCTTGGCAACGGCAGACCAGCTTCGCCGCTCGCTCGATGCCGTGGCTGCTCCGGCGTTGGCCGAATCTGTCGCCGATATCGACCGTCAACTCCAACAACTGGTGTACGACGGCTTCATTGCCGGCGTTGGTTTGGTGCGCCTACCCGATATCGACCGCTACTTGCGAGCGGCGTCATGGCGGCTCAATCGGCTACCTGATGTCGTCGCCCGCGACCGCGACCGCATGAAGCAGGTTCAGATGCTCGAACAACAACATGGTTTGCTGGTCGATCGGCTGGATCTGACGCCGGAGCTCGAAACGATCAGCTGGGACCTTCAAGAACTTCGGGTGAGCCAGTTCGCTCAGAGCATTGGTGTGCGCGGTTCGGTGAGTGTCAAACGAATTCGCACTGCCTTGGACGCGCTCAACTCGGCTTTGTAGCCAGGACCGCTTCGACGGTTACCTGCTTCAACGCCGCGGCGGCTGCGGCTATCGCCTCGACGGTTGTCTTCCACGTACGCCACATCGATCCATGATCTTTGATCTCGTCTTGGAGCGCGATCACCAGCCTCATCACGTCCGCTGGTCGAGCAATATCAACCGTGCAACGTCGGACTTCACCGTCTATCTCCGGTGGGGCTGGCCACGAGCCCGGTCCGGTCACTCGTTCGACCAGGTGCCTCGGTTCGACGAGGTCGCCGGGTCCACGAACGACGGCACCGCCGGGGTAATCCTGCATTGTCCAACGGGCATCAACCGCACCGTGGGCCAACCACACCGCGGCGGGATCGTCAGTCCCGACCAAGACGGCATAAGCCGACATTATTGGATCTGGCGACGGGCTCACCACGTTCCGCGATGGGTCACTTCGGTCAGGGGCCGCAGGCCCCTTTTTGCTGACGTTGACGGTCGGTCCGCGGCGCGGTGACCAAGCGCGACCACGCCAACAGCGCGTCGGCCCTGAGGCACCGAGAACCGCTTGCGGACCGCGTCCTCGTGTTCGAACAGGCCGAACAAAAGAGCACCAAGCCCGACCTCTTCGGCGGCCAACAACAACGACATCACCGCGGCGCCGCCGTCGACAAACCAGTAAGGCACGGACCAATCCGACTGCGCCTCGCCTAGGCCGGTGTGGGCCTTGTCAGTCTCGCTATATCGATCGACATAGCGCTGGGGATCGACCCAAGCAACAATCAACACCGGGGCTACAAGAAGTTGCGGCCAAGGGAACTCGGCGCGCTTGTCGACAGAGAGCGCGACGTCCCAATACTCGGCCACTTGGGCCCCTTCGAGCACCAAAAAGTCGGGGCTGCCAGCGTTGCCGGCCGACGGGCCCCGACGAGCAACATCGATTAGAGAATCAACCACCGACGACGCAATCGGGTCGGATCGAAAGGCGCGGGTCATGCGCCGACCTCGCACCAACCTCTCGAAATCAGAAGCGGGCACGGAGTCCGAGCCCCGCGGACTCAGAGCAGCTTCTCGAGGTCTTCGACCATGGCCCAGCCAAAGCCGATCAACGTGTCGCCACTAGCCGTATCGAGGCCATCAAATAGTGCGACAACCGCGGGGTCGATACTCTCGGGCTTGGAGCTGGAGTGATCGAGCACGACGGGCTGACTGCCGTCGCCGCGAACCGTGAAGACCCGGTCCTCGTACTTGGAATTGCCGATACCGAAGCGCTTCGCCAGTCGGCGGCCCCACGCCCGTTCCTCACCCGAAGCCTTGTGGTCGGGCCGCGGGACGATGTCGTTGAGGGTCTTGTAGGCCTCGAAGACCCCCGGATCGTTCATCTGACAACCAACCAACACGTCCTCGTCGGGGAAAGCCAACACCGAACGACGAAGCTGGTCGGTCATGATCGCCCGCAAGACGGTGTCTCGTCTGGTGGTGTGACAGACATGGCCGGCGCCAATGAGAATACTTGGGGTGCCACCGATGCGCTCGAGCGTGCAGAACGAGAAGCCGCGAACCTTGCCGCCCTCGCTGGCAACCGTGCACAAGACCCACGCCTCGACCTGCTTGGAAAGCATGCCGACCTCGAAGGGGTTTGCCGAATCGGCGCACAGGTCGGCCATTTCGGCCAGTTCGGCGTCGCCCATGGCCGTACAGTCCTTGGTTTCCACCTCAATAGCCATGCGTGTCCCCACTAGATCGCCGTCGTCGTCCGTCTAGTTTTCAGGACGAATCGCCGATTCGCAACCTCACAACGCGGGTTCGTTGCCGTTCGGTGCGCAACTCGCCGCGATCAAACCAAAATTGCGTCGGGGCCAAAGAGCACCCGTAGCTCGGCAACGACGCCGTTGGCGCTGTCGACGGCGTAATCGTCGGGCAGCCGAAGCACCTTTTCTTCGCTCAGATGCAACTCCACCGGCGAGTCCCCCGGATGGGCGACCAAAATCGACTTGAGGTCGGCGATCCGCTCGGGATTCTGGTTCTCGGGGGCGAGCCGTAGCCGTACCGGTGCGTTGTCGGTGAGATCCTCGACCACCTCGATGTCTTGGGCGAAAAGCTTGGGCAGGTCGTCACCGTTCTCGGTGCGAGCCCGAACGAGCACAACCGCGTCGTCTTGGAGTTTGGGTCCGTGCTCTTGCATGGTGCGTGGGAACACCATGACCTCAACAGATCCCTCGAGATCTTCGAGCTCGAAGACGGCCATGAGATCGCCTTTGCGGGTCCATTTGCGTTGCAGGTTGGTAATCACCCCGCCAACTTTGACGATCGCACCATCGGGCATCTCGGTGAGCGCGGCGATGCCGCAGTCGGCCTTACGGCGCACATGCGCTTCGAATCCGAGCAGCGGATGATCCGAAATGTAGAGACCCAACATCTCTTTCTCGTGAGAAAGGCGAGGCATCTTTTCGAACTCGACATCGGGAACCGACGGCCGCTCGTCGAACGACGGCCCATCGTCGAGGTCGCCGAACAACGACATGACCCCCATGTCGTGCTCGCGCCGACGCTGCACCGTGAGGTCGATGATCTGCTCGTAAACCTGCAAGAGGCCTTTGCGGGGGTGGCCTAGTTCGTCAAACGCGCCGCCCTTGATCAGGGACTCGATGGTGCGCTTATTGAGGGCATCGAGTTCGACCTTTTCGACGAAGTCCACGAAACTCTCGAATGGTCCGCTGGCCTCGCGCGCCTCGATCACCTTGGCCACAAACCCTTCGCCGACATTGCGGATCGCCGACAACCCGAAAATGATGCTGCCGGGGGAATCGGAGTCGGGGTCGAGATTGGGCACCGGAGTGAAATCGGACGCCGACCGGTTGATGTCGGGAACCACGACTTCGATCCCCATCAATCGACATTCGTTTAGATACACCGCGGCCGATTCGAGTTTGGCCTTGACCGAGGTGAGTAGCGCCGACAGGTACTCGACCGGATAGTTCGCCTTCAGATAAGCAATCTGATAGGCGACGTATCCGTAACCGTAGGAGTGACTCTTGTTGAACGCGTAGTCGGCGAACTGGGCGATGATGTCGAACATCTCGACCGCCAGCGAGTGCTCGTAGCCGTTGGCCACCACGCCGTCGGTGAACTTCTGGCGCTCCTTCTCCATGGCCTCGCGGATTTTCTTGCCCATTGCCTTACGCAACGAATCAGCTTCGGCCAGTGAATAGCCCGCGAACTTCTGGGCCATCCGCATGACGCTCTCTTGGTAGATCATCAATCCGTAGGTGTCGCCCAGCAACTCCTCGGCGTCAGGGTGGATGAACTCGACTGGCTTACGACCGTTCTTGCGATCGGCATAGTCGTTATGCATGTTGGCGGCCATCGGGCCCGGCCGGTACAGCGCCACGAGGGCGGCAACATCGTCGAAGGAGTCGGGAGCAAGCGACCTTATCAGAGCTCTCATCGGTGACGACTCGAGTTGGAACACCCCAATCGTGTCGCCTCGACGCAGCAATTCGAAGGTGGCCTCGTCGTCGAGCACGACCTCGTCGATGTTGAGGTCGATGCCTTGAGTCTTGGAGATCAGTTCGAGACAATCGGAGATCACATCAAGGTTGCGCAAACCCAAGAAGTCCATCTTGAGCAAACCCAGATCTTCGACGCCGTGCATCTCGTACTGGGTGACGACGGGTACTTCTTCGATTGGTTTGCCGGCTTCGGGCTTGCGCTGGATTGGCAGATATTCGGTGAGCGCCTTGTCGGTGATGACCACCGCCGCAGCGTGGATTCCGTCTTGACGACGCATCCCTTCGAGCCCTTTGGCGACCTTGACCACTTGGGCAATGTCGGAATCCGACGACACCATGTCGCGCAGCTCTCCGGCCGACTTGTAGCCGTCGATGTACTTGGGGTGTTCCTCGAAGCAGTACTTGAGCGGAGTGTCACGCCCCATGATCAGCGGGGGCATGGCCTTGGCGACCTTGTCCCCCACCGCGTAGGGGTACCCGAGCACCCGAGCGGCGTCGCGTACCGCGGCCCGGGCCTTGATCTGCGAGAACGTCACTATCTGGGCCACCGAATCTCGGCCGTACCGTTCGGCCGCGTAACGGATCATCTCGTCTCGGTAACGGGTATCGAAGTCCATGTCGATGTCGGGCATCGAGATTCGGGACGGGTTCAGGAACCGTTCGAACAACAGGTCGTACTTGATTGGATCAAGATCGGTGATCCACAACGTGTACGCCACCGCGCAGCCCGCCGCCGATCCACGACCAGGACCAACTCGGATGTTGTGGTCTCGAGCGTGGCGAATGAGATCCCAAGTGATGAGGAAATAGGCGGAGAATCCCATCTTGTCGATGACGCCCAATTCGTAGCTGAGCCGTTCGACAACCTCCGGATCCAGATGATCGCCCCACCGTTTACGCGCCCCATCCATGGTGAGGTGCTTGAGGTATTCGGTGTCGGTCGCGAAACCGTCGGGCAACGGGAACGACGGCAGCTGCGGCTGACCAAACTCGATAGTGACATCGGCCCGTTCGGCGATCCACAGAGTGTTGTCGCAAGCCGAAGGCACCTCGTCAAACACCCGACGCATCTCGCCCGCCGTTTTGAGATAGTGACCATCTCCGTGAAATTTCAGCCGGTCGACGTCGGACAACAACGAAGCGGTCTGAACACACAACAAGGCGTCGTGGGCCTCGGCATCTTGTTGATGGGTGTAATGGCTGTCGTTGGTAGCCAAAACGGGGGCCTTGATCGTGCGAGCGATCTCCAACAGTTGAGGGTTGGTTTGGCGTTGCTCGGGTATGCCCTGGTCTTGCAGTTCGATGAAGAAGTTGTCGCGCCCGAAAATGTCCTGAAAGCGCGCCGCGTGCTCTAGGGCAGCGTCTTTGCGACCTTGCAGCAAAGACTGCAGCACATGTCCACCCAGACAGCCCGACGTGGCGATGATGCCTTCGTGATGCTGCTCGAGCAGTTCCCAGTCGGCGCGGGGTTTGTAGTGGTAGCCCTCGAGGTAGGCCCGGCTCGATATTTGGATCAGGTTCTTGTAGCCGACATCGCTCTCGGCCATGAGAATTGCGTGGTAATAGAGCTTCTTGCCGCCGCCGGTATCGCCACCAGAGTCGTCGGTTCGACCCCGGCGACTCGGGCGTTCGGCACGAGATTCGTGAGCAAGGTAGATCTCGGTGCCGATGATGGGTTTGATTCCGACGTCACGGCATCCACGGTAAAAATCGAGCACGCCATACATGTTGCCGTGATCGGTTATGGCCATTGCCGGCTGGCCGTCGGCGGCAGCCGCGGCAATTACCTCGTCAAGACGTGACGCACCGTCGAGCATCGAGTACTCGGTGTGCACGTGCAGATGGGCGAACGAATCCGCCATGGTGCTCCTTCGGTCCGGCCCGCGCCAGCAGGCTGGGGACACGTCTGTGGACACCGTGTGGACAAACTACACGGCTGTGTTTCGAACCTACAGCGGCGATCGGGCGGCGTCCACCCCGGTTACAGATAGGTTCCTGGCCGTATTTCGGCGCTAGAGGCATCCACCGATACCGCGTCTGCTTCGCCAGGACCGAGTTCGCCTCGCATCGACTTGAGCTGCTGCTGGGCCGCCATTTGCTGAGCAAACAGCATGGCCTGCATTCCTTGGACCAAACCCTCGAGCCAGCCGACCAGCTGAGCCTTGGCTATCTGTAACTCTGCGGCGCTTGGCACATCATCAGCATTGAAGGGCAGCGCAAGACGCCCGAGTTCCTCGCCCAAATCCGGCGACAGCGCCGAACCGAGTTCGGCTACCGATGTCTCGTAGATGTCACGCAGGCGATCCCGGCTCGGTTCGTCCAGTTCCATCGACCGCAACTCTTCGAGCAACTGTCGCATCATGGCCCCGATGCGCATAACTTTCGCCGGATGATCAACGGTCTCGTCCACGTGGTCGACCTCGTCTAGCGAGGCGTCGTCGCTTTCGACAACTTCGACTGCTGGGCGTTCGATCATGGCCGGTTCGCTCTTGTTATGAAAAGGATCTCGAGTCACGAGCAGAACGTAACAAGTGGTACGAGCATTTCGGCACGAGTGAGCGAACCATGGCGCCCTATGAGCGACTTCCCTGCACCTTCGACGCGGTCCATGAACGTCCAGTTGTCGCGCGCCACTATCGCAACGTCACCCAGACGGCGTCGAGCAACGTCGGTAACAGTCGGGCCGAACCAGTTCTCGTCGAGGATCTGATCGACCGAACGTACCCATGCCTGCTCGTGGTGCGCAGCGGTGGCTGCTTCTAGTAATTCTCGGGACCGGCCCGGCTGAGCATGAAGCCACCGAAACCGACCCTCGCCGCTCGTGCGATCTATCAGTGGCCAAAGAGCTGGGTCGAGCTCGCGTTCAGCGCCCGCACAATCGACCAGACCGTGGTCGGCGGTAACCACGATCGCGGTGCCTCGAGGCAGCGCCATCATAAGATCGGCAACGAGGCGGTCGCAGGCGGCCAACTCGGCGTCGTAGTGCTCGCCAAAACCGAATTCGTGAGCAATCTTGTCGATACCGTCGTAGTACGCGTAGACAAACGGCTCACCGCTACTAACCGCCCGCCGAACCTCGACGGGTAGGGTCGGCAAAGTACGCCACCCTCGCTGCCGGGTCTCGCTCAGATGCGCCCTGGTGAACCCGGTGCGGGCAAAGGGTGCGTTTTGCACCACAACCGGACGTTGGCCGAGGAACGCCGGCACTGTTTGAAACTCTTCGGGGACAATGCGGTCTCGGGCATCGCCGCGGGGGGTTCGCCAGCTCAACATATTGAGAACCTCGCCCTCGACATCGATCCGATAGCCAACGACTCCGTGTACTCCTGGAGCCGATCCCGTAACGATCGAGGTCAGGGCCGCCGCCGTCGTAGACGGAGCAACCGTGGTTATGGCCTGTCCTTGCATCGACGCCAAAGTGGGGGCGATCCGGGCGCGATCTTGCAGCTGTTCCCACCCCAGCCCGTCCAACACGAGCAGCACGACCGAATGGGCGTCCACAACCTCGTCGGGAAGAATCGAACGGTCGTCCTCGGGTTCGAGGATTGCCGGAACAATATCGGCAACAGTTCCCCGCTCCCATTGCGGCAACACCGGTTGATCGTCGATCACCCTCGTGACTCTAGCGAGCCGGACCGAGCGCAGACGCGTCGGCGCTCGCCATCAGGCACGCCGGGAATTCGCACGCCCGACTTTCACTAATCATTCACACAGCCATCAGAGCGGTCTAGGAGCAGCGAGCCAACACCGAGACAAGGGGTTCGGGCAGCGGGGCGGTGACTGCGATCTGCTCCGTGCTGACCGGGTGAATGAAACGCAATTCTCCGGCATGGAGAAAGGGACGGCCCGGGTCGAGACCCGGTCGGCCGCCGTCGTACTCGCGGTCACCGACCACCGGATGCCCGATTGCTCGCAGATGCACACGAATCTGGTGGGTCCGACCGGTTTCGAGACGACATGTCATCAGGGCGCATTCGACTGGCTGTTCGAAGCGTTGATCCACTTCGTAGTGAGTTACCGCCCGTCGACCCTGCTGCGTCACCGTCATGCGCGTGGGGTGACGCGTCGAGCGACCAATGGGCGCATCGATCGCGCCGGCATCTCGGTCGGGGTGTCCCCAGGCCAGCGCCTGATATATCCGCTCTGGTTCGTGGTTGGCCATTTGGGCCACGAGCGCCTCGTAAACTGAGGCCGTCTTGGCGACCACCAAGAGCCCCGATGTTCCTCGATCGAGGCGGTGAACAATGCCGGGCCGATGAGCTTCGCCCACGTCGCTCAGCTCGGGAAACCGAGCTACCAACCCATGAACCAAGGTGGACGCGGCATGGCCGGCCCCAGGGTGCACCACCAACCCTGCTGGTTTGTCAACGACCAACAAGTGTTCGTCTTCGTAGACGACCTCGAAATCGACGTTGGGGTCGGGCTCCGGACGAGGGTCAGTTGGCTCGGGCACCACAACGCGAATCATGTCGCCTTCACGGACCCGGGTCGAACCAGCCTTGACGGGTTTGGCGTTGATTTGAACGTCGCGGGAACCGACAAGGCGTCCGACCGCGGCCCGAGAGAGTCCCGTCATCGCCGCGACAACCCGATCTATGCGATCGCCGTCGAACGCGGCCGGGACGCTCTCCTCGATGAGACCGCCCATCGCGTCGCTCACATCCGGCCGAGCCCACCGACCTTGTACTCAACGCGCTGAGCTGCCCACGGGATGGCCTTGAGCCGCTCCTGAGGTATGGCTAGGCCTGAAGTAACGCAAAGTCCATAAGTGCCAGCCTCGATACGCTCCAGGGCCGCGTCGATCTGTTCGACAGCCTGGCGGGCCTGGCTCGAGAGCGCTAGATCCTTCTCGCGTTCGACCGCCAAGGTGTCGCCCTCGCCCGACTCTTCGTCAAACTGGACATCGCCCGGTTCGCGACCCTCGAGCAGTGCATCGGCTTCGGCCCGATATTCCTCAGCCGAATGCAGGTACTTGGCGCGCTCGTCGATAAGCCGGGCCTGCATCTCGGCGATGAACTTCTTTCCGAATGGCGACTTCTTGGCCGCAGTCTTCTTGGCCGCAGTCTTCTTGGCCGCGGCTTTTTTAGCGGGCGCTTTCTTTGCCGTCGTCTTCTTGGCCGCGGACTTCTTGGCCGCGGCCCTCTTGGCCGCGGCCCTCTTGGCCGGTGCCTTCTTAGCAGCCGTCTTCTTTGCCGTCGCCATATCGCTGGTCCTTTCGGTCCCGCAGAACTCCGGGTGCCCTCGCTAAGCGGGGCAGCTTAGGCCCCGGGAGGTCGAAACACGCGAACCGGTTCTGTACGTATCAGCGGCGACGGCCGAACCATCCGCGCTCGCCGTCGCTGTCATCGTGGTCGAAGAACGCCGACAACGCATCGTCGCCGAAATCAGATGGCTCTGAATCAGCGGCTGCTTCGCGTATCTGTTGCAAGAATGGGTCGACAGAAGGCAACTCAGCCGGTTCTTGAAACAGCATCGCGTCGGCGTTCTCGGCGACCGTCGCAACCGGGTCGGTCTCGGCATCGAAGTCCGCGGCAGTCGCCAACACAGGAGGGGCGGTGACAACTGTTGCCTCACCCATATCCGTAGGGCCGGTGTCTGTCGGGCCGGTATCTGTGGAGCCCGGTGCCGCGTGCGAGCGAGTGGTATCGACGACGGCAAATTCGCCGGTCCGTTCGAAGTCTTCGAAGAACTTATTGGGAGTCGCGGGCTCGGGGTCGACCGTCAGATCGATCGCTGCTGGTTCGGCCCACTCGTCGAAGGAGACCTCGTCGGGCGTACGCGGTACAAGAGCCGAGTCGGCCGCAACTGGTGCGACGTCGATCTCTGTGGCCGGCTCCTGACCCGCGGGCTCGTCGACGCTGCGGGCCTCGAGCACTCGTTCTTCGGCCACTGGTTCTTCGGCCACTGGTTCTTCGGCCACTGGCTCGTCAGCGATGAGGTCCACCGGCTCGTCAGCGATGAGGTCCACCGGCTCGTCAGCGATGAGGTCCACTGGCTCGTCAGCGATTGGGTCCGCGGCGATGGTCGCGGTGGCCGGCTCGATGTTCGGCGCCGAGTCGGACAGGTCTAGTACCGCGCCAGACGTCGCTGGAGCGGGCACCACCCGGAATCCTTCGGGAGATTGAACAAGGTCGGTCAAAGCCGAAACCGAAGCCGCGAGAGCGGCTCGCTGATCGAGCAGGTGAGTTTCGAGAATAGCCACGTCATCGTTGAGAAAAGCTCGGTACTGCTCGAGTTCGGCGACTTCTTCGGCGAGGCGATCTCGTTCGCCGGTCGCTGCGGCCGCGGCCGCCGACTCGGCGTCGGCCAAGAGCCGCCGACGGTCGGTGTCGGCTTCGGCGCGAACTCTTGATGCATAGTCGTCGGCGGCCCGGCGCGCCGCGGCACTATCGGCTTCGAGTTCGGCTGCGAGCACGGATCGCGCTTCGTGAGCCTCGGCCAGAATCTTCGCGGACTCTTCGCGGGCCTCGGCTACAGCGGCATCGGCTGTGCGTTGGGCCAAAATGAGGGTCCGGCTCAGCGAAGCCTCGGGATCGCTGTGGTCGTCAGGGGTCAGCCGCGACTCGGCCGCTTCGGTGCGAGCCTGCAGTTCGCCGAGCCGTCCCTGCACTAGTGCCGCCGACTTTGCCACACGATCTATGTAGGCGTCGACCTGGTCGACGTCGTAGCCGCGCAGCGTGACTCTGAACTCGATGTCTTGGAAGATTGGGGACAGTTCATCCATGGCATCAAGTCTAGACCTAGCGCCGCGAGTGACCGTGGACCACGCACCGTGAGCTTGCTTGCACCATCGCTGGCGACTATGTGCAGATGAGGCCGGACAACACTTGGATGCCGATAATCACGATGATCGGTGACAAGTCGAGCGCGACCGAACCGAGCCGAACCGCCGGAATCGCTCGGCGCAGCGGGCCCAGCACTGGGTCGGTAATCAGGTACAAAAAACCGGCAACAGTGGCCATAAAACCATCAGGATTGAGCGGGAACCAGGACAACAGGATCCGCGCGAAAACCGCGATCAGGTAGAAGTACAGCAGCGAGCAAACAATCGGAGTCATCGCTTTAGTCGAGAGCCCTCTGGGTATCGGCCGCCGACACAACCACATCGTCGGGAGTCAGTAGGTACACCTGATCGGCCACGCGATCCATCTTGCCGCCCAGCGCGTAGCACAGCCCACTGGCGAAATCGACGAGACGACGACGAAGGTCGCGGTCGGCGCCCTGCAAATTGACGATAACTGCTTGGCCGGCCTTGAATCGATCGCCGATGGCTTGGGCTTCGTTGAAGCTCGTCGGGCTGAGGGCATGAGGACTCGATGCCCGCGACTCGACGATCCGTACTGCGGGCTGAATTTCTTTGGGCGCCGGCCGTGGCCGCTCGCGCACTGGCTGTTGAGTTGCTTCGCTGGGTATGGCTCGGACCGATCCCGAAGGTTGAGAACCGGCCGGCCTGATTGGTCGCACCGTCGCTGATCCCGATGTCGTCGCGGCTTGAGTTGGCGCGGCCTGAGTAGGCACCGCCCGCATGGCCGGACGCCGGGGTTCGTCTTGATGCTGGGGTTGCTGCTGGTAACCGCCGGACGGCGCAGCGGGCGCGGCGGCGACAGGAGCGGATTCGGTCGGTGCGTAGTCGTCGAAAGAGTCGTACTCTTCGTCGGGTCCGAGCCCCAAGTAGATCAGCGTCTTCTTCAGCATGGACACCCTCATCCCTCCTGTCGCAGACACGATATCGCTGTTCGGGCCAGCGATGGTGGCATGCTCGTCAGCGTTGCGGCGACGTTGCCGGTCTCGGGCCGAAGAGATCGCGCCCCACTCGTACCATCGTGGCCCCCTCGTCGACCGCGACCTCGAGGTCGGCGCTCATGCCCATCGAACAATGCTGCAGTCCGAGGCGGTCGGTGAGGCTGCGAAGCAGCCGGAAACCTGGCCGCGCCGCTTCGGGTTCGGCCAGCAGTGCCACACCCATTAGCCCCACTACCTCGAGGCCGGCGTCGGCGCAGGCCGTTACAAGAGATTCGGTGTCGCCGGGTTCGCATCCTCCTTTGCGTTCCTCGCCGGAGATGTCGACTTGCACCATGACGCGCGCCGCCGGCGCGCGTTTGGCAATCTCCGTCGCCAGCGCCAGCCGATCAACTGTCTGCCATACGTCAACCCATGGAGCTAGCGTCCGCACCTTGTTGCGTTGCAACTGACCGATGAAGTGAACGGTCGGGACAGTTGTGACGTCGGGGAGTTTCGCGACGGTCTCTTGAGCGTAGTTTTCGCCAATGTTGGCAAGCCCGGCCGAGACCGCCGCGTCGATGGCATCAGGCCCGAACGTCTTGGTCACCGCTACGACGGTGACCGCGGATCCACCAACGCGGTCGAGTCGGTCCCGCAGCGATTTGACCCGGGCCTCAACCTCAACCGGGTATATCGAACTCATGACCGCACCAGGCGTACCGCGGTGGTCTGACGGCCATCGTCGGAGCGGGTGCGGTGTGACCACCACCGATCTTGGGCGGTATCAAACCCCAAATCGTCGATATCGGTTACGCCAGCAGCATGGAGCAAGGCAATGGTCGCCGCGGCCATGTCGAGCGCTGGGGCACCAGCGTCGGTGACCGACCGAGCCGTCGAACCCGCGACCGCCGCCACGCTCTCGAGGTCGTCTCGACCAAATTCATAGCTACCGGGGCGAATACACGGGCCGATCAGGGCCCGGATCGTCTCTCCCCCTTCGGCCCGAAGGGCGTCGACGCCGGCCCGCACCACGCCCGCCACCAGTCCACGCCACCCGCAATGCACCACTCCGACGGCCTGACTCGAAATCAACACAACCGGAACACAATCGGCGGTCTGTACGCATAGGACTGCGCCATTCGCCGAGCTAACCGCACCATCGGCCTCTGCGCCCGCCGACTGTCCGGGTTCGGCGACATGCACGATGTTGTCCCCGTGGACCTGTTTGAGCCATGTCCACCGGCCTTCAAAAATTGCCTGACGGAGAGGTTCGAGATCGGCATCGGCACGGCTGTTTGCGAAGTCGCCGTCGTGACGATCTGTGAAACAGACCTCCGCGGCAGCGCCCTCCCCAACCGGGACGCGCCGAAACAACACCGGCTGCTACTTGAGAAACGACGGGACGTCGAAGTCGTCGTCGCCAAGATCGAGATCGTCGTCGTCGTCAGTGGCGAAGACATCGGCGATGCTGACCTCGCCAGTGGGGTCACCAGGGTCAAGAGTCGGGGTGCGTGAAATTGCGGCCGAACGCGACGCATCGTCCCACCGATCGAACCCGGCGGCGATAACGGTTACCCGCACGTCGTCGCCCATCTCGTCGTCGATCACGGCGCCGAAAATAATGTTGGCATCTTGGTGGGCGACACCGTGGATGATCTCGGCCGCTTCGTTTACTTCGAGCAACCCAAGGTCGGGGCCACCGGAGATGTTGAGAAGGATCCCCCTGGCGTTCTCGATCGACGCTTCGAGCAACGGGCTCGAAATAGCGTCGCGGGCCGCGGCGGTAGAACGACCCTCGCCGCTGCCGTGGCCAATCCCCATCAGAGCCGAACCAGCGTCGGTCATGACGGTGCGCACATCGGCGAAGTCGGTATTGATCAATCCGGGGATGGTGATCAGGTCAGTGATTCCCTGAACACCCTGAAGCAGAATCTCGTCGGCCATCTTGAAGGCGTTGAGTACGGAGGTGTCGCTGGTAGCAATGGATAACAAGCGATCGTTGGGGACGACGATAAGAGTGTCGACCTTTTCTTTTATGCGCTGAATGCCTTGCTCGGCTTGGACCGAACGACGGCGACCCTCAAATGCGAAAGGCCGCGTTACAACGCCGATGGTCAGCGCCCCTTGGCTCTTGGCGACCTCGGCAATGACAGGGGCGGCTCCAGTGCCCGTGCCTCCGCCCTTTCCAGCAGTGATGAACACCATGTCGGCGCCGGCAATGGCGTCGCGAATCTCGTCGATGTTGTCCTCGGCGGCTTGACGACCAACATCTGGATCGCTGCCAGCGCCAAGGCCCCGGGTCAGGTCTCGACCAATGTCGAGCTTTACGTCGGCATCGCTCATAAGCAGCGCCTGCGCGTCTGTATTTGCGGCAATGAACTCGACGCCTTTGAGCCCGGCGTCGATCATTCGGTTGACGGCGTTGACACCGCCGCCGCCGACACCGACCACCTTTATGACGGCCAAGTAGTTCTGCGGATCAGACATCACGATTTTTAATCCTAAAGACGGGAGATCGGGTGGAATGCACCGCCCGATGCACGGTACACGTACAGATCAACGAGCGACCGTATACCCGAAGATAGCGGCGTATGGGGACTGTTGAGGAACGGATCCGGTCATCACCCTGGCGACGATTGATCACGGGGCTTCGCCGTCGCCAAGGGCGGCGACACAATCGTCATCAGGTAGGACCGTGGCTAAGTCAGCGACTCTGACATCGATGGTCGAGATACACGACAAAACTGTGCCGGCCAGAACCGATCGCAGGGCCTCGAATTTGTCGGTCAGCAGTCGAGAATCTCCGAACTCGACTGATGGGCCACCGATCAGCACCAGCCCCAGCGAGACTGCGCCGCTACTGGCGCGTCCCACAACAATCCGGTCGACCCAAGGATCGACGTCGGCTGGCATCGCCGCCACCACGGCTAGACCCGGGAGCGACGCTTCCTGCACGTCGCCAAGTTGCCCGTTCGCAGAGACGTCGATGATCGGCAACTCGCCTGCTCCAGTGTCGACCAATCTCGAAATGGCGATGCCACTTTGGTCGATTACCACAAACCCGCCGCCGGCGCTCGGCAACGCCGCGTATGGGATTCGTCGGACAACGTCGATGCGAACAGTGCCGCGCCACTCCCTCGTAGCGGTCGCTTCGGCGACCCAGGGAAGGTCGGAGACGTTACTTGCCGCTTGGTCCAGGTCGGTGCTGATCATCGGCTCAGTAAGGACCAGGCCAGAAGATGATCGAACTTCGTCGGCTTCGGTTCCGAACGCCCCGTCCACCACGATCCGATCGAGATCAAGGATTTCCGATTGGGACACTCGCCAGCCGCCGTAGGAAAGCGTTCCCACGATCATCACCGCGATAACAACGCGCAATCGACGACGGCCTTGGGCTCGACGAACAGCGATTCGCCTCTGGCGAAGCCGCGGGTCGATGCGACTCGACGAGCTCACAGCAGGGACTGAACCTGGTCGGGTTCGAAGCCCACCAAATGAGTCTCTGGATGAAGCCGAACACCGAACTCCTGAGCGACGCGGTCTTGCACCGCCTTCATCACCGCGAGCACGTCGGCGGCGCAGCCGTCCTCGTCGGCTTGGATGAAATTCGCATGCTTGGTCGAAACTTGGGCGCTGGCGATCCGCAGCCCTTTGGCTCCGGCCGCTTCGATCAGCCGACCGGCGCTGTCACCAGTTGGGTTGGTGAAAACCGAACCAGCGTTTTGGCCGCCGGGTTGGTGCTCGCGCCGCCACTGGACTATCTCGGCCATGGCCGCCTTACCCGCCGACGGATCGCCCGGCTTCAGTTGCAGATGGGCGCCGAGTACAAGATCGCTACGACCAAGCGACGATTGGCGGTAGCCGAGCGCCAGGTCATCGACCGACAGCATTCGTCGTTGGCCGTGAGCAAGGTCGGCAATCTCGACGTCGATAAGCACATCGGCCATTTCTGAGCCGTGCCCGCCGGCGTTCATTCGCACGGCACCGCCGATCGATCCTGGCACGCCGACAGCCCACTCAAATCCGGTGAGACCGGCCTGCACCGATGACCGGGCAACGACCGGCAACTTCGCCGCGGCGCCGGCGAACACGTGAGCGCCGTCGATGTGCACCTCGCTGAAGGCACTACCCAGGGTTACGACAACCCCATCGAAGCCGGCGTCAGCGATCAATAGGTTCGACCCGCGGCCGAGAGCAAGCACGGGCGTGGTTGCGGGATCTAACGCGGTAAAGAGTAGGTCGAGCTGTCGGGTGTCGTCGATCGTCACCATAGCCAGAGCCCGGCCGCCGACTCGATAAGTCGTACGCTCACCAATCTGAGCATCAGCCTCTACGCACGGCCCGAGGGTACGACGCAGCTCCGCCGCCAGCTCGCTCATGGCGCGCCCTGTGGCGATAGGCGATCAACAACCTGGTCGGGAACCGTCGTGAGATCCCCGGCGCCCAAGGTCAGGCAAAGATCGCCGGGGCGCAAACGGCTTGTTAGCCAGTTGCTCACGTCCTCGAGTCGCGGCAGCCACACGACATTTTCCCAAGGGTGAGCGTCGAGCACTGCGTCGACCACGAGCTTGGCGGTGATGCCGGGTCTCGGTGTCTCGCCTGAGGAGTAGATACCGGTTATCACCACTACGTCGGCGTCAGTGAACGAGTCGGCGAACTCGTGCCAAAGTTGCGCGGTACGGCTGTAGCGATGGGGCTGGAAAACACAAACCACCCGCGACCATTCGCCGTCTCTGGCGGCGCTCACCGCAGCCTCGACCTCGGTCGGCAAATGGGCATAGTCATCGACGAACGTGATACCGCCGACCTCGCCGCGGAACTCGAAGCGTCTGGCCACACCACCGAAACGCGCCAACGCCCGCGCCGCATCCTCGGCCGAACCGCCGATCTCTCTGGTTGCGACCACCGCGGCGGCAGCGTTTCGGGCGTTGTGCATGCCGGGCGTAGGAAGCTGCACCTGCACGACATCGGTGTCTTTGTGGCGCAACGTAAAGGTCACGCTGGAGCGACCACGCACGATGTCGACCATTCGGTAATCGGCATCCTCAGAAGTGCCATAGGTGACGCCAGGCACCCGCTCATTGACAGCTCTGGCGCCCGAATCGTCGGCGCAATACACCCGAACGCGGGCCGCGGTCGCAAACTCGACGAAGGCCTCCATCAACTGGTCGGGATCACCGCCGTAGGTCTCGAGATGATCCGGTTCGACATTGGTGATGATCGCCACTTCGGCGCCCAAGGAAAGAAACGTGCGATCGGATTCGTCGCCCTCGATAACGAACCAATCGCCCTCGTCCCAGACCGCGCCAGATCCGATTTCGTTTACGTCGCCTCCGATGATGAACGACGGTCTGAGTTCGGACTCGACAAGCGCAAGCGCCAGCATCGAACTGGTGGTCGTTTTACCGTGGGTACCCGCCACGACGATGGTTCGTCGCTGGCTGGATATGGCCGGCAAGATGTCGGACCGTCTCAGCACCGGCACGGCCCGCTCGTTGGCCGCCGCGACCTCGACGTTTCGGTCCGGGATTGCCGTGCTGATGGCCACCATTTCGGCATCGCCGATGTTGTCGGCGTCGTGGCCAATAGCCACCGGTACGCCCGCGACCCTGAGCCGTTCTGCCACCGGGCCGTCTTTGAGATCAGATCCAGTGACGGTGTGGCCCATTCGGGTGAGCACGGTGGCGATTGCGCCCATACCGGCACCGCCCGCACCCACCAGGTGAATCCGACGTGGAAAACTCAGATCGGGGGTCATCGAGTAGCTCCGTTCGAAATTGGCGTACGGCGGTGTTGTTCGATCAAGTCGACAACCGCGGCCGCGGCATCGGGCCTCGCGACCGTAGCCCCACCCCGAGCCATTTCCCCGAGCCGGTCAGGATCTCCCAACAGCTCATCGACCGTGGCAACGAGGGTCTCACCATCGAGGTCCGAATCAACAACAACTACAGCCGCTCCTGCCGCTTCGAGGGCGCGCCCGTTGGCCGTTTGGTGATCGCCCGGAGCGCCCGGAAGCGGAACCAGGATCGCCGGTGCCCCCATTACCGCCAACTCCGCAACCGAGCTGGCTCCGGCTCGACAGACAATAAGGTCGGCGGCCGCATAAACGGTTGCCATATCGTTTTCGTACTCGATCAATTCGTAATTGAGGACGGGGTTGGCGGGCAAAGCACACGAAACGGTGAGCTCGTCATAGTCACGAGTGCCGGCCACGTGTCTCACAGCCAAATCGGGGCGCTCGACCCAATGAGGCAGAGCATCTCGAACCGCGTAGTTGATTCGTCGCGCCCCCAGCGAACCTCCGAAAATGGCGATCATTGTGCGGTCGAGGGGGACACCGAGGCGTGATCGGGCGTCGGCGCGGTCGACTTTGACAGCATCGAGAACTTCGCGGCGCACCGGATTGCCGGTCCACGTTGCCCTGGGGAGGGCGGTACCCGCGAACGAGACCGCGCAGGCTTTAGCGAAGCGCCCGGCCAGGCGATTGGCCGCTCCCGGCACGGCGTTCTGCTCGGCGACGACTATGGGCACCCGCCCCACCACCGCACCAACAACGCAAGGCACCGAGGCGTAGCCGCCCAACCCAACCACGACTGAGGGACGAAGTCGACGAACCAGTTTGATTCCTTGCCACACGGCACGAACGAGACCCCAAAGCGATCGGAGGTTTTCGGCCGTGATCCGTCGCTGGATCCCGCGCCCCGGCAAGACCGTGAGAGCGAAACCGGCGTCGGGAACCAGTCGCGTCTCGATGCCGCGCTCGCTGCCGACATAGTGGATTGCGTCGATGTCGACGCCTCGACTCACTAGCTCGTTGGCGATCGCGAGACCGGGAACAACATGACCAGCCGTGCCGCCTCCGGCGATGATGGCAAATGTTTCGGTCATGTCAGCGGCTTTGTCGGGCCACGTTCATCAACACACCCATCGCACCCAGCGTCACCACCAGCGACGACCCTCCGAAAGACAAGAACGGCAGTGTCACCCCCATCACGGGAAGCAGCGACATAACCGCCCCGAGGTTGAGCAGTGCCTGCACGACCACCCACGTCGTGATCCCCACCGCAAGCAGCATCCCGAAACGGTCCGGTGCCCGTAGCGCCACGAGATAACCGGCGATACCGATCACGACGAATCCGCTGATGACCGCGGCCGCTCCGATCAAGCCGAGTTCCTCGGCGATGATGGCAAAAATGAAGTCGGTATGGGCAAACGGCAAGAAACCCCATTTGGCGCGGCTCGCACCCAACCCGACCCCGCTCCATCCACCAACAGTGATGGCGTGAAGGGACTGCAATACTTGATATCCCGCATCGGTCGGGTCGGCCCACGGGTCGCGAAACGCCATGAAACGTTTGCGGCGCCAAGGCGTGGCCACAACCATCAACGATGCGATGAGACCCCCGCTGGCACAAAGACCTCCGAGTTGGGCCAGCGGCGCCCCGGCAAGAAACATCATGGCGACCACGATCGAACCGAGCACGAGAATTGCGCCGAGATGCGGCTGCAGCGCCAACAACGCGAACATCAGGGCCGTGACGACCATGATCGGCCGCATGGTGATCGCAGTGTTGTTCATCCGCTGGCCTCGACGATCCAACAAGTTGGCGATGAACAAGATCAGCGCGAACTTCGCCGGTTCGGACGGTTGCATCGAGATCGGGCCGACCACCAGCCACCGTGTCGCACCATTGCGAGTCACCCCGAGTCCTGGCAGCACCACCAATACGAGCAGTGCAACCGTGGACACGATCGCCGGGCTGCTGAGTCGGCGCCAGAAGCGGTAGTCGACTCGCAGCGTGATCATCATCAACACCGTGCCGATGCCAAGCCACTGGAGTTGTTTGCCAAACAAGCTCCAGGGGCTGTTGGTCTCGCTGATACTCACCGAGGCGCTGGCCGACAGCACCATTACTGCTCCCAGCAAAGTGAGAGCCACTGACGCGCCGAAGAGCCACAAGAAGAGCGGAGTCCTCCGACCTACCGGGCGACGCGGACCGCGGCCGTCGCTTTTCACGCTCGATGCCGGGTGACGATTGCGCGACGCGGCCTTGCGTTGGGCTTTGGGCCGCCTATGCGTTGCGGTCACGGCGTGGCCTCGGCCAACTCGTTGACGATCCGTGCAAAGTCGTCGCCGCGGTCGCCGTAGTTGCGATACCAGTCAAAGGAGGCACACCCTGGCGACAGCAGTACCGGCACCGAACCGGCCGATAACCGACGGGCCGCGGCGACTGCTTCGGTCATGTCGGTGGCCTCGATTACCGGCGCCACTCCGGCAAACGCCGCGCCGACTTCCTCGGCTGCTTCACCGATGGCAACGACCGCAGCGACGCGATCGGGTTCGGTCGCCAACCCCGAAAGATCGATGCCTTTGTTGCGGCCACCGGCGATTAGAACCACGCGGTCGAACCCGCGAAGGGCCGCAACCGTGGCATGAGGAGTAGTGGCTTTGGAGTCGTCGTAGTAGGTCATATTGTCGATCTCGCCCACCGCAGTTACACGGTGACTGAGTGGCGCGAAAGATTCGCAAGCTCTGGCAACCGCATCGAGGGGAACACCCAAGACTGTCACTGCGGCGGCGACCGCTAGCGCATCCTCTACGTCGTGGGGTAACGATCGCCACAGGCGGCCGATTTCGATGAATGGTCCGTCGGGGCCACTCAGCATTCCGTCAACAACATCCCAATCTCCAGACGCCCCGAAGGTAATCGCTCGCCGGCCTGGCGGGACCCTCGCCATGACGATCTCGTCGGCGGCGTTGGCCACGATCGAGCCATCGGCCGCCACTTGTTCGAAAAGGACCGCTTTGGCGTCTTCGTAGCTCTGAAGATCGCGGTGAACGTCCAAGTGATCGGGGGCAAAATTGAGCCACACCCCGACCTGAGGGCGAAACGACTGCGACCGAGCCAACCGAAAAGACGAAGCCTCCACCACAAAAACCTCGGTCTTGGGATCGTCGATCGCCGCCACCAGTGGCACGTCGGTGTTGCCGGCCGCGACGGCCACCATCTCCGCGGCGTCGAACGCCGCGACCGCCAATTCGACCACCGTGGTCTTGCCGTTGGTGCCCGTCACCGCGAGTATCGGGCGGTCGTCCCAAACCGCAGCAAGGTCGAACTCGCTCACAACCGGAGTCTCGGTGGCCATGGCGACCGCGAACGCCGGATGGGCCTCGGGCAATCCGGGAGCCGGGCAGGCAAGATCGCAGCTGTTGAAAATGTTCGTCAACGCCTCGACATCGGGAGCCTCGTGCAGCACGATTCCGATTGCCCCGACGGCATCGCGTAGCTCGTCGGTCGGACGGTCGTCGACTGCAACGACTCGGTGACCACGCCGCGCCAACGCCCCTGCCGCGGCACGATTGGCAAGTCCCATTCCGACCAGTACGACCGTACGCGGGCCGTCCATAAGCATCTCGACGGACATTACGCGGTGATACCTGCGCTGATCGCGTCGGCGTAGAAGAGACCCAGCCCCACCGCCGTGCAAAGACCCGACATGATCCAGAGTCGAACTATCACCGTGGTCTCAGGCCATCCCGACAATTCGAAGTGATGATGGATCGGGGCCATCCGAAACAGGCGCCGTCCACCAAAGCGGCGAAACACGACCACCTGCAAGATCACCGAGACGGTTTCGACCACGAACAGGCCGCCGATAATCGGCAGCAGTAGATGAGTGCTTGTCGAGAGCGCAAGAGCGGCAAGACCACTACCGATCGCGAGCGAACCGGTATCGCCCATGAATATTTGTGCCGGAGCCGCGTTCCACCACAAAAACCCGACGATGCCGCCAACCATGGCCGTAGCAACGACAGCGAGGTCGAGCGCGTGAGGGTTGCCGTACACCTCAATATGACGGAACTGCCAAAACCCGATAACGGTGAACGCGGCAAAGCCGAGAGCCCCGGCCCCCGCCGCTAGGCCATCGAGGCCATCGGTCAGGTTTACGGCGTTGGTGGTGCCGGCAATGAGCAACAGAGCCCAGAACATCCAGCCAATCCGGCCGATCTCCCAGCCAGGATTGTTGTAGCGGGTAAAGGCGATGACGGTGTGAATGCTCGTGAACTGAGTCATCAAAAAGGCGAAACCGACCGCGACCCCAACCAGCCCCAGCATTTTGGCTCGCTTGTTGAGGCCTAGGTTGCGGGCCGCGACAACCTTTATCCAATCGTCCATGAGACCAACGGCGCCGCCGCCGATTATGGTCGCCATGACGATCAGTCCGCTCCGGGTATAGATACCTCCGAAGAGGTCGCTGACCACATAACCAGACACCGCGCCGGTGACGATGGCCAGACCACCCATCGTCGGCGTTCCGGCCTTGACATGGTGGCCTTCTGGCCCATCATCACGAATCGGCTGACCGACCTTATGGCTCGTCAGCCAGTTGATGAGAGCCTTGGTGCCAAACAGCGACACCAACATCGAGATCGCGCCGGCAAACAGCAATCTAGTCATGAAGCATTGCCTCCCAGGCGGCGCAGTTCTTGTCGTGCGACTACACGATCGTCGAATTCGAGCACATCATTACCGATGGTTTGGGTCACCTCGTGCCCCTTGCCGGCAATTACCACGACATCTCCGTCGCGAGCGCCGGCTATGGCGTGGCGAATCGCGAGCTGGCGATCGAGCTCCACCAGCTCGGGACTGCTGCTCATCCCATCAACAACCATGTCGACTATCGCTTGAGGTGACTCTGATCGTGGGTTGTCGCTGGTGACCACTACCCGGTCGGCCAGCCGCCGGGCCACCTCGCCCATTTGCGGCCGCTTGCTGACATCGCGATCGCCACCGGCCCCGAACACCACTATTAGAAATCGTCGGGTAATCGTACGGGCCGCTTCGAGAACCGCTTCGAGTCCATCCGGGGTATGGGCGTAGTCGACGACCACCCCGAACGGTTGGCCAACGTCGATCATCTCGAAACGCCCCGGAACCGACTCGATGGTCTCGAAAGCTCCGGCAATGGCATCGGCGCGATGTCCCAACGCGGCCACGACTTCGGCCCCAACCACGGCATTGGACACGTTGAAGGCCCCGGCGAGCGGGCTGGCGACGGCATTACCGCGCCAACGAAACCGACTTCCGTGTGGTAGCAGTTCAACGTCATCAATCAAGTCACCAGTAATCGCGACGTGAGGGATACTCACCTCGGACTCGAGCCGAACCCCGGCCGGCGACGTCGCGTCGATTACCGCGAAGTCGCTCAGCTCGCGGCTGAACAACATGGCCTTGGCCCGATAGTAGGACTCGAGGTCGCCATGGTGATCGAGGTGGTCTACACCCAGATTAGTAAAGGCCGATACCGCGAAACGGGTGCCAGCAACCCGGTCTTGCTCGAGGGCATGGCTGGAGACCTCCATCACCACAACATCGATCTTGTCGCTCACCGCGCCGCGGAACTGCCGTTGAAGCTCTGGAGCCTCGGGCGTGGTTCGCTCGCCGGTGAGCGTTCCGATCTCGAGAGTGGACTGGCCGAGAGTTCTCAACAAGCTTGCGACGATACTGACGGTCGTTGTCTTGCCGTTGGTACCAGTGATGCCCACGATCCGAAGTGAAGAACTCGGATTCTCGTGGACCGCGCTTGCTACGGCACCGAGCGAGGCCCGAACATCGGCGACCACGAGTTGGGGGACTCGCACATCGAGACGGCGTTCGACCAGCAGCGCCGCCGCGCCCGACCGGACCGCTTGCGCCGCGTAGTCGTGGCCGTCGGCATGTTCGCCGCGAATACACGCAAAAAGCGTTCCCTGGCCGACCCGTCGAGAATCGTGCTCGACATCGTCGATCGCGACAAGCGAGACGTCGGATTCGCGGCTCGTTCCCAACAACTCGACGAGGCGGTCGAATCGGATCGTCATGGCAACGCAACAGCCGGAGCGGCTCTGACCCGATCGCGCTGGTCGCCCGAGGTTGCGGGCGGTATCCGCAGTTGACGGACCGCTTCCTCGGCGATCTCAGCAAAGATCGGAGCGGCCACCGAACCGCCGCCTACACCCTTCGTGGGGTCGGGGTTGTGAGGATTATCCAAGATGACAAGGATCGAAACCTGCGGCCCCAGGTCGTTGCCAATGAGCCCGGCAAAGCTGGTTGCGTAGTAACGCGTCTCGTCGAGGCACCAATAACCGTTGTTGTCACACGGCTCCCAGGCGGTCCCTGTCTTTCCGGCCACGTGATATCCCTCGACAGCGGCCCGGCTACCCGTGCCGTTGTCGACAACCTCGCGCATCATCGCCATGACCTGGTCGGCAGTTTGCTCGCTCACTACCCGCGTGGGCGTAGCCACACCGACTTCGGCGGCGACAACAACAGGGGGAACGCTCAGGCCCCCAGACGCCAACGTGTTGTACGCGCCCAGCATTTGCAGGGGCGTGACGGCCACACCCTGACCGATGCTGACGTTGGTCAGCCTCAGCGTGTTCTCATCGAGCGGGTCGAGAATGCCGCTGGCTTCGCCTGGCAATCCCAAAGATGTCGGACGGCCCAGACCGAAGTCCTCGAGCACGTCGAACAGCTTCTGCGGGCCCAAGCGTTCGGCCAAAGTCATCGTGCCGACGTTGGACGACTTCGACATTATTTCTGTTGGCGTATAAGTGTCCTGGGCGTGCTCGAAATAGTCGCGGTACGTCTTGATCTCTCCCTCGTCAGCCACCTTCTCGATCACGTCAGGCAACGCAATCTCCTCGAACGGAGTCGTAAGGGCGGCGTCGAGTACACCGGCAATGGTCAACGGTTTGATGATGGAACCCGGCTCGTAGGTCCAGGTCGACGTCAGGTTCGTGGTCGTACAGGCCGCTAGTCCGGTCTCTTTGTCACGCCCGACACCAGCCGCGGCGATGATTTCCGCGGTCGAGGGGATCATCACGAGAGCAAGCCCCTGATCAGCAGTCCAGTACTCGACGGCCTCGGCGAGAATCTGTTCGGACTTGTATTGAAGGTTGCGCTCCAACGTCAACGACAGGTCACTCCCCGGCTGAGCCTCTTCAACCTCGAGCAGACCACCAGGGATCGTGGCCGATCCGTCGGCGCTGGTCTCGGCCTGCCGCCGGCCTTCGCGGCCGGTGAGGACATCGTCATACACCAACTCGACGCCGCTGATCCCGACCTGGTCGATATCGACCCGGCCGACGACTCCGAGGCCGGAGCACTCGCCATTTGGATGCTCGCGACGGTCTTCATCTTCGAGCCTTATCCCCGGCAAACCCAGCTCCATGACGGCCTTGCCAACCTCGGGGTCGACCTGTCTTTCCAGGTAAGCGAAGGCGCTATCGCGGCCCAGTCGATCTCTCAGGGTCGCGGGATCGGTCGTAAGCAGCCCACTGAGTGCTTGCACCATCGCAGGAATCTGACCGACGGGTACGAGGCGCGGGTCGACAACCACCGAGGGAGCGGGAAGCGACAGCGCAAAGCTGCGGCCATACCGGTCCAGAATTTGCCCTCGTGGCGCATCAAGTTCGGCGGTACGAAATCTCGGTCCTATCGGTTGAGCGAGGGCCGCATCGGGGGTCAACTGCAGATCGGCGAGCCGGTAGCCGAATATGGCGATCACGATGACGAAAACGGAGGCGAGACACCGAACCCGCTGCTGCGAAACGGCTGGTCGGACGGGGGTGACTCGTTTGGTCTTTTTGCCGGAGCGGGCTCTGGACACGGATCTGGGTTTGCCCGCCGGTCGGCCAGCGGTCGGCCGACGACCGGCGCCTGTCACGATGTCACGCCGGCGAACGGGTTGTCGCCCTGAGGGGGCTCCAACTCTCCAGCGGGGACCCGACCAAGCATCTCGAAGTCGCCAGCCTGCACGAGACCCGCGGCGCGAGCGGACTCCTCGATGCCCTCCGGGGAATCGAGCCACGACAGGTCCGCAGTCAGCCGGTTGCGCTGTTCGACCATTTGGGCGATGTCTTGGCGCGTGGCGTCAACCTGGGCTTGCGTCTGCACTGCCATTGCATGAAGCCCAGCCAAAGTGAACATGATGACGAAAGCCAACAGCACGACGATTGTGCCGGTTGCGCCCACCGCATGAGTTCGCTCACCGGGGCGGACTACGCGTAGAGGGGCGGGGGCGGCCGCGGCCCGACGAGCGGGCCTGACCGTCGCAGAATTGCGTCTTTGTGCTGGTGATGCTGAAGCCATCAGGCCGCCTCCTCTAGCTTCTCGACCGCCCGGAATCGTGCCGCTTCGGCCCGTGGATTGCGGGCCACCTCTTGTTCAGATGGTTTGTTGGCACCACGCCAAAGCAGGCGCACCGTCGCCTCCTGCCCTGGCGGCGGCGGAAGATCGGGTCGGGGCGGCGGCTTCTCCCCCGCGGCGTCGCGAAACAGCCGCTTGACTATGCGGTCCTCACCTGAGTGATACGACAACACCGCACACCGTCCGGCAGGAGCCAGCAGTTCGAGTGCTTGGGTCAGCGCATCGCCGAGGATCGCCAGCTCATCGTTGACCTCGATTCGCAGAGCCTGAAAGGTCTTTCGGGCGGGGTGGCCTCCCGTTCGGCGAGCGGGCGCAGGGATCGCGTCGCGAACGATGTCGGCGAGTTGGGCGGTTGACGATATGGGGCGAGCGGCGACTATCGCTCGCACTATCCGCGGGGCGTGGCGCTCGTCGCTGTTGCGACGCAAAAGAGAGACCAAGGTCCGTTCATCGCCATGGTTCACCAAGTCGGCCGCCGTTTGGCCCGCCGATTGATCCATTCGCATGTCGAGCGGGCCGTCGTTGCGGAAACTGAAGCCTCGATCGGCAAGATCGAGCTGTGGCGAGCTGACGCCCAGATCGAACAGGCAACCCGAAACCTCTTCGTAGCCCAGTTCGTGCACCTTGGACGCAAGCGAATCGAAACGGGCATGGAGAAGGGTCACCCGGCTGCCATGGGGAGCAAGCCGAGCACCAGCGGCGCCGAGGGCCATCTCATCGCGGTCGAGACCGAGGATCGAGATGCCATCGTTTGCCGCAAGAAGAGCGCTTGAATGACCGCCGCCACCCACGGTCGCATCAACGACTAAGCCGTCTGGGACATCGGAGAGCACGTCCAGGACCTCTTTGAGCATCACGGGGTCGTGAACAAACTCGTTGGGTTCGCCCGCAGCAATCGCCTGGGAGTCGGCATCAGCCGCGCTTGGGTTCTCGCCGGTCTCGGTCATCGGGAAGATTTCAGATCTACGGACCACACCTTTTCGAATATCTGCAGTCTCCCGATCAGCGGCGCACGCCGGGATGTCTCCCCGGTCGAACTAATGGCAAGCGGGCGGAGTACGGGTCTTCCATTTGCTGGTCGGAAGACTGCAGATATTCGAAGTGGTGGTCTTGAGCGTGTTCTGAGATGGGCCTTTCGTGGATTTGGGTCGGATGGGGCTAGAGGCCGTGGCCTCGTTCGATGGCTTGGGTGAGCTGGCCAGCGCCGGTCGATTCGAGATCGGCCCAGCGGCCCGGGTCCCATATTTCGATCCGACGAAGCGCGCCGGTGACGATGACGTTGCGCTCGAGCCCGCCGAGGGCCCGAAGATGAGGAAGCAACCGCACCCGGCCCTGAGAATCAGGGGTCACTTCGTCGGCCTGACTGGCGAAGTGTCGAACCGCATTGACGTCGACATCGCCCGCGGCCACCTGTTCCTCGAGCTTGTCGGCCATTCGGTCGAACTCGTCGACAGGGAGAATTGCCAGGCAGTGGTCGAGCGGGGTGATGAACGCCCCTTCGGCCAATTTGGCCCGAAACGAGGACGGGAGAATGAGGCGGCCCTTGTCGTCAAGCGTGTGTTCGAAGTTGCCGACAAACCGTGCCATTTCCGTGTCCCCCTTTCCGGTCCATTTGTGCGAGCTACCGGATCCCCAGCAACCCCTAAGGGCACCAGGTGACTCCCTAGCCCTCCCATTTACTCCACTATACTCCCTCCACCTCCAATCTGGCAAGGTTTTTCGCCACTCAGGGCGCGCACGAACACACGTTTGGTGCTAGTTTTCGCTTGTCCGGTTGGGCAGAGCTCAGCGAAGGGCCGCTGCTACCCGTTCCCAGATGTCGGGCGACCCCGGCTCATCAGCGGGGTCGACGACACCGACGAGACGGTCCAACATTCTCGTCGCGTCTGCTCGTTCGTCGATGCTCAGCACCAGACCGGCCAGCGAACTCGCGGAATCCCACCGCCGATACACCAGCGTCTGTAACCGCACCCATTGTCGGGTTCGACGCTGGCTGATTCCCACCAATTTGCGGCCTGAAGCCGAAAACACCTCGCCAGGCCCGCGACCAGCAAAGCACACGAGGTCTGACCACGTGGTGCGCTGAACGCCGGCTTCATGAACCGTGCAAGGGCCGTGACCCAAGCCGTCGATCGCCGCGGCCCAAGCCCGCCCGATCGGAACGGCCTGCCCGACCACATCGTCATCCCACAGTGGATCGCCTCGGGGGATCCACACGTCGATCCACACTTGCCCTCCCGGACTGACGAGCACCGCCCCTCCCCCACTGCGCCGCCGCACCAGGTCCTGACCATGACGCCGGGCCGCGTCGGCGTCGGCTACCGAGTGGGGCTGCGTTGAGCCAAGGACAAGAGCCGAGTTGGTAACTGACGCAACGACGAGAGTCGGAACTTGTTGGGTCGGCGGGTCGAAAGAGTGCAGCGCCTTCGCGTCGTTAGCCACATGCACGATCTGCCAGCGACCAACGAACGAAGTCACCCGCGTTGGCGCTGATATTCCGACCGGCACCAGCGCAACCAGACTTCGAGATCGTGAGGCTCGACCGCGTGGTCGCCAGACCCGTATTGAGTCTCGGACCGGAAGGCAAGAAACGCTGGGTCGGGCACCGGTAGGTAGGGCCGCGAGCGCCACCACTCGTCGGGCACAAACCGGCGAGCCTCTCGAAACGCGGTAATCCACAACGACGGCTTGGGACCCACGACCCTCAATACGGTCGCGATAGTGGGCGCTGGTGCGGACTTGGGGGACTTCATCGAACGCCAACATCGTAGCCAAGACCACGAAAACCAACCGCCGCGGCACCAATGAGGGGACCGTCGGCTCCGAGCGCGGCAGGAATGATGCGCGTACCAAGCGAGTGCTGCAACGTCGCGACCCTGTCAATCTCTCGTTGAGCCGCGTCAAAAAAGCTCGCTCCGTAGCCGAGCGCCACCGAGCCGGCGATCACCGCGAGCGACAGGTCGAGGAGGTTGGCGACCGACCCAACGGCTCGACCCACCATCGTGCCGGCCCGAGCTTGCTCGACCCGATCGGCTTCTGACGCCGGCTTGCCGGTCCGCGCCGCTATGGCCGTTCCGCTTGCCTCGGCCTCGAGCACCCCGCGCACGTGGTTGGCGATCTGGGTGCCATCGGGTTCGACAACAACATGGCCGATATGACCAGCGTTTCCGTCCGCACCATCGAGAAGCCGACCATTGAGCACAATGCCGCCGCCGACTCCGGTCGACACGACCATCGCGATGAAGTTCTGTTCGCCGACTGCTGCGCCTTTCCAAGCCTCACCAAGCGCCAGAGCCTTGGCGTCGTTATCGACGAAAGTCGGCTTTCCACTCAGTTCGCCAAGACGTCCCCGCAAGTCGAAATCGCGCCATACCTCGATGTTGAGAGGAGAAACCGCAGCTCCCTCATTACGCATAGGACCGCCGGAGCCGACGCCGCACACCACGATGTCAGAGAGGTCGAGCTTGGCAATAATGAGTTCGAGGCGCCCAAACAGATCTTCGGCATCCGATGCGTTGGTAGAAGCCACTCTTTGGCGTTGCAAAATCGTGCCACCGGAATCGACAACCGCCGCCTCGAACTTGGTGCCTCCAATATCGACCGCCAATGCCAGATCCATAGACGCTGAGACTAGGTGGCACTCGATTCCTGGATGTCGATACCGACCGTAAGGTCCGCCGACTACACCAGCCCGGCTCCACGCTCTACCATTGCGCCGATTGACCGGCGCGGAGGCCTTGTGACCACAACCGAACATCAACAACTCGATCCCAGCAACAACGGTCCGGGCTCAGCAGCAAATGCCAGTGACACCACTCACGGAGCAAGCGTCGGGTTCGCCGACAATTTCCAGGCCCTCACCGACAACATCGGACGAGCTATTCGCGGCAAGAGCGAAGCTATTTACCTGTTGTCACTCGCGCTTATTGCCGACGGCCATGTCTTGGTCGAAGACGTTCCGGGCGTCGGCAAAACCAGCCTTGCCAAGGCGCTTGCCCACAGCGTCGATGGGCGATTCGGCCGGGTCCAATTCACTCCGGACTTGCTGCCAACCGACGTAACGGGCGTCAGTGTCTGGAACCGGTCAACGAGTGTCTTTGAGTTTCGACCGGGACCAGTGTTCAGCAACATATTGCTCGCCGACGAAATCAACCGCGCCTCGCCCAAGACTCAGTCGGCGCTGCTCGAGGCCATGGGCGAACGCCAGGTGACCACCGATGGGACCACCCACCAACTCCACTCCCCATTCATGGTCATTGCGACACAAAACCCAATCGAGCACGAGGGCACTTACGCGCTGCCCGAGGCCCAACTCGACCGGTTCTTGATGAGGCTCGAGATCGGCTACCCCGGCCGCGCCGCCGAACTCGAAATTCTCGACACCCATGGCGACAGCACGGAGCCCTCAGACCAGCTTCGACCAGTGTTGACGGCCGCGCAGGTAAGCGAAATGTCGTCATCGCTACGTGACGTCTACATGGCACCGGCCCTACGCGGCTACCTACTCGATCTGGCCGATGCGACCCGCAAACACAGCGCCCTTTCGCTTGGGCTTTCCCCCCGAGGGGTAGTTGCCCTCCAGAGGGTTTGTCGCGCTCAGGCGGCCGCCGAGGGACGGGCGTTCGCCACCCCCGACGACATCAAGTCGCTCGCTCGGTTCGTGCTCCCTCATCGGTTGTTGGTCACGCCCGAGAGCCGCATGCGCGGGGTGAAGCCAATCGACGTCGTAACCGAGATTCTCGACGGCGTCCCCGTACCCCGCCCGGGGCGAGGCTGACCGTGCCGACCCGCTCGGGTTGGGGTCTTGGTTTCGTCGGCTTGGCGTTCATCGTGGCCGGACGCCTGTTCGGCGCGGTCGAATTTTTGGTCGTGGGCACCGTCGCAATCGCCGCCGTCGCGATCGCCGCGCTGCTGCGTCAACTCCGTCCCAGCCAACTGGCGGTGGCTCGAAAGCTGACACCGCCGCGAATTCCGGCCGGCGAAGCGGCACGCGTCGACCTCGACATCGTCAACCACGCCCCTCGCCGGTCCCCGCTCATTCGTCTCCACGATGCGGTTTCGGGAACACGCGGCGTGCACCTATCGGTCGCATCGATGGCCGGCGATGGCGGTTCTGTTCACGGCGCCTACCGCCTTCCAACCAGCCGACGAGGGGTGCTCGAGCTCGGACCCATTCAGATCGACGACGTAGACGGGCTCGGCCTAGCCCGCCGACGCCAACGAGTGAACACCACTACGCGCCTCGTTGTTCACCCTCCTATCGAAGACCTACCGGCGTTGCGGGTGCCGGCCGGCGACGATCCGCTGCTCGGCGAAGAACTCCGACAATCACTCGGGCTAAGCGACGAAGAGTTCGACGGACTCCGCGAATATGTGCCTGGCGACGACCTCCGAAAGATTCATTGGGCGTCGTCAGCGCGCACCGACGACTTACAGGTCCGCCAGTTTCGTCCCCCTCGCCATGGTCGCCTAGCGGTCGTCATCGACACCAGATCTCCATCCCAGGAAATGTCGGCCCTCGACGTCACAACATCAGTGGCCGCCTCGGTTGCCGCGTCGGTACTTAAAGCAGGAGACGCCACCCGCGTCGAGACAACCGATGGCCGCACTACGCCTCTGATGATCGGCGAATCCCAACTCGACCCTTTGCTTGAGTTCCTCGCGTTGCTCGAAGGCGGAGCCGAGCAGGTCCATCCAACAATTCCCGGCGGGAGCGGGACGGTAGTCGCGGTTACCGCCGATCCCGTGGTTGCCTCTGATGCCGATATCCGGCGCCGGTTCGCCATCCGGTTACGAGCCGCGGTGGTGATCACCGTCGATGCCATCGCCTGGGGGCAGAGCCAGCTGGGGGCAGCCAGCAGCGGCGATTGGATCCACCTTACGGGGCCCAATCAACTCGCAGGTTTATGGCGGTTGGGCCGTTCGGTTCCGGTGGCCACCTCATGATCAACCGCAAGGTCGTCGACCTCGCGAGCGAGCTAGCGCTCGTGGCGCTCACGGTCGCGGTGACATTTGGTTTCGAACGAATTTTCACTGATCGATCGTTTCTCCCCGACCTGCTGCTGTTTGTTCTCGCCGCTCACGGCTTGGCGATCGTGGCTCGGCGAGCGGGGTTCAGCACCCTCATTTCGGTTTTGATCAGCGCTGCGGGATTCGTGATCGTCGCCAACGTCGTGTTGTTCCCCGAGACTGCCGGTTCGGTTCTTCCCACCCGCGAAACGTTCAGCTTGCTACGAGCCGACCTCGATGTTGCCTGGCAGACCTTCTCGGCCGAGTCCGCTCCCGTCGACGCTCTGCGCGGCTTTGTCGTCGTAGCAGCCGTCGCGTTGTGGTGGACCGCAACTCTTGCCGACTGGGCAGCATTTCGGCTCCGCTCGACGTTAGAAGCCGTCGCCCCCGCCGCAACCATCTTCGTGTTCGTCGCGTTGCTCGGCGCCGGTCAATCCCCGGTGCTGCACGCCACGCTCTTTGCCACCGCAGCAGGCGTCGTCATATTGACCATGCGCGCCGAGCGCCAAGCGCGAGAAGAGGTCTGGATCGCGTCCGGAACTTCGGCGGGGCTTACGACAACGATGCGGGTCGGAACCGCGGCGCTCGCCTTGTCGGTCGCGTTCGGGGTCTACGCCGGTCCGGCCTTCCCCGATGCGGGCGACGTTCTCCTCGACCCCTCGACGTGGGACAACGGCCCCCAAACCAGAAGCGTCGTCAGCCCTTTGGTCGACATTCACGCCTCGCTTGTTGATCAGTCTCGATTCGAGATGTTCTCCGTCAAAGTCGACAATCCCGACACCGACCGCAGCTACTGGCGACTCATGGCTCTCACCGAGTTCAACGGCCAAGTCTGGAGCCGATCAAGCAACTTCGACGACATTCGTGGTCCGGTCGGCAGCGACGTCGACCCCAGCATTCCCCGACGGCTCGTGCGCCAAGAGATCACCACTCGCAGCCTCGGGGGCATCTATCTACCGGCGGCCTACGAGGTGAACAACGTAATAAGTTCGCAGAACGTGGCTCTCGAATACGAGGTGGCAACGGGTGCCCTAGTGGTGCAGCGCGAGTCCGAAGCAGCGGCGGCTCGCGGCTTCACCTACATGATCGAATCGGCGGTACCGAACTTCTCGCCGGGCGATCTCCCCGCCAATGCCGCAGACGGTCTCGACCCCGAGTTCGTCGAACCGCTCACCGCTCTACCTCCAACCTGTTCGAGCGATCAAGCCCGCTCCGACGGCTGCTGGTCGGGGGCCGTTACCCAACTGGCCGAAGAAATCACCGCCGGCGCGACCTCCGATTACCAGCGAGCGCTATCACTTCAGCAGTACTTCCTGAGTGGGTCCAACTTCACCTACGACCTCGACGTGGCCCTGCGCCACGACGTCAACAGCATCGAGGACTTCCTCTTCACGGTGAAACGGGGTTACTGCGAACAATTCGCGGTCGCTTTTGCCGGTATGGCTCGTTCTCTCGGCATCCCGGCGCGTGTGGCGGTCGGGTTCACCTGGGGCGACTGGAACGAGAGCCGCAAAGAGTTTGTGGTACGAGGCGAGCACGCTCATACCTGGCCCGAGCTCTACTTCGCCGGAGTGGGATGGGTCGTGTTCGATCCAACGCCGGGTCGCGCTCCTGCCAATAACAGCGACATCACCGGCCTCGCCCCGGCCCAACTGAACTTCAATGACCAGGCAAATCGCTCCGATTCCGCCGCGCCAGACACTGTCCCCAACACACTTGCCGCGCCAAGGCCCACCGGTGGCGGCGCGTTCATCGAACCCGAAAGTGTCACCACCACTCTCGCCGCCTCCGGCGGTACCGGTCGCTCAGGTGGACTCAGCTCCAGGAATCTGCTCCGCGGCCTCGCGGCAACATCTGGACTGGCCCTCGCCTTGGGCGCCATCCCTCTCGCCAAATTCGGGCTGACCCGACGCCGGCTAGCACGCGTCGTCGACGACCCCTACGGCCGAAGCGAGATTGCATGGGACGATGCGGCCGAAGCAATGGCTATGGTCGGCGTCGCACCTGTCGCATCGGAAACCGCCCTCGAATTTTCTCGCCGAGCGGCGCTGTCCGAGCTGCATTTGGGGCCTACCCGCGAGTTGGCGTCCGCACTCACGATTCTGCGCTACGCCCAGACTTCTGACGCGCCCAATATCGCCGCCGGCGCGGTAGCCGCGGCTGAAGACATCGTGACTACATGTCGGGCCCAAGTACCGCGTCGTCGTCTCGTTCTTGCCTCGATGGACCCCCGTCGACTTCGGCCTGTATAGCTCAGATCTATGTCGGGGTGATCCGCTCGGCTGGCCGGGACCTAGTCTTCTTCGGGCCGATTGAAGCGATCGCGCATCTTGGCACCAGCGCCGCCCATCACGTCCTTCAGCCCTCCGCCGCGCATGCCGGCAGTCATTTGTTCGAGTCCGGCTCGGCCCAACTTCTGGGCGTTGTCGAAGAACCAAAGCAGGCTGACCAGCATCACGACGACGCCGGCAAAAGCCAGGAGCACGTCGACCGAGATAAGGGTGATCATCATGGCCGCGCCGGCGATAAACGACAAGGTGGCCCACTTGAGGTTCCGGAACGCGTGGGTGTAGATGGTTGTCTGCGACACTTCGCGCACAAGCGCGGGGTCGGACTCGTACAGGTGGTTCTCGATTTCGCTGAGAATCCGCTGCTCGTCCTCGGACAGAGGCACCCGTGTACTCCTTTAATCGCTGCCCCTCCAGTCTCGCACAGCGCGAACCACTCAACAACGCGGCGAGCCAATCAACCAAGCTCGTTCGGTCCCCACTGCTTTTGTCCTCGCTCCAGACGATCAAGTCCCTGACCCGGTCGAGCCAAGGTCGCCGGGCCAATCGAGTCGCCTCCGAATCGTTGGCGGATCTCGTCGATGACGTCATCAGCGTCGGCCCAAGACGGCCCGATCGCGTCATCGAGGCTCAACTGTTGGGCGACTGGGTGACCGAGCTGACTGACGGCCACTCCGAGCAGACGCACTCCGTCTCCAACGTCGACCTTGGCCAGAAGCGCGTCAGCTACCTGCCGAATTGCGTGAGCGCCGTCGATTGGTTCGGGCAATGTCGAGGATCTGGTGATGGTTGAAAAGTCGGCGAAACGAACTTTCAAGGTCACTGTTCGGCCCGCTACTCCTGCTTCACGTAGTCGCGAGCCGACCGCATCGGACATTCTCACAAGTTCGCGTCCTAAGACATCACGGTCGACAAGGTCGCGCGGAAACGTTTCTTCGTGTCCGATCGACTTGGCGCTCTGATCAACCAGCACCGGCCGGTGGTCTACGGCGTTGGCCAGTTTGTGCAGGTGCGAGCCACTTGCCGTGCCGAGGGCGGCCTTGATGCGACCGACCGGCTGGGCCGCTAGGTCGCCGACCGTCTCAATCCCCATTTGGCCCAACTTCGAAGCGGTCGAGGGCCCGACTCCCCACAACGCTCTGATCGGGTGAGGGCGGAGAAATTCAAGCTCTTGGCCCGCCGCCACAACGTGTACCCCGGAGCCGAAGACCGGACCGTCTGCACCGGCGCGCGGTTTGGCCCGTTCGGTTGCCAACTTCGAAAGGAACTTGTTGGTGGCGACCCCCACCGAACAGGTGAGACCCTCGCTTTGCAGTACCTGCTTGCGCAGCGCAGAAGCGATTCCGGGAGCTCGATCCAGACCGTGCAGCGCTCCTCGAATATCAAGAAAGGCTTCATCCAGCGACAACGGCTCGACCAGGGGGGTGACATCGAGGAACAGCGCCATGATCCGCGAGCTGATCTCGGCGTAGTAGGCGTGATCGCCGGGCAAGAAGACCGCATGAGGGCAAAGTCGACGAGCGCGACTGGACGGCATGGCCGAATGGATGCCGTAGGACCGAGCGACGTATGACGCCGCCGCCACTACCCCCCGATCTCCGGTCCCGCCCACGACCACGGGTTGCGAGACAAGTTCGGGATGTCGCAACAGCTCGCACGACACAAAAAACGCATCCATGTCGACGTGCAAAAAGCCGAGGGTGCCATCGGGCGGCTTTCCCTTCAGCGCTTCGACGAGGCTGGTCAAGATCGGGCAGGGAGTCGTTCGGCTCGCAGCGAGCCGGCCGCTCCGAGGGCTCGGTATTCGAAGTGTTGAACCAGCGACCATTCCTGCTCGATCCATTCCGCCAAAGGCTCGCTCACCCATCGGGGGCTGGCGCTCAATCGCGCTACGACGTCACTTCCCTGGAGGAACTCAGCCGCCCCGACGATGCCATCAGGGTCTTCGAAGACAAAATCCCCTTCGAAGCTGGTGGCGCGGTGGACCTCGACCGACATGTGCATCTCCAAGTCCACGAAGGTGACGTCGACAGTCCAACAAAGCGAACCCCAACGCGTCACTCGCAGGCCCGTCTCTTCGCTTACCTCGCGAGACAGCGCCTCGAGGGAGGTCTCCCCCGGATCAACCACGCCGCCCGGGGTGGTCCAGTCGATTGTGCCGTTTCGCCGACGGTTGGCTACGAGCAACAAACCGCGCTCGTCGGCCAAGAGCCCTCCGGCGACTTTCCATTCACGCACCCTGCCAGCATGCCAGCTGCAAGCCCGAGTGGTCAGCCCTCTGGGTTGACGACCACTGCAGCGGTACCAAGTTCGGTCGCTATGACGGGCGCTTCGGCAACAGCTGCACCATTGCCCAGATCGGTTTCGACAACCGCCGTGGCGACCGTCGGCGTCGCTATCTCGCCCCCGGATGTCTCAGCTAGCTCGGCGGCTGTTTCGGCCGGGGCTGGGTCAGGGCTCTCGACCTCGTTGCTTTCGGCAACGAGCAATATGACACCCGACGAACAGGCCGCAACAACGACCCCTACGAGAGGTATCAACATCCGCCGGCGAATTCGCTTTTGATCGTGGGCGATCGTGTCCTCGTCGGCCATAAGTCGACGCAGCCGCAACTCGACATCGTCGGCAGCCAATTCAAGAGCCGTCCCGAGAACCTTGAGGTCGACGTCACGGAGATGAATCGGGGTGCCGACCCTCAGTTCGCGCAGCTGATACACGAGCGCCAAGTAGCGAGCCAGCACCGCATCAGGCCCCGTTAGCTCTCCAACCTCGAGTTCGGCCTGATCAACAGCTATGCGGCCCTCGTCGAGATCAATGACGAGCTGCGATCTAGCCGGCAGCAGTCCCACGCCTTGCACGCCGTAGAGTTCGATCAGCGACTCGAGCAATGCATCGTCAACCAGTCGGCGACCATGCTCCAGGTCGTCAAGATCGACCGTTGTCAGATCGGTTCTGGACGCCAGTTGTTCGAGCTCCAAGCCCGCGGCAACACGGGCATTACGGAGGAGCGCGCCGAGGCGTCGGGGCGGCACCATCGTGCCGGTTTCGGTGACCATGATGTGAACATCGGCATTTAGCGACGGACTCTGAGCAGTCGATCACGGATTCCCCACCACGTAACCAGAACCAATGCTTCGACCACGATCCGGCTCGACATCTTCGACTCGCCGCGGATGCGATCGGTGAACGAAATGGCTACTTCTCGAACCTCGCCGCCGGCCGCCACCACTCGGTAAGCCATCTCAATCTGGAACCCGTAACCATCGGCTTGCACCGTGTGAAAATCGATCTGAGCCAACGCACTGGCGCGGTAGGCCCGAAATCCGCTCGTGGCGTCGGCAATATCGATATCGAGAACCCCCGCCGCGTACCGGTTCCCCCATCGAGACAACGCTCGCCGATGCCAGGACCAATCCGGAATCGATCCACCCGGAACGTAGCGGCTGCCGATCGCCAAATCGGCACCCGTGTCTACCGCTTCGAGCAAAGCCGGCAACGCCGCGGGGTCGTGAGAAAGGTCGGAGTCCATTTCGACCATCACATCAAAACCACCGGCAAGCCCCCGACGAAAACCTTCGCGATAAGCCGACCCCAAACCAGACTTGGACGGACGCCTAAGCACTTCGAGTTCACCCAGTCGGGCGGCGACCGCCTCGGCCGCATCGGCGGTGCCGTCGGGACTCGAATCATCCACCACCAGAACCGAAATGTCGGGGCACGCGTCGAACAGCCGCTCCAACACCTCTTCGATGTTGGCCACCTCGTTAAACGTCGGAAGTACAACCAGCGTGCGCACGAAGGCTGCACTCTATGCCGCGTCGTAGGCCGGATCAGCGACCCGACTCTCGGTAGGCTGCCGAGATGTCCGCCCAGCTACCCCCAACCGGCCCCCAGACCGCCGCTCCCCCGTTGCTCGACCGAATCCTCGCTCTACTGGCGATATCGGTGGCGGGTCTCTGTGGCGGGCTAATTGGTTTTGCGGTGACCGAACTGCAATGTAACGACGGCTGTACGACCACCGCCGGAATTGTCGGCGTGGCGAGCGCGGCGCTGGCCGCGGTCGGGGTAGCGATCGTCGCGGTGTTGACCTTGAGAGCCCGCAGCGAATGGGCCGCTCAGGAAGCACAACGAGCCGTTCACGACCAATGAGCGCCGACCGCTCGGTCCTTCTCGAGTTGGCCGAACGAGCCGTCGACGCCGTGCTACCGGCCCTCACCGCGCCCGGTGTTCGTGACCGGCTCGAAACCGACACGAAATCAAGCGCCACCGACATGGTCACGGCCATGGATCGTTGGGTCGAACAAACCATCGTCGAACTGATTCTCGCCGAACGTCCCGGCGACGGGCTCGTGGGCGAAGAAGGAGCGGCCAAGGAATCAAAGTCGGGCGTGGTTTGGGTCATCGACCCCATCGATGGCACCACCAACTTCATCCGCAATTTGCCTGGCTTCTCTGTTTCGATCGCGGCTCGAATCCACGGCACCGACGCTGTAGCTGTGGTTCACGACCCCGTCCGTACCGAACGTTTTACGGCCGTGCTCGCAGGTGGAGCGCAGTGCAACGGCGAATCAATCTCGGCCGCCAACGCGTCCGAAATTTCCCGTGCGGTGGTATCGACCGGATTTTCCTACGACCCGCAGCGACGAGCCGAGCAGGCCGCCGTACTCGAAAGGCTCCTGCCGTCCATCGCCGATATCCGCCGCTTCGGTGGTGCGGCCCTCGACGTTTGCAGCGTTGCGTCCGGTCGAGTCGATGCCTACTTCGAACGCGGGGTAAACGACTGGGACGTTGCCGCCGGGGGGCTGATAGCACGAGAAGCCGGGGCGGTAACCAACAACCAACTCGACTCCGGCGGCCCCTATGTAGCCGCCGCTCCGGCCTTGGCCGAGGAGTTCGCCAATCTCCTTGCGACCACATCGTCTCGCAGCGTCTAACTAATTTTGGCCCGCGCGCGGCGCGTGGGCGCCAGATCTGGCAGCATCACCACGATGGGAACGCGGATCCTCACGGTTGAAGACGACGAACGCATCAGGACTGCGGTGCGTCTTGCTCTCGAGGACGAAGGCTGGACCGTCGAAGAAGCCAGCAGCGGTGAAGACGCTCTCAACGCTTTTACCCGCGAGGCGGCCGACGTCGTACTAATCGACATAATGTTGCCGGGCATCGACGGCTTCGATGTCTGCCGTTCGATACGTCGAGCCAGCGACGTACCCATCGTCATGGTGACGGCGCGGGCCGACACGCACGACGTTGTCGCCGGTCTCGAGGCTGGTGCCGACGACTATCTCACCAAGCCCTTCGCACCCAAAGAGCTCTCGGCTCGCATTCGTGCCCTTTTGCGTCGAGCACGCACCAGCGAACCCGGTGCGCCTCAGATGGTTTTCGGCGACCTCGAGATCATCCCCGAAGAAGGTGTTGTTCGCCTCGCCGGAGAAGAGGTGCACCTGACCAAGACCGAGTTCCGGTTACTCGTCGAGCTAGGCACCAATCCCGGAAAGGTGCTCAGCCGCGAGGTCCTGCTCGAACGGGTTTGGGGTTATGGATACTTCGGCGACGGCCGACTCGTCGACGTTCACGTGCGGCGCCTGCGCACCAAGGTCGAGCCCGATGCCGCAAATCCCCGCCACGTAGTCACGGTTCGGGGCCTCGGCTACAAGCTTCAGGCGTAGCGCCAGCCCTCCTCTGATGCGAATCTGGTCACGACTCGGGCTCCGAGCCCGCATCATGATGCTGTACGCCCTGGGCGGGCTGCTCCTGTCGTTGAGCATTGCCCTGGCCACGCTTACATTGACGCGTCAGAACTTGGTCGATGATCGCGACGATAGAGCGTTCGCGGTGGCGGTTCGCAACGCCGAACGAGTACAAGGCCGGCTGTCTTCAGATGCCGAGATCGAGGACGTCACCAACATCTTCTCTTCACTCACGATCTCGGACCGAGGGTTTCCACTTCTGCACCTCGGACCCGATTGGTCGGCCTCCAATCCTCAGTTGTTCAACGCCGACGGGGTTCCGCCATCGCTGCTGGCCGAAGTCCAGAACGGTCACGCGGCCTCCATGCGTGTGCGCCTCAACGACAAACCAGCAATTCTTACCGGGATCCCGATCCCTCACGTCGATGCTTCGTATTACGAAGCGGCGCTCATCGACGATGTTGAGCAGACCCTCGATGCCTTGGCGATCATCGTCATGGGCGTGGCCGCCGCCAGCACGTTGCTGTCCGCGGCCCTCGGATCTTGGGCTAGCCGCCGAGCGCTCACGCCACTGGCCAACGTGCGAGCCGCGGCAGAGTCGTTGGCGGCCGGCGAACTCGACACTCGCCTCGAACCACCCGCCGATGCCGACCTAGCCTCGTTGACCGCGTCTTTCAACGGCATGGCTCGCTCGCTCGAAGACCGCATCGAACGAGATGCTCGCTTCGCGTCCGAGGTCAGTCACGAGTTGCGGTCCCCGTTGATGACCCTCAACGCATCAGTAGAGGTTCTCAACAACAGCCGAGAATCGTTGTCGCCCAGAAACCAGACCGCGCTCGACCTTCTGACTGACGACATCAGCCGGTTCACCCAACTGGTCGAAGACCTGCTCGAGATAAGTCGCTACGACGTCGGATCAGCGTCGCTTCACGCCGAGCCGCTCGACCTGGTCGAGCTCGCTCGTCAAAGTGTTTTCCACAGCCCCCACCAGCCGATTCGTCTCGATGCGAGCGGGCACGACTATTTGGTAATGGTGGCCGACAAGCGGCGCTTGGCGCAGGTCCTCAGCAATCTGATCGATAATGCCGCCAAATACGGATCGGGTGGTATCGAGGTGTCAGTCGATCGACGAGACGACTTTGCGATAATCGCCGTGCAAGACGACGGGCCCGGCGTGTTCGAGGCCGAACGGGCAGTTATCTTCGACCGATTTTCCAGGGGAAGTGCCGGCGGCAAACGCGGACAGGGAACTGGATCGGGACTCGGATTGTCACTGGTTGCCGAACACGTGGGTCTTCATGGCGGAACAATCTGGGTCGAGGATCGCCAAGATGCGAAACCCGGTGCCCGCTTCGTCGTGCGGATTCCCATCGGCGACTTCGATGATGATCTCGCAGGAGACTTGGCGTGAGACGATTTCTTTCGGTCGCCATTTCGATGTCACTGGCGATTGCGGCCTGTTCGCTTCCGACCGACGAGGCGGCGGTGCCCATCGAATCCGATCAGTTGCCCGACGTGCTTCGAAGCGACCTCGAGGTCACCACCACTCTCGACGCCACGCCGCGGAGCGTCACGGTGATGATCTACCTCGTTGCCGCGGAGGCCGAACGTAACGTCGTTCGAGGTGTGGATAGAGAGGTCGACCCCGCCGCTCCGTTCCAGGACCGGATTGGGTTGCTTTTTGGCCAAGAAATCCGCTCCGAAGAAGAAAAGGATTTGGGCTGGAGCAACCCGCTTCGTGAGTTCGACCTCATCGAAGCGATCGTCAACGACAACAACGTCGCCATCGTCGACATGGTCGTGCTCGATGACGACGGCAATCCTGTCGAGACCGAGGCGCAGGTGCTGGCCGACGCTGCGGCCCAGTTGGTCTATACCGCCACCGGATTTCCGGACATCCTCGCCGTGCGAATACGAATCAACGGCGAGGCGGTGTTTCTACCAACCATCTCCGGCGACACCAAAGATGTCGTCAACCGCTCCGACTTCGAGAACTACGACCCCGACTACGTGCCGCCGACGACAACCACCCCGTCAACGACGGTCGCGACGACCACATCTTCGGCGTCGGCTGCGACCACGACAGCCGCGCCGTAAACATTGACCTGGTCGGGTCAAGCAAAAAAGGTCCGGGCGGTGCGTAGGAGCTCGGGACTCGTGTACTTGAGATCGGCGACGCATTCGGCCAAGGGTGCCCGTACGACTTGGCTCTTTCGATAGGCCATCATCGTGCCGAAGTCGCCATCGTCTACCGCTTCGGTTGCCGCAACGCCAAACCATGTCGACAGCACCCGGTCAAACGAGGTGGGCGTGCCTCCCCGTTGAACATGGCCCAGGACGGTGACCCGTGTTTCGTAGCCCGTCCGGGCCTCGATTTCGGCCGCGACCACGCCGCCGATTCCGCCCAGCCGCCGGTGACCGTACTGATCGACTTCGGCGGCCACCAGTTCGATTGTGCCCTCTTTGGGCGTAGCGCCTTCGGCGACCACGACGATCGATGCGTAACGACCGCGGCGGTGCCGCCGGGTGAGGGCGTTGCACACTTCCTGGATGTCGAATGGTTCTTCTGGCACCAAAGTGAGTGTCGCGCCGCCGGCCAGTCCGGCCCACGTGGCGATGTGTCCAACATTTCGGCCCATGACCTCTACCACCATGATCCGGTCGTGGGACTCTGCGGTCGTGTGGAGACGATCTATTGCTTCGGTCGCGATCTGAACGGCAGTGTCGAAACCAAACGTGCGCTCCGTTCCGGCAATATCGTTGTCGATGGTTTTGGGCACGCCAACCAGCGAAATTCCGGCTTCGTAAACACGGTTGGCCGCCGACAGGGTTCCTTCGCCGCCTATCGCGATGAGCGCGTCGATGCGGTTGGCTTCGATCGACGCACGGACACGGTCCATTCCGTCGGGATACATGAAAGGCTGATAGCGACTCGTTCCTAGGATCGTGCCGCCTCGCGGCAAAATGCCTCGACAGATCTCGACCGACAGCGGCGTTACCCGATTGTCGAGCAGTCCGCTCCACCCGTCGAGAATTCCGACGACGTCGTGTCCAAGATCGCGCTCGGCTTTGCGGACAACCCCGCGGATCACCGCGTTGAGACCTGGGCAATCTCCACCTCCGGTGAGGACTCCGATTCTCATGTGCAATCCCCCCGGGTCAGGAGTTCCTGACCCTAGCGAGCCGCTGGGACTCAGCAACCACTATCGTCGCCAGGCATGGGAATCGTGATCTCGATAGATGCCGGAACTACAGGCGTTCGTTCGTTTGCGGTGGGCGAAGACGGCGCGCCTCGCGGTCACGCCTACCGGGAGTTTTCGCAGCATTTCCCAAAGCCCGGGTGGGTCGAACACGACCCGATCGAGATCTGGGACGCGGTAGTTGCGACCTTGGCTGAACTCACCACCAAGGTCCCCGAACCAATCGCCGCGATCGGAATCACCGACCAACGCGAAACCGTCGTGCTTTGGGACAAACGGACCGGGCAACCCCGCCACCGAGCCATCGTCTGGCAGGACCGACGCACCGCTTCGCGATGCGAACAGCTAGCCGCCGACGGCCACCTGGACGCGGTACGCCAGTCCACCGGTTTGGTGCTCGACCCGTACTTTTCAGGCACCAAGGTCGAGTGGCTTCTAAACGAAGGCGGCGTCGCTTATGGCCACAATCTGGCCTTCGGCACGATCGACTCGTGGCTCGTATGGAACCTCACCGGCGGCGCTCACGTTACCGACACCACCAATGCCAGCCGGACCATGCTCTACGACATCGGTCAACTCGAGTGGAGCGACGAAATGTGCTCGCTTCTCGATGTTCCAACCAACATTTTGCCCGAGGTGCGACCGTCGTCGGGGCGATTCGGCGAAACCCGCGACGGTTTACCAGTGCCGGCCGGGATACCTATCAGTGGCATCGCCGGGGATCAGCAGGCCGCCCTGTTTGGCCAGGCGTGCTTCGAGCCGGGCCAGGCCAAGAACACTTACGGAACCGGCTCGTTCGTGCTGATGAATGTTGGCTCGACCTGCCCCGAGCCGGTCGACGGTCTGCTGACGACGATCGCCTGGACACTCGATCAAGATGGAGAGTGGGCGACCACCTACGCCTACGAGGGCGCAATCTTTGTCACCGGGGCGGCGATCCAATGGTTGCGTGACGGGTTGGGCATCATCAGCAACGCCGCCGAGATTGGGCCCCTCGCCGCCTCCACCCCCAACAGTGGCGGAGTAGTGTTCGTTCCCGCCCTGGCTGGGCTGGGATCTCCCTACTGGGATCCCCGCGCTCGCGGCACCATTGTTGGCCTTACCCGCGGTACCGGCCGAGCCGAGATCGCCCGAGCCACGGTCGAATCCATGGCCTACCAGACTCGCGATGTCGTCGACGCGATGTCGGTCGCCAGCGGCACCGGAATTCGTGATCTGCGAGTCGACGGCGGTGCGTCGGTGATGGACCTGTTGCTGCAGATCCAAGCCGATCAACTCGACGTCGCTGTCATTCGATCATCGGTAGCAGAAACCACCGCCCTCGGATCGGCTTATCTCGCGGGAATCGCCGAAGGGGTGTGGTCATCACCATCTGAAGTCGCCAAGAACTGGGCGGCCGACCGCCGGTTCGAACCGGACGCCGACCGCTCGGACGCCGATCGCGACTACAAACGTTGGCAGCGAGCAGTGCAGCGCAGCCGCGATTGGGATCTCGACGGCTAGCTATCCCAGACGGTCCAGCGTGCCGCGAAGATTGCGCACGGCCTGGTTGATGCGTTGTTCGTTCTCGATCAACGCAAACCGGACGTGACCTTCTCCGCCCGGGCCGAAACCAACGCCGGGCGAAAGCGCCACGTTGGCATCTTTGACAATCATTGATGCAAA
>CAZDEB010000002.1:98402-102832 GCA_964504305.1 uncultured Candidatus Nemicrothrix sp. | reverse complement strand
GCCATGAACGCCACTCTCCAACCGGCCATTGAGAACGACTTTGTCATCGAGTAAAGCTCGACCGCGACTTCTTTGGCCCCATCGGCCTGCAAAATCGATGGCGGAGAGTAACCGTCGAACCCGAGGTCGGCATAAGCAAAGTCGTGAACCAGCAAGACGTCTCGCTCGCGCGCAAAGTCGACAACGCGTTGCATGAACTCGGCATCTACGCACATCGTTGTCGGGTTGTGAGGAAACGACAACACGATGACCCTGGGACGGGGCCACGAATACTCGAACCGCTCGGTGAGGGTCTCGAGAAACTCATCCTGATCGTTGGTCAGCGGCATCTCACGAACATTTGCTCCAGCAAAGAGCGGCGCAAACAGGTGGATGGGATAAGACGGCGCGGGCACCAGTACCGAGTCTCCTGACTGCAGCAGGACCCACATCAGATGACTGAAACCCTCCTTGGCGCCGATGGTACTAATGACCTCGGTTTCGGGATCCAGCACGACATCGAAGCGCCGGCGATAAAGGTCAGCAAAGGCCTCGCGCAGCTTCGGGATCCCTCGACTCGCCGAGTAACGATGGTTGCGAGGATTCTGGGCCGCCTCCACCAGTTTTTGAACGGCAATTTCGGGAGAAGGCAGATCAGGGTTCCCGAAGCCGAGGTCGATGACATCCTCACCGCCTCGCCGGGCCTCGACCTTGAGCGAATCGATGATGGTGAAAACGTACGGTGGAAGACCATTGATCCTGCGAAAATCCATCATGTGAATCTACTCAGACGAACGCCGGCCCCTCGGCACATTTCACAACGCCGCTCCCGTGGGTGTCGGCCCACTCGGACATCCCGTGGGTATCGCCGATAACGAGAATCTGCACATCATCAGGAATGTCCAGTACCGCGTCGAGACAACCCACGTTGGCGTCGCCCATCACGACCACCAACGGCACTGCTCCGCCACGACCCCGAGGGATCTGAGAGATCACCGCTTCCAACCCCTGAGGACCTTCGCTGGCAGCTTGAACCCGATGCCGGGCAAGGCGTTCGAGCACCCGGGCCCCTTCGACAAGTTCCAACTTTGCGTCGTGTTCTTCGGCCACCGAAACCTCGGTAGCGACCAACATGTGCAACTCCAGGCGGGATCGGTAAACGTCCACCAACGCTTCGCGATGCTCGGCGACCGCGGTTTCAGCCGCGTACACCTCTTCGCGCTCGGTATCGAGGCGATCGACTCGTGAGCCAGCCCCGAGAAGGATTAGCTCCTTGAGTTCGGCTCCGACTCTCTCCCTATCCCGCAGGGCCCGCACGGCGACGTCGTCGGCGGCCTCCAGAACCCGAAGCCACGTCTCGCCGAGCGCTACAAGGGCGACACCGACTGCTAGGTCCTCGTGACCTACACACCCTGCGGCATCGAGCACTTGGCGAAGATGAGTGAGCGCATCGTCGGGGTCCACCGCCACCGAATCGGCCTCAACCAGATAGCCGTTCAGGGCTTCAACCAAAACGTTGGGGTCATCGGAATCGGTGTCGGCGTACGGATCCGAACCAAGGATGGCTATGGCTTGATCACGGGCCGTCTCAACGGCGTTGAGAACCGATTGCAGGTCGGTGTCGCGTTCGAGCCTCGCCATCAGTTCGGCCCATTCGACCTCGGCCGCTTCAAGCTCCGATCGGGATCGCTCGTATTCGGCGACGCGCTCTGGCGTTACCGCCACGATCCCGTTGCCCATATGAAAAGCGGCCCAAGTCGGGTATCCAATCTCTTTGAGGGCGGCCTCGAATTCGGCCCGCACCTGGGGGAGTTCTTTACGGGCCGAGATCCGGCGAATAGAGCTGTTGCTTCGGCTGTCCAACTCGATAACGCGCTCGTGCAGAGCTTCGAGCCGAGCCGACTCGTCGGCCAGGACTGCTCGCGGTAGCGCGGCATCCTCGGCTGCTCGGGCCTGAGCCCGCGCCGCGTCGAGTCGGGCCGCGACCGCTTCGGTCCCGCCCCCGGTCGCCTCCATACGTGACTCGAGACCCACGAGACGTTGGTGAATGGAGGTCCAGGCCGCGGCGAGGGCCTGGGCCTGCGGAGATGGCACTTCGGCATCGGTCAACGAGGCTCGGGCGACCGCGACGGCCGCGGCAAGACCTGGCCGGTCGGCGGTCGGCAGCTCTCCGAGAAGTTGGTCGAGTTCACCTCCCGACGCTTCGAGCAGCTCTACCCGGCGTTCTGGGTCGCTCATTCCTGTCCACGGGTCCGGGCGGTCAGCCTGCCGAGCCATCCGTCCCAGCCGACCGTCGGCGCGATCCAGTTCCATGCCAGCCTCGGGGTTGCGCCGCGCTGTTGCCGCAGCAAGCCGTGCCCGCATTTCTGAACGAAGCCGCTTGGCACCGCCCAGTTCTTCGGCCAACTCAACAATCTCAGCTTCCAAATTCTGGACCGCGGTAACGGTTTCTTGGTGTTCGGACTGTTCGGCGGTCGGCTCGGCTGGCACCGGGTCGACGATTTTCACCAACGTCTTGGCCTCGACAACCAGGGCGGCGTCAGCGGTTTCGCCCACCAGTTCAAGCATCGAGTCGAGCGGCATCTCAACGCCATGAACGTCAACGGTGCCGTCCCAACCAAACGAGTCTCCGCCGGCGATCGAATGCAGAAACCCGACAAGGGCAACGCGCGCCGCCGGATCGAGGCCGCGCAACAACGTGATCCGCGGATGCAGGTTGAAACCGTGCCGTGCCGAGTCCGGCCGGAGCTCGAGAAATCGCATTGCGAACCCATCGGCCCCCGAACCACCGAATCCAGTTGGATTGGCAAATCTATTCGGCCGGTTCGTTCTGGGTTGCCGCCTGTATCAAGGTCGTCACCAACGCAGATATTTGTTCGCGAGCGAGCGGATCATCCATTACTTGGGCTGCGGCTTCGGCTACCCGACGCAGCGCCGCGAGCAGATCTACCAGCGCATCGCTGAGCTCGGCCAGCGGCTCCGATGAGTTGGCCGTCACGACGACGCGGAGGCCCCTTCGACAAAACAAGTGAGGTCGTTCATCGCGGTGCGCACAATGCGCGCTTCGGCTCGACGTTTCACGAACCCGGGCAGTGGTACCGACAGGTCGACGGCTAGGTGATACACGACTTCGGTCGAGTTGGCGTCAGAAGCCACCGGCAGAAACTCGTATTCTCCGTCGAGGCGGCGCGTGATGTCGCCGGCTTGCAAGCGCCAAGCAATTCGCAGCGGGTTGGCGCCGTAGAAGTACCGCAGCGTGTAAGTAGTGGAGCGGCCCATCGCCGCGGCGCGAAACTCGACATCGACGGCGCGACCAACTTCGTCGCGAGAAAGGATCCGGGCCATCTTTACGTCGGTCGCCCAGTCGGGGTAGCGCTCGAAGTCGATCGCTGCGGCGTAGCAAGCGTCGGGTGATGCCGCGATGACCGTGCGCTCGGTGGTCTGATCAACCATGTCCGCTCATTTCGCTAAGAGGTGTCAATGACCCTAACAACTAGTCAACTTCGTCGGGGGCACCGGGCGCATCCGTTGGCTCAAATTTTCCGTAACGAGCGACCCAAAGTCCGGTCATGCCAATGGCAAAGATTGGCACGAGGGTTCCGAACGCAACTGCAGTAAACGGCCGCACCGACGCGGTAGCGAAGCCCGTGATGATTTGCAGCGTGAGCGCTCCGAGGAGGTGCCAGCGGACCGGCTTGGGAGCGCTACCCGCGCCGAAGAAGAGTCCGCCCACGCCTATGGCGTCCACGCGGCTTCGCTCGACGGCGATAGCGAAGGCCCAAAGCATCGTGACGATTCCGATCCCGAAGAGGCCCAACGAAATGATCACCGCCGGCCAACCGAAATAGTCGAGCGAGATCGTTGCGGCGGCCGCGGAGGCGACAAATAGTGCTGTGCCCAGCCACGAAAGGCTGATGAGTCGCTGGCCGGGAACGTCCGAGCGGGTCACGATTTGGCCATTTGGTCGAGGGCCAGTTGCAACCGCTCGGCGAGCACGTTGTAGTCAAATTCGGTCTCGGCTCGCCGCCTCGCCGCAATACCCATTTCGCGCCTACGGATCGGGTCGTCGAGTAAATCGCTGATGGCGGCGGCCGCCGCGGCGACGTCTTCGGGGTCGTCGACTATGAGCCCGGTAACGTCGTGCTCGACCGCCTCGTGGGCCCCGCCGCTGCGGCCTGCGACCTGCGCGACTCCGCTGGCGGCGGCTTCGACAAACACGATACCGAATCCTTCTTGTTCGAGGCCGTTCCAGCGCGACCGGCACAACATGGCAAAAACGTCGCCACAGGCGTACAAGCCAGGTAGATCGGATTCGTCTACCCGGCCAAGAAGCTTCACCGGCGCATCCAGTTCGGAGATGAGGTTCTGGAGCCTTCCGGTTTCGCGCCCTTGGCCGGCAATGGCCACCAGAACTTCGGGGTGACGTTCGCGAATCTGGACCGATGCCCGAA
>CAZDEB010000002.1:73656-98302 GCA_964504305.1 uncultured Candidatus Nemicrothrix sp. | reverse complement strand
GCAATGGCCACCAGAACTTCGGGGTGACGTTCGCGAATCTGGACCGATGCCCGAATGAGCGTGTCCATGCCTTTGCGGGGCACCAACCGCGACACCGACACCACTAGGGGCCGGTCGACGGGCAGGCCGAGTCGGCGGCGAACCGCGGCGCGCCCTGCGTCGTCGAGGGGCAAAAACCGCGAGGTGTCGACGCCGGGCGGAACAATCGTGCAGGGCGGCAGCGGCGCGCCGAGCGAACGTACGCCTTCGGCGGCGGGGTAACCACCAGCGGCGATTACTGCGCACGAATTAGCCAACACTCGATTCAACAGGGCGCGGGTACCGGGGATTCGACCCGGAATCGTTACCTCAGCGCCATGCAACACGACGCCATAGGGGCGGTTGAGATGAGGGCCTATCAATCCGACGGGAACGGCCGGGTCGAGGACGATTACCTCGGCGTCGTAACGATCGGCCAACCGGTTGACGCGTCGGGCGAGAACCGGCTGCGGAAGCAGCCACGGTTCGCGACTACGCACAATCGTAAAATCTTGGTCGGCGTCGAAGGATTCGGTGCCCTCGTACGGTGTGGTGTGAACAACCACGTCCTCGGACGGAAGCCGTCGCCAAAGCTCCCAGAGGTAACTCTGGATACCACCGATTTTCGGGGGGAAGTCATTGGTGACGAGCAGGTGTCGAACCACGAAGGGACCCTAGGGGCGGGCTAGTTCGGTTTGCACCTCGGCATCGGGGTCTTGGACTATCGCGGCTGGTAGGTCGATCCCTAGTTGGCGGGCCGCCCAAACCGCGTGGGCTCGCAACATGGGTCGCCGGTGGGCGAGGTAGTCGGCGACAACCCGGCGAGTTTCGGCATCGTTACCGTCGCCGATATTGGCCAGAACAACCAGCGCGTTGCGGCGCAGATAAGCCGGATCGCGGTTGGGGATGTACCAACGGCCCAGACGAGCAAGAAGATCGTCGTCGGTCGAGTCGAGAAGGCCCAGGATCTCGACCCATGCTTGGTCGGCGCCGGCTGCCGATGGCCGTCGCCTCCGGATTCTGTTGGGCGGGCACACGTCTTGGCATTCGTCGCAGCCGTACATCCGGTCGCCGAGTGCGACGCGGTACTCGACTGGGAACATGCCCTCGGTTTGAACGAGCCAAGCAAGACAGCGACGAGCGTCGATCACGCCGGGCGCCACAAAGGCATCGGTGGGACACCCGTCTAGGCATTGGGTACACGCGCCGCATTGATCCTCGACCTCAACAGGATCCCCCAGCACGAGCGGCGCGTCGGTGAGCACCGAGCCGAGAACAACGAGACTGCCGACCCCGGGGACCAAGATGTTGCTGCTCTTCCCCCACCAGCCAATCCCGGCGCGATGGGCCGCAGCCCTATCAACCAGATGGTTTTGGTCGGCCAGCACGATCGCTCGGGCGCCATCGGCGCGTAGTCGACGGGCGATCTGCTCGAGCGCATCGCGCAATCGGGCGTAGTGGTCTTCCCATGAATAGGCCGCTACCCGTCCGACCGCTCGACCGGTGGGGGCTTCGGGGGCAACTCGTTGATAGTCGTACGCACCGACGACCAAAGTGGTTGCGCCGGGCAACGTTTGTTGCGGGTCGGTGGATCGAGCAGGGTTTCGGAAAGTGAATTGCATGCCACCGTGAAGCCCGGCATCACGTCGGCGCTCGATCTCGGCTCGCACGTCGGCGAATGGCTCGGCGCTGGTGGTACCGACCGCGCAGAGGCCGGCACGAATTCCGATATCGCAAAGTTCTTGCGTGCTGGCCACCATGGGCCCATCGTTACACGAGCAAACGTCTAGGCCACCCCATTACCGGTTTGAAAACGCGACGGCGGGACGAGCCCAGCGTCGGCCAGCAGGTCGACGGCCCGTTTCTCGTCGTCGTCAAGCATTACGGGCGTACCCGCTTCGTGACCGATCAGATAGCTGACCAAACAGTCGTCGCAGGCGTCGGTGAATCGAGACGCGCACTCTTCGCAGTCGATCATCAGCGCCGGCGGTTCTTCTACGGCCAACGATGCGACCAGGCGAAGGTGGCGGGTGTTGTGGGGGTGTCGAGCCATGAGCAGACCTTAAGAAGAGGGTGTGACATCAAGGGGAGGCCGAGGGTACTTGACGGCGAACATTTGTTCGACCACGCTTGCAAGTCTTGACCGAACGTCTGTTTGCCGCCCCCGTTGCCACACCCCCCGCGCCTCAGCCGGCCCCGCGTCAGCGTTCGCTCGAAGACCTTGGTACCGCGCTGCACGAGGTGACGTTTGTGGTGATCGACCTCGAGACCACTGGCGGTTCGGCCCAGTCGTGTGGCATAACCGAAATCGGGGCCGTCAAACTCCGGGGCGGAGATTGCCTCGGGACTTATCAAACAATGGTCAATCCCGGTGTGGCAGTTCCGCCCGAAATAACCGTGCTCACCGGTATCACCGAATCAATGGTCATGCGAGCACCACGAATCGAATCGGTATTGCCGTCCCTGCTCGAGTTCGTCGGCGAGGGCGTGATCGTTGGTCACAACGTTCGTTTCGACCTCGGTTTCATCAACGCCGCGCTGCAACGCGACAAGCGGGCTCGCCTGCCCAATCAATCGGTCGATACCTTGCCGCTGGCTCGTCGTCTGCTGCGTGACGAGGTGCCCAACTGCAAACTTGGCACGCTCGCCGACCGTCTGCGGTTGAGTCATCAACCAAATCACCGGGCTCTCGACGACGCGTTGGCCACCGGCGACCTATTGCATTTCTTACTCGAACGGGCCGGAGCAATCGGGGTCACCGGCTTGGACGACCTGCTCACCTTGCCAACCATGGCCGGCAACGCTCAGGCAACCAAACTGCGACTCACCGAAGGACTCCCCCGTCAGCCCGGCGTGTACTTGTTCAAGGGACGCACGGGCGACATCCTCTATGTCGGGAAGGCCGCCAACCTTCGGTCTCGCGTCCGTAGCTACTTCTCAACCGACGAACGCCGCAAGGTCGCGCAACTGCTACGCGAAACCCACCAGATCGATCATCAGGTGTGTCGCAACGGTCTCGAAGCAGCGGTGTTGGAGTTGCGGCTCATCCACCAACACCTCCCCCGTTTCAACCATCAAGGCACCCGCAGTTCTCGTTACCCCTACGTCAAACTCACTCTCGACGAACGGTTCCCACGGCTGTCAGTGGTTCGTCGACTGAAAGACGACGGAGCGCTGTATTTGGGTCCGGTCTCGTCGGGCAAACAAGCACGGCGTCTGATCGAAGCGATCGAGACTGCCTCAACCGTGCGGCGCTGCACCACCAAATCCACGGCTCGCACCAGCAAACCGGTATGCACCGCCGCCCAAATCGGGGTGGCGTGCTGCCCTTGCTCGGGCCACACGTCCGAAACCGCCTACCGCGAGGTGGTTGTCGATCTCGTCAAGGGGCTCACTAGCGAGCCGCAACGCCTCCTAGCCCCTCTCGACGCCCGCCTCAGCACCCTCGCCGCCGAAGAACGCTACGAGGAAGCTGCCGATGTCCGAGATCGCGCTGCGGCCTTATCTGGCGCGTTGCGGCGCCAACGCCGATTCGATCTGTTGCGTCGCGCTGGGCGCCTGCGCATCGAATTCGCCAACTCGTGGGCCGAGATCACCAACGGACGGTTGACTACCTGCGGTTCGCTCGACGATCCACCCTCGCTGCTCGACCAGCGAGACAGCCGCGCCGCCGATGCCTCACCCACGCCGCCGGAGCCGGACCCGCCGACGCCGCCGGGTCGCGACGAAGCCGACGAGCTGTTGTGCATTTCGCGTTGGCTCGACCACAACGCGCACCGGGTTCGTCTGGACGCCGTAGATGGAGTGCTGGCCGAACCGTTGCCACGGCTCCCCACTTTTGCGCCCCGCCAGTCCTGAGTCAGGACACTAGGGCATCGACTTTTTGTTGCGCTCGACCATCGTCAATCGCCGCTGCGGCCAAACCAACGCCGTCACCCAGCTCGTCACACAGCCCGGCGGCCACGAGCCCGGCCGCGGCGTTGAGCACCACAATGTCGCGGGCGGGGCCCGGCTCGCCAGCAAATACTTGGCGAGCGATCGCCACGTTGGCGGCGGCATCACCACCGCCGAGATCGGCAACGCTGGTGCGGGCCATACCAAAATCGGTGGCGTCGATCTCGAAATCGGTGATGGTGCCGTTGTCGAGCAGCACGAGCTTGGACGGGCCAGGCGTGAGTTCGTCGAGACCGCCTTCGCCATGCACGATCAACGAACGAACCGAACCGGTCGCTCTCAGGGTTTCGGCCATCCGGTGAGCCAATGTCCAGTCGGATGCACCAATGACCTGTCGGGTGAGTCGTCCAGGGTGCGACAACGGCCCAAGAATGTTGAACACGGTGGGGATACCGAGCTGAGCTCGCACCGGACCAACATGGCGCATCGCTGGGTGGTAGGTGCGGGCAAAAGCGAACCCCACCCCATGTTGGGCGACTTGGGATTCGAGTTCGGCGGCCGTGATGTCGATGTTCACCCCCAACGCTTCGAGGAAATCGAAGCTCCCCGACGTTGACGACGCTTTTCGGTTGCCATGCTTGCAAACCGATGCCCCGGCGCCCGCGGCCACGAACGCCGCCATCGTCGACACGTTGAGAGCGTTGGTGCGACGGGTCGGTGCGCCGCCGACGCCGACAATGTCGATTGTGGTGTCGGGCAACGAGAGCGGGCTAGCCACCGCGATCATGGCGTTTTGTAGACCAACCAACTCTTCGACGGTTTCGCCTTTGATCCGGAGCCCAACAATAAACGCCGCGATCTGAGCATCGGTTGCTGCTCCATCCAAGATTTCGCCCAGCACCGCCGAGCACTGTTCGGAAGTCAGCGATTCGTGGCGGCTCAATGTCCCAAGGACGGCGGGCCAGCCACCGAGTTCAGCGATCGTGTTCATCGGCGGTACTCTAGGCGATCTGTGATTAGTGCCCTCGATCTTCCCGCGGTGCGACGCGGCGCCCTGCTGTGTCTGCTTGTCGCGACCCCGGCGGCAGTTATTTCTGCGCTACTGGCCGACAACGAGTCGGGCACCGATCAAAGCAACTGGGTCTATGTGGCGTTGCTGGCCATCGTTGCCGCGTACCTCGCCGGCGGAGCAGTGGCTGGCAAGGCAGCCCGGGAATCGCCGTTTGCCAACGGCGCCGCCGCGGCGTTCATGGCCTTCGCGGTGGTGCAAATCATCGGGATCGTGATCCGCCTCGCTCGCGGCGACGACGTTTCGCTCATCGCTCTTGCGTTCAACTCGCTACTCGCCGCTTCTATCGGCGCCGTCGGTGCCGGGTTCGGTGTTCGACGCGGCACACTAGACACCGGTGGCGGGGAGCCGACTGGATGACCGCGGCCCACTTAGGTGGGTTGAGGAAAGTCGGGGCTCCGCAGGACAGGGTGCTGGCTCGCGTCAGTCGAGGTGACTCGCAGGAAAGTGCCACAGAAAACAAACCGCCGTCGGGGTCGCTCCCGTCGGTAAGGGTGAAACGGTGCGGTAAGAGCGCACCAGCATTCCGGGCGACCGGAATGGCTAGGCAAACCCCACCCGGAGCAAGGTCACGCAGGGAGAGAGCGGTCCGCTCGTTGTCTCCCGGGTCGACTGCATAGATGGATGGTCATCCACGGCCTCACCTGCTTCCACCAGGTAAGGCCCGGACAGAACCCCGCTTACAGGTCGACTCCCCGCCACCACCTAGACCACGACGATCGCCACTTGCGTAGCCGCACTGCGACATGAGATCGACCAAGACTGGGCGTCGCGTGAGACACCGCAAGCCAAGCCTGTCATAGTTGTCGGTGCGGGTTGATGGGAGCGACCATGCGCGATGGGGACACGACAGCAGCAAGGCAACCGATCGCACCCGATGTGCTGCGATGGATCGAGCACGTGCACGAACTCGAGTATGTGCACCAGTCGGTACCGCGACGCACTGGTGCGGTCGCCATTGCGCTGGCCATGCTCGACCGAGAGTTGCCCCTCAGCTCCCGAGACATCGGGGCGTTTGGGCGAATGGGCCACGAGACGGTGCGTCGTGGCTGCGACGCGCTACAGGCTGTCGGTTTGATCGATCGTCACCGACGTCCGCTTCCGGACCGCAGGGGACCCGCGCTCACCTGACCCGTTTGCTCAGTCGTCGCGGTTGGGCCGCTGTCTACCCTTTTTCACATCGCTGCGCCGCCGTTTGGCCTCGACCCGGCGCCGCTGACTACCACGAGTCGGCTTTGTGGCCCGCCGCGCTCGCTCGACGTGACCGGCGTTTCGGACCCGGCCCCGCAGACGTTCGATGGCTATCTCGCGGTTACGCAGCTGCGAACGTTCGTCGTCACACGTAACCCGCACGACATCGCCGAGTCGCTCCTGCACTCGTCGTCGTAGCGGCTCGGGCATCGTCGGCGACTCGGCGATCCGAAACACCGCCTCGACTTTGGTGTTTGACCGATTGGCGTGTTGGCCCCCGGGACCACCCGAAGCCATGAATTTGAGTTCGATCTCGTTCTCGGGGACCATCCAGCCCCCGATCACGAGTCAAGTCGCTTCGGTAAGCGGGAAAAACTCTCGGATGTCGATCTCGAGAAACGCCGCGAGAGCGGCAACTTCTTCGGCCTTGGTTTGGGTGCGACCCAACAGCCGATCACGCATTGCTTCACGATTTACCCCTATCACCTCGGCCAGCCGCCGCTGTGACACACCCCGCTCGGCTCGCCTTTCGGTAAGGACCTCTCGAATCCGGTCCTGGGTGCGAAGCATCAAATCGCCGTACTCCGCGTTGGTGATGCAATCGTCGTGTGCTCGTTTTCCCATGTTATGTCCGCCTTTCCACCTGAAAGCAACGTAGTACGTGTGATCTCATGGCGGCGACGTAACCACACTCGGTGACGTCGCCCCGGGCCGGTTGACCCAATCAGGCCAGGACCATCGGGGGACGACCAGGGTCGAGATCCCTGAAACGGTGGGCCGAAAGGGGTCGCGCGCTCCAGCACTGCCCCAGAGGAGTCGTAGACCTTCCTGCGAGGCGACATCACGTCGTCAGAGGGAGAGAAAATGAGCCACACGTCTGAAGGGGGTGCTCCGGTGTACAACTTGAATCAACACAGAATCTCACCAGCAGCACTTCTTCAACCCAACGATCTTGTCACCCGAACTCACCGTCAGGCGACCATGGCCGCCGTCCTAAGGGATCAGCGGCTCCAGGTGACTACCGATACGACCGGAGCGACAACCGCCCGGCTCGTCCAGGCCAACATGGCCTGACCCCACAACATAAAAAATACATCCCACCCCACCACGAACCTGGCCGCCCGATTGGGCGGTCAGTTTCGGTTTTGGCGTTTGAGATGGCTTGTCTCGTTGAATGACCGCAACGACGCTCCATGCCGGCCGGTGCCAATCCGAAGGATCGAGGCCTGTTCGACAAAACAATGCCATGAGATCCCGATCGGCGCCCCCAATGCCCACGCCGCCGCGGCTTTGATGGGCGAAACGTGGCTTACGAGAACGATGTCGTGTTCGGCGGCTTGCGAAGCCAAATCATCGAGCAGCGACCAAACCCGTTGAGCGAGATCGTTGTGACTCTCGCCGTTGTCTGGCCGCCAGTCGTCGTCGGCACGCCAGGCCGACCAAGTCGAGGCCGAGACATCACTCACCGGCGTGCCCTCCAGATCGCCGTAGTCGAGCTCTATCAAGCGTTCGTCGATCTCTACCTCCGCGGAGATCGCGGCGGCGGTCTCGGTACAACGACGCAGAGGACTCGAGATGAGGCGGGCACCATTTGGAACTGCGGTAGCAATCGCCGCGGCCTGATCCCGGCCGATGTCGTCCAGGCGAGGATCGCGTCGGCCCAGCAACTCGCCGGCGGCGTTGGCTGCGGTTCGACCGTGGCGCACAACAATCAACATCAGCGAAGCCGATCCTTTGGCACACGGCCGGTAGTGAGTAGCTCGCGACGAGCTTCGGGATCCTCGAACCCGAGACGAAACCCGAGCCACACGAGCGAGCCGATCCCCACAACTTCGAGCACAATCAGCGCGCCGATGGGTCGATCGAATTCGGGGATCGGGCGGCTGGCAATACCGTCGAGGCCAGCTACCGGCCACCAGAACAACTCGGTTCGGGTCCACGCTCCGGACACAACCAAAAACACAAAGGTGCCGATCGGTACGCCCAACCAGCGCCGCCTACGGAGCCGTTGACCGACCGTTGCGGCCATGACCAGCGTCATCAACGCGACCGAACCGAGCAGCGTATGAAGGATCAGCGGCCGGCCGCTGAGAGTCTCGACAAGCGGCAGAACCCCACCCAACGCGACCCACCGGTAATCGATCGTCGGCGAGTCGAAGACGAACAGCACCACCAACACCGACGCAGCCAGGAACCAAAAGAACATGACTAGCGCACGACGATGCGTCCGCACTCCTGACAGTTGATTGGATCGGTGCCGTCAAGGTGTTTGATTCGGTCGATCTCCATCGCCGGCATCATCGATGGACAGCCGACGCAGCCGTTGGTATCGAAGCGCACCGCGGTGGCCGTACCGAACCCGCCTCGCAACTGTTCGTAGTTGCTGAGCAACTCGGGGTCGACATTTGCCGCGGCCTCGGCGCGTGCCGCGGTCACTCGCTCGAGTTCAGCGTCGATGTCTTGCTCGGCAACAGCGATCTCGGCGACCAGCGCGGTGATGCGTTGGTCGACAGCCGATCGTTCGTCCTCCAAAGCCGCCATTTGGGTACCGAGAGATTCGGCCTCCTCCATGGCCTCGAGGACCTGGTCTTCGATCCGGCTCTGTTGTTCGCGTAGACCGGCAATTTCGTGCTGCAGCGCTTCGAGATCCTTGATACCGCTGACCTCTCCGCCGTACAACTTGGCTTCGTCACGTTCGGCGCGGCCCGAAACAATAGATGCTTCGTCTTCGAGGCGGCGTTGACGGGTAGCGACCTCGACTCGGGCCCCACCGAGGGCATCGATCGCTACCTGTTGTGCGGCTTGCTCGGCGTTGGCCGCTTCGAGAAGTTGGCGTTGGTCGAGCGTGGCCCGCCGGTGGGTCAGCCGTCGGACCTCGACATCGTGGCTCTGAACTTCCAACAAAGATTCAACAGACATCAAGGCCCAGTCGACGTAGTAGGCGGAGGGATGCTCGTCGTTGTAGTCGAATTTGAGCCCGTTGTCGTTGTTGTGGCCAGTGTTGTTGTGGTGGTCGTGGTTGTAGTGGTGGTGGTGGGCGGCTCGCAACCGTCGGTCTTGCCGTTTCCGTCGGCATCAATCGGGGTGTACAGCAGCGGACAATCGGCAATGCCTTTGTCGAACTCGAACTCGGTGCTGTCAGGGTTGCAATAGTCTCCAATACCGTCCTCGTCAGTGTCGACCTCGGCCAACTCGTCGCCGCAAAGGCTCTCGACCACTTCGTTGTAATCGTCCTCTTCCTGGTCGGTACGAATCCGGATACCGCCCCGTGTCCCCTCCGGCTTGGTGAAATCGAGCACCGGGCGACCCTCGTGATACGAAGTGTTGAACGCCCCCCAAATCAGGGCCGGCAACGATCCACCCGTCACACTGCCAATCCCCATCTTGCCGCGATCGACACGACGCATCGGAATCTGCTCGTCGGGGTTGCCCATCCACACCGCGGTGGCGAGATACGGGGTGAACCCCACGAACCACGCATCGGCAAAGTTCTGTGCGGTGCCGGTCTTGCCGGCCGCGGGCTGGTCCGGGAGCCGAGCACGAGTACCAGTGCCACCACGAACATTTGCCGCCAACACGTTGGTGACAAGTCGAGCGCTCTGGACCGATATCGCTCGCTGCGGGCTCGGAGAGTTGGAGAACAACACATTTCCGTCGCGGTCTTCGACACGATCGATGAATATCGGATCGACCTGTTGACCGTCGTTGGCAAACGTGGCGTAGGCCGTGGCCATATCGATGGGCGTGATGTCTTTGGGACCGAGCGGCATCGAGATTGGGAGATCAGACAAATCGGTGGTGATTCCGAGGCTGCGCGCCGTGTCGGCCACGTTGGATAATCCCACGATTGTCCCCAGCCGCACATAGGCGCAGTTCGACGAGGCCAACGTTTGGGACCTGATCGAAGCGACTACGCCGGTGTTGGGTCCGCCGAAATTGTTGGCCCGGTACGGATTGGGAAAACCACCAGGATTGTTGAACTCGCAGGTGCCGATCCCGTTGAGTTGATCGGCCGGAACAAAACCCTTCTCCATTGCCGCGGCCAGCACGAAAGGCTTGAACGACGAGCCGGTTGGCCGGCCCTTTTGAGTGGCGATATTGAACTCGAACGTGTCGAAACCTGGTCCGCCAACCAGCGCCCGAACCTTGCCGGTGCCCGGTTCGACCGATGCCAGCGCCGCGGTGAAAGCTCGTTCGTCGTCGGGCAAGTATTGAGCGATAGCGGCCTCGGCGGCAGCTTGGGCCCCGGGGTCGTAGGTCGTGAAGATTCGCAGACCCCCGCCAAATAGTTGTTCGGAACGTTCGGCATATGTCGACCCGAGCCGAGGGTCATCGAGTAGCTGACGGCGCACCTCTTCGATGAAGTAGTTGGTGGGCACCCATTCGGCGGCCTGCGTGCGGATGGTTGGCAGCGGCAAATCGACGAACTGCTCGAACTCGGTTTCGTCCAGATGTCCCGTGGCCACGAGACGGTGAAGAGCAACTGCTCGTCGGTCCTTGGCCGCGTCGGGGTGACGGGTTGGGTCGAAGCGGGTCGGGTTAGAGATCAGCCCGGCCAGCATCGCGGCTTGGGGCCAACTCAAGAACCGCGCTTCGGTGTCAAAATACACCTCTGACGCGGCCCGGATCCCGTAGGCGCCAGACCCGAAGTAGACCGTGTTCAGGTAGGCCTCGAGTATCTCTTCTTTTGTCATCTGACGTTCGAGACGTATCGCCATGGCCGCCTCGGGGATTTTCCGATCGAGATCTTTCTTGTCGCCAATCACCGCGTTCTTGATCAGCTGTTGGGTGATCGTCGATCCGCCTTGCTGCACACCGCCGGCGTTGACGTTTTCGACGAACGCTCGTCCGATGGCCTTGGCGTCGACGCCGTTGTGCTTGTAAAAGCCTTCGTCCTCAACGGCGAGCAACGCGTCGATCATCGTGTGGTTGATATTGTCGAGTTTGACCAGCTCACGGTTTTGCACGTCGTAGAGCACGTCGAATTCGGCACCGTTGGTGTCGTAAACAATCGAACGCAATGCCAGTTCGTCGAGGTCTATCTCGACGCTGGCCGACGAGTTGGCGGCGATGATCTCGGAGAACCGCGGGGCCAAAGCGGCGAAAGTGAAGGCGAAAGCCAGTCCTCCCCCGATCAAAATCGCGGCAAGCCGCGCCAGTCCGACTATCGCACGCACACCGTGCACGGTAGCGCCGAACCGCCCTCCGGCCGCCGCGCCCCGTTGCCGCAATTGGGCCGTGGTCATGGCACGATCTCCCTGTGACCAAATTCGCCATAGTCGGAGCGAGCCGAGGAGCAACGCTGCACGCCGATGCCATCTTGCGCACACCGGGAGCCGATCTGGTGGGCGTTGGTGGTCGACCCGGTTCGGCGGAGCTTCTGGCTGAGGTTGCCGAGGTACCGGACCTCTCGATGGCCGAGTTGGTGGCCCACGCCGACGTCATGGTCGTTGCGGTGCCTCCCGCAGAACTCGCCGGGGTGACCCAGCAACTGGCCTCGCTTCGAGGCGAGCTAAAGGCCGCCCTGATCGAGATGCCGATCATCCACGAAATCTCGGCTCTGCCCTTCGCGACCATGACGGCGTCCAACTTCTTGTACGCGCCGCTTGCCCGACGAGCGCTCAGCGCCATAACTCACCTCGACGCCCCTCATCACGTACAGATCCGCATAACTCAACCGGAACCGACTTGGGGGGCTCACGGCCAACCCGGATTCGGAGGGCCAGCCCTCGACCCTGGCGGCCGTCTCGTCACACTGTTGGCCGTCGCCGCGGGCGAGCCGATCATCAACGCGACCGTCACCAACCGCGGCACCAACCCCACCACCGAAACAGTCACCTTTGGTCTGGCGTCGGGTCGCGAAGCGTCGATCAAGTCAACGTGGCAGCCAGGAGCAGCGCGCACCGAGCTCGAAGTCGCCGACCGCTCAGGGGTCGTAAGCCTCGCTTTTGATCCGCTACCTACTCTGGCGATCGACGGCCACGAGGTTGAGAACGTCGACGACGACCCGCTCGTGGCCATGGGTTTCGTGCCCCAGATAGAACGGATCATGCAGGTGGCCAACGGCCGCGCCAAACCTTGGCCCGACATAGACGTCGGCGAGGCCCTCGGCCAAATGATGTACGCGGCCGTCAACGAACGGCCCCGTTTTACCGAACCGACCGATTCCTGACTACGCTCCGTGCTGGCTGAGGAGTCTGAATGGGTCGAATTCTTGTTGTTCGCGCTATCGCGCTCGTGGTGACGCTAACGCTGGGCGCTTCGGCGTGCGGCGGAGGCGACTCAACCGACGCGGCGGTGACGCTGCGAACCGCGGGCGACATCGCCGCCGACGCCAGCTCGGTGACTAGCCCCAGCCCCACCACCGTTGCTCCAGCGGCCGCCGGGGCCAGCGAAACCGACCAGGCCGCGGTTACCGAGACCTCGACCTCCACCACCTTGCCCCAACAAGAACAGACCCCAGCCGAAGAGTTCTTTGAAGCAGTCGGGATATTCACCAGCTGTCTGGACGCCGACGGTTACGAGTTCATGGGATTGCCGGACGAAGCAGCGGGCCCCGACGCTCCCCAAAACGCGCCGGCCTACCTCACCGCGCTTCAGCAGTGCGCTACTCGCAGCGACATCCTCAACAAGATGCAAGCGGCTGACGACGCCCGCGGCGAGTTCAGTCCCGAAGAGATCGAAACCCAGAACCGTGGCTATCTGCAGTTCCGCGACTGCATGGTCGGGCGGGGCTGGGGTATTCCCGAACCAACGCCGAACGAGGACGGCCTGTTGTTTGCCGGCTTCCAGCAGGCCACCACCTGGACCGCTCCCGATGGCGAAACGATCTCCTCGACCGACGACACCAGCGAATGCCTCGCAGCCGTCGACGTTGCTCCGGCGGATGGCTGACATGAAGCTGAGCCGTGGACAAACCATGGGTGCCATCTTGGTTCTGGCGCTAATCGCCGGACTTGTCGCGGTATGGCAGACCACCGGCGACGACGGCGAAACCGCGGCCCCCCGAGAGATCCTCACCGCCGCCGTCGACCGTCAAACGTTGCGCGACGAACTCACCCTCAATGGCGAACTACGCCGCGACGAACTGCAAACCATCAACTCGCCCTTCGACGGCCGAGTCAGTCAGGTCGGTATCGAAGACGGTGACGAGATCTCGCCCGGCGACGTGATCTTGTCGCTCGACGGCCGACCCGCGGTCGCTGCCAACGGCGACTTTTCCTTCTACCGCCAGCTCGATGTGGGGTCCGACGGCCCCGACGTTTTGCAGCTCGAACGGATCTTGTCGGAGTCCGGCTACGACCCGGGCGCCGTCGACCGGCTCTACACCGAAGCCACCCGCTCGGCGCTTCGGAATTGGCAAATCGCGTACGGGTACGGCGGCGCCAATCCCGAACCCGACGAGACAGTCATCGTGACCCTCACACCAGGCAACGGCTACACCGTCGGAAACCTCGACACCCAGGCCATCCGAATCGGCCCCTCGGTTCCGGGATCGTTCCCTCAAGACACCGCTCGGGTTGTAACCGGCGCCGGAGCAATGCTGTTTCCGCTGCAAGCAGCCACCGTGCCAGCCATCGGCGTGCAAGACACGGCGTTGACAATCAACGAGGGCGACTCGCTAAGCGTTGTACTCACCGCCAACCCGGCCCCGGTGGCCGACACCCAAATCAACTTCACGTTCGGCGGCGATGCCACCGGGGGCGACCAGGCCGATATCGACAACCCCAACATCGACGTCGATTTCCTCAACGACCCGCTCGAGAACTCCCCGATTGTTTGGCCCGCCGGCGCCACCAGCCACACCCTCACCTTGCAGACATTCGCTGACGATGTCGACGAAACCAACGAAGAGTGGACCATCACCGTCGCGCCCGAGCAGGTAATCGGAAACGGCATCAACTACGACCCGGCCCCGCTCAACACCCTCACCGTTACGATCAACGACACCACCCCCGACCAGGTGCCGGTTATCTCGCTCAACGTCAAAGGCAATAACGACACCATCAACGAGGGCGACGGAGCGATCTTCACGATCACCGCCGACGCCGATCTCGGTCAAGACCTAGAGGTGCGCTACAGCATCGGGGGAACAGCCACCGAAACCGACGATTACGACACCCAACCAACCGACCCGACTTTTGTGTTTCCCGCTGGCCAGGACCGTTTCGATCTCGCTATCAACACGGTCCAGGACAACGACATCGAACGACCAGAGACAATGATCATGAGTCTCGTCGCCGCCAACGACCCCAACAACAACTACGCACTCGGCTCGGCGGTCACCGGCACGGTCACGATCGATGACGAAGACGAGCCCGAGCTCACGATCGTAAGCCGCGAAACAACGGTGGGCGAAGGGGGCACCGTCGCGGTCACGATTCGGGCCGACGAAGCCCCCAGCAAAGACATCTCGGTCGATTATCAAGTCGGCGGTACCGCAACCATGGGTCTCGACTACGGGGTCCTCACCGGCACTCTGACGTTCCCGGCGGGGCGCACGTCGGTCGACATACTGGTCCAAACTCTCGATGACGACGTGGTGTTCTTTCCTTCCGACATGATCATTGCCGACTGGCCCGCTCGGGTCGGCACGGTGTTTGTCGACGAGGGCGAAACGGTGCAGTTGGGGCGCGAACTGCTAAACCTCACCGAGCCGCAGTTCACCATCACTCTTTTCGCCAACCCTACCGATCGTTCCGAGCTGGTGTTGGGCCAAGTGGTGACGGTCGAGATCGAAGCCGGCAATCAAACGTCTGAGGGCCACATCGTCGAACTCGATGATGCGGCCATTATCACCGATGCCGGCAGCGAGCGTTACGAAGGCGTTGTCGAAGTCAGCGGGCAACTCGCGGCCGTCGACGGCGCCAGCGTCTCGATCAAGGTCGTGCTCGACGAGCGTGTCGACGCCATGGTGGTGCCGAGAGCAGCGATCTTCCAGGACGCCACCGGCAATCCCGTCGTTCGAGTAATCGACCCAACCACGCTGGCCCAGTCCGAAGTAGCTATCGAGACCGGCCTCCAAGAGGGGTCGTTCACCGAAGTGCTCAGCGGGCTCACCGGGAACGAGACCATCGTCGTCGACGTCACTGGCGGATGAGTCAACCGCCGCTTCTCGAACTCGATGCCGTTTCGCGCATCTACGGCACCGAGGTGTTGGTCTACGCGCTCAACGAAGTGTCACTCACGATCGACACCGGCGAGTTCGTGTCGATCGTCGGCCCATCAGGCAGCGGCAAGTCCACCATGCTCGGCCTGCTCGGCCTGTTGGATTTGCCGTCCCAGGGGGTCATGAGGGTGACCGGTAAGGCCGTTCACGAGCTGGGCGATCACGAGCGGTCGCGACTACGCGGCGATGTCGTCGGCTTCATCTTCCAGCAATTTCATCTGATACCTCACCTTGACGCCAGGCGGAATGTCGAGACCGCGCTGCTGTATCGCAACCTGTCGCCGCGCGATCGCAAGCGCAAGGCCATGGAGGCCCTCGACGTGGTCGGGTTGGCCCCTCGACACGAACACCGACCGGTCCAGATGTCGGGCGGCGAACAACAGAGGTGCGCCATCGCCCGAGCCATCGTGACCGACCCTCAGTTGCTGCTCGCCGACGAACCAACCGGTGCGCTCGACTCGACCAATGCCGCCAACGTCATGGATATCTTCGCCGATCTAAACAACGGCACCCGGTCGATCGCCATCGTCACCCACGATCCCGCGGTTGCCGCGTCGGCTGATCGTCGCATTTCGATGCGCGACGGCCGCATCGTTGCTGACGAAAAACTGCAACATGGCGAAGCCATCACCTCCTTCGGCGGAACCCTCGGGAGTTCGCACTGATGCGCAGCGTCAGAGATCTCGTAGGCGTGGCGGTAAGTGGCCTTACGTCGCGATGGAGCCGCACCCTTTTGATCATGCTCGGCCCGATCATCGGGGTGAGCGCGATCGTTGCGGCGGTCGGTTTGACCGAATCGGCCAAAGGCGACCTGCAACAGACGTTGGCCGCGCTCGGCGACAACCTCATCAAGGTCGAAGCGTCGGGCTCGTTCGGCGCAACCGACCCGACCTTTTCCGAGGACGTGGTCGCGCGGGTGAACCGACTGTCGACAGTCGAGGGATCAACAGCGTTGCTGTCGGTGACTGGCGTCATCACCACGCCGTACGAAGCAGCGGCCGACTATTACACGGCCTTTCCGACCCCTGTCCTCACCGCCGACGAACACTTTCTCGACGTGATGAACGTCGAACTGGTCTCGGGTCGCTGGCTGAACAGTTTCGACTCGTCCACCGCGGCACGCAGCGCGGTGGTCGGGATCGGCTTGGCTGACGAGTTCGGGTTCCGCGAGGGCAATCGCACGATCAGGCTGAACAACCTCGACTACGGCGTTGTCGGCGTTGTCGAGCGTTACCCACTCGACAACGTGTTCGACAACGCAGTCATCATCCCGACATCGACCGCTGACGCGGATTTCGACGTCGGACTCGAACCCAACACTTTGTACGTGCGCTCGGACCCCGCCTCCACGCTCGCCACCGAAGACGCCCTGCCCGTAGCGATCAACCTTGGGGGCGACGGCGAAGCCACCACATTGGTGCTCAGCGACGCTCTAGAAGCCGAAGCGGCCGCCGACAGCACGCTGCAAATCATTGTCGCCGCCATGGGTTTGCTGGCCCTGATCGTCGGTGGGGTGGGTATCGCCAACGTAATGTCGATCTCGGTTATCCAACGGTCGGCCGAGATCGGCATCAGGCGCGCTTTGGGGCACGGTCGTTCGCTGATTGCTTGGCAGTTCTTGCTCGAATCGGTGGCCGTCGGCCTAATGGGCGGGCTGGCCGGTGCCGCGGTCGGAGTTGGCATCGTGATCTACGCCTCTCGTATCGCCGGCTGGGTTCACGTGCTGGCGCCCGAACTCGACCTCTTCGGCGTCACTTTGCCCGCGCATTATCTCGGGATGCCCACCCTCTATCTCATCGGGGTGGGTGCGGCATTGTTGACCTCGGTGATCGCGGGGTTGTATCCAAGTGTCAAGGCCGCCCAACTAGAACCGCTCGAGACGCTCCGTCTCGGCTGAGTCGCGGCACCCGCGCGCTCAGAGCTTGGTGTGATCCCAACTCACGATCGAGTCGGGATCAACCACCACCGCGGTGCGTTTGGCCGCCATATGTTCGGCCGCCTGGGAAAGCAACTCTTCGGGGATGTCGGGCTGATTACGTTTGAGTACAGCCAGAGCCAGCGGATGTACGTCCTGAGGTGATCTGTAGAGACGGGCGGTGCCCTTGATCATCACGCCCCGCAGTGTCTCGTACGTGTCGCCATCTTCGACCAAGACCGTGATGCGAGGATCGCGTTCGAGGTTCCTGATCTTTTGACTCTTCGTGTAGGTCTCGAACACGATGTGGCCGTCTGTTCTGGCGAACCACAGCGTCGACAAGTGAGGGCTGCCGTCGGAGCTGATTGTTGCCACTTGAAGGCTCCGGCACGACTCGATGAACGAGTCGATTTCGGCATCGGTCATGCGGATCTTGTCTCGGCGATTGCTGCTCATCGCGCTCCCTTGTGGCTCGGCCCAACGCTAGGCGAAGACGCTACGTCAGGTCCGCCACTGCCGGAGTGCGCTTGAGACGGTCCGATACCACGCGAGCGGTGCCGCCCAGCCCCAGCAACAAGAACCCGGCCGCGAGGAGTCCGGTGACGGTCCGGCCGGTGAAGGCCAAAGCTTCGGTGGAAGTCTCGACCGGCGACGACAACACGACGGTCGGAACTATCAGACCGGCATCCCAACTCAGGTCCTTTTGGCCCGAAGCAAGAACGGTCAAGATCGTCAGACCGGTAACCGCGTCGACATCGCTATCGGTGACATCACCGGCCACAGCATCGTGGTTCGTCAGCATGAGACCGGCGGGAACTATCACCTCGATCTGATACTTGCCAGGCCGCAACCCCTCGAAGCTGTAGCGACCATCCGAATCGGTGACCTGCGTCGCTACAACCACACCGACCTCGTCGTGGAGCGCAACCGTGACGCCGGCTACGCCCACTTCGGTCTCGTCTTGGAATCCATCCTGGTTGGCGTCTAGCCACACCAAATTGCCGATCGACGCAGGTTCGTAAATCCCGGCATCGACGTCGATCGCCGGATTGCCGCTGCGGATTACGAGCGGCTCGCTCAGACCGGTGGCGTCCACGTCGCTATCGAGACTCTCGTCGCCGGAATTGGGCGCCGAGAATGCATGGGTGTCCGGAGCGCCAACCGTCACTCGGTACTCGCCCGGGGCAAGATCGGTGAATACATAACGGCCGTCGTCTCCCGTCTCGGTACGAGACAGTTCGGTACCATCAGCGCCGAGCAGCACCACGCTGACCGCGGCCACGCCGAGTTCGTCTTCGTCCTGTAGCCCGTTGGCGTTGGCGTCGAACCACACCCGGTCACCGATGGTGCCGGGCTGATACAACCCGACATCACGATTGAGGTCAGCCTCGCCGGGATCGAGCGTGGTGGCGAATACAACGCCGGACGGCCCGGCTTTCCAACCTTGCGGGACCACGGCCTGAACCTGATAACTACCAGGCGCGAGCCGATCAAATAGGTAGGTGCCATCACCGGCGGTTTGCACCTCAGCAATTATCGCAGCGCTGGGGTCGAGCAACTGCACCGTGACGCCGGCCAAGCCCGGCTCGTCGGGATCCTGGAGCCCGTCGCCGTCGATGTCGTGCCAGACAACGTCGCCGACCGCGGCGCGCCGCAAGAGCTGGACAAAGGCCACGTCCGACGACACGACGGTAACTACGTGACCTTCGCCATCGGAGGGATCCTCGGCCTCGGCGTGGACCGTGCCGGTGTTCTCCAAATCCGCCGTAACGACCGACGAGCATTCGAGCACGACGGATTCCCCCGGCAGCAGCCGTGGTATCGGATCGAACAGACAGTCCGGAATTTCATCACCATCGGCATCGATGGGATCAAGAACCGACACATTCAGCAGGTCGACTTGGCCCGAGTTGGTCGCCCTCAGACGCCACGTCACTGCCGTTTCGTCGAGAATCGGGACCGCGTCGAGAGCGTTGTCGGCGCCGAAGGCCTCGCCGTCGACAATGATCTCCTTGGTTAGATCGATCCGTGTCACCAGGTAGCTGGCATCGTCGGCATCATTGGCATCGCTGATGACCGGACCGAGTTCGTGACCGGAAATGGATATCGAACTGGTCGCCGTCGCTGAGGCGCGGTGCGTCTCTCCCGACGATGCGGCGTCGAAGCGGCATTGGGTCGTTATCGAGCGCCCTGGCGCAAGGCTGTCAAAGCTGCCACTCACCACGCCGCAGACAGCGTCGAGCGGCAGGTCGTGGTCGAGAGTGATGTCGCGAAGTTCGACATCGCCGTCGTTTCTCACCGTGATGGTGACGGTCATCTGGTCGCCGGGACGATAAACCGGCAGGACTGCGTCGTTCGTTCCTTCGGTGCCCGCCACGCCATCGGCGTCGGCCGGACCGGCCGTTCTCTCGTGCACCATCAAGACGGCCAAGGATGGCTCGACGCCTGTGAACGTCGCCGTTGCGTCGACCGGCCCCAGAGAGTCGCCGGCCACCATGTCGGCTTCGGGCGTCGGCGCGTCGCCGGGGCCCGGATTGGCCACAACCGACCCGCTCACGGTGGCGACATTGACCACCGCTCCGGGATCGGGCGAAGACCCGGCGCAGCGATAGTCCCATGCCTCGCCGACCGAAAGAATCGCCAGCTGGTCCGCGATCGTCGCGGCACCGGACCCGTCCCCGGTCACCGAGTCGATCGTGAGCTGGCACTGGTCGTCGTTGACCACCACGCCGACGATTTCCGCGTCACCGACATTTTCGACCAAGACACGGAAATCAACCGCCTCGCCTACCCTTACCGTGACGTTGTCGCTCCACGGACCGGCCCCGCTCGCGCCGCCACCGTTGGCCATCAGGTCAGCTATGCGGACCTGCTTTGAGATCGATAGTCGACCAACCCGGTGGCTCGCCGAGGCCTGAGCCGAAACAGTCCACCTGGTTTGGTCATCGGGAATCGGTGGGGTCGAGTACCCGTCGGGCACACCGGCCGTCACCGTCACAACGTCGGACCCCGACATCGACACCGCCGACAGCGTGCACCCGTAGATCCATTCTTCGCTGCTATCAAGTCGGCTATCGCCGTCGGTATCGCCCGAGTCATAAACGGGATCGCAGACCGCGTCAAAAGACTGGACATCGTTGATCGTGACATCGACGAGTTCGTCGACCTCTATCGATGTATTCGTGATGGCGAACGACCAGCTCGCTTCTCCCCCGTCCGCAAGGGTCTGAAGCCCAGGAGATTTGGCGACCGCTATGCGGGCCTCGATGAGCTCGATGCTTGCCGGATCACTGTCGGTAACGGCCGCCAGGTCAACAATCTTTTCGCCCGCGGCGCTAACCGCGTCGGCCGACACGGTGGCGGTACCGATGAGCACGGAACCAGCCCCAGCCAGGGCACCGGAAACGCAACTGCCATCGCCCGCCACGGTCGCGGTCGCACCCGGCGCCAAGGTGGTGGTCACCACGTGCGGGCCGTCGCAGCCGGTTATGTGGCTTCCAGAAACGGAGACCGTTGCGTCGCTGAGATAAACGTTGCCGGTATTGACAAGTACGAACCGATACTGCGCGGTTGCTCCCGTGTGCAGCTGCACCGAGAGCGCGTCGACCCCTGTTTCGCCGTCGAGCGAATCGGCATTACGCCAGGCGTCGTCGACGGGATCCCACACCTGAGTCTCGATGGAAAGCCCAGGTTCGTAGACCGTAATTGTTTCGTTGTCGGTAGAAGAAACATCGCCCAGACCGGTAGATCCGCCATCGGGCGTCACCGGAGTACCGATAGCCGAAACCAGGTTGGTAAGCGTCGTGAGCGGACCGGAGCCGTCCTGGTCCACGTCATCGAGTGAGATCGAATTTGTGCAGGTGAACTGCCAGACTTCGCCGGGCCCGTCATCGACACCGTTGATATCGGCCTCAACGTCGAGGATTCCGTCCTTGTCCAAGTCCCCCACGTTGGGATCGCCCACGGAAGCAACGCTCGAGCATTTGTCGTCGCTGACGCGAGTCGGAGCCCCGAGCGACAAATCGACCGTGCCGATGTTGGTCACACGGTAGGTGTAGGTCACATCGTCGCCGGCTCCGTACGGCGTGCCGGTAGCCGTTGATTTCTGAATCGATACGTCCCTCGACACCACCTCGACGACGGCGTCGTCGGTGTCGTCAACAACTTGAAGCACACCGACATCAGGGCCGTACAGCGGCGTCCATGACAGAGCGGCCGACACGTCGTTCACCAACCGCCCGGCACCTGGTTGACCTGGCGCCTGGCACTGCCAAGTCTTGTTGGCGCCGGGATCGAGGGCGGCGATCGTGGACGAACAGGTCGGAACCAACGAGTCGGTTACCACGATGTTTTCGAGCACCGCCTCGCCCGTGTTCGTGACCGACAGTTCGTAGGTGATGGCGACACCGGTGTCGTACCACGCGATACCTGCACCGCTACCGGTGGAGTCGGCATCGATGAATCCTCCCGTTCCGTTCTCTGACTTGACCTGCTTCTCGATATCGAGAGTTCGGGAAAGTGGGATTGGGACGAAGCCGACGTCGAGGCTGAGGTCGTTTTCGCCGGCCGAGCGGGGCGCGACGCTCACGTGACCGTCTGCGTCGGCGTCACTATCGAGGCGCGAATCGCCAACGTGTTGATCGGCCAACACCAACTGATCAGCGTCGATGCCCAACGGCAGGCCGGTCGCAGTGCTCGAATCGAAGCTCACCACATAGGCAGTGGCGGGTTCGATCGGGAAGCCCCACGTACCGGCTGCGCCCTTCGACGATGTTGCGCTGGTTGTCGAAGTGACGGGCGTGCCGTCAGCCAGTTCCAGCGACACGGTCACCCCGTTGATGCCCGGTTCTCCTGCGTCTTGTTGACCATTGCCGTCGAGATCAAGCCACACACGATTGCCAATGGACAGCGGCGCGCCTTCGCACAACAACTCGACATCGCCCAAGCCGCTGGCCTTCTCGAAGGTTCCCTTCGGAGTGAAGTTCCGGCCGTCGTAGATTCTCAGTCCGCGTTCTTTGCGGCCCGTTTCTGGGCTGGTCCACGCAAAGCCTCCGGATCGCCACGTTTTTGCCGCGTTGACCGGATCCATTTGGGTATGAATGAACGAATCAAACCCCGGAGCGACCGCGACGCTGCCGAGACCGGTCTCGAGGTGAGTGCGCCGATAACGATCGTCAACAAAGAACTCGGACTCGCCGGCGGTGCTCGTGCCGCTCGCGCAACCTCCGGTGCCTTCCACCGCGTATGTGCCGTCGCCGTTGCTGCACGCCCGCACGAGATCGCCGCCCGCAACGGGATGGCGGAATCGCAGCGTCGAGCCGTCGGGACGCCGCATACGGGTTTCGGGCCCGCTTTGGTGGCCCCACCGGTCGGCGATTGCCACAAGCATGGTGTCGTTGTCGAAGTCGATATCGGTCACGACGGGCTGCGGGTAACTGTCTTCGAAGACCTCGTACGGGTAGGCCTCAACCCACGGCCGCCACTCCGAATCCCCGCCGAACGGGCACCTGCGACCAAATGCAATACAACCGCGGGGGCCATCGAGGGGAAACTCCAAGACCGGCGTGAACGACCCGCCGGCTAAACCATCCCACTCGACAACGTAGGCGCGTAGTTGGTGAGGATCACCGGGAACAAGATCTTCGGCGTCTTCCCAGCCATCGATTTGGTCCTCGGTGCCGTCAACGCCATAGTCCTCGATATCGGTCGTGGACGCCGCAGTACACACAACACCCACATGCACGCGGCCATCGGAATCAACTCCAAGGCCGGCCGGCTGAAGGTCGTCCGTGCTGCAGGACCCATCACCCGAATCACCCGAATCACCCGAATCACCCGAATCGCCGCCGTGATCTGTGGTAGTCCCCATCGAACCAACGATCGGGGTGGTCGACATCGCGCCGGCCGAACCGTCGGTCTCGACCTCGATCATCACCAACGTCTTGTTTCGCAAGTCGATCGTGTAAAGCGTCGAGCCGTCCGGCGATAGCTCAACATCGCCCAAGCCGCTCTGATAGACGGCATCGAAAGCGTCGAAATCCTTGTGCCACCCGTCGGATGCACCGCTGTGAGGATCAGGGGCCGAGGGATCTACTGTTGTCCACGGCGCAACTGTGTCGTCACTGGTGTCGTCGGGGGTTCCGGCCGTGTCGATTCGGTAGATCGTTGTTGGATTGCCGGTTGGTCCCAAAGCCGTGTGGCGTTTGACAAATGCTCCGACATAGATCGCGCCGGTGTGACGATCCCAAGCTTCGCCCCACACCGCGCCGACCTGACCGATCGTGGCCAAAACCGTCTCGCCCGTGGCCTCGCCGGCGGCGTCTCTCATCCAGTCGGTTGGGCCATTGGGGTTGTTGGTTGAATTGTTGTCGGTTGTGTCCCAATCAACCGAGACCACCGCGGCCCAAGACGCCGAATCGCCAATTCCGGCGTACACAAAACAGGTCGACGAAACATCGGGATTGTCGTGGCAGTAGTCAGAGGGGGCGGCCAACCCGAGCGACACGTTGGTGGCGTCAGCGTCGACGAACTGAATGGACGATCCCGAGTCGATGCCGAGCGGGCCCTCTTCGAGATGCATCGGCCAACCAGAGAACTCGACTCGGTACGGTCCCGCGCCCAGATCAGCATCGGCGGCCACACCGAGGTCGACTTCGTAGGCTCCGTCGGCGTCGGTCAGGACCCGTTTGGATCGGTTCCCCGAACTGTCAACGGCAACTACGCTTACGCCGTTCACCCCCGGCTCGCGGGTATCAATAGCGCCATCAGCGTTGTAATCCTCGAACACCGATCCGCTGATGGTGCCCGTTGCCGCGCTCGCGAGCTGGAGACCAGCCGCGACCCCCAACCCGGCCACAATCATCGAAAACGATGTGATCACACTGGCGGCCTTGCGCGGCGTCGGCATTCGGTTCTCGTGGGACTGGGCCCGACGCGGTGTCGTCATCATTGATGGCACCTCACACGTACTCTGTGGCTCGTCGGCCGAGCGCCACCAGACGCCGGTCGATGGTCAAAAACTCGACGACCGCATCGAGCGGAGCGTCGGCAGGATCGTCGAATGTAAGCCCGACTCGAGTCTCGTCGCTCGACTCGGCGACACGATGTGCGACCCGGACGAGAGCAGAGACCTTGCGCCATGCGCCGGTCGCGTCAGGAATTCGGAACGAGAGGGTTGTGACATAGCCAGGAGCAGGAACCTGCCCAAGCGGAGCGGCCACCACGATGCCCGCGCCGCCAATCGAGAGATCAACCAACTGGGCGTCTAACTCGTTGAACTGGCAGGTGACTATCCCGAGCTTCACACGATGTTGAGTTCTGCGCTGCCGGCGGGCCATGGCGTCAAGTAGCACCTCCATGGCGATTGCGAGGAAGCCCGAAGTGATCACCA
>CAZDEB010000002.1:0-73556 GCA_964504305.1 uncultured Candidatus Nemicrothrix sp. | reverse complement strand
ATGGCGTCAAGTAGCACCTCCATGGCGATTGCGAGGAAGCCCGAAGTGATCACCAGCGCGGAGGCGGCCGTCGAAGCCGGCAGCCGATCGCCCCAGTCACGCCACACCGACACTGCGGTCACAACAACCGCTACATCGAGGGCTAGCACGCTGACTACGAGAGCGGTGAGCCGATTGGCCCGCTGAGCATCTCCGACCAGCGCGAGATCGACACTCAGCGACCGAAGCTCACTGCGCAGGATACTAAAGGGCCCCAGGCGCCCCCGACCCAGCAGGAGATGGGCGTTCCAACGCAACAGGTACGAGGGAACGGCAATCACCAACAAATCAAACCCCGCCGCTCGGATCGGGACCTGAGCAAACACCATCGAAATGGTTGCCGCCGATACCAGCAAGACCCGCTGAACGGCGCTGAGTGGAGCGATCAGTGCTAGGCGGTGAGCGAACCGTGACGACCGAGACAGCCCCCGTAGAGGGTGCAACGCGACCCGAAGAAGTTGACGTTGACGCTCGTAACGAACGGCCAGACTCTCGGCCAAGGAACTCGAACCCCGAACGCGTGCAAGGGTCGCCGGAACCACCGTCACGCAGCCGCCGTTTCGCTGCACCAAGATTCCCAGGTCGACGCTGGTGGTCTGCTCGTTGACTTCGGATGCACTGATTGCGGTGGTCCGCACCAACGCGGGAACATCGCCATACCAAGGAACCGAACCACGACGAGCCAGCGACGGCCTGACCACCTGGTGCTCGTAGGGAGACAACGCCCAGCGGCCGGTCGGATCGTGCTCAAACGACGTGGGGTCGGCTTCCTCGACGCCGAGCTGAATCACCGCCACGTGAGGCGCGGAACACTGCGGAGCGGCGATTTCGAGTAGGTCGGGCATCGGGAGATCTCCCGCCGAAAGCTGCAACGCCCAGGTCGATGACAGTCCCGCGGCCAGCGAGAAGCTGGAGACGCCGGGATCGGCGATCGTGGCGTCGAACCGCTCGGCCAAGCTCCGTAGCCACCGGGATCCGTCACGGTCGACAACAACCACCCTCAACAGGCCTCGGACGCGCCGACACGAAACCAACGTGACCCGCAGCTCGTCTATGGAAGCCCCCGTCGCGTCAACGACGGCTGTCACCTCCGGAGTTGGCGCATCGGCGCCCCTGATCACCTCCATCGGTGCGGCACTCGCCGCCCGCATCCTCAGCGCAAAGACCGCCACCGACAAAACCTCGGCCAACAACAAGAGCAGCGCCGCTAGCGGCGAGGTTCCAGCGAGGGTAAATGCCACTCGGTATCCGAGGTAGCCAACGCTCCATGCCAAGGCGACCCGCGCACTCCACCGCACGATGAACTCGCTCGTTGGTGCGTGGTTCAAGTACGGATCGGTCCGCTCGCTGAGCTGCTGCATCAGGTGTCTCCGTTGAGTCTTCGCTCTTCCAATCGTCAACGTCACCGCCACAATGAGATGACCATGGTCCTTTCGGCTTAGGCACCCGGGCCATTTTCGGGACTCTGAGGACCACCCGAACCGGTTTGGTTCGGGCCAAGTCCCGACTGTTTGGGCCACAAGAACGGTTGCTCTCATGAATGGCCGAGGCAACACCGATCACTATTGCGAGCAAACATCCGGTCAGACAGCCGGAAAAACCGACAGCCGCTACGGAGGACAGGACCATGGCGTCAATCAGAGATGGAATCGTTATGGCCACCGTGACCAGCCACCCCGCTGCGGTCACGATGGCCCAAGCCATCAACGGCCCAACGACAGTGAAACCGATGGGTCAGGAGCGATGGGCCGTACTACGGCTACCAGGCCCGCTTCTTAGCGCCGCTTAGCGACCCGGCCTACCCGCGCCGCTGAGCGGGACAAACGAGCACAGAACGACATCGGAAAACGACGATCCCAGAACAACCCTGGGAAACTGATTTGGACGAATGCCCTCTCGGGTGTTCGTCCAGATCGCCTTTTGCCGCGAGACTCGCTTGCTATGTCGTTACTTCTACGCGCCCCCACCGACTGCACCGTTGTTTCCTTGCCAGTCGCCACCGATTCGTCGGTACGCGCCGGCACAACTATTGCCGTAGTTGAGATGATGAAGATGGAGCACCTGGTCGAGGCTCCCGCCGATGGTTACCTAGCTGAGCTCCACGTCGAAGTTGGCCAGGTCCTGAAATCAGGAACGCTGATCGCCACACTCGCCGAGGCCGCGGTGGCCGCCGACAAGGGGGCAACGAACGAGGCCCCCACCACTCGACAAGACCTGGACCATCTCAACGGACGTCGTCGCATGATCCTGGATTCGGCGAGGCCCGACGCGGTGAAAAAGGTCCACGAACGAGGGCGACGCACCGCTCGAGAGAACATCGCCGATCTCGTCGACCCGGGTAGCTTCGACGAATACGGCGCGCTCATGTACGCGGCCCAAACTAAACGTCGAAGCGTCGATGACCTCATGGCATCCACCCCGGCGGACGGAATCGTGGGCGGTCTCGGTCGAATCAACGGTGAGCTGTTCGATCGGGCAAGTCCTTGCGCGGTGATGTCTTATGACTACACCGTTCTGGCCGGCACCCAAGGATTTCGTGGCCATCAGAAGAAGGATCGACTGCTCGAGATCGTCAACCGTCTGGGCCTGCCTGTGGTCTTGTTCGCCGAAGGCGGTGGAGGTCGACCGGGCGATACCGACGCGCCGAGTATCGCCGGCCTCGAGATCATGTCGTTCGCATGGATGGCTGGCCTCAGCGGACGCGTCCCTTCGGTCGCCGTCGTCTCGGGCCGCTGCTTTGCGGGCAACGCCGCCCTCGCCGCGGTCTGCGACGTCATAATCGCAACCCACGACGCCAACCTCGGGATGGCTGGCCCGGCGATGATCGAAGGCGGCGGTTTGGGCCGGTTCGAACCGAGTGACATCGGGCCAACCTCGACTCAGACGACCAATGGCGTCATCGACATCTTGGTTGAGGACGACGCCGCGGCCGTCGCCGCCACCAAGAAGTACTTGTCGTACTTCCAAGGCACGGTTACCCAGTGGCGCGGCCACGAACAAACGGCCATGCGCGACGTTGTTCCCGAGAATCGCAAACGGGTCTATGAGGTGCGGGCCGCGATCGAGTTGTTGTGCGATGTTGATTCTGTTCTCGAACTCCGAGCGGCCTTCGGGCGTTCGATCGTCACCAGCCTCGGACGAATCGAAGGCCAACCGGTAGGAATTATCGCCAACGATCCGAGTCATCTTGGTGGGGCAATCGATAGCGACAGCGCCGACAAGGCGGCTCGGTTCATGCAGCTTTGTGATGCTCATGGGATCGCGCTGATCTCTCTTTGCGACACCCCAGGGTTTATGGTCGGTCCCCAAGCCGAAGAGTCGGCCCAGGTCCGCCACTTCGGACGCATGTTTGTCGCTGGGGCGAGCCTCGAAGTCCCGCTGATTACGATCGTCTTGCGAAAGGCTGTTGGCTTGGGAGCGATGGCCATGTCGGGCGGTTCGTTCCATGCAACGGTGCTCACCGCGGCGTGGCCGACCGGCGAAGTCAGCGGCATGGGCATCGAGGGCGCAGTGACCTTGGGATCGCGCCGCGAACTAGAAGCCGTCGAAGATCCGGTCGAACGGGCCGCGCTTTATGACGAACTGGTGGAGCGCATGTATTCGCACTCCGCGGCAATCAATGCCGCTGCTCATAACGAACTAGATGATGTGATCGACCCAGCCCAGACGCGACCTCGTATCGCCAACGTGCTCAGAGCGGCCGGCGAAATTCGGCCGTCGGGTAGGCCGATGGTCGATACGTGGTAGCGGCTAGCGGCGGCGCCGCCGCGAACCGCGGGCTCGTTGTGCCGAGCGGTCAGGGGCTGCCTCGAACTCGACCTCGGGCACCGGTCGAGTGCCATCGAGTACTTCGCGGATCGCTCGAATATGGGCAGGGTTGTTGCCACAACAGCCGCCGATGATCTGAACGCCGTTGGCTCGCACCCGATGGGCGTGCGCGGCCATGACATCGGGCGACCCCGAATAGGTCAGCTCGGCACCATGCCATTCGGGGATGCCAGCATTGGATTTGGAGATCACCGGGATATCGCCGGCTACTGCCTTGATCTCGGCCAGAGCCGCTTCGGTGTCGGGAAGGTTGTTGCCGCAGTTGGCGCCGACAGCGGCCGCTCCGAGCTCGACGAGCCGTTGTGCCGCTGCGGTTCCCGTGACGCCCATCATCGTGCGACCGGCAGTGTCGAAACTAAGGGTTACCGCTATCGGCAGATCAGATGACCGACGGGCGCCGGTGAACGCCGCTTCGATCTCCTCTAGCGAACTCATGGTTTCGATCCACAAGAGATCGGCACCACCCTTGGTGAGACCAAGAGCCTGTTCGGCGAAAGCGTCGGCTGCGTCGGCAGGGTCGAGCTCGCCGAGAGGCACAAGCAACTCCCCCGTCGGCCCGATCGAGCCTGCGACCAGAACCCGCCGATCAACCCGATCGACCACGTGACGGGCATGCTCGGCGGCCGCCTGGTTGATTTCGACAACCCGATCATCGAGCTTGTGAAGCTTGAGCCGATAGCGCGAACCCCCAAACGTGTTGGTGAGAACAATGTCGGACCCAGCATCTACATATGACTGATGAAGCGAATACACCGCTTCGGGACGATCGAGATTGAGCCGCTCAGGAGCGTCGCCGGCTTCGAGCCCCGAAGCCATCAGTTGAGTTCCGGTGGCGCCGTCGACAACAAGATGACCGCGCTCTTTTAGCAGGGTGGTCAACACGTTGACATTCGAAGTTCGGGGGTTGTCACTGGGCCGCGCCATATTGGCGCAGGCTAAGGGCTAACCGGCGGCTAACTACGCTCTAGCGGTCCTCAGCGGTCACGAAGTTCTCGTCGAATGATCTTGCCGGAGGCGCTCTTGGGGATGGTGTCGATCTCTTCGAGCAGCCGAATCTGCTTGTAAGACACCAAGTGTTCGCCCACAAACGCTTGAAGGTCTTCGAGGGTGAGAGAAGCACCGGGAGCGAGGGTCACGAAAGCCTTCGGCAACTCGCCCGCTTCCTCGTCAGGAACACCGATAACCGCCACGTCGAGCACTGACGGATGAGTGACGATCAGGCCCTCGAGCTCGGCCGGGGGAACTTGGAAGCCCTTGTATTTGATGAGCTCCTTGATGCGATCAACGATCGAAAAATGTCCGTCTTCGTCGACGACGGCGACATCGCCGGTGTGAAGCCACCCGTCTTCGTCGATGGTGTCGGCCGTGGCTTGAGGGTTGTTGAGATATCCCTTCATGACCATGGGTCCGCGTACCCACAGTTCGCCGCGTTCGCCCACCGGCTGGTCTTCGCCCGTTTCGGGATCAACAATGCGCGACTCGACATTGCTAATAGCCAGGCCACTAGTGCCGGCGCGGTTCACCCCCTCGGGGGTGGCGTGGGTGACCGGGCTGAGCTCGGTCATGCCGTAGCCCTGCACTACCTGGCAATTAACTCGGGCCGCGGCTTCTTCTTGCAGCTCAGCCGAAAGCGGTGCAGCTCCCGAGAAGATTTGTTTGAGCGACGTGAGGTCGTAGTTATCGACAATGGGTGCCTTGGCCAGCCCCAACACCATTGGTGGCACGGCAAAGAAACGGGTGATCGAGTTTGTCTGGCACAGATCGAGCGCTTGCTCCATATCGAAACGCGGCATCGTGATGACCCCAGCTCCGTTGGCGATCATGCCGTTCATGAGCACTTGCATGCCGTAGATATGAAAGAACGGCAACGCCGCCAGACCGATCTCGTTGTCGGTGTAGTTGACAACGTGGGTCATCTGGCAGATGTTCGAGACCAGATTGAAGTGCGTGAGCATGACGCCCTTGGGCAGACCGGTGGTTCCCGACGAGTAAGGCAACACCATTATGTCGTCGTGAAGGTCGACGTTGACCTGCCGAATCGGGTCGCCGTACATCTCAGTTAGCGAGGTGACCCCGTCGATGTCGCCAATCACGATGATCTCCGACACGTCGGTGCCTTCAGCCGCCGCTTTGGCCGTATCGAGAAACATCGGAACCGTTACCAGCGAAGAAGCCCCGGCGTCTTGGAGTTGAAACCGGACCTCCTCGGCCCCGTAGGTGGGGTTGATCGTGGTAAGGGTCCCGCCGGCTGTAGCGACGCCGTGGAAAACAATCATGTACTCGGGCACGTTGGGCGCCATAACACCCATGCACGAACCAGGGCCGAACCCTCGGCTCTGAAGCCCCCCGGCGAAACAACGGATGGCGTGCTCGAGTTCGCCAAACGTATAGCTGGTCCCAGCACCATCGGAGATAGCCATCCGCTCGGGATAATTGGCCGCGTCACGGAACACGTAATCAGTTATTGAGACCTCGGGGATCTCGACGTCGGGGTGCAGGCTGCGGTGGATGATCGTCATGGATTCGGAGCGTAGTCCGCCTGCGCCCGGTGTTCTGCTTCGGCACGGCAACTCCTTGAGAGACGGCCCCGCTCGGCCGATAAGGCCATATGAGCCCGATCTTTGGCGTAGACCGCTTGTTGCCGCGTCACCCGGTCACACCCCAGCGCGTAGAAGTCGAGTGGGATCTCGTGAGACCCAAACGCGGACTCAGGAAGAAGCCCGAACAATTCACGATCGCGACGGTGCTGGACATTTCGCTCGAGGGCGCATTGCTGGAACTGCCGCTGACCAACGATCACGAGCTCAACGCAATGGTGGCCATCCGATTTCAGGGCGAAGAGGGCTTCGCGTTGGTGCGCCACCGCCGAGAGTCAGACGGCGGCGCAACTTGGTTGTACGGCGTGAGTTTCGTGAGCTCAACAACGCTGCAGTCAAAGATCAACGTGGCGGTAGGCGAGGTGCGAGGCAGCACGCCAAAGCTCCTCGAAGACTGGGAGCGCGGTCGCTGATCGCTTGCTGCCCTGTCTTTGAGCACGGCCAGCCGCTACTTTGGTAACTGTGAAACGACACGGCCCTCGCCTTCTTCTGTGGCTTCGCAGCCTCAAGGCCGAGATCACAGCGCGACGCGCCGGGCGGCGAGCCATGACTACCAACACGTTCAAGCCGTTGCGTCACATCATCGGCCCTACTGGTTACATGGCCCAAAACACGGTCGCACCGGCAATGAAGGGGGCGGCGGCGTTCAACAAGTCGTTTGAACCGCATATCCCTCCGAGTATTCACGTTTCGCACCGAGACGCCATCCGCGTCAACATGGCCATGCCGATCTCGGAACGCTGTATCGAAGACTTTCGCCGCGACGTGGTCTACATCGACCCTCACGACGAACTCGATCTGTAACTTCGCCTACCAGAGCTAACGAACCGAAACCGGCAACGACTCCAAGCCTCGCAGGTTGATACGACCGTTCCATCCAGGTTCGCCATCAACAGTGATTCGGTCGAATCGTTTGATGAGCGAACCAATGGCGATTTCTGCTTCGAGTTTGGCGAGCGATGCGCCGAGGCAATAGTGAACGCCGGACCCGAACGACACATGTTGACCGGCATTGGTTCGAGTCAGATCCAACGTCTCGGCGGTATCGCCCCAGAAACCAGGATCGTGGTTCGCCGAAGCCAGCGAAGTCAAAACGAACGAGCCGGGCGGAATTGTGACACCCCGCACGACCAACTCGTCGATGGTGACCCGCCGACTTATCTGGACCGGCGACACCCAACGCAACAACTCGTCGACGGCATTGGGTAGTTCGGTTTGCTGCCACAATGCCAGTTGATCGGGGTGCCGAAGAAGCTCGTAAGTCCCGGTGCCGATGAGGTTCACCGTCGTCTCGTGTCCGGCGATGAACAACACCGAAACCTGATCACGCAATTCGCGCGCCGTCATTCGGTCGCCGTCTTCTTCGGCGGCAATCATGGCCGATAGCAGATCGTCACTCGGGTTGGCCCGTTTCCACGCCACCACCTCGTCGATCAGGGTGTCCATTCTGGTTCCGGCATCGATCGCCGCCGCTACTTCTTCTTCGGTGATGATCGGGTCGAGGGTCTTCACCAACGCACCCGACCACTGTTTGATCTGGTCTTTGTCGGCCGCCGGCATACCCAACATTTCGGAGATCACGTCGAAGGGCAGCGGGAAAGCCAACTCCGCAACGATGTCGCCACCACCACGGCCTTCGATGGCATCGAGTGCATCGTCGACCATTGCTTGAATACGCGGCCGTAGGGCCTCGATGGTGCGAGGCGTGAAAGCCTTGCTTATGAGGCGTCGGAGTCTGGTGTGATCAGGCGGATCGATATTGAGTATCGACCGGTTTTGCTGATCGGGGTCCATCTCTTCGAAGAGCGCTGCTCGGTCGAGGACCTCCATGTTCACGTTGTTGTCATCAACGCTTAGCGAAGGGTCGCGCAAGACTGCGAACACATCGTCGTATCGAAACAGTAGGTATTGTCCGGTCAAAAGGTGATGCACAGGGTCGGCTTCACGGATCGTTGAAAGGTGCGGCCACGGATTCTCGATGTAACCGGGCTCGAGAGGGTTGAAAAAGACCGGCTCAGATTGGATCGACATAGCCAGATGGTAGGCGCAGCGGGACGACCGTAGCGATACGGTCGCGGGGTGGACGTCGACGAACCCGAAGAGTTCATAGCGCCGTGGGACGGTAGACGGGTCCCGGTCACCCTTATCGGCGGCTACTTGGGGTCCGGTAAGACCACGCTGCTCAACGACTTGTTGGCCCGCACCGATCGGCCGATCGCTTTGATTGTCAACGACGTAGGCGAGATCAACGTCGATGCCGCCTTGCTGCGCCGGCGAAGCGGAGACACGATCGAACTAACCGACGGTTGCGTCTGTTGTTCGATGGCGCAGGGACTGGCCGCCGCGCTCGACGATCTCCGAGCCCGACCCAACGCTCCCGACCACCTGGTGATCGAGCTCAGCGGGGTTGCCGACCCGACGCAAGTGATCCCGTGGGGAGGAAGCGACGGTTTTCGCCTCGACGGCGTAATCGTCCTGATCGATGCCGAGGCCTTTGTTCACCAGGCAAAGCAGCCTCTGCTCGAACCGCTGCTGATGCGTCAGCTGACCGCCGCCGACCTGCTCGTTGTCTCCAAGACCGACCTCGTTGAGAGCCAGACCCTTCAATCGGTGCGAACCGAACTGGCCGCCAGATGCCCCAGCGTGCCGGTGGTCGAATCGACCGATCCAGCCGCCGGGTCGATCCTTTTGTCACTGGGAACCAGGCGGCCCGATGGCTTCGATGCCGGGCCCCCGCCGAGTTTGTTCGACCCCCACGAAACCGAGCGCGTCGCGCTGGCGCAACCAACCTCGATCGACGAGCTACACCACATGCTCGACGGGTTGCGCGGCAACGTCGTGCGAGCCAAGGCAATCGCCGTCGACGTCGACGGACGCCGGCTACTCGTTCAACAAGTGGGGCGTCGTCGCCGGATCTCGCCATTGCCGGCGGCCGAAGACCAGGCCCCCACCGATCTGGTCGTGGTCCGGCTCTAGCGAGCGGCCCCGTCCTCAACCAAGGGCGATCAAACCCACCGACGCGATAGCCAAAGCAAACCCAACCATCTGAAGCCGACCGATGCGTTCACGAAATACCAACCAGGCAAGGGCGACGCTCACCGCCGGGAACATCGACGCCACTACGGCCACCGTCGCCAACGAACCCAAGGTGGTGGCGGTGGCGTACAAGGCGTTGGCCGAAGAGCTCAACACCGCTATGGCGATGATTACCGCCACGTTGGACCGGCCCACATGAGGTTTGGCCCCGGTGATAGCCATCAGTGCGGCAAGGATCACGAGCCCGGACAGTCGTGAAGGCGCCACAATCCACACCCCGCCATCGTCGCTGGTCTGGGCGAAGGCCACCAGCAAGAACCCGAGTCCGGCCGCTCCAATCAGCCCGAAGCCGATCGATCGAGCGACCTGTCCACTCCCCTTGTCGCCCGACATGCTCACCATGCCAATCGCCAGAAAGCCGAGCGCTATTCCCAAACCAACCCGCGGGCTGAACGAATCGCCCTGAGCCGCCGACACCGCCACGGGGCAGGCGGTCGAAAGCACCCCTACCACCGGCGCGACGATTCCGACTCGGTAGTGGGCGTAGCCGTGGTAAATGGCCACCAGGCCAACGGCGCTCCCCGCACCAGCAGCCGCACCCCACGCCAGATCAGACGCGGTCGGAGAGCCGCCAAGCAACAGCGCGAGGCCAACGGTGAACACCAGTCCGGCGGCGTGAGCGGCGGCGCTCACCACCATCGCCGGTGCCCGTCGCGTCGCCACTGCGCCACTGAAGTCGCTGACGCCGGCGGCTAACGACACTCCGAGCGCCAAGAGAAGGGCCAACGGCGGCGATCAGGTTCCGGCTAGTGCGGCGATTACCTCACCGAACTTGTCCATGCCGCGCCCGCCGCTCCACTGCACCACGACGTAGTTGAAGCCCCACCGTTCGCGACGTTGTTGCAGCGTCTCGACAATCTGAGCAACACTTCCGGCAATTAGGGCCGGGCTTTGGGCCACGTCGTCCACCGAAGCGCCGAAGAGTTCGGCGAACACTCCGAGGGTGGCATCGCGATCATCGCCGATCGCGGTGTTCATCGCCAGAGAACTGAGCTCGAGGGACTCGAAGCGGTCGCCGGCCACCTCTTTGACCCGCGCGATCTTGCGATCGTAAGCGTCGGGCATCGAATCGGCGATGGCATCGGCGCCGACCTCGCCGGCTCGGAGATTGGCGGTGACCGCGACAATGTCGGCGTTTCTTGTCGCTACCCCGAGCATCCGCGGGCCGCCACCGCCGATGATGACCGGAGGTCCTCCTTCGGTGTACGGCTTGGGATGACCGTCGTAGCCGCTGATCGTGTAATGCTTGCCCTGGTAGTCGAACGCGTCGCCGGCCCAACACTTGCGAATGATGTCGAGGCTTTCGACCATCCGCTCGATACGGACCCCGGGGCGGTCATAGACCAGCCCTGACTGGTCGTAGTCGGTACGGGTCCAGCCGGCACCGAGGCCAAACTCGACTCGCCCCTGCGAGATGTGGTCGAGAGTCGCCATCTCTTTGGCCAACACCACCGGATGGCGATAATCGTTGCCGAACACCAGCGCGCCGACCTTCAATTCGGTGGTGACCGCGGCCGCTGCGGCCAGCGAAACTATCGGCCCGTACTGATGATGAAAATGGTCGGGCATCAGAATCGATGAGAACCCTTGGTCTTCGGCGAACCGGGCCGTGTCGAGCCAAGTCTTGTCATCAATTGGGCCGTGAAGTTGCAGACCGAAACGAAATGGTTGAGGCATCCAACGAGCGTAGACGCCGACTCACCCGGTCGGCCAAGTATCGCCAACCCGGTACCCGGTCGGCCAAGGATCAGCAGGGTCCACCACCAACGACGAAACGCCGGTTATCCAAGCCCGGCCCGACACCGTCGGCACGATTGCAGCCAAGTCCCCAGCCCGAGCAGTGCCGGCGATCGATCCCACGAATTCGGAATCAATGACCGAACGCATGACCAACTCGTCGCCGACCCCCATTTGGCCCCGCTGGTGCAGCACGGCCATGCGAGCCGACACGCCGGTGCCGGTGGGCGATCGGTCAAGTTTCCCCGGCTCGATCACCGAGGTGCTGCGCATCGTGAGCCGCCCGTGGCGATCGCTCGAGAGCGGTTCAGCAATCTGACAAAACGAGATGTGGGTCCAGTCGGAGTTCGTCGGATGAACAAAACCCAATTGCTCGTTGGCGGCCCGGACGATCTCGCCGCCAACGGCTACCAGCCGCGACGCGTTGGCTGGATCGACGTCGATTCCAAGATCGTCGGCATCGACCAGCACGAAGCTGTCGCCGCCAAATGCGGTATCGACCCGTAGCTTGCCGATGCCCGCAACATCGATCTCAGCGTCGAGGACCGAGGCAAACGACGCCACGTTGGTGATGGTGATGCGCTCGGCTTTGCCGGCCCGGCACTGCGCTTCGATCGCGACCAGGCCACCGGGGGCTTCGATCGAGAACCGGGTAATGGGCTCGGTCATCTCTACCAGCCCGGTCTCGAGCAGAACGGTTGCCACACAAATCGAGTTCGAACCCGACATCGGTGGCGTATGGCACGGTTCCATAATGATGAACCCGGCTGCTGCATCCGGATGCAACGGAGGTACCAGCAAGTTGACGTGGCGAAATACCCCGCCCCGGGGTTCGTTTAGGACCACATTTCGCAGTCGCTGATCTCGATCAACAAACCTCGACTGCTCCCAGATGGTTGCTCCGGGCGGAGCTTGCACTCCCCCGACAATGACATCGCCGACCTCACCCTCAGCGTGACAACCAACGACCTCGATTGCGTTGGCGATATCGATTCCGTGTCGGGTGCTCATGACGCGTTTCTATCTCACGTTGACCGACTTGGCTGGCCTAGCCTGCGCGACATGAACACAAAGTCGACGACGGTCACCGTCGTGCTATCCATCGATGGGCTCGCACCGCGACACATCACTCGCGCAACGATGCCTTATCTCACCACGCTCGCTCGAACCGGCGCGTCGTGTTTCAGCGCTCGCACCGTGTTGCCCACCATCACGCTCCCGGCCCACACGTCGATGTTTCGCAGCGTTGCGCCAGCCGCCCACGGTCTGCTCGACAACACCCCGGGCCCCGTGTCGACTGATGCCCCTTCATTTCTCCAGCAGGCCCACGCCTCGGGACAACGAACCGCGGCCTTTCTCAGCTGGCTTCCGTTGGATGCCTGTCTCGAGTCGACGGCGGTCACCGAGTTGGTTCTTACCGACGCCGGCTACGGCCCTCATGATGATGCCAACACCACCAATTCGGCCTGCGCCCTGCTCGATCGCCGCGACCACGACATCGTGTTCGTCTATCTGACCCAACCCGATGTAGACGGCCACCGATACGGATGGGACAGCCCCGAATACGTCGCCGCTGCGACTCGTTCCGACGCCTTGTTGGGCCAGCTACTACAACACGTCGGGCCCGACGATCGGGTGGTGGTCACCACCGACCATGGCGGCATCGCCAAGAGCCATGGCGGAGACCGGCCCGAAGAAACAGAGACGTTCGTGGTGCTGCGAGCCGGCGGGCGGGTTGCGCCGGCGACCGGCTGGGCGACGGCATCGATTCTCGACATCGCGCCGACGGTCGCCGACCTGTGCGGTTTTGACCCGGCCCCTCAATGGCAAGGCCGCTCCCTCGTTGGCCACGAACTACCGCTTGTCGACACGCTGATCGAACTGCTTCAGCTAACCGGGCATCAGTCCTATGGCGAGAACGTCAACATGCTCGATCACAGCCTGCAAAGTGCGGCCAAGGCTCGGTCGGTCGGGGCGTCCGACGACCTGATCTTGGCCGCGTTGCTTCATGACCTGGGACACGTCCTTGGCCAGGCCGGAGATTGGGGTTTGCCGGGGCACGCCGAACTCGGAGCACGTGCGCTTCAGCCGCTGTTGTCGGCGGCAATAACCGAGCCGATCCGCAACCACGTTGCCGCCAAGCGTTACCGCGTGGCGACCGAACCGTCGTATCTAGATCGATTGAGCCACGCGTCAATCATGTCACTCGAAGAGCAAGGGGGGCCATTCAGCGACGACGAGGTTCGCCGGTTCGAAGCGAACCCGTTTTGCGCCGAAGCGGTGGCCCTGAGGGAGTTCGATGACGACGGTAAGGTCGAAGGTATCGAGATCGCTGGGCTCGAGAGTTACCGCCCGATGATCCAGGCCGCCCTCGCCGCGGTTGGTCCCACCAGCGCGACGTGGGCACGCGATGCCTGTCGCTGCGCCGAATGCCGCGACGCCGGCAACGACCAACACCTGCTCGATGTGCAAGACCTGGACGGCTGGACGGTGGTGGGCGAATCCTCGACCGAAACCGACCGCCAAATCACGGTGCAGCACACCGATGGGCGCCGCCACGCCTGCGTGGTGCCCGCGGGGTCGGCAACCGGGCGCGTCGATCGTCGCTTATGGGAGGGCACCCACAGCAAAACCCTGCGGACCAATGCCACCGATGCCAGAGGCGATCTCTCGACGTTCGCCGAGGCGCTGGCCCTCGACGGCATCGCGCTGGCCACCAATGTGGACACCACTCCCGACGAGGTGTTGCGTTTCGCCGATCGGATTGGCTTCGTTCGCAATACCAATTACGGCGAACTGTTCGATGTGATCGCCGCGGCCAACCCCAACAACCTGGCCTTCACCCCGGTTGGATTGCCGCTACACACCGACAACCCTTACCGAGATCCGTGTCCGACGGTGCAGCTTCTTCATTGCTTGGCGTCGGCGCAGACCGGCGGAGCGAGCCAGTTCGCCGACGGATTTGCGGTGGCCGAACATCTCCGTCGCTCATTCGCGGCCGATTTCGCGGTACTCACCCAGACCGTTGTCGACTTTCGTTTTCACGACGACGAGGTGGATCTACGGGCCCGACGACCGCTGATCGAGCTGAGTGCCGACGGTCAGGTGGTAGCCGTAGCCGTAAACCACCGCAGCATGGAAGCGCCTACCGGGGCGGTCGCCATGGTTGAGCGGTTCTATGCGGCTTATGCGCGGTTCGCCACCGAGTTGTCATCGCCACGCTTCGTGCTGGGGATCACCCTCGGACCCGGCGACCTGATCGCGTTCGACAACCGTCGAGTCCTGCACGGCCGCGAAGCCTTCGCCGAGGTCGCGGCTCGCCATCTGCAGGGTTGTTACATCGACATCGACGCGGTGCAATCGGCGCAGCGTCTTGCGATAACCGGTTGAGACGACCGGGAGGTTGCTCCCGGTCGTCTCAAGTACTGGGTCTTATCCCTTGGCCTCCACGAAGGCGTCGGAGTAGTTGGTCTCGAAGTCGCCGGTGTCTTGCAACGCTTCCAGCGAGTCGACGCCGCCGACCAGAATCGCCGGATCGTTGACAAAGGCCAAAAGGTCTTCATCGAGCATCGGCACCGCGGCATCGTTGGGCGTGTTGTAGTAGTTCCAGTTGGTTAGAGCCGCACCCTGTTCGCCGCCGTACATCCAGTTGATGAACGTGTGTGCGGTGCACGGATGCGGGGCGTCGAAGGCAATCGAGAAGTTGTCGATCCAACGAGTGCCGCCTTCTTCTGGCACGAAGTAAACGTAATCGTCCGGGTTGTCGGTCTCGAGGAACTGTACGAACATGTCGCCCGAGTAGCCGTGAGCAATCACGGTCTCGCCGCTGGTGAGGAACTCATCAGCGGAGTCGGTATTGAACGCGGCCAGACGACTGGCCGTGGCCTTGACGAGATCGCGAGCCTCGTTGAGTTCGTCGATGTTCGTCGTGTTGTTCGAGTAGCCGAGATATCGCAGCGCCGCGCCAAGGGTTTCGCGTGGATCGTTGAGCAACTGGATCTTGCCGTCGTACTCAGCCGAAAGCGCAGGATCGAAGATCAGACCCCACGAACGAGGGAAGTCGGTTCCGACCACCGCGGTGTTCACCGCCATGCCGGTTGTGCCCCACTGGTAAGGCATCGAGTACGCACCTTCCGGGTCGTAATACAAGCCGGAGAAGTCGGCCGACAGATTCGAGGCGTTGGGGATCGCATCGTAGTTGAGCGCCATCAGCGAGCCGGCATCGATCATCACCGAGACCATGTAGTCCGAGGGCACGATGACGTCGTAACCACTGTTGCCCTCAGAAACAATGGGCTGCATTGCTTCGTTCGAGTCGTAGCTGTTCAGCGAGTACGAGATGCCGTACTGGTCGGCAAACTCCTGAAGCTGCTCCTCGTCGATGTATTCGGCCCAGTTGTACAGCGCCAGATCGCCGTCGATCTGATCGACTTCGCAGCTGGCGCCAGCACCGGTATCGGCGTCGTCGCCGCAAGCCGCGGCAATCAGCGACAACCCCAGAAGTCCGGCTACCAGCCGGGTCCAAGTTGGTTTCCTCATTGCTATTCTCCTTCCGGCCATCAGCCGTGTCCAAGATTCATGCGGGCATTTCCTTACTAGAACTTCAGATTTATGAACTGGTTATTGAGCGCGGTCGCCACCACGGGTTCGTTCAAACAGCAGCGACAAAGCAACGAGCGTCATCGACGCGACGAGCATCACTACCGAGATGGCGTTTATCAATGGGGTCACGCCCTTGCGGATCAGGCCAAACACGTACACCGGAAGTGTTTCCAGGCCCGGACCGGCGACGAACTGGGTGATCACCACATCGTCAAGCGACAAAGTCATGGCGAGAAGTGCTCCGCCGGCGATCCCCGGAATGATCTGAGGGAACGTGACGTAACGAAATGCTTGCCAACGGGTGGCGTAGAGATCGAGCGCTGCTTCCTCCATCTTGTTGTCCATGCCAGCGAGCCGAGCTCTAACCACCACCGACACGAAACTGATGCTGAAGGCAATATGGCTTGCTACGACCGAGCCGAAACCTTTTCGGAGACTGAGCCCGAACACTGTGTTGACGGCGTCGAAGAACTGCGAGAAGAACAACAGCATCATCACCGCCATGGTGACGTCGGGGATGATGATGGGTAAATACAACAAAGCATCGAACACTTGCTTGCCGCGGAACTTGAAACGTTCGAGGGCCAAAGCTGCCATGGTTCCCAGCACCACCGACACGACGGTTGAAATGGCTGCCACTTTCAACGAATCGGAAAGCGCGCTGCGAGCGGTTCGGTTATCTACGAAGTCGCCGTACCAGTCGAGGGTCCACCCGCCCCACGTACCGACGTTGCGGCTAGCGCTGAACGAATAGACAACCAGTAACACAATCGGTGCGTAGAAGAACAAGTACACCAGCCATCCGTTGAGGCTGAGCAAGAACTTCGTACGGCCACGGGGTTCGACAGCGGTGCTCACAGCGTGCGTCCTCCCTTGCGGAAGTAGACAATCGTCGCGGCAAGCATTATCGCCATGAGCACAAACGACAGCGCTGCTCCGACCGGCCAGTTTCTGGCTTCGAGGAACTGAATCACTATGTAGCTACCCAGCAGAGTTGTCTTGGCTCCGCCAAGGATTTCTGGTGTGACGTAAGCGCCAAGACTGGGCACGAAACACAAGATCGAACCGGCGATAACGCCAGGCATCGACAGCGGCAACAGCACGTGCCGAAACGACTGCCAGCCCGACGCGTAAAGGTCGCGGCTGGCCTCGAGCAAGCGGGCATCGATTCTCTCGATCGACGCGTAAAGCGGCAGAATCATGAACGGCAAAAAGCCGTAGACGAGGCCGAGAACCACCGCGGTGGGCGTGAACAGAAACTCGTGCTCCCCTAAGCCGAGGAACTCCGTTGTTTGAGTGAATGGCCCGTCGTGGCCGAGAATGACGCGCCAGGCGTAGTTGCGAACCAGAAAGTTCGTCCAGAACGGGATCATCACGAACACGAGCATCACGTTGCGAACCACCGGGCTTCGGGTGGCCAGGTAGTAAGCGAACGGATAACCAATCAACAAGCAGATGGCGGTTGTAAGCACCGCCAACCAGATCGAGCGGAACAAAATGTCGCGCACGATGGGTTCGGCCAGCTTGGCGTAGCTGTCGAGGTTCCAGCCCGACAGATCGGTGCCACCGAAACGGTTGCGGGTGGCAAACGAATACTCGACCACGATGAGCAACGGAACGGCAAAGAACAACACCAGGTAGGCGTAGGCCGGCAAGGCCAACAAGAACCCCCGGCGCGATTCCTGGCGCACCGCCGCGGCCTCGAACTCGGGGGTCGCCAACCGCGGTTCGGAACCGCCCGCGGCGCCCGGCGGCGACGCCAACGGCTGCTCGACCGCGGTCATCAGTCGCCGACCACCGAAACCGCCGATGGCTCCCAAGCGACCGACACTGTGGTCCCCGGCTCGCGCAACATTGCCCCGGGCCGGTTTTCCTCGCGAACCTCGAGCTTCATCCAATCGAGACGGACGTCGTAAACCCTGGCGTTCCCGAGGTAGGTAACCGACTCGATGGTCCCGTCGACAAAAGAGTGACCCGGTGCCGCCGCGCCCTGATCTGCCAGATGGGCCCGCTCTGGGCGCAAGCTGACCGCGACCGGTGTTCCGGCCCCAAACGCACTCGACGCCGCGACCCGCGCCCCATTTGCCAAACAGACCGTGTCTTGGTTCTCTACCGTGCCCTCGAGAAGATTAGTTTGACCAATGAAGTCAGCGACGAACCGATTGGCCGGCCGTTCGTAGATTTCCTCGGGTGACCCGACCTGCAAAAGCGCGCCATCGTGCATGACCGCGATGCGGTCGCTCATGGTCAACGCTTCTTCTTGGTCGTGGGTTACAAACACGAAGCTCACGCCCAGTTCGCGCTGAAGCGACTTGAGTTCGCCTTGCATTTCTTGGCGCAACTTGAGGTCGAGGGCTCCGAGCGGTTCGTCGAGCAACAGCACCTTGGGTTCGTTGACCAACGCCCGGGCCAGCGCAACCCGCTGCTGCTGCCCGCCCGACATCTGCGACGGTCGCCGCGACTCGAGACCAGAAAGCTGCACCAGTTCGATGAGTTTGGCGGCCCTCGAACGAGCCGTGGCCTTGTCGACGCCTTGCATCTTGAGTCCGAACGCCACGTTGTCGATCACGTTGAGGTGGGGAAATAGTGCGTAGTTCTGAAAGACGGTGTTGACCGGTCGCTTGTTGGGCGGCAACGTGCCTACTTCGTCGCCGAAGATCTTGAGGCTCCCAACGGTGGGGAATTCGAGGCCAGCGATCATCCGCAGCGTTGTGGTTTTGCCACAACCCGACGGCCCGAGCATGGCAAAGAACTCGCCGTCGGCTATCGCCAAATCGATGTTGTCGACGGCGACAACATCACCGAACCGCTTGGTAATCCCGAGGAGCTCAACGGCGTTCACAACGACCCCCAGTCGTAATTTTGCTGAACCATCCGCAGGTATGTCATCACCTCCACGTTGATCACGCCACTCACACTTCGTATCTCGTTGCTCACGTCGAGCAAATGTTCGTTGTCTCGGCAAACCACTTCGGCCAGAACGTCGTAGCGTCCGCCGGTAATCACCGTGTAGCTCACAGCATCGTTGTGGCTGATCTTTTCGGCCGCCACTGTTACATCGACTGCCACTTTCACTCCGAGCATGGCCTGCATCACATAGCCAAGCGACATGGCGTCGGTAACCGCCACGATTTGCACGACACCACGATCTTGGAGCCGATTGACCCGTTGGCGCACCGCCGCCTCGGAGAGTCCAACCAGCGGCGCCAACCGGCTGTAAGGAGTCCGCCCATCGGTCTGCAGTTCGCGAATTATCGACTTGTCGATTTCGTCGATATCGGCTCTGACGCTCACAGCTTGGCCATCTCGGCCATCGCTTCGGTGAACGCCTGACGAAGCACGCCGTTGATCACATCGAACTCTTCGGGGCCGGCGATCAGTGGCGGCGCCAACTGGATTACCGGTTCACCCCGGCTATCGGCTCGGCACAACAGGCCGAGTTCGCTCATGCGATGGCTCAGGAATCCGCGAAGCAGGTGATGCGCTTCGTCGTAGCTGAACGTCTCCTTGGTTTCTTTGTTCTTCACCAACTCGATGCCATAGAAGTAGCCCATCCCTCTGACGTCGCCCACGATCGGCAAGTCGGCGAGGTCGTCGAGCGAAGCCCGAAAGGCGTCCTCGTTGGCCCGGACCCGGCCGGGCAGATCTTCGGCCTCGAACAAGTCGAGGTTGGCCAGCGCCACCGCACAACTTACGGGGTGGCCGGCAAAGGTGTAGCCGTGAAGAAACTGTTCGTCGGTATCGAGGAACGGTTCGGCCAAGCGATCGCTCACCAACATCGCGCCAAGGGGTGCATAACCAGAGGTGAGACCTTTGGCGCTGGTGATGATGTCGGGCTGATAGCCAAGCCGCTGAGACCCAAACATTTCGCCGAGGCGGCCGTAGGCGCAAATGACTTCGTCGCTCACCAACAGCACACCGTGGGTATCGCATATTTCGCGGACTCGTTGGAAGTAACCATCCGGCGGCGTGAAACAGCCACCAGCGTTCTGTACCGGTTCGAGAAACACTGCGGCGATGGTTTCGGGTCCTTCTCGCAGGATCGCTTGCTCGATCTCCTCCGCGAAGTAACTCTCGTCGGTCGCCCACGACGGCATGCGGTAGCTGTTGGTGTTTGGCACCTTGATAGCGCCCGGCACCAGCGGTTCGAACGGACCCTTTACCGCGGCCAGTCCCGTAATCGACAACGCGCCCATCGACGTGCCGTGATAACTGAGGTCGCGGCTGATGACCTTGGTGCGCAACGGCTGCCCCATGAGCTTGAAGTACTGACGAGCAAGTTTCCAGGCCGACTCGACAGCCTCTGAGCCGCCGCTGGTGAAGAAGACCCGGTTGAGGTCGCCGGGGGCCAGCGATGCCAACCGGGCCGCCAACTCGACGGCCTTGGGGTGGGCGTAGGTCCAGATTGGGAAGAAGCCAAGCGTCTCGGCCTGTGCGCCGGCCGCTTTGGCCAACTCGACGCGCCCATACCCGGCCTGCGTCGTGTACAGCCCGGCCAAGCCGTCGAGGAATCGGTTGCCCTTGTTGTCCCAGACGTAACAGCCCTCACCTCTTTCGATGATCGGCATCCCGTCGATACTTCGACCCAACGACGAAAAGTGGCCCCAAAGGTGACGATCGGCCTGAGCGGCCAACTCGGTATTAGCTGTGGATATCATCGAATCCCCCTCGCGATAGGACGGATTCAACATCAGATCGAGCGCCCGCGCAACTAGATCCGTTGCCGGGGTTCGCTTGTCGGCCACACAATTGTGCGAAATACTCTCCCCATGCGACGTCCACCAATCCGAGTTCTAGATGTGTCCGGATCGCCCGAATCGATGGGCCACGCCCACGGCGTTGCCTACGCCGACGAGATCCGTCAATACACCGAAGAGCGGGTCGATCTGGTCATGAACGGGATGTGGTCGGGCGGCCCGATGGCCCGCAACGACGTCTTGGCTCTGGCCGAGTCGATGCAGCCCGCCCACGAAAAGCAGTCCCCCACTCTGTATGCCGAAATGATCGCGTTGGCCGAGGGGGCAGGAATATCCGCAGCCGAAGCAATCGTGGTGGGAGGATTCACCGATTTTGTTGACACCGTGCGAGCGGTCGTTGGCGGCCCCCTCCCTGAAACGGTCGTGGAAGACGACTGCACTTCGGTGATCGTGCCCGATCATCGCGCCAACGGCGCCGGCTACTTTGCTCAAACCTGGGATATGCACGACACTGCCACCGATCACGTGCTGTTGCTTCGGACCAAACCCGACGATGCGCCCGCGGCTCTGGTATTCACCACGACGGGCGCATTGGGCCAGATCGGAATGAACGAAGCCGGCGTCTGCGTCGGTATCAACAACCTGACGGCGACCGACGGATGTCCCGGCGTTACGTGGCCGCAAGTGGTTCGGGCCGCACTCCAAACCGAAACGGCCGAAGACGCCCGAGACACGATCCTCGATGCCGACCTTGCCGGCGGTCACAACTTCTTGATCTTTGATGCCCACGGCTCGGGCTACAACATCGAGGCCATGCCGACGGCCCGCCCGGTAACCACGATGGGAGACGCCGCCGTTGCCCACACCAACCACACGATCGATGCGCAGGCCGGCGCGGTCGAAGGGGCCCGAGCCGATGTTCTCCAGGACAGCTCGCGCCGCCGCCTTCGAACCGCTCACCAATGGCTCGACCGAACCAACATCGGCCACGAAGATCTCATGGCGCTCACCAGGGAACCCAATGCAGTGTGTCAGGTTGCCGTTGAGCCCTACCGGGTCGAATCATCGGGCGCCACTGTTATGCGGCCCAAGACCAAGGACTTCTGGGCCGTGTGGGGCCTACCCAGCATGAACGAGTTTCAACACATCGAGTTCGCTTGATGAGCGACCTTCGCTACGTGGCCCTCGCTCCCGAATATGCCGAGGCACTCGAGGAGCTCGAACTGTCGGTTTTTGCCACGATCGACCCCAGCGACTTGTATCACGCCGACGAACTGACCCGGCTTGCTGCGGCATTTCCCGAAGGCAACTTTGTTGTGCTTGACGGCGATCGACCCATCGGGATGGGCCTCGGCATACTCGTTGACTTTGACTTTGATCACACCGACCACAGCCTCGCCGATATCACCGGCGAGGACGGAGTGTCCAACCACCGCGCCGAGCATCCTTGGTACTACGGAACTGACATATCGGTGTATCCCGAGTACCGAGGACGCGGCGTTGGTCGCCGGCTGTACGAACTGCGCAAGAACTGCGTGATCGAACTCAACAAGAAGGGCATCGTCGCCGGTGGGGTTCTGCCGGGCTACGCCCAACACCTCGACCAAATGACCGCCGATCAATACATCGACAAAGTTGTTGCCGGCGAGCTCTACGACCCCACCCTTTCGTTCCAACTCGAAAACGGGTTCACCGCCCACGGAGCCCTCCCCGGCTACGTCGACGATCCGACGGTCGCGAGCAACTCCGTTCTCATCGTGTGGCACAACCCGCACTTCGAGCCATGACGATCAGCCCGATCGTCCCGTAATGGACCTTGCCCAACTCGTGGCCGGGGCCAAGCCGGCAGTGTTCTGGAGCGACTGCCCCGATGCTCCCTCGCCCCGCGACCCTCTGCGGGCGGCAATAACCGCCGACCTCTGCATTATCGGTGGCGGGTTCACCGGTTTATGGGCCGCGGTACAAGCATTGGAAGAAGCACCCGGTCGCCAAGTCGTCCTACTTGAGGCCGAACAGACCGGCTTCGGCGCGTCATCGCGCAACGGAGGATTTTGTGATGCCAGCCTGACCCATGGCTTCCTCAACGCACTCGCCCACTGGCCGGCCGAAATCGCCACCCTCGAGCGTCTTGGTAACGAGAACCTCGCGGCCATACTCGATACCGTCGCCCGCCACGGCATCGTCGCCGATGTCCAGCCCAACAACGAAGTCTCCTTCGCCACCGCGCCGTGGCAGCTCGACGAGCAGCAAGAAGAATCGGCGATCCTCAGCGATCACGGCGTCGCTCACCGACTGCTCGACCAGAACGAGGCTCAAGACATCGCGCGCTCGCCCACATACCTGGGAGCGATCGAGCATCAAGGCTCGGTGGTGATGGTCGACCCCGCTCGGCTGGTGTGGGGTTTGCGGCGAGTAGCGCTCGAGCTGGGGGCGGAGATCTACGACCGCTCTCGCGTGATTTCGATCGAGCCGTCGCCGTCTTGTTTGGCCGTGTCGACCAATCACGGCTCAGTAGCCGCCGATCGAGTCATCGTTGCCACCAACGCTTGGGCTGAGCCCGACCGTCAACTGCGGCGCTACATCGTGCCCGTCTACGACCATGTACTGATGACCGAACCGCTCTCGGCCGATCAAATGGACTCGATCGGGTGGCACGGCCGCGAAGGCCTCGCCGATTCGGGGAACCAGTTCCACTACTACCGGCTGAGCGAGGACAACCGAATTCTGTGGGGTGGGTACGATGCCAACTACTACTACGGCAACGCAATGGGCCCCAAGGTCGAGCAACGCACCCGCAGCCACGAGTTGATCGCCGGCCACTTCTTCGAGACCTTCCCACAGCTAGAAGGACTTGGTTTCAGCCACCGTTGGGCCGGCCCAATAGGCACCACTTCCAAGTTTGCGGTCGCTTTTGGCACCCGCCACAACCAGCGGCTGTCGTGGGCTGCGGGCTATACCGGGCTTGGTGTGGGGGCCAGCCGTTTCGGAGCGCGGGTCGCTCTCGATCTTGTCGATGGTCGCGATACCGAGCGAACCCAACTCGAGATGGTGCGCAAGAAACCCATGCCGTTCCCGCCCGAACCGCTGCGTTCGCTGGCTATCCAGACAACCCGCCGGGCAATAGCCAAGGCCGATCGAACCGGCCGCGCGGGTCCTCTGCTGAGACTTCTCGACCGATTCGGGGTCGGGTTCGACAGCTAGCTCAGCTGCCTCGCAGCCACCTGGACACCCGCGTCGCAACCTTGGCGTCGCGGCCGCGGCGATTCTCGATCTGGTCGGCCTTGGCCATCACCCGGGCCCCGCCTCGCACGCCCATCCAACGCAACGGTTCGAATTCCCAGGACCGACTGGTAACCCCAACCCAGGGCAATTTGGTGCGTTCTGAGTCGGTCCCGGTAACCAGTTCGGCCAAGGTGTGCCCGGCCAAGTTCGCGGCCGCGACCCCCTCGCCGACGTAGCCACCGGCGGTGGCCATGCCGGTCGCGCGGTCGTAGCGCACCGCGGGCGTCCAGTTGCGAGGTACACCCATCACTCCACCCCAACGGTGAGTGATCTCAACATCAGCCAAGAACGGGAACAGATCGAGCAACGCCTCGTGGATCAGCTCGTGGGAATCGGCTTGGACTTCGCCGGCCGGGTCGATCTTGGACCCGAACAGGTAAGGCACCCCCCGCCCCCCAAAAGCAAGACGGCCGTCCTCGGTGCGCTGGCCATATATCACCATGTGGCGATCGTCGGCGAACGTGGGACGCTCTACCAAACCCACCTGATCGAGTAGATCGGCGCTCAGCGGCTCGGTGGCGATCATTCGAGAATACAGGGGTAGGAGTCGGCGTCTCTGGCCTTGCAGGTCGCGGGTATAACCCTCGGTGGCCTGCACGACGACCGAGGCCCGTATCGACCCGCGATCAGTTTCTACGACCCGAGGGGCAACGGACTCCGCGGTGGTTCGTTCCAAGATCACGACTCCGGCTGCTTCGCACGCCCTTGCCAGACCTGCGACCAATCGAGCCGGGTCGACTGCCGCGCTCGGGCCGAACTTGACGCCCCCCAGCACTTTCGTCGCACCCACTATTGCTTGGGCGGCCTCGCGGTCCAATAACTCGAATTCGTCGTTGGTAAATCCGAGACGATGTTGCTCGGCCACTTCCTCCATCTGGCGGCGATGCTGCGCTTCGTTACGGGCCAATCGGATTGTGCCCCCTTTGGTAAACCCGCAGTCGATCGCCTCGGCGCTCACGACCCGCCCGACCTCGTCGACGCAGTCAAAAACCTCACGTACCAGCGATAGAGCGTCGGGTTTGGTCGAATGTTTGGCGTATTTCGACCACGAAGCCGCCAACTCGCCAACGACCCAACCACCGTTGCGACCCGACGCGCCGAATCCCACATGGTGCTTGTCGAGCACCAGCACCGTCAACGAAGGATCGATCTGAGCAAGGTAATAGGCGGTCCACAGCCCGGTGAAGCCCGCACCAACAATGGCTACGTCAACATGAAGGTCGCCTTGCTGGGCCGGGCGCGACGGCAGGGGAGGATCCAATTCATCGAGCCACAACGACCGTCCACCGATAGCCATCCGCCATTGTTGCACGCCGCGTCGGTTCGCGGGCACTACTGCAACTAGCGGCCAATGAGACCAGCGATCTGCGATGGCGAGTCGACAACAAGGGTCGCCGCGCTCCCCAACCGACCCGTCGGGTCGATCAGTATCGAGCGGCAGCCGGCCGCGGTCGCCGCGGCGATGTCGGTCAGCGTGTCGCCGACCATCACCGTACGGCCGACCCCACATCCGGCCTCCTCAGCCGATGCCTTGACCATGCCCGGGCCCGGCTTGCCACCATGCCCCGAGTCGTAGCCAAACACGTTGTCGAATAGGTCAGACCAACCAAGACGGTCTACCTGTTTACGGGCCGACCGCTCGCCATCGTTGGTGGCCACGCCGAGCCAGAGCCCTGCTTCGCTCAAGGATTCGAGCATTTTCTGTACGCCCGGCAGCGGTGTCACCGACTCGACAACGTGGCGGGTGACAAGTTGTTCCAACTGTGTTGTGAGCTCGGCCGAGTTTCGCCCGAGCGCGACGGAGAGCCGCGCCGCGATCTCGGCGTTGGTTTCGGCAATAACGGGCGAGTCGTCGGCCAGCTGAGCCAAATCGAGGTCGACTCCGATGGCGGCCGCCGCCCTTCGCTGCGACGCTGCGTCGGAGACCAGTTCGGTGAGAATCGTGACCATCGCCGGACCCCACGTGGCGTGCACGTCGATCAACGTTCCGTCCTTGTCGAACACGACGGCGTCAACTCCGTCGAGCACGTCGTGTGAACTTGCGGTCACGACGACTCATCCCTTGCGATCACGGCCTCGACGCGAGCCACGAATGGCCGTTGCCCCTTCGTTAGCAGGGTCGCGGCGTCGGCGAGGTTCACCCACTCGGCTCGATCAATCTCGGGGAATGTTCTTACGATTCCCGACCTCGGAGGCCACTGCAACTCGAAGGTGTTCGAAACCGCGGCCGACGCGTCGAAGTCGCCCCGCCGGGCAAAGATCGTGATGGTCTTGCCCGAGCCACGAACTGAGCCCAACTCGACCGTAGGACCTCCCGGCGGAGCGGTTCCCATCTCTTCGCCAAATTCGCGGAGTGCCGCCTGAAGCAGATCTTCGCCGGGCTCAGTCAAACCCTTGGGAAAACTCCAACCGGCTTCGTGTTTGTTGGCAAAGAAGGGTCCACCCATGTGGCCCAGCAGCAACTGGGCACCACTAGCGACCGGATCGCGACGCCACAGGGCGATGCCCGCACTGTGTCGCGCGGCCGCGGCATTCATCTGGGCCCTACCAGCAGTGATTGGTTTACGATCGCCAATTCTCCGCGCCGGTCACTCAGCCGACCGGTCGCGGTGCCATAGCCGTCGCCTCGAACATGGGTGCGGGCGTCCAGGTGGACCCACTCGCCATCGGGCAGACGATGGATGTTGACGGTTAGGTCGGGATTGATGAAGGCGTGCGTGCTGCTGTCGAGAACGTTCGACACGCCGTTGCCGAAGTCCGCCGATGCCAGGAGACGATCGAGGGCCAAAGTTTGTTCGCCGGCGAAGACTGGCACCTTGAGTTGAAGCCAAACCGCCGACGGACCGAGCTTCCCGAACGCGTTGCCGTCGGTGTGACGCATATCGAACGCGTCCATGTAGAAACGACCCGGTTCACGGTCGTAACCGTGCACGTACGGTTGGCACTCCGTAGGCGGCGGGCCCGCGGGCGGCGGCGACAAGGCAAAGTTCGGTTCGTCCACGCGGTTTGCGGTCTTTGCCAACCGCAGTCCACGAGCCTTCACAACTTCGACTCCGTCGCCGTCACGTACGACCGCGTCCAGTAGCTGTACCCGCTTACCGGGGCGAATAATGCGGACTTCGACTTCGAGCGGGGCGATTGGAACGGGTCGAATGAGCTCGACCGTGAGGCGCGCCAGGTGAAACTCTTCGCCTCCACGGTGCGCCGCGACGAAGCGACCCACCAGGGCGGTTGGGGCGCCACCGTGCATGGCTCGCGGATCCCACGGTCCCGCGCAGATCGGGTTCGGATGTACGAGCGACCCGGAGCACTCGAACAACCCTGCGGGTAAGAAATCGGTCATCGGCGCAGACCTTATTGCCACTGCACTACATTTTCGAAATGTCACACCACAGGCTTGATCGGCTGGTTTCAGCCACCCGCCGCACAATCAAATCGGGCCTCGAGGATCCCTCGGCCGATGCCCCGCTGCTCGAACGGGCTTTGACGGCACTCGATACTGCCGAGGCCAGTTCGTCGCACGAGGACTCGAAGCGGGTCGAGGCGTCTGATTGGGTCCGGTCGGCCCTCGACTTCGCCGGCCCATCACCGGCGTCAGAGCTTGCCGCGGCCATTGCCGACGCGGCCAACAACCTTTCGTGGACCGTCCCCTACCTCGACTACGACGAACCCGACATTGTTTCGCTGCGCAACGACTACCTCGTCGCGACGCTGGTCGGTACCGATGCCCGATCGAGCGCTCATCTACACAGCGACGTCGCCAGCATCTTCTTCAGCGTGCAGCGGCCCAATGTCTTTTACCCGAGTCACGTGCACAAAGCCGCCGAGATCTACTACCCGGTCGCGGGTACGGCCATGTGGACCAAGGGCGCCGAATCTCCAACCCCTCAAACTCCCGGAACGTGGATCAACCACCCAACCGGCACCTGTCACGCAATGGAGACCCTCACCGAGCCGCTTCTCTGTTTGGCGATCTGGACAACCGATCTCTCCAGCATCCCCGTTATTGTCCGCGCCTGAATCGGCCTTGACAGCCCGCCATTCATCGTTCATCGTCGATTAACGATGAATACCTTGACGCAAACTCAGGCCGACAATTACGCCCGCTGGTTTCGATGCCTCGCTGACGCCACACGACTGCGCATTCTCAACTTCATTGCTCACGCCGACTCCGCGGTTCGAGTTGGCGACATCGTCGAGAGCATGGATCGCAGCCAGTCCACCGTGTCACGCCATCTCCAAGTACTGGCCGACGAGCAATTCATCCTCACCGAACCTGACGGCGTGCGCACGCTCGTGCGGATAAACCCATCATGTATGACCGAGCTGCCAGAGGCCGCGGCCAGGATCATGGCCGTGTCACGCGCGGCCGAGAAATGATCCGCAACTCGGTATACCTGCTGGTCGAGCTGGCGCTACTTTTCCTTGTGGTGGCGACGATGGTCGAGTTCGGCCAACGCCGTCTGGGTGCACAGCGACTGAGGGCCTGGATGGGTGGGCCCCCAGTTGTGGCTGCTCTTAAGGGCATCGGGGTCGGGTTCATCACGCCGTTCTGCACGTTTTCAGCGCTGCCGCTGCTGGTTGGCCTTCGGCGGGCCGGCGTCACCCCCGCGGGTTACGTCGCGTTCATCGTCGCCGCGCCCGTACTAGACCCTGTGCTGTTCGGGGCGTTGGCCATCATCGTGGGACTGCCCGCCGCGCTTACCTACGTGGCAATTGCTTTCACGGCGGCGATGGGACTTGCTCTGTTGTCCGAACAGTTCGACATCGAGCGACTGCTGCTGCCAGCAACGTTGGTAGCCGCGACCGATAGCGGCGCGAGCAGTACCCGTGGCGAACACAACCAGCCCGACGATCCGTGGATGGGACCCGCCGCGGAACTTCGTGCTGCGGGCCGAGAAGCGATCGTGTTGATGCGCCGTCTAGGCCCGGTCTTGGTGCTCGGTGTCCTGATCGGAACCTCGCTGGAAGCGCTCGTACCGCCCGGCGCAGTCGCTGACATTGCGGGCGCAAACTCCGGCTTGGCGATTCCCGCCGCGGCCGCTCTCGGCACCCCACTCTATTTCAGCACCGAATTGTTCGTTCCGATCGCCGACTCCCTACAGGGAGCTGGGGTGGGTATCGGTGCGATTGTTGCCCTCACTATTGCTGGGGCGGGAGCGAACATCCCGGAGTTCTTGCTGCTCAGCAAACTCGCTCATCGACAGCTCGTTGTCATCTTCGTCGGTTACGTGTTCCTGGTCGCGGTGATCGGCGGACTTGTCGCCCAGGTGGTCGCCGCTTAATACCACTTGTCGGGCATCTCGCTCTTGCGACGATCGACAAACTGGCGCAGTGCGTCGTCCACGGCTGGGTCTATCGGTGGCGCCTCATATTCGGCCAGCATCTGCTTCCATACCGCGTTGGCTCGCTGTTCGGCCGTGAGCGCGCCGTCGTCTGACCACTGTTCGAACGATCGGCAATCGGCGAGGCGACTAATGTAATTGGCTTCGCGGAAGTTGGACAATGTGTGAGCGGTACCGAGGTGCGCCACTCCCGGGCCCGCCTCCAAAAACCCGGCCGAGGCAAGACTGTTGGCGTCGATCGTCAACCCTTCGAGTTGGCGATGCAACGCGCCCAGCCGATCAAGATCCAGCACGAACTTCTCGTAGCCAAGCGTGAGCCCTCCTTCGAGCCAGCCCGCCGCGTGGATCACAAAGTTGGTGCCGGCCAACACTCCGGCGTTGAGAGCATCAGCAGACTCGGCCATGGCCTGGGCGTCGGCGACTTTCGACGCCGTATAACTCGCGCCGCAGCGCAGCGGAAGACCCAACCTACGGCAAAGTTGACCAATGGCGTAAGTCGACAAGACGCTCTCGGGCGTCCCGAACGTCGGTGCGCCGGTACGCAGATCCATCGTTGTGAGAAAGTTCCCGTACACGACCGGCGCTCCTGGCCGAACCAACTGCGTGAGGGCGATCATGGCCATTGCTTCGGCGTGGGCCTGAGCCAAGAGCGCGGGCTGGGTAACCGGGCCCATCGCACCACCAATGATGAATGGCGAAATCACGCAGCCCTGATTGGCCGCGGCGTAGGCCCGCAGCGATCCCGTCATCACCTCATCGAACACCAGCGGCGAGTTGACGTTGATGTTGCCCTGGATAACGCAGTGCTGTTCCAAGTAGTCGGTGCCGAACACGATTCGAGCCATCTCGATCGAATCCTCGGCTCGCTCCGCTGACGTCACCGAACCCATGAACGGTTTGGTCGACCATCGGAGGTGGGCGTAAACCATGTCGAGATGACGTTTGTTGACCGCAACGTCGACCGGTTCGCACACCGTTCCGCTGCCGTGGTGCAGGTACGGCGTCGAGTAGGTCAACTTTACGAAGTTCTCGAAATCGTCGAGAGTCGCGTAGCGCCGGCCTTGGTCGAGGTCGGATACAAACGGCGGACCGTAGGTGGGTAACAGCACGACCGAGTCACCGCCTATCGTGACTGTGTGCCGCGGATCCCGACCGTGCATCTCGAACTGTTTGGGCGCGGTAGAGCACAACTGGCGCACCAAACCAGGCGCGAACCGGACCCGTTCGCCGGCCACCGTTGCCCCGGCGTCTCGGAACAATTCGAGAGCAACCTCGTCGCCGCGCACGTCGATGCCTATCTCGTCCAACAACCAATCGGCCTGCTGTTCCAGGGCGTCGAGCGACTGGTCATCAAGCAACTCATAGGTCGGAATGAAACGTCGGGGCGCCCCACTGGGCGCCGTGGGCGCCTTTGTGGCCGAACGCCCACGCCGACCTCGCCTCCGAGTGCTACTGGGGCTGGCGCGCTCATCCATTCCTGCATTGTGAGTAGGTACAAGACCGCTTGAACAGAGCGATTTTGGACATGGCAGCATAGGAAAAGCGTATGGTGAGACGATGCGCCGCCTGTCCCAGAGACTCAGCCAGCTGCAACGGCTGACGGTTTTCGAAGCGGCCGCTCGGATTGGCACCTTTACTGGCGCGGCCCACGAGCTGGGCCTGACCCAGCCGAGCGTGACTCGTCAGATCCGCGCTCTCGAGAGAGAAATCGGCGCGTCGCTGTTCGATCGCACCCCAAACACCGCGGCGCTGAGTCCCTCGGGCGCCGAACTGTTCGAAAGCGTCGAACAAGCATTTGCGCTTCTGGAAGCCGCGATCGACCGACTCGACAACCAAAGCAGCTTTGTTCTAGCCGCCAACCCCGGCGTTGCCCAGCGGTGGCTGGTTGCGCACCTAGACAGCCTCGAGGCCGCGCTTCCCGGCCGAGAAATTCGGTTGTGGCTCTTTGATCGCAATGCCGATTTCGGCCGGGGCGGTTTCGACGCCGCGGTTCATGTCGGCCACGGAGACTGGGTTGGCCATCGAGCTACACACCTGTTTGACGAAGCAGTAGTACCAGTCGCGTCGCCCGAGTTCGCACTCGCACACCAGCTAGACGAACACTCCGACGCCAACCAGCTGAGCGGCGTGCCGCTCCTGCATCTCGACACCGAAGATCGGTCGTGGGCTTCGTGGTCTGATTGGTTCGGAGCCCATAGTCTCGAATCTCCAGCCGCTCGGGTCGTGTTCAGCAACTGGACTCTCGCTCTCGACGAGGCGATTGCCGGCCGCGGCGTAGCGCTGGGATGGCGCGGCCTCATCGAACATCACATCGAGCGCGGCCTGCTCGTCGAGGTGGGTTCGCTATACCGGCCCCCGAACTCCGCATACTTCGCCATCTGGCCCCACGGCATCGACTCAGAAACAAGGCACACGGTCAACCGATGGTTGCTGGAGTTGGTGCACAGCACCGATGACGATCCCACTAGATGATCGCCAACTCCTCGAACGGCTCGTCGCGGGCGATCCGAGCGTACGAGAGAGGAGACAGATCGAGCGAGCGAAACTCGCCATAGGCCACCAATTCGGCAACGCCGCGCCCGATCGCCGGCGATTGTTGAACGCCATGCCCCGAAAACCCGTTGGCGAACACAAAGTTGGTCACTTCGTGATGGGGCCCGACAACCGCGTTGTGATCCAGGGTGTTGTAGGCGTAATGGCCGGCCCACTGAGTGGACAATTTGATCCGTTCGAACGCCGGGACCCGGTTGGCGAGCACCGGCCAGACCTTCTCCTCGAAAACCGTGGAATCCATCACAAAGTCGTCGTGGTCGACGGCGGGGTCGATGTCAGGCGGGCAGCCCGCCATGTAGACGGCTCCGTCGGTTCGCATCGTGACACCGCTGGGGTCGATCGTGAGCGGCAAGTCGTGCTCTAGTTTTTGCGCGCAGTCGAAGATGAACGTAAATCGTTTGCGGGGCTCCACCGGCAAATGCAAGCCCGCCATGGCGGCAACGATCGCGGCCCTCGGTCCTGCGGCGTTGATAAGCAGGCCGCAAGAAATGGGTTCGCCACTGGCAAGCCCGACGTCGGTGACGCGCCCCTCGGCGCAACCCAACGACACGACTTCGTTGGTGACGTACTCGACGCCTCCGGCACGGGCCTTGGCCCGCAATGACTGAAACATCGTGCCGCTGTCGAAATATCCCTCGTCGATCAGGTTGTGGCTCCCGCACACGATGTCGCTGACGTTGTAGGCCGGATAGGCGGCTTCGATCTCGGCCGGCGACATTATCTTGGTCGCCGCGCCCAGTCCCTCCTGCAACCGTTGACTGGCCCGCAATACTGAGGCAAAGCGCTCGTCGTTGGCGAGATACATGTACCCAAAGTGATGGACCTGGATCTCCGGCACCTCGGGATCGCCGCCGAGGTATTCGCGGAAGTTGCGGACAAAGTCCGCTCCGAACTGCGAAATACGGACGTTGACCTCGGTGGAGAACTGCTGGCGCATGCAGCTATTGGTGAGCGACGTGGATGCGGTCTGATAGGTGGGATCGCGTTCGACCACCAAGACCGAGCCGTCAAAGCCGGCCTCATTCGCCAGATGCCACGCAATCGACGAACCAATGATCGCACCGCCGACGATCACCACGTCATAGGAATCCAGGCGCGGCTGTTCGGCAATCGGACGCAATTTCACTCTGGTTCTCCGTTGGTTGGGCTGTCGCTGCTCACATATCCCTGCCGCAAATCGTTGGCCACCGCGGCCGCATCACGATTGATTGGTGGTCCGTAGCCGCCTCCACCGGGGAGCTCGAGGATTAGTCGACGATCGGCGGGCACCATCTGTTTGCCTTTGGTCGCAAACGGACTGCCATCGTCAAGATAGACCCGCCCCGCCGCCCCGTCTTGGCCACCGGCTCGCCCGCGGGCGGCGTTGTCGACCCGGTCGAACATGGCCGAGAACTCAAAGTGGTAACCATCGGTCGGGCCGACCTCGATTATCTGGCCCATCCCGCCACGAAACTGCCCGGCCCCACCGCTGTCTTCGCGGATCTCTTTTCGCCAGATGATGATCGGTCCGATCTGCTCGGTCGCCTCGGCGCTCATTGTCATCACGCCCGACGGAAACGCGGTCGCGGTGAGCCCATCGAGGGTTGGTCGAGCCCCGGCTCCCCCACTGTTGAACATCAACAATTCGATTGGTGGCTTGGGAACGGCGGGATCGGCGCCGCGAGCACTGGCCTGAAAGTTCCACAACGCGCCGGCCCCTTCGGCGGGGACGGTGTGGGGGATCGCCGGATCGACCGCTCCGAGACAAAGGTCGGTGACAAAGTGACCGATCACGTGGCGCACCGATACCGGAGCCGGATCAACCGCGTTCAAGATCACCCCGTCGGGAGCACTAACGGTGAACGGCAACAGTGAGGCGTAGTTGTTGGGCAGCTCCGGCGCTAGCGCAACAAGCATTCCGTAAGTGAAGTAGGCCTGGGCGTAGGTGAGCGGGACGTTGATACCGAACTCCGAGATCGGTGACGTCCCGGAGAAATCGGCGTGCATGCCTTCGTCGGTAACGGTGAGCTCGACAGCCAGACGAATGGTGTCGTTGTATCCATCGACGAACATGTCGTTGGAATAGACCCCGTTGGCCGCCGGCCCGAGCGCCGCCAAGGTCGCGGTGCGGGTGCGGTCGAAAATGAACCCGGCCAGTTCGTCCAAGTCGGCAATTGAGAACTCGTGCAACATTTCGAGCAAACGGCGACGACCGGTCTCGTTGGATGCCGCCAGTCCGTGGATGTCTCCCAGCACTTGATCCTGCTCGCGAACATTGTTGCGTATCAGGTTCACCAGGTCGGCGTTCAGGGCCCCTCTCTCGACCCATTTCATGATCGGGATCCTTAGGCCTTCCTCGTAAACCTCACGGCCGTCGGGTCCGTAGCCGCGGCCCCCGATATCGACTACGTGAGCGGTCGATGCAAAGAACCCAATCAGTTCGTCGGCCACAAACACCGGAGTGGTGACAGTGATGTCGTGCAGGTGACCGGTGCCTTTCCACGGATCGTTGGTGATGTAAACGTCTCCGGGATAGATGCGTTCGGGACCGATGTCGTTGATGAAATGAACTACGGCAGCGGCCATGGTGTTGACGTGACCAGGAGTGCCGGTCACTGCTTGGGCCACCATGCGTCCCTCACGGTCGAACACGCCCGCCGACAGATCGCCAGCCTCTCGTACCGATGTGCTGAATGCGGTACGAACCAAAGTGAGGGCCTGCTCCTCGAGAATCGAGATGAGCCGGTTCCACATGATCTGGAACTGAACTTCGGTGTTACTCATCTGCCACTCCTTTGATCAGCAGCGAGCCATCCACTTGGCACACCGCAAGGTGATGAGAACCCAGAACTGTGGTGGTTTGCTCCTCGACGATTATCGCCGGTCCCGGGACTCCGTCTCCCAATCCGAGTGAGTCTCGTCGAATTATCCCGGAGTCGGTCATGCGGCCGAGGGTCGGATCGTAGACGCCACGATGATCGTCGGCTTCGACAAGCCGCGTCGCCGACTCGATTTCGAGCGGGCGAGGTCTCTCGATCGTCGAGGCCACCCGCACCGACCAGCTGACCGCTTCTATTGCGAGGTCGTCAATCGCCCGGCCGAAGAACTCTTCGTAGGCCTTGGTGAAAACGGCGCCCAAACCTTCGGCGGCAAACTCGTCAAAGTGGCCGTCGGGGAGACGCACCGGGATCTCCCAACCTTGCCCCTTGTAGCGCATCGAGACTTGGCGCTCGACGACCAGTTCGGCATCGGTACCGTCGCGAACAAATGTCTCGGCTTCGAGTTCGAGTTCGCTCAGCACCTCGTTGACCGCCACATAATCGAAATCGTCGATACGGGTGTAAAGGCTCCTGACCGCCTCGTAGGCAAACGGCGCTCGCAAGAAACCAATGGCGGAACCAACACCAGCGCCCGGCGGCACCAGGAGTTCCTCCAGGCCGAGCTTGTCCATGAGCCGGGTGGCGTGCAACGGCGCGCCTCCACCGAACGCGATCATCGTGAATCCGGCCAGATCCTTGCCGTTCTCAACGGCGTGGACCCGCGCCGCGTTGGTCATGTTCTCGTCGACGACCTCGGCAATCCCGACCGCGGCCGCCAACGCATCCAGACCGAGTCGGTCCCCTATCGCCTCGCGGATCGCCGCCGCGGCCCGCGGCGGCGACAAAGAGATCTCGCCGGCACCAAACGTGTCTGGGTGCAGTCGACCCAGCTGCACGTTGGCGTCGGTGACGGTGGGGTCATTGCCTCCCAAGTCGTAGGCCGCGGGTCCGGGCTGCGACCCCGCGCTATGCGGGCCAATTCGTATTTGCCTAAGCGTGTCGACGCTGGCTATCGAACCGCCACCCGCACCGATCTCGATCATCTCGATTACCGGAATCGAAATGGGCATGCCACTGCCCTTCTTGAACCTTGTCGTTCGTGCCACCTCGAACGTTTTGGCGGTCTGGGGGGTGAAATCTTCGATCAACGCGATCTTGGCCGTCGTGCCGCCCATGTCGTAGCTGAGAACTCGGTCTCGGCCATAACGTGCGGCGAGATCGGCCGCGAAGATCGCTCCCCCAGCCGGACCCGACTCGACCAACCGCACCGGGAAACGCGCGGCGGTATCGACGCTTACCAGCCCACCGCCCGAGTGAATCAGATAGAGCGGGCAGGTTGCGCCACGCTCGATGAGCTCGGCCTGCAGTCGCAGCAGATACGTCGCCATCAGCGGCTGAACGTAGGCATTGGCGCAGACGGTGTTGAACCGCTCGAACTCGCGCATCTGCGGCGAGACCTCCGAACTGATCGACACTGCGATCTCCGGCAACCGTTGGATCAGTAGGTCCCGAAAGCGCTGCTCGTGGCTGCTGTTGCGATAGCTGTGCATGAACCCGACGGCAACGGCCTCGTAACCGTTCGCGGCGATCGAATCGATGACTTCGCCCGCGGCTCGTTCGTCGAACGGGATCAGGACCTCGCCGCGGGCGTTGAGGCGTTCGGGCACCACGAAACGATCCTTGCGCTCGATCAGCGGGGCGGGGAGCACAATGTTGAGGTCGTATTGCTCGAACCGGCCCTCGGTGCGGGTTTCGATCACGTCTCGAAATCCGGCGGTCGTGACAAATGCCGTCCTGGCCCCTCGTCTTTCGATCAGAGCGTTGGTGGCCAGCGTGGTGCCGTGGATGATTTGCTCGACGTCAGCGAGCTGCACCGACTCGGCGGTGCTGAGCTCGGTGATGGCGTCGAGAATGCCCTGCTCGGGTCGATCGTGAGTGGTGAGAACTTTGATCGACTCGAACGAGCCGTCAACTGTCTCGATCACGACGTCGGTGAAGGTTCCTCCGACATCGGCTCCGATCCTCAGTCCAGCGGCCATCAGATGCCCGCCATCTGGACGAGCAGGCCGGCGATGGCGGCCTCGTCGCGCCGGTAGTAGGTCCAACCTTTGCGCCGCGTCGCAATCACGAGTCCGACGTCAACCAAGACCTTTAAATGACGCGATGCTGTGGGCTGGCTCACCCCCAGCTTTTCGACGATGAAAAGGTTGCAGGCTCCGTGCTTCACCGGGTCGCCGTGTTCTTGAGGCGGAAAGTGGGCCGCGGGGTCCTTCAACCACTCCAAGATCTGTAACCGCCGCTCGCTCGCCAACGCCTTGAGCGCCGCTTCTAGATCGACGCCCACATCAGAAACCATCGACCTCGACCTCGATATAGACCTCGACATAGACATAGATATATAGCTATCACGCTATGCGGCTCGCGGCAATGCTCCCCGTCGACTATCTCCTGGCAACAAGAAGACCGCTTACGGCCCCGGCACGACGTGACAAACCGCTTCGATGTTGTTGCCGTCGGGGTCGCGAACAAAAGCGCCAAAGTAGTTGGGGTGATACTCGGGCCAGTGCCGCGGTTCGTGAAGTACGTCAGCTCCGATTTCGACGGCGATGGCAAAGAACGCTTCGACCTGGTGTCGGTCGGCGGCGCTGAACGCAATGTGCGACTCGCGAAACCCTTCGCCACTGTTATGAACACCTATCCAGAAGTCTGGCATTGGCGGCACACCGAACCCGATGGTCTCGCCAAAGTCCAAGATCCTCTGACCGCCAAGTGGAGCAAGGACTGCGTCATAGAACGCCGCGCTCACCGCCATGTCGCGACACTGAATCGACAGATGATCAAGCATGCCCGATCGTCTCACATCCCAACGCGGTTCGCTCGATGAGGTCGGAGCCCCGTTACGACGCGGCGCCACAGTGGCGTCACAATGTCATCTGATGACATCGACCATCAGCGGTTGACAATACGGTTCCGGGCCGCGAGAGTGGCTGCCCATGGGAGGGTCCATGCCGTCAGCCGCAGCACGATCGTTCACCGCCAAACTCTTCAGCTGCTGGCATCCGGTCGCCTACAGCTCCGAGGTTGCTGCGGACCAACCGTTTGGCACCATGTTGTTGGATCAGCCGGTTGTGGTTTGGAGAGGCCGCGATGGTGCGCCGAACGCCATGCGTGACGTTTGCATCCACCGGGGCACCGCGCTCTCGCTGGGCTGGCAACACGACGACTGCTTGGTATGCCCTTACCACGCGTGGGAGTACGACCGCACCGGCGCCTGCGTCAAGATCCCGCAGAAGGAAGGGCTGTCGATCCCTGCCAAAGCACGCATCGATCGCTTCGATTGCCAGGAGCGGTACGGACTCGTGTGGGTGGCTCTCGACGATCCAACTTATCCACTACCAGCTATCCCAGAACTCGAAGACGCGGCCTGGCGCACCGTTGACACCGGGCCGTTCGACTGGGATGCCGACGCCTCTCGTCAAGTCGAGAACTTCACCGACTTTGGTCATTTCCCATGGGTTCACCCAGGGCTGCTCGGCGACCCCGAACGGCCCATCGTGCCCGACACGACCGTCGAGGTCGACGGCCACGTCTTGCACTACTCCGTGGTGCGACCCGAAGCCCCGAACTCCGACGACTTCCCGGTATTCGCCAACGACGAAGTGGTCTCGCCAGAACGTCGCAGCCGATACGAACTCCACTTGCCGTACACAATCGTCCTGCGCCTCGGGTGGGGCGGCGACAAAGGCATGGTGTATTTCTATGTGGGGCAACCAATCGGCAAGAACCGTTGCCGCGGCTACTGCATCATCGCCCGCAACTACGACCTCGACCAACCCGACTCTTTCCTGCAAGAATTCGAAGAAACCATATTTGGCCAAGACAAACGCATCGTCGAGTCGCAACGTCCCGAGCAGGTGCCGTTCGATCTCGCCGACGAACTGCACCTCAAGTTCGACACCGTGGCGGTCAACTACCGCCGAACCATGCACGCGCTTGGCCTCGATTACCACCACTACCTAGCCGCACCGGACCCCACATGACCCCACCACCTTCCTCCGACTTCGACCCGGCCATCGGGCACCCGCAACGGTGGCCGATTCTCGCGATTCTCAACTTGTCCCTGGTGTTGATCGTGGCCAGCGTGAGTTCGCTCAACTTGGCCATCCCCTCGATCCAGCGGGCGTTGGACGCCACCGGGTCAGAACTTGTCTGGATCAATGCCGCGTACGCGCTGGTATTCGCGGGATTGCTACTGCCGGCCGGCGCAGTTGGCGACCGGTACGGACGCAAGCCGGCGTTGATCACAGGCTTGGCAATCTTCGCGGTCGGCGCACTGGTCGCCACCCAGGCCGACACGCCTACTCAGGTAATAGTCCTGCGAGCAGTGATGGGGATTGGCGCGGCGCTGACCATGCCGGCGACGTTGTCGATTATCACCGTGGTGTTCCCGCCCGACGAGCGAGCCAAGGCGATCGCCATTTGGTCAGGGTTTGCCGGCGCGGGTGCAGCCATAGGAATCATCTCCAGTGGATTGCTGTTGAAGGCCTTTTGGTGGGGATCGGTGTTCTTGGTGAACGTCCCGATTGCCGGTCTGGCCCTCGTGTTGGTGCTGGCCGTCGTGCCCAACTCGAAAGACAGCGAGGAACGCCCACTCGATCCGGTCGGGAGCTTGTTGTCGATCGTTGGCCTGTCCAGCTTCGTCTACGCACTGATTCAGGGACCGGAGTTCGGTTGGACCGATCCAGTTGTTCTCGCCGCGTTCGCGATTGCGGTGGTCTCCATCGCCGGTTGGGTTCGTTTTGAGCTGGCCCAACACGACCCAATGCTCGATCCTCGCCTGTTTCGCATCGGCGAGTTCCGGATGGGCAGTTTCACGGTCACCACTGCGTTCCTTGTGATGTTCGGCATGTTCTTCGTGCTCACCCAATACCTCCAATTTGCCGTCGGATATTCGCCGCTGGAGGCCGCCGTACGAACATTGCCATTCGCGGTTTGCATGGTGATCGTCGCGCCTCGGGCTCCGGTTCTCACCGAACGAATCGGTGCCCGACGCACAATCTCCGCTGGCTTGGCGATCGCGTCCACCGGATTCATCGGATTCGGATTTTTGACGATCGATACTCCGTACGCGGTGGTCGCGCTATTCATCGTCTTGATCGCCACGGGAATGGCCACGACCTTCCCTACCGCTACCGAAGCAATCGTCTCATCTCTGCCCGAGAACAAAGCGGGCGTCGCTTCGGCCATGAACGACACAACCCGCGAAATTGGCGGAGCGATAGGGATCGCCCTACTCGGCTCGCTTCTTTCGTCGGGGTATCGCTCCGGGCTGGGCGATGCCACAGCCGGACTTCCCCCCGAAGCCGCCGGGCCAGTCGAAGACAGCGTCGGCGCTGCTTTGCACGTAGCTGCGCAATTACCGGGCGGGGAATCACTGGCGCTAGCGGCCCGAAACGCGTTCATGGACGGGATGCAGCTTTCCATGTGGACTGGGGCGGGGCTACTCCTCCTGGGTGCGCTGACCGTCTTTCGCCTCTATCCCGACGACTGAGCGGTCGGTCATAGCCAACCGGCCATCGCCAGCCGGTCAGGGGCACGGCTTCGGCGTCGGTGCTACGGTCCAGAACAGGAGTTGGCACCCGCACAGGAGGCAAACCGTCATGCTCGTCAGCCAGGTCTTGAAAAAGAAGGGCAATCAGGTTGTCACGATTCAACCGGCCGCAACTATCAAGGACGTGGCCGACAAGCTCGCCGAACTGAACTTCGGTGCCCTTGTTGTTTCGGCCAACGGATCATCGGTTGATGGCATCATCTCCGAACGAGACATCGTTCGTTCCTTGGCGCGAGACGGCGTCAAGTGTCTGGATAGTGCGGTCAGCGATCTCATGGTTAGTTCGGTGATCACCTGCGGCCCAGAAGCCAATATCGAGCATGTCATGGCCACCATGACCGACGGCCACTTTCGCCACATGCCGATCGTGGTCGATGCCGCGATGGTTGGCCTGGTGAGCATCGGCGACATCGTGAACGCCCGCCTCGACGAGCTCGAGGACGAACGCCAACACCTCACCAACTACATCAGCGGGCGTTAAGCAACTCCGGGGCGCTACATGTCCCCCGCAACCCCGTAGCTGGGCGCCACCGATGGGTTGATCGCTCGGTCGAGGTATGGCTGCATCTGCGGCTCGTAGTCGGTCCATAGCTGACGAAGCTTGGCGACCGGATTCTCCTCGTCCCAGTCACAGCGCAAGTCGACCAAGGCAAACGGCTGCTCGTGGTGGACAATAAGGCCGGCGGAGTGAACCGGACCTTCTTCGCCGCCCGCCGCGAGACCGGCTTCGAGTCCGCGCAGCAAGCGCTCGGCGAGGTGCATTTGCGGTTCGGCTTCGAAGGCTTCGGTCATAGCCTCCGGCACAGCAAGAGAACTTAGAAGGTTTCCCGCCGCAACACAGTTGTTGCCTTCGCTGACTCGGTTGGCGCCGAGGATATTGGCGCCGGTGAAATGCCCAACTCCGCCCCGAGCATCAACCGCAGTTAGCTGGCGGTATTCGATGTGGTCGCGGCCCTCAACTACGTCGGCGATGGCTTCGGGTGCGCTGCGCCCCGACTCCATTCGGTCAAATACCAATGCGGCCAGATTTGGGTCGGTAACGTTTTGCGTTGCCACGGCTCCGATGCCGGAGCGGGCGTGCGGGCAGCGCGAACCTACGCAGATCGAGGACGTCGTGATCGCCACGCCAAACATGTTGGTCCGCTCGCAGCGACCGGCAATTGAAAATGTCATGGCCGCAAACTACAGCAGACGGCTTGCCAGGTATTGATGGAAGTCGTGCAATTCGTGTTCGAGCCAACTGAGCGGACCGCCAACCGCATCACCAGCGCGAGATCCTTGGGCGAGGCCCGCTACGAGAGCTTGGTCCTCTCGGTTCACCTGATCAAAAAACGAAGAAAGCTCACCAATCCATGCCTCGGGTTCGTCAAGGCTGGCGTTAACTTCTGGTGCCAACGCAATCCCAAAACGGACCCGGACTTGTTCGGGACCGTGAGGCCGCAGCGACAGGTACCAGAGGTGGTCAGGCGCCAAAATGTACATGTGCGCCGGGAACACCGTTGGCATCACCGTCGTGTAGCGAGCGTCGCCAAAAAATCGCCGGTTCTCAGGGTGGGCTCGCCCGTACTGGGCGTTCTCGTCTTTGATAAAGATCTGGTACGTAAACCCGCCATGATGGCGTTCCGGAAAGGCAACTGATGTCATCGGCATCCAGGTACCCACCGTTGCCTTGTGAGCCACCGGGAGGTGATAACCCTCCATGAAGTTCTCGGTCAGGAGCTTCCAGTTGCCGTCCCAAACCTCGTCGGTGCTGACCACGGGCACGTAGTTGGCAATTTCGTACGGCTCCACGAGCGGGGCCAGCGGGGCGAGGACTTCGGCGACAGGTGGGGCGTCAGGGTTAGCAGTTACGTATATCCAGCCGTGCCAAATCTCGGTGCGAAATTGCGGCAGACAATGATCGGCGCGTTCGAACCCGTCGGTTTGTGCCATGTGATTGGCGGCGACAAGCGTGCCGTTGAGGTCGTACGTCCATGCGTGATATGGGCAAACAATCTTTTTGGCTGAACCTCGGCCTTGGACCAGGGTCATCATCCGGTGGCGGCAGACATTTGACATCGTCCGTATTTCGCCGTCACGGTCGCGCACACAAAATACCGGCTGCTCGCCGATCGAGTAAGTGATGTAGTTGCCCGGATGGGGAATCTCGGCCGCCAACCCCGGCGATACCCAGTCGCTGGCAAACAGCGCCTCTTGCTCGCGTTCGAGGATCGAGGCGCTGTGGTACATGGTTGGCGCCATCGACCGAGCCGCAGCAAGCGGCCCATCAGCGGAGACCTTGAGAGCGGCCAGCGCCGCGATTTCCGGGTCAGTCAAGGCAGCCATGTCCACTCTGGCTCTTCGGGATCAGTCGGGAATAACGGCGGTGGCTTCGATCTCCACCACCCATTCCGGACGGGCCAAGGCGGGGACCACAAGACCCGTCGAGCAGGGGTGAACACCTTTGAGCCACTTTCCCATCTCCTGATAGACGGAATCTCGATAACGGATATCAGTGAGGTAAACGACGATTCGACAAATGTGGCCGAGTTCGGATCCTGCCTCTTCGAGCAGCAGCTTGATGTTCTCCATTGCCTTGGCGGTCTGCTTGGCGGCATCGCCGACGTGAAGGCATTCTCGGGTATCGAGATCTTGGGCTACTTGACCCCTCAAGAACACCGTGGTCCCGCGGGCGACAACACCTTGGCTCAAGTCGTTGTCAAGATTCTGCTCGGGGTAGGTGTCTTTGGTGTTGAACGGACGAATACGAGTGTGGGTCATTGCGGAAACCTCGAATATTTGAGTGATGGGAAGTGACAGCTCATGCGCCCGCCGCGGCCTGACCAAGAGCGGCGGTTTCGCCAGAGAACGGGGTTGAGCCGCCCCGCCCGCCCTTGGCCGAGAAGCCGTTGCCGAGAGCCATTTCGGCCAGCCGCTCCACGTACAGATCGTCTCGGAAGTGCAAAGTGAAGGTCCGGGCGTCGCGCATCATCTGGCCGAGGGGATATCGCTCATGAGCAGCACGGGCACCGACCATGTCGAATCCCTCGTAAGGAATTGTGAGAACCGCGTCCTTGGCGAGGTGCATTGTTCTGACGGCGTCGGCCTCGACCTCGTCGGGATCGTCACCTCGGTCCAAGCGCGCCGCAGTCGACCGCAAGCAGGCCTTGGCCGCAAAAAGCTGGGCGTCCATTTTGCCGAGCCGGACTCTCACCGCTTCAGAGCCGGCCAAGTCATCGCGTTCGCGTATGTAGTTGGTGATGAAGTCGAACGCTCCCTGAGCGGCACCGATGTGGTTCGCCGCGTACGCGCACGAAAACGTCCGCGGATCAGACGTCACCCATCCGCCGGGTTCGCCAACGATGTGACTATCGGGAACAAACACGTCGGTGAACTTGACGCCGCACGACACCGTCGACCGCATTCCGAGCATTTGCCAGTCGTCCAGCAGTTCGACGCCTTCGGATTCGACATCGACGACTGCGAACACCATACGTTTGGCATAAGGATCGTCACCTTCGACCGCGGCCCACACCATTAGGTACTTTGCTATGGCCGCTACGGATGCGAACCCTTTGCGAGCAGTCAACCGGTATCCCCCGTCGACTCTCTGCAGCTCGGAGCTCAGCACTTCGGCACCGTTTTCGAACAGGTGAGCTTCGGAACCAAGCGATGCACAAAACGCACCGTCCATCACGTGGGGCATGAAGTAGTCGGCCTGTTGTTCGGTGGAGTGCCACGCAATAATGCCAGCCGCGTGGTTATGAACCTGGATCAGCTGAGCAGTGTTCGCTTCCCACGTCGCCAACCGCTCGAGGATCTCGTACCAGCCGCTGTAGTTCCCAGGCAGCCAATAACCGGCGCCGCCGTATTTCTTGGGAACACAGAGCGTGTGGAGCCCAGCGGATTTGGCCTCGGCGAAGTTCTCGACCGGAAACTGCGAAGCTTCATCCAGACTTCGCATCCGCTGGCGAAATTTGGGGCCTAGGTTGTCCACCCGATCCAAAAATTCGGCCGTAGTTGGTGTGTTCTGGGAAGTCACGCAGCGAAGTGTCGACGCTTCATGCGCGCTAGTCAACTCATTGCACCTATTTGGTGCAAAAATTCAGGACCGTTTGATGGACAACATCGGCGCAACGCACCAGGTCGGCGATGTCAACAAACTCGTCAGGCCGGTGAGCATCGGCAATGTCGCCCGGACCGAACACGACTGCGGGGGCTGGCAACGCTTCGGCGTACAGCCCGGCCTCGCACCCGTAGGACACCCGGTGATCAGACCCGCCGCCGACAATCCCGGCGATCGTGGCAACGGCCGAATGAACCGGATCGGTACGCAACGCCGGATACCCGATGGTTTGCTCCAGCTCGATACTTCCGCCCGCGGCGTCCAGATCCGTACGTAGGCGTTCCACATGGGCCCACAAATCGCCAAGCACGTCGTCGAGACGCTCGTCGGCCGCGTGCCGGACTTCGAAGGTGAGCTCGCATCGAGGTGACAACACGTTCACCGCGATTCCACCGGCAATGGTTCCGATGTTTGCGCTCACCCCCACCCGGTTGAGGGCATTGATCGAAGCAGCCAACTCGGTCGCCGCAGCGATGGCACTCACCTGAATTGGGGCCCTGCTCGAATGACCAGATGCCGTGGCGAACACGACGTCGTAGGCGACCTTGCCGGAGTGTGCAGTGCTGACATTCAGGGTGGTCGGCTCGCCGACAACAATAAGTTCAGGCTCGCAGCGCTCCCCCTCGACAAGACGATCAAGGAGGCCGCGCACACCAACACAACCAATCTCTTCGTCGTAGCTCAAGCCAAAGTGCACTGGCGCGGCGAGTTTGTCGACGTCGACCTCTTCGATCACGGCCAAGGCGGTCGCCAAAAAGCCTTTCATGTCGGCGGTTCCACGCCCATAGAAACGTCCGTCGCGTTCGCTCATTAGGTACGGGTCGGTAGACCATCCGTGTCCGGCCGGCACCACATCGGTGTGCCCCGACAGCAGAACCCCGCCCGCCTGATCGGGCCCGAAACGAACGTGAAGGTTAGCCCGACCCTGTGGCCCAGCAATAGTGTCAACCACTCCGCCGGCCGCCACCGCCCGCGCCACGTAAAGGTCGATCAGTTCGGTGTTGGGCGTCCGGCTCTCGGTGGCAAAGCCGACCAGTTGCCCCATGAGCCCAAAAATTCGTTCGTCACGAAGAGACGTCATGTCCCATCATGGCCCCCAACAACCGCAGACGGGTGGGATCTGAGGCCGCTCGCTGGTTCAGGAACGAGAGAAGACGGTCATCAGGCCTCTGGCGGCCCGCGAGAGATTGCGGCTCTTACGCAACCACGAGATGCCGAATGCCCACACCATCACCGCCTCCAGCCAAAAGAGCAGCCCCCAGTCAAAAATGTTGTTGGCAATGGCCAGCAGCACGCCCGCCACAATCGTCCAACCACAGATCCGGTAAAGCAGGTTGTCAGCGCGCCGCTTGGCTGACGTGCTGGAGTCGTCTCGGACTGTCCTCACGAGTGCGGCCCGAAAGCCGTGGGGCTCGGGGTCGGTACGCGTGAAATAGCACAGAGCAAGAACCGCGAGAATCGAAAAGAGCGTCGCGGCCGACGCCAGGTGGATCGCACCGACTACCGCTGCACCACCGGTAGCGTCGGCGCCGTTACTAGGAGTTGGAAACAGCGCCACGGCAATGGCCGCGGTCCCCGCGGCGCTGCTGAGCACATCGTCGCCCGCGAACCCCGGACGCCGTCGATAGTTGTAGGAAAACAAGAACACGCCAATAGCGGCCAGACTTCCGACGAAGTATCCGCCGGTGCGGCCGTAGTAATAGCTGCTGATGGAGCCCCGCAGTTCGTGACCGTCAATTATCCAATCAAACAGCGGCACGACTACCGGCAACAAGAAAGCCAGTGCGCCGATGATGAATTGCAGCCGGGCGTAAGAGCTGGCCAGCAGGTCGTTGGTTGCAAGTGTCTTGAGCGTCGCAGCGTGGTTGTCTCGTCGCTCTTCAGGAGCCTCGACGAGTTGCCGCGCCGCCTCCTCGAGGTCTGAGCGAGCTTCATCACTATCCACTCTTCACCATCCGTCTTCGTTGCCCGAACATACATCACGATCCGGTTGTTTACCGGGTAACCGATAGGTGTCCTAGAGTCGGCTAATGCCACGATCGCCACTTGGCCGCACTCTGCGACGGGTCCACGCTCAGTCGATTTACGCACTACAAAACGGCCGTCCCATTGCCGACGTTCGTGGTCGACTCGCCGAGCTGAGCCGACGCCGGTTTCTCTTGGGGTCGTCGGGGCTTGGGGCTGCACTGTTGCTTCCTGCGGTCGGATGTTCGTCGGCTTCGACCCCCTCGTCGAGCAACGGCTACGCCGCCGGGCTGAATACGATCGTGGTCGGCGCCGGTCTTGCAGGGCTGACCTGCGCTCACCGCCTAACCCAAGCCGGGGCCAACGTCACGGTGCACGAAGCCGCCGATCGCATCGCGGGCCGAACCCGCACACTGCGGAACTTCTTTGCCGACGGACGTACCGGCGAATCGGGGGCCGAAGCGGTCAACAGCGACCACCGGGCGATGCGCTCGCTGTTGAACGAGTTGGGTCTCGATCTCGAGGATTTGTGGGAGGGCTACCCTGACGACGCCGGGTCGGTCACATCATTTGGCGGCAACCCCTACAGCGTCGCCGATGTGTTCTCCGACTGGAAAGACGTGGCGCCGGCGCTGCAACGCGACTTCTCGGCGGCCGGCGCTGATATCCGCTGGGATAGCCACAACGAAGCGGCGGTGGCCCTCGACCGCATGTCACTCGCCGAATGGATCGACACCAGCGTCGCGGGTGGGCGAGGGTCGCGGATGGGACAGCTGATCGAAATCACCATGCTGTCTGAGTGGGCCGGTGCGGCCGAGGACCAAAGCGCCCTCAACCTTGTGACCATGGTGGGCCCGGCAGCCGGATCGTCGATGGATCTACTCGGCGGCTCAGACGAGCGTTGGCACGTTGCCGGCGGCAGCGACCGAGTCGCCGACAAACTCCGCGAATCGGTCGGGGACGACGCCGTCGAGCTCGAGTCCAGTTTGGTTGCCGTGAGGTCCCAGGGGGCGGGGGTGCGGTGTACTTTCGATCACGCCGGCTCGACAACCGATGTTGATGCCGATCGGCTCGTGCTGGCCCTGCCGTTCACGGCCCTACGCGCCGTGGATCTCGACGGGGTGCAACTCAGCGACCGCAAACGAAAGACAATCGCCGAGCAACCAATGGGCACCAACTCCAAACTTCATCTCGAGTTCAACCGGCGGGCATGGCGCGACAACAGGGCCGACGGCGACTCCACAAGCGACACCTCACTCATGGTCACTTGGGAGGAAGTGATCTCCGAACCAGGCCCCACCGGGGTACTCGTGGCGTTTACCGGGGGCGAACCAGGGGCGTCCTACAACTTTGCTCGAGCTCACGGCGAGGCACCGCGTTCGCTGGTCGAGGCATCGGCCGGCGATCTCGAAACCGTCTTTGGGCCATCCACTCCCGCGGCGGCCACGGGCCGAGGGTGGCTCGATTCGTGGGTCGACGATCCTTATACCAGCGGCTCATACTCGTTCTGGGCAACCGGTCAATACACCGAAATACGAGGTGCTGGGGCCACTCCCGAGGGACCGATCCATTTCTGCGGCGAGCACACATCGCTGGACCATCAAGGCTTCATGAACGGCGCAGTCGAATCCGGCGACCGGGCCGCAACAGAGATCCTCGACGCCTAGGAACATTGTGGCATTCGGTCAAAGCGATGGTCCCTCCGCCTCGAGTAGGCAGGTAAAGGATCTACTCGAGTTGTTGCAGAACGCAGGCCACGCCGACTTCCGCGACGCCCGCGGGCCTATGGGCTTCAATCAGCGCCAAGCCGGAGGTCGATTTACTTCCGCCGAAGCCGCCGCCTTCATCGAGCAACTCCAAGCCGCCGAGTACGAGGCAACACTGGACTCGGCATCACTGGACTCGGCATCACTGGACCCAGAGGGATCGCCGGCCCCAGAGGGATCGCCGGCCCCAGAGGGATCGCCGGCCCCCAGCCAGACGCCATCAAAAGGGCCAATGACCGATTCCGAGCGGGCAATTCGCACCGCCTCCACGAAGTCTTTGGTTCTTGAAGTTCGCCGTCGAGGGTGGATCGTTACCAAGCCGAAGCCGTGAGAAAGTTACGTCTGCGCGAGACGCTCACTCTCGCGCTGGAGGTCGGCTGCGACGCCCTCCATCCCGCTGCGCATCTGTTTGGCGGTGGTGCGTTTGGCGATGCGTCCCATGAGGTTGAGGGTGTAGTTGTAGTGCAGCGTTAGGTTGGTCCCTCCGTCACCCGACGCAATATTGAAGTCGGCAATCGCTCCAGAAATAGGGAGCTTTTGGGTAGCAAATAGGTTGATCTTCATTCGCTCGCCGGTGGTGTAGGCCTCGATGCGCTCGTCGACTCCCCCCATTGGAGCGAAGTCGCAGTGACGGGTACTTCCCTCTCCAACTGGTCCGTCAGAGGTCAACGCCGAACGTTTGACGCCCGGGCTCCACTCAGAAATTGAGCCAAAATCGTTGAGCACCTCCCAGAACTTCTCCACGGGGGCGTCGATGTGATGGGTGACTGTGAATTCGGGCATTGCTTAGGCCATCTCCTCAGTGATGAACATTTCGAAGTTTGAGAACGCCACGTCGCGATCAGCGACAAGGGATTGGTACGCGTCGCTTGCGAGCGCGTCGGTCAATGCAGCGGCGTTGTCAAAGTCCATCACAAGGATCTGAGTCAAGCCGGAACTTCCGGCCATTGCCTGCGTGACTCGCAATCGTTTAACCGGTTTGCCACCGGCGCCGACGAGCACTGGTAGCGCACCTTGCAAGTAGCGACCCATAGCTTCTTCTTGGCCGCCAGCAGGCGTGCCGGCGGCAATTAGTGTCGTCATTGGTCAAGTTCCCCACTGGTTGGTTTGAAATAGTGGAGGTAATATACACCGCATGGTTCGAAATGCAAGGGTGACGCCGAAACGCCGAGGGCGGCCACCGTCCTACGATTACCAATCGGTCTTGGGCGCCGCGATGCGCGCCTTTTGGGACAAAGGATTCACGGCCACCACGATTACCGATCTCGAGAAGGCCACCGGGGTAGACCGCTCGACCCTTTATTACAGCTTCGGAGGCAAGGACGGGTTGTACCAACAAGCGGCGGCTACATACGTCGATATGGCCGACCAGCATCTTTTTGCGAGGTTGTCCGGTGGCAACGAAGGCATCACCGACATCGTGAGTTTTCTTGAGACGCTGGGCACCGAACTCGCATCGGATGAAAGCCCCCAGGGCTGCCTGATCGTCAACGACCTGGCCTGTCCAGCCGACCGAACCGCCACCGACCGCTACCTCCAATTGTTGGAGCAGAGCATCGGTTCGGCGCTCGCACGATCGGCGGCGGCCGGAGAAACCGACCCAACCAAAGCCAACCAGCGAACCCAACTTCTATCGGCGGCGGTTATCGGGATAAACCTCATCGGACGCACCGACAGCTCCAACGAGCTCACGAGAGCACTTGTGGGCGGTGCTACCGACGAGCTCGAGTCGTGGTCGCTGTCCGACCGGTCTAGCTTGTCCGGCTGATCAGGTTGCGGACCTCGCGGGCCGCGACCAACAAAGTCGTAACATCAGCGGGCCCAGCGGCCCGGATCTCGGCGATGGTGCGCAGATAATGATCGGCCGCCGAACGGTTGGCGTCCAGCCAGCCCGTAACCAGGTCGGGAGCCGAACTATCGACGGCGGTTCCAACCGCTTGCGCGGTCAACGAGCGGTGGTCGATGTAGAGGTCGCCGCGCAAAGTGAGGCGGGCGAGCGACGACCATTGGCTATCTCGGGGCAGCCGCAAAATGCACTCACGGAGCCAGACCAGATCGAGGCGGTCGGCCATCTCGAAATGCACACCAGCAACTACCGCCGGGTCGACACCGCGTTCGGCGGCGACCTCGACCACATCGAGCGCGGCAATCGACATGATCATGGCCGCGACTCGTTCGGCCAGAGTCTGCGGCATTCCGGTGCGAAGCAATTCGTCGAGCTGCTGTTCGTACGCCGCGGCGTCCGCGCCGACCAGGTACTCGGGCAGGTGGCCCACAACTTCTTGGACGGGCATCGCCAGCTCATCAATTGCGAGCCCGGCATCAAATGGATACGGCCGCATCCTCAGAAGTTGACGGGTGGCGCGCTCGGCCAACTGGCGCGCCGAAAGATGAATGCCAAGCTGAGTCGTCGCTGGGAGTGGCGGGTCGACGCTGTTGACGGCTGCCGAGAGTTCGGTGAGTTGGAAGATATGCCAGGCGGCCATGTGGGCCGCTGCTACCTCGTGGCTGCCAGCCGAGGTCTCCTGAGAGAGTCGGTAGACCATGGTCGTTCCGGCACGATCGGTAATGAGGTTGGCAATCCTGTTGGCCACGATTTCCCGACGTAGTCGGTGGGCCAAGATCGCGTCGGCGTGCTGTTCTTGCAGCACCTCGGGGAAGTATTCGACTAGAAGCGGTTCGAACGTCGGGTCGTCAGGAAGCGTCGAAGCCAGCAACTCTTCGTTCAGAATGTTCTTGGTGTAGGCGAGAACGACGGCAATCTCCGGTGAGGTCAAGCCCTCGCCGGCCAAGCGACGATCGCTCATCGTCTCGGCATCGGGCAGATACTCGAGCTCGCGATCCAACAAGTCACGAGCCGCCAACGACGCCAAATAACGGCCGTGGACATCGACCATGCTGGCTGCTTCGATACGTTCCTCGCTCAAAGCCTGAGTCTGGGATTTGTTGTGAGCAAGCACCAACTGCGCTACGTCGTCGGTCATCTCGGCCAACAGATCGTTGCGCTGCTTTTCGGTCAACCGACCGTCGGCCACGACTTGGTTGAGGGCGATCTTGATGTTGACTTCGTGATCCGAGCAATCGACGCCGGCGGCGTTGTCGATGGCGTCGGTGTTGACCCAGCCATCGTTGCGGGCAAACTCGACCCTCGCTCGCTGCGTGACCCCAAGATTGCCGCCCTCACCAATGGCCCGGGCGCGTACGTCACGTGCATCGACCCGAATCGCGTCGTTGGACTTATCGCCAACCTCGGCGTTGGTTTCGGTCGAGGCTTTGAAGTAGGTGCCGATTCCGCCGTTCCACATCAAGTCGACAGGGGCCCGAAGCACCGCGGTCATGAGCTCGGCCGGGGTCAGCTGATCTGAGTCAACACCCAGAGCCGCTTTGGCTTCGGGCGCCAGATCGATCGACTTGGCCGAACGGGGGTAGACGCCGCCACCGGGCGAGATCAAAGAAGTGTTGTAATCAGCCCAACTCGACCGCGGAACGTCGAACAACCGTTGCCGTTCGGCGTATGACACCGCCGGGTCGGGGTTGGGGTCGATGAAGATGTGGCGATGATCGAACGCGGCAATCAGACGGATCTGAGTCGAAAGCAGCATCCCGTTGCCGAACACATCGCCCGACATGTCCCCCACCCCAACAACCGTGAATGGTTCGGTCTGAATGTCGCGACCGAGTTCGTGGAAGTGGCGCTTAACCGACTCCCACGCCCCGCGTGCGGTGATACCCATGCCCTTGTGGTCATATCCCTGCGACCCACCGGAGGCGAACGCATCGCCCAGCCAATAGCCGCGCTCGACGGCCAGTTCGTTGGCAATATCGGAGAAAGTCGCGGTGCCTTTGTCGGCCGCCACCACCAAATAGGTGTCGTCGTCATCGTGTCGTACGGTGCGCTGCGGTGGAGCCGCGGCCCCGTCGACAAGGTTGTCGGTCAAGTCAAGCAGCGCCGAAACAAACAAGCGGTAACAAGCGACCACTTCGTCTCGAAGCGCCTGTTGGTCGCCGTCACTTGGTGGTCGCTTCAGAACAAAACCGCCCTTGGCTCCGGACGGAACGATGACGGCGTTCTTCACCATCTGCGCCTTTACCAAACCCAAGACCTCGGTGCGGAAGTCCTCGTTGCGGTCGGACCACCGAAGCCCGCCGCGGGCCACGCGTCCGGCCCGCAGATGCACTCCTTCGAACCGTGGCGAATGCACAAAGATCTCGAACATCGGGCGCGGTTCTGGCAAGTCCTCGATCGAGGTCGGGTCGAGCTTGACCGCCAAATACGGCGCGACTGCTCCAGAGGCGTCCTGTTGGAAGAAATTGGTCCGCAGCGTGCTCACCACCAAGTTGTGAACGCGGCGCAAAATTCGGTCTTGGTCGAGGCTGTCGATCTGATCGACAACCTCGAAAAACGAAGCGCTCAACAAGTCGCAACGGTCCCAACGATCCTCGATATCTGGATCAAAACGGGCCAAGAAGAGCTCGACGAGAATACGCGATGCCTCGGCGTGTTTGCCGAGCGTTTGCTCTATGTAGGTTTGGCTGTAGGCCACGCCGGCTTGGTGAAGGTAACGGGCGTAGACCCGAAGCACCTCGACGTGGCGAGGGCCGAGTCCGGCCGCGAGCACCAAACGGTTGAACCCGTCGTCGCCCACTGCCCCCTGCCACACCGACGTGAAGGTCTGCTCGACCAGGGTCGCGACGCTCGAGAAGTCGGCAACCGTTCCGTCGTGCTCCAGCAAGAAATCGTAGATCCACAGCGGCGCGTGATCGTCCCGGCGGATCTCGTAGGGCTGCTCGTCGATCACAACCACGCCCAAGTTGGTGAGGGTTGGCATGATTGATGTGAGAGAAATTCGCTCGCCACGCCGGTACAGCTTGAGGTTGAACCCGCCCGACGACTGTCCGGGTGTGCGATAGACGTTCAGCCCGACTTGGCCGTCCTCGACCAGTTTCTCGAGTTCTTCCAGATCGGCTACCGCGGCGCGCGGCGAAAACGAGCCCCGGTAGTTCGGTGAAAAGGCGTTCTCGTACCGTTGAGCAATCGCGATGCCAACATCTTCTCCGAGCTTGGAAACCAACTCGGCGTGCAAGTCGTCGCCCCAGTCCCGAAGAATCTCCTCGATCTCGCCTTCGAGGGCGGCCACATCAGCGTCGTCCGGATCCCCTCCAGGAACACGGACGTGGATCAGCAGACGCGCCAATACCGAGTCGGAGATGTCGGTGCTCCAGTCCGAGCCGCTACCGCCGTAGGACTCGGTTAGAAGCTTCTCGATCGCGGTCCGGGTTTCGGTGTTGTAGCGATCGCGAGGCATGTAAACCATGCAGGTGACAAACCGGCCGAACAGCTCGGGTCGGGCAAACAAGCGAACCCGCCGACGCTCCTGCAACCCGGCGATGGCGATAGCCGTGTCGAACAAATCATCTGGCTCGATCTGCAACAGTTCGTCACGGGGATAGTCCTCGAGAATCTTGAGCAGCCGCTTCTCGTCGTGTCCACCCACCGGGTAGCCGGCTCGTTCGACGGTCTGGCCGATCAGGCGGTTTATACGAGGGATCTGCCTGGCAGCTTGGCTGTACACCTCGGCGGTGTAGAGGCCCATGAAACGGCGTTCGCCGCTGACATTGCCATCATCATCAAAAGTCTTGACGCCGATGTAATCGAGATAGGCCGCTCGGTGCACGGTAGACAGCGTGCCGGCCTTGGTGAGGTTGAGAAGGCGCCGTTCGGGCGCGCGGGCGGCGACTTGGGGCGACATTTCGGCGAGGGGCCGGACGGGAACCTCAGGATCGGCGTGGAGGATGCCGAGCCCGGATCCGGGCACCACCTGCAAACTGTCGGGGGTGAGCAGGTACTCGCGGTAGCCAAGGAATATGAAGTGATCGTCGACGAGCCAGCGCAGAAGCTCCTCGGCCTCAGCGACCTCGTCATCGCCCAGCGAATGGGGCTCGATTGACACACTGTCGGCGACTTCCACCATGCGCTGTCGCATGGCGGGCCAATCGGCAATTGCGACTCGCACATCGGCGATCACCCGCTCGATGCATGCCTCGATTTCTTGCAACGTCTCCGGATCGCTTTGGCGATCTATCTCGATAGCGATTAACGAGGCCGATGTCGTGTCGTTCTTGTGTTCGGCCGGCGAGGAGAGTTCGTTACCCTCTTCGCTTCGAGCCAACACCGGGTGAACCACAAGGTGGATACCGATGTTCAACCGGCTCAGCTCCATTGTGACTGAGTCCACCAGGAACGGAAGATCATCAGTGACCGTCAGGAGAATCGAGTGCGAGCTCTCCCACCCGTCCACCTCGACGCGAGGACTCACAACTCGCACTGATACCGAGCCTGGCTCCCAGCCCGCGGCCAACTGTTGGTGCTCGGCGGCCATCGCGAAGAGGTCCTCGGGGCTGCGCTCAGCAAGGTCGCCGTTGTCGACATGAGCGAAATAGGCGCGAAGGAACACATCGGCCTCGCCCGACGCCGTTGCTGGTGCGGCCCGTCCTCTGGCTAAAATTCGCTCGACCATTTCCCCGTTTAGGCGCTCAGCGCCATGGTGCTTTGACACGCCCGCCAACTTAGCTCGCGTCCAGCTGGCCGTTGGCGCTCGTCGCCGATTGGTCCGCTAGCGCAGCAGCTGCAAGTGGGACAGGCTTTCAAACGCGGAGTCAATAAGTTCGCTCAGAGGTTGCTTGCCATCAAGCTGCTGCCATCGATCGAACGCTATGTCGAGCGCGAGCATTGCGGCTCCGGCCAAGATTGGCGCGGCGGCCGGAGAGTCCGAGGACACGTAACTGCTGAGCGCGTCGGCCAACTCATCGCGATCATCAAGGTCGGCTTCGATGGCCGCCCCGTGGAGTTGTTCGGTGGCGTAGATGTACTGCACCCGATGGAGATGAAAGGAGAGATCGGCATCGTAGCGATTGCCGATCTCCTCCACGAACACCTTGCGAAGGGCATCGAAGGGACGTTGCCGCGCCAGCTCGCGCTCGAGGGCCGTGTCGAGCGCGGCTTCGTGTTCGTCCCATAAAACGATGGCCTCTTTGGTCGCGAAGTGTCGATAAAGAGTGGAAGCCGCCATCTCGACCGCTGCCGCAATCTCACCCACCGTTACCTGATCGAAACCGCGCTCCACAAACATCGCCATAGCAGTCCGCTGGGTGAGCCTCATTGCGTTGTGTCGATTGCGCTGCCGAAGAGACGCCACGCAGTAACACTAGCGACATCGAATCCGCTAGCGGTATCATACTTTAGACTGATGCCGAATATCGGAGTAGCTCCTAGTATTGGATCCTGTGCAAAACCATCTGGAAAGCATCACAAACCTGCTCGAGGCCTTATTCGTTCCGATCCTGTTGGCGGAACTGGCTTGGCTTTGGCGCCGCGGAAACCTCACGCGGGCCCGCGTCAAAGAAATGCTGGCCAACGCCAGTTCGCTACTAGTAGTTATACCCGCGGGTGCTCTGGGCGTCGCCCTTTGGTTAACGGTATTTGGCTGGATCAGCAATGCGCTGCCCTACTCGATCCCTTCCAACTGGGTAACCGCACTTCTCGCCGTTCTCATCGCCGACTTCGTCTACTACTGGGAACACCGATTCGAACACGAGCATCGACTGCCGTGGGACCTCTACCACTCTGTGCACCACAGCTCGCAAAGTTTCGACCAGACCACCGGGCTACGGCTCTCGGGCTTTGATGCATTGATCACCATCGCCTTCAGCTTGCCGTTGGTACTCGTGGGGTTCTCCCCCACTCTGACGTTGCTTGCGACGGGGGTCGTCGTTGGCTACCAGACGTGGATACACACCGAACTAATCGCCCGACTGCCTCGCCAAGCGGAATTTGTGTTCAACACGGCGTCGCATCATCGGGCCCATCACGGTGCCGACGAGATCTACTTGGACGTCAACTACGGCGGGATCCTGATCGTTTGGGACCGAATCTTCGGGACTTTCCAAGCCGAACTGCATCGACCCAACTACGGACTCACAACCCAGATCGAATCATCAAATCCCATCGACATTCAGCTCTCACAGCTCCGGCTTCTGAAGCGAGATCTGGCCGGGGATCAGTCGTGGTCGCTCAGGCTCCAACGGCTCTGGAACCGTCCCGGTTGGCAACCCCATACCGAACCGTCGGAGTCTCGCCAAGACAGCAACCAAGGCCAGCAACCCGGCAACAACCCCCAAATGATCAACCATCCAGGTTTCGATCGGGTTGAAGGGGCTACGAGCTATCTCGAGCCGCTCGACAATCCACGCCACAGAGATCACGAGGGCCATGCTCGACCCGCCGACCCGCACCCTCGAGTAGATGGATGTTGTTGACAAGACCCACAGGGACGGGAACGTCACAGCTATCAAGAAGAGTTGGGCAAGCTCGATTCCGACGTTGAACCCCAACAGCGACCAAAGCGACGACGATGACGACAAGGCCAGGTTGTCGAGAAGACCAGCGAACGCCATCCCGTGAACAAGTCCAAACCCAAGGGCGATGATCGGTTCGCCTTGGCGAGCCAACGGACGAAGCACGTGCGCGGCGGAGACACCTACCGAAACCGCGATCAACACCTCGATCAGCCGAGTAGGGAGATAGAGCCAACCCTGCGAAGAGGCAACCAGGGTGAGCGAATGGCCTATCGTGAACGCCGTCGCGACGTGGACCAACTTTCGCCTTGCCCGCGCCAGCCCGTCGGCGGTTTGCCAGCGGCCGCCAACCACCATCAATGGGGCCGGCAGCAAGAGCACCACCAAGAAGAAAATGTGATCGGCGCCATCGAGCACGTGGTCAAATCCTGATCCCACCATCGCTGAGAACGCTTCGCGACCGGCTTGATCGAGATCCAACGACGATGCCGACGTATGGGAATCGATTACCCCGATCACGTTCGTGGACCGGTCCTTGGTCAGCGTCACGATGATTACGTGGGCATCATCGACCTCGAGCACGCCGTCATAGCTGACAACGGACCGCTCGAGGTTCGTTGCGTCGACCTCCAGAGCAACTACGAGGCGTAAGTAGTCAGACCCGTCGACACGCACCGCAGTGAGTGGCCCGACCACCTCGGGCCACTCATTGCCGTTCTCGGAAACCACTGCCAAGTGGTCGACTACGTAGGTCACGATCAAGTCCCGATCGAGTGAGAGACCCAGAGCGTCAGTCGAAATGTGGATGCCAAGGACCTGCTCTAGCTCCACAAGAGGGAGGTCGAACTGGATTGTCGTTTCGTCTTCACCGACGCTGATATCGAGTGCGGTGGTGCCTGCTTCGTGCGCCGCGACGGGGGCCGCCAGAACCACCAGCAGCAACGCCGCCCAGGTGCCGGCTGCCATCCATCGGCACGCCCTCATTTCAGCCTTGGGCGTCGGGAGGCGCCGGCAGGACCGCTACCAACTCGTCGACCGTTACGCCGAGCGTCGCCGCCGCGGCATCAACGTCAGGAGGCAGACCGAGCGCCGCTTCCAGTTCGGGGACCGATACTCCCAACGCTGCCGCCGCATCGGTGAGGTCGGGCGGTTCGAGGCCTCCTGTGGCGCCCGCCGCGGCGCCGGCTTCACCCGCGGCCTCACCGTTGAGGCAACGACCTACGTACGGAAACTCGTTGGTGATGAGGTAGACGTATTGGCCGTCGATGGTGATGCCGTTGCACTCGTCGAGGTCGCCGGTCGCGTCGTCATAAACCCAATCAGAGGTGTAAGTGCCGTCCGGCGTCGTCCCCTCGACGTCCAAGGTGATGCCCGCCGGGCCCGTTGCTACGCAGTCGGTGCCGGCACGTTCGCTGGTGCTCAGGTCGTACCCGGACTCGTAGGCCCCTGATTTGGAGTAGTACATCAAGAAACCGTCCGCTGCGAACCCCACGTGCACCAGGTCCGTGTCGGTCGCAAAGGCATCAGCGAGCAGTTCCGAGACGCCGTGGTAGTGGTACTCACCAGTGGGTTGCACGTGGGCATTGTTGAAGTCGAGTCCGAGGTTGTACACGTCCTGCAAGGCTTCGATTCGGTAGGTCTCGCCGCTGCTGCACGTCAAAGTCTCGGCGGTTCCCGGTTCGAATTTGACCCCGTTCACGGCCACTCCGGTAGTGCGAACAGTCGATGAGTTCCCGGTGTACACGGCTTCGACCGGGTACTCATAAGTCAGATCCTGTGCCGAAATGGTGTTCGGATTACCATCGTTGGGGAACTCGCCAGTGTCGTGGTCCGGTAGCGCGTTCGTTTCGATCGTCCGAGTGGACCCGTCGACGGTGACCGTGACCATGGTGCCAAACTCGGTATCGGTCAGGGTGTAGGAGTCGACGTAATCCGATGTAGGGAGTACACCATCGGAGCTGTCGACGGTCTCGGTGGTGCCGGTGTCGGTATCGCTGGCGACCGTGTCGGTAGTGCCAGTGTCGATAGTGCCGGTGTCGGTACCGCTCGAACCGCACGAGGCCGCAACGACGCCGAACACGGCGAGGGTCGCGAAGAGCAGGCGGATGGGGGACGTGTTTCTACGCATGTGCAGAATATGGTCGGCTGAGTTGAGAGCTTGGTAAGGACAAGCCCAGCGTTATCTATCAGTCGTGTCGATGAGCTTGAGCACGTCGGGCCGGGCGTAGTGACCAGTGGGATCAAAGAGTCGCCGGCCGGTAGCGATCCGATCCAGTTCGAGGTCTGCCGTGAGCGTGACGGCCTGGTTGGTCACCGGGCCGGCGAGCACCTTTCCGCCGGGAGCAACAATTGTGGTGTTGCCCGCCGACATCACATCGTCAACTCCGCCGTATGTCTCCGCCGCACCGGGTAGGTCGCGTGGCACGTCAGCCCCTCGCAAATGCGCCGACACCCCAACAACGAACACCCGTCCTTCTTTGGAGATGTGACGAAGCGTAGAGAGCCATTCGTCGCTGTTGTCCCAAGTGGGGGCCAACAAGACATCGATGCCTTTTTCGTAGAGAGCCGCCCGGGCCAAGGGCATGTAGTTCTCCCAGCAGATCAACGAGGCAACTTTTACTCCGCCGATGTCGACAACGGTGAGCATTGGTCCTTGGCCGTTGGCCCAGACGAGGCGTTCGGCCCCGGTCGGCACCAGCTTGCGGTGCAATCCCGCAACGTTGCCGGCCGCGTCGATGTAGACGACCGCGTTGTAAAGGGTGCCGCCTTGGGCCCGCTCGGTCATACCGAGGGCAACCCAGGTATTGGCCTCTTTCGCCGCGGCCCGCACACCATCGAGGTCTGGTCCGTCGACGGCGATGGCCTGCGATTCGAAGCGGGCGAACCACTCTCGGTCTCTCCACGGATTCCCGCGCCACACCCAATCCGGGTAACCCGGCGCGAAGGACTCGGGGAAAACAACCAGGTCCACATCATCGCCACCGGCAGCAAGTACATGCTCGGCGACGAGCTCGAGGGTGGCGTCACGGTCGAGGTAAACCGGCGTGGCCTGGGCCGCGGCGACACGGAACTTTCCGCGGGTGTGAGTTGTTGATGGCAAAGCTTCAGCCGGTCCGGAGGTTGCCCGTGATGCCGGTTCGGTACATCTCGTCGAAATGGATCCAGTCGGGCTCGCCGGCGACCAACTCTCGTAGCTTGGTCACCCACCGTTCGGTCTCGAGACGCTGATTGTTGCGCTCGGCCTCAACAGCCGCGGACACGTCGCCATCGACTTCGGCGAACTCGGCCAGGATCATGTAGGTGCCGGGGTTTTCTCGGTCGGCCAACAGCCGGGTTCCGATGTAGCCCATGACGTCGGTCCTTGATTGCCCGGCGTCCCACTCGACGAGCAACTCGACGAGGGCTTCGGCGTCGTCGGATTGGACCTTGATCCCTTGTGCGAATCTCATTTGACGTTCCTTCGTTGCGCGCCGTGTACCAACAAGCTAGCGGTCGATTGATTGAGCAAACCGTTGTTGGTTGAGCGACATTCCATCTAGATCAAACAACCCCGGGGACCCGGCCTTGACCGCTCGTTGAGACTTGGGATCGAAGCCGAGATGGGCACGAACGTCTTCGATGGGCTGATCGGCAACCGCGTGATAATCGACTTCGAGCAATTCCGTGCCCAAGCGATCACACAACATGCGTCCACGATGCAACGCGTCGCCGACTCGGACGTGCATGTCGGGGCTTTCAAGGCGGCTTTCCTCGAGGTCGCCGGTAAAGAATCCGGCGTCGGCCACGTATCCGGTCTCGAACAGCCCGACGAGCGTCGCAATCCATGCAAACCCTTTGGGGTCTGGGTCGGCACGGGCAATCAGACAAAAAACCTCGAGTTCGCCCCGAAGGTTTGTGCCGTAGTCGGCCAACACGTGCACAAAATCGTGTTGCGCGAGGTAAGCGGAAGCACCACCCGCGGTGCCGGGGAGCCCGAACCCTCGACCTCGATACATGTCCCACATTGCTTTGCCCAGCGTGCCCGGGCGGAGGTGTTGGAAGCGGGCCCACGCTTCGGCCAGCACTGGGTCTTCTACGCCTGAAGCGAGCTGATCCTCGAGACGAACAGTGGTTTTGAGCTGATCCATCCGGGCTGCTTCCCAGTGCTCGGCAAATCCGCTGTGGTGCAGGTCTACCCAGGCCAGCCCGAAAGCGCCTTGGGCGTAACGCCGAGCGATTCGGACAAACCGGTCGTCGATCGACAAGGCATCGGCATAGGCCGCGACGCGACGGGCGACGTCGGGAGGGATGGGGCGCAGTACCAACTCGCCAAGCACCATGAGATGAACAACTCGTTGACGAAGGTTCGGAGATTTGTCGGCCAACGCCTCCGCTAGATCCTGAGGATCCAATGGGTCGAGCGCCGACAGATCAACGTTGATATCGAGAAGGGCCTCGATCACCGAACCCAACAGACTGGTTTGGACTGGCTCGAGTCCGCCCTGTGGACGTACGGCCGCGGCGACTGCGCGAGCTACCAGTAACGCTTGGTCGGGGGTCAGATCAGGCCGGTCTGAGTCCGCTGCATACATCTGAAGCCGCCGCCTTTCGAATCGAGACTTACCGGACTGGCTGACTATAGTTCTTGACCTATGCCAGACAATATCGAGCGCTTGAGCGACAGCGAGGTTCGGACCGCGATCGAGCGTTTACCAGGGTGGGATCTCGTCGATGGCAAGTTGTTCCGAAAGTTCGATTTCGCCGACTTTGTCGAAGCTGTCGGGTTCATGATGCGGTCCGCGATCGAGGCCGAAAGGCTCAACCATCACCCGGATTGGTCAAACCTTTACAACACCGTTCGAGTCGCACTCGAAACCCACGATGTCGATGGCATCAGCCGCCTCGACCTCGAGCTGGCCGCCAAGATGAACGACTTGGCTTCCTGACCACCCGATGAACCGCGAGTCAGTCAAGATCTCGATACTCGATTTGGCGATCGTCGGCGAAGACGACACGCCTGCTGACGCCTTTGCCCACAGCGTCAGGGTCGCCCAGCGCGCCGAAGCACTTGACTATCGGCGCGTGTGGTACGCCGAACATCACAACATGGCGTCAATTGCGTCATCGGCGACCAGCGTGCTGATCGCCCACGTAGCGGCCCACACCTCGACCATCCGGCTGGGGTCAGGCGGCGTAATGTTGCCCAACCACTCCCCGCTTGTCATCGCCGAACAATTCGGAACGCTCGCCACGCTACATCCCGATCGCATCGACCTCGGGCTCGGACGGGCGCCGGGGACCGATCACAACACCATGCAAGCAATGCGCGTCGATGCCCACACATCGGATCGCTTTCCCGAGGACATCGTGGAACTACGGGGTTATCTCCAAGGCGAATCGGTCGTGCCCAATGTCAAGGCGGTGCCGGGGGCAGGCACCAACGTTCCGCTCTACATCTTGGGTTCGTCGTTGTACGGTGCCCAGCTCGCCGCCCAATTGGGACTGCCGTACGGATTTGCGTCGCACTTTGCTCCGGGTCAACTGCTCAACGCCGTCGCGCTCTACCGCCGCGAGTTCAAACCCTCGGATCAACTCAGCGATCCCTATGTGATCGCCGGCGTCAACGTGATCGCGGCTGATACCGACGCCGACGCCCAACAACAATTCCTCGACGCCAAGCGTCGGCGGGTCGCTCGGTTTCTTCAGGTGCCCCGAAAGCTCACCGATGCCGAGGCCGACGAGATTCTCGCTTCGCCCCAAGGGCGCCAGATCGGCGAAATGGTGCATTACACCGCGGCTGGCAGTCCCGAGTTGGTGGGCCGCTATCTCTCCAACTTTGCCCGAGAAGCCAACGTGGACGAACTGATTACCGTCCATCACAGCCTCACGATCGAACAACGCCTCCGATCGATCGAGCTACTGGCCGAGGTACATCGTCGGATAGTTGGGTGAGCACGATGACGCCCATCACCAAGCTCACCAACGCCTCGACCGATCCGCTGCTTCAGCCTTATCAGCTCGGCTCCGTTGCGCTGGCGAACCGGATCTTCTCGAGCAGTCACGCGCCGGCTTACAACACCGACGGCACTCCGAGCGAACGTTACGCGGCCTACCACGAGGAGAAAGCCAAGGGTCGAATCGGGTTGACGATGATCGGAGGGTCGAGCAACGTCTCGCCGGACTCCGCGTCGTTGTGGGGCCAACTCAACTACGGGACCAACGCCATCATCGAACCGCTGGGGTTGATGGTCGACCGCATACACCGCCACGGCACCGCGGTTATGAGCCAACTCACTCACATGGGCCGCCGCAACGTCTCCAACGACGGCGACTGGCTGCCTCTGGTGGCCCCCTCGCCGATTCGCGAGCCCATGCATCGGGGTTGGCCCAAGCAAATCGAGCGTTCCGACATAGTGCGGATAGTGGCCGATTTTGCCGCAGCAGCCGGGCGGGCTCAACAGTCCGGACTCGACGGCATCGAGCTTTGCGCCACGAGTCACCTGATCGACCAGTTCTGGACTCCGCTGGCCAACCAACGCCGCGACCAGTACGGCGGTTCGCTCGAAAATCGTTTGAGGTTCACGTTCGAGGTCATCGATGCCATCCGGGCCAGCGTGGGCTACGAGTTGTTGTTGGGGATCCGGATGATCGGAGACGAGGATCAACCGGGCGGACTCAGCCGACAAGAAAGTGCCGAGATAGCGGTCCGGTTGGCCGAATCGGGAACCCTCGACTTTCTCAACATCGCCGGTTCGTCGCTGGCGACAGATTCGGGCCTGTCCAAAGCCATACCGCCGTCGGGCACGCCGCTGATGCCCTACGCCAGTATGGCTGCTCATATCAAGACGCTCGTCGACATCCCAGTGCTACACGCAACGCGGATCACCGACCTGTCGTCGGCGCGCCACGCAATCGAGGCGGGCCTGGTCGACTTGGTCGGGATGACGCGCGCCCATATCGCTGACCCTCACATAGTCGCCAAACTCGAACGCGGCGAGCAGGACCGAATCCGGGTTTGCGTCGGCGCATCGCACTGCATCAACCGGCTTCATCTCGGCATGGACTCGTTGTGTCTGCAGAATCCAGCGACTGGTCGAGAGTCGTTTATCGCTCAGTTGACCACCCCTTCTACAGCGTCGGCGCGTCGAGTAGTTGTGATCGGCGCCGGTCCCGCCGGCTTGGAAGCCGCTCGGGTGTGCGCCGAACGCGGCCACGATGTGGTGCTGTTCGAAGCCCAAGACCGAGTTGGCGGCCAGCTGGTCTTGGCCGCTCGGGCTAGCGAACGACAAAGCGAGCTCCTCGGCATCGTTGGCTGGTTGGAGGCCGAGATTCGTGTCGCCGGTGTCGACCTGCGGCTCAACACGCCAGTCGATTCCTCTGACGTGCTCGCCGAGCATCCCGACGTGGTCATTATCGCCACGGGCGGATTCCCCGACCCCACGTTCCTCGACGCCGGATCGGATGTCGTGGCCACGAGTTGGGACGTGTTGTCGGGAACGGTCCGCCCAACTGGCCGCGTGCTGATCTTCGACGACCGCGGATCCGAGGCCGGACTGTCGGTGGCGGAATATCTAGCCACCAGAGGCATAGGACCGGTCGAGATCGTGACCCCTGATCGACTCGTCGGCCACGACCTGTCGGCCACCATCGGTCCGGCCTACCTCAAAATGCTCTACGAGAACTCGGTGGCACTGACCCCCGATCACCGGCTCGTGGCGGTGCGCCGCGAATCGCACGGCCTGGTCGCCACGCTCCGAAACGAACACACCCGCGCCGAGACACAACGAATCGTCGAGTTCGTAATTACCGAGACCGGCGTTGTACCCGACGATGACCTGTATTCGGCGCTGCGGGAGTCGTCGGCGAACCTTGGGGTCGTCGATATCGAGGCTTTGAGAACCGGTGCCGCTCAGCCACGCAGCTCAAGGGGCTTCGACCTGTTCAGGGTCGGTGACGCGGTCGCGGGGCGCGATATCGCGGCCGCGATCTACGACTCCCGTCGGCTCTGTCAGAACCTATAGTCGCGGCCATCTCGGTCGGCTACCGTCATTCAATGTCCGGTTCCGTAAAGTTTCACGTACTGACCCTGCCAGGACGACCGTGGACCGAATTTCGCAAACAGGTCCTCCATGTCGAAGAACTCGGCTTCGACATTGCTGCGGTGCCGGATCATTTCTGCGACTGGGCCAACCCGCCAGCGGCATGGATGGAATGTTGGACATCAATGGCCGCCCTTGCGGTCGAGACAAGCTCGATTCGCCTGTCAACGAACGTCTCACAAATCCCGCTTCGCAACCCTGGAGTTCTCGCCCACCAAGCAGTCACCGTCGATCAGATCTCCCGAGGACGGGTAGAGCTGGGAATCGGCACCGGCCTCACGATCGACCCCGGTACCGAAATGGTTGGGCTGCCCAATTGGTCAAACGTCGAGCGAGCGCGCCGATTCGGCGAGTACATCGAACTGCTGGGACTAATGCTGTCACAGGACGTCACCACATATGAGGGCGAGTACTACCGAGCAGACAATGCGGTGATGAACCCGTCGTCGCACCAGTCGCCGCGTCTTCCACTCATCGCGGCCGCGCTCGGACCGAAGATGATGCATCACACTGCCCGATTCGCCGACGGCTGGAACACGATGAGCTTCTCGACCGATTTCGAGGAACAACTCGACGAACTCTCGACCCGCAACGACCTCATGGACACCATCTGCGACAAGCTCGGCCGTGACCGAACCAGCATTCGCCGAAGCGTCAACTTGTTCGACGCTCAAGCCCGGGCCGCGGGCGGGCGGCTGCGTTACTACGACGACCCAGAACTATTCGTGCGGCTCGTGACCAACTTGGGAGATGCGGGGTACCGCGAGTTCGGGCTCTACTATCCAAGCGACAGCGCGCAGATACCGGCATTCGAACACATCGCGCGAGACGTCATCCCCGACCTTCGCTGACAACCGTTACTTTCGACCCGCGGATTCATCAGGTCTTGCCGGTGAAAGGCCGCTGGACTACGGTCCGCCGGTGCCGATAGATCGTCGCTTTCAGGTCGAAATATTACCCGACGTAGAGTGGAGCGAGCTTCGTCGCCGCGTCCTTCACGCCGAAGCGCTCGGTCTCGACTTGGCGACGACCGCCGATCAGTTCGTCGATTGGAAGAACCCGAGCGTGCCGTGGTTCGACGTATGGACGACATTGGCCGCCCTTGCCGAAGCGACGAGCACCATCCGGCTTGCCCCATGCGTCGCGCAGATACCTATGCGGGATCCAGCTACCTTCGCGCGGCAAGTTCTCACCGTCGATCACGTATCTAATGGCAGGGTCGAAGCCGCGCTGGGCCTTGGCCTTACGGTCGACCCTGGGTACGCCATGATCGGCGTGCCCAACTGGGACAACCCCGAGCGGGCTGCAAGGTTTGGCGAGTACTTCAAAGTGGTCGATGATCTCTTGACCACAGCCCGCTCCACATTCAGCGGCGAGTACTACACGGTTGATGCAGCCGTCGTGCACCAGTCAGTTCAGCAGCCGCGACCACCCGTGACTATCGCGGCAATGGGCCCGAAGATGATGCGGTTCGCCGCGGCCCACGCCGACACCTGGAACACCATGAGCTTCGGTGCCGGAGCATCGGCCCTCTTGAACGACGCCATCAAGCTCAAGTCCAAGATGACCCAGACTTGCGACGCCGAAGGCCGCGACCCCGACACGATGCGTCATAGCTTTCTGCTCTTCGATGCCGACGCTCGCGAAAAAGGCGGCCAGCTCTTCTACTGGGATTCCAGTGGTGCGTTCGAGGATTTGGCGGGCCAACTGTTCGACCTCGGTTTCGACGAGGTCGGCTTCTACTATCCAATCGACAGTCAGCGCGCCGTGTTCGAATCGGTCGCAGCCGAGGCCATCCCAGGGCTGAGATGAGCAACACCTTGGAGCTTTCGGCCCGCCTCGGAGCGATGTCCGGTCGTGTGCACGGGTTCATCTATTTCGCTCCGGAAGCAACCGAAGAATACGACGCGTGTGGCTTGCCGGCCGCCGCTCACTATTTCGCCAGCCGCGGCGCCGCACTCGGCGAAGTGACGGCAGAGGTCGTCACCGCGACGTTTTACAACTTCAACCCGGAACTGATCACACCTGTCATCCCAATGGCGTGGTCGCTCGCCGAACCGTCGAGCATTCAAGCGGCCCGGATGCGTGCCGCCGGCCGAGTGTTGCGCCGAGTCGACCCGCTGCTGAGCGAGGCCGAACGTGACGAGGCCACCCAGATCGCCGCGGCGATGGTCGATGGTGTGGGCGACGCCGGTCGCCCTCTGGCGGCCGCCAACCGTGCGGTTGTGGCCCCCAGCGACTCCTGGGAACATCTCTGGCAGTTGGTGACAGTCATCCGAGAATGGCGCGGCGACGGTCACGTCGCCGCTCTCATTGCCGCGCCGGCCGATCCTGTAGAGGCGTTGGTGTTGCACGCCGCGACCGGCCAAGTACCGAAGAAGGCCCTGGTGGCGACGCGGCGGTGGCCCGTGGCCGACTGGGAAGCGGCGGCCGAACGACTCCGCAATCGAGGCCTGCTCGATCTCGACGACGAGTTCACCGAAGCCGGCCGGGCGTTTCGTGACGACATCGAACACCGGACCAACGTCGCGGCTGCTCCACTGGTCGACGCGGTCGGCCCCGGCCAAACACAGCGGTTGATCGACCTGTTGCGGCCGATCAGCCAAGCCTTGCTCGATCACAACGCCTTTCGGGCGATCAGGCCCTGACTTCGGCGCCGGTCGACGGCTTAGTGGTAGCTCGCGGCCAGTGCCCTCATAGCACTAACGGTCGCCTCCTGGAGTTCCTCGGCCTGAGCGGGCGAATTGGCGATCGCGGTCAACCCAAATCGGCCGTCGATAGCCAGACACGACAACATGTGAGGAACCACGCCGGTACGAGACGACGTATCGAAGGAGAGCCCGGCGTCACGTATTGCCGCGATCACGTCGACTTCGGCAATGCCGGTCCAGTTCTCCTCGACCAGGTTGTCGGACGCAACATAGAATTTCGCCTGCCCCCGGTCGTCGGTGTAGGTGCCGGCATCGACGTCGTAGCGTCCTGGAGCCAGGTGACGAAGCGCCGAGTAGGGATGGCTTGTGCCGGGTTTGCGGAGGTTTATTTCTATAGCGTGCACCGACCAGTCGTCGGTGCCGCTGCGGGCAGTAACAAAGTCGATCCCCAGCCGGCCCAAACCACCTTTGGACGCGATTACACCGGCCGCGGTGCGCGCATGGGCGCCCAACCGCGCCGCGTAGTCGGGGTTAGCCGGGAATCGACACCCGAGATACACCTGGTCGTCCTCGGTCAGGATTTGCTCGTGGGTCGACAAAATCACGGCCGATCCGTCGGGACGGATTTCGGCCTGCGCACTCGGACTCGAGAACTGCTCACCCACAATCCGGCTCTCGGCCACAAACCCCAGCTCCAGCGTGTCGAGATACCACGGTTCGAGATGGTTGATCCGGCTCAAGACCCGACGGCGGGACGACGCCGTTCCCGCCCGATCGAGGTCGTTTGTGTGGATCACCGCGTTGCCATCGCCAGCTCCGGAATCGTCGTGCTTGAGGATGACCGCGGGAAGGTCATCGCGGTTGGCACGGAGCTGATCGATAGCGTCAACCGCCTCGGCCACTGTGGTCAGGTCCTCGATGCCGTCAGGCACCGGCACCCCCGCTTCACGAAACACCCTTCGCCCGGCGCTCTTGAATCCCAGCGGCCAGACATCAGGCGCCGAACCAAGAATCGGCAGGCCGAGCCGAAGGGCTAACCGCTGCTCGGCGGCGGCCACGTTCCATGGCTCGATGTAGGCTGGGTCGTCGCCAATCCAGGCGGTGATACCGTCGAGCAAGTCCGGCCGTTCGAGCAACTTGGCGGCTACTGGTCGTGTTGACGAATCTTCCACTACCACCAGGCGGAACCGGTCTCGGGCGTTCTGCGGGTCTGGCAACAACGAGAAATAGTGATCGATGACTTCCGGTGCGGGCTCAGCCGAGCAGACGTACACCAGTCGGGCCGCGGGCATGCGCAACGTGAACACACCGACCAAGAAACGATGCTCGAGCGATGCCAGGCGACCGCCGTAGTGTGACAACAAGCCCTCGCCCAAGCTGAACGACGGCATTGGCACGATGACGTGCGGGGTCGTGGACTCGGGCGAGTTCAGGGAGTAAACGGCATCGAGCTCGCTCTGCAATTGATCGAATTCAGCGGCGCTCACAGGGTCCGACATGTTGGCCATTTGGCGAGTATTGCATACCTGGCCGTCTCTGACCCCTACTCCTGAACGCGAAGCCGTGGGCACCCCTCGAACGAGTTCGTCGAACACGCTCGCAGGTGTACTGTCAGCCGATGGCCGGCCCCGACATCATCAATTCCACCGAAGCTCTAGTAGCCGCGATCGACGCCAACCGACTCGTCGAACGGACGAGTCGCTATGTGCGCAAGCCCAGCGTCAACCCATTCGACGAGCCGCCCTCGACCGAAAGGAGCGAGCAGGACTTCGCCGAAATGTTCGCCGACGAACTACGGGCGGCCGGTGTAGAGGTCGAGCTACGCGAGGTCGAACCCGGCCGGCCAAACGTCATCGGCCGCATCGCTGGCTCGGACCCGTCCGCCCCGACCTTGATGCTCGCCGGCCACCTCGACACCGTAGGGATCGAACGATGTATCGAGCCCTTCTCTGGCCGTGTGGAAGATGGGCGACTATACGGGCGAGGATCTTGTGACATGAAGGCGGCGCTCGCCGCGTTCGTCGAGGTTGCTCTCATTGTTCACGAATCTCAACTGACGCTTGGCGGGGACTTGCTCATTGTTGGTACCGCCGACGAGGAGAACCTCATGGTCGGCTCGGCCCGGTTTGCGAGCTACGAGTACGAACCCGATTTTTGCATCGTGGGCGAGCCAACGAGTCTGTCGATCTGTCCGATTCACAAAGGTCAGATCGGTATGACGATCACCACCCACGGCCGAGCCGTGCACTCGAGTGTCCCCCACGAGGGTGTAAACGCCATCGAAAAGATGGGGCTGGTGTTGTCGGCGTTCGCCGACTACCAGACCGAACTCGACGCCAGAGATCCGCACCCGCTGGCCGGGTACGCGACGTTCAGTCCGGGCGTGATCGGCGGCGGATCGATGGTCGCCATCGTGCCCGACGGCTGTGAGCTCACGGTTGACCGGCGCATGATTCCCGGTGAGACCGTCGACCAAGTGTTGACCGAATACCGCGCCCGTCTGGACGCCATCGCCGCGACCGACCCGGAGTTTCGCTACGAAATCTCGGATCCATCGATGTTCAACGAACCGCTCGACACACCCACCGACCATCTGATCGTTGCCACATGTGAAAGGGCGGTGACAGCAGCGACCGGGTCGGATTCGGTCGTCGAGGCTTTCCCGGCCGGCACCGACGCGCCTAACTTCGGCTGCCCGGCGGTGATTCTCGGGCCGGGCTCGCTGGCCCAAGCCCACACCGTCGACGAGTACGTCGCCATCGACGAAATCACCAAAGCCGCCGAGGTATACCTCCGCGCAACACTGGAACTACTCGGCCGCGCTGGTTGACTTGGGTCTGTGAGCGACTCAACACCAGGCGAGACTGATTATCTAAGGCGGATTCTCACCGCCGACGTCTACGACCTCGCCGTCGAAACCCCCCTCGATCCTGCACCGGTCTTGTCGGCCCGCACCAACAACGAGGTGCTCATAAAGCGCGAGGATCTACAACCGGTCTTTTCGTTCAAGATCCGTGGCGCCTACAACAAGATGGCCAAGCTAAGCCCCGAGCAGCGCCAGCGCGGAGTGATCTGCTCATCGGCCGGGAACCACGCCCAAGGAGTTGCTCTGGCCGCCGCCCATCTGGGTTGTCGGGCGGTAATCGTCATGCCGGTCACAACGCCGGACGTGAAGATTGATGCGGTCCGCTCCCGGGGCGCCGAGGTGGTCCTGCATGGCGATTCTTACACCGATGCCGAATCGGAGGCCCGCCGCATCATGGAGCGCGACGGACTCGAGTTTGTGCACCCGTTCGACGACCCCGATGTGATCGCCGGGCAAGGCACGATCGCCATGGAACTCCTGCGGCAACATCCCGGTTCGATCGACGCGGTCTTCGTTGCTATCGGCGGCGGCGGCCTGATATCGGGAGTGGCGTCGTATCTCAAGGCGCTCAAGCCGAGCATCCGGGTCATCGGAGTACAGACCGAAGACTCCGATGCCATGGCCCGCAGTGTTGAGGCGGGCGAGATCGTCGAGTTGGACGACGTTGGGTTGTTCAGCGATGGCACCGCAGTACGCCGGGTAGGGGCCGAAACGTTTGCGCTTGTGCAACGCCACGTCGACGAGATTCTCCGCGTCGACACTGATGCGGCGTGCGCGGCCATCAAAGACGTGTTCACCGACACCCGGGCGATCCTCGAGCCAGCAGGTGCGCTGGCCATTGCCGGACTCAAGCAATATGTCCGCCGGGACGAGACCGAGGGCCAGACCCTGGTCGCCATCGCGTGCGGCGCCAACATGAATTTTGATCGGCTGCGGTTTGTGTCCGAGCGGGCCGAAATCGGCGAACGTCGAGAGGCAGTCTTCGCGGTGACCATCCCCGAGGAGCGAGGCTCGTTCAGACGGTTCTGCGCCGAAGTCGGCGATCGATCAGTAACCGAGTTCAACTACCGGATCAGCGACGCCGCGCAAGCCCACGTGTTCGTCGGTATAGAGACCAGCCACGGCGACGAACCGGCCGAGATCGCTCGCAGCCTCGAGGCGGCCGGCTTCACCACCCTTGATCTGACCGGTGACGAACTCGCCAAAGTGCATCTGCGTCACCTTGTTGGAGGCAAGTCGGCCCTCGCCGAGGACGAGGTGCTGTACCGCTTCGAGTTCCCCGAGCGCCCCGGTGCCCTCATGCGGTTCCTCGCCAACATGCGCCCCGACTGGAATATTTCGCTGTTTCACTACCGCAACCATGGCGCCGACTACGGCCGTGTGCTCGTGGGGATTCAGGTCCCTCCGGGCGATCAGGATGCGTTCGCCGGGTTCTTGAGCGAGCTCGGCTATCGCCACTGGGACGAGACCGACAACCCGGCGTACCGACTATTTCTGGGCCACTAGAGCGCCCGATCTAAGCAAGCTTCGAACCGCTGGCATCGGCTCGGTATTCGTCTAGAACTCGCCTCATGAGGGCGATGTCGGCATCGAAAGTTTCGGGTAGCAGCGGTCCGAACGAGAAGCGCAAGAACGAGTCGTACGGCGTGACGTACGACGGGTCTTTGGCATGGGGTCGAGCCATGTCGCAATCGATCCCTTCGAGAACCGCCGCGCCGTGCTTGAACAATCTGCGGTTGAGTTCGCTCGCCTTGAGTCCCTCGGGGAGTTCGAGCCAGTGATAGAAGCCGCCGTCGCCGGTGTGCACGGTAAGTCCCATCTCGGCAAAGGCCGCACCGTACCGAGCCCGTTGCATGCCGTAGTGATTGCGGACTGCGTGGCGGGCTTGCTCGACGCGTGACGGCTCGAGAAGTTCCGCGGCATAGAGCTGCGCAGGATGGCTGACCCCGCCCATCCCAAAGCTCGAATAGTTCGACAACACTTCGATGTTGTCGCGACTGGCGATGATCCAGCCGACACGTATCCCGGGGCACTGCAGGCCCTTTGTGCAAGCACCGGCAAGGAAGATGTTGCTGTTGTCGAGGTCTTTCACATAACGAATGCCGCTGACCCCACCAGACTCGTGAAACATCTCGTAAGCCTCATCAAGCAATATCCCATTCTTGGGCTGCTCGGCCATCTCGACCAGTTCTTCGAGTTCTTTGTCGCAGCGTGTATGGCCCGTCGGATTGCCAGGATTGGAGATCACCGGAAGCAAGTGAGTCTTGGCGTTGAGTCCGCCTCGATGGAAATACGCCGAGTTGGGCGGATGAAATCCGTTCTCCTTCGTGAATGGCACCACACTCCAGTCGGTGCCGGTCTGGGTGAGGATGTCGAGATAGGCGGGCCATTCCACGTTGCCGATTCGGACCTGCACGTGGTGCTTCAAGAACGCGAGAACAGCGTAGATACCGGGGCGACCGCCGGCGAACACCATCACGTTCTCGGGGGCGATGGTCGACCCATAGAAGTTGTTGTAGTGCCCCGCTATCGCATCGCGCAGCAACGGGTGACCCCATGCTTTGGGGTAGAACCGATCCTCCCAGGTGACGGCGACGCTGCTCGGCAGGTCGGGACCGTCGGTCAACGGTGTAGTGAGCGGAAATCCCTGTGACCAAGGATGCGTGCCGTTGGCTCCCATGAACTGCCCAAAGCTGTCGCGAAACGCGTAAAGCGTTTCGTAGATCCCCATCGGCGGGCAATCGTCGGACAGAAACGAGTCGCGTTGCGTCATGGATTGAACTTAGATGAAGGACGCGAGGACTTGCCTAATTCGTTCGAACGAATTATACCGATGGAAACACGGACGCACGGAGAACGGGACATTCGCCATGACCAGAGATTCGCAATGACCGAAACAAGAGGCGCCGCGACCCGACAACAGATCCTCGAAGCCAGCCGCCAAGTGCTGCTCGAGGGCGGTTTCGCCGGGCTTTCGACTCGACGCATCGCCGAACTCGGGGGAACGCAGATGAGCCAGATCCGATACCACTTCGGTTCCAAGGAAGGCCTTGTTCTCGCCCTGTTCGAGGACATGAACGCCGAACTGTTGATCAGACAGGAGTCGCTCTTCTCGGCTCCCGAAGTGTCGGTGGCCGAGCGTTGGGATCTCGCTTGCGACTACCTCGAACAAGACCTCGAATCCGGCTATGTGCGGGTTCTGCAAGAACTGATCGCGGCCGGTTGGGCCGACCCCTCGATCAACTCCGCAGTCAGACGCGGCCTTGCCGGCTGGAACGAGTTGCTTTGTTCACTCGCACGCGATGCCGAAGCACAACTTGGGTCGTTGGCTCCGTTCACTTCCGAGGAGTTCGCGGCACTGATCGCCGCCTCCTTTCTCGGAGCCGAGGCTCAGATCCTCCTCGGGATCCCCGAGTCCGACGTACCGATAAGAGGTGCGCTTCGCCGAGTCGGCGATCTCCTCCGCACCCTCGCCGACTCCCCCACCAAGACAGGAGCGTAGACATGCGCGCAACGCTGGCTCACACCGAGGGATACGTCGATCGCGACGGCATTGCCCTCCACTACGAGGTCTACGGCGACGGA
>CAZDEB010000001.1:524294-726887 GCA_964504305.1 uncultured Candidatus Nemicrothrix sp. | reverse complement strand
TAGCCACAGTAATACCGACGCTACCAGCGCGCATTGTCACCGTCGGGGCACCCTGCGCGCGGATTCATTTCCCCTGACCAGACGCCCACGGGGACGGGCGCAACCTCCGTCGCTAGCCCTGGGTCGTCAAACCACTAAGGGTGGTCAACCTCAAGTTCGAGCGGTCCGGGACGACTGGACCGGGACTCATCATGGAGGAAACAACATGCGTTTGAAGCTCATCGCTCTCGTTGGAGCGACAATTTTACTCGCCGCCGCGTGCGGCGAATCGACCACCGACACGGTGGCCGAACCGACCGACACTTCCGCCGACACCGCATCAGATGCTGCGGCGACCGCCGAAGACCCAGCGCCCGCAGACTCACTGCCCGAAACAACCGAAGAGCCAGTGGTTGAAGAACCCGAGCCACCGGTTGAGGAAACCAACCCGCTTCTCGAAACTGCTCTGAGCATTCAGGGAACCTGGACGGGCGAATGGAACAACACCACGTTCGGCTCAACTGGTCCGATCGAGGGCGAGATCACCGTCGATGAAGTAGCGATGGAACTCATCGTCAACAGCGACGTCGGCGGCAACGTGTTCGGCGCTTCGGACCCCGATCCGGAAATGTTGACCCTTCCTCTGGTCGTCGGCGACCACACCGGATCGTCGCCCGTGTTTGGCGACTGGACCCTCACCATCAACGAAGACGGCACGTTCTCGATGGTTTCGGTGAACATGCCCGCACTACCCGACGGGGCGCAATTCACTATGACCGGCGCCCTCACTGACGCCGGAATTACCGGCGACTACTTGGTCGATTTCGGTGACGGAGGATCGCCAGCCGAGGGCACGATCACCATCACCAAGTCCTGAACGGGGCCACCAAGCCACGACGGCAGCGCGGTCAGCCTTCGCGTACTACGGGGACGATCATTGGTCGTCGCCGGGTGCGGTCGCTGACCGTGCGGCCGGCGGCTCGGCGAGCGATCTGCGCGAGCCGGTCGAGATCGACTTCGGGATCGTCGAGCGCGCTCATGAGGTCTTGCTCGACGGCATCGGCCACTGCAGTTTCGTGACCGATGAGCGCCGGCGTCTCGACCCAGCCGCGTGACACCACATCGGGGCCGGCGATGATCTCGCCTCGCTCCATGTCGATGTGAACCACCACGGCAACAAATCCGTCGTCGCCGAGGGTGCGGCGATCACCGAGCACCGTGTTTCCAAGATCGCCGACCGTCCCATCGACGTACAAATGGGCGCCACCGACCGAACCCAAGTGTTCGATCCCTTCGTCGCTCAGCACAATCTGGTCACCGTCTTCGCAAAAGACCACTCGATCCTCGGGCATCCCCATGCGATAAGCGAGCTCTTTGTGCGCCACGAGATGGGCGTATTCGCCATGGACCGGCACAAACCACTCGGGCACCGCGACCGAATGAAGAGTCTGGAGTTCCTGTTGCTTACCGTGTCCGCTGGTGTGCACGTCGACCTGACCGGAGTGAAACACCCGAGCGCCGTGACGGGCCAGACCGTTGCGCACGGTGGCCACCGCGGCTTCGTTGCCCGGGATTGGGTGTGAGCTGAACACGATTGTGTCGTTCGGATCGAGTTTGAGCCATTTGCTCTGACCGATCGCCATTTGGGTAAGAGCGGCGCGCGGCTCCCCTTGAGATCCGGTGCAGACGATGAGCGTCTTGGCCGGGTCGAGATCGTCGATGGCCTCGATATCGCGAATCGACGCGTCGGGGATACGCAAGATGCCCACCTCGCGAGCCAGCTTGACGTTGCGACGCATGGAGAGTCCGAGGGTGACCAATACTCGATCGGTCGCCACTGCCGCGTCGGCCAGTTGCTGGAGCCGATGAATATGGCTTGCGAACGACGCCACAATTACTCGTCGGCCTTCTTGATCACGAACCAGCGACTTCAGGACCCGCCCAACGTCGGTCTCTGAGCGCGACGCCCCGGGGCTGTCGGCATTGGTCGAGTCGGCCAGCATGAGACGAATGCCGGGGTCGTTGGCCAGTGCGCCGATACGAGACAAATCGGTGCGGCGACCATCGACCGGGGTGAGGTCGAGTTTGAAGTCGCTGGAATGAAGAATCACGCCTTGGTTGGTGTGAAACGCGGTGATGTTGCCGCTGGGGATCGAGTGGGTAACCGGCAGGAATTCGCAATCGAACGGGCCAACGTTCATGCGGTCGCCGTCGTGGACCTCGCGCAGATCGGCCTTGTCGATCAGCCCGGCTTCTTTGAGCTTGTGGCGCACCATGCCCAGCGTGAACGCCGACCCGTAAATCGGGAACGACATGTGCTTGAGCAGGTACGGCAACGCCCCTATGTGATCTTCGTGGGCGTGGGTCGCGATACAAGCATCGATGCGGTCCTTGTTTTCGATCAACCACGTGAAGTCGGGCAGCACCGCATCGACACCGGGAAGGTCGTCGCCGCCGAACATCTGGCCGCAGTCGAGCACAACGATGCGGCCTTCGGTTTCGATTGCCGCACAGTTGCGACCAATCTCTCCGAGACCGCCAAGAAACGTGATGGTTACTGGTGACGCCATGTTCAGCCTCGATCAAGCCCGGCCAGCACGGCCTTGGCTTCGATCTCGACCCAATCGGGTTCGGGACCCATCGGCGGCCTCGTTGGCCCGCCCGGCAAGCCCATCACCCGCAGCATCGCTTTGGTTGGGACGGGGTTGGGTGCTTCGTCACCAGTCTCGAACACGTAGCTCGGGAACATGGTGCGGTTGAGTTCGGTCGCTCTTTGCACATCGCCGGCGAAGAAGGCGTCGACCATTTCCTTTGTTTCGTTGCCAACCCAGTGAGTGGCAACGCCGATTGTGCCAACTGCGCCCACCGACAACAGCGGCAAGGTGAGGCTGTCGTCGCCGCTGTAAACCTCGGTGTCGGGAGGAGCCAACGACAACATGCGAGCGGTCTCGCCGGGGTTTCCGGCCGCGTCCTTGACTCCGATGATGTTGTCGACCGAGTCAAACAGGTCGAGCATGGTTTCGGTGGTGATTTTGCGACCGGTACGCCCAGGGATGTCGTAAAGCAAGACTGGCATGTCGGTGGCCGCCGCGCAGGCCCGGAAATGGTCGGCGAGTCCCGCCTGCGATGGGCGGTTGTAGTAGCCGGCAACGTGCAACAAGCCGGTGGCCCCAGCCTCGATCGAACGCTCAGAATTGGACACGGCTATGCGAGTGTCGTTGCTTCCGGCGCCGGCCACCACCGGGCCGTCAATGGCTTCGACGACCGCTTCGATGAGCGCGATCTGTTCGTCTTGAGTGAGGGTCGGGCTCTCGCCGGTTGTGCCGTTGATGATCAGCCCGTCGTTGCCGCCTTCGGTGGTCAGCCATTTGGCCAACTTTTGCGCGCCGTCGAGGTCGAGCGACCCGTCGGCATCAAACGGGGTAACCATCGCAGTAAGCACCCGTCCAAACGTGGCAAAAGCAGCTGAAGTCATGGGAGCTATGGTGCCACGAAGGCGAAGCGATGCCGACGCAGTTGGCAGATTGCTTGATCGCCGACTGCGCTATTGGGCCGCGGCGGAATCCGGCGAGAGGGTCAACATGTTGTCGACGAGTTGGCTGACTGGTTGAGGAACACCGAGATAGTAACCCTGCCCGATGTCACAGCCCGACTCAGCAACGATTTCCAGCGCCGCTTGGGTCTCGATGCCCTCGGCCAGAACAGCAAGGTCGAGTGCGTGGGCCAGGTCGACCATTCCGTCGATCAGTCGACGGGCGGTGGGGTCGTGCTCGAGCCCGCCCACGAACGTGCGATCAATTTTGATTGTGTCGAGGGGAAGATCCCGCAGCACGCCGAGACTCGAAAACCCTGTGCCGAAATCATCAAGGGAAACAGTAGCTCCCAGACTCCGCAGGACTACGAGGTGCCGTCGAGCACGATCAGGGGCGCTCATGAGAGCCGTCTCGGTTATCTCCAGGTCGAGCCTCGTCAAGTCTTCTTGGCCGGATCCGCCACAGAAGGCTCGTACGACCTGTTCGACAAAATCCGGCTCGGCCAGCGATCGAGCCGAGATGTTCACCGCAACGCGAGGCAAAGAGGTCCCAGAACCCAACATGTCTCGCGCCGCCCTTTGCAGGACCCAATCCGTTAGCGGACCGATCAGTGGCGTTTGTTCAACCGCAGGTATGAACTCCGCGGGCGCAACGCTCAACCCGGTCCGATCGGTCCAACGAATGAGCGACTCGACGCCCACGACCGACATTGAATCCAACGAAACCTGAGGCTGATGATGCAACTCGAGACCCTCCCCGGAGCGAAGGGCGCGGGCAAAAGATGCCAGCACCCGGTACCGGGCCGAAATGTTGCCGTCGACGGCGGGGATCAACATCGTTCTGTTTGGTTCATCACGAGCCCTCATGACTGCGACGGTCGCTTGGGCGAGCAATTCGGCCTCGTCCATATCAGTGCTCGTCGCATGGACCAGGCCGATCACGGTGTCGAGAACAAGCTCAAGACCGCCGACAAAAGCCGGCGTTGCCGCCACGGACCTCAGTCGGGCGTCCCACTCGCGAGCCTCCACGTCCGAGATGTTTGGGATCGCCAGCCACAGCTGTTTGTGATCGATACGACTGAGCAAAGCCGCTGGCGGCAGAGTGTCGTTGAGCCGGTCGGCGAGAAGGAACATCGCGGCATCACCACATCCTTCTCCGAGGTGGCTGTCCATCGAATCGAGGCCGTTGAGCTCAACGATTCCGAGAAGCAAACCAGCCGAACCGCGCTCGCCGAGCATGACCGGCAGGCAGCGCCGGAAACTCTCAAACCTCGGCAACCCTGTTAGTTCGTCGTGGCCGGCAACATCTAGATGACGACTGTCAGCCACGATGCGCACCCTCAGCGTGCTCAATCATGTCGATCGTGACTTCCGGTGAGGCCCGGCGCGGCAAGAGAGCGAACCACGAACCGGCGCAGGTCTTTGGGGTCCAGAGACGGATCGGTGCTTAGTTCCCTCGCCGCAAATCCCGACACCAGCGCCGTCGCACCGGAGGTGCCGTCCCAAGAGATGAGCAGACCTCCGGCCATGGCCCCGATCAGGTCCTCGCCCGGAACCGCGACATCGACCCAGTCACCGTAGGCGGCGAACCATGCCCGGTGCTTGCGGTGATCGTCGGTTGCGGTAACCGAAATGACGTCGTCGGCGGCGGCCGGGTAGGACTTTGTGTCCGCTGCAGTGTTCCCGGCGGCAGCCACGAACAATGCCTCGTCGAGTAGGCCGTCACGGGACAGTCGACGAAGAACACTCGACCGTGCTTCGCTGCCGAGGGAGAGGTTCACTATGTCTGCTCCGTGATCCACAGCCCACGCCATGGCCTCAGCAACACGGTCAGCATCTGCTATTCCGTCCGCTTCAAGCACCCGCACCACCATGATCTGAGCATCGGGAGCTACTGCGGCAACGATTGAGGACACGAAGGTGCCGTGTCCGTAGGCCTCGTCGACCAGTCCGTCGTTGTCGCCGTCAAGCCCATCGCGCTCGTCGGTTGGGTCGTTGTCTCCGTCGACAAAATCCCATCCCGCGACGATGCGACCATCGAGAAGCGGATGAGAGAAGTCGACACCGGTGTCGATTACGGCGACAACGATCCCGTCGCCGTCGTCAACTTTGCCGGCGAGATCATCCATGACCTCCACCGCTTCCTGGTTCTCATACATGGCAACGGCGGCCGACTCGGTCATGGCCGGATCGGCCCACGCAAAGGTCAGGCCCCAAGCAAAGCTGAGCCCGTCGGCGGTAGCGATGTTGTCGCCCGGACTACTGTCGAAGTTCGCAACAGGGACCACGAGAGACGCAGCTACCACCAACAGAACAGCTCTCGTGAGAGTGCGAAGGGCACGCAAACGTGACTGGTCGTTCAGTCTCTTCACCAGGCGAGTCATGCGGATTTGCTTTCAATCGTGGAGCGCGATGGCATCGCGGCGCGGCTGAACCCGGCGCCGGCGATCGTGAAGCTCGACCAGTGGTACGGATGGGGATAGGTCTCACTGAGTTGCCTCTGAGCTGCTGCCAACGCCGCTGACGGCGAAAGGTTGGCCGCGATCCCCTGGTGGAAACCTCGCATTAGATCAGCGGTAGAACGGTCGTTGACCAACCAGTGAGACCCGACGAAGGTGCGAGCACCTGCGGCGAGAGCGGCTCGGACAAAGCCGAAGCCCTCGGCGTCGGGCAGCAGATCCGCCCGGCCTGTCTCGCATGCGCTCAAAAGTACGAGCGACCCTCTTAAGTCCAGGGTCATGAGTTCGGTCGCCGACATCCACGAGTCGGCAAGCCTCAGCGCAGAAAACATCGGATTCGTCTGCCGGAACAAGCCATGCGCCGCCAGATGCAGGATCGCGGGACGGTGATGACTTCTGACGGCCTCGGCGGTGGCATCTGGCCCGACCAACAACGTTGAATCCGAGGGCAGCTCAACGGCGACGTCTTTGGCCTCTGATTCGACGTGGGCCAGCCCCGAGCCGGCGTACCCCATGACGAGGGCCCGCTCGGGCTGTCCGTTCGAAACTCGGTTCTCACAACTTGCCCAAAGCGATATCGATGGGGAGACGACTAGCTCGACCGGTTTGTCCTGGTCGTCGACGATCGCCGCAAACGGAAGAGCCTCAATCCCGGTGACTGGCACCACAACAACCCGGCGCGGCGGTCGCGACTGGCGCCACAACGGCTCCCAGACAACCAAGCGAGCGGCGGAAACCACGGCGCGGCCCGACCGCAGCAAAGGGTCGCCAAATCGAGCCTCAAGGCCGAGGGTCGGTCGTAGACGACTCCAGGCGGCTTCGATGCGATAACGAAGTGTTTCGATTTGTTTGCCGCTCGCTCCCAACTCGACACGGCGAATGGCCAGCCCATCAGAACTCGAGTCGTCGGCATCGATCACAAACGCCTCGAGTTTGCCATCGAACCAGTGATAGCTCACGACCGTCGCATCGAGGCGACAAAGGGTATGACCCAGGTCGGGTCCGTCTATCGGGCTTCCGACTGTTTCCAGTCGGGTTCGGCCCGATCCTTCCATGGCGAGGGCAAACTCAACCTCGAGCTGATTGGCCTGCTCCAACAAGACACCAGAGCCGCGGCCACCGTCGGGGCCTAGCAAGCGGTCATAGGACGCACCGATATCAGCCGAAAGCCGTTGCAAAGCATCTACGTCGTGAACTTGGGTGTCTGGCGACTTCGAAAGCAAAGAGGTGTGGACAAGGTCGAGGAGTCCCCGGGCCCGAGACCGCTCGACAGTTTCCAAGGCGGCCCTGACTCCCTGCTCACCCCCGGTATTGAGGTGGGCAGTCACGAGATCTTCAAACACCTCGAGTCGAGCCATCAAATAGCTCCGGCGGTGCCGACCATGCACCAACGACTCGCGCGACCGCTCGAACAACGTCACCGCCGCATCCAAATGTGCCACCGCACCTGCGGAATCGCCGTTGGCCAGCGCCGATCGGCCTTTGCGAGCCAGGAAGATGGCACGCAAAGGAGCCAGGTCGCACAGATCGAGAAGACTCTCGGCCGAGTCCAAAGCCAGCGTCGGATCGACACGCGCTGCGGTCAACTCCACTAGTAATGCTCCAGCAGGATCCGCTACGGGATCGGCCACCAACCGCGCTTGTTCGAGACGAGCCAGGGCTTCGATAGGGCGATCGACCGAAATCTCGAATTCGGCCAGGCTCACCAACGCCGCGAGCTGGCCGGACCGGTCCCCCATCTGTTCGTGAAGCGCCGCGGCCTCGACGAGTTCGTCGCGCGCTGCTCCGAGCATCAGGAGGGCGTGGGCTCGGCCCCGGCTGAGCGTGACTCGGGCGGCCCTCAGCAGTTGGTCGGGTTCGATGAGGTCGACCAATCGGTCGAGCACCCGCAACGCGTCGTCGGCAAGGTTTGTGGCGAGGTAGGCCTCGGCGAGCGAGGTACGAACCTCGATGAGTCGATCGAGGGCATCGAGTTCTTCAAACATCGACTCGGCCAACTCCAACGAATCGATCGCTTCTCCGAGTTCCCCGGCCAACACCAAAGCACCGCCCAACGTCTCGTGAGCAAGCGCGAAGATCATGGGCTCGGCAGCCGGGTCGACTTCGTCGAGCAGTTGGCGCGATACGCCCAGTGATTCGCCGGCGCGTCCGGCCCTGGCCAATGAATGAGCACGATTGTTGAGCGCCTGAAGCCGGAGGTGAGCGTCACCGGCTTCGGTTGCAAGTCGTCCGGCTTCGGCAAACAGCGACGAAGCCTGCCGATGACGACCACACAGATCATGAATCGCCGCTCGGTTCAGTGTTGCTTTGGCCCGCAGCCCCAGAGCGACTTCCTGATCGGCAAGGGAGTCGCAAGCACCAAGCAACTCGTCAAGTCGTTGCTCAGCTCCCGCGAAGTCACCCGCCATTACCCGAACGTGGGCCCAGCCCAGTCCGAGGCGTGCGGCGGCGAGCGGGTCGTCAGAGCGCTGGTATCCGGTCAGCGCCTCGGCCAACAAACGTTCCGCTTCTCGGACTTGGCCGGCCTCAGCGGCTACCTGAGCACCAACATGGGCCAAACGAGCATCGAGGCTTGAGTACGGGTCGGTGAGACCTCTCCCCAACTCAACCAGACTCGCGGCGACGGCTGGCTCACGACGAACCCAACCCTCAGCGGTCTCTACGAGGTCCACAAGCGCTAGGTCCAGAGTCGACCAGCGGGACGCCGCGTCGGGGCCGGCGGATGCGAGAGAACGGACATCCATGTCAGTTATCACAGCGTCACTCCTTTGGCTCAAGCTCGACGGAGTCGACCGTGACCTCCACATCCACGCCGATAAACACCAGCGAGGCAGACCCCGAGCAAAGGTTCTCGAATCCGAATTCTCCGGTCTCGGGGTCGATATGTGTCGCGGTGCGCTGGTTGGCGACCGCTACTTCGACCAGCGTCGGAGCGGGGAACCCCGGCGCGACCAACAACTGACCGAGAAGGCGCCAGCCTGCATCGTCGTGAAACAAACTCAACACGAGAGCATGAGGTCCGGCTTCGTAGAGAAGATCGTCGCGGCCCGCGACGGCGACCGTACGCATTCCGACCAGACCCGGGTTTGGGCCCAAGTTGGGTTTCAGTAACCCAACGAGGCGTTCGATCGCACTGGACCGCCGAGTCTCTCGGTCGAACGAACCAATAGCTCCATCGATCGCCCCCTGCGGCGCGTCCTGAACCACCAAATGCCCAAGTCGTTCCAAGAATGATCGCCGTTTCTCGTTGCTCGTTCCCACCGGCCTGTCCCTTTCACCTTCAGCCGCCAAAGCGGCACCTTGAACACCTAGTGCGCGGCAAAGGTCGATCTGATACATCGAGCGGCAAACTTTTCAAAAAAAGTCGCGGCGTTGCCCAAGAAGTGAACGAGCGGGTTCGCTCAATCAGTCGCCGGGTTGGCCTGCTCGAGCAACTCGCGCAGTCGGTCGAGGCAGCGTTGCCTGGTCGGGCCAATGCTCCCGATCGCCATCTCGAGATCGTTGGCCACAGATTTGTAGGCCTCGTCCCCGCCGGCAAGGAACAGTCGTTCGAGCAGTGAGCGGCATGGTTCGTCGAGTTGGTCGAGGCTGCTCATCAAAGAATCAAGAACTGCCACCCGCTCAATATCAGCATCGAGTTCGCCGAGATCTACGACGGCGTCGAGATCGACGCTCGCCCGGCGGGCTTCGCGCATTCTCCAACTCTGGCGTCTCGCAATTGTTCCCAGCCAACCACGCAGCCGGTCTGGGTCTTTGATGTCGTCGAGATGGGCAAGCAACTCGCTGAACGTAATCTGCAACACATCGCCTGCGTCTTGCTCGTCAAGCCCATTTGACCGAGCGACAGAATAAACAAATCGTTGATGACGCCCAACCAACTCGGCCCAGCCGCGGTGATCTCCGCCACGGCAAGAATCCAGCAACTGGGCGTCGGACAGGTCCGCGACCTTGATCGGCCGCACGATCGACGAGGACGCCTGAAAGGGACGGACCGGGCTATTCATCGCCGTCCCCCAACTGTCAGCGCGGCGTTGACACAACTAGCCGTGGCCGCTATTGCGACGTCAACCTTTTGGTATCTCGTGGTCATGGGGAAGCCACTATCTTTCGCGCGGGAACTGGTTGTCAACAGTTGTGGATATCTATCGATGCCCCCCGCCCGCGAAAGCCGAGACCGCCCGAATCTACCACGAGGGGCTTAAGACGCGCCCAGTTGGCCGGCCACGTCGCCCTCCACGACGCCGGTCCCGGCACGGGATCAGGGTTGGTACGACTGGAGTTGGCCACCGTCGGCGGCCAAGCGTTCGAGCAGTGGCGAGACTTCCCAATGGCGGCCGCCCAGTCGTTGGCTGTAGTCGCGAATCTTGTCGACGATTTCGGCCAGGCCAACCGAGTCGGCCCAATGCATCGGACCGCCGCGATACATCGGCCACCCGTAACCGTTGACCCACACCACATCGATATCGCTACCGCGGACCGCTATGCCCTCCTCGAGGATTTTGGCGCCTTCGTTGATCATCGGGTACAGCAAACGTTCGAGCACTTCTTGATCGGTGACCTCACGCTGCTCGTGGCCGTTCGAAATGGCGAAGTCTCTGATCATCTGCTCGACCTCGGGATCTGCGGTCGCGGCTCGGCTGTCGGGATCGTAGGTGTAGTAGCCCCGACCATTCTTTTGGCCGCGTCGGCCGCTCTCGCACAAAATCTCGCGGATGGTAGACGACGTCGATTTCTCGGCTTTCCAGCCAATATCGAGACCGGCCAAGTCGCTCATCGAGAACGGGCCCATCGGGAACCCGAACTCGTAGAGCACGTTGTCGATCTGGGCAGGGGTAGCCCCTTCCATCAGCATGCGTTCGGCTTCGGCACCGCGCATGAACAACATTCGGTTGCCCACAAACCCATTACAGACGCCGACCATCACGCAGACCTTGCCGATCTGTTTGCCGATGGCCATCGCCGAGGCCACCACCGTGTCCGAGGATTCGTCACCGCGAACGTTTTCGAGCAGCTTCATCACATTGGCCGGCGAAAAGAAATGCATCCCGATGACGCTCTCGGGGCGAGACGTGACCGCGGCGATTTGGTTGATATCAAGCGCCGACGTGTTGGATGCCAGGATCGCGCCGGGTTTACAGATCTGATCGAGTTCGGTGAAGATGCTGCGCTTGAGATCCATGTCCTCGAATACCGCCTCGATCACGATGTCGCAATCGGCAAAGTCAGACTTGTCGGTAGAGCCGGTAATCAATCCCATGCGTTGCTCGACTGCTTCGGCGGGGATCGAACCTCGAGAAGCCGATCGTTCGTAGTTCTTACGAACAACGCCGAGACCACGGTTGAGTGCTTCGTCGTCTCGTTCGACGATCGTGACCGCGATCCCGGCGTTGGCAAAGTTCATGGCGATTCCGCCACCCATTGTGCCCGCACCCAAAACGCCGGCCTTTTTGACATCGACGGTCTGAGTGTCTCTGGCAATGCCGGGAATTTTGTTGGCCGCCCTCTCGGCAAAGAAGTAGTAGCGCTGGGCAGCAGATTGGGGTCCGGTCATCAGTTCCATGAAGAGCTTCGCTTCGACCGCTAGGCCTTCCTCGAACGGAAGTTCGGCGGCGGCCTCGATACAACGAACGTTGTACTCCGGCGCCAGGAAACCACGTGTCTTGCGGGCGATGCTCTTGCGAAAGTTGGCAAACAGTTCGGTGTCGCCTCGCGCCTCGGCAACTTTCTCGTCACGGTCGCGAACCTTTGCGAGCGGCAACTTCTCCTCGACGGCACGTTGGGCGAACGCAACGGCCGCGGTTCGTAGGTCGGCCGAATCACCGTCGACCACCTCGTCAACCAGGCCGCTTTGGGAGGCTTCGGCGCTGGTGATATGGCGTCCCGAGGTCATCATGTCGAGCGCCTTGGGCACTCCAACAAGGCGAGGCAGTCGCTGGGTGCCACCCGCTCCGGGCAAGAGGCCCAGGTTGACCTCCGGCAAGCCGAACTTCGCCGAAGCCGCCGCCACCCGATAGTGGGCGCACATCGCGACTTCGAGACCACCCCCGAGCGCCGTGCCATGAATCGCCGCGATAACGGGAACCGACGCGTTCTCGAGCACGGCCTGGACGTCGTTGAGGCTTGCCGCTTTGGGCGTCCCACCGCCGAACTCGGTGATATCGGCGCCAGCGATAAAGGTGCGGCCGTCGCACCACAGCACGAGCGCCTTCGCTCCCGAATCAATGGCCTGCGAGACACCATCGAAAATGCCTTGGCGCACATGCCAGCTCAGCGCGTTTACCGGTGGGTTGTTGACGATGAGAACCGCGACATCGCCGTCGGATTCGATGCGGACAGATTCGGTGACTTCGGCCGTGTTGGTCATTGGGCGAGTCTTGCAGCGTCGGGCCGCTAGGACCAAGATTCAGCGCTCGTCGGCCCGTTCGCGGCCGAGCGTAGCCAGCAGGTGCTCATGCAGTTCGAACCACGCGGTGTGCACCGAGTCGAGGGTGGGGGAATCGATCCAACGCCGATCGTCGTCGGCCTGTGAAAGCGCAGCAGCCATTCGAGCGGGGTAACTGGCGAAGCGATATCGGATGCGCGAAAGAGCCGCCACGATCGGGCCCAGTTCGTTCACCAGCTCGGCCAGGACTGAAACGTCATCGGGATTGGCCTGCCAGCTGACGCACGCAACGAGAAACCGACGATTTACCGGAAGAAAGGCTTCGTAGGCCGTTGTGGCTTCGGCACGGTCCGGGCCGGCGATATCGGCGGCGAGCCGCGCCGCTAGCTCAGCCTCGCCGCTGGGGGTAAGCGACAGACGATGCTCGTCGCCGCGCTGGCGAACCTGGCCGCGGTCGATCATTCGTTCGACGATCGCTCCTATTTCGCGGCTCCGCGCAGGGGCCGCGTCGTCGAGCAGATCGCCAACTGTTGCCGTGACTGCTGACAGCGGCCCACGACTACGCAGCCGCACCGCCAGCAGCGTAATCAGGTCGAGGTCGGTCACGCGTCTGGCTGACTGGCCCGACGTCGCAGGATCAGTACGTAGGCAACCACCGTGCCGACCGAGAAGAAGAACCACTGGAACGCGTAGGAAAGATGGGGGCCGTCGTCGAGCACCGGGGGTGGAACCGGCACCGGTAGATCGGTTTGGGCTGGGGTCTGCTCGCCGAGTTGCACCCAGCGCGCAGCTACCGGAGCACCTATGGCTTCGGCGACCACTTCCAAGTCGATGCGGCTCACCTCGGGGAAATCGTCGGTACCGGTGCCGATGCGCCCGCCACCCACGCTGGCAAAGATCCGACCGGTGACCTCAACGGGGCCCGCTGGCGTATCGATCGGTCGGGGATCCGATCCGGCCACCCACAAACGCGGCACCCATCCCCTGGCAACGACGACCAGCTCGCCATTGTCGAGTTCGATCGGCGTAGCGAGCCAACTGCCGGGCTGGGAGTCGAACGTGCGGTTGGCGACAAGGAATGACAGATCAGCGCGGTAGCTACCGCTGACAACCACCGAATGATGGTCGAGCGGCGGGTCGCCAGCTGCGACGTCAGCCAACAAATCTTCGACCGGCGCGGCGGGCGCGGCCGCCGCTGCCCTTATGAGTTCGTTGTTGTCCTTACGTTCGGCGAGGCGGCTGAGCTGCCAAAACCCGAGAGAAGTCATCAACGCGACCATGAACACCACAAAGAGGTGCGACAGCAGCCACTTGGGCGAAAGAAAGGTTCGCACTGGATCTACAGACCCAAGTATGTGTCGAGGCCAACGGTGAGGCCTGCGAACTCGTCAACCCGCTTGACCGCAATTAGCACCCCTGGCATGAACGACGAACGATCGACCGTGTCGTGGCGGATCGTGAGGGTTTGACCGGTGGTGCCGAAGATGACTTCCTGGCTGGCTACCGCACCAACCATCCGGACCGAGTGGACCCGGATTCCGCCCGGACCGTCGCCGCCGCGGGCGCCTTCGTAAAGCTGAACAGTTGTGGGGTCGTCAGCCCACTCGGCCGACGCTTGCGCCATTCGTTCGGCAGTGTGGGTAGCGGTGCCCGACGGCGCATCGACCTTGTTGTTGTGATGGAACTCGATCACTTCGGCGGTCTCGAAATGGGGGGCTGCCAGCTCGGCCATGCGGATCATCAAGACTGCGCCGATCGCGAAGTTTGGCGCTATCAACGCGTTGCTGCGGGTGAACAACGATCGAAACCCGGCGATGTCCTCATCGCTGAAACCCGACGTGCCGACCACGGCATGAATGCCGTGAGCAGCGGCAAACTCCAGTGTTTCGGCCGCCACGTCCTTAACCGTGAAATCGACAACGACGTCAACGTCGGCGGCAACCAGATCGTCGAGCGAGTCCCCGATGTCGATCGTGGCGGCCAGTTCGGTGGCGGCGTCGGAGTCGATCGCACCACAAACCTCCTGACCCATGCGCCCTGCTGCACCTACGACACCAACTCGGATCATGACAGCAGGCTAACGCCCGACCGCACTGTCAGGCGACGAGTTGCGCTACCGTCAGCGCATGCACTTTGCCGCTATCAACGACACCGGGTTCAACATCATGTTGGCCCTTCACCTGCTCACCGCTTTTGTGGCGTTCGCACCATTGTTTGTGTTGCCAATTCTCGGCAAACAGATGCAAGCCGGAAACATTGCCGATCGCCCTGCGTTGTTCGGCTACTTCGCCACCAACAGTCAGCGGATCTACGGATCGGCGCTGATCCTCAGCGGCTTACTCGGGTTTGGTGTGGCCGGAATGTCCGACGAAGTCTACAAGATGTCACAGGGCTGGTTGGTCGCAGCATTCCTCATTTGGATTGCCATGAACGGGCTTCTCCACGCTCTCATTCGACCGTCCGAGAAAGCCATCAATGCCGCCGGAGCGGCGGGCGACGCGGCCGCTGAGAAGAAGCTGGAGATGGCCGGAATGCTCTTGACCGTACTGTTCGGCGTGCAACTCTTCTTGATGGTATTTCGTCCCGGAATCTCCGTTTAGACGGTCGACGCAAGCGACCGGGCTCAACGGGCCGCGGCCGCCGATCGGAAGGCCTCGAGGGTCAGATCAATATCGGCCTCGGTGGTCATCCAATTCGAGACCGACACTCTGATCGCGGCGCGGCCGTCCCAGCGGGTTGGGCCCATCCACGCCACCCCTCCGTCTTGCAGGCGGGCCAACACTTGGGTGGTGCGGGCGTCATCGTCGAATCGGAACAAGACTTGGTTGATAACCGGCTCGGCAATCAGTTGGGCGCCGGGAACGTCGACCAACCCGCGGGCGAACCGGAGAGCAAGGTCGCAGCAACGCTCTACCAAGTCGGAAATTCCGTTGCGTCCCATCGACCGAATAGCGGCATAGACCGGAATGCCACGTGCTCGGCGCGACGCCTCGGGGGTCCAATCCATGGCGTCACGCCGTTGTTCGGTCGGCACCAGATACGCACCTCCGTAGCTCATTGCCGCGGCGTGGGCTTCGCGGTCGGCAACCACCGCCAGTCCGCTGTCGTAGGGCACGTTGAGCCATTTGTGAGCATCGAACGCCCACGAGTCAGCCCGCTCTGTCCCTTTGGTGAGAGACGCAAATCGGTTCGTGGCCCTGGCCCACATCCCGAACGCGCCATCGACATGCAACCAAGCGTCGGTCCCGGCAACCACATCGGCGATTTCGTCGATGGCATCGAACGAACCAGTGTTGACTTCGCCGCTCTGGGCAACAACTATCTTGGGACCCGTCAGAGATCCCAGGACGTCGTGTAGATCGCCGACCACCATGCGGCCCATCTGATCGCCGGCCACCGGCACCAGGGCATCGTTGCCAAAACCGAGCAAACGCAGAGCCCGGTCGACGGTGGAGTGCCGGTGCTCACCAACTACAACCGCGATGGGCGGAGCGCCGAAGAGACCTTGCTCGCTCACCGACCAGCCGACCGACGCCAGAACCCGATGCCGGGCCGCGGCGAGCGCCGTTACATGAGCCATTTGACAACCGGTAACAAACGCAACGCTGGACTGAGCAGGGAGATCCAACAAATCGAGGACCCACGCCGCGGCGGTCTGCTCGAGCGCGGCGGCGGCCGGTGAGGAAACGTGAAAGACCGCGTTTTGGTCCCACGTAGAAACCAGCCAGTCGGCGGCGAGCGCCGCGGGCTCCGCTCCCCCGGTAACAAACCCGAAGTAGCGGGGGCCACATGACGCAACCAGACCCGGCTCGGCAACCTCTACAAGTTCGTCGATCACCTTCTTCGGATCGATGGGATCCTCGGGGATCGCCTCGAACGTGGGAGTCTCACCGCTGGCGCCAACCGGACGGCTATCCAGACCGTCGAGATACTTGCTAGCCAGGTCGGCGGTGTGATGAAGCAGATCGTTGATCATCTGCGGACATTAGCCCGGGCGACAATCTCAGCGAGCTGGTCCCACCACTGATACCGCCGACGGCCCGGCGAAGACGTCACCGAGGACGCGTTGCACGTCGGCGGCTGTGACGTCGCGCACTGCGCTTAGGTACTCGTCAACGGTAACGACGCGGTCGCGGATCAACACGTTGGTGGCCAGGCGGGCCATGCGGCTACCAGTGTCTTCGAGTCCAATAACCGTGGCCCCCTCAAAACCGCCGCGGGCGATTTCGAGCTCGCGTTCGCCGGGACCGTTCTCGACCAGGTCGGCCAGCTGCTCGTCGACGACGGCCTTGAGCTCAGCCAGCCGCTCGGGTGCGGTAGCGGCGTAGACCGACAACGTTCCTGTATCCACATAAGAGCCGACCGATGAGAACACCGAATAGCTCAGCCCTCGCTTTTCGCGAACCTCTTGAAAGAGCCGACTCGACCACCCGCCGCCGAGGAGCTGCGTGCCCACCGCGATCGCGTAACGATCATCGCTGGCTTGCGCGGGCGATCGCCAACCCGTCGCAAAGTGGGTTTGCTCTATTGCTCGGGAGGTGTACATGTCGGCGCCAACCGACGGATCTGGGGCGACCCGTTGAGGTCGGCCGCCGGCCTCGATCGATGCGAGACCGGCATCAACTCGAGCAACAATTTCGTCGTGATCGACAGGCCCAACAACCGAAATTACGATATTCGCCCGGCGGTACCACTGGTCGTGGAAGGCCCGAACCGCGGCGGCCGACAATCCCGAAACTGTGTCGTGGGTGCCGAGCACTTCCCAGCCCAGCGGATGACCGGGAAACAACCCTTCGGCGAGCGTGCGATGCACCACATCGTCGGGGGTGTCTTCGCTCCATGCCAGCTCTTCGAGAATAACTTGGCGTTCGGCCTCGAACTCGGCGTCGCTGAACGCCGGATTGGCCAACACGTCCAGCAAGGTGTCGAGGCCGAAATCGAGATCCCACTCCGGGACACGAGCATGAAAGGCCGTGTACTCCTTGGAGGTAAACGCGTTGAGATCCCCGCCCACCGCATCGATGCCTTGAGCAATGTCTTGCGCTGAGCGCGTGGGGCTTCCCTTGAACAGCAAATGTTCGAGGAAATGCGACACTCCGGCGAGCTCTGCGGGTTCGTCACGATTTCCGACCCCCACCCACGCTCCAACAGCAACAGAGCGCGAACGAGGGGCCGTTTCGGTGACGACCCGCAGGCCGCCCGAGAGTCGACTGACACGAATCGAGTCGTCGATCGAGGAAACCCCCGCCGACAAGCTCGATCCGTTCAGTTCAGGGTTGATCACCGGCGACCGCGGCCTCCACGCCCACGTCCACCACCGCGGTTGCCGCCGTTGTTCGAACGGCGGGGGGCGTCGGGACCAAGATCGCCGAATTCTTCGGTCAGGCCGGCGTCGAAGGACGCTTCGAATGACACCGACTCGCGGTCGCCAGACGAACCAGAATCAGACGAGCCAGAACCAGCATCAGACGAGCCAGAACCAGACGAGCCAGAGTCGCCACCGGTGGCCTCGGGGCCATCGCCGACGGGCTTCAGCGAGATCTTGCCGTTGGGGTCGACATCTTCGACAACAACCGCAACCTCTTGGCCCAGTTCGAGCACGTCCTCAACCCTGTCGATGCGCTTGTTGCCACCGATCTTGGAGATGTGCAGCAGGCCATCGCGGCCGGGAAGGATGTTGACGAACGCACCGAACTTGGTGATGTTCACAACCCGTCCGGCGTACTCGGCGCCGACCTCGGCGGTAGGCGGATCGAGGATCAGCTGGATCTGACGCTCGGCCTCGGTGACCTTGGCGCTGTCGACCGAAGCAATCGAAACAATGCCAACCATGCCGTCGTCATCGACGGAAATGTCGGCACCAGTTTCCTGCTGGATCGAGTTGATGACCTTGCCCTTCGGACCAATGACCTCGCCGATCTTCTCGATCGGGATCTCGAAGGAGATGACCTTCGGCGCAGTGTCGCGGACCTCTTCGCGAGGTTCGGCAATGGCCTCGGCCATGATGTCGAGAATGTCGAGACGGGCTTCCTTGGCTTGAGCGAGAGCACCGGCAAGAACGTTGGCAGGAATGCCGGCGATCTTGGTGTCGAGCTGCAAGGCGGTGACGAAGTCGGTGGTGCCGGCAACCTTGAAATCCATGTCGCCAAAGGCGTCTTCGGCTCCGAGGATGTCGGTGAGGGTGACGTACTCGCCTTCGGCGTGGACGAGACCCATAGCAATGCCGGCAACCGGCGCCTTGATCGGAACACCAGCATCCATCAGCGAAAGGGTCGATCCGCAGACCGAACCCATCGACGACGACCCGTTGGAGGCCATGACCTCAGAAACGGTGCGGACGGTGTAGGGCCAGTCTTCAAACGACGGCACAACCGGGAACACGGCCCGCTCGGCCAGGGCCCCGTGGCCGATCTCACGGCGCTTGGGACCACGCATGAAACCGGTCTCGCCAGTGGAGAAGGGCGGGAAGTTGTAGTGATGGAAGTAGCGCTTTTTGTCGACCGGTGAGAGGTCGTCAATCATCATGTCGCTACGACCCATACCAAGAGTCGTGAAGTTCAGGACCTGAGTCTCGCCCCGCTGGAACAGGCCAGAACCGTGAGCAGTCGGGATAACCCCGACCTCGCTGGAGACCTTACGAAGTTCGTTGGTCTTGCGACCGTCGATCCGGATGCCTTCCTCGACGATGCGCTTGCGCACAACCGCCTTGGTGATGGAACGAATCGCGTTCTTGATCTGCTTGGCGGCGTCGGCGTCGGCGAACTGGTCGCCCAGTTCGGCAACCACCGCGGCGCTGAGTTCGCCTTCGGCATCTTGACGAGCGGTCTTGTCGGCGATCTTTTGGGTTTCGGCGATGCGATCGGTAGCGGCCGACTCGACTGCCGCGAAGATTTCGTCGGTGTAGTCGGTAACGGTGGGCGGGTCCATCTTGGTGATGGGGCCAGCCGCATCGATGGCCTGCTGCTGTAGCTCGATCATCTCACGGATCCAGACCTTGCAGGCCTCGAGTCCACCGGCCAAGACGTCTTCGTCGACCTTGGGGGTGCCGTTTTCGTAGAGGTTCCACGAGTTTCCGGTACCGCCGGCCTCGACCATCATCACGGCCACGTCGTCGTCGGCCAGTCGACCCGCCACAACCATCTCGAAAGCCGACTCGTCGGATTCTTCATAGGTCGGGAACGGGATCCATTCGCCGTCAGGCGACCAGCTCATGCGCACCGCGCCGATGGGGCCGTCGAACGGGATCGGCGACAGGCTCAAAGCAAGTGATGCAGCGTTGAGGGCCAGAACGTCGTAGGGGTTTTTCTGGTCGGCGCCGAGCACGGTGCCCACAACGTGAACCTCGTTACGGTAACCGTTGGGGAACGCGGGGCGAAGCGGGCGGTCGATGAGGCGGCAGGTCAAGATGGCTTGTTCGCCGGCGCGAGCCTCGCGTCGGAAGAACGAACCGGGGATCTTGCCCGCGGCGTACATGCGTTCTTCGATGTCGACGGTGAGCGGGAAGAAGTCGGCGCCTTCGCGGGCCGACTTTGCTCCGGTCGCGGTTACGAGAACAACGGTGTTACCGATGCTTGCCGTTACCGAACCACCGGCGAGAGGGGCAAACTTGCCGATCTCGAAGGTGGCGTCTTTGCCTTCACCACGCGTAAACGCGCCGGTGACGGATTGGGTTTCAGTCATTTGATTTACTCCTGGGGCACATTGCCCCTGAGAGCACGACTGCCAGTTCCCAGTCGAAGATCTCTGCGGTCGCTCGCCAACGCGGGCCGGGCCCGCATTGTGCTCGAGAGCGATTCAGAAACCTTCGACTAACACCAACTGTCGTGTTCTCGTTGTTGCTGGACCTTCCAGCACTGGGATTCGTCGGGCTTCTCGTAAGGCGAATCCTGCCAAGAAGCCGAAAGGGCGGCCCCGAAAGGACCGCCCCCATATCATTTCAGCGTCGCAGACCTAGGTGTGCGATCACTGCACGGTAGCGCTCGATGTCGTTGTCTTTGACGTAGTCAAGGAGACGACGGCGCTGACCAACAAGCATCAACAAACCACGACGGCTGTGATGATCCTTTTTGTGGCCCTTGAGGTGCTCGGTGAGGTGATTGATGCGCTCAGAGAGCAGCGCGATCTGGATCTCGGGAGATCCGGTGTCGTTCTCGGCGAGTTCGAAAGCCTTGGCCATCTCAGCGATGGTCTCGGCCTTGGGGCGCAGATTGGTAGCCATATAAATTCGTTTATCTTTCTTTGGGTCTTGTACCCGGCCGCCGCTCGCGCGCTGCACTGTGGGCAACGCCTCGAGGGCCGCGGTTGTCCGAGGAATTCTAGGACCCCAAAACGATATCGGGATATCAAGAGAAACGACTCGGAAGTGTGGCTAGGGAACAGCGGCTAGGGGAAAGGGTTTATCTCCCAGTTGCCGTCGCCATCGACGATGGTTATCGCAATGTCTTGACTGGTTCCCGAAACACGGTCGACGCGGCAAGTGAACTGCCGTCCGACACTGATGACCACAAACGACACCGGGCACGTTACTGACGGGCTGTCCCCGAGGTCGGCATCGAGTCGTATCGCGGCATTCGTCTCGACCGCCGCGACATCTAGTAACGCAGTGGCGAGCACCACCTCGATATCGATTGTGGTTTCAGACATTGGGGCCAGCGCCCCATCGACATCCACCGCGTCGCCATCAACCATGCCGGCACAACCAAAAGATCCGCCCGAAGCTGGATCGAGTCGCGCCACGTCGGTGCAGTCCAACCCGGCCACCACTACCGGCAACAGCGAGTCAGCAACCGCGGCCTCGACATCGGAGGTCAAGAGCTCGGGGTCAGGAGCGCACCCCGCCGCGACGACCAAGACGATCAACGCAGTGACGAGATGGCGAGTCAGGCTGCCAGCCACAAGACCAGCCCGAACTGTCCGAGGTGGTAGGTGATATGAACAAGTACTCGCCCTCCCGGAGCGGCGGCGACAAAACGGGCCCAGCCCAAGAGCGAGTCGGAAGCAAAAAAGAGCGCACCGCCAGCTACCGCGACGATGACACCAGTTCCGGCTGCAAAGATCGTCATCACCGACAGCGCCGCTATGTACCCGGCGACCGCCACCGCGATGAGAGACCCTTGGCGACGCGCCGCACCAAGAAGTTCGGGTATCACGCCGAGTCCAACCGCAACAACGAGCAAGGCCGCCGCAAGGGCCGGCCCTGCTTGTACGTGGGGCGCCAATGCAACGATGTAAAGCCCGTGAGCTAGAAGAAAGGCGGCCAGGCCAGCTTCGAATCGGGCATCTGGCGTCATAAGCACTACATCGCCAACCAACGACGCGCCCAGCGCGGCGACGACGAGACCCCGGGTGACATTGTCGCCGGTGTCGATCGCCAGCGCCATACCGATCAGGGCGATAATCACCAGCGGTTTGGCAATGAACTCGACACCGAGTCGATGTTTGGCTACCGCCCACCAGTCCACCACGGCCGCGACCGACGCCGACACAATCAAGACGATGGCAGTGGTAGTCAAGGTGGGGTCAGATCTTCGCGGCGATTGCTTCGGCGAACGATACGCCGTCCTGGATCATTGTCTTGTACTGCATGACGTGACGGGGTCGGTTGAAACCGAGCACGCCGACCAACCGGTCACCCCGGCCGTACAGCGCCGCAAAACGTTTCTCCTCGAGCGATCCGGTCACGATGACGAGATCGTCGTCGGGGCGGACGCGGCCAGCAAGCTGAATCTTGCGGTCGTACTGATCTGACCAAAACCATGGCACCGGCACGAACGCATCGGCGACCTCGCCGGCATCCTCGTCAACCAGCAGACGGCGAGCGGCGTGTACGCCTTGTTCGATGGCGTTGTCCCAGTGTTCGACGCGCATGACTTCGTCGAAACGCCGGTTGGGCCATCGCGCAACATCGCCCGCGGCAACCACGCCTGGAGCGGCGAGACACGTCTCGTCGCACACCACCCCGTTGTCGATGGTCAAGCCCGAGCTTTCGAGCCATTCAGTATTGGGCACCACTCCAATACCGACAACGACAACATCGGCCTCGACGCGCGAGCCGTTGCTCAGCAACACCGCGGCGCATCGGCCAGTGTCGTCAATTTCGATCGACTCAACGCCCACGCTGGTTCGTAGATCAACCCCGTTTTCGATGTGGATGTCGGCGCACACTTGGCCCATCTCGTCGCCGAGCACCCGGCCCAGCGGCGTTGGCAAAGCTTCTACCAGCGTCACCGCGTGGCCTCGCCCTCTACAAGTCGCGGCTACCTCCGCCCCGATGAACCCGGCCCCAACCACCACCACGCGTGAAGGGCCGGCATCGAGGTCGGCCTTCAGCGCAAGAACATCGTCAAGCCCACGCAAGACGTGTACCCCACCGATGGCATCGCTGCCCGGCAGCGTCCGACAACGGGCGCCCGTAGCGACCAGCAGGCCATCCACGACTTCGGCTCCGTCGGTGGTCGTCAACGTGCGCGACTCGAGATCGAAGCCGGTCGCTCGTTCGCCCAGTCGAAACTTCAGGTTGAGGTCGACAAGGCGGTCAGGTTTCGTTAGCTGGATTCGATCGACATCCCAGTCGCCGGCCAACACCTGCTTCGACAACGGAGGTCGGTCATAAGGCATGTGAGGCTCGTCGCCGATCAACGTGATCGGACCAGCGAAGTTGGCACGCCGGAGCGCTTCGGCAGCGCGAAGTCCGGCCAGAGACGCACCAACAATATGAATAGACTGTCGGGCCATTCGGCGAGACTTAGTCCTCGATCGAGATCGCTTGCTTGGGGCAGCGTTGTACCGCTTCTTCCATACGACCCCGGTCGTCCTCGGCTGGCGACTCGTTCAAGATGTACAGGAAGTCGTCGTCGCGAACTTCGAACACATCGGGCGCAATCTGCATACAGATGGCGTTGCTCTCACAGAGGTCAAAATCGACCACGATCTTCATTGGTGTCACCTTTCGTGCCATTGTGCGGCATTGGCAACGTAGCCCGACCCGGGGAGTTAACTCAATGACCGAGATCAGCAAAGACCATCCCGTGATGGTCACCGGAGCCAGCGGATACATCGGCGGGCACGTCGCGGCACGGTTCTTGGCCGAGGGTCTCACCGTACGGGCGCCCGTTCGCAACCCTGATTCCCGTGCCCGTCTGGCCCCGCTGGTGGCCGTCGCTAACGATCTCCCGGGCACTCTCGAACTCTCTACCGCCGACCTGATGTCGCCGGGTTCCTACGAAGCGGCCGCGCAATCGTGCCAGTTGGTTGTTCACACCGCGTCGCCGTTCGAAACCAATTTCGATGACCCTCAAACCGAGCTGGTCGACCCGGCTGTGAAAGGCACCGAGAACGTGTTGAGCGCCGCCAACGCGTCGTCAAGCGTCAAACGAGTAGTGCTCACCAGCAGCTGCGCGGCGATCTACGGCGACAACACCGATCTCGCCGACGCCCCCGGTGACGCCTTCGCCGAAGCGGTTTGGAATACCACATCGTCGCTCGATCACCAGCCCTACTCCTACAGCAAAACGTTGGCCGAACGCCGGGCTTGGGAGCTTCAGGAAGCCCAGGATCGCTGGGATCTCGTCACGATCAACCCCGGATTCGTAATCGGACCGGCCCTCGGTCCAGGCGCAACATCCGACAGCTTCGCTATCGCAACCCAAATCGTCGACGGCACGATGCGCTTCGGAGCCCCCGATATGACGGTGCCTACCGTCGACGTGAGAGACGTCGCCGATGCCCACTATCTCGCCGGATTTCGGCCCGAGGCCACTGGTCGTCACATTTTGTCGGCCGAGGTCATGCCGACCCTCGATCTGGTGGCACCCTTGCGCGAGAAATTCGGCAAACGGCTACCGCTGCCCAAGTCACTCACCCCCAAGGCGCTGATGTGGCTGGTTGGACCCATTGCCAGCAAAGGCGTCTTCACCCGCAAGGTGATCAGCCGAAACGTCGGTGTGCCGATCCAGTTCGACAACTCCAAGAGCCGTGAGGCCCTTGGAATTGACTATCGCCCGGTCGGGACCGCCCTCGTCGAGATGATCGAGCAGCTGATTGATAGCGGCGCAGTAAAGATCAAACCCGAGTAGAAACGGGTCCTAGGCGTCAGCCGGACCACGATCCAGGACAATCGGGAACCGGTCGCGGATCGCCCGATCGGCTTCGGCGGAAACATGATCGGGATGGTGTGACGCCAGCACGTCGTTGGCGTACTGATGGGCCATCTCTGCGGCATCCTTGCCGCCGGCATCCAGCCAATTGTCGGGCGTGTCGCGATCGCCGATCTCGGGGTAGATGTATTCCTTTTGCATTAGATCAAGCGTTTGAGCCGACCCCAGGAAATGTCCGGGACCGTGAACCACCTCTTTGATCACATCGAGCGACAGCGTCTCTTCGTTGATCTCGATGCCTCGCACGGTTCGGTTGACAGCGCCCAGCATGTCGTTGTCGATAACCAGTGCTTCGAGCGAGCACGACAACAAACTGCCAAGCATTCCGGCCGACTCGTACACCAGGTTCGCGCCGGCGTGGCCGGCAAGCGCGACATTGAGTCCTTTCTCGTAGCCCGCCTGGTTATCGGGCACCTTCGAGTCGGTCATCCCGGCTGCGACCCCCGACGGCAGCCCCAACCAGTTGGCGACCTGGGCGGCCGCGGCGTTGAGCACCCCCTCCTCGCCGCTACCGCCGCTCATCGCTCCGGTACGAAGATCAGACACAAACGGCCACAAACCCATCACGCACGGATGACCAGGACTCATGAGATTGACCGCAGTGAGCGCAGCAAGACACTCGGCCAACGCCTGGGCCAACGATCCGGCCAACGCCGCCGGCGAGGTAGCCCCGGCCTGTCCCGCCGAAAGCAGATTGATAGGCATACCGGTCTCGACTTGGGCAACCATGCAGTTGGTCGACTCTTCGGCAAAACGCAGCGGCGGCACCACAAAGGTGTTGTTGGCAACCACAAATGGACGCTTGCGGAACTCGCCCTCGCCACCCATCGCGATGTCGAACATCTCGACGGTCTCATACACGTGAGAGCGTTCGAACCACGACGTGCCAACCGGTTTGGTAGTGCCGGCTATCGCCGCGTACGCAGTGTTGAGATCAAGCTCTCGTGAATCCTCGCGGTCGCGGGCGACAACGGTGCGCACAAAGAAGTGGATGTTGTCGAGTCGGTCGACGAGACGGGCACAGTCGTACACGTCCTGAGTCGTGCTATGGCGAAACGTGTTGGTGAGATGGTCGTGCATGAGCACCGCAGCACCGGCCGTGCCGAAGTGCACGCGGTCGCCGCCAACAGTGATGGATCTGTCGTCGTCAAAGCCGTGCCAGACCCACTCCTTATTGGCTATCTGGATCGCCTGCTCGACGATCTTGCGGGGATAACGAAGCCGTTCGTCTTCGTCCAAGAATCCACCGGCGTCGGTAACCACCTGAACAAACTCAGGAACCGGCGATCCCATCCCAACGTCTTCGAGCAGCACTAGCGCCGTCTCGTAGACCTCTTGCATCTGGGCCTCGGTCAACGGTTTGTAGAGCCCGCCGGGCAAGCCGGGTCGGACCGGTCGCTCATCCTTCTCAAGGGGGGCTTGGCGAGCCGCAACACGACCGGCTCGGCCTCCCGAACGGCGTCGCGGGGTTTCGTCACTCATGGTCGACTCCTCAGGCTCGGATCGCCGCGTTGGTCGGGTCGTGGGCCGGTTCGGCGAGCACTGTCGCAGTCCGGCGCACGCCCAGCATGTCGAGCTCGAACGTCGATCCCGGGGCCTCGTACTCGGGCGCCACGAACACGAAGGCCAAACTCTTGCCAACGCTGTGGCCATAGGCGCCGCTGCCGCCGATTCCCATGACCTTCCCGTCGTCGCCGTAAGCCGGCTCGTTGCCGAGCAGATCCGAGTCGCCGTCGGATATCTCGCAATAGACGAGCACCATCGACAACGGCTCATCTTGGTCACGGCGGGCGACCGTTGCGTCCTTGCCGATGAAGTCGCCGTCGAAGTCAACGAAACGTTCGATCCGGGTCTCGATCGGTGTCAGTTCGGTGGTGAGCTCGCTACCCCAGGCCTTGTAACCCTTCTCGACCCGCATGACGTTCATCGCATAAGACCCGAAGTGCACCATGGCGTGCGGCTCTCCGGCCTCCACCAGCGCTTCGTACAACGGCAACATCTGATCAATCGCGACGTGCAGCTCCCAACCGAGTTCGCCTACGTAGCTAACCCGAAGGGCTTTGACAGACACGCCTGCTACGTCGATCTCTTGGGCCGTAAGCCAGCGAAACGCCGGCGCGTGCAAATCAGCGTCGGTCAGTCCCTCGAGCACGTCGCGCGCCCGCGGGCCAGTGATGGCGATGATGCCATAGTCGTCGGTCACATCGCTGACGACAACATCCTCACCCTCGAGGATGTGATCGTTGAGCCAGTCCTCGTCGTGGGTCGTGCCCATGATCGCCGAATTCAGGTAGTAGCGACCCTCGCCGAGGCGGGTGATGGTCATTTCGCACTCGATACCGCCGAGATCGGTGAGCATGTGAACGAGGCGCATGCCGCCGTCCTTGCCAGGGATTTTGTTGGCGCTGAGCCGGTCGAGCAGCTTCGAGGCGTCGGCACCGGTGACCTCGAACTTGGCAAATGCCGTGAGATCGGCGATACCGACCCTCTCTCGTGTGCCCTTGACCTCTTCGGCCACGATCGAGAAGGCGTTACTACGTTTGAACGAGTGGATCTCGGGCTCGCCATAGTACTGGGGGCGCTCCCATCCGTAGACCTCGGCCCACTGTGCGCCCTTGGCATCGAGCGAGTCGTAAAGCGGGTTGGTCTTTTGCTTACGTGCCGCTGGATGGTGTTCGCCCGGCGGCCGTACCGCGTACATCAGGTGATACTCCTCGATGGCCTTCTCGAAGGCGAAGGCACCGTGAGGTTCGGCATGGGTCCCGAACCGTCGGGGGTCCATGCCCCGAACGTTGATCTCGGTTTGGCCGTGCACCATCCACTGAGCGAGATACTTGCCGGCACCGGGGCCCTGGGTGATACCGATCGACGCGCCGTTGCAATGCCAATAGTTGCGCAGCCCCGGCGCCGGTCCCATGAGGTAGCCGGAGTCGGGAGTGTGGGTGATCGGCCCTGACACGACCTTCTTTATGCCGGCGTCTTGCCAAGCCGGAACACGGTCCAGCGAATCCATCAGACAATCGGCGATGGCGTCCATGTCAGGCGGCGTGAGATAGAAGTCGAGCTTCCAGTCGATGCCATCGCGCCCGTAGGACTGAGCACCCGAAGTTTCGTAGGGGCCGATCAAGATGCCGTCGATTTCTCGGCGGTAGTACGACGAAGACCGCGGGTCGCGTGTAACCGGCGGCTCGAACCCCAGATCGATCATGGCCTGAAGCGGTTCGGTGATGATGTATTGGTGAATAACCGACACGATCGGGACGTCGAGACCCACCATCGCCCCGAGTTGGGGGGCATAACAACCAGCGGCGTTGACGACATGTTCGGCCACGATCCGGCCCTTTTCGGTGATGACTTCCCAGCGTCCGTCGGGCAGCTGGTTCATATCGGTCACACGGTTGTTGCGGACAATCTCACAACCAAGTTGACGGGCACCTTTGGCCAAGGCATTGGTCGAACCGGTGGGATCGGCCCAGCCGTCGTTTGGTGTGTAAAAACCGGTCTGGACATCATCGATGTTCTCAAACAGCGGATTGAGTTCCTTGATCTCGGCGGGCGAGATGATGTGGCTCTCTATGCCCATCTGGTTGAGCTGGGCATGCACTTGACGATGCCAATTCACCTCTTCGTCGCTGATGGCGAACCGGATCGCGCCGCAGCCATGCCACCCCGCCGACAGCCCCGTCTCTTGCTCGATCTTGGGATACAGCGAAATGGCTTCCTCGTGGACCTTGGCCATGTTGAGGTCCCCGATGAAGTTCGGGACCAGGCCGGCCGCGTGCCAGGTTGAACCAGACGTGAGCTCGCCCTTTTCGACGAGCACCGTGTCGGTCCAGCCTTCGTGAGCAAGGAAGTACGCCAGTCCGACCCCCATAGCTCCGCCGCCGATGATGACACACCGCGTCTCGTCCTTCATTCTTGCTCCTCAGGCCAATCACATTGCCGACACCATTTCAGTGAATGGCACGTTTCGTTCAGTGACCGATAGTGTAGTCGCAGATATGCAAGCAATCGACCGGGCCTTCACTGTTCTTCGAGCCGTGGCCTCGCGTCCCGGCACCTCGACGCTCGCCGACGTCACCAAAGCAGCCGAGCTACCCAAGAGCACCGTTCTACGACTCCTGCTTGCCCTCGAAGCCCAAGGTGCGGTTCAGACTCTCGGAGGTCGATACGCGATCGGACCCGGACTCGCGGTGCTCAGTCACCAAACCAATCCCGCCAGCGCACTAAAAGAGCTGGCCCGTCCTCACCTCGCCGCACTCGTAGAAGAAGTGCAAGAGAACGCGGCATTGGCAATCGCCGACGGGTCCAGCGCCCTGTATGTCGACACGGCCATGACCGACAGCAGCGTCACTGTTCAGGACTGGACCGACGAACGCCTCCCATTCCACGCCAGCGCGGCCGGCCTTGCGCTCATGTCAACGTGGGACGACTCGCAGCTTGTCGCATACGCAGGCGACGGACTCAACGCCTTCACCGACTCGACCATCGTCACCCTTGAGGGCCTGAGAGAGCGCATGGCCGCCATCCGCGTCGACGGAGTTGCTTGGACCATGCACGAGTTCTCTGACGACGTGAACGGGGTCGGCGCACCGATCCTTGACGCCGACGGCAACGCCATTGGCGCCATCAACATTTACGGACCTGATTACCGGTTCCCCGGTGAGCGTCGGCCGACTTCGATCGTTACGCCTCTGCTCGAAGCGTGTGCAAAGATCACAGCCCGCCTCGCCTGAGGGAGTCCCATTGCGCGCCGCCGTGCTTCACACCGTTAACGAACCGCTGACCATCGAAGACATCGAGATCGACGAACCGGGTCCCGACGAGGTTCTCATCCGCACCGTGGCCGCGGGTGTTTGTCACTCCGACTACCACTTTATGGAAGGTAAATACCACACCGACCTGCCCTGCATCCCCGGCCACGAATCGGCAGGCGTAGTCGAGGCAGTAGGTGCATCAGTCACCTACGTACAGCCCGGCGACCATGTGATCACCTGCATGTCGGCGTTTTGTGGCCACTGCCGCTACTGCACCAGCGGGCGACCGTACCTTTGCGGCAGCTCCGAGACCGTGCGGTCGAGCGCCGACCAACCACGACTGTCAGCCAAGGGCGAACCGCTCACCCAGCTTTACAATCTCGGCTCCTACGCCGAAAAGATGCTGGTCCACGAACGTACAGTCGTCAAAATCCGAGACGATATGCCTCTCGATCGGGCGGCGTTGATCGGATGCGCGGTCATGACCGGGTTCGGCGCCGTCGTCAACACCGCCAAGGTCGAAGTCGGGTCATCGGTGGTGGTAATTGGTTGCGGCGGAATTGGGCTATCAGCCATCAACGGGGCCGCGATATCGGGGGCCAGCAGGATAATCGCCGTAGACGTCGTCGCCGAGAAACTCAATCTCGCTACCAGGTTTGGCGCCACCCACGTCCTCGACGCCACCGAACCCGATCTTGTCCGTCAGGTCCGGCGGCTGACGCAGGGCGGCGCCGATTACGCAATCGAGGCCGTCGGCCACAAGTCCACCGTCGAGCAGGCCTTCGACATGGTCCGGCGCGGCGGCACCGCGGTAGTTATCGGCATGGTCCCCGAGGGAGTCAAAGTCGAGATCCCCGCCGATCAACTCCTCAACGAGAAGGTGCTAACCGGGTCCAACATGGGCTCGAACCGGTTCCGCGAAGACATGCCTCGTCTCATCGAGTTCTACCTCGATGGCCGCCTACATCTCGACGAACTCATCTCCAACCGAGTCGGCCTCTCCCAGATCAACGATGCCTACGCCGACATGTTGACCGGAAAGGTAGCCCGCTCCGTAATCATGTTTTGATGTTGGATTTGTGCACCGAAAGCGGTGCTATAGCACCGGCTTCGGTGCACAAATCCAACATTACGGTGACCAGAAGGCGACGTCGCCGTCAGCGATACGTTCGGGGGAATCTTGAGCGAGGCGGTGGACGTAGATCCCGGGGGTCGTTCCGTCCGAGCCACCGTAGACAATGGCATCGCTACCCGGAGACCACAGTCGAGGCGTCTCGACGAACTGCCAGCTGAAGGGCACGAAGTTCCGAAAGAAAGCCTGCGAGAGCCGAGATGGACCCAGGGGGCGTTCGCGGCCCTCGACCCATACAACCCACTCAGACCCCGGCTCGCCGTCTCGCCGAGCCTGCAGCATCAAGATCGACTCGCTGTCAGGACTCCACTCGGCCCAAAGCGACGGCTCACTCGAAACCGGAGATCGATCGTTGGTGACAAGATCGATGATCTCCGTGGAAGCTGTGACCGCCGACTCGGCAACGGTCGATTGTTGGGTCGGAAATGAGATGGCAATCGAATCGACGGCCGCGGCCGGGCCACCATGGGCCAACACGGCCCGAGACCCGTCGGGCGACACCACGATGCCGACTCCACCGCTCACCGGACCCAAGTCGGTCTGCTCGCCGGTGTCGACATCGATGCGAACCAACCGGTTCCCGTCAGATGTCGGGGCCGCAATCAACGCATCGCGAGTTCCGGGAATCCACGCTGGCGCCAAGAAGAGTTGACCGGGTTGTCCAAGCGCCGAACGATCCTCGAGCTTTGTCGGGTCTCGGACCAGTTCGAGAGTTGCGTCGCGATGAATCAAGAGATCGTCGCCGCCTGGTTCCCACGCAAGATAGAAGCTCCCAGCATCCAACGAATCATCGCTCACGGGCCGGCCGTCGGAATCGAGAATGTCGAGCGTCGTACCCCCCGGACCGGGGCCGAGGCCCGCCACGAACGAGCCATCGCCACTCCACGAGAAGAAAAAGTAAGGGCGGCGAGCCGGGTGCGTCACGGCGTCTTCTTCTCCGGCGACCACCACCGTTTGTAGGTCGGTCGGCGAAGTGAACTCAACAGCGAGCAAGCGTGAACCGTCGCGAGACCAAGTCGGCTGGGCGACAGGATTTGCGTCGGTCACAACCGTTGAGGACCCACCATCGCCGGACACCACTGACAGCCCGTCGAGAGCGGCGATAGCGATCGCCCCACTACCGGCCGGCTCTTCGGCAGCGTCGGTTTCGTCACTTGGAACCGCACCATCGGAGCAAGCCGATGCCAACAGTGCGAGCACTGCAAATAGCGCAACCATCGCGGCGACGGGCGTCGATCGTTCACGTGGGTCAAGCATCGCCTCGAACCTAGTGCCCGGCAACGCGCTAGTTGGCCGGTCGAATGATCGAGCGCCTCGAGGGCCACCTTCTGGAGATGATGCACCGCACGCTCGCCGAGTGGTCGGGCAAGGCGGTTCCGAATGTCCTACTGGTGGCCGCGTCGATCACGTCAAGAGGATCTGTAATGATTCGAACCATCGACGACCTTCCCCCTTCCTCGCGCTCTGAAGCGACACCGTTGGTGCCCGCAGAACCGGTACGCCGTTGCCCGGATTGTCAGACCCCCGTGGACCGCGACGAGTGCCCAACATGTGGTCTGCCAGTTGCCGGCACTGACGCAGAAGAGTTTTGGGAACTCGATGCTCAACTCGTCCAGACCCTGACGGAACGAACGGCGGCCCTTCAACAGCTCCGCAGTCGGCGCACGATGGCGTGGCCGCCACCGCCAACTGGGACACCGTGGGGTCAACCAGCCAACACCGCTACACCGGGGCCGCCGACTTCAACGCCGAGGTTTCCGACCCTGAGCGTTCGTGATCTGTTACTCGGCGCCGGCGTGTTCTCTTTGGTTGTCGCCCTTGTTTCTTTTGCCGTCGTCTCGTGGGACGACCTCGGTACCGCTGTCCGTCTGGGGATAATCGCTGCCATCGCGGTGATCGTCGGCCGTTCGGCCGTGACGCTATTTCGTCGCGACTTGGACGCAACCGCCGAAGCCGTCACCGCGGTGCTGCTGTCAATCTTGGTGGCTGACACGGCCGCCATCGCCGACCTCGCGAGCGATCAGCTGGATCCCGCCCTCACATGGACCGCTTTGCTGATGGGCATCGGCCTGCTACTGAGTTGGTTCACCAGGTTCACCGGCTCGCGCCTCGCCCCAGCGTTCGTGATAGCGGCAATCGGCGCCGCTTTGCCAATCTCGGGGATCAACACTGGAGAGCTCTACTGGATCGCCATCACCGGGCTGATGTCGCTTGGCGCGGTCGCAGCACTAACTCGACTCGCGGGGTACCGGGGCGGTCGCGTCGCCAGATCGTTCGCGACGGTGACCGAGTTGGCCAACTGGGGTTTGGTCGGGGTAAGCGTTGTCTGGGCTGTCGCTCTCGACGACAGCTGGAGGCTCGGGCTGGCCCTCATGGCTGGTGCTCTCACCATCTGGGTCGCCGAACGATTCGTGCGCACGCCGACATCAGCACCGGTCTGGGACGCCCTAGCCGGCGGTCTCCTCATTGTTGCGACCGGCACCGCGGGCGACCGACTGGCTGGTGCTCCGTGGGGCCCGGTTTCGGCCATCGCCGCGGCGTCCGTACTGCTCACCGCGGTCCTGGTAATAGCACCGGCTCGGCGAGGGGCCGCTGGCATCTCGCTTGTGCCGATCGCGGCCGGAACGGTTGCGTTGTTGTCGTTGGCTCTGAGCGCCGGCGCGGAGCTGGTCAGTTTCGTGGAGCGGCCTTGGACCGGCACTACCTACTCACAATACGACCTCGCCCTCAACGGCTCCGGCGATAAAGCCGCTCTAGTAGTACTCGGGCTTGTCTTGTTGTTGGCCGCTGGCACGTCTCGCTGCGCGACCAAGTTCACGATTGGGCCCCAAGCAGTGGCTGCTGCGGGACTCGTCGTGTACCCAGTGCTGTTTGGCGTGAGCGCTTGGGTCGCGGCAACGCTTCTCGGCTTGGTTGGCATCGGACTCATCATCGAGGCAGCCATCGCCAAACCGGCCGAGTTGCGACCGTGGCGCAACGGATTCGGACTTGTCGCCCTCGCTTTGGCGTCCGGAGCGGCGTTGGCCGATGAACGGCTTACCTTCGTCGTTTTGGCGGTTGCGTCGCTCGCGGTGTGGGCCAGTTTCGTTGCCGATCCTCGGCGCAGCGCCATTCGGGTGTTGGGCATCGGACTAATCGGTTTGCCTTCGGCGCTGGCGGCGGCGCTCGCTGCCTCGATTTCCGGCGTCGATTCGACCGTCGGGGTCTGGATTGCGATAACCCTCGCCCTCACTTCGCTCCCGCTACTTGGCGACAGCGATGCAATCCACCAACCCCTAGACCACGCGGGTTCCGTCGTATGGGAGATCTCGTTGATCCCTCCCTTGCTGATCGCCCTGACCCTGGCCAGCAGCGGCGATACCGCTCTCAGCATCGCGTTGTCGATTGCTGCATCTACGACCGTGCTTCATTCGACTCGCGCCGAGCGAAGCTGGCTAGTTGTGTTGGCCGCGGCATTCCTGGCCGCGGCGGCCTTGGTACAGATCGAATCACGAGGCGTTGATCTGCTGGAGGTACTTCTATTGCCGGTGGCGCTGGTCGGCGCGGTTCTGGGACGCCATCTCTACCGACGAGCCCCGGCCCGACCAACTATGGTGACGTGGGGTCCGGGACTATTCGCGATGTTCGGGCCATCGACCGCGGCCGCAGTCGGATCCGATCCCGGCATCCGTCCGGTGGTCCTACCGTTGCTTGGGCTCGTGCTGCTGTGGGTCGGCATCGAAAACAAAAACCGAGCGTTGGTACTGGCGGGCCTGGCGATAATCGTCGCCATTGGACTCGACTTTTTGATCACCCTCACCACCGAACTCCCGAGTTGGATCCCATTTGCCACGATCGGAATCCTGTTCCTGGGCCTCGGCGCGGACTTTGAGCGTTCTCGGGATCGAATGAAGGGCGTGCTTCATTACGTGCACGACTTGAATTAGTCCTCGGGCCAGGACTTTCGACCCTGCCGAATCGACGCCCCCAGCGAGAAGATGGCCTCAGCAGGCAGTGGAGATCATCATGTTCCATGAGGTGATAGTTGCGTTGGACGGTTCTGACCAGGCGGCTCGGGCCATCGGCCCCGCGAGCACCATCGCTTGGTTCTTGGGGGTGAAGCTTCATGTACTTGGCTTTCACGAACGTGGTAACGATGGTTCGGACCTACGCGCCGAGATCGTCGAACAGTTGACCAACGCCGGAGACACGGCGCGGCTCGTCGAGATTGACGAATGCGATGCCCCCGTCGGAGACCTCATAGCCGATGCCGCGCGCCGCATTCCGGGCTCCTTGGTGGTGATGAGCACTCACGGACGGGGTCGCAGCGCCGCGGTGCTCGGTAGTGTCGCCAACGACGTGTTGCGTCACGCTTCGGTCCCGGTGCTGCTCATCGGGCCGGCCTGCGAACCCAGTGCGTTTCGCCTCGACGGACGACTTGTAACCACGATTTCTTCCGATGTCGACGAGGATCCCGTGGTCGAAATCGCCGCGGCGATGGTTTCGATATTTGACCTCGAACCAGACGTCGTGCACGTACTGAACCCCACGGAGTCGGCGACCCTCGACGCGGCCCGCCACGGTATTGCCGGTGCCGATCTTCCTCAAGAGTCGGCCACTGCTCAACGAGTAGCGCGCCACATCGAGTCGATCACCGGCACGACCGATTGCGATTATCACATCCTGCACAACAAGCGGCCGGCCAATGCGATTGTTGAGCACGCCAAGAACGTCGACGCAAGAATGATCGCGATGGCGACGCGTGCGCGTCACGGACGGTCGCGTGCCGCGGAAGGCAGCGTTACCGCTGATGTTGTTCGCCACGCCACGTGTCCGGTCCTAGCGGTGGCCGCGATCAACTAAAACTGGCCATCCCTCCGTTAGCCGCCCCCTGTTAGAGGTGCACCCGCTCGTTCTTGGGGTCGTACCAGCTTCGGATTGAGGTCGAGATCGGAACTCGGCGACCACCAATGTTGGTCTCCCAGTGACCGTCATCGAGCCACGTCTTGGTAACCGCCTCGGAGTGCTCTACGTATCCCATGGCGAGGCAGCGATCCTCGGTCTGGCTCCACATCGACCCGGAGGTGCGACCCACCACAACCCCGTCGCGGTACAGCGGCTCGTCGTGGTAGGTGATGAGATCGGGATCTTCGACACGGATCTGGATCAACCGCTTGGTGCGCGGCTGGGTTCGTTGTGCTTCTAGCGCCTCTCGGCCGTTGAAGTCCGAAGACTTGTCCCAGGCAATGGCAAAGGCCAGACCGGCCTCGAGCGGGGTGTCTTCGTCGGTGATGTCGTGGCCCCAGTGGCGCATTCCGGCCTCGAGCCGCAACGAATTCATGGCGTGATAGCCGGCGTGGACCAGCCCATGGGATCGGCCCGCCGAAACAATCGCGTCGTACACGGCGACGGCATCGTCGTTGCTGATGTAGAGCTCCCAGCCGAGTTCGCCGACGTAGCTCATCCTGAGAGCGGTGACGTCGGCCCCAGCCACACCAATTCGCTGGGCCCACCCGAATGCGAACCCGTCGTTGGACAAGTCGGCGTCGGTTAGCTCCGATAGCACGGCCCGCGACTTCGGACCCATCAGACCGATCATCACCATGTTGTGGGTGATGTTGACAAGCGAAACGTTTTTGCCCTCACACCCCCGTCGCAACCAGGTCCAATCCCGATTCTCGGCCGCCGCCGCGGTCACCACAAAGAACGAGTCTTCGCCGGTGCGAGTGATGGTGAGGTCGGCTTCGATTCCGCCTTTGTGATTGCACCATTGGGTGTAAATGGCCTTCCCCAAGGGCGCGTCTATCTCGGCGACGGAGAGCTGATTGAGCACCGCGAGAGCATCCGGGCCAGTAACCATGAATTTGGCGAAGGAGGTTTGATCAAACAGGCCCACGGCTTCGCGAACGCCTCGGCACTCGTTCATCATGTTGTCGTGCCAGTTCTGTTTGCCGTAGGAATAGTTGTACTCCTTGGCTTGGCCTTCGTTGGCATACCAGTTGGGCCGCTCCCACCCCGCCGTCTCGCCAAATACTGCGCCCGCCGCGGCGATCCGGTCGTGGAGCGGCGACTTGCGGATCCCTCGCGAACTCTCGTATTGCCGGAAGGGCCAATGCATGGCGTAGAGCAAACCAAGGCTCTCCGACACCCGGTCCTTGAGGTAGGTCTCGCTGGCTTGGAAGGGCTGGGCCCGACGGATATCGACCGAGTTGAGGTCCATCGGCGGATGTTTGTCGGCTATCCAGTCGGCCAGCGCCCAACCAACACCACCAGCTGACTGGATCCCCACAGAGTTGAAGCCGGCCGCTACATAGCAGCCGTCTACTTCGGGGGTTTCTCCCATGTAGTACACGCCATCGGGCGTGAACGCTTCGGGGCCGTTGAAGAACAACTGCAGCCCAACCTCGCCGAGGGCCGGCACTCGATGAATCGCCCGCTCGAAGATGGGCCCGACATGGTCCCAGTCCTCGGGAAGCGTGCCGAACGAGAAATCCCGAGGGATCTGGTCGGTCCGCCACACTTTGCCTCGGGGTTCAAAGAAGCCGGCCATGATCTTGCCGGTCTCCTCCTTGAAGTAGGTGTAGTTGCCGGGGTCACGAAGTGTCGGGGTACCGATCTCCATCCCCTCGATCGGTTCGGTAACGATGTAGAAGTGTTCGCAGGCCTGTAGCGGAACGTTCACTCCGATTTGGGCGGCGAGATGACGGGTCCACATGCCGGTGGCCAGTACCACGATCTCGGATTCGATCTCGCCTTGTTCGGTGACAACCCCGGTGACCTTGCCATTGCTGGCTTTGAGTTGGGTGACCGAAACGTTCTCGATCACTTTTGCGCCGCGGGCTTTGGCCCCCTTGGCCAACGCCATCGTGGTATCGACCGGCGAGGTCTGACCATCACGGGGAATATAGAGAGCACCAACGAGGTCGTCGGTGCGCATAAGGGGCCAGCGCTCGGAGGCCTCGTCGAGATCGATCACCTGAGTTTCGACGCCTACCCCCTCGGCCATGGTTGCCCCACGAAGGATTTCTTCCCACCGCTGTTCGTTGTCGGCCACCGACAACGAACCCGGAGTGCGGTAGCCGGTGGCTTGACCGGTCTCGTCTTCGAGTTCTTCGAACAGGCGGGCCGAGTAGGTCGCAAGTTTGGTCAGCGAATGCGTTGACTTGAGCTGCGATACCAGACCGGCAGCATGCCATGTCGTGCCACAGGTCAGAGTGCCCTGCTCTAGCACGACGACATCGGTGATCCCTCGACGGGTGAGGTGGTAGGCAATGCTGCAGCCGATGATGCCGCCGCCAACAACAACGACCTGTGCCCGATCGGGAACGGTGGGGGCCATGGACGACTCCAGCTCTTGTTCGAGCCGAACCTTCGTTCGGCGTCACGCAATAATTATTGCCGGACGTTAGCCCGTCCAAGCGGCCGTCGGGTAGCTGGCCGGGTCGAATTTGGAACGTTTCACCTGATGGCACATCAGCTTGCGCCAGGGCCCCCGACGTCGATCACGCCGACCGAAGGTTGCACACCGAAACGAACCTGTGGAGCGAGGCCTCGCTCGATGCCGATCCCCGTGGATACGTAAATCGCATGACCGTCGTAGTCGTGCAATCCCCCTTTGGCCACCGATTTGGGAACGCCGGTGTTCGTAACCAACGGGCCCAAGAATGGGAGCGAAACCTGACCACCGTGGGTGTGGCCCGAAACAACCAAGTCGACCTTGTCCGAAACGGCAAAGACAACATCGGGGCGATGAGCAAGCACGACGGAGAGGTCGGCATCCAGCGCATCGAGATCAGCAAGCACTGCTTGCTGTTGGGGAGAGTATCCAGAGCCAGGCGCCGGTCCCATCCCCGCGATTGCGACTGACTTACCGTGCCAATCAAACGCAGTCAACTCGTTGTGCAAGAGGGACACATTGCTTGCGTTTGTCGCAACACGAAGCCATCCAACGTCATCAGTGTCGCCCTCAACGACAAACACGTGGTCGACCTCGGCCGCCAATGCGTCCAGCACTTCTCGAAACTTGACCCAATCCTCTTCGATGGCCGCATCGGATGTCTGCCACAAATCTCCGGGAACCAACACCACATCCGGGGCCTCGGCCAACAACTCGTTAACCGCGTTCCATTCGTGCTCACCCACATTGGGGGTCTGCAGGTCGGCGAAAACACCGATTCGGATCGCCACAGAATCGTCGAGTTCGAGAGCAACACGGTCGATCCTCAACCGATTGGGCGCAACATGAGTGGCGAAGTAGCCAAATATGGCCGGGAGGATCATCGCCGCAGCAATCAGCCCCAGCGCCACGCGATGAGTTCGATCAACAACCCATCGCATCGCCAACAGACCACCTCCCCACATCGGCAAGGTCACCACCACCAGCAGATAAGCGAAGTGAGCTAGAGCAAAGCGGTCGATGCCAAGGAAAACCGCAAACGCCGCTGGGCCTCCGATCAGACTTGCCGCCCACAACCCGGCCAACCGGCCACACAACACCCGCGGCCGGTCGGTCGCTTCGATGACCCCAATGCCAGCGAGTCCGACCACGATCGCATAGAGCAACACCCCGGAGCTAAATCCCACGGGACGATCTTGCCAGCTGGCGGGCCAACATTCAGGTCGCCTTGGTCATCGCGACCCAAGGCCCGCTATACGGCGGTTATCGCCTTCTTCTCGGCCACCTTCTCGCTCACAACCCGGCTTGATCCCCCCGGTTTCATAGAGACGCCATACAGGCAATCGGCGGCCTCCATAGTGCGCTTCTGGTGGCTGACCAATACCAACTGAGCGTCGGCTCGGAACTCTTCGACGAGCGACAGGAAACGGTGCAAGTTCACGTCGTCGAGCGCGGCCTCGACCTCGTCCATTACATAAAACGGTGAGGGACGACTACGAAAGACGGCAAACAAGAACGCCAGTGCCGTGAGGGTGCGCTCTCCGCCCGACAGAAGCGAGAGCTTGCGGACATTCTTGCCGGAAGGCCGAGCGCTGATTTCGATGCCGGTGTTGAGGAGGTCGTCGGGGGAAGTGAGAGTGATCGAACCCTGGCCTCCAGGAAACAGCGTCTGGAACAACTCGCTGAAGTTCACAGACACGTCGGCGAAAGCCGAAGCAAAGACCGTGACGATCTCCTCATCGATGCTGTTGATGACCTTTTGAAGTTCGCGTCGGGTCCCACGAATATCGTCGAGTTGACCTTGCAAGAAACCATGACGCTCTTGCAACGCCTGATGCTCCTCGAGCGCCAGCGGGTTGACCGGGCCCATGATGTCGAGTTCGGATTCGAGCATCTCGACCCGGCGATCCGCGCCGACGCCATCGGGCAAGTCTGGGCACGGCGCCGACACCGCCACGTCGGGGGCAAGATCGTGGTCAACCCTCAAACGATCGACCGCTGCTTGCAAGCGGGTCCGAAGCTCGGCTTCTTCGACCTCGGCCTTGGCCAGAGCACTCCGCAGGCCTTCCAGACGGGTCCCGGCATCGGAGCGCGACCGACGAAGTCCGTCGAGACGACGGGTGATCTCTTGCGCGGCCTGGGACTGTTGACGGCGTCGCTCGCGAACATCAGTAAGACGGCGGTCGACAACCTCGGCCACTGCCGCGACCTTTAGCGACAGGCCGGTCAACACGTCGGCCCGGCGATCGAGATCAACCCTCTGACCTTCGGCCGCGGCCCGTTTGTCGACATCGCGTTCGAGCCGGGTCTCGAGCGCGGCCAGACGGTCGGAGAGCGACGTCCGACGTTCTTCGAGCCCCGCGGCGCGAACATCGACATCACTTCGGAGCGAGCCAACCATCGCGGCCCTCTCCTCCATCTCCGAACGCGCCAGCGACAGTCGACGGCCTTTCTCGACGGACTCGGCCTCGGCGGCTTCGAGATCGGGGAGCAGGTTTTCGAGCTCGGTTACTCGGGCCGTCTCGCGTTCGAGTCTGATGGCAAGTTCGTCGAACCGGGACTGCAAAGCGTCGGCCTCGGTGACGACCTCGCGCCGATCGGCATCGGTTCGTTGCAAGGAGTCGGCCGCGGCCGCCAAACCCGAATCGATGGCATCGAGGCGTTGAGTGAGTTCGCCGCAACGAGCCACCTTTTGGGCCAGCAACGCTTCGGCGGCCTCCACCCGCCCGGCCGCTTGGGCGCACAGGGCTCGAGTGGTTTCGGCACTTTGCTCGGCTTCGGCCAACGCCGCTCCGGTAGCTCCCGTGCTGCCGCCACCAATACGCCAGCCCGATGGCCCGAAACGGTCGCCATCAGCAGAAACCACCACCGAATCAGGGTCGGACATGGCCTGATCGAGCGCCTCGCTCCAGCCGCCACGAACCACGATCACATCACCGATCAACAAGTCGAGAAGAGCGTCGACACCGGGCTGGATCCCACGAACGTGGCTGCGAATTCGGTTACCGCTCGCATCGGATTGTCGAACCGGTGCGGCACCAAGCGCTATGACCGCGCCTGACGCATCGCCGGCCGCTAGCTCGTCGAGGGCTCGCCGGGCCGCGTCGGAATTCTGTACAACAACCGCGCTGAGAGCGTCTCCGGCCGCGGCTTCGAAGGCCGGTTCCCAGCCATCCTCTACCGCGACGACATCGAGGAGGGTGCCGAGAACCCCGTCGACGTTGGCCAATCGTTCGGCGCCCGAGCGGGCCCGGGCTTCGTCCAGGGCCAAAGTCAGCGCCTCGGCGCGAGCCGACCACCGATGAAGCTCGGAGTCGGCCTCGTGTTGCGCGGCCTGTTGTTCGGCCAGCGCAGCCTCAGCGGCTACGCGGCCCGATTCGGCTGCTTCCAACGCGGCAACTAGCGGTTCCTCTTCGTCGTGCAGCGCCCCGAGATCGCTACGACACTTGGTGGCATTGACCTCGTGCGTCTGACGGCGCTCACTCAACTCAGAGAGCTTGGCTTGCAGACGTTCGGACTCCCCTGCGCCTCGTTCGATAGCGGCACGTAATGCTCCGAGTTCGCCACGCACTTCGGCCGCTTGGCCGCTGGGCATTGGGACACCTTCGCCCCATTCGTCTTGGAACGACAAACGGTCGGCCGCCAACGCTGCTTCTTCGGTGGCCAGCCGCTCGACATCAGGCGCAAGCTCGGCAATCTCACTTGCTACGACGACCAGATCGGTGCGGGCCTTGGCGGCTTCGTTTTCGAGATTGGCAATGACAGCGCGGTCGGCAAACGCCGCCTTGTCACGCTCGATGCCGCGGAGTCGCTCGGTCATCAGCGCGGTTAGGCCGCGGCAGCGTTCGCGCATACTTTCGAGCCGGACCAGCGTGTCGCCGAGATCGTCGCCGCCGTGCTCGGCCAAACGGTGCTCATCAGCAGACACGTCGCGATCGAGCTGTTCGAGCTCGGTGCGAGTGCTGCGTTCTTGGGCAACGCGCGACGAGCGGAACTCTGCGTTGGTGTGAAGACGGGTGCGCAGGTCGGCTACCTCGCGGCCGGCGAGATGAACCCGCAGAGCACTCAGCTCGGCTATTAGGTCGCCGTGGCGACGGGCCGCCTCGGCTTGCTTTTCGAGCGGTCGAAGCTGGCGGCGGACCTCACGCATCAGGTCCTTGACGCGGGTGAGGTCGCCATCGCTAGCCGTGAGGCGACGTTCGGCACGGTCCTTGCGCTTGCGGAACTTCAAAACGCCGGCTGCTTCTTCGATGATTGCTCGGCGGTCTTCGGGACGAGCGTTGAGCACCGCGTCTATCTGGCCCTGCGAGACAATTACGTGTTGTTGACGTCCAACGCCCCCGTCGGACAACAGTTCGGTGATGTCGAGCAGTCGGCACGGCACTCCGTTGATCGCATATTCGGAGTCGCCGCTGCGAAACAGCGTACGTGTGAGCTTCACTTCGCTGAACTCGACTGGCAACGTATGAGAGTGATTGTCGATGGTGAGTGAGACTTCGGCCCGCCCGAGAGCCGCCTTGCCAGACGTGCCGGCAAAGATCACATCGTCCATCTTGCCGGAGCGGACCGCGCTTGGAGCCTGCGCGCCGAGCACCCACGCGATCGCGTCGACGACATTGGATTTTCCGCTGCCGTTGGGGCCAACAACAACGGTGACTCCGGGTTCGAGATCAATCGACGCTGCGTCGGCGAAGGACTTGAAACCTTTCAGCGTGAGGTTCTTTAGATGCACGGAACAAACCTAGCAACCCGAATTACATACGTGTAGTCCGCGGCCTGTGGATTCCTCTGGGGATATCACGTACCGCGCGATTGACCTACACCTGCGTGTCGCAGTAATAGGTCCAGACGCCGCCGAATTTGGAGCGCTTGATTGGCAAGCGGCTTCGGCTACTGAGATCTCCGTGTTTACCCCACACGGCCAAATGGTCGCCGTAATCACCGGCAACGCCGAAGGGATCGACAAAAGGTCGAACCGGCAGGGATGTTCCGCGGTACTTTATGGCGTCGTGCAGGGTGCCGACCAAGGCCCGATGCAGTCGACGAATCTCTTGGCTCGACAGCGAGTTGCTGAGACGGTCGTGGCGCAATCCGGCCTCGTAAAGGATCTCGTCGGCGTAGATGTTTCCGATGCCGATAACAAACGCGTCGTCGGTGATGAGGGTCTTGAGCTTCACCTTGCGTTGCAGCAACGACCGGCCGAATGCCGTCCACGACACCGGCTCTTCGACAGGGTCGAGACCGTACTCGTCGATCTCGGGGATCTCGTCGGCCAACGCTTCGGAGTCGACAACGAACATCTCGGCGGTGCCTTCGGCGTCGACCAACCGAAGTTGGCCATGCTGGGTGAAGGTGATCACAACTTCGGTGTCTGGTTCGACAGCATCTTTGTTGGCATGGCGGCGCAGCGACCCAGACGAGCCCAGATTCACGACGAGGGTTGACTCGCCGTCGAGAACGATGAGGATATAGAGGCCCACACGCTGCACGCCGAGGATCTTCATGTCTTCGAGTTGGCCAGTGAAGGCCTTGCGACTCTTGTAGCGCCCAAGAACTTTCATTGACGTCGCTTCGGTGACTTTGACCTTCTTCCCGACCAGATCTCGGTCGAGTTCGCGTCGGACCGTTTCGACTTCGGGTAGCTCAAACATCGCTGGCTCCATCCAATGCCGAACGAGCGTCGTAGGCCGCACGTGCGGCCCGCTGCTCGGCTTCTTTCTTCGAGCTGCCGTCACCGGCGCCCGAGGTTGTACCCCCGATGGCTACCACTGCATGGAAACGCTTGTGGTGATCGGGGCCACTTTCGGTTATCGAATAAACAGGAGGTCGAAAGCCATCGTGGGCTGCGATCTCCTGCAAACGGGTTTTGTAGTCGGTCTCGCCGGGTCGTAGTGCGGCATCGCCGATGCGCTCGGTCAGCTGGTCAAGAACAAAACTCCGTACCGCGTCGATGCCGCCGTCGAGATACATCGCTCCGATGACCGCCTCGACCGCGTCGGCGAGAATCGATGCTTTCTCGCGACCTCCCGACCCGTCCTCACCCTTGCCCAGGCGCAGATCGCGGCCCAGACCAAGCGCGGCGCCAACCTCGGCTAGCGCCGACGCGCTGACGACTGATGCTCGGGTCTTGGCCAACTGCCCTTCGGGCCGGTCGGGGAACCGGTGAAAAAGGTGGTCGGTAACGACAATCCCGAGAACCGCATCGCCCAAGAATTCGAGCCGCTCGTTGGACGGTTCGCCCGCGTGTTCGGCGCACCAAGACCGGTGGGTCAGCGCATGCACAAGACAGTCGGGATCGTGAAAGCGATACCCCAGCCGGTCCTCCAGGGAGGTCGAAGTTGGCAGTGTGGCCAGGAGTCAGCCCAGCTTGGCGACGACGTAGTCCACGGCGTCGCGAACGGTACGAAGGTCTTCTAGATCCTCGTCTTCGATTCGGAATCCGACCGATCGTTCGGCCAACTCTTCCTCAATACCTTCGACCAGTTCGATCAGGGCCAGAGAGTCAGCATCCAGATCTTCGGCGAACGCGTCGCCCTCTTTGATCCCGGTCGGCTCGATCTCGAGAATCTCGGCGAGCCGGTCTTTTACAAGAGCAACTATTTCGTCGCGACCGATCGGGTTCTGCTCGACATGGGTTTCTGCAGGCATGATCACTCTCCGGTGGGCCGAACGCCAACTGTTGACTCTAGAACGTGCGCACCATACCCGTTTCTGTTGCTTGCGCGCTTGTGAACAGTTCAGTCGATCGCGGCTGCGGTGAGATGATCGACCATATTGACCTCGACCATCTCGGCAGCGACACGGATCGCGTTGACCATGGCATCAGCAGAGCTTGACCCGTGCGAGATCACGCACACGCCCTTGACGCCTAGCAGCAGAGCACCACCCACCGAATCGGGGTGAAGTTCGGCCACCATCGTGTCGAGCGCCGGCGCCAGCGCGGCCCCGGCCGCCCGCGTATCGTCATCGGTGTCGATAGCCACAAGGAGACGGCCGATCAAAGCTCGCATCGCCCCTTCGAGGGTCTTGAGCGTGACATTGCCGGTGAAGCCGTCGGTCACGATCACGTCGACCTCGTCGGTCATGACGTCACGGCCCTCGACGTTGCCGATCCATTCGCTGTCGCTGGCCGCGGCCCAGGCCGGGTCGCTCAGGGCGGCAAAACATTCTTTGACGAATGGGCTGCCCTTGCCCGCTTCTTCGCCGATCGACAACAAGCCGACACGAGGCCGTTGGATTCCGAACCGGTCGCGGGCATAGACGGCGCCCATTCGAGCAAACTCGACCAACCAGTCGGGCTTGCATTCGGCATTCGCGCCAGCATCGAGCAAGGTGGTGGGCGTAGAGCCTGGTACGGGAATCGGCGTAGCGATGGCCGGACGGTTGATGCCCTTGATCCGGCCCATACGCAAAAGCGCCGATGCCATCGTGGCCCCGGTGTTACCGGCGGAGACCATGGCCGAAGCTTGGCCGTCACGCACCGCCTCGGCGGCGCGCACCAGCGACGAGTCCTTCATGCGGCGAACGCTCGAGCCGGGCTCGGCATCCATGGCAATGACCTCGGATGCTTCGATAACCGGGAGCGCGCCGGTGTCGCCCAGCTCTGCAGAACGTCCCACGAGCACTACCGGAACGCCGAGTTCCTCCGCGGCGCGACGAGCGCCGGCCACGATCTCACCTGGAGCGTGGTCGCCGCCCATAGCGTCGACCGCGATCGGCAGCATTGGGTCAGTCGACCTCGACGGCTTGGCGACCGGCGTACCAGCCACAGTTTCCGCACGCCCGGTGAGGGCGCTTTGCTGCGCTACAACGAGGGCAGGTGCTCCGAGCAGTAGCGCCGACGCGCCACGCAGAAGCCTTGCGGCTCCGGCTCTTCGACTTTGACATCTTCTTCTTCGGGACGGCCATGTCAGCGTTCCTGGGGTAGATCTAAATCGGCGCTAGGGGCCGACACGAACACCCAAGGCTAGCGACGAGAAGCCCGGACGGCACCCTCGCAGCCAGGGAGTTATGTCCCACGGTGTTAATCGAAGCGCAGTTCGTCGAGAACAGCCCACCGGTCGTCGAGCGGCGGAGCCTCGTCGGGCGCCGAGTCGTCGGCTGGGCCGGTAGGGAATCGGGCGGGTTCGGGACCGTCGCAGTCGTCGCGACAAAGAGGCACGAGCGGGAGACTGAGCAGAGCAGCCTCTCGAAGTGGCGGTTCTAGATCGATTCTCTCGTGTTCGATCGGCCAGGTTTCTCCATCGGTTGCATCGTCGACGAAGATCTCTTGAATCTCGGCCACGAGGGGTTGATCGACCGGTTCGAGACAGCGTCTACACGGCACGCGAGAAACCCCCGCCGCGGTACCAACCACCGACACCCCTTCGGTGATGGCCTCGACGATGAGATCGCATTTCAACTCGCCATCGACAACGCAACGCTCACCGGCGGCCAAGTCGTCGAGATGCACGGTGACCACCAATGGGCGACGGCTACCGGATCGGCGACGAATCTCGACGACGTCGACGATCAAGTTTCCGTTGTGGCTCATCCGTCGTCCTGATCAAAAAAGCCATCGGGGACGGTCTCGGATTCGGGCTCCGGCGGCTTGGCCGCTTTGCGGGGCTCGGCTCCTTGGAGACGGCTCCGACCAGAGGCGACTGTTTTCATGGTGCGTTCGAGGACGATTTCCATGGCACCGAGTTTTTGGTCGCACCAATCTTCGGTCTCCAGTTTGAGCTGGCGCGCCTGATCTTCGGAGTCGGCCACAACTTGACGAGCTCGTTGCTCGGCGGCTCTCACTATTTCGGTGCGCTGTACCATCTGTTCGGCTCCGGCTCGAGACTTGGCGATGATCTGGTCGCCCTCGCTCTGGACCCGCGCCAAGAAATCTTCGCGCTCCTTAAGTAGCCACCGAGCGGCGCGTAGCTCGTCGGGAAGTCCCTGAACCGCTGCTTCGAGTACCGCCAACACTTCCTCTTTGTTGATCATCGACGATGCCGACAATGGCATCGGGCGAGCCTGTTCGACCAAGTCAATCGCTTGGCGGAGTAGCGCCTCGGCTTGCGGAGTCCGGTATTGCCTGGGAGTCGCACCGTCGCCTTCGGCACCGGGCCCGTGGTCGGTCATTCGTATCGCTCCTTGATTCTCCGAGCGACAGGCTCGGGGACCATCGACGACACATCGCCACCGAACCTCGCGATCTCTCGGATGAATTTGGATGCCAGAAACGATGACCGCGACGCGGAGGGGATGAACAAAGTGTGCACGCCTGACACCGCGTTGTTCATCTGCGCCATCTGCAATTCGTTCTCGAAGTCAGAAACGGCACGAAGGCCCTTGATGATGAAGTCGGCTTCGAGATCGCGTGCCAGGTCAACAATCAACGACAAGAACATCGTGACCTTGACATTGGGGAGATGAGCGACCGATTCGGTGATCATTGCTTCGCGGTCGTCGAGATCAAAAACGCCCGTCCCCTTCTGCGGGTTGCGGACCGCCGCGACGATCACCTCGTCGAACAGAGAAGACGCGGTGGTGATGATCTCGATGTGACCGTTGTGCACGGGATCAAACGAGCCTGGATACAAAACGCGTGTCACTTGGACAGTTCTCCCGAATCGGTTCCGGCGGTGGCGAGCGTCACCACGGTACCCCCGTAGCGCTTCACGCGGTGAACCATCCATTCGCTGGGGAGATCAACGTCGCGATCGGACTCGATCACAACCACTCCGGCGGTAATGGAACCAAGCAGCTCGTCCCACAGGTCGAAACCGTACGGCGGGTCGAGAAGTACCAGGTCGTGATCGACACCACGCCGCAGGTAAGTGAGAGCGTCGGCGGCCACAACGGTTGACTCGGCACCCAACTCGAGAGTCTCGACATTGGCGTAAATCGCCGACAATGCATCGCGATTTTGCTCTACAAAAGTTACCGACGCGGCTCCGCGAGACACCGCCTCGATACCCAGCGCTCCCGAACCAGCGAAGAGATCGAGCACTCGTGCGTCATCAATTGCGTCGAGCGAAAACAACGAATTGAAGATCGCTTCGCGGACCCGTTCAGATGTTGGACGGGTGTGCTCGCCCTCTGGCACCGTCAATCGCCGGCCACCCAAATATCCCGAAACAACTCGCATGTCGTCAGTCTGGCCGAAGCGGCTACGGTCGCGGTCGTGGCTATTCCAAATTCCATAATCTGTGTCGACTGTGGCGGCCGGTGTTCGCTCATCAGCTACGAACCCGACGAAGGATGGGAACCCGGTGACATCGTCGCCTTTCGGTGTTCTGACTGCCTCGACCGGTGGGATATCGAACTTGCGGCCGAAGACATCGATGACTCGATCAGCCGCGGCGACTAATCCGCCGCACTGGTCAGTTCTTCATCAAAAAGTCAGCGTCGTCATCGCCTAGAAGTAACTCCAACTCTTCGGCGAGGCCCGGATGATCTGCCAATTCCTCGTCGCTGTCAACAATTTCGATCGCCACCGAACGGGCGGCCACAACCCACTCCTTGTCGCGTCGCAACGACGCCAATTTGAGGTCGTTTCGGCCCTTCTGGCGCTCCCCCATGATCGTGCCTTCGCCGCGGAGATCGAGGTCGACCTCAGCAAGTTCGAAGCCATCAGTGGTGGCAACCAGCGCCTCGAGCCTCGACTCGCCATCAGACGTAGTTGCGTCGCCAACAAGAAAGCACCGACTGGCGTGGGCGCCACGGCCAACGCGACCCCTCAGCTGGTGAAGCTGGGCAATCCCGAAACGATCGGCGTCAAGCACCACCATCACGGTCGCGTTGGGCACGTCTACGCCCACTTCGATGACGGTGGTGGCAACCAGCACATCAAGTGCTCCAGAACGAAAATCCCCCATCGTTTCGTTCTTTTGTGCGGACGGGACCCGCCCGTGAAGAAGCCCGACCTTGGCCTCGACCAGTTCGGTCGCGCTGAGCTGAGCGAACGTGTCTTCGGCTGATCTCACGTCGAGGGCCTCGGATTCGTCTATCAACGGGCACACGACGTAGGCCTGGCGGCCGGCGGCGATTTCGGAGCGAACGGCCTCCCAAACCGCTTCCTCTTGATCGTCGGTTCGGGCCCACTCGGTGACAATCGGAGTTCGCCCGGGGGGCAACTCGTCAAGCACGCTCACGTCAAGGTCGCCATACACGGTCATGGCCGCGGTGCGAGGAATTGGCGTCGCGGTCATCACCAAGACATCGGGGGCCGCGGCGTCGTCGCCTTTGTCGCGAAGCGCGGCTCGCTGTTCGACGCCGAAACGATGTTGTTCGTCGATCACCACCACACCGAGGGACCGATACTCGACTTTGTCTTGGATCAGCGCGTGGGTGCCCACCACGATGTCGACCTTGCCGGTGACCAAATCGGCCAGCGTTTTTCGTCGGTCGGCGGCCCCGACCCGGTTGGTGAGCAGGTCGACCCGCAGGGGTCGCTCCCCCATCAACGTCGTTGGATCAGGCACCGACAAGTCTCCCAAGATCGCCGCGACACTGTCGTGGTGCTGCTCGGCGAGAACCTCGGTTGGAGCCATCAACGCTCCTTGAAAGCCACCCTGCACCGCGACCAACAAACTGTTGACGGCAACAATGGTCTTGCCCGATCCCACATCGCCCTGAAGCAACCGATGCATCGGACGGGTCAGAGCCAGATCGGCGTTGATCTCGCTGATCGTTCTTAGCTGCGCTCCGGTTAGCGAAAACTCGAGGCGAGCCAGAAAACGTTCGGTCAGCTCCCCGTCGACCTGATGGCTGACCCCGGCGGTTTCGCGCTCGATGCGCCGCTTGCGACGGACCAACTCGAGTTGGACCCGCAAGAGTTCGTCAAAGACCAACCGACGCCGAGCCTCGTCCTTCTCGCTCATTGAATCGGGTTGATGAATTCCGTTGATGGCCGCGCTGCGAGTGACGAAATCGAATCGATCCAGAACGAACTCCGGCACAGGATCAAGAAATCCCCGAGGCCGACAACGCGCCAAAGCCTCCTCGACGAACGTGGCCAGATCTCGGGTCAGCAGACCGGCCTTTTCTGACTGGGGATACACCGGGACAATCCGCCCCGTTTGATTGCCAACTAGATCGACAACCGGTCCGGTCATCTGCCGTTTCCCGCGGAACAGTTCGCACTTGCCGTGCACCATCAGCGTGAGCCCTGGCGTCAATTGTTTCTCGCGCCATCGCTGGTTGAAAAATGTGAGGGTCAGCTGATGACCACCGTCGCCTATTACGACCTCGGTGAGGGTCCGACGACCTTTTAGCTGACGGGTCGAACTGGTGCGGACCTCGCCGAAAACGGTCGCTTCGTCGCCCTTTTGCAGATCACCAATTTTGGCCTCACGGGTCCGGTCAAGATGACGACGCGGATAGTGCTGCACCAGGTCGAGCACCGAATGAATCTGATTCGTCGCGAGCGCCTTTTCTTTCTTCTCCCCGACGCCGCGCAGCTTCGAGACAGGGATCTGCGAAAGATCTCGCAGAGACAGCGGCGGATCGCCCGCAGCCACGCCGCTGACTACTCCAACCCGAAGTAGTAGGGGTACAGGGGTTGACCGCCGTGATGGACCTCGACATCGACTTCAGAGTGATTGGCGTGAACCCATGCCGAAATTGCTTCGGTGGCGCTCTCGTCGGCGTCTTGGCCGGCAATGACTGTCAACAACTCGTGGTCGTTGTCGAGAATGCGAGCGAGCAAGGCAGTAGCGGCTTCGATCATCGATGGTTCGACAGCTGCGATCCCGTCACGGGAAATGCCCAGCCAATCGCCGGTGGCGATCGGTCCGACCTCTGAGGTCGAGTCGCGCACCGCCTGAGTGACCTCGCCCGCGACGACGGCGTCGGCGGTCTCGGTCATCGCCGCGGCGTTGGACTCGGCGCTGGCCTGAGGGTCGTAGGCCATGAGGCTGGCTATACCCTCGGCGATCCCGCGGGTCGGCACGACACGCACAGTGCGCTCGGTTTGGGCGTCAACCTGTTGGGCGACGGGAATGATGTTCTTGTTGTTGGGCAGCACCACAACTTCGTCGGCCGGTACCGAATCGACGGCGGCGACAAGATCGGCAGTCGACGGGTTCATTGACTGACCGCCGGCGACTACCGCATGAACGCCCATCGAACGCAGAATCGATACGACACCGGAGCCCACACCCACGGCGACAACAGCCGTCGGGACAGGATCGCCGTGAACTTCGACTGCCGAGGCACCGATTTCGGCCCGTACCCAGTCACGTTCTTCGAGTTCTTCCAGTAGATCAGTGACACGAATCTGGTGGGGACGCCCGACCGCGATGCCACATTCGATGGCGACTCCGATGTCGTCACAATGGATATGGCAGTTGAATATGCCGTCACCACCAACCACGACGATCGAATCGCCCACCGCCGCCCACGCTTGCTTGAAACCGTCGATCGAGTCGTCGGGCGCATCGAGCAAGAACATGACTTCGTAGCGCAAATCGGCAATGGACGACTCGTGAGAGTCTCCGTCTAGACGTTGAGGTTCCGACGGCGCGGCAACAACCTCTGGTTCGGGGATCGGCCGATCGTCAACGACGTTGAGCGCGGCATCGAGCAACAGCAGCAGGCCGCTTCCACCGGCATCGACGACACCGGCGTCGGCCAGCACTTGCAACAATGTCGGGGTCCGCTTTAGCGATGCCTCGCCTTCGGCGCGGGCCGCGTCGAGCACGCCGAGCAGGTCGGCGCCTTCGGATGCGGCGACGACAGCCGCCTCGCTGGCCTCTCGGATCACCGTAAGGATTGTTCCCTCGACCGGGTTGCCGACCGCCCCGTACGCGCCTTTGGCCGCCTCGGCCAACGCGTCGGCCAACGCCGGACCATCAATTGTTTGGCGTTCGGAAACCGTTCCAACCAACCCACGAAGGATTTGCGACATGATCACGCCGCTGTTGCCGCGTGCCCCCATCAGCGACCCGTGAGCTATCGCTCGACACACCGAGGCCATGTCGTCGTCGACATCGTCGAGTTCTTCGACGACTGATCGCAACGTGAGCGACATGTTGGTGCCGGTATCGCCATCGGGCACGGGATACACATTGAGGTTGTTGATGGTGTCGCGGTGATCGTTCAGGGCGTCACGAAAAACCGTGATGACCATCCGCAAACTCGCAGCGTCGAGAACATTCAGAGGCACGGCGTGAGATCGTACCGTCCCGACGTCGTCGGTGTGCCCTTCTGAGGGCTACGCTCTGCTGCCATGCAGGGAGTGATCAAGAGCTACGACCCCGGTACCGGCGACGGAGTCCTCGTCAACGAGGCCGATCTCGCCGATGTCGACTTGGCCGAAGACGCACTGGAAGGCTCGTTGTTTCGTATGCTTCGTCAGGGCCAGCGAGTCACTTTCGAACTAGACGCCGACGGCCGGGCCACCACTTTGCGCCTCGGTTCTGAAGGCGACATGAAGACCCCCGAGCTCTAGCTGCTGCTCGCTACACGTTGGCTATTGGGGCTACACGTTGACGATCGGGCATAGCAGCGTTCGTTCTACACACTCGATCGAACCAACCGCGTTGACCACGACCGAGCCGAGCTGATCCATGTTGTCGGCCTCGGCCCGAGCAATTACGTCGTAGGGCCCCATTGCCACTTCGGCCAACACGATCTCGGGGAGGTCAGCAGCGGCTCTGGCAACATCGGCGGCGCACCCGACCTCCGCTTGGATCAAAATATAGGCGGTCACAGTCATGAGGGGGCCTTTCGGTGTCGAGCCGCGTCAAGCGGCGTATCGCCCGAAACGATAGATCCAATCACAAGTCCATGGGTACCCAGTGCCACATCGCCTCGATCGCGAGACATATGGTTGAAATAGTTAGCCACTCACTTTGACAGGTCAATGGCCGACTCGCGAAGCAACACAACCGGGGACCATCACCATGACCACCGCAACCACGACCGGGACCAACACCGTCGCATCCGAGCTAGAGGCCACGTTTGGCCTTTCAGGAATGGACCTTCGCTACGGGCTCAGCCAGGACGAACTGTTCCACGAAGCAATCCAACACGATCGCGGTCGCGTGACCGTCGGCGGGCCAGACGATGTTCAAAAGGCCTTCGCCACGTCCCTGGGGGTTGATGGACCACTGGTGTTCTTCAGCGATCCCGAGTGCACCGGACGACCGGTCAACGACACGTTTTGTGTCGATCGCCGCGACACCACCGACCGGGTTTGGTGGAAATCAGGGTTTGCCAAGTTCGACGCCGCGAAGTTTGACGAACTCCTCCCCCGAGTAGTGGATTATCTCAACGAACGCCAACGCGACTTGTACGTCACCGACGTCTTCTGCGGCTGGGACTCCGAGTTCTCCGAGCCATACCGGTTTGTCGGCGAGTACGCCAGCCATGCCTACTTCTGCAACATCATGTTCCCCAAGAACGTTCGAGACGACAGCGACCGCGAGGAGAGTGGCTGGACCCTCATCAACGTGCCGTCCTTTGAATGCGACCCCGAACGTGATGGCACTCGTTCAGACCGCGCCGTGATCATCGATATCGAACGCCGGGTTGGTCTCGTGCTGGGCAAGGCCGATTACTGCGGTGTCAACAAGAAGACGATGTTCACAATCATGAACTTTGTCCTCCCCGAAAAAGGCCAACTGTCGATGCACTGCTCGGCCAACGTGTCTCCGGCCGGCAACAGTGCCATTCTGTTCGGCCTTTCCGGCACCGGCAAAACCACCCTTTCAGCCGACCCCGACCGCGAACTGATCGGTGACGACGAGCACGTCTGGACCGATCGTGGCGTCTCCAACTTCGAGGATGGGTGCTACGCGAAGCTCATCGATCTCGACAAGGGCAACGAACCGGTCATCGCCGCGGCGTTGTCGATGAAGGGCACGATGATCGAGAACGTGCCCACTTTGCCGGGTCGCGCCCTCGCCGACACCGACCCTCAGGAACTTGATCTGAGCGACGATTCCATCACCGAGAACACTCGATTCGCCTATCCGCTAACGGCCAATCCCAACGTCCGCGACGGCGCTTCTGGGCCTCACCCCGACACCATCGTGTTGCTGACCGCCGACGCGTTCGGTGTGCTTCCCCCGGTGTCGATCCTCGACGCCGAAGAGACGATGTATCACTTCGTCACCGGGTTCACCTCGAAGCTTGCCGGTACCGAAGTCGGGGTGACCGAACCCGAACCGTCGTTCTCGTCGTGTTTCGGAGCCGCCTTCATGAGCCAAAAGCCGGCTGTCTACGCCGAGTTGTTGGCCAAACGAATGGCCGACAACAACACCCGCTGCATCTTGCTCAACACCGGTTGGTCGGGCGGACCCTACGGCACGGGCGACCGCATGTCGCTCAAAGCAACGCGGGCGCTGCTCAACGCGGCCCTCGACGGCGAGTTCGACGGAGTCGAACTTCAGACCGAGCCAACCCTCGGGCTCAAGATGCCTACCCACTGCGACGCCGTCGACGACGAGCTCCTCAACCCGCGCAACACGTGGGACGACCCCGACGCCTACGACGCCGCGGCTCAGAAACTTCGCGAAATGTTCCGCAACAATTACCAGACTCAGCACTACGACGATCTGGGCATCACCGCCGCGATGTAAACCGCGGCCGCAGTCGACTAGCCAGCTAGGTAGACGCCCCGTATGCCGAGTCCCATGAGCCACAAGCTGCCAAGGCCATACAGCAAATAGGGGCGGTCGCGCATCTCGTTGCGGTAGGCGTACAACAGACCAACCGAAATGAACGCCGTGAACCCGTAGAGCTGATGGCGGTCGCCCTCGATGTCTTCGCTGACTTGCAAAACCACACCCAGTACGGTCTGAATCAACACGACCACTTGGGCGATCACAACCATGATCCAGCCAAGCCGGTGACGCAGGCGGGGCCGTCGATCAGCGGCGAGGGCCCAAACACCGACGGCGGCGTTGGTCACGATCAGGATCCACGCGACGACGTGGTGAAGGTCGCGGATCACGAGCCTTCGCGACCCACTTCGATCTCGAAACTCCACAACTCCGCCGAGATCGGAAGGGGCGCAGGCGCATCTTCGTTGGCCGACGAATGTTCGTTGGTCGATAGAGCGGCCTTGTGGCCGTCACGGAACTGAGCCGACTGGGTCCAGGAAGTAAAAGCTTCGGTGTCTCGCCAGCGGGTCAGCACCAACCAAGTTTCGCGGTCGTCGGTGGGCCGCAAGAGCTCGAATCCTTCGAACCCGTCCATGCCATCAACTGCTCCGGCCCGCGCCGCGAACCGCTTGGCAACTTCGTCACCTAGATCACCGGGGACGGTTATGGCGTTGATCTTTACGACAGTCATGGTCAGAGTTTGCCAACGAACGGGTGGAGGCGACTACTCGGCGAAGGACTGGTCCAGCGCCGCAAAAATGTCGCCTTGGTATGGCTCGCCGACTGAACTTGATTTGTACCCCACATACCATTCGGTCCCAAAGGCTTGTGCAAACGCCTCGTCAGGAAGTTTCAGGAAGATGGAGTCGTCGGTTATCTGCGAGGCGTGAGCGGCCATCGCCGCCTTCTTGGCTTCGAGTACCTCGGTCACGTCGACACTGTGAGTGATCAGCGCCGCTGGAGTACCCAACTCGGCCTCGAGGAAGTCGTTGCGTTCTTGCTCGATCTGCTCCTCTGACATGTCCATGTCGGTCCACGCCGGATCGTCGGCGAAGGATCGCATCTGCTCGCGGTTCATAGTCGACTCGAACACATGGGGCGTGCCGGCCAACTCCGCAGCTCGACGGCCGACTCGATGAACCTGCACATGGTCAGGGTGGTGATAGCCGCCGATCGGGTCGTAGATGGTCAGCAATTGGGCATCTTCGTCGCGCAAAATCGTGGCCAGGCGTTGGGCGGCCTCTTCGAGATCAGCCTGCCAGAAGCACGCGGGGTCGTCGTTGGTTGCTTCGCCGTCCATGCCCGAATCGCCGTATCCCAAGAACTCGAGGCGGCTCACCGACAACAGATCGGCCGCCGCGTGAAGCTCGCGGGCCCGTACGTCGGCCAAGGTTTGTCCAGTAGGAATCGCTTCGGGCGCCGCTTCGCCGACGGCCCCGTCGGTGGCGCATACCAGCACCACGCGATGACCTCGCCGAGCGCCGAGGACCATGGTGCCACCGGTCGCTATGGCCTCGTCGTCAGGGTGAGCGTGAAAGAAAACTGCGGTCGCCATCAGGCGACGGTACCGGCCGATCGCTGTGCCGCGATCTCCTCGTCGGAGAAACCCAATCCCGTGAGGATCTCGTCGGTGTGCTGACCAGCGTGAGCGGGCGGTCTGGCAATCTCGCCGTCGGTGCGGCTGAACCGTGGCGCCGGGCGGGGCTGGACGACCCCGGCCACTTCGGTGAAAGTGCCGCGAGCCACGTTGTGAGGGTGCTGAGGGGCCTCGGCCATCGAAAGCACCGGAGCAAAACACACATCGGAGCCTTCGAAGACCTCGCACCATTGGTCTCGGCTGCGGGTCTTGAATATCGCCGCGAGTTCGGTCTTGAGCTCGGGCCAGCCGGCCCGGTTCATGTGATGGTCCCATTTGGCGTCGGTCAGGTCGAGTTTGTCGCGAAGCTCGGCGTAGAACTGGTTTTCGATAGAACCGATCGATATGAACAAGCCGTCGCTGGTTTCGTACACGTCGTAGAAGTGAGCACCAGTGTCGAGGGTGTTGGTCCCCCGTTCGTCGGTCCAGATGCCCATGGCCCGAAACCCGTGAAAGAAGGTCATGAGCGAGGCCGCCCCGTCGACCATGGCGGCATCGACAACTTGTCCCGAACCTGATTTGCGGGCTTCGAGGATGGCGCAAACCATGCCAAAGGCGAGATACATGCCGCCGCCGCCGAAGTCTCCCACCAGGTTCAGGGGCGGCACCGGCGCTTGGCCAGCGCGGCCCATCGGTTCGAGCGCACCGGCGAGCGAGATGTAGTTGATGTCGTGACCGGCGGTCGACGAATAGGGCCCGTCTTGACCCCAGCCGGTCATTCGCCCGTAGGCGAGAGCCGGGTTGCGAGCCAAACAATCGTCGGGACCGAGGCCAAGTCGTTCGGTGACGCCGGGGCGGAAACCTTCGATCAAACCGTCGGCCGATTCGACAAGTTTGAGAACCGTTTCGACCCCATCAGCAGACTTGAGGTCTACCCCGATCGAGCGGCGGCCTCTGTTGATGACGTCGGCGGGCGGCAGATCGGGGTCGCCGCCTCGCACCGCGCTGGCGCGGTCGATGCGGATCACATCGGCACCCATATCCGACAACATCATGGCGCAAAACGGCCCCGGCCCGATCCCGGCCAGTTCGATGATCCGAATACCAGTTAGTGGTCCCATGGGCCAAAGAATACGCGGTTAGGCGAACGTTTTGGCGGTGAGAGCGGTGGCGGCCTCGATCAGCGGTGGCCACGCTTGATACACGAAGTCGTGTGACATGCCATCGATTTGCAGGAACTCGGCTCCGGGGATCAGTTCGGCGGTGCGGTGGCCGTGGGCGATCGGGATAAGCGTGTCGTTCTCGCCATGAACTACAAGGGTGGGCACCGTCAGGTTCTTCAGCGCTTCGACCCGAGACGGGGTACGAGACGCCGCGGCAAATTGTCGGAGGCCGCCGCCGGGAACCCATGCTCGTTCGTACAACGACGCGAAATAGGCCCGCATCTGATCGACGTCGAACCATTCGGGGTTGCTCCACAATGACCGCACCCGCAGGTCGGACTCGACTTGGGCCTCGGCAGTTGCTTCGGTCGGCAACATCAAGGCCGCAACCACTTCGGGTTCGGCCATCGGAAGGTCGGTTTCGCCAGGGGTCGACGCCAACGAAACCAGCGCCCGGCAGCGCTCGGGGTGATCGACCGCAAACTGCTGAGCGACCATGCCACCGAGCGACAACCCCAACACGACCGCAGTGTCGACCCCGACCGCGTCGAGCACCGCCAACACATCGTTGGCCATGTCGGACAACGTGTATTCGGAGTGGTCGGTGCTGGAAAGGCCCGAGTCTCGGTTGTCCATACGCAGCACGTGAAATCCTCGATCAACCAGCGCCATGCAGAACTCTTCGGGATAGATCAAGAGTTGGTTGCCCATGCCGGGCAGACAGATCACATGGGGGTCGGCGAAGTCCCCGAACGTGTCGTAGTAGAGCTCGATCGAACCGTTCGCTGCTGTGGCCATGGCGCCACACTAGGTTCGATGACGTGAAGATCCTCGATCGGCCTTTCTCTCGCCTCTCCACCAAGCAATTGCACGACATTGTGCGTTTGAGGATCGATGTTTTTGTTGTCGAGCAGGACTGCGTCTATGCCGATCTCGATGGCCGAGACACCGAACCAACGACGCGTCATTTCTGGATCGAAGACGACGTTGGGGTAACGGCCTACGCAAGGCTGCTCGACGACGGTGACGCCCGTCGAATCGGTCGGGTCGTTACCCGGCCCGACGCTCGCGGCGGTGGTGTAGCGCGGGCCATGGTGTGCGAAGTTATTGATCGCTCGGCGGGGCCGTGGGTGCTCGATGCCCAAAGCTATTTGGTCGGCTGGTATCGCGACCTGGGGTTTACCGAAACGGGCGAGGAGTTCATGGACGCCGGCATTGCCCACGTGCCCATGCGTCGCGAGATCGCGGTCACATGAGTTAGCGCAACAGCAACCGCACTTTGGTCCGGTCGAGAGACAGCGAGATCGTTTCGCCCAAAGCCGGCGGATCGACCAGCCAGAACCTGGCGTCGCGACCGTCGTTGAGAGTCACCGTGACTTCGTATTGTTGGCCACGGAAATGTCGACGGCTGACCACCCCACGCAGCTCGCCCTGCGGGTCGATGCGAGCCGCGTCGGAGCGCCACATTTCGATTCCGTCGGCGGTTTCGATCAGGTTGCTGTGACCCAGGAATCGGGCAACGGTTGACGACACCGGATTGGCCCACAGATCTTGTGGCGTCGAGACTTGTTCGATCGACCCGGCGTGCATTACTGCTACCCGGTCGCCGATCGCAAAAGCCTCGTCGTGATCGTGGGTGACGTGTATCGCCGTCGTAGCGGTTTCGGCCAGCACGCCGGGCAGGTCGTCGACGAGGCGATCGCGCAGGCCCCGGTCAAGCGACCCCAGGGGTTCGTCAAGAAGCAGGACCCTCGGCGACGGGGCCAGGGCGCGGGCCAAGGCAACTCGCTGCGCCTCGCCGCCCGACAGGGTCACGATGTCGCGATCGCCGTAACCGGCCAGGCCCACCAATTCGAGCATCTGGTCGACTCTGGCGGTGCACGTTTGACGCGGAACCTTCTGCATTCGCAGGCCGAACGCCACATTTTCGGCCACGTTGCGATGAGGAAACAACGCATGGTCTTGAAACATCAAACCGAAGGGCCGCATGTGGGGTTCGACCCCATCAAGAGATTGGCCGTCGAGTTTGACAGTGCCATGGGCGTGCGGTTCGAGTCCGGCGATCACCCGAAGAAGAGTCGATTTTCCGCACCCACTGGGGCCGAGAAGGGCGAGGCGTTCGCCATCGCAGACATCCAGTGCGAGATCGTCGAGCGCAGTGGTGCCTGCGAAACGAACAGTCAGGTGTTGGATCGACAAGCTCATAGCGATCCCTCTGAACCGCCGCGAAAGGACTCGATCAGCAACACGGCCGACGCGACCATCACCATGAGCACCACTGCGAGCGCCATGGCCTGGCCGCGGAGGAGATCTCCCGGCGTGGAGAGCAGGCGGAACAAGGCGATCGGGGCGGTCAGGTTCTCGGGCCGTCGGGGAAGAAAGGATGTAGCACCGAACTCCCCAAGCGAGACGGCGAAGGCAAACCCGGCCCCGACAACCAACCCTCGCAGCCCAATCGGCAGGTCGATCTCGCGGCGCACTCGGCCCGGAGGGGCTCCGAGCACTGCGGCGGCCTCGCGCAGGTGAGGGTCGATCGACCTGAGCACGGGCACCATCGTGCGCACAACGAACGCTGTTCCGACCAGCGCGTGAGCGATTGGGATGATCCACCAAGAGGTCCGTAGATCGACCGGCGGTTGATCAAGCGCGATCAATATTCCGAAACCAATGGTGACCGCCGAAGTGCCGAGTGGCAGCGTGAGACCCAGGTCGAAGATGCGGGCGAGGCCGTGGCGTCCGTGCACCACCACCAACGACGCAAGTCCACCAATCAGCACGGCAATGGCAGTTGCCACAACGGCGAAGACCAACGAGTTCCAAAGCGCCGTGGTGGCCGGCGCGGGCAGTTGGCGAACCCGATGGCCAAGCGCTCGATAGTGATCGAAGCCGTATCCACCGTTGTTGGCCAAGGATCGCTCCAACAGGGTGGCAATCGGCGCGGCGAGCAATACCGCCGCAACAGTCACATTGGCGGCGATCCAGCGCCCCGGAATCGTTCCGGCCGGCCGCCTCGGCGATCGGGTCACGACGCCGCGACGCCGCTCGAGGCGGGTGGTCATCACCACCATGGCCGATACCGCTACGAGTTGAACCGTGGCCAGGGCGGCTGCAGTAGTGAGGTTTGTCCGAGTAACCGCGTAGCGATAGATCTCGGTCTCGAGGGTTGCTCGATGAGGCCCGCCAAGTATCAACACGATCCCAAACGAAGTGAACGAGAACAAGAACACAATGGCCGAAGCCGACCACACTGCGGGACGTAGCCGCGGCAGGGTGACCTCGCGGAACGTCCGCCATCGGGTTGCACCAAGCACTCGGGCTTGATCTTCGAGGCGGCTGTCCAGCCCGGCCCAAAACGACCCGACGGTACGCACCACAACCGCGTAATTGAAGAACACGTGGGCCAGCAAGATCGCCCACACCGTGTGCCGCAGCCGGATCGTGCCCGAATCGAGGCCGAGGCGTTGAAATAGCCCTTCGAACGCCCCGGCAACAACCACGGTGGGCAGCACAAACGGCACTGTGACCATCGCCCTGACCAGACGGCGGCGCCTCTCCGGTAACCGCGCCACTAACGAAGCGGCCGGAAAAGCTACGAGGACAGTCAGCGCGGTAGATATCGCGGCCTGCCAGACCGTGAACCACAAGATGTTGCGTTGTCTTGACGACCCGGCCAGATCTCCAAGGGCACCGATCCCGTCAGCGCCGAGGCCCGTCGCCACAACAGTCGCGGCCGGGAAGACAAAAAAGAGCGAAAGGAACACGGCAGGTACAACCACCGTCGCAACGCGGGCGACGGTAGAAGTTGCCGATTTCATCAGCCGTGCACGATCTCTACCCACCGGTCGACCCATTCGTTGCGGTTGGCCTCGATTTCGGCAGGGTCAAGAATGTGGGGGTTGTCGGATAGCTGCGCGAATTCGACAAACTCGGGCGGAAGCACGGTGTCGACCACGGCCGGGAACACAAACATATTGCCGGGAATGTCTTCTTGGAATGTGGGGGTCAACATGAAGTCGATGAACGCCTGGGCCGCTTGGGGGGACTCGGTTCCGCGCATTATTCCGGCAAACTCGATCTGGCGAAAGCACGAATCCAGAAGCACTCTGGTGGGGGCCGCGTCGACTGGAGGGTCGGCAAATATGACTTCGGCGGCAGGACTCGAAGCGTAGGAAACCACGTACGAGCGATCGCCCCCACCGGCAATGAACTCGCCGTAGTAGGCGTCCTCCCATCCACTTGTCACGCTGACGCCGTTGGCGACCAAATCTTCCCAGTACTGCTCCCAATCATCGGTCCCGGCGATGGTCGCCAACAAGAACGCCAATCCCGGAGAAGACGCTTCGGGGCTCTCGACCACCAGCTGATCAGCGAGGATCGGATTGGTGAGATCCTCGAGCGTGGTAGCGGTGAAATCGGGTGCGGCGTCAACCCAGTAGTTGACGCACACATCGCCGAAATCAATAGGGGTAACTCGATGATCAGGATCGAGGTCGAGGCCCGGAACCACGGTGCCGAGCCCAGTGGCGGTGTACGGCTCGAACAAGTCGGCATCGAGTCCTCGTTGCAAAAACGTGTTGTCGATGCCGAACATCACGTCACCGAGCGGGTTGCCCGAGGTCACGATCGCGTGGCTCACCATGGTCCCAGCGTCCCCCGACGACAACAACTCGACGACCACGCCGGTCTGGGCGGTAAATTCGGCCAGTACCGAGTCGGAAACCGCGAACGAGTCGTGGGTCAACACGGTGATTGTGGTCCCATCGATCGAAGCCGTGTCGTCGCTACCGCACGCCGCCGCTACCAGGGTCGATGCAATGACCAATGCCAATAGTCGTAATTTCATGAGCTTCCTCCGCTGGCATTACCCAGATCAGGTTGGTGCGGGTCGCCGACGCATTGGTCGACCTCTCAGCCCGGCTGCCCGAGCTCCCCGGATTGGAATAGCGCCATCCTAGGCTCCGAGCCATGCAACCGGAACTCATCATCTTCGACTGCGACGGAGTGCTCGTCGACAGCGAGGCGCTCGTAATCGATATCGAAGCGCAGATGCTGACCGCAGCGGGCTTTCCCATGACGCCCGACGAAGTCGCCGAGACCTGTATCGGACTCAGTTACGGATCGATGATGGCCATGCTCGAAGAGCGCTTCGGCCAGCCGGTACCTGACACTCTCAGCGAAGCAATCCAGGCCCAAGCGCTCGCCCAGTTCCCGGGCCGGCTTCAACCAGTCGCCGGGATCGCGGATGTGCTGGGCCGCCTAGACCTCCCGCGTTGTGTTGCCTCTAGCAGCAACCTCGACCGCATAGAACTGTGTCTTGGGATCACCGGGCTACGCCAAGAGTTCGTCGAAGGATCGATCTTTTCGGCCCAGATGGTCGAGCGGGGAAAGCCCGCTCCCGACCTCTTCTTGCACGCCGCGGCCAGCATGGGGGTCGCGGCATCACGATGCGTCGTGGTCGAAGACAGCCCTGCCGGTGTTGCTGCCGGGGTGGCGGCCGGAATGCCGGTGATCGGCTTTCTGGCCGGAGGCCACGTCAGGCCATCGCTCGGGCCACGTTTGACCCAAGCGGGGGCGTCGACGCTGGCCAGAACTGGCGACGAATTGGCGCCACTACTCGGCGCTCTGCCATTTCTCTAGACCACGAGGCTCTAGACCACGAGGCTCTAGACCACGGCCGCCGCGGCGTCGACCATCTGATCGACCTGGGTTTCGGTGGTGACCAGCGGCGGGCAGAACCCCAGACATCCGGCCATCGGTCGCACGATCACCCCTTGGGCGAGGATGTCGTTGCGAACATCGGCGGGAACCTGGTGGTCGTGGGTCAACAACGCATACGTGAACCCGTCGCCTCGCAAACCGGCGTAAAGGCCATCGTCGACCAGCGATTGCAACCCGAGACGCAAGCGGGCGCCGAGCGTGGTCGCCCGGTCGAGCAGCCCCTCTTCTTCGGTTACCTCCATGCACGCCAGCGCAGCTGCGCACGCCAATTGATGGCCGCTGTAGGTGTAGCCGTGAGCCAACTTCCATTCGGGGTCGGCCTCGAGTGCAGCCAGCGGTGCCTGCCCCACGATCACTCCGCTGAGCGGCACATAACCTGACGTGACCGCTTTGGCGAACGTCACCAGGTCGGGCACGACCCCGTAGAACTGCGATCCAAACCAAGTGCCGAGCCGGCCGAAACCGCAGATGACCTCGTCGGCGATGAAATACGCGCCGTGCTCGGTGCACAGTCGTCGCACCGCTTCGAGATAGCCGGGAGGGGGCGGGATGACCCCACCGGCCCCCTGCAACGGCTCGGTGAGGACTGCCGCGACTTTGTCACCGTGCTCGGCAAAGACGGACGCCAGCGCCTCGACATCGTCGCCGGGGACATGGACATGATGAGGTAGCAAATCGCCCCAATCGAGGCGGTACTCGGCAAATCCCTGAGCCGAGGTTCCGCCGTAGTTGGTGCCGTGGTAACCCTTGGTCCGCGAAATCACGATTTGCTTTTCGGGGTGCCCCGCCTGGCGTTGAGCAGCTCGGGCCAACTTGAGCGCCGTGTCGACAGCCTCGGACCCCGATTGGCCGAAGAAGACCTTGCCGCCCGGCATCGGCGCCCGCTGTGAAATTGCCGCGGCGGCCGCTTCGGCAATGTCGTTGGTGAACGGATCGAAGATGTGGTGTCCGTGAATCCTCGATAGTTGATCGGTGATCGCGGCATTGACTTTGGGATGGCCGTAACCAACGTTGCAGTACCAAAGCGATGCCATGGCGTCGAGGATCTGGCGACCGTCGCTGAGAGTTAGAACCGACCCTTGGCCCGACGCAACGTTGACAAACCCACTGGTGTCCTTGGCTGGCGGAGTGAACGGATGCAGAAGCTGGCTCATGGGGGATTCCTACACTTTCAGGCGCGGCGTTCGACGCCGGGGAGAACACACAGCATTTCGTACAACAAGTCGGCGGCGATGCGCGAAGTCATACCCGATACATCGTAGATCGGAGCGACCTCGACCAGATCGCAACCAACCAAGTCGAGACCGGCACACCCTCGAATGATCTCGATGCCCTGAGGGGTGGTTAACCCCCCGATCTCGAGGGTGCCGGTGCCGGGGGCGAACGACGGATCGAGACCATCGATGTCAAAGCTCAGATAGACGGGACCGTCTCCTACTTTGTTGCGCACCTCAGCCATGAGAGGGGTCAGCGACTGATGCCAGCACTCCTCGATCTGCACCACACGAAAACCTTGTTGGCGCGACCAATCAAAGTCGTCGGCCGCGTATCCGGTCCCGCGTACGCCTATCTGAACAACCCGGTCGCCGTCGAGCAAACCTTCTTCGACAGCTCGCCGAAATGGCGTGCCGTGGGCGATCTTCTCGCCGAACATGTCGTCGTTGATGTCGGTGTGAGCGTCGACATGGACCAACCCGACCGGGCCATGGACTTTGGCCAAGGCCCGCAAGATCGGCAGCACGATCGTGTGATCGCCGCCCATGGCGACCGTGATCAGATCGTGACTCATGAGGTCGTCAACGTAAGACTCGATACGAGCGATCGAGTCGAGTTTGTCGAAGGCGTTGGTCGCAATATCGCCGAGGTCGTCGATACGCAAGCTGTCGAACGGAGCCGACCGAGTCGCCATGTTGTAGGGCCGGATCATCACCGACTCTTCGCGGATCCCACGCGGTCCAAACCGGGCGCCGGGCCGATTCGATGTACCAAGGTCGAACGGCACCCCGAAGACGCCGACGTCGAGGTCGGCCGGTTGGCTTCGACCCGGCAGCCGCATGAAGGTCGTGATGCCGGCAAAGCGCGGCATCTCGTTTCCTCCGAGCGGCTGCGGGTTGGTCACAATTCGCCGCCCGTGGTGGCGATCAGGTCCCACATGGCCTCGCGGCTCTCTCGTGGCCCCTGGATACTGAGAGTGACCTCGGTAGCCCCCGCATCGCGGTAGCGCTCGAGACCGGCGCGGATCGTGTCGGCATCGCCCATCAACACCATGTCGGCCGGCTCGTCGTAGCCCTCACGGTCGAGCACCGCCCGATACGAAGGCAACATGCCGTAAATGGCAAGTTCCTTGTTGGCCTCGACACGCGCGCCGGCGACGTCGTCGGTGATCATCACCGGCACCCCGGCGATGATCTGGCCCGCGGGCCCAAGGTTGGGTCGAATGTGTTCTTTGATCGTGTTGGGACCGGTCATCCAAAGGTTGGTGCCCGACGTGCGCGCCCCGGCCAGCCGCAACATCTTTGTGCCGAGGGCGGCCAGCACAACCTCAGGGTTGGGACCCGGCACATCGATCTCGGTGTGATGGGTGACAAACTCGCCGCTGGTCGACACCTTCTGCTCGGAGAGCAGTGGCAACAACGCGTCGAGATACTCGACCAGATGGCTGTAGGGCTTGTTCCACGGAATCCCGTAAAGCCCGACCATCGCCGGTTCGTGGCTTACCCCAAGGCCAAGGGTGAAGCGGCCATCACTGATCTGGTTGAGGGTCCGACAGGCCTGAGCCAGTGTTTGCGGCATCATGGTTTGCATGGCCACGACCGCCGTGCCCAGCCCAACCGTCGGCACCTCGCGAGCAACCACCGCCAGTGTCGTGAGCGGATCGGCCGAGCGAACCTGCGGCATCCAGAAACGGTGAAGCCCAGCCCCACGAGCCCGTTCGGCGTTGGCGACGGCTTGCTCAACTCGCGGGCTGGAATCGGTTAAGGAAAGTTTGGTCATGGTTGGCTACATCCGATCAAGAAGGTCCCGTTTCTTAGCTTCGAATTCGGCGTCGGTCACAATCCCCTGCTGGCGAAGCTGGTCGAGCTTCTCGATCTGCTCGGGAATCGACAGCTCGGCCGACGCACCACCCGCCGCGGCCTGGCCCAGCCTTCGCAGCTTGCGCTCCTCGAGCCCCTCGACCTGACGGTAGATCTCGTTTTGAACGAGATTGGGTTTGCGAATATCGGCAAATGTTTGACGCCCACCTTCGCCGGCCGACTCGATACCCAAGTCGCCAGCGCCAATCAGGCGTTCGAACAACGACTGATTGAAGAACACCGTGTTGATCCGATCGAGGGGAATCTCGATGCCCTTCTTGGCCATCACCCCTGTGCGCGAGATGACCCGTTCGTTGGTGACCACGAAGTTGGTAGTGGTCCATTGCACGTACTTGACCGCGAACCAACTCAACACGACGACCACGAGCACGCCGATCGTGAATTCGAACGGCCGCCACCACGACTGGGCCAGCGCCGCCGCACCCAGAATCAATGAGGCCGCCACCGCCGAACCAACCGGGGCCAGAAACCACCAGTGGGGACGAAGGTCGAGAACGAGGTCTTCGTCGTCGGTCAGGAGATGGCGCGGAAACGGCATGGGCGGACACTACCTCGGCATCGTCAGTGCCGACATGTGCCGGCGGGGGCGTGACGATAGTGATACGAGCCGATCATCTCGAACCCGAGGCTTTCGTAGAGCCGAACCGCCCCGTGATTGGACTTCATTACTTGAAGCCAAACCGTGTCGGTGCGCTCGGCTCTCTCGTCGTGCACGAGAGCATCGATCGCCGCGGTAGCCACACCTTGGCCCCGAAATGCTTCGAGGGTATGAAGACTGGATAGGCCAATGAAGGCGCCGTCGATACAAGCGTGACCCACCCCGAGCACCTCGCCGATCGGGCTCGTCACGTCGACGTAACGATGGGCAACGTGGGGACTAAACGTTGTCTCGGCCAAACGCGACGACGACATCAGCGAGGCAAATGTCTCCGTAGGCTCGCTGCTCATCTCGACCAGGTGGCTCTCCCCTGTTGGCCTTCGATCCAACCGCGCCAACGACGAAACTGGCGCCGTCATGATCAACGAATCACGATCGCGGGTGTAGCCCCGGCGATCGAGTTCCTCACCCAAGTCAGGATTTTCGCCGGTTACCTGGAAGATGGTGCGCCGGCCCAGCGAGGCGTACCAGTGCTCGACCCGATCGACGGCCGCCGCGAGAGGCTCCGGCAAATCCTGGCCCACCGACACACTATTTGCGCGAGCCGTTTCGCCAAGGTGGCTGCGACAGATCCAACCCTCTAGTCGTTGTTGTCGAGAGCCGGGCATCGAGCGGCGGCTGGCCTCGACAACCGCGGCAAGGTCCTTGCACGGTTCGCTCATCCCCATCCCCACTCTTCGAGCGAATGGTCGTCGATCCCGAAGTGGTGAGCAATCTCGTGTACGACGGTCACACGAATCTCGGCCACGAGTTGGTCGACGTCGCGCACCGCGTCGCAAAGAGCGAGGCGGTAGAGGGTGATCAGGTCGGGCATGACCATGGCGCCGTAGTCGTCACGTTCGGTCAGCGGAATCCCTTCATACAAACCCAGCAGGTTCTCGTGAGGGTGACGGTCCTCGACCACAACCGCGACGTTGTCCATCAGGCGCCCGAGCGCCACCGGCAACGAATCGAGGGCATCGGCGACCAACTCCTCGAAGGCGATCGCCGAAACCGGATCCATCGACTGACACTAGCCAGACGGCGACTCAGGACTCGATAGTGTCAACCCGTGCCTGCTCGACTCGACGACGCCGACGTCCTCCTCGAGGACCTCACTACCGAGCAACGCGACGCGGTCACGACTTCGACATCGCCCTTGTGCATCATCGCCGGGGCCGGTTCGGGCAAGACCAGGGTGCTCACGCGCCGGATCGCATGGCAAGCAGCGAGCGGTCGGATCGATCCCCGCCATGTGTTGGCCGTAACTTTCACCCGGCGCGCCGCCGGCGAGTTACGGCGACGAACCCGCCAACTGGGCCTTCGCGACGAAGTAGCCGCCGGCACATTTCACTCCGTTGCCCTCGCCATCTTGCGACGCCACTGGCAGGCCAACCATCGCCGGCCCCCAGAGCTGCTCGAACGTCGGATGGGTTTTCTTGCCCGTAACAACCCGAAGCTCGACCGATCCACTATTGCCGACCTAGACGCCGAAATAGCGTGGGCGCGAGCGCGGCTTCTGACCCCGGAGGCCTACCCCGCTGCCGCCGCCGAGACTCGCCGCCGAGCGTCGCGCAACCACGAGTTCGTCGCCCGGATATACGCCGATTACAACGAAGCCAAACACAAACGCAAACTGATCGACTTCGACGACCTTCTGGCGTTGTGTCACACCACCATGACCCGCGATCACAAGTTCGCGGCGGCTCAACAATGGCGTCACCGACACCTACTCGTAGACGAATTCCAGGACGTGAATCCGCTGCAGTTCGCGCTGTTGCAGTCGTGGATGGGCACCGACTCGACCCTGGTTGTTGTCGGCGACCCTCACCAAGCGATCTACGGCTGGAACGGCGCCGACCCCGAGTTGCTCACCCGGATCGGCGAACACCTCCCCGGCACTGCGGTGGTCCACTTGCGGACCAACTTTCGGTCCAGTCCCGAGATCCTCGACGCCGCGGCCCGCATCATCGAGGTCGACCCTCAGCCGTCGGCAAAACCATCGGGCGACGAACCAACCGTTCGGGTGCTCGACGGGCCAACCGAAGCGCGCGACTTGGCCCGAGCGGTGCGCGGCCGTCACAAGCCCGGCGCCCCATGGCGCCACCAGGCAGTCTTGGTCAGAACCAACGCCCAAATCCCCGCCATCCGTGCCGCCATCGAAGCGGCGGGAATACCCACACGGTCGCGTGGTGATGGGGTCTTGCTCCGCCGCCCCGAAATTATTGAGTTGATCGACGAGTGGGACGAACAGCGAGCCCTCAGCGAAGTGCTCGCCGACACCACCACCGGCTTGCCAGGAGACCTCGGCGATCGTCTCAGCGACGAACGACGCGTCATGGTCGAGGCCTTTCTCGACATTGCTCGCGACCACCTCACCCTCGAACGAGACTGTTCGGTCGGCGAATTCCTCAGCTCGCTTCGTACCGACGACCGGGTCGGCAATGTGAGTGACGGCATCGAGCTAACAACCTTTCACGGCGCAAAGGGGCTCGAGTGGCCGATCGTGCACTTGGCCGGCATCGAAGACGGGTACGTTCCGATCGCCTTCGCCAGGGGCTGGGCGGCCCGAATGGAAGAACAACGGCTTCTCTATGTGGCCGCAACACGAGCAGAGCGAGAGCTCCATGTGACGTGGTGCCAAAGTCGGGTCATGGGTGACTCGTTGGTCGATCGTGCTCCATCTCCCTGGCTCGACGGGTTCCACGGTCAGGCCGCCCCGCTCCCCGACGACCGCCCCTCGATCGCCAACCTCCGAGCCAAGATTGCCGGACCAGCACAAATCGATCTGACCATCACCGACCAACACGAACGACAGCAAGTCCTTGACCAACTCTTGGTATGGCGAGACGACACCGCCCGCGCCATAAACATCTCGCCCACCGCGATCTTGAGCGACCAAACAGTCGGCGAGCTATCTCAGCAACGACCGTGCAACATCGATCAACTTGCGGCCATCGCGGGGGTGGGAGCCACCAAAGCTCGTCGATTCGGTCTGCGCCTACTCGAAATCACATGCCTCGACGAGTGATCATCAGCTGCCAACATGACGGGGGCGTGGTTGGGCAACCACCACAACCGTTGCGTCGCAACGTTCCAAAACCGTTTCGACGGTATGACCAATGAACGGCCGCCCGTCGACGTTGCGGAGCTGAGCCCCCAACACCACCAAGTCGGCCTCTTCGGCCCGCGCTGCTTCGACCAGAGCCTCGCCGGCCGACGAACCCTCGCGCACCGACGATCGCGGCGCGATCCCCGCCTCTTCGGCGCGTCCGACCGCCATCTCGACCATCTGGTTAGCCGCGGCCATTACCGGGTCGTCCTCGTCTCGCCGACGGGCAAAGATCCTCGGAAGCTGGCTCACACGATTGACAACGTGAGAAAGGACAACTTCGGTTCCCAGCTCACTCGAGATCGCAAATGCGACCTCTTGAGCGAGCCGGGACGAGGGCGTGCCGGTCACCGGCACTATGACCCGAGAGAAGGCCGGAGGCAACGGCCGGTCGAGGCCACGGGCCCGGCGTACGATAACGACCGGTGTTACTGCGTTGAGCAACAATTCGTCGACCATCGGCGAGTAGAGAACTCCTTCGTGGCGGGCCGCAACACCTACTACGACCACGCCATAGCCCAGTTGTGATTCAGCGACGATCGCCCCCGCGATGTCAGCTTGAGTGGTCTCGATGTGATCAACCGCTCGTTCATCGAGCACGTTGCGCAGAACCTCGATATTGACATCAGGATCCACATCAGCGTCGACACCAGCCTGGGCCCCGACGGTCAGAATCGTTGCCGGGGCTTCTTTGGGCCACGCAAACTGGACTATCTGAGCCGCAGCAATCGATGCCGGCTTGCCTTGCGACGGCAACAAAATGCGCGACGACTTGACCACCAGGTTGCGCGACAACGTTGCTTCGCGTTCGAGTCGTTCTTGCTCGTCGGCACTACCCAGCCAGTCCCGCACTACCAACCGCAGGCTGGCCGCGGCGAACACCGAAGTGACCAGCGGCACGATCACGATAACGGTGTAGGCGGTGTCGGTGAAGACCCCGAGCGTGAGTCCAACCGACGCAATCACGATCTCGAGGGCGCCACGAGCGTTGAGTCCAGCCCCAAGCGCGGTTGCGGCTCGCTGCGATTGGCCAGCCAAACGAGCGCCGAGGTAAGCGCCGGCGAACTTGGCAACGATCGCCACACCAACCACAACACCGGCCCAAGCAAGCGCATTGTTGTGTCGCAACAACCCCAAATCGACTCTCAGCCCGGCCGTGGCGAAAAAGATCGGGGCCAGAAAGGCGTTGGTCAGACCCTCGATGTGATGCAACACCTCCGGCTGTTGAAACCGCGAACGGTGCAAAACCACGCCGGCAACGAAGGCCCCAAGGACCGCTTCGATACCGAGCGCTTGGGTGGCAACGCCATAGACCAGCATTGTGAACACGACGACCGACAACGCGCCGTCGACGTTGGGCCCATCGCGGCGGACCCATCGCAGCGCTCGGTCGACAACGCGCTGGCCAACGGTCATTGCCAACGTCAGAAACGCCGCCAACCCCACAACGGTCTTGGCCACCCCACCGGCGGAAACTTCGCCCGAAACGGCGAAGCCGGCGAAGACCGCCAACATCACCCAGCCCACAACATCGTTGGCCATTCCGGCCGCAACGGTGATCTGACCAAAGTCGCGCCGCATCAGGCCCAACTCGGACAGGATCTTGGCGATCACGGCCAAGGCCGAGACCGACAGCGCGGCCGCTACGAATAGAGCAAACACCGTGCGGTCGGCGCCCGATCCCACAAAAGAGTCGGGCAGCAACAAACCGACCACAAGGCCACCGATCAGTGGCACAACCAGGCTGAACCCGGTCACCAACGCCGAGGCTCGGCCGAGTCGGCGGATCAATCCAAGGTCGGTCTCGAACCCAGCAGTAACCAACAACAGGGCCACACCGATCCAACTCACGGCCAATAGCGCGCCTGACGAGATCGGGTAGTCGGGCAAAAACCAATGAAAACCCTCGGGCCAGACCCGGCCAAATATCGACGGCCCGAGAATCACTCCGGCCCCCAACTGACCAATGACCGAAGGCAGATTGACGCGACGCATCAGTGCGCCACAGGCCCGAGCCATCACTACCAAGATCAGCAGCTGAGTCCAAAAAACCAACAGCTGGTGCTCGCTCAAAGGGGTCAGCATGGCGCTGTCGCTTTCGTGGGGAGCGCAGCGAGATCGATGAGAACCGGGGCGTGGTCGCTGGGCGGATCGTCCTTTGGACCCTTGCGCTCGTTTCGGTCGACCACAACCAGAGAAGTTGCATCGGCGACCGACCGCGATGTCATCAACAAATCGATTCTCATACCTTGCTTCTTATGGAATGCGCCGCCGCGGTAGTCCCACCAAGAGAACAGACCCGAGTCCTGGTGATGCTCCCGGAAGACATCCACCAGGCCCCACTGTTCGAGAGCGGCCAGCCGCTCTCGTTCCGGCTCGCTGACATGGGTCTGCCCCTCGAGCTTTGCTCGGTTCCACACATCTCGATCTTCGGGGGCGATATTGAAATCGCCGCACACGACCACTGGATCAGACGGATCGCATTGACCATCGAGATCGGCCCGTAGCCGATCGAGCCACCGCAGTTTGTACTGGTAGTGATCGTCTTCGAGCGAGCGCCCGTTGGGGACATAACAGGTCGCGACACGCACTCCGCCACAGGTCGCCCACGCAATACGGGCGTCGGGGTCGGGCTCTTGTTCGTCACCAAACCCGGCAACAGGATTGTCGAGACCAACCTTGCTCAAAATAGCGACGCCGTTCCATCGCCCCTGGCCGTGATGCAAAGTCTCGTACCCCATTGCCTGGAACGTGAGCGCCGGAAAAGCATCGTCGGCGAGCTTGGTTTCTTGAAGGCACAAGACATCGGGAGAAAACGTATTGAGCCACCTTTCAACCCGTCCAAGACGGGCGTTGAGGGAGTTCACATTCCATGTCGCTATTCGCACTCGCCGGACCCTAGTGCCAACATGCGTATGCTGACAGGCGATGACTTCGAGCAACCCGACCAACGACATGGGCCCCAATGCGTGGATGGCCGACGAAATGCGCGAGCAGTGGAAGACCGATCCGGCGTCGGTCGACGCCACCTGGCGAACCATGTTCGAACAAGAGGGCGCAGCCAACGGTGCCACGCCCCCGCCAACCCCCGCGGTTACGAGCGCTCCCATCGATGCCGTTGCCACCGAAGTACCGGCGCCGCCGGCTCCGGCACCAGCCGCGGCGCCTGCGCCTTCGCCTTCACCGGCACCAGCCAAGAAACCGGTCGACGAAGCACCCGGTTCCCCGATTCGAGGCGCAAGCGCCCGGATCGTCACGAACATGCAGGCCAGTCTCGAGGTCCCGACCGCTACCAGCTTCCGGCAAGTGCCAGCCAAGCTCCTCGAAGTCAACCGCAAGATCATCAACGGTTACCTGGGCCGCAAACTCAACGGCAAAGTGTCGTTCACGCACCTGATCGGCTACGCGGTCGTCCGGGCGATCTCGGATTCGGTCCCGGCGATGAACAACACCTTTGCGGTCGACTCTGACGGCAAGCCCCGGCTCGTGCGCAATCAACACATCGGCCTTGGGATCGCGGTCGACTTGGAGAAGCCGGACGGCAGCCGAGCCTTGATGGTGCCCTGCATCAGGGATGCCGACACGCTCAACTTTCGCCAGTTCGTAGATCGTTACCAGGAACTCATCGAGAAGGTCCGGTCAAACAAGCTCAGCCCTGACGACTTCGCCGGCACCACCGTGAGCCTCACCAATCCCGGCACGCTCGGCACATTGCAATCCGTACCCCGACTCATGCAAGGCCAAGCACTCATTGTTGGTGTGGGATCGATTGCGTTCCCGACCGAGTACCAGGCCGCCGATCCTTCAAAGCTCGCCGAGCTCGGGGTGTCCAAGGTCATCACGGTCACCTCCACCTACGACCATCGCATAATCCAAGGCGCCGAGTCGGGCCTGTTCCTGAAGAAGATCCACGAACTTCTCCTGGGCGAAGACGACTTCTACGTCGATGTGTTCCGCTCGCTTGACGTTCCTTACGAAGCAGTCAAGTGGCGGCGCGACATCAACCCCCTCGACCGCGAGTCTTCACTGCTCGAAAAGCAGGCCAAGGTCAACCAGCTGATCAACATGCACCGGGTGCGAGGTCACCTCATTGCTGATCTCGACCCGCTGCAGGTCAAAGAGCCAAAGATGCACGCCGAACTCGACCCGGCCACCTACGGACTCACCATTTGGGACCTCGATCGCGAGTTCCTCACCGGCAGCGAGACCGGGATATACGCCCGGGTCGGCGGCCGGGACAAAATGGCTCTCGGCGCGCTACTGGGAGTCCTACGCGACGCGTACTGCCGCACCGTCGGTGTCGAATACATGCACATCCAGGACCCCGCCGAGAAACGATGGATGCAAGAGCAGCTCGAAGGAGCTGATCGCACCATCTCGCCGGAAGAGCAACGCCACATTCTGGGTCGGCTCAACGCCGCCGAAGCGCTCGAGACCTTCTTGGCGACCAAGTACGTAGGCCAGAAACGGTTCGGGATCGAAGGGGCCGAGGCAACCGTCCCTCTGCTCGACGCATTGCTCGGCGCTGCAGCCGACGACGGGATGACCGAAGCAGTAATTGGCATGGCTCACCGCGGGCGGCTCAACGTCTTGGTCAACATCGTCGGCAAGACTTACGGGCAACTTTTCACCGAGTTCGAAGGCGGCAAGATCGGCCAGATGACCCAAGGTTCCGGAGACGTCAAGTACCACCTTGGCCAAACCGGAACGTTCGTGAGCCGTAATGGCAACGAGTTGCCGGTAGAGCTCGCGGCAAATCCCTCCCATCTCGAAGCAGTCAACCCCGTTGTGCTGGGTATGGCCCGAGCCCGAATGGATGCCACCGACAAGCAGGCAGTCGACAAGCCCTTCCCGATCCTGCCGCTGTTGATCCACGGCGACGCCGCGTTTGCTGGTCAGGGCGTCGTTGCCGAGACGCTGAACCTCTCGCAAATTCGGGGTTATCGGGTAGGCGGTTCGGTTCACGTAATCATCAACAACCAGGTGGGCTTCACCAGCACTCCCGACAAGTCGCGCTCATCTGAGTACTCAACCGATGTTGCCAAGATGATTCAGGCGCCAATCTTTCACGTCAACGGCGACGACCCCGAAGCCTGTGTTCGGGTCGCCCGTTTGGCCTTTGCGTACCGCCAGCGGTTCAACAAAGACGTCGTTATCGACATGATCTGCTACCGGCGCCACGGCCACAACGAAGGCGACGATCCGAGCTACACGTTGCCGGAGATGTATCGCCGGATCGATGCCCGACCGCCGGTGCGCGAGAGTTACACCACCTCGTTGGTGAAACGAGGCGACTTCAGTCCGGCCGAAGAAGAAGCGGCCCTCGCCGATTTCCATTCGCGGTTGCAAAGTGCTCTTGACGAAACCAGGGGTGACGAAAGCGACCCCAACGAAATGGCGAAGCCCCCCATCGAATCCAAAGGGGTGAGGCCGCACTTGCGCACATCGATCGACGAAGCCACCCTCGAACATATTTATGCGGCTCTGACGCACCGTCCCGAAGGCTTCACGATGCATCGCAAGTTGGCCCAGCAGTTCGAAACGCGCGACAAGATGTTCAGAAGCGGAGAAGTCGATTGGGCGCTCGGCGAAGCAATGGCCTTCGGTTCGCTGGTCGCGGAAGGAACATCGATTCGCCTTACCGGACAGGACTCCCGCCGCGGCACCTTCAGCCACCGCCATTCGACTCTGGTCGACTACGAAACCGGCGAAGAATTCGTGCCGCTGGCTTCGCTCACAACGGGCGACGCAAACCTTTGGATCTACGACTCATTGCTGTCGGAATACGCCGCTTTGGGCTTCGAGTACGGCTACTCGGTTGTGAAACAGAACGACCTGGTGATTTGGGAAGCCCAATTCGGCGACTTCGCCAACGGAGCCCAAATCATCATCGACCAATTTATCGTCGGGGCCAAAGACAAATGGAACCAAGATTGCGGTTTGGTAATGCTACTACCGCACGGATACGAGGGCCAAGGCCCCGAGCATTCATCGGCCCGGGTCGAGCGGTTCTTGCATATGGCTGCCGAGGACAACATCCAGGTCTGTAATGCGACCACTGCGGCCCAGTTCTTCCACCTGATGCGCCGCCAAACCTTCCAAAGCGTCAAATCGCCACTGATCGTGTTTACGCCCAAGTCGCTGCTTCGTTCGAAATACTCGCGGTCGAACGTCACCGACCTCTTGTCAGGGACCTTCGAAGAGCTGCTCGGTGATCGCAATCCGCCTCCGGCCAACGAAGTTGAGCGAGTCATTTTGTCAAGTGGCAAGGTGGCCTTCGACCTCATGGCCGAGCGCGACAAGCGAGGAGCCAAGATTTCTATCGGGCGCGTCGAGCAGCTGTATCCGTGGCCGTTCGCGGCGGTGGCGTCGGAACTCGCCAAATACCCCAACGCCCGAGAAATCGTGTGGGTCCAAGAAGAGCCCGAAAATATGGGCGCGTGGAACTCGATCAAGGGCCGTCTCTACGAAGCTCACGAAGACACCCACGAAATTCGGCGAGTTAGCCGCTACGAGTCGGGGTCGCCGGCTTGCGGAAGTGGGGTCGTCCACGCTCAAGAACTAGCCCACTTGCTCGACCGCGCTCTGGGTTAATCGCCGTTTGCTCGCCGTGGGCTAATCGGTCGAGAGGTCGATCCCTAGCGCCGCTTCCAGCTGAACCAGAGCCGCTAATGGCTCCACCACTTTGATCGTCGTCATGCCCATTTGGCGCGCCGGTTTGAGGTTGATCCCGAGATCATCGAGGAAGACACATTGGTGTGGCTCGACGCCCAGCTGCTCACACGCGATTTCGTAGAAGCGTGGTTCGGGCTTACGCACGCCAATCACACTCGACTCGACGATCTCATCGAACAACGAGTGAACCTGGGCAAGCGACTCTCCGGCACCGTCAACCATGGCGTCAACGCCTGATTGGCCGTCGGGAGGCCGGAAGTTGTTGGTGAGCATGGCGGTCTTGAATACCGCGCCGCACCGTCTGAGCGCTTCCACCATCGCTGGTCGCAACGTGCCTCGCAGCGAAGCCAGCACTCGACGGGCATCGATGTCGTGGCCGAGGGCCCGGGCCTCGGACTCAAAGACCGGCACGAACTCTGCAGGGGTGAGCTCGCCGCGCTCGAAGCGAGCCCAGGCGTTGCTGTGCGGATTGGTGGCGTTCACGCGCCGAATGGTGTCGACGGGTAGCCCAACTTCTTGCTCGTAATCGTTGAACGCTTCGAACGGGCTGGACAAGATCACTCCCCCGAAGTCGAAGAGCACGGCTTGAATCACCGGGGCAGCGTAGGCCACATGGTTGACTTAGCCCTATGTCTTTGAAAACTGCCGTGGTCGATGGTTCCAACATCGCGACAGAAGGCCGCAACGACCCAAGCTTGGCGCAACTCAACGCCGCGGTCTCGGAGTTCCGGCACGAATACCAGTTCGAACAAGTAATCGTGATCGTCGATGCGTCGTTTGAACACCGCGTTTCGAAATCCGAACGGGCCGCAGCCCGCAAAGCCATCGACAACAACGAGATCATCACTCCGCCCGCCGGCGTTATCGGGCGCGGTGACACCTTCATTCTTCAGGTCGCAGACCGCGCCAACGCGGTAGTCGTCTCAAACGATTCGTTCCAAGAATTTCACGGTACGTACGACTGGCTCTTCGACGTCGGCCGGTTGATCGGCGGCAAGCCGGTTCCTGGGGTCGGTTGGATCTACGTACCTCGGGCTCCGGTACGAGGACCAGTCAGTCGACGCGCCACCCGCTCCGCATCCAACGACGAGTCGACCGAGGCTGTCGAGCCCGTGACCACGCAGCCGGCAACGAAGAAGCCGGCAACAAAGAAGGCTCCGGCCAAGAAAGCGGCCGCCAAGAAGGCTCCAGCCAAGAAAGCGGCCGCCAAGAAAGCTGCAGCCAAAAAAACCACAACGAAAGCTCCGGCCAAAAAAGCTGCAAAGAAGAAGGCCGCGGCCAACAAGACGGCTACGGCCGAAGCGGCGAAGGTCGCGGCTACTCCCGGAGCGAACCGCAAGAAGGAATGGAATGCATTTCGATCTACCAACCCGGTCGGCAGCACCATCGACGCGGTAGTCGAATCCTTTTCTTCGCACGGCGCCTACGCGACAACCGAGGGCATCGATGTCTATATCCCGTTGAGGCTCCTTGCTGATCCGCCGCCGCGTCGAGCCAGAGACGTTGTGAGCATCGGCGAGCACCGGTCCTTTGTTGTCCACCGGTTCGATCCGGACCGCCAGGGTGTCGATGTCGGGATTCTGCCCTTGGACGCCGCGGCCGATGGCTCGCCGAAAAAGCCGCCGACCCCGAAGCGCGCCGCCAAGAAGGCAACATCTAAGAAGGCGCCAGCCAAAAAGACTCCAGCCAAAAAGGCAGCCAAGAAGGCAGCCAAGAAGGCTCCGGCCAAGAAGGCAGCCAAGAAGGCTCCGGCCAAGAAGGCTCCGGCCAAGAAGCGGCGCTGAAGATACGGCGCCGAAGATACATTGCACCGCTATGGCCGCGCAGTTCATATTCACCATGCACAAGGTTGGGCGGTTCATTCCGCCCAGCCGTGATGTACTCAAAGACATCACTCTCGCGTTCTACCCGGGGGCGAAAATTGGGGTGCTAGGTCCCAACGGCGCGGGCAAGTCAACGCTGCTGAAGATCATGGCCGGGATCGACACCGACTACACGGGAGAAGCCCGGCTTACCGAGGGTTTCAGCGTCGGGATGCTCGAGCAAGAACCGCACCTAGACCCCACCAAGACTGTTCTCGAAAACGTGATGGATGGCGCCGGCGAAGCGGCTTCGTTGCTGGCCGAGTACGACGAGGTACTGGCCGCTTGGTCCGATCCCGAAGCCGACTACGAGAAGCTCGGTTCCCGTCAGGCCGACATCGAGTCCAAAATCGAAGCGCTCGGCGCTTGGGACCTCCAACGCAACGTCGAGATCGCGATGGACGCGTTGCGTACACCTTCGGGCGATACTTCGGTCGAGAACCTGTCGGGCGGCGAGGTTCGCCGAGTGGCGATGGCCCGTCTGTTGCTGTCAAAGCCCGACCTGTTACTGCTCGACGAGCCAACCAACCATCTCGATGCCGAATCGGTGGCATGGCTCGAACGCACACTGCAGGACTACGAGGGCACCGTCGTTGCCATTACTCACGATCGGTACTTCCTCGATAACGTGGCGGGCTGGATTCTCGAACTCGACCACGGCCGAGGTATCCCGTTCGAAGGCAATTACTCGGGTTTCCTCGCTCAAAAAGAAGCCCGCATCGCTCAGGAGAACAAGGACGACGACAAGCGCACTCGCACCCTCAAACGAGAACTCGAGTGGGTTCGGATGGCTCCCAAAGCTCGTCAAGCCAAGGGTAAGGCCCGCCTCGCGGCCTACGACAAACTTCTCGAAGAGCAAAAAGCGGCCGAGGGCCGCGATGCTGCTCTCGAAATAATGATCCCCGCCGATCGACGACTCGGCGACGTCGTGATCGAAGCCGAGCATATTCGTAAGGCGTTCGGCGACAAGTTGTTGATCGATGACCTGACCTTCACCCTGCCACCGGCCGGCATTGTTGGGGTGATCGGGGCAAACGGCGCCGGCAAATCGACTTTGTTCAAAATGATCATCAACGAGGCCGAGGGTCACGCCGACCCCGAAGCCGCCCCCGACGACGGCCAGATTCGCCTCGGCGCCACTGTTCAACTCGGTTACGTAGATCAAAATCGCACTCTCGATCCGGCCAAGACCGTGTACGAAGAAATCACCGGCGGGGTCGACAACCTCACGGTGGGCGGGCGCGAAGTCCACGGCCGTTCTTATGCGGCTTCGTTCAACTTCAAAGGTCCCGACCAGCAAAAGACCGTCGGCAATCTGTCGGGCGGCGAACGCAACCGTGTACATCTTGCCAAGGTGCTCAAAGAAGGCGCCAACGTGTTGCTCTTGGACGAACCCACCAACGATCTCGACATCGACACCCTCCGAGCGCTCGAAGACGCCATCGAGGCTTACGCCGGATGCGCGGTGATCGTCAGCCACGATCGCTGGTTCCTCGACCGGGTAGCTACCCACATCTTGGCCTTCGAAGGTGACTCTCAAGTGCGTTGGTTCGAAGGCAACTTCACCGACTACGCCGAATACCGCAAACGTGAGCACGGCGTTGACGCCATGCGTCCCCATCGCATCAAGTACAAGCCACTCGCTCGAGGCTGACCGCCTCAACGCTGATTCCTTATGAGACTGCGGTTAGCGCCGATGGTTCGACATGGCGAAAGCAGCAACGAAGACAGCATGGAAGAGTCGTGCCGTCACCCGCCTCATTGAGGCTGGGTCGATGACCGACTGCTCGCACTGCGATGAGCGAATCAAGTTCAGGGCCCGTGAGCGGCACATGCAAGTGATTTGCAACATCTACGTCGACGGTAACTGGGACCGGGTCGAGCATTATCACGCGCCCTGCTACGACGAGGCCGGCCAGCCCTTCGGCCGCGCTCTCGACTGACTCGATAGCTACTCTTACATCGTGACTTCTCTTGATGATCATCACCTGTCGGCCCAACTTGCGGCCGAGGCCGGCCGCCTCCTCATGGAGCTGCGCCAGCGGCTAACCGCCGAGGGGGCTCCTCCGGCGGTTCTCAAAGCCGAGGGCGACCGTCAGGCCCACGAGTTACTCATGGAGCGACTGGCGACGACCCGTCCTGACGACGCCGTCTTGAGCGAAGAAGGCAAAGACAATTTCGAGAGGCTTACCGCGGCGCGAACCTGGATTGTCGATCCGCTCGACGGCACCCGAGAGTTCTCCGAAGTCCCTCGTACCGACTGGGCGGTCCACGTCGCGCTGGTCGCTGACCAAAAGCCGATAGCCGGTGCCGTTGCCTTGCCGGCCCTCGACAAGGTGCTGCACACCGGCGACGCCCCGGTGCTCGACCCCAACCCGAATACCCCTCCTCGGATGATCGTATCGCGTAGTCGTCCTCCCGCTGCCGCTCTTCACGTTGCCGAACTCCTGGGTGCCGAACTCGTCGAGATGGGTTCGGCCGGCGCCAAAGCCATGGCCGTCGTACGCGGCGAAGCCGAAATCTATGCCCACAGCGGAGGGCAATACGAGTGGGATTCTTGTGCGCCGGTCGCGGTCGCGGCGGCCGCGGGCTGCCACGTGAGCCGCATAGATGGTTCGGCGCTGGTGTACAACCAGCGAGACGTCTATCTCCCCGACCTTTTGATCTGTCGTCCCGAATTAGCCGACCGTGTATTAGCGGCGTTGGCGTCCTTCGACGGCTGAGCGAGACTGCAGGGGTGACTGACTCCCCCGTCGACCTCGGCTACGGCACCTTCACCGAGAACCCTCCTTGGATCGTCGACCCCGACGAATGTGTTTGGCTCCGCGACGTCGCAACGTTACGGACCGCCACCCAACGACGGCTCCCATCACTGATCACACCGGCCCGCTTTCCGCCAGGGCGCCGCACGCTCACAGTTCTTCGCCGTCTCGGCCTCGCCGTTGCTGCTTGGGCGGTGACCGGGCGTCGGCGCGGCGGCCGCCAGTCGACCGCCGACCTGTCGCGTCGACTGCGCGAAGCGGCCGAGACTCTCGGACCCACTTACATAAAGTTGGGTCAGATCATTTCGTCGGGCGAGGGCATCTTTCCGCCCGAGTTGGTGGCCGAGTTCATCAAGTGCCGAGACCAGGTACCCGCCGAGTCCTTCGCCTCGGTTCGCGAGGTTGTCGAACAAGATCTTGGCGCCGCGCTCGAATCGACGTTTGCGACTTTTGAACGAACCCCGATCGCCGCTGCTTCGATTGCCCAGGTGCACGCGGCAACGCTGCGTGATGGTACGCCAGTCGTGGTGAAGGTTCAGCGCCCGACCGTCGACCGTCTGGTGCATCAAGACCTCGCGGTGATGGCTTGGCTCGCCCCCCATCTGGTTGGGCGCATCCCGGTGGCGTCGTTGGCCAATCCGCCCGCCCTCGTCGAAGTTTTTGCCCAGACCATCAGTGAGGAACTCGACTTTCGGGTCGAGGCCGCCAACATGCTCGACGTCGCTCGGGTCTTTGCCGAACTCGATCAGCGCCAATTCGTCGTCCCTCGTCCCCACCCATCGCTCGTGACCCGACGGGTACTGGTCATGGAACGCCTCGACGGTTTCCGTTTCGACGATGTAGAGACCTACCGCGAGCAAGGCATTGACACCCACGCCGTCGTGCGAGCCGGGATGATCGGCTTCATGGAAGGCGCATTGATCCACGGCATCTTTCACGGCGATCTTCACGGCGGAAATCTCTATGTGATGTCCGACGGCCGAACCGCCCTGCTCGACTTTGGGATCACCGGGCGGATGAGCGAGAAACGTCGCCTGGCGTTCGTCAGGCTCCTGATCGGCGCCACCATGAACGACCCGATTGGCCAGCTCGGTGCGCTGCGAGATCTTGGCGCTTTGCCCGACGACACCGACCTCGATGCGGTGGCCCAGGACCTCGGACTTCTCGATGGAGTTGTCGACCCGACCACTCTCGACAGCGACCAACTGGTTGCCGAACTCCAGCGGGTGGTCAAAGCGTTGCTCGGGTACGGAGCTCGGATGCCCAAGGAAACTCATGTTGTTCGTGAAGAACATGGTGTTTCTCGATGGGGCGATTGCTCGGCTGGCGCCCGACCTCGACCTGTTCGCCGAAATCGCCCACGTCGCGACCTACTTCGCAACAACGCACGGAGCTCGTCTCGCCGCCGAGGTCGGCATGAAAGACGACGCTTACGAGTTTGATGTCGACGGAGTCAGGGCCGCCTTTGGAGTCGACGGCAGCGTCGAGGCAATGACCTATCGGCAGCTCCAAGAGCGACGCGAGACAATCCGCCGACGACTCCGGTCGCGCGCCTAGGGTCGCCGGTCTATGCGTCTCGTTGTCGCCCGCTGCACCGTCGACTACGACGGCCGCCTTCAGGCTCACCTCCCATCGGCGGTTCGTTTGGTAATGGTCAAAGCCGACGGTTGTGTGGCAATCCACGCCGACGGCGGCGCTTACAAGCCGCTCAACTGGATGAACGCCCCCAACCGGGTGATCGAAGACCCCGAGGCCGGTATCTGGACGGTCACCAGCCCCAAGGGCGAAGTTCTCACCATTACGTTCGAAGATATTCTCTCCGACGAATCCCACGAGATGGGCCTCGATCCGGGTTTGCAAAAAGACGGCGTCGAAGCACACCTGCAGAAGCTCTTGGCCGACGATCCGACCTCGATCGCCGAAGGTCTGCGCCTGGTTCGCCGCGAGTTCCCGACCGACATTGGCCCGGTCGACCTCATGTGTCGCGACGCCGACGGACTCGCGGTCGCCATCGAGGTCAAGCGCCGAGGTGAGATCGATGGCGTCGAACAGCTCACCCGTTATCTCGACTTTCTCAATCGCGATCCAATGCTCCGGCCGGTCCGAGGTATCTACGTCGCCCAAGAAATCAAGCCTCAGGCCAAGGTCTTGGCCACCGATCGCGGGATCGCTTGGGTCGAGGTCGACTACGACGAACTACGCGGAATCGAGTCGCCGAACCTGAAACTTTTCTGAACATCGGGTCAGATAGAGTCCCGACGATGCGAACGGCACTCCTGCTGGTGGCGGCAGCCGTAGTGGTCTTTTTGGCCGGATGGCTGATCGACGACAAGGTGTTCGGCGACGACTTGCCGCGCAACGTCAATATCGCGGGAGTCGACGTCGGCGGCACGAGCACGGAGGTGGCAACGGCTCGACTCAACGAGGCGGGACTCGACCAACAACTCATTGAGATGCAGTGGGCCGGAGTTTCGCTGCAACGATCGGCGGCCGAGCTCGGGGTCAGTGTCGATATTGATGCTGCAATAGTCGAGGGCCGCGACCGCGGTAGTGCCATCTTGCGCCCGTTCAATTGGGCAAAGTCGCTTTTTGTGAGCCGCCCCGTCGAGCTTTCGTTCTCGATCGAGGCCGACCAACTGTCGACCTTCTTCGGCGTTGGCCCCGACGCAACTTTCCCGCTCGACTTCGGCAATCCTCAGATCGAACTTGTGCGGGGCCAGTTTGTCGAAGCCTCTCAGGCCAACGTTCCGTCGGTCGATTCAGAAGAGCTCCAAGTACGGGTGCTGGAGGCGGCCCAGACCCATCAGGACGGGCCGGTTTCGCTTCCGGTACCGGTCGCCGGGTCTCAGGCGGTGAGCACCGGGGCCGAATCGCTCATACAAGAAGCGTCTGAACTAACGGCTGGAGGGATCCGAGTTCATGTCCTCGGCACCAAGGCCACCTACCTTGTTCCCGAGGCCGCGGTGCGCTCGTGGGTCAGGTTCGGTGGCAGCACGGACGAACCATCCATAACGATCGACTCCGACGCGGCCCAATCAACAATCGAGTCGCTATTTTGGGGTCTTGGCGAAGCGGGTGACGAAGCCGAGTTCTCGATCGACAACGACGGTGGCGTGCACATTGTCGGCGGCGCCCCGGGATCGGTGTGTTGCACCGCGGACTCCGCCGATCGCATCCGGGCCGCCCTCGAAGCCGGTGACCAAATGGTCGACCTATTACCCATCGAAGACCCTGATGCGCGTGGCGTGGCGTGGGCCCAGTCGCTCGGCATCGTCGAACTCGTGGGCGAGTTCACCACCAATTTCAAACCGGGACAGACCAGGGTCCACAACATTGCCCGCATCTCCGACATCACCCGAGGCGCAATAATCGAACCCGGGGAAGAGTTCTCGATCAACGACTACGTCGGGGTCCGCACCCGAGACAAAGGGTTCGTCAGCGCTGGTGTCATCGTCAACGGGGTTTTCAACTCCTCGGTCGGTGGCGGCATCAGCCAATACGCAACAACTCTGTTCAATGCGGCGTTCTTTGCCGGCCTCGACTTCGGCGAATACCAGAGTCACTCGATCTACATCAGCCGATATCCGTACGGACGCGAGGCCACCGTCTCTCACCCGCATCCCGATCTCGAGATAATCAACAACACTCCCTACGCCATCTTGTTGTGGCCAACTACTACCGACGATTCGATCACCGTGCGACTGTTTTCGACCAAATGGGTCCAGGGCGAACAAACGGGTCAGAGCGAACGCGCCGAGGGCGTTTCGTGCACTCGTGTGAGCACCCAGCGCACCCGTACCTGGGTCGAGGACGGTCACACCGAGATCGACTACGTCACCGCCCGTTACCGTCCCGAAGGCCGAGCGTGCGACGGCAGTTCTACCCGCACGACCACCACAACAACGCCGGTCACGACCCCACCCTCGACAACGGTTCCCTAAAGCCTGTCGCGCCGGTGGCACTGGATCAACCGCCTCCTACCCTTCGCCTTGTGAGCACCCCGACCCTCGACAGTGACGTTGCCATCGTCGGCGCCGGACCCGCAGGCACCACCGCGGCCACTTTGCTGGCTCGCGCCGGTGTCAACGTGCATGTCTTTGACCGGGCCTCGTTTCCCCGCGACAAGTGTTGCGGCGACGGACTCACCGCCCTCGCGCTACGAGAACTCGACACCCTCGGCCTCGACCCTGCATCCGTCGCGTCATGGCAACCCGTCAACGAGGTCGTGGTCCGTTCACCCCGCGGGCGGATCCACCACTATCCCTTACCCAGCGGTAGCGGCTACCACGCCGCGGTGGCCCGTAGGGAAGAACTCGATGCTGCTTTGGTCGACCTCGCCGTAGCCAGCGGTGCCAAAGTTCACGAACGAACCCAAGTCACCGCCGCCGAGCCCTCGGCAAACCAGGTGACGCTTCGGTTCGCTGACGATCGCTCACACGTCACCAACCATGTGATTGCGGCCGACGGTATGTGGTCGCCGCTACGCAAGATGCTGGGCCTGAACGTCGACGGGTATCGCGGCGAGTGGCATGCCTTTCGGCAGTATTTCCGAAACGTAAGTCCGCGGGCCGCTTCAGAGCTCGTCGTATGGTTCGAACGCGACCTGCTACCGGGCTATGCGTGGTCTTTCCCGTTGAGCGGCGACCGAGCCAACATCGGGTTCGGCATCCGGCGGGGCGGGCCGCACACGGTCGGCGCCATGAAGTCGTTGTGGCCCGACCTGCTCAGCCGCCCCCACGTACAAGAACTCCTTGGCCCTGACGCCACCCCAGAATCTCCCCACAAGGCTTGGCCCATCCCCGCACGAGTTGGACGAGTGCCGCTGGTTGGACCCAACACGCTCTTTGTTGGTGATGCCGCGGCCGTAACCGACCCGATGACGGGCGAAGGGATCGGCCAAGCCATCCTGACCGGCCGCATGGCCGCCGAGGCGATCCTGGGTCGCCGCAACGTGTCCCGTAACTACGAGCATGCAGTGCGCCGCGAACTGGTGGCCGACGATCGTATGGCGCGCCTGCTCGTCCCGCTGCTGGCCCGACCGGCGATCGCCAGCGCCGCGCTACGAGCTACTGGAGCAAGCGGGTGGACCCGACGCAACTTCGCCCGTTGGATGTTTGAGGACTACCCCCGGGCAATGTTGGCCACACCGCGACGTTGGCACCGAGGAATGTTCACCGGCCCGGGCGCATATCAGGGCTGAACAGCCGCTACTTCGGCGCTTTCGCTAAGGAACGACCCCCGATCGGCCGAAGTCAAAAGGGTGTCCAGTCCTCGCGCTTCGAGCGCCCGTGCCCTCGATTCTGCTCTTTCGCGCCTCCCGCGAGGGGCAGCCACCGCCCATCGCGGTCCCTTTCGGTTGATGGTCGGTCCCGGTGGCGTGTTCGTGCTTTGTCCGTTGGAGGCCGCCGACAACGCGGCCGAGGCGATTGCCGAGACCGAGGGGCTGGCGGCGTCGACTCGCGAACAAATCGCCAAACACCTGGCCTGGGTGCCCTTCGTCGATTGGTTCGTAGTGGCCGAGGAACCAAGGTCCGGATTCACCGTGCTGCCGCCCGACCTTTTGACCGCAACCGCGTTTGAGCGAGATGTGATCGATGCCGAACTCGTCGGCGATCTCCAACGACTCCTGCGCAATGGCGAACTCACGCCCCTATGGCACAGAGGGATCCCGGCGCCGTGGGAGAACACGCCCGGCCGACTCGCCGATGTACACCCCACGCCCTGAGCGGCCGTAGCATTCCCAGCGTGGAACCCGCCGATAACGACGAGCAGCCGACAACCGACGATGCGGCATGGCTCCAAGCTGTCGACCGCATCGACAACCGCATCGACCATGCCTGGGAGTCGCTTCGGGGTCGCCCCGCAATCGACCGGCTCTTCTACACCGCGTCCGAAGCGGCCGACTTCAGCGTTCTTTGGCACACCCTCGGGGTCGGTCAAGCCATCGTCAAAGACGACCCGCGAATCGCCATCACTCTCAGCATTGCCTTGGGACTCGAATCAGCGTTGATAAATGGCCCCGTGAAGTCGTTGTTCAAACGCAATCGGCCACTTCAGGACACGCCGCGACCGCTAAAGCTCCGCCAACCCAAGACCAGCAGTTTCCCCTCGGGTCACGCGTCGGCGGCAATGGTGGCGGCAGCAATGTTGTCGCGCCACGGCGGCGCCCCTGTGTGGTACGCCGTGGCCGGAGTAGTCGCCACGAGCCGTATTCATGTTCGAATTCACCACGGCTCTGATGTTGCTGGCGGGTTGGTCGCAGGGGTGGCGCTCGGAATATTGGCTAGGCGCGTGCTGGGCTAACGAGCCGACAATCAGTTGGCCACCGCTGGCTCGGACGGCACGAACGTAAGCAGCATTCGAAGATCGAGCAGCAAGTCCGAGACTTCGGCGCTGGCCATCAGCTCGCGGCCTTGTAGCTCGGCCAGCGTGCGGTCGATGAGTTGCAGAGCTTCGGCTACCGGAGCGGTGTCCGTGGTTTCCGTCATGCCCGAACCCTAGCCCCACCGCACCGGCCAACTGCTTCGGTTGATGCCGGAATTCTCCCAATGGCCCGAACGGCCTACGATCCGAACATGCAGATTGAAGGTTCAACAGTTGTGGTAACCGGCGCCGCGAGCGGCATTGGCCGTTCGATGGCGCGGCGCTTCGCAGCCGACGGAGCGGCCCACGTGGTCGTGGTCGATATAAACGCCGCCGGGGTTGCCGACGTTGCGGCCGAGATCGGCGGTCGGGGCGAAGTCGTCGACATGACCAACGAGGCGGCTGTCACCGAGCTCATCGACCGCATCGAGGACCAAGAGGGTCCGATCGACCTTTGGTGCGGCAACGCCGGCGTAGGGGCAAACGGAGGTGTCGAACTCGATAACGACGTCTGGAACTTCAACTGGGACGTCAACGTGATGGCTCACGTCATGACCGCTCGGATCTTGGTTCCTCGATGGATCGAACGAGGTTCGGGCCACCTGCTGCTCACCGCCTCGGCGGCCGGATTGCTAACCAACCTTGGCACCGCCCCGTATGCCGTCACCAAACACGCCTGCGTAGCTTTGGCCGAGTGGATCAAGATCACCTACGGCGAGCGAGGCGTCGGTGTGTCGTGTCTTTGCCCCCAAGGGGTCCGAACTCCCATGACCGAAGCCGACGGCGAGCTTGCCATCGAAGTGGTCAAGGCAATGGGCATGATCGAACCCGAGGATGTCGCCGAGTCGGTGGCTCTGGGTCTGGCCAACGACGACTTCTTGATCCTGCCCCACCCCGAGGTCGCCACGTTCGAGCAGCGTCGCACCGGCGACCGCGAACGCTGGCTGACCGGGATGCAGAAACTTCAGGCCACGCTTCCAGGCGCATAAGCAGTGCCCCTCGACCCGGTCACCAACGCGGTTTACGAATCCAAAGCCGCCGAATGGACCGCGGCTCGGGTTGGCAAGGACATCAGCGCGGCGACGCGCCTCGTTGGTCGGCTGAGCACCGAAGTTGGCGACTCGACCGCGCGCCCCATGCTCGATTTGGGGTGCGGGCCGGGGTACCTCACAGCGGCGCTTCCCGACGGTTCGATCGGACTCGACCCCGCGAGAGCGATGCTCGATCTTCTGGCCCATCGGGTACCAGCGACCCTCGGGGTGCAGGGCGAGGCCGGAGCTCTGCCGTTTCAGACCGGCTCTCTCGGCGGAGCGATAGCGGCCTCGGTCTATGTGCATATAGACCGGCCGGCGTTGCCAATGGTGCTTCACGAGTTGCACCGGACCCTCGAAATCGGTGCTCCGATCGAGCTTGTCATGTTCGGCGGCGACCAAGACCTCACGCCGCTGGACGAGGGAGACTTTCCCGGTCGCAGCTACTCCCTGTGGCCACCAGAGCATCTACTCGACGTGGTCGTGGGTGCTGGTTTCGAGATCGAGCATCACAACACTCAGCCGTCGCTCAGCTGGCCCACAATCACGATCGGGGCCCGGCGGGCTCGCTCGCTGGCCGACACCGTCGGACCCGATATGCGGCTGTTGGTTTGTGGACTCAACCCGAGCCTGCATTCCGCCGATCTCGGCGTTGGGTTCGGCCGCGGTGGCAATCGCTTTTGGCCCGCAGCCCTTGCCGCCGGACTCGTCACGTTGGATCGTGACGCGCCCCACGCCCTGGCGCAGCACGGCATCGGCATGACTGATCTGGTCAAACGGGCTACTCCTCGAGCCGACGCTCTGACCCGTTCGGAGTACGAAACCGGCTTGACCCGCCTTCGCCACCTATGCGAGTGGCTCGAGCCCCAAACGGTGTGCATGGTGGGACTAGCCGGGTGGCGGGCCGCTGCCAATCGCAAAGCGGTCGCCGGGTGGCAACCAGAACAGTTGGGCTCAACTCCCGTCTACGTCATGCCCTCGACCAGCGGTCTCAACGCTCATTCGCAACTCGGCGACCTTACCGATCACCTCCGCAACGCGGTCGAGGGTCGCTAGGCCGATGTTCGAGGTCGCCAGGCCGATCTAGGGGGCCAAACCTTCTAGCGCTTCGTCGATGTCGACGCCGGGAAACGCCATGACCGCCAATGCCGGACACGTAACCCCGTTGTCTATGTATCGCTGGACGTGGGCTCGGCACTCGTCGGCGGTGCCATGAATAATCAGGTCGTCGACCACATGGTCGGGAATCTTGTCGAGAGCCCCCTTGCGATCCCCAGCCGCCCACTGCTCCCAATGTTCGCCGAGATCCTCGCCACGACCCATCCACTCGTGAAAGGCGCGGTACACGGGAACGTTGAGATAGCTGGCGGCCACGAACTTGCCCATCGACCGAGCAGTGTCTTGGTCGGCGGTTGGGGCCACGAAGAGCCGAGCCACGATCTCTGCCGAGGGGTTCTCCTCTCTTACAATCGCCGCCACCGTCGATACGTTCTCGGCCGAGAGCCAGTTGATGATGGCTCCGTCGCTTTCGCGTCCCGCCATACGCAACATTCCCTCGCGTAGCCCCGCGACCAGGATGGGCACCGGCTGCTCGGGCACCAGCCCGAGCCGAAAACCCTTAACCGAAAATGTGTCGTAGTCCTCGGTGACTTTTTCGCCGGTCAGCGCCGCCTTCAAGAACCTGACCATGTCGCGGGTCTTCTTGAACGGTTCCTCAAACGCAACGCTGTTCCAGCGTTCGACGATCACGTTGGACGACGAGCCGAGGCCGAGCACAAAGCGCCCCGGCGCCGCCGAAGCCATACCGGCGACTGATTGGGCCATCAACGCCGGCCCGCGGGTGTAGGCCGGCAAGATGGCGGTGCCCAGCCGCATCGAAGGGGTCCACACCGATGCGAGGGCCAGCGGTGTGAGTCCGTCGGCTCCCATCGCTTCGGCGGTCCACAGATCGGTGTAGCCCAGCGCCTCGAGCCGCTCGAACCGATCTTGTTGGGCATGAAGGGGCTGTCCGTCGAACGGGATGGTCATTCCATAGCGCTGCATGGCGCCGAGCATGCCATCTCCGCCCGCCGCTGTCACACCCCCTCGGCAAAGTAGAGACCATGAAGAACCAGCTCCTCCTCATCGACACCCGCCCCGCTTGGCGCCTCGATCGCGCTACCCGTGAGCAGGGCCTCCAAGGCATCGCCAACGCTCGCGCCGTGTTGCGCTCGGTTGCACCCAAGCCCGACCCCGACGACACACCGGTCCCGTCCATCCCGCCGGCCGAGACCCCTCAGCCGGTCCCCGAAGCGGCCTAACGCGTATCTCGCCGCTCAAGATTGCACACTGACAGCGTGACTAGTTCGGTTTCGCTCAGAGCAGCAATGGTCGTCTGCGTTGGCGCGGTCGCGGGGCTGTCAGCCTGCTCGGTCAGCCAACCCGCAGATGTCGCCCCCAGCGCCGAGGCGGCCCAAAGCGACTTGGCGCCAAATGCCGTCGTCGAGCGAGTCGTCGACGGTGACACAATCATCGTCGACTTCGACGGCACCCGCGAGCGGGTTCGCCTACTCGGCATCGACACGCCGGAGTCCGTCGCCCAAAACCGGCCCGACCAGTGCTTTGGCGAAGAAGCGAGTACCTACCTCAAACATCTGCTGCCCCAAGGGGCGCAGGTCACCCTGATTCGCGACGTCGAGGCCCGCGACCAGTACGACCGGCTCTTGGCTTACGTAGTGCGTTCGTCCGACGGACTCTTCGTGAACCTCGACCTCCTCGAGCGCGGGTACGCCGGGATTCTCATATACGAACCAAACTCCTACTACCGGAAGTCTTTCGAAGCCGCCGAGCGGTCAGCCGTCAACGCTGGGGCCGGGTTGTGGAGCGCGTGTGGCGGGCCCGACGTTCCCCTCGAATAGCGAAGGCCGGCGCCGCCCCGACTACTCGGCCGGGTCGGTCAGCGATTGGAGGGCTGTTAACACTCGTTCGCGGACCGGTTGCAGATCGGTCAGCCAAGCGGCGTGGTCACCCTCGACTTTGAGCCCGCCGGTCATGAACGAGCTATGGGCGCTTCTGGCCCCGGCGACGATCTCGGACAGCTCGCTATAGGAGAGCGTCACCACTATGTCGGGATCGGCGGCCTTGCCGAGGTTTAGGTCGCGGACCGCTCCGTCGGCGATCACCACGTGAAAAGTCACCTTGCCGTCGGGAGCGCCGCTCACGACGTAGCCGATTAGGGCCGAGACATCACCAACCGGCGACAGCGTCGCTAGGGCGGACGACGCTTCGTCGAACCAGTCGGGAGAAAGCAACAGGGCCACTAAGAAACCACCGCCGTCGAGCGAAGACCGGCGAACAAGTCGTCCTCGGGCCCATCAGCCGCGACCTCGGATCGAGCCAGACGGTAATCGTCGATCGGGTGGATCTGCTCGTCGACCTCGGCTGGGAGTCCAAACCAAAACGGCGAGGCCGGATCGATCTGGGTCGCATGAGCGAGCAGTCCCTCACGTCGCACGCCCGTGAAACCTTCGATGGAAACCCGCGTGGTGATCATGTGATCGGTGTCGGGGCGATCGAACCATCGTTCGTCGTAAGGCGACTCGAGCCCCCGTTCGACGAACGCATCGTGGCGGGCCTGGATCCTCGCTCGTGACCAGCTCGAGTAGTAGGTCTTGGCGACCGACCACGGCTCCCCTAGTTCGGGGCGATAGGCACCGTCGCGGGCCCGTTCGACAGCAGGATGAGTGATTTCGTACACCCGTAGATGGTCGGGGTGGTTGTAGCTGCCCTGCTCGTCGGGGTAGGTCACCACAACCTGAGGTCGCTCGAGCCGCAGCAAAGCGACCAAGCGATCGATGGCCTCGTCAAGCGGAGCGGCCGCGAAGCTATCAGGGTGAAAGTTGGCGTCGCTCTCGGGCATACCGGAATCGCGATATCCCAACATGTGGACCTGCTGATAGCCGATTACCGCGGCCGCATCGCTGAGTTCTTGGCGCCGCACCTCGCCGATGTTGTTGCGAACCTCGTCGCGGTCCATCGCCGGGTTGAGAATGTCGCCTTCTTCTCCCCCGGTGCAACACACCAGAACGGTCCGCACACCTTCGGAGTTGTAGCGAGCGATGGTTCCGGCGCCCTTCGAAGCCTCGTCATCAGGGTGAGCATGCACGGTGAGGATGCAAAGCGGCTGAGTCATTGGTTGACGATACCGGCCGACCACGCTCCATCAGGTCGCCGTGACGCAAGTCAGGCCAACGGCGCGATCGCTTCGAGTTCCATCTCGCCGTCGCCATCGGGATCAACAAGCCGCCACCCACATCGCATCGTGAGGAATTCGCGGCCTTCGTCGGGTCCTCCCGCAATCAACTCGTCGCCGGCTAGTAGCCGCACCCTGCCCCCCGGGCGGTAGAGATATTGGCCGCCTCGGTGGATCGCAAGGATGCTAAAACCGGGCTCGATATTGAGCTGGAGTTCGGCCAGCGTGCGGCCGTCGACTTCGCTGTCGGGAGCTACCGGCACCTTCACGACAACCTCGTCGCTGTCACCAAGAGCAAGTCCGAGAATGGGGTGAACATCCTCTTGCTGCTCGATGAGCCACACCATTGCCTGAGCTTGATCCCCGATGTCTTCGGCCGCTTGGGACAGGTGAAGTACGCCACGAAGCGACGATGGGTCGGGCTTTCCGCTCGCGGCTCGCAGCACCCATAGTTCGAGGCGGTCCTTCATCTCGTCGAGGCGATCTTCGAGCAGACGAACCTCGGCGGCTAGCCCACGGTCGCCGAGCACTAGGGCCGAGTAGGCCAGTCCGACCGCTGCTTCGGAAAGGTTTTTCATCTCGACCAGCACGTCGACCGCTCGGTCGAGATCGGTCACGAACAAATCTTCTTCGGTTACCAGCGGAGGTGACCAACGTTCGGCTGCGGCGAGTTCCCGAAGACGAGCGATGCCGTCCGGCGAACCTCGAAGGAACAGCACGTCGGTGGGCACAATCACCAGATCGCCGTCGACGTCGGTAATCCAAGTGCGGCCCCGACGAACCGCCACAACCCGCATGCCCGTTTGGACCGGGAGTTCGTGCGCCGACAACGGGCGGTGAGCGAGATGGCTGCCGTCAAAAACGGTTACGCGGTGGCTTACTTCTTCGGCGGCTGACAAATCGGCCACTAGTTCGGCCGGGATCCCGACCTGATGGGTAACGATGCGAGCAATATCGACGGCGTCGTTGGCGATCCGTTCGATGGCGCTAATCACCTGCAGTACCGACGACATCCCTTCGGCGTCTTTGGGATGGCGCACCGCCAGGACACAGATTCCCCTCATGTCCTGAACGAGATCAGACATGTCTTCTTCGAGTGAACTCACTTCTTCGGCCATATCGGGGTCGCCAAAGAACAAGGCCGCGTAGGCCAAGTCGACCATCAGCTCCGACCGGTCTTTGGCCTCGGCCAACATCTCTCTGAGATTGCGTGGTTTATCGTCCATCAGGTTTCTCCTAAAGCAATCATGCAACGCCCACCGCTACGAGGGCGAGAATCAAAGTGAACGCCCCAACAAAATCGAGAGTCGAACTCACCATGGGAATTCCGAAAGTGTCGGGGTCGAGGCCAAATCGGATAGCAACCACGGTCGTGTAGTAGGCCACTACGACCACGGCGATTGTTGATAACAACCCGCCCAACAAAGACACCGCCACCACCGAGATGAGTCCGGGGCTGGCTTGGCCGGTCAAAGCCCCGCCCAGCTGAGCGGTGCCACCGACGGCCGCGAACACCGGCACCGCCAATGAGAAAGTCATCAATATGTCGCGGCCGGCCCGCCCCCGTGGGATGGCGCCAGGCTCGAGCAACCCAAGATGAACCTTGGTGGCTAACCGGCTGGAGAGCACCCCGCCCAGCGCGCCGGCAATTCCGAGAAACCCGGGCAGCAATATCAAGAGGACAGGATAAGTGACGAAGTCGTCGAGACGCTTCTCGATGGTGATCCCGGCGATCAGATCCAACAGCCCCGCGACAGTGAGGATAGGAATCGACTCTCGGATGATCGACCGCAACAGTTGGTGACGGGTACGAATCACCCACAACGTGCACGCCACCGATATGAGCGACGCAACGATGGTCACCGACATTGTCATTGCCGTTATGTCGGCGAGCGATGCGGCAAAAAGCAGCGCCGGAAGCGTCACCACGTCGCCGGCGGCCGATACCAGCGGCGACACCACATTGTCGAGATCCCAGCCGAACCGCACCGATCCGCTGGCCAGCAACAAGGTGATCGCCAGCACCAGAAGCGACGCAATGGCCCCACCCACCGCGCTGATCATCACAAACTCGGCCAACGGCATCGTCGGCGCGATATTGAAGGCAATGGCAACCAGTTTGGCCAGCACTGCCAGCACCACCGAGATTACGACGCTGACGGCCAGCGAAGCCGCGGCGTTTTGTCCAACGACGGTGTCGAGGCGCGGGCTCAGCTGGAAAACTCCAGCATGGATCGACGTGCCGAGCCGACTGCCAAGGGCACCAAAGATGTTGCCCTTGACGGCCAGTGCGGCAGGGACCAGCAACAACAATCCGGGAAATTCTTCGAGAGTCCCGGTTTTGGTAGCCAGAGTGATCCCGGCTACCAAGCTGGCCACGATGGCAATGCCGAACGCAACAAGGCTGTCTCGGTACGCGGCGCGGTCACCGCCGGCAAGGGTTGTCAGCATCGACTCGCGGCGTGACCGAGTTCGCGAAGAATGTCGAGGCATTCGTCCCACGCGGTGCGCAGGATCGTGCTCACCGGTTCGACCGAGGTGATGCGGCCCTGCACTTGCCCGCTCATGGCCAGCCCCGATTCCATGTCTCCACCAAAGTACGTGCCCATCATGGCATTGACGTCGAGTACCGCCGGTGCGTTATCGGCGTCGAGTTGGGCAGTCTTGTCGGTGCGCAAAACCCTCATTGCCGGCCGGTGTTGCCGGTTGGCCATGATGGTTTGGGTTTCGTTGGCCCCAACGATCGATTGTTTCCAGTTGTCGTGAATAGGCGACTCGGCCGATGCCACCATTCGGGTGCCCATTTGCACCCCGTCGGCGCCGAGCGCAAACGCCGCGGCCATCGATCGGCCATCGGCAAAACCTCCGGCCGCGATAATCGGCACGTCGAAGCGGGTAGCGATCTCGGGAACCAGAACCATGGTCGAGGCCCCTTCTGGTGTTTTGAAACCGCCCCCTTCGATGCCTTCGACAACTAATCCGTCGACGCCGGCGTCGATTGCTTTTTGAGCGCCTCTGACTGATGGCACAACGTGAAAGGTGGTGACTCCGAGTTCTTTGAGTCGCGGCACCAACACGGCTGGATCGCCGGCCGAAGTGGTGACAAAGCTGATCTCGTTCTCGGCCACGAAATCGACCAGGGCCATCGGATCACGCACGAAATGCTGCGCGATGTTGACCCCGAACGGCTTATCGGTGAGCGATCGCATCTTGAGGATCTCGGCGGTGACGGCATCGAGCTCGCCCGACGAAGTTTCGATGATGCCCAGCCCACCGGCGTCGCTTACCGCCGACGCCAGTTGAGACCTAGCGATCCAGCCCATCGGCGCTTGCACAATCGGGATCTCGATCCCCAACATCTCGGTGACTCTGGTTTGCACAAGCACTCCTTGGGTTTGCTCCTACCGGCGGCGGGAGATCCGGGGACGACGGTAGGCGATAGAACGGTCAGATATCCACGGCGCCGGCGGGGGATCAACAAACGCAGCCAAGGTGATCAGGACGGTGTCGTAGTTGACCCGCCAACCGGCAAAGTCCTTCCACGCTTGGTCCCGGTCGGGTCGGACCGCAACACCGGCATCTTGGAGTTGCTCGTACACAACGTCGTACTCTTCGCGGGTGACCGAGATGGGGTCGCCGGCCGAGGGGTCTGCCACGTGCTCAAATCCGAAGAAATCGGCGATGCGTCGCAGTGCCAGCGTGCCAGTGCGGATCATCAGCGCCGCCCGCGGGGCTCGAGGATGGTCGAGGGTCGAGTGATACAGCGCCGCCGCGTCGAGGGCAATGCCGGCGCTCACGATCCACGATCGAGCGGGATCCGGCGAACGAAAGAACACCAGCATCGGGAACGACGTATGGCTCTCCTCGACCTCAACAAACCAGTCTTCCCATTCGCTCCAGGTCTCGGTGATTTGGTCGAGTCCGTTGATGAGATGAGTGCGAATCAACAAACTGGCCGGGCTCGCCACCCCGTCGCCTCGCGACCTCAAGTCGAGTTTGGCAACCGAAACCTCGCGACGAGAAAACGCGGCGTACAAGGTGGGCAAGAAGCTGATCAGCAGCGCGACCAGTCCCAACCCGACAAGACCTTCAAAGATCGCCAGGATCAAGGTCGGGAGATCGTCGGTGGTGCGAAACCCCAGAGTGGTGAGCGATGACCCCGACAGCACCAGCGCGTCGCGGTAGGGCGTTACCCCCAGCGACCAAAAGGTCGCGCTCAAACCAACCCAGACACCGGCCCCCCACACCATTGGCAAGGTCAGCAAGCTCACGGGAGCAAAGCGAGCTTTGGTCGACTCGGTCCCCCTGAAGAACACCGACCTCAGCGCGGTGAACACCGCTCGGGCGATGACCACTTGTTCGCCCCGGGGCACCACAACAGTGCGTACTGCCGAACCCAGAGTGGCGAGGGCCATGAGACCCCCGCCAACTCCGAGAACGATACGAACAAATATCACCCGGTGATCATGTCACCTCGTGATTGGAGCCAGGCGTTTAACCGAGCCGAAAGGCGCTGAAACTGCTGCCGTTGCTGACAACCACAAGATCACCGTTTATCGCGGCCTGGCCGTAATAGACGTCGGGCGAGGCGGTTGGCAAGGGTTCGACCATCCAGTTGATCCCGTCGCGAGAAGCAACGAGCACATACTCGGGGGCGTATACCTCTTCGCTGTACTGAGAATCCCACGCCGCGGACTCGGCGTCCCAAACCGGCTGGTAGGCATCCCATGGCACCTCGACGATGAGGTTCCCGTCGTCGTCGTTGAACACGAAACCGTCCGAGCCCTCGGCGAAGAACTGCTCGAGGCGTGGCGTTGTGCGGTCTAGGCGAACCTCGCCGGCGTCGTCGGTGATGCGGACATGGAAGTTGCCGCTGTTGTCCACACCGACCACAAAGTCGAACCCGTCGTAGCTGAAGCTGGCTTCGTAACTAGCGAACTCGGGATAGTTGTACTGGGCAATGTCTAGAACCGTTGCCGCGCCACCGGCCTGGTTGTTGAACCACACGCCGTTATCGCCAAGTTCGGGGATCGTGACCGGTTGCCAGTTGGCGCCGTTTGAGTCGCCACGCCACAGACGTTGCCCGTTGTTGGAACTGCCGGTGAGCAACACGCCGCCATCGACCGAAACAATCGCATCGATCCAGCTCGCTTCGGCCGGCAGCGCGATTTCGGACCACGACTGGCCGTCAGCAGAGAACCAGAGGGTGTTGGTCGGTTCGGCGATAGGAGGTTCGGCGATGGCCGGTTCGGTGGCGCCGTCGGTTGCGTAATAATCGCCCTCGAACTCGTAGGAGTTCCAGCTGATGGCGAACAAGCCCGATTCGGTCGAGGTCAGGTTGCAGCACTCGACGCTGTTGCCCGGCGCTGTCGCGGCCGAGACGTTGCCGGCCCAGTCACCCACAAAGGCCTGAGTAGCGCCGCCGCCATTGCCATAGCTCATGAATTCGCCGTAAGAGAACGGCAGCTCGCTCCAAGGGATGATTCGCTCAACCGTTGGTTCCCACGGCTGGGGCACGTATTCGCCGTCACTCGAAAATACCACTGTGGTGGTTGGGGTCGGTGGGGTGGTTGTGGCCGGCGCGGAATCGCCGGTGGAGGCATAGTCACTTTCACCTCCGTAGTACCCGCCCTCGTCGGGCCAGCTTTGCAAGACGACGCCTTCTTCGGTCACGTCCCAACCCCAACCGTTGTTGTTCATTTGCTCGACGACATCGGCGGGGAGTTGACTCCAAACGTCGATGTAGGACCATTCGCTTACGGTGGCGTACCAACCGTTCGAGGTGAGAGCCAGCGAACTGATGTAGGCATCGGCTTGCACATAGATCGGGAGATTGGGTGAGTCGACCGGGACCTCGATCGTGGTCCAATTAACGAGGTCGGTGGTGATCGAGATAGTGGGCGGGCCCGACCGGCCAAGCTCTTCGTCATAGAGCTGATTGGCGACCACCAAATGGCTGCCATCGGACTGAAGGTAGTTGGCCCACTGTTGATCGCCGGGTAGGGCAAAGTCGGGTAGTTCGGTCCAGCTGACGCCGTCGTCAGAAACCTGGGCCACAAACCGCGAAGTGCCCTGAAGCTGGGTCGTGTACCAGTCGAGCAACTCGGGATCGTCGGTAACAATCTGGGTTGCCAGTTCGAGCAACCCGGCTTCTTCGAGGGCGGCGCTGGCTTCCTCGACAGTGGTCGCCCCAGCCGCCGCTACTGCTTCGGTGATCTCGGCCGGGAACCGGTCGGAGAACTCGCCGTCGAGAACAAGAGGCGGCGGCGGATCGGAAACCTGCCCAAGGGCCACAAAGCCGGTTCCCCACGGAAGTATCTGGTTGGGCCCTCCGTCGTAGGCGTAGGCGCTGTCGGAAGCCGAGTCGAGCCGAGAAAACGAACCGCTCGAATCGTCGCTGGCCTGGGTGGCGTCGACGCTTTCGGCAGCCGTTGATTCGGCCGGCGCGGACTCGCCACCCGCATCGCCGTTGGACGCATCGGACTCGACCGTGGCGATATCGGAGGCAACGTCGACGGTGCCGTTGTCGCCGGCCAACGAACGCGCCGTAACCGCAGCCCCGACAACCAACACGAACACGGCCGATACAGCCAGCATCCGGGCCTGCAACGTGCGGCGACGACCGCGGCGCTGCACGCCATCAAGGGAGATTTCTTCTACATCAACGGTTTCGGCCATGGCCGAAATCTTGGAACGAAGTTCGTCGTCATGACTCATCTGGGTCCTCCAGGGCAACAGAGAGCCGGCCGAGCGCTCGGCTCAGACGGCTCTTAACGGTGCCGGGCGCAATCTGTAGCGCTTCGGCGGTTTGAAATTCGGACCAATCGAGCAGGTACCGCAGCACCACCACCGATCGCTGCTCGACGGGTAGCGCACGAAGGGCGCCGTCGAGTCGCAGGTCGATGTCGGGGGCCGCGGCGGCCGGTTGGTCGGGGGATTCGGAACTGAACACTTCGCGAAACAGCTTGCGCCGACGAGACCGGGCCCAATTGAGCCCAACCCGATAAACCCATCCGGCCGGGTTGGCGTAAAGGCTCACGTCGTCCCAACGCTGAAAGGCGCGGGCCATAGCTTCGGCAGTGGCGTCGGTGGCCAGATCGTTGTCGTGCAACGTGAGCGCCAGCGCCGAAGCAACCGGACGGCGGTGAGCAGCAAAGAACGACTCGAAGTCGAGCGCAACTGGCGCGACATCATCGTCGTTGACTAATTCCATCGGAGTTTCTTGTTTGTTCACCACAGCCACACTTGTAGACGCCCCAACCTGGCGATTGGTTCCATCATGGCCGAAATTTCTATCGGAAATCACGCGAGGCGGGAGCGGTCCCGACCGGTAAGGGCTCGAGTTTGTCGGCCACCACGTTGATTACTCCCTCTTCTTTTTCCAAGCGGCCCCGAATCAACAAGGCTGGAGCGCCCCGAGCGATCGACTGGTAACGCTGCCAACAACCTTTGGAAATAACCACATTGATCAACCCGGTTTCGTCTTCGAGGTTCAAGAAGGTGGTGCCACCTGCGGTCATCGGTCGCTGGCGATGAGTCACTACCCCACCGACCATGACCCTTTGGCCAACCGGGTGATCGACCAAACCGGTGGCAGTTACGACCCCCATGTCGTCGAGATGGCCTCGCACGTAACGAGTTGGGTGGCCGTCGGGAGCTACACCGGTGGCCCAAAGGTCGGCATGGGAGAGTTCTTGGGCGGACATACCCGTCAACGTGGGAGCGTCGGCCCCGGTGATGATGCCGGGGAGACGACCAGGATCGGTTTGTGACATGGCGCCGGCCGTCCACAACGCCGAACGGCGGTCGATTCCGAAGCACCCAAATGCCCCCGAAGTAGCCAGGGCCTCCAACACTGCCAGCGAAACCCCCGGCACCCGACGGCGTAGATCTTCGACCGACTGGTATGGACGACCGGCCGATATCTGGGCCGCGAGGTCGGGCCCAATACCACGTACATACCCGATGCCGAGACGTACTGCGACCGCGCCGGTGCTGTCGTCGCAGGGTTCGAGGGTGGCGGTGTCGGCCGACAAATTGAGGTCGGGGGTTCGGACCGTTACCCCGTGACGACGGGCATCGCCGACCAGTGTGTGCGGCGACCAGAACCCCATGGGTTGGGCGTTGAGCAGAGCCGCACAAAACGCCGCCGGGTAGTGATATTTGATCCACGACGACGAATAAACCAGGTACGAAAACGACACCGAATGGCTCTCGGGAAACCCGTAATTGGCAAAGGCCGCAAGCTTGAGCCAGATCTGATCGCCGATGTCGTCGGTGATCCCCCTGGCCCGCATGCCGTCAAAGAACCGTTCTTTGAGCTGCTCCATTCGTTCTTTGCTGCGTTTGGAGCCAACAGCTTGGCGAAGCTGATCGGCGTCGGCTGCTGAGAACCCGGCCACATCGATCGCGATCTGCATGAGCTGTTCTTGAAACAGCGGGATACCCAAGGTTTTGGCCAACGCATTCTCGAGTAAGGGATGTAGGTAGGTGACCGGCTCGAGGCCGTTGCGACGACGAATGTATGGATGCACCGAGCCGCCCTGGATCGGCCCGGGACGAATCAGCGCAACCTCCACGACAAGGTCGTAAAAGCACCGCGGTTTGAGGCGGGGCAAAGTAGCCATCTGGGCTCGCGACTCGATCTGGAACACCCCGATCGTGTCGGCCTTTTGCAACATGTTGTAGACCGCGTCTTCTTGGGGGAGGGTGGCCAAGTCGAGATCGACGCCGTGATGTTTGGCAATGAGATCGATGGAGTAGTGCAGCACCGACAACATTCCCAGGCCCAACAAGTCGAACTTCACCAGCCCGGCCGCGGCGCAGTCGTCTTTGTCCCATTGCAACACGCTGCGATTTTCCATCCGGCCCCACTCGACCGGACACACCTCGATCACAGGCCGATCACACATCACCATCCCGCCCGAATGGATTCCGAGGTGGCGGGGAAAGTGTTCGACTTCGGCGGCTAACTCGAGAACGGGAAGCGGAATCGCGGTGTCGACGGCTCCTTGCTTTATGTCGTGCCATCGGTCGACCTGTTTGGAAAACGCGTCTTGTTGACCAGCCGCGTAGCCAAGAGCCTTGGCCATATCGCGAATTGCCGACTTGGATCGGTAGGTGATGACGTTGGCGACTTGGGCCGTGTGATGGCGCCCGTGGCGTTCGTAAACGTATTGGATCACTTCTTCTCTACGGTCACTCTCGATATCGATATCGATATCGGGTGGGCCGTCTCGTTCGGGCGACAAAAACCGTTCGAACAACAAACCGAGCGACACCGCATCGGCGTTGGTGATCCCCAACGCAAAACACACCGCCGAGTTGGCCGCCGATCCGCGACCTTGACACAAGATGTTTGATCGTCGACAGAAGTCGACAATGTCCCAAACCACAAGGAAGTAGCCGGGGAACCCGAGCTGTTCGATGAGCTTCAGTTCGCGGTCTAGTTGTTCCCACGCCCCCTCGACCCGAACATCGCTACGGGTCCCGTAACGCCCAGTTCCGCCTTGCTCGACCAGCCGTCGCAAAAATCCCATCTCGTCGAGACCATCGGGGCAGGGATAGGGCGGCAAGCTCGGCGCAACCAGGGCCAAGTCGAACGCACACGACAAACCAAGCTCGGCGGCCCTCTCCACTACCCCGGGGTAACGAGCAAACCGCAATGCTTGTTCTTGTCCTGACCGCAAATGCATCCCGGCCGGCGGTAACCAGCCATCGATCTCGTCGAGGCTGCGTCGAGATCGAACCGCAGCCAACGCCGACGCCAGCCGAGACCGCGCCACCGAATGATGATGGGCGTTGCCCGACGCAATCAGATCGACACCAACCCGAACGGCCATTTCGGCCAACGCATCGTTGCGGACCGAATCGATTGGCAATCCGTGATCCCAAAGCTCGACCACCACGTTGTTTCGACCAAAATCGTTGACCAGCCGATCGAGCTGGCGTTGGCCGGCCGCGGGCCCGTCTCTTGTCAAGGCCGCGGGAACCGGACCTTTTCGACAACCGGTGAGTACAAGCCAATGCTCGCCGGTGCCGCAACCACCCAACTCGACCAATCGTTCGTAGCCAATACGAGGGGCGCCCTTCTCGCCCGCCAATTGTCCTTCGCTGATTGCTCGACCGAGGCTGGCATATCCTTGCGGGTCGCGGGCCAGAACCACCAGATGCTGCCCAACCGGGTCGGCCGGGCCGGGGCGGGCCAAATCCGCCGAACCCGACAAGGTCAGTTCGGCACCAAACACCGTTGGCAACCCAACGGTGCGGGCCGCCTCGGCAAACCGCACGATCCCGTAGAAACCGTTGTGATCGGTAAGCGCAAGCGCTTCGAGCCCGAGCCGGGCTGCTTCTTCGACCAACTCTTCGGGATGCGAAGCCCCATCGAGGAACGAAAAGTTTGAGTGACAGTGCAGTTCGGCGTACCGAACCGAACCGGTACGGCGCACCTGATGTGGGAGCGGGGTGTAGGCCGATCGTTTACGCGACCAGGCCGGACTGTCGCCGCCATCTCCGGCGAGAGGGTCGACGACACGTCCGGTTGCGGGACGATCAGAAAGGGTTTGTTCGAGCTCGCGCCACGAAATATTTGGACTGTTCCATCCCACCCACCTGACCGTATACGAACATACGTTCGATTGCTAGACGAATGATGACCGCCCCATCCTGGTTCGCGACTCCGACGGAAGAGTCGCCACCGCTTTCGGGAAATACTTGCACGTGGCCCCTACCGTCGAGCCACAGTGAGGGCCGCCTCGATACATCCGGGCCAAGAACGCCGCCATCTCCTGACGAGTCACCGCTCGCTGCGGAGAAAACGTCGTGGCCGAAGTACCAGTCGTGATCCCCAAGTTGTAAACGCACGCAATGTCGTCGGCAAACGACGAACCAGCGGCATCAACAAACGGGGTGGGCGACGAATTGCAACTCCGGCCGCTCAACACTCGGTACAAGCGAGCCACAAAAGCGGCCATCTCGCCCCGAGTCACATCGCGCCCCGGCGAGAATGTGGTCGCCGAAGTACCAGTCGTAACCCCCAGGTTGTAAACGCACGCGATGTCGTTGGCAAACAAGGCCTGATCGATATCGACAAACGGCGTCGGGGACCCATCGCACGACTGGCCGGTGACCACCCGATACATGCGGGCCGCAAACGCCGCCATCTCCTGACGAGTAACCGCTCGCTGGGGAGAAAACGTGGTTGCCGAAGTACCCGACGTGATGCCCAAATCGTAGAGACAGGCAACGTCGTCGCTCGGATAAGGCGTGTCGTCCACATCCGAGAATGGGTGGGTGAGCGTCGCAGAACAATCCACCGCACCAAGGCCGAGCACCGAACCTGGCGAGCCGGCCGCCGGAGGCGCAGGAGTTACCGGAGGCGCTGGCGTTACCGGAGGCGCTGGCGTTACCGGAGGCGCTGGCGTTACCGGGGGGGCAGGAGTTACCGGGGGCGTTGGCTGAGGCAACGCCATGAGGTCGGCCTGGGGACTGTCGAAGGTCCGCATGATTCCCCACATGCCGGCATCCATGAACGGCATCCGATGATTTCCGACGAGATAGTCGGCGGCCGAGTCGGCTCCACCGCCCGCCCCGTCGATGAGATGAGCGTCGAAGGCTTCGCCTGGCAGCATTGCTTTTGCGGCGAGTTGCTGCGACCCGTCAATGTATGGCTCCCAGTCGAAGCGATGCCCGTCGAGACCGAACACATGTGAGCCTTCGCCGGCGGGCATGCCCAAACGGAGTCGGACCGGATCCCCCACATACGCTCTAATGACCGTGTTGGGATCGCCGTGAGTCGCACTGTCGTATGCCAAGCGAGGATCAGGATTATCGCGTAGCCGACTGCCGCTCAGGCTGGCGTCGATCGGGTCTGAGCCGTAGTTGATTCCGGCAAAGTTCTTCACCGCAGTTGGGTACGGCATCTCCGATTGACCAATGCGATCATCGGACTCCTGCATCAACAGCACATGCTCACGGAAACTCCCGTCCGGGGTGATGATGTCGGCCGATACGCCGGTCGCTACCTCTGTAGCGTCAAGCGGGCTCCGCCAGGTCGCACCCAAAGGTTCGACAACCACCGCGCCGAACGCCCCGAGCGCGATATCGCCCAGGTTTGCCATGTCGCGGAACAAGCTGGTGCCAAGCTCTTGGTCGGCATAGAACCGATAAGTACGAGACCCTCCCGGCACTACACTCGAGTCTTGATTGAACCCGATGCTGGCGCCCTGTGACCCCTGAGGATCAGACAACAACTTGCCCATGCTCAAACCGGCTCGGCGAGGCAGGTCGTTTCGAAGGCTGATTTCGAGACAATCGCCCTGATTGACCCGCAGAACCAAGGGTTCAGCAGGAGTGACACCATCGATGATGTTTTGCTTGTCGCTGGTCAGCGCATACATAACCCCACCGAATGGCAACGAGCTATCAAATATCGCTACATCGTGGCGCCTGGTCGGCGCACCAGTCGGACATGGATTGCCAGGCGTGATCGCCGGGGCGGGAGCACCGCCGGTAAAGCTTTGTTGCGGAAATCCACCGACACGATCAGCCGGGGCAACGCGGCCGGGAAGCGGGCGCAAATCGGGCTGCAGAGTGTCGTGGACCCTCATCAGTCCCCAAGCGCCGTTCTCGACGTCGCTCGCTACTGAGTTGTAGATGAGATAGTCGCCCGGCATTCCGGCTTCGCCACCGGCGCCCCCTTCGAGAACCAGATCCTCCCGCTCGGAGATCCCGATGCTGATTGTGTCGTATAGGCGACCTTGGGATGCAAAGCGTTCCTCACGGAACCGGTGGCCCGTCACGCTGATGGTGCCCTCGAGTTCCATCACCCCCAAACCTCGCAGCACAACATCGTCGCCAATGTAGGTACGCAACAACGGGGTAACTGGATCGCCGTTGGTCACCGACGAGAACGGAAACTCGCGGTCTCTGTTCTTCAGCGGCTCGGACCTGAGATTCAACGATGAAAGCGTCTGCGAACCACCAACCGACGCCGGCAGCAGGTCATGCACCATCACCACCAACTCTCGGAAACTACCCAACTGTCCCGCGCCCGCCGAATCCAACGCTGGCGCATGAATGTCGGCCAGAGTTCCCGTGCGGGTCTCGGCGCCGGTTACGGGATCGTGATAGGTCGCACCCTGTGGTTCGACGATGTGGGCACCAAAGAGACCGTGTCCCCAGTTGTTGAAGTCGACGTGGTCGTGGAAGAACACCGTCCCGTCGTCGACGTCGGAATACCAGAGGTATTGCACGAATTCGACGCCCACGGCTTCGCCGGCGCTGTGAACGTTGATCAACGGCTCGCCGAACGAAATAGAAGTAGCCGTCATCGCGGTGATCGTCCTGATCTCGGTGCATCGCCTGTCGAAGTTGTCGGGCACGGCCACCGGGGCACCAGAGCTGGGGTCGCACATCCCTTCGCCCAAGCCAATGCCGATCGAGATCCCCACTCTCAAACGGTCGACGTTGGTGACCCCGATCGTCGTTGCCCCCGGCATCGCCGACCCAACCAGGGTGCGATTCTCGCTCGCGATTGGTCGTACCGCCTGCTCATAAGAGAACCCGGTAATCACCCCGTCAGAGGCTTGGGGATCGAACTGCACAAAATGGGTGTGCATATTTGTCTTGGCATAGCCGCCGTGGTTGGCGTCCTCCTGCTCGCTGGTAAATATCAGCGAGACACAGTCGCCGACGCTGGATCGCACCACTAGAGGTTCGGCCTTCTGAGTCCCGGCGCGCATGGCGTCTTTGTTCTCGTTGAGCGCGTACAACATCCCGTCGGGGATAACGATTCCCGGCGAAACTTCGATCGGAAGGTCGATCGCCGTGACCGGATAGTTCAGTTTTCGGCGATCCGGCACAACATCGGTCGACGGACATAGGCCGTCGGGACGCGCCGCATCGCCATCTTCGCCCAGCCACGGCGCACCGGAGTGCCCGTTGCCCGAGAACGGCGGTCTCTTCGCCAGATGGGGACTGAACTGCGGCCAAGCGAGGCGACCGTTGTTGAGATTGAACAACATCGCCCGGCGAGAGCCAGGAGTGGGAGATCGGAAATTGGCCCATCTCGTAACATCCTCGGGCTCGGACATGACCAGCGGCTGACTCGGGTCGCCGGCCACATAGTCGATTACCCAGTCCCAAACTGTCGCGTCTTCGTCGTCGATCCGCACACCCGGGGGCGGCAAAATGGTGGCGACGTAGTCCTCAATGGCCATCTCGTCGGGCTGGTCAGCGTCAACGGCGGCGACCAGAGTCTTGCCATTGACAACCTTGCCGATCAGGCTCAGCGAGTTTCCGGGCTGGGCGACTTCTGGCGCCACGTATCCCGGGTCGGGTGGCATTAACGCCAAGTCAGCTTGTCGAGTGTCGAACACTCGCCAGAATGACCACATCCCGGCCACGTAGTGATGCCCAATATGGCAGTGGAACAAGAAGTCACCGGCTGCTTGTTGGCACCCACCAGCGCCACACTCGTGTTCGAGGTTGTAAGCCTCACCTGGCCCCGCTGCTTGGGAGTCTGTTCGTGTCGATGTTGCGGCCGGGGTGGGGGTCTTCTCCAAACCACCGACGTATTCCGACTTCTCGACCTCAGGGTTCCGTCGCCAGCGATCACCACCACCATGGAGGTGATAGACGTGAAACATCTCACTACCGGGATGACTCAGCCGGGTCTTGGTGGGTTCGCCGAGATACGACCTCGGAATTGGGGTGGCCGGGTCGCCGAACGTGTACGAGCTATAGGCCAAGGATTTGAGTTGTGGGGCTAGCAACAAACGGTTCCTGAACGGCTCGCTGCGGTAGTTGAGAGCGCGTGATGCAGGGCGATAAGCGCCGGACACATCGTCGAGTACCGGCAGCTTCTTGTCGTTTACGTCAAGAACATCGAAATCCTCGTCGCCGACCTCGTGCATCATGATCACGAACTCGCGGAAATCGACCCCCAACGGATCGACGATTATCGCCTCCCAACCACTCTCCAGCGGCTGACCGGGTATCTCCGGATCGAAATACTCCGACCCGGCCGGCTCGACGACCAACTGACCAAACAAACCATGAGCAAGCGTCTGGCGCATGTCGACGTGGCTGTGGAATTGATATGCGCCTTCAGCGAGAGGATCACCGGGAATCAAGAATCGATAGGTGATGGTCTGACCGAAACTGGCAAAGATGCCGGGATTGTTCCCAACCTTGCCCGGTCCGTTTGCCGCCGTGTACGGAATGCCGTGCACGTTGAACGTGGCATCTCGATTGGTCATCTGGTTGGTGAAGTTGATCACCAAACACTCACCAACATTGGCCCTGATCACCAGCGCTTGAATCGGGTCTTTGCGCAGACCCGGCGACACTTCGCCGCTCAGTTCTTGAGCTCGAACCGCGGCGATCTCACTATCGAGGACGTACATCATCGCGACCGGGTCGTGATCGCCAAACTGGTTGAGCACCATGTCGATGTTGATGGCGGAAACGTCGTAACTACGTTCTGGGGTACCGGCCGGACACGCATCGCTCGAGGCTGATGCTGAGGCTGCGGCGGCGGAATCAATGTTGCCGAAAGGCACGGGCGGCGCGACGACCGCGATCGCCACCGCGAACGCGAGCCCGACCCGCCGGGCGCCGGTTCGCGAAAGCGTTGCAATGGCAATCGGGCGAGTAAGAAGATGCATCGCCAGCAACAACAGCGGAAACGCCAGGGTCTGGCCGATCAGAGAGTCGTGAAAGGCATGAACCAGCCACGGCCCTTCTTCGTGCACGTGCCCTCCGAGGGCTTCGTCAATAACGCCGTGGGCCGGCACCGCCGCCAGCATCGAGACCATGAAGATCTCGGTAATAAGGGCCACTTCCAACAACGGCGACGAACGGGTCGACCGAAAACCGCGAGCAAGGGTAAGCCCCAAATCGACCGCTATATAGGCAACCGGCAGGGCCAAAAGCCCGTCGCGCCCGAGGTGCGTCACAAAATCCGAGAAGCCGACGCTCGACCGCACGATCAACGTCTCGTGTAAGTAGTGCTGCCAACTCACCACCACAAACGCGAGCAACGCGGCCAGCGTTAGTTTGTCTCGCGGCTGTAGCGCCGCCGCTGGATTAGCCGTCGCCACTGCCTTACCCATGGCTGTGCCCTGCATTGTCAGATCCGCCTTCGCTCACTCCGAAATGGATTTCATCTCGGGCTGTTACCCACACCAACTCAACGTCTGACAGACCGACTTCGGCCGGGATATCAAACGCCAATACGGTGCTCAACACTTCGAGTGGCCTCAGACTGGTCACGCCAAACGTGCCGCCTCTCATCGCCGCCCACGTGAGGCCGTCCTTACCCTCGAGGTAGAAATTCGGCGGGCCGGTACTCACTACGCCCGACCCCTTGTTCATGAAGTCGAGCTCGACCTGAAGTCGTTGGAAACCCTCCTCGGGGGTTCCCGGCATCATGCTCGCGCTCATGGCGAAGGTCGGATCCTCGGCCACCTCGTTGCCGCTACCCGCAGCGTCGCCGGTCTCATCGTCGTGGGAATGATCGGAATGTTCGTGAGATAAAACCTCGGACTGTCTCACCCACATCGATAAGTCGCCCGCTTGCTGCTCGGTGTTGAAGCCCGCCAACGGCGAATAATTCGCGATTGTCTGAGCGGTGAACAAAAACCCGACCAACGCGGTAACCGCGGCGACCGCCGCCACCAACCGGGGCGGCGAGACCGCCGACCCCAAGCCGACGCCGCCGCGGTAAGTGATGGTGGCCACTAAACCAGCTCCCGATAGAGACGAGCGAGGAAAGATGCCACTTGCTCTCGGGTTACGTCGCGGCGTGGGTCAAACGTGTTAGCTGAGGTGCCGGTCGTAATTCCCAGGTGATAGATGCAAGCAATGTCGGTGTTAACACCGATATCCACAAAGGGCGTCGGCGACGTATCACACGGTGTCGGGGTTATCGCCCGATACATACGAGCCACAAACGAGGCCATCTCACCTCGAGGCACATTGCGATCGGGGTCGAATGTCGTAGGCGACGTCCCCGTGGTAACGCCGAGGTTGAAGATGCAAGCGATGTCGTTGACAGCGAACGAGCTCGCCGGCACATCCGTGAATGGAGTAGGCGTGCTGTCACACGGCAGGCCAGTGACAACTCGATAGAAGCGAGCCAGGAACGAGGCCATCTGCTCGCGGGTCAGGTCGCGGCGAGGGTCGAACGTGTCAACCGAAGTACCTGTTGTGATCCCAAGGTGGTAGATGCAGGCGATGTCATTGTTGGCAAGCGACCGCTGGCGAAGGTCGGTGAATGGATGCGATAAGGGAACCGAACAATCGACCAAGGCTTGCAGCGCGGGCGTTGGGTCAGGCGCGGGCGGCGGGGGCGGCGGGACGACCGGAGGTGCGGCTGGTGTAACCACGTTCGAGGGCGCCGATGCCGGCCCGGTACCGGCGCTGTTTGTAGCCGTGACCGTAAAGCTATGCAGAATCCCATTGGTGAGCCCAGCAACCACACACGACAGCGCTGGCGCGGCAGCGGTGCACGTTCCGCCCGGCGCGCCGGTGACGGTGTAGAACAGGATCGGCGAAGTCCCGTCGTCGACCGGCGCCGTCCACGACACCGTCGCAAGGGTGTCGCTCCCCAGAGCAACAACCAGTGGCGAAACGCCCGGGGGCGCCGCGGGAACAACCGGAACCGAAGGCACCGACGCGGGACTGGTGCCGGCGCTGTTGGTTGCCGTGACGGTGAAGGTGTGAGCAACGCCGTTTGTGAGGCCCGTAACGTCGCACTCGGTGAGGGGCGCCAGGACTGTGCACGACCCAACCGGGGAGCCGACCACCGTGTAGCTGATGTTCGGGTCGCCGCCGTTGCTTCCCGGTTCGGTCCACCCGACCGAAACAGCACCATCAGCAGCAACGGTCTGCACCGCCAATGGCGCACTCGGAGCCAGGGGGGCGGGCCGGGCCGGGGCGGCCAAGCCAGCATTGCCCGACACGTTCAGGTCGACGTCGGAGAATCGAAGGAACTCGATGTTGAACAAGGTGTCGGTTCCGTCGTTGCAGCGCGAGGTGACGTCGGAGCAGTTCCCACCACCGCCACCGCCACCGCCGCCACCGCCGCCGCCACCACCGCCGCCTCGGGTGCCGCGGGCATGGCGGACCCGGAGGTGTGTTCCCAAATCGGTGATGTCATAGTCGGCCATCGGCCCGTCGTATTCGGCAATGTCAACATCGGTACCGGGCGAGCCAGGTTCGATCGTTCGGACAATTGTGATCGCACCAGGGTTGATGACACCGGAGAACACCGAGGCCTGCAATTCGCCGGGTCCATCCACAATCAGTACGCCGCCGGCTGGATCGACAACCTGCAGCTGCACATTGAGCCACGCATCGCCATCAATTATGTCGTCTTGGCCTCGACCTTCGAGCAGGTCGCTTCCCGCTCCACCAAGCAAGATGTCGCCTCCGCCAAACGAGGTCGCGCCGGGCGGTAGCAGCGCCGCCAAGCCGGCAATGCGGGCAATGCCCGCGGCGTCAAGGTTGTCGGCATCGGGGGCCCTCAGCGGAAGTCCGAAGTCGAGTCTGGTGAGGTCGCCACCCCGAAGAACATCGTCACCGTTCCAGCCCGACAAACCTTCGACAAAGTCGAACCGGTCGCGGACGGTATCGACTGCTGGGGGCAGAAGCCCGTTGCGAAGTAGGTCCGATTCGCCGGGCTGAGGGTCACCTTTGTGGATGACCCAATCGAAGCCTTCCATGCCTTCGAACCGTTCGGTGCCCTCGCCGGCGAACATGATGTCGTCGCCACCTTCGGCGTCGTAATCATCGTTGCCGGCACCGCCGTCCAGCACGTCATTGCCGTCACTACCAACCGGGTTGTTCTGGAACGGTGCACCGTCGTCGCCCTGAACCAGGTCGGCTTGGCCACCGCCCACGATCCAGTCATCGCCACCGTTGCCGAACAAGGTGTCAAAGGCATCCCCGCCAATGATCACGTCGTCGCCGGTCCCGCCAAACACCTCGCCGAAGTCGGTGTTGAGCATGATGAAGTCGTTGCCGTCGCCACCTTGGAGCAGATCAGAGCCCGAACCGCCGGAGATGGCGTCGTGGCCGGGCCCACCTTTGAGGTTGTCCAGACCTTGAGACCCGAAGATGATGTCGTCGCCGGAGCCACCGAGCACTACATCGTTGCCTTCGCCGGCGTCGATGCGATCGTTGCCTTGGTTGCCACGAATCGAGTCGTCGTCGAGTCCGCCCATGATCAAGTCGTCGGCGACAACACTGCCAACCGTGCCCGTCCGTCCACTGAACGCCGCCGGTTCGAGCAAGGGGAATCGGACCGTGCAATCAGGCATCAAGACCAGCAGAGCGGTCTCGTCGTAGCTGGTGAACGGGTCATCAACGAGAGCGGTGCAGTCGGGGTGGACGACGTCAAGGTCGAACTTGAACGTCGGGGTCATGAAAATATCGGCGGCAAGCTGCGTGGCCGAGGTGTTGCGTTCGATCAGCTCCGACAAGGAATTGCCTTCGAGCGATGTAACCATCGGGATACCGGCCAAACGGTGCAGGTAATAGAATCGGTCACCGTTTTGCAGGTTCTCCATTTGCAACTCGAAGATGTAGTTGGCGGTTGGCCCAAGCAGTCCGCCGAAGAACTCCTCGCGTTCGGCCACTGCGCCAATCCACAAATCGATGTCGTCGACTCCAGTGTTGACGCCCGCCCACACGCCGGTGCCGTTCATGAAATCCGGATCGGAGGCCATCAGCGTGGTTGCCGCGGCCCGGCGACCTGCCAACGTTGTGGCCGCCAGAATGCTCGGATCAGTGCCGTAGGCCGCAATGAAGTTCACCAGAGACTCTGGATGAGAAAGAGCAAACCCATAGTCAGCCCAACTCGAATAGGGCTCGTAGAAAAAGTCGCCCGTGATGTCCATGAGATGCTGGCGAAACGAGTTAAGGCGGGGAATGCCCGTGTCACGACCTCGAGCAATGTTGATCGCCACCAAATCGAGAGGCAATCCGACCAAGTCGTTGCGCAGCGCCTCCACCACGAACTCGTCGATCTCTTGGCCGTTTTCGGACGCGACACCGGCCAAGATCCCGCCCGCGGCATCGTCGGGGCTGAGCGCAAAGTCGCCGCCGGATACTCCTTCGAAGAACTCCGGCGGATTCAAGAATGCGTCAATCAACCCAACGGGATATCGGGTTCCGGCCGGCGTCGAAGTGTCGCGGCGCATGACTTCTTCGGTCAACATCGTGTGACCGAAGCGGTAGACCGCGTGGGAGAACTCGGCCATGATGCTGGCGTCAACCGAGGTGTCGTAGCCGGCGAACACGTCGACGGCTGGCTGGACTCTGCGAGCGAACTCCTCAAAGGCCAGATGCTGGTATTGCATCTCGGTCGCAAACTTGGCGGCCTGGAACAGTCGCTTACCGTTCCAGTCGCCGTTGGCGAGCTTCCACTCGGCTAGGAACGCCGGTGCGGCCTCGGCTGTCAAAGTGCTCTTGATCTGCTCAAGGACTCGGTTGTGCTCGCTGTGGAACACATGGTGGACCGAACTCAAAGCGATATTTTCGTTGCACCGGCCGTCGCCGCACACGAAGTGGGCATCAAGAAGTTCGTTGTCGTAGGTGGTCGGGTCGAGGTCGTCACAGAACCCGGGCAATTGCGACCCTGGAGTGCCGGCAGTGCAAGGAACCGAACCCGACAAAGGATCCGAAGAACCCGTGTCGGGGACTCGGCCTTCGCCCGGCACGGCGTGGTGAGCGATATCTACCAGCCAAGCGTGGCCGGTTCGAACCACATCGGTCGGTGTCGCGACCGGCGAGGCGAGGTTGCCCTCGACCAGCACGTCATCGGCCGTACCGGCCAAACCATCGGGTCCTTTGGTGATCATTTGGGGGAATCCGTTGGGGCCCGGCAAGAAATTGCCGTAGAGGTCCGCCGCGGTCATCGGCACATCCAGCACGTCAGAGTCGAGCAGCCTGAACCCCAGCAGGTTCAGCGCCTGGGCCTTGATGTCAGCCCAAGTAGCAAGACCGGTTCCTGGAGCTCCAACAACCGGACTGCCAGCCAACAGTCGACCGTTGTCGACCGGTGGATTGTTGACATATTCACGCTGCCAAACTTGCTGCGACGGGTCCGACGTGTAGGTCTGGTTCTGATCGACAAAAGGCGACGCTTGGTTGACTGGAGCAGCAGCGTTCGGACCGGCTTCGATAGCACGCGACATCACCATGAACTCAAGTCCAGGCGGGACGACGCCCTCGACCACCAGTGGATCGTCAGCCTCGAGCGGCATGAAAACCGGTTCCCCAGCTTTGGTGGTCAGATCCAGACCGTGATCGAAGAACTGACCGAAGAACGTGAAGGCGGTGCTGAACGGCCGGCTGATCCCCAAATCCGGCGCGACATTCTCGATGTAGTAAGAGTCGCCGGCCGCTGGCTCGCAGGCGGGCTGGTCGGCGCCGCGCAACGTTGGGTCGCACGGCGCAAGGGCCGGGCCGCCGGTGAGACCGGGTCCACCAGCTGCCGCGTTGGCCGCAGGATTGCCGGCGGTTTGGTCCGCGATGAGGTTCGAGATGATGCGCGGTTGTTTGTCAGAAACCATCCCGTACGGGTTCGGTGCGGTCGGGTCATACGTCGTTGGCAATACCGGTGGACCGGGAGGACCGGGTGGCGCGGTGGGTTCGGCGTCTCGATACTCCGGCGGCATCAGCCGTATGAATGGCTGGTATGTCGCGCCGTACAACTCGCGCCCCGGAACCAGGTTGTTGCACACGCCGGTAAGCGTTCTAAGGCCGAACGGCAACTGCTCGGCGTTTACTCCGGCGGGGATTTGATCGGGACCGGCGCCGATGATGTTTCCGCACGGATCAAACGGATCAAAGGTCGGGCCGACGTGATGTTCAGCCACCTTGATCTGGTCGAGAATGAAGGTCAGGTCGGCGATCGTGACCGTAAAGTTGGTGCCTACCGGAGCGGCTGATGCCGGTTCGCTGAAGGGCGGCGCAGTCGCCATACCCGCGGCAAAAGCCGCGACGGCAACCAATGCCATCAACATCGTTCGCCCTCGCCTCGAACGCCGTCGCAACACGGATCGTCTACTAAGAATTCGCGGTTGTTTGCCATGTGTACTCGCCATGAGAGCAAGGGATACACGGACGACCTTTTGAAAACCTTTTAAATATCGAGCGATTTTGTTGTGATTTGCGTTAACCAAAAAATGATGTACTCTCACTTTTAGTGACGGAGCGCGCTATAGGGGGCGCTGAGGGTGGCAAGAGTGCGGGTTTCGCTTTTCGGAGGGTTAAGAGTCGTTGTCGACGGGCGAACGCTCGGGCCGGCCGACTTTGGCGGAGTAAAGCCAAAGGAGATTCTTGAAATCCTTCTCTTGGCCCGCGGCCGACCAGTAACAAAACAAGCTCTGGCCGACGCATTGTGGCCCGCAGATGCTCCCCAAAACGTTACGAGTACGGTCGAAACCTACGTATCGACGCTTCGCCGAAAACTGTTCACCGATCGCGACGTTGCCCGCGAGGTTCTGATTACGGGCAACGGCTCGTACCGGCTGTCCAGCGAGCACGTGTCGGTCGATATCGACGAGTTCGATCAACTCATGATGCGGGCCGACCGCTTCGGCGCCGACCGCCTCGAACTGCTGATAAGTGCCGCCGCGTTAGCTACTGGCGACCTGTTGGAAGACGAACCGTCGGCCCATTGGGTCGAAAGCGATCGAGAGATCTACCGCGATCGTGCCACCCGCGTCGCCCTCCTGCTCGCCAGCCATTACGTAATGGCCGGCGAATACGTACGCACTATTCGCTACGCCGAGCGGGCGCTGGCGATTCGGCCGTTTTCTGAAGAAGCCCTACGCCTAGTGATGCTGGGCAATCACGGATTGGGCCAGGACGCTCTGGCCCGACAATCCTACGACCGGTTCTGTGCGGCGCTAGGCACCGAACTGGGCCTCGACTGCAGTACCGAGACCGCCGACCTCGCGGGGATCATCGGCGCTGGCGCCACCATTCAGGAGCTACTCAACGACCGGGGTGAGCCGGTACCAGCGATTGCTCGACAACTCCCCGATCCGCAAGATCGTCGCAAACCCGAACGCAAACTTCCCTTCATTGGCCGGCGAGCCGAGCTCGATCGCGCCAGAAGCGTCATCCACAAATCCCGCGAACGTCGCTTCAGTTTGGTACTCGTTCACGGTTTGGCGGGTATGGGCCGAAGTGCGTTTCTTGATCAACTCCAGGCCGGCCTTCCGGTCGCGTCGGGGCTCTACCGCTACTCTCCGCTCGAACAAGAAGCACCAAAGCTTCCCCTCGCCGGAGTCATATGCAACGCGCTCCAGGACCTTCCCGAATTCGCCAACGCCCGCCGTTACGCAAGTTCGGCACTGCTGAACGGGTCCGAACGGGCCTTCTCGATGTTGGCTCACCTCATACACATCGACGCGCCAATCGTGCTACTACTCGACGACTTTCAATGGGCCGACCCCGACACCGTCGCAACGATTGCCCGGCTAATGCACGAACTGCCGGGGCTTCCGGTCACGATCGTCGCGACCGTGCGAGAGTCCAAGCTCGCCCACAACAATCCGGTCCGGATTCTGGAGCCAACCGACACCATTCGACTTCGAGGGCTCGAATCGCACGAATGCGACGATGCCGTCGATATCAGCCGGTCCCTTCTCTTGGCAACCGGAGGGTCGCCGGCGCTCATGGCCGACCAATACCGGTGGCAGCGGGCCGGATACTCAGGTCCTTCTCCGAGCCTCGCCGAGGCGGTGCTGTGCGCGGCACGCGGGTTGGGGGGCATATATCCCGAGCTTTTACAGGCCGCTGCGGTCATCCCTTCGCCGTTTTTCGTCGAAGATCTCGCCTTCGGCCATCAATCGCTAAACGGACCCAGCCTCAGCTATCTCAAGACGTTATGCGACCTAGAACTGCTCGAGTCCGTGGGCGATCGTTTCCGGTTCCGGTCGTCGCTCGTGCGTCAGGTGATCGCCGAATCTTGCGCCGAGGAGGCCGACACCAGTTGGCGCAGATACACCGCCCGCACCGCTAGCGCTTGACGAATCTCGGCGGTCATATCGGCCGCAAATTCTTCGCGGTAGGGCTGGTCGGTCATGATCTGCACACCAAATTGCAGCCCCGACATCATTCCGATAAACGCGGCAACCAATAGCAGTTGGCGAGTGAACACCACTTCGCCGCCCAACACCGACCAGTACAACGCCCAGTCGCCCCCTCGGCTGAGTTCGGTGGCGGTCGTCCATTGCATGAGGGTGTCGGCGCGCACCGTGAGCAGTCCAAACAACACATAAAACATGGTGATGACAACCGCCACCAACGCAATCTGAATCCCCTGGGCGACAAACAGCCGTAACCCCACGTTCCACTCGGCGCCGCGGCCGAGGGCGGGGGCGTCGGGAGCCGGGTCGTGATCGGTCGGAACCATGGCCGCCACCGGAGTCGACTCGCAGCGGTCGCGCACGTCGGACCATTGGTCGAATCGGGCAAGATCCACCGTGAGGCGGTGGGCCGAAACGCTCACGAACCCAGAACCGATTCCCACGATGAGCGCCGTGACCATGGCAAAAAACGGCAGCGTGAAATCGTTGGCGACCTGCCACATCTCGGCGTTTAGGAAGATGAAGGCCGAGAACAGCAACAGTGTCGGCAACGACTTCATCGACAACGTGAACACCTGGCCGATCTGAGATCGCAGTTGACCAATCGCCCAACGCAACATGGGCAATAGTCCCCAACTGGTCACGACGTAGCCGATGACCAACAAGGCAAGGTTGGATCCAATGATGGTGGCGATATTTGAGGTCACCCCGTGTTGGGCTCCGAGGGCGGCTGGCACGGCCGGCACGATCAGATACAACGCCAACTCGAGTAGTCCAATGTCGTCCGGTAGCTGAAACGGCCGCCGACCTCGAATCCGGTTGACCATCACAACCGCGCCGATCAAGAATCCGATGCCAGCCAGGAATGCCAAAGCCTGCGACCAGCCCTGCCAGCGATCGCCGAATGCAAGAAAGAACTCGAAAAACACGACCGCGGCCAAGAACGGGGTCATGCGGGTAAGCACGTCTTCGGTTGCGGAGTAGTCGTCGATGAGTTGAGGGAGACCCTGACGAACAAACCAACGTTCGCAACGATCGCGGTCGTTAGCGGTAGTCACCAACCAATCATGACCGGGCTAGTCCCACGCCGCAGTGATCCACCACTGCCCTCCTTCGAGCGCGATCAATTTTGCGCTCCCGTTATCGAGCACGATCTGCATCCGGGCTTGACGGCGATGAGCGTCGGTATCCCACCAGCGTTCGTCTACCGGCCACGGACCAGCCCACGATTCGACCTTGTTCTGATAGCCCTGAACCTTGACAGCATGGGGCCGGTTAGAGAGCAGGCCGCGGCCGGTGACAACAACCGGTTGGCCTTCTTCATCAACAAGTTGCACCCCGACCGGTTTGGCGAAAACCATCGTCGGCGATGGGGCGGGCAAAGATCCGGGCCACGGGGCCGCATCGGGATCAGGGGCCAACGAACGTCCGCTCAACTCGACAGCGGCGGCCGGGACAAGCCGCAACTGTTCGTGAGCATGACGACCACCATGCTTTACGGGCACCAACACCGAATCGACCCCCAACTGTCCTTGTAGACGAGCCGCAACTCTGGTTGCTCGTTGATCGACTTCGGTTTCGCCACCCCAAAACCCGAGCTGACGACCTTTGGCAGCAATGAGCTCGTCGGGGATCAGACCGACCCGCAAAATTCCGCCGCTGGGACGGGTTGCCGCCGAACCGTTGAGCCAACCATCGAGCTGCCATCGCACCCGATCGGCGACTGCCGCATCGGTCAACGCTCCTTCGTGGCGCCAAAACCGCACCAACGTTTCGCCAAACTCGGTCTCGGCTTCTATCCCGACCCTCACGCAAGTTACGCCGTCGCGGCCAAGACGCTGGTGGAGTTCGTCGGCCAGCGCGCGGGCCACAAAGGCCACCCTGTCAATGCGGTCAGCGGGCGGGTCGATCTCGGCCGACACCGACCAGTCGGGCGGCGCCAGCCGAGCGTCGGGGGGACGCTCGTCGAACCCTCCTGCCAACCGGTGCGCACCTTGGCCTTCGCGCCCGAACCGGGCCAAAACGTCTGATGCGGGCAGGGCGGCAAACTGACCGAGAGTGCGGATCCCGAGCCGCACCAACACGTCGGCTAGCTCTGGACGTTCGAGAACTGCGACATTCATCGGCGCCAAGAACGAGGCAACTTCGCCTTTGGGAATCAAACGAGTCTGTTTGCTGGCCCTGGCGGCGAGCTCGGCCGCGAAAGGACCGTCGGCGATACCGACCCGCACTTCGGTGCGTCCAGCCAGCACTTTGCCCATTTGGTTACGCACCATTTGAGCCACAACTTCGTCGCCACCGAAGTACCGAGATGGACCGCGAGTGACAAGGGCACAGGTGCCGGGTCGGGTGATCTCGATACGAGGGGTGATCGTGTCGAGGGCGCCAACAACTGGCTCGAACACTCGCGCTTCTCGGCCAAGGTCTCGTTCGTGCACCTCGAGTTCGGCACAACGGGCCTGCGCGGCCCGGCGACGTAATCCCCGCACTACACCAAACTTTCGGGCCCCGGGAGATGCGGCCACCACCCGGTTGGCGTGCACCACGGCAACAGGTTGATCGAGCGAAATTCCGGTAGCAACCACCGGCCAGTCGGGGCACCACGCCACCAACGTGCGAGTGCCATGAGCACCACTCATACTGGCTCGACGGGTACTGGCGCGCCGGTTGGGCCGGGTAGCAACAGTTCGAGTGATCGTGGTCGGGCGGCCGATCCGCGACCGGTGCCAGCCACGGTGACTTGCCGCGACCGCAACACGCCGTGGCCATTACCCAGGCCGTTCCACTTCGAGGACACAATATCGAGTTGTACATCGGCACCTATTGGCCATTTGTTGCCGGTGTGCAACAACACCGAACCTCTCTCGCGAAGCCGCGCCGCTAGCCGGCGGGCGTCGGGTTCTCGTACCTGATGGGTTGGCGATACCAACACCACATCGACCGATCCGACCAGCGCGGCAACCGAGGACGACCACGTGTCTGGTTGAGGGGCGATTACCAGCACCCGTTCGAGGGCAATCCCCGCCTCGGCCGCGGCCACGAACCCGATCTCGGTGCCGCCCACCATGGCAATCCACGAACCCGATTGAGATGCCGCGGCCGCCAGCGACAAAGCCAACAACACCGACCCCGACCCGCCAACACCGATCACCGACCCACGACGAAGCGCCCCATCCGGCAACAAAGACGCCAAAAGCGGGTTGACCGGCAGGGTCTGTTCTTGAGCCAACGCCATCGGCGCGACACGATCGACAACGACTTGCAGACGAGCCCTACGCTCGTCTAGAAAACCGTCGTCGAGCGTCTCTACCGCAAGGTTTCGTGCACGCTGCGCTGCCATCAACCCAGTATCGAACACTTGTTCGCTTTAGGCAACCGTAGCTCGGGGAATCTCGACAAGTCATCTAGGGTTCATGCCCACATGGAACTACACCTCACCGCCGAAGCCGCCGCGGTCATCCGCCGAAAGGGCGGCACCGCGGTGGTCGACCTGCTCGAACCGTTTGGTTGAGGCAAGAAGTTCGAGGTATCAGTTGATACCCGCACAAAGGGTCGTCGTCTCGACGGGTACACCCGCCGCCGCATCGATGGACACGAGCTGTTGCTCGACCCCGACCTGCTGAGACTGCCAGTCGAGTTGACGATCACCTCGGGCGGCTTACTAAGACGTGGCCTCAACGCCACCGCAGACGGCCTCAACGGCGCAGCCTGCCCGATCGAACTTCTCTGACACTCTCCGGGGACAAGCGCCCGCTATTGCCGGATCCAGTACCGCACCAAGCTGCAGCGTCGTCGCGAATATGGCGTACGGCATAAGGGCCGTGATGTGGCGCGTGCATCGGGTCCGTGATCGTGACCATGTGGCGGCAATATCGAGCACGTCGACTGAGGCGAGATGCAGGCACGGCCCGCAACTCAATGCTACATATGCTGGTTATCGAGTAATGCTCGATCTGTTGCTTCCGGTCCGGAGCGGCAGGTGACCGTTGTTTGAGTGGACGAGGTTGTGGCCTAGAGGGGTCGGTCAGCCGGCTCGCGTGTCAATCGTTAGGGCCGGGGATGGCGTCCGCTGGTCGCGTTTGCTACGAGTAGAAGGCGAAGTCGTTCAGGATCGGCCCGCCGAGAAGCTGCGTGCGCTGAGCGGCGGTGAGGTGCGCTGCGTCGCACACCTCGGACCAGTTCGATCGGATTGCGTCGACCTGGTGGTCGCTGATCTCTTGTGCTTCATCAGGGGCGAGGTGAAAGCGCGGCGCGGCTGCGACGAGCGGTGCGATTCGGCTGTCGCGGCCATCGTCGCCGTCCCCAAAGCGGGGATGACTCGCCATCTCCCCAGCTCGAGGCTGGGGCGCAATGTCATACGCCGGGGTTAGTTCGAGATCCAGTCCTGCAAGTGGAAAGGCAGCGTGGTTTCGGGCGTGATCATCGGTGTTGCCGACAAGCATGTTGAAACTGATCCGCGAGTAAAGCTCGCGCAGCGTTGCGTCAGGTTCGGTGAAGCGGGCGCGGATCGCGTCGGCGAAATCGACGTAGGTGAAGTGGCGTGCTGCGACAATGGTCTGCATGCTGAGGATGGTCGCTGCAGAGACGACGCGGCGCCGTCCGCCTCCTGGGGGGCGGTCGAACCGGTCCACGAGGATGACCGAGCGCCCCTGGGATTCGACGTAGCGGACTGGTGCGACGTTGATGCCGGCCCGGCGGGCGAGGTCCATTGCGACGTACTCCGCTTGTACCCACAGGAAGGTGTCGGTCGTCCGTGAGAATTTTGCGATGATCTCTGTGCCGTCAGCGTCCACCAGGAGCGCCTTCGGGCGTGCTCCGCCGAGCGGTGAACCTTGCACGAGGACAGCAGCGAGGTGTTCGTCGATAGGCTCGCCCGCAGCGATTCGATCAGCACCGTCGATGAGTTGTTCGAGCGGTGCTGGTTTCGGGGCGCGGAGTTGATAGGTGTCGGCGCTGGTCTGGAAGTCGATGGCTCCAACGCGGCTTGAACCCGACTCCAGCAGGTATGTGAGCGGGTCGAGGTCTACGCCGGGCCGGTTCGCCACCGCGTTGACCACGACTCGACCCCACGAATCGGGAGCAGCATCGTCGATGGAGAGCGGCATGTCGCCGTCCAGCGGTTCGAGTTCGAAGTTGTCCAGCGGCAACTCGGGTTCGTAGATCGGAACGGCGCCAGAGCGTGCGAGGTAGCTACTGGCGTAGAAGAACACGTGTCGTTGGTCGCGTCGCTCAATGCGGCCGGCCACAACTGGATCCGTCTCACCGGGCATCCAGATCCAGACGAATGCCCCAGTCGGCTCAGAAGTCATTGTTCGCGATTCGCTTGCCACGGCCGCGCTGCGGAAGCAGTGACAACAGCTCAGCATTGGCGGAGCGCGCGCCGCGGACGTTGCCGCCGTAGAGGTCGATGCCGACAATGCGCGCAGTTTCGATGACGGTACCGACGGCGACGGACGGGTCACCGCGCTCGATCTTGCTGATGGTGGTTGGCGATGCCCCGACGCGCTCGGCGACGTTGCGGATGCTCCACTCGCGACGCAGCCGTGCGGCCTTGATTGTCTCGCCAAGAGTGGCGAGAACCTCGGTGGTGACGACTGAAAGTGCCTGCATGTCCATAATATTATCATTTATAGCAGTTAAGTACCAGTTATATGGACAGCCGTCTGATGGCGATAGCTGCGAGCCCGTCGTGGCGTCGGCGAACTTGCTGGTTCCGTCGTGGAGTTCGGAGGACGCACCGCGATCGTCGCTACACGCTGGCTGCACTACGATCGGGTGTCCAATCATTTCGGTAACGCGAACCTCGAGCGACCAGGTCAGCTACGTGTCCACCCGCTCGGAATCGGCACTTCTGATCGGCACTCGGTTGTGCCGAAGACCGCTCGTAACGACACCCACCAAACGCAATGCTCGCGCCACAGAACCGGCGAAGTGTGTCGGGTCGTGCTCGGATCGGCGCACTCGATAATCACGCCGCTCGACCGCTCTTGAGACCGCCCTGGATCTTCACCTATGAGCGGACGGAGGTTTAAGCGGATGACAGAGTTTCGAGAGGTGTGTTGACACCCGCACCAAGGGGCGACGGCCTCAACGGCGAGGCGTGTCCAATTCAGCTGCTCTGACCATGATGGGGCCCGCCCGAGGGAAGCGGTTATGACAGCCCGTTGATCCGGTTGAGGTTTGCGTAGGCTGCTGGATCGAGGTCTCTACCTCGGAAAGCGGCGTGGTTGGCGGGGTAACGATGGGCCCGATAGATACCCACCGCGACGTCTCCGTTGGCGCGGAAGTTGACGAACGGGTTGATCCACTCCCAGACCACTTGGTGGTCTCGGGTCACCTCGAAGATACGGCCGCTTGATCCCTCGCAGACGAGCACCGACCCTGACCAAAGTCGTTCGGCCCCTGAGATGTAGTTCGAGAAGAATTGGTGCACTGGTCGGCCCTCGTACTTCCAGACAATGTCACCAGTACTCACACAAATTTCCAAGATGCGTGAGGCGTGCTCACCGTTGTCAAACACCTGGATAAGGTCGTCGCCGACCCACGTGACGTGATGTTGGCCGTGGCTGTCGGTGAACTTGAGCTTGAGCTCTCCGGTGGCACCATCGATGACACAAACCCGGTCGTTGGTCCGCGCCGAGAACGCTATGTCGCCCGCGTCGTTGACATCGATGGCGTTGATGTGAGTCCACTCCCACCGCCGCTTGCTCGGATGAATCGGATCTCTAACCGGATCGAGTAGTTCCCACGTATGGATACGGCGCACCTCGTTGCCGTCCCGGTCGATCTCGACGAGATCGTCGCCTAGAAGGCGAGGCAGCCGTTCTCGTGGCAGTCGATGTCCGCCGCGCACCTTTTTGTGAAGCTCTTCGGAAAGCTCGACCCATTCGGGAACCATCGTGTTGCCGTTGGGGAGTCTGACAAAGTCGTGATGTTGAAATCTGTTCTCGTAACTCCAGACAAGATTGCCGTCCCAGTCCACCTCGAGCATGGTCGTCTTGTAGCCGCCCAGACGAGTGACGTGGCTCGCAAGGGGCGGCGGTGCTTTGGTGGGCTCGTCCTTGGGCGGTTCGGGAAGGTTGACATCGGAACCGGTCATGAGGAGATTGCCGTTATCGAGCAAACGTCCGTACCCGGGGTTGATGGTCTCAAAAGTCCAGGTGTGAACAATGCGACCGTCCATGTCGATGAGATACGTCGTTTGGTCGCTGCTCGGAGTGACGAGCGTGTACCCCTTGGTCGACAGCTCCGGGCGACTCCAAGTCAATCCGGTCGGCCGGTTCACGGACCATCCCATCGAGGCTCCTCGGCTGTAGTGGTTGTTGGAAGGTTTCTATCGGAGCGCGCCTAGCTCGATAAGGAGCGCATGGTAAGCCCGACCCAGGTACCGGCTCAAGTAGCGGCCCCGACTAGGGTCAGCGCGATGAGTGCTGAAGATCGTGTCGTTGCTGACCACGCCCGGTTTGCCGCGTGGGCCCAGTTCGCTCGCGACCACGGAGAGACCCCGGCCATCCCCGCCGCCACAGTGGTAATCCTGCGCGACAGCGACAACGGCCCCGAAACTCTGATGCTGCGCAAGAACTCCAAGATCGCCTTCGGTGGCATGTGGGTTTTCCCGGGCGGACGAGTGGACGACGAAGACTGGCGAGGCGCGAACGACGACGTCGCCGCGGCCCGACAGGCCGCGAGCCGCGAAGCGGCCGAAGAAGCCCAACTCAGCGTCGACCCCGCGTCGATGGTGTTGTTTGCCCATTGGATTCCGCCCGCTATCGCCCCCAAGCGTTACGCCACGTGGTTCTTCGCGGCTCGAGCCGGGGTGGAGAACGCGGTGATCGACGACGGCGAGATCATCGACATGAACTGGCTCACCCCCAACGACTGCATGGCCCGCCACCACCGTGGCGAGGTCGAATTGGCACCCCCCACTTGGGTTACTTTGCACACCATCGCCAACGAGCAATCAGTAGCCGACGTGCTCGAAATGCTGGCCCAGCGCACCCCTCGACACCATGCCACCAAAATCGTCCGCAGCGATCTGGGTCCGGTTGCTTTGTGGGAGGGCGATGCGGGCTACCCCGACGGCGACGCCGGCATCGACGGCACTCGACATCGGCTCTCGATGTTCGACTCGGGCTACGTGTACGACGATTCCGGAGTCGTCTGAGTGAGCGACCTTCATCCAGGGCTGTCCTCGCAGGCGGTATCAGAACGAGTCGCCGACGGTCGGGTCAACAACGTCCCCGATGCCCCCGTTCGAACCCTGTCGCAGATCATCCGGGCCAACGTCTTTACTCCGGTCAACGCCATCATCGGCACGTTGTTTGTGTTGATCCTGATCGCCGGATTCCCGGCCGATGCCCTCTTCATGGGGGTCGTGGTCTCCAACAGTTTGATCGGCATCCTGCAAGAGGTGCAGGCCCGTCGCACCCTCGACGCGCTCGCCGTGCTGTCGGCGCCCAAAGCCCGAGTGCGCCGCGACGGCGTATCGGAAGAAGTCGGAGTGTCCGGCGTGGTGGCCGACGACCTGCTCGAACTCGCCCCCGGTGATCAGATCGTTGTCGACGGCGAAATCGTCGCCGCGGCCGGGCTCGAAATCGACGAATCGTTGCTCACCGGCGAAAGCGACCCGGTCGAGAAATCTCCCGGGAACGAGGTGCTGTCCGGATCGTTTGTGTCGGCCGGGTCGGGGCTCTACACCGCGACCCGCATCGGGGCCGATGCCTACGCGGCCAAACTGGCCGACGAGGCTCGCCGTTTCGAGTTGGCCGGAAGCGAGCTTCGCCATGGCGTCAACCTGGTGTTGCGATGGCTGACGTTCATCATTCCTCCGGCCGCGGCCCTGCTTCTGCTTCGCCAACTCGCCAGCCAAGACCAATGGCAGGATGCCCTTCAGGCCACCGTCGCTGCCGCGGTCGCCATGGTGCCCGACGGGCTGGTTTTGCTCACCAGCTTGAGTTTCATCACCGGAGTTATCGCGCTGGCCCGCCGCAAAGCGTTGGCCAAAGAGTTGGCGTCGGTCGAACTGCTGGCAAGGGTCGACACGTTGTGTCTCGACAAGACCGGCACGATCACCACCGGCGACATATCGCTCGCCGCGGTTAATCCGCTGCGCCAAAACAACGACGATTACGTGTCGGCGCTGCTCGGCGCCCTTGGCGCATCCGATCCAGCCCCCAACGCCACCCTCAAGGCCATCGTCGCCCAGTATCCCGTGGTCGACGGTTGGGCCACGACCCGAAACTTGCCCTTCTCATCAGCTCGCAAGTGGGCGGCCACCGAGTTCGGCCATCGCGGCACCTTCTACTTGGGCGCCCCCGAAGTGTTGTTTGATGATGACGACGATGCCGAACGCGAAACCGCTCAACAGGCTGCGGCGGTCGGCCATCGGGTGCTGCTCGTCACCAAAGCCGACCAGGGGTGGATGGACGACACGTTGTCCCCCGGTCGCACACCGGTCGCCCTGGTGCTGCTCGAGGACACTGTGCGCGAAGACGCGGCTGAGATCCTGGGTTTTTTTCGCGACCAGGGCGTAACGCTCAAGGTGATCTCCGGCGACAATCCGATAACCGTCGCGGCGGTGGCCCGCCGGGCCGGCATCGACGATGTCGAAAACGGCTTGGACGCCCGAGACCTTCCCGAAGACCAAGCGGCGTTGGCCGATGCCCTCGACGCCAACACTGTTTTTGGCCGGGTGACCCCCCATCAAAAACGAGCCATGGTGCACGCCCTACAGAGCCGCGGTCACACCGTGGCCATGACCGGTGACGGCGTCAACGACGTGTTGGCGTTGAAGGACGCCGATATGGGCATAGCAATGGGTGCCGGTTCGTCGTCGACCCGAGCGGTGGCTCAACTGGTGCTCCTCGACAACCGGTTCGCCACCCTCCCGCGGGTTCTGGCCGAAGGCCGGCGGGTCATCAACAACATCGAACGGGTGGCCAATCTCTTCTTGACCAAAGCGGCCTATGCAGTGTTGCTGACCGCGCTGGTCGGCATCGCCGGATCGCCGTTTCCCTTCCTGCCTCGCCAACTCACCCTCATCGGTAGTTTCTCGATCGGGTTGCCGGGCTTCTTCTTGGCGTTGGCCCCCAACGAGGCGCTCGTAAGGCCCGGGTTCTTGCCACGAGTCCTGCGGTTCTCGATTCCCGCCGGAGCAGTGGCGGGCGTTGTCACATTCGTGCTGTACGAGGTGGTTCGACGGATGGACGATGTCGAGCTGAGCGAGGCCCGCACGTCGGCGACCATCACGCTGTTGGTCATCGGGTTAGCAGTGTTGGTCCTTATCAGTCGCCCATTGAAGCCCTGGAAGATCGGGTTGGCCTTGGCCATGGCCGGCCTTTACGCCCTCAACATGATCAACGACTCGGCTCGCGAGTACTTCGAGCTTGATATCCCGCCTGCCGATGCCTGGTGGGCAATCACCGTCGCGGGCCTGGTCGGAGCTGTCGGCGTAGCGGTCGCGACCCGGGTTTCGCTCAACAGCTTTTCGGGTGCGGCACCCACCGAACTGGGCACCAAACAGACCAGCACGAAGCAGCGGTCAGAGTGGCTCGACGAGACGCCCTGATTGTCGGGGACGCCCTCGGCGACCGCATCGCCGCGGGACTCTCCTCGAACCTGCACGTCCATCGTCGAAACCCCGAAATCTGGACCGACCACACTCTCGACGACCTTGGATGCGATGGACTCGACCTCGTCGTGCACTGCGCGTATCCAGCCCAGAGCTGCCGCTACCAGCGACTGACCACGCTCAGCGACGACGACTGGGCAACGATGAGTGACCGCCAGCTCGAGAATGCCGTCCGACTGGCTAGAGCGGCTCACCCTTTGTTGAAGGCCCGCCACGGCACGATCGTGTTTGTGGTGCCGCTCATGGCCTCGGCCGGCGGTGATGGTTTCGCGGCATTGGCAACCGCGGCCGAGGGCATTCGCATTCTGGCCAAGTCGCTGGCCAAGAGTTGGGGCGATGATGCCATCACTGCGCACGCCGTCACCCTCGACGCCGGAGCGTTTGTAGAGTCGGCGCCGGCCAACACTCTCGCCAAATCCAATGCCCTCCATGACTCGCCGCTGGGGCGGGTGCCCGACGACCGCGACGATGTAGCGCCCATCATCGAGTGGCTTGCGGGCCCGGCAGCCGCGCCGCTGACCGGAACATCGCTGGTGGTCGACGGCGGCCTTTGGATGCCCGGATGAGCAGCCCAACCCCCAGCCCTGCTCCGGCGCTGCTCGCCGGCCGGGTTGTGCTGGTAACCGGCGCGGGACAAGGGATCGGCGCGGGGATCGCCGCGGCGCTGGCCGAGGCTGGAGCTTCGGTGTGCATCGCCACGCGGCGGGCCGCTACGGGCGTACCCACAGCCGAGGGCCTGCGCAACAGGGGACTCAGCGTCACTTTCGTTCGCTGCGACGTCGGCTCGCCCAACGACGTGGCGGCCGCGGTAAACCACGCCGTCGAAACCTACGGCGGACTCGACGCGGTGATCCACAACGCCGTCTCGCCGTCCGGGCGCCCGGGCCCCATCCAGACAGTGGACAACGCCACCATCTCCGACCAAATCTCAACCAGCACAACCGCGGCATTCGCCTTTGCCCGCGAAGCTCACCGTCATCTCAAGTCTCGTAAAGGAACGCTGATCCTGTTGACCTCACCGGCCGGGATCGAAGGGTCGGCAAACCTACCCATGTACGCCACCGTCAAAGGCGCTCTTCGTGGTCTTCTCAAGAGCTTGGCCCGAGAGTGGGGACCAGACGGAGTGCGGGTCAACGCCATTGCTCCAGTGGCGTGGACACCAGCGCTCAAGCAGGCCACCACCGACAACCCCGAGCTGCAAGGTCGGCTCGAATCAAACACTCCGATGGGCAAGATTGGCGACCCTGAGGCCGACATTGGGCCGGTAGCGGTGTTCCTGGTCTCGGACATGGCCCGCCATATCACCGGACAAACAATCGCCGTGGACGGCGGAAGGTTCCTTGGACTATGAGCACAGCCGTGCACACACTGATTAGCCCCGACGCCGGTCGGGGTCGCGCCCGCCGAAACCGCAGTGCGGTGCTCGACGATCTGGCCCGGACCCACGATGTGATCGACATCAGCGGGCCTTCGGCCGAGGCATCGGAGCGCGCCGCGAGAGCCGCAGTAGCTGACGGTGCCGAACGGTTGATTGTCATCGGCGGCGACGGCATCGTCCACCTCGGGGTTCAAGCAACCGCTCGAACCGACACGATTCTCGGAGTTGTCCCGGTCGGCACCGGAAACGACTTTGCCCGAGCGTTTGGATCCGAGCCCGGCAATACATCAGCCCTGGCCGCCCGCGCTCTAGCCTCCCCTCGCACGATCGATCTGCTTCAAGTGGGCGATAACTACGTGGCATCGGTACTGACCACAGGATTCTCCGGCGACGTGAACGTCCGGGCCAATCGCATCCGGTTCCCCCGCGGCCCGTCTCGCTACACCGTGGCCACGATTCTCGAACTCCCCCACTTGAAGGCCCGCCGAATTGTGCTGACCATCGACGGCCAGAAATTGGAGTACGACGCCGCGATGCTGGCGGTCGCCAACACTGGTTGGTTCGGTGGGGGCATGCAGATCTGTCCCGATGCCGACCCCAACGATGGTCTACTCGACGTGACCGTGGTGGCCGATGTTGGCCGAATCGAGCTTCTTCGTTTCTTTCGGCGAGTGTTCAGCGGGAATCATCTGTCGCACCCGAAGGTCCACAGTCATCGCGGATCAACCGTCGAGATCGATGCCGCGGACTTGTCGATCTGGGGCGACGGCGAGGCGGTGGGCGACGGCCCCGCCAACTGCCAGGTGGCGCGCCACACCCTCAAACTCGCGATCTAGCAACCAGCGTCGGCATCGGCCGCTATCCGAAAGCCGATGTTGCCGGTTGGCGTGTCGGGAGTATTCGAGCTCCGAGCCCCAACTCGATAGCGGTTGCAATACGAATCGTGACACAGGTACGAACCGCCGCGCATGGCGCGCTGCTGATGTGAGTCGTCGAACCAGTCGTTGGTCCATTCCCAAACGTTTCCGGCGGTGTCGTACAACCCGAAGGCGTTCGGTCGATACGACCCCACCGGCGAGGTGCCATACCAACCATCCTCGAGGGTGTTGGTAGCAGGAAACTCTCCTTGCCAAACGTTGCAATAGTGTTCGCCGTTGGGTTCCAGCTCGTCGCCCCACGCGAAGGTGGCTTGGTCGAGTCCCCCGCGCGCCGCTTTCTCCCACTCGGCTTCGGAGGGCAGGCGACCGCCTGACCATTGGGCGTAGGCCTGAGCCTCGTGCCAATTGATGTGGGTGACCGGGTGCTGACCGAGCCCTTCGAGGTCGCTCTGAGGGCCGTACGGATGGCACCAATCGGCACCCTCGACCGCTCTCCACCATTCGGCGCCGACAACGCCACGTGTTGGAGCAAAGTCATCGGGCAACATCCCGCCAAAAACAAAAGACCAACCGTCGGCTTCGGCAAGCGTTTCAATCCCGGTCGCGCCCACAAAAGAGGCGAACTGGTCGTTGGTTACCAGCGAAGTTGCGATCCGGAATTGGGCGACATCCACCGATCGCACCGGACCCTCACCATCGGCGGGAAAGCGATCGTTGGTTGTGCCCATCAAAAACGGTCCGGCGTCGACCGTAATCATTTCGGGGAGCGAACCCGACGATGACAGGCCGCTTCGCCGACCAGAGGTCGACGGCTCTCGTCTCGGTGCACAACACGGGTCGTTCATCGACCCATCATTGCCGAAAGTCAGAACGCTCTGGCCAGCGCGTTACGGGCCCGTTCTTCGGCGACCCGTTTGCGCCCGATAATCGGCGTGGTGGGAGGGAAGCCCGCTTCGGCTCGCTCGGACTCTGATTCGCCGCCCCAGAAACCGAGTTCTCGGTTGGTCCGGGCGTAGGTCCGGCAGATCGATAGCGACTCGCACTTTTCGCAGTGGCGGCGAGCGGCGGCCTCTCTACGGACTCGGGCTTCGGGTCGTTCGGCAAATGGGGCGAAGAACAATTTGCTGTCGCCGGTGCAAGGCGCTTCTTCCATCCACTCGGTCGGTCCGACCGGACCTGAGGACGTTTCGATTTCGCGGCTGTCGATCATATGTCTGACCATCCCCAGGGAGTCGCCGCACTTCGTGCGCGGCTCTGATTGCTCGTTTGACTCAGACGAGAACCTAGGAAAAAAGCCGGACTTTGTCCCGCGATTCTTCATAGTTTATTATGAACCCATCAATCTGAAAAACAGATACAGAGTGCGATATCTAACTGAAATTGAAATGGGGGCCGATTAGTTTAGCCGGAAGCCGAAGGTATGCACACGGTGAACCTCGCACCACCAAGCGTTGCCTCACCCACTTCGACTGTGCCGCCCATCGACCCAACGGTGTCGGCAACGACAGCCAACCCGAGCCCCGCGCCGCCCGTGTCTCGACTCCGCGCCTCATCAAGCCTGGTGAACCGTTCGAATATTCGGGTGCGATCCTCGCGGGGGACGCCCGGGCCGTCGTCATCGACCCACAAGGTGACCCAGCCGTTCTCGGACCGCAACCCAACCGATACTCGCTGTTCGCAATGACGAACCGCATTGTCGAGCAAATGGGTAACAACCCGCCGACAACCGTCAGACGTGCCCCGCACCCGACCGGCCGACACGAGCCGGGTCTGCACCTCGACTCGACGCGAGCGAGCGGCCTCGTCGAGCACGACATCGTCGAGATCGAGGGTCACGAACCCAGACTCGGCCCGAGCCTCCTCACCGCGAGCCAGCACCAGCAAGTCTTCGACAATTTGTTGCAAGCGGGTGCTTTCGTGCAGAACCCCTTCGGCCAACTCCGAAACGGTGGTCTGAGTCGGCCGCAGCCGAGCAACCTCGGCTTCGCTGCGCAACACCGCTATCGGCGAACGCAACTCGTGACTCGCATCGGAAACAAACTGGCGCAATCGTCGATCATCAACCTCGAGTCGATCGAGCATGGAGTTCATGGTGACTGCTAGTTCGGCGATCTCGTCCTTGGTCGACGGATCGGGGACCCGTTCGTGGAGATTGCCACCCGAGATCTCGCCCACTCGACGGGTCATCTCGTGCACGGGCCGCAGCGCCCGGCCCGTCAGGAACCAAGTTGCGAGGCCCCCGATGACCACCAAGATCGGGGTGATGATCCACACCAATCCGCGGAGTCGCCCGACGCTCAGGTTGATGTCGGTGAATTCGGCGACGAGCACAAAGTGGCGGCCGGCGGCCGCCTGACGCGAGAACACGAGATCGGCCTGTGGCTCAAATCCGTCGACATCGAACCCTGCTGGATCACCCTCGCTGGGGAAAAAGCCGTCGATGAAATCCGAGTCGAACACGCCATCGCTGGCCAATATTTCTTCGAAGTTCGGCGCAACAGCGCGGTCCCAGGCCTCGGAGATGGTTATCTCGGCGACAAGCGGAATCGCCGGATCGGGATCGACGTCCACCAGCGTCACGGCCTTGCCTTCAAGACTGACTCGAACGACCGGTCCAACACTCGACAAGACCAACACGCCTTGATCACGGGTCGTGCCCAATTCGTTCAGCATGGGGTCGAGCAGGCCGACCTCGTCCAGGTCGATCAACAAGTCCTGAAGGTAGCTGAGGTCCGATTCGAAGAACTTCAAATCACCAAAGCCGTCGAAGACGTCGAACTCGCTGCTGAATGTCGTCACGTCATCGATGAACGCGACTTGGTCCTCGAAGTCGGACTCGGCAGCATCGTCGCGTAGCCCTTGCTCTACCAACGACGTACCCACCGTGGCGGCCAAGCCGCCCAGCAATGACGCGACGATCACAACCATGGCCGTCAATCGAAGTCGAACCGATAGCGCCATCACGACTCCGCCAGTTGGTAACCAACGCCTCGAACGGTGCGTACCACACCATGGGCGAACGGTTTGTCGACTTTGCGCCGCAAATATCCGACGTAGACCTCGACGATGTTGGGGTCGCCATCAAAGTCGATTCCCCAAACCTCGTCGAGCAGATCCTGCTTGGGAACAACGTCGGGATGGCGCCTCATCAGCGTCTCGAGCACAGCAAACTCGCGAGGCGTGAGATCGATTGGCACATCACCACGAGCGCACCGACGCACAGCACCGTCAAGAACAAGGTCGCCAACCCGCAGCGCCATCGACGGCGAAGTCGAACTTCGCCGCGCCAGTGCTCGCAACCGAGCGGTGAGCACAACGTGAGAGAACGGTTTTCGGAGATAATCGTCAGCGCCGAACTCGAGCCCCTCAGCCTCGTCGTACTCGCCATCCTTGGCCGTCAGCAACAAGATAGGGGTCCAGTTGTCCTCGGCGCGCAACGTGCGACAGACCTCGTAGCCGTTCATGCCCGGCAACATGATGTCGAGGACAATGGCCGCGTAGCTCGCTTCGCGGGCCCGCCACAGCCCGTCGAGTCCGTCGTGCACCACATCGACATCAAAGCCGTCGGCTTCGAGACCGCGAGCAATCGAGCGCGCCAACCGCTGCTCGTCATCAACCACAAGGATTCTCACCCCTGCAGTGTGCCAGCCCAACCGACCAAGTAGCTGAGAACGTTCTCAGCTGTCCTTAGGAAGCTCTCAGCGGCGATCCGGCACTATCGGAATCGTTCCACCACCACCCAGGAAAGAGACCCCCATGGACACCCAGCCCGAACCATCAAAGACTGGCGGCTTCAACCGCCGTCGCACCGCCCTCATCGGCGCAGTTCTCGGCGCCACATTGCTCGCCGGCACCGTTGCGGCCATCGGCTCTGTCGCCGGCGCCCAGGACGAGCCAACCGTTAGCGACACCCCCGCCCCGGTCGACGATGACCCGGTCGATGACGAGCAATGGGCAGCGTTTGATCAGTGTATGTCTGATCAGCTCGGTGATATCTGGACCGAACCAGTCGACCTGGAAACGGCCGATTTGCCAGACCCCAGCGAGGCTGACTTCGCGGCTTTCGATGCCGCCGAGCAGGCCTGCGAATCCGCACTTCCCGCAGAGGTCCAAGCCGAGATCGCCGCTTGGGCACCGTATGAGGAATGCATCGATGCTCAGATCGCCGCCAACCCGGCGCTGGCGCTCGACGACGCCAAGTTCGACACCGACTTCGGTGCCGACAAGACCGATGCCGAATGGGAAGCCCTCGATGCGGCATGGACCGCCGCCGACGACGCTTGCGCCGACCTCCTCCCAGAAGAGGCCAAAGCCGAGATGGCCGCGTTCGAAGCGTTCGACCAGTGCCTTGCTGATGCCGGCATAACCGATGACTTCGACTCGGGCCCAATGGTTCACATCGACGGGCTCGATCAGTTCCAGGTCGTCGAGTTCGGTGACGTGCCCGGATCGGTCACCATCACCGGCGATGCCAACGGCATCTCGGTAACCACCGACGGCGGCGTGAGCGTCCTCGACGAAGCGGCCCTCGACGCCGAGTGGGAAGCTTACGATGCTGCCGAAGCCTCCTGCGAAGCGCTGCTCCCGGCCGATTTCTTCGGTGACGAGTTCGTCGACGGAGGAATCTTCGACGGAGAGTTCATCGACGGCTGATCACCCAAGCCAACGCACTCACCTTGGATCGGCGCCCCTCGGGGCGCCGATCGGGCTTTTTGATCGCTAACGCAACCAAACCCCACGTCTAGGAAACAACCCAGCGCAGGATCGATTGAACCGAATCGTCGCGTTCGGGGTGAAGCCGGATCGGATCCGAGCACGCCACGAGAGTCCACTTCCCCTCAGCCTCGAGACGCTGGGCTTCGGGAAGCAACTGATCCATGATGTCGACACGCATGGTGACAACCACCGAGGCCTCGCGGCGACACACCCTCACCAACTCGCTGAAGGCCTCGGCCCCGACGTGACCGTGAGTAAACACGCCGCTCGAGATGACCGCGTCGACACAACCATCGGCCATCGGGATATCGAGGAGCGAAGCCCTCACCAATAGTTGACACGCTTGCGACTGTTTGGCGTGGCTCAACATGCCTGCGGAAAAGTCGAGACCGACCACGCGGCCGGCGAAACCCTGGGACCGCAGTGCTTTGGTAGCGGCCGCAGTTCCACAGCCGGCATCCATCACTACAAAATCGTCGTGCAACTCGCCGACGAGCGCGGCGGCCGCCAGAGCTGGTCCTTGCCAGCCCCAGCCGTCGTGGCTTTGATCGTAGGTAAGAGCCCACTCGTCGTAGCGGCTCGCCAAGGACTCACCGGCCCCACCAAAAATCCAGTCGAGTCGATCGGTCAAGTTGCCACCACCCCGCGGTCGACCAGTTGCGCGATCTCGGCGGTGCTCAAACCCAACCCTTCGGCGAGTATCTGCTCGGTGTGTTGGCCAAGCCGGGGTGCCGGCAGCGGCTCGACGGCGAGTAGACCATCAAAGGCCAGCGGAGATCCCGGCGCGAGATAGGTGCCGATGCCGGGCTGCTCAACCTCACGGAACAGCTCGCTTTGCGTCGAGCACCGAGGATCGTTGGCGACCAGTTCGAGGAAGGTTTGGTACCGCCCCCAGCACACACCCAGCTCGTCGAACCGCGACGCCACTTGGTCGATCGATCGTTCGGCAATCCACGGCGAGATGACCGCGGTGATCTTGTCTCTCGCGGCGAAACGATCTCCCTCGTCGGCGAAATCGAGACCGGCGTCGGTGGCAACCGCTGCCACCGCACCGTGAGAATTGGTGGCGGTGAGGAGGCTGTCCCACTGCTTGGGCGAAATGGCCACGGCATAGATCTGAACGCCATCGGCGCAGCCAAAAATGGTTCCGTACGCGCCATACAACTCGTTGCCGTAGCGAGCCCGTTCGGTGCCATTGATCTGCGCCTCGCCAACATGACCCAAAGCGCTTACCGCCGCGAGGGCCACGTCGCTGAGGGCGAGGGTCATCGACGCCCCAATGCCGTGGCGCAGCCGCTGACGATCAGCAGCCAAAATGCCAAGGGCCGCGGTCTGTCCACACACCAGGTCCCATGCCGGAAGCACACTGTTGACGGGATGAGCGGTGTCGACCGGACCGGTAGCCAGTGGGTACCCGACCGCACAATTAACGGTGTAGTCGAGTGCCGTTGAGCCGTCGCGGTTGCCGGTTATCGCCAGCATCACAAGGTCGGGGCGCGACGCGGCCAAGGTGTCGTAACTCAACCATCCGCGCGCCGGGAAGTTGGTGAGGAACGTACCGGACTCGACAATTAGCGACGTGAGCAGCTCGCGGGCTTCGGGGCTACGCAGATCGACGGCCAGCGATCGCTTGCCTTTGTTGAGACCAGCCCAATAGATCGAGTCGCCGCTCTCGGCGAGAGGCCAACGGTGATAGTCGAGCCCACCACCGATTTGATCGAATCGGATAACGTCGGCGCCCAGTTGAGCGAGGGTCATCCCCCCCGACGGCGCCGCAACAAAGGCCGAACCCTCGATCACTGAGAGCCCGTCCAACGGCGGGATCATCAATCAGCCGATCCAGTTGAGCGATTGCAGTTCGCTGTAGGCCGCTATCCCGAACTTGCCGCGATCTCGGCCAACGCCGCTCATCTTGAAGCCACCGAACGGCGCTTCCATATGAGGCTGGATCACATTGAGGCCAACGTTTCCGGTCTCGAGTTGTTGCCCGATACGAAAGGCCCGGTTGGTGTCACCGGAGAACACGTAGCTATAGAGCCCGTAATCGGAGTCGTTGGCGAGGGCAACAGCCTGGTCGTCATCGTCATAAGGCATGATCACGATCACTGGACCGAACGCCTCTTCGCGCACAACATGCATATCGGGCGTGCAGTCGGCCAAAAGGGTGGGCGCAATAAAATAACCGGCCAGATCAGGACGGTCGCCGCCACACACAAGGGTTGCCCCGGCGTCGACGCCGGTCTTGATGAAATCCTCGACTCGGTTGCGATGAACTTCGGTGATCACCGGACCAACAATCGTGCCGGCTTCGGTGGGCGAGCCCACCGCCATGAACCCGGCGAACGTTTTGAGCGTCTCGACCATTTGGTCATAGACATCGCGGTGACAAATTACGCGGGTGGGTGCGGTGCATATCTGCCCGGAGTGAAAGCCCCACACGGTGGCGATAGCTTGCGCGGTAACGCCGATATCGGCATCTTCGGTAACGATGCAGGCGCCTTTGCCGCCCAACTCCATGAGCAGTCGTTTCATGGTTTTGGCACCGTTTTCCATAATTTTTGCGCCTACCGGAGACGAGCCGGTGAACGAAATCATGTCGACGTCGCCGGAATCCACCAGAGCCGCCGGCGCTTCGGGTCCGGATCCGTTCACGATGTTCACGACACCGGGCGGCAACCCGGCCGCCTCGACCGCTTCGCCCAGCAAAAGGATGCCGAGAGGGTCTTGTGGCGCCGGCTTTATGACGGTGGTGCAACCAGCCGCCAACGCGGGGGCGAGCTTCCCGGCGACATTGGTCACCGGAAAGTTGTAAGGCGTGATGCACGCCACCACGCCGACCGGTTGGCGAAGCACCCGAGCGCTCATCAGACCAGCCGGACCAAGAGGCCCCTTCTCGACGGGAACCGGTCGCAGGCTCTCGTCGAGATCGATTGGTTTCGAGTAGTACCTGAACCGGTCAACGGCCGGACCACCAACCTGCAGCGTCTCGGTAATTCGCTGAAGCGCCCCGGTCTCGGCTTGAACGGTCGGAACCCAGTCGGCTGATCGACTGGCGATCTCCTCACCTAGCGCCGCTATGTACTCACCACGCTCCTCGCGAGACAAACCCTTCCATGCTGCTCCGGCACCGCGTGCGGCCGCCGCCGCGTCGTTGGCCTGGTCGACCGAAGCCTCGGGGGCGTAGCCCACAACCTCGGTTGTGGCTGGATCGATGATCTCGTAGCGCCCGGCGTCAGGATCAACCCACTCGCCATTGATCAGAAGTCGCCAGTTCTTGTCCACATCAATTGCGCTCATGGCCGCGAGCCTAAGAGCTAGAGCCGATCAGTGCAGATTCGTGACAACCGGTTCGGGTTCGACCTCACCCAGGAGGTGCGCAAACGGGAATGGTTCCAACAGGATCTCTTCGATGTCGGCGACCGGCAGCGGTTTGGCAAAGAGGAACCCTTGGGCGACCCGACAACCAAGGCGGCGCAAGGCCGATGCTTGTTCGGCCGTCTCGACACCCTCGGCAACAACTTCGAGGTTCATTGCTCTAGCCAACGCAATTACCGCCGCGGCCAGAGAGTGTTCGTCCTCGGGCCCGCCGGTCAGTTCCCACACCAAAGCGCGGTCGATTTTCACTTCGGAGATCGGGAACTTGCGAAGATAGGCAACCGAGGTGAAGCCGGCCCCGAAGTCATCGACGCTCACCCCTACGCCGGTCTCGGCTATGCGGCGAAGACGGCGGGCCACAACCTCGGGGTCTTCGATCAGCAACGTCTCGGTGAGTTCGATGGTGAGCTGAGCGGGGTCTACCCCGCCTTCCCACGCGATTGCTCTGGCTACCTCGTCATCGACGTCGATCCGAGCCAACTGCCACGCACTCATGTTGGTTGACAACTTGAGCCGTCGGGCGTTGCCGCGCATCTCGTTCCAGCGACGCAGGTTCCCCACAGCATCGGCGAAAACCCAGCTATCGACTCTGGCAATCAGACCCGACGCTTCCGCCACAGCAATGAACTCGCCGGGCGGTACCACGCCGACGCCTGGCCGTTGCCAACGAACGAGCGCCTCGAGACCGAGCATCGCCCCGTTGGTCAAATCGACCTTCGGCTGATAAAGGCTGAATAGCTCATCGCGATCAACGGCGTGACGCAGCGCCTCTTCGAGATCGCCGCGGTCTCGAGCCCGACGCCGAACTTCGCCATCGGCGGTAACGACTTCGCCTTTCGCGCCATCCTTGGCGGTGCGCAAGGCCAGATCGGCAACATCGAGCAACTCGGTGCAATGAAGTTCGTCCTCGGTTGCCGCGGCACCGATACTTGCTCCAATCCACGCCTCTCGACCATCAAGATGAAACGGCAGCGACAACCGTTCCACAATCTTGTGTCCCGTTCCTACGACATCGTCGAGACTCGTATATTTTGTTGAAAGTCCAACGAACTCGTCACCAGCCATACGCACAATTGTCCAACCTGACCCGGCCGCGTTGGCGATTCGTCTCGATACCAAAATCAGCAATTCGTCACCGGCGAGATGCCCAAGCGTGTCGTTCACCGCCTTGAAACGATCGAGATCGATCATCAACAAACCAGCAGGATTGTCGCCCACGTGGGCCACCAAGTCGGCCAGCATCGACCGGTTGGGTAGGCCTGTGAGAGGGTCGTGCATCGTTTGATGATGAAGCCGTTCGGCTAGGCGACTGACTTCGTAGGCCAGGTAACTCAGTCGCAATACGCCGATGCCAATCACAACAGCCCCGAGCCACTTTTGATCGGGAAGCAGCGATGCTTCAACCAGCAGAGCGGTCAGCGCCCAAGCGCCCAGCGGAATCCAGGTAATCGCCATCGCTCTCGCCGACGGAGACTCGATGCGAGTCGAAATCGTCGCGGTCGAAGGTCGCATAACCACGGCGATGGCGGCAACACCGAACACCAGCGGGAACAAGAAATCCCCAAAGGAGCCATAGCGCAACGCGCCTCGGACAAAGTCGTAACCGAAGGCGGTTTGACCGACTGCAAGCATCACGGCCGGGGCCGATGCCCACGCCAACTTTCGTCGGCCCTGGGAGTTGGCCATCGGCAAAACGGTGGCGATGAAACCAATCAGGAACGCCGATGTCAACGACTGGGCGATGAGCGGGACCAGCGCGTCGGTGCTCAGCGTCGGGTGAGACAGCACCGGCCCGCCGACCAGATTCCATGTAACCAGTAGGACACCAAGGGCCAACCAGACGCTGTTGAGCAGCAGCGCGAACGGTCTGGCTTGCCGCAGGATCGTTCGAGCAAAAACCGCGATCGCAACAACCTGAGCCAGCGTGACCACTGGTCCGATCACAAAAGCGGCCGGCAATCGGACCACCGTCGCAGACGGATCAAGCGGATCGACGCCATAAGAAACAAGGCCTATCGCGGTCGGGACGAACATCAAGGCCCATGCCAACCGGTCCAAACCAACCGACCGCCGCGTCGCGGCGAGCAGCGCGACAAACAGCGATATCGCGGTGACTAGAGATCCGGCTTCCGACGCGAGTTTGACTGTCGCGTTGTCGACCGGCAACACAAACAATGCCCCGGTCAGGGTCACAGTTGCGACGATGAACAAGCTGACAAGGATCTCGGGACGCACGGCCCCCGCCGGAGGAGAAGACATCGATGATCCTGTCGGCTGTCGCGGCCGAGACTTCAGTTGTTAGTGTTCGTTCACATCACTTTCCAAGGAGGAGCAATGGCCGAAGCAGTCATCGTCTCGACATCGCGTACGCCAATCGGCCGCGCCAACAAGGGTTCACTCGTGGAAGCTCGACCCGACGACATGTCGGCGTTCATTCTCAACGACGTGCTCGCCAAGGTCGACATGGACCCCAACGAGGTCGAAGACGTCATGTGGGGAATCGGGCAGCCCGGAGGCGAGGGTGGCTACAACATCGCTCGCGTCATCTCCTCGATGCAGGGACTCGATCTCCCGGGCGTAACCGTCAACCGTTACTGCTCGTCGTCGTTGCAAACAATCCGGATGGCGGCCCACGCCATCAAGGCCGGCGAAGGCGACTGCTTTGTTGCTGGCGGGGTCGAAACCGTCAGCCGCTACATGTACGGAGCGGCCGACACCGGTCCTCACAACGAAAAGTTCGCCGATGCCGAAGAGCGCACAAAGGCTCGAGCCGAGGGCGGCGCCGATGCGTGGTCGGCCCCCTCCGGCGTTCCCGACATCTACATCGCCATGGGCCAGACCGCCGAAAACGTCGTCCAGACCACCGGCATAAGCCGCCAGCGCCAAGACGAGTGGGGCGTGCAGTCCCAAAACCGGGCCGAGGCGGCCCTCAATCGTGGATTCTTCGAACAAGAGATCACCCCTTACACCCTCCCCGACGGCACTGTTGTGTCCCAAGACGACGGCATTCGTGCTGGCACCACACTCGAAAAGGTTTCCACCCTCAAGCCGGTATTTCGCCCCGATGGCACCGTGACCGCAGGCAACGCCTGCCCGCTCAACGATGGCGCCGCCGCAGTCGTCGTCATGAGCGACACCAAAGCCAAGGCCATGGGCCTCACGCCGATCGCTCGAATCATCTCGAGTGGTGTCTCGGCGCTCAACCCCGAGATCATGGGTTTGGGTCCAATCGACGCCATCCGCCAAGCACTGGGCCGCGCTGGCATGACCGTTGCCGATATCGACCTAACCGAGATCAACGAGGCATTCGCCGTTCAAGTAATCGGCTCCGCCGACGAACTCGGACTCAACCTCGACACCCTCAACCCCAACGGCGGCGCCATCGCCCTCGGTCATCCGTTTGGCATGACCGGAGCTCGGATCATGACCACTCTGCTCAACGGGCTTCAGGATTCGGGTGGCACTATCGGCGTCGAAAGCATGTGCGTCGGCGGTGGCCAGGGCATGGCCATGGTTGTCGAACGCCTCAACTAGGCCTGCCGTAAAGCGGCCAGAGGGCTCCAATGGAAAAGACCACCGTCAAAGTCGAAGCCGGTCACTTCTATCTGGGTCCGGTCGTCGACCCAGAGTCCGGCGACGCCGTCGATGACGAGCGGGTCATCTACGAGGCCTCCGACCTCACAACCCACGGCGTGATTGTTGGCATGACCGGGTCCGGCAAGACCGGACTCGGCATGTGCCTGCTCGAAGAGGCTCTCTTGCAGGGCATCCCCACGCTGGTCATCGATCCCAAGGGCGACATGGGCAACCTCTTGCTCACGTTCCCCGACCTTGCGCCCGCCGATTTCCGGCCTTGGATAAACGAGGGGCAAGCCGACCGCGACGGGGTCACCCCCGACGAACTAGCGGCATCGACGGCCAACTTGTGGGAAGACGGCTTGGCCGGATCGGGCATCGGCAAAGACCGAATCGCTCGCTTGCGCGCCGACACCGACATGACCATCTACACCCCGGGGTCGGGCGCCGGGGTCGGTCTCAATATCATCGGCGACCTCCGAGCCCCAGCAAATCTCGACGACAACGAGAGCGTGCGCGAAGAAATCGACGGACTCGTGCAAGGACTCCTTGCTTTGGTGGGCATCAACTCAGATCCGTTGTCGGGGCGCGAACACGTATTGCTCGCCAACCTGATCAACACCGCATGGTCTGGTGGCCAGAACCTCGACCTCGCCAAACTGCTGGCCCAGATCCAGAACCCGCCGATGCGCAAGCTCGGCGTCATCGAACTCGATACGTTCTTTCCCCCCAAGGACCGGACCGCGCTAGCGATGAAGCTCAACGGGTTGCTCGCCTCGCCGGCGTTTGCGGCCTGGGGAAAAGGCGTGCCGTTGGACATCGAGTCGATGCTGCACACTGCCGACGGCAAACCGCGCGCCGCCATTGTGTCGATCGCCCACCTGTCGGACCAAGAACGACAATTTGTTGTCACCTTGCTGTTGTCGAAACTGGTGACTTGGATGCGCTCGCAACCCGGCAGCCCCGACCTGCGGGCCCTGGTCTACATGGACGAGGTCTTCGGGTTTGTGCCGCCTACCGCGGCCCCGCCGGCCAAGCGGCCAATTCTCACCATCTTGAAACAGGCCCGCGCCTTCGGAGTCGGCATGGTGTTGTCGACCCAGAATCCTGTCGACCTCGACTACAAGGCCATCAGCAACGCCGGCACTTGGATGATTGGTCGCCTGCAAACCGAGCGGGACAAGGCCCGACTGCTCGAAGGGATGCGTTCGGCGGGTGGCGATGCCGATATCGATGCGATCGGCGACACGATCGGTGGCCTGGGCAAGCGCAAGTTTCTGCTGCACAGCACAAAGGGCGGCGCGCCGAAAACGTTTGGGACCCGGTGGGCGATGTCTTATCTGCCCGGACCGCTGACCCGCGACCAGATCTCAACCCTCAGCACGGACCAGAAGCAAGCAGTTGCCGCCGTCGACCAATCGCCGACAACGAGCGCCTCACCGTCTCAGCCCGCAACCAAGGCCGAACCGGAACTTGCCGACGACGAATCCGCAGTCGCTCCCGAGGTCGCCGACGGCACGCGGGTGTTCTATTTGGACGCCGCCGCGCCTTGGGCCAGCGATATCGGGGCCGACTCCGGTGGACGTCGCCTGGTTGCTGGCATCGCGGCGCGCGTCCAGCTGTTATTTGACGAAACCAAAGGCGACCTGCGCCACGAGACCGAGTGGGAAGCCGTTATTGGTCGACTGGGCGACGACATCGACGGATCCGACTTCGTGCCAGTCGACTACGACGATCGCGATCTGCGCAGCGATCCTCCCGACGGTGTGGTCTATGTCCTGCCGGATGCAAAGATCCACACCAAAACCTTCTTCAATTCGGCCAAGTCGACTCTCAAGAACCACCTTTACCGGTCCGAGTCGCTCCTCTTGCTGAGAAACGACGAGCTCAAGCTCTATTCGCGAGTCGACGAGCCTCGCGCCGACTTCGAGAAACGCTGTCAACGAGCAGCCGACGACCTGCTCGACAAGGAAGCCGACAAGCTTCGCGCCGCGATGCTCAAGAAGCAGGACCGGGTCGAAGCAGCCATTGCCAAAGCCGAGGATCGCGTCCGCGAACTAGAAAGCGATTCCAGCGACCGCAAACGCAACGAAGTCCTCAGCGGCGCTCTCGACATCGTTGGCGGACTCTTCGGCGGTAAGCGCAGCGCCAGCAGCATTCTTGGTGGCGTTCGCAGAGCTTCTTCCAAGCGTCGCACTTCGGCCAATGTCGGCAACCGACTCGATACCGCCAAGAATCGCCTAGAAGAGAAGATCGACGAACTAGACGAACTAGCCGATGCTCTCGCCGACGCGCTCGAAGACGCCAGAGACGAGTTTGACCTCGCCGCCGAAGCTATCTCTGAGTTCGAGGTCGGTCTGGAGAAGACCGACATCACCGTCGAAGACTTTGTTGTTGTTTGGATACCTACAACCTGATCGACGCCACCAAGTCGACACATAACTGGCACACAACCAAGCAAGGGTTTGGCCACTGAGTGTGCCAAGATCTAGCGCGGCTTTGTGGGCTAAAGATCTGGCCTGAACCGCCGACGATGCTAGTTAACGCAACAAATCTCGCGGCGACTGCCGCGGGGCAAAAGTTCGCAAGTCGAATCGCGCTGCAGCACGCAGGGTGATCGCTGAGGAAATATGACCACCACCGACGAAACCCGAACAACCGAGCAGGTGGTCTCCTCGGTTCAGCTATACCCCAACAGCCGCGAACTTCCCGTTGCCGCGGCCCGCCGACAACTTCTCAACACCTCAAAACTCAGCCTCGTCTTCGCCGACCTTTTTGTCGTATGCCTCTCGGTCGTCGCCGGATCGTGGCTGAACACCCGCATCAACCCAGCCGACCCAACACCAGCACGCGGCTACCTCGGACTCTTCTTGGTGACGCTGCCGATCTGGCCGGCGGTACTCACCCAACAACTCCTCTATCGGGCCCGTTTCTTGGGCCGACGAGTCGACGAAATTGCTCGGGTCATTCGCGCCATTGCCCTCGGCATGCTCACCACCGCGGCCTTGTCGACCGTGGTCCGGGTCTACATCGGTCGTACCTGGCTGATTCTGGTAACCATCTGTTTGCTGGTGGGCGTAGTCACCGAGCGCCTCATTGCTCGCAAACTGTTCGACCTGGCCCGAACCCGCGGCACCTTGTTGCGACCAGTGCTGATCGCCGGTCGCAACGCCGAAGGTCGCCTCGTTCGCGAGATGCTCGAATCCGATCCGAGCCTCGGCTACCGGTTCGATGGATTCATCGAATATCTCTTGCAGGCCGAGCCGGGCCAATCTCCGCTATCGCTGTTGGGCGACCCGGCGCGCGTGATCGAACTGGCCGACAGCCTTGGCGTCAACAGCGTAATCGTGGCCGCTACCGGCATCGATGTCGGCAGTTCCAACCGACTGATTCGGGCCCTCACCGAACACGGCGTACACGTCGAAATCTCCTCAACGCTGTGCGATATTGCCTCGAGCCGAATCACTATCCGTCCAGTCGGACGAGTTCCGATGATGTACATCGAGCCGGTCATGCGCAACGGCTGGCGGGCTCGTACCAAGCGCCTCTTCGACCTCTCCATCGCCATCCCGGTTTTTGTCGCAACCTTGCCGGTGTTGCTCACCGCCATGGCGATTGTCAAGAGGACCAGCCCCGGCAAGGCCCTGTTTCGTCAGGCCCGCGTCGGCCGCGACGGCGAACTATTCGACATGATCAAGGTCCGGACCATGGTCGCCGACGCCGAGGCCCAACTCGACGAGTTGGCTCATCTCAACGAAACGACCGGCGTTCTCTTCAAGATCAAGAACGATCCTCGCATCACGCCGATTGGCAAGTGGCTCCGCAAGCTCTCCATCGACGAGCTTCCCCAGCTCATCAACGTCATCCGCGGCGAGATGAGCTTGGTTGGTCCCCGACCGGCTCTGCCGTCCGAAGCCGAACAGTGGGATAACGAACTCCACAACCGGCTACGGGTACAGCCAGGAATCACCGGAATGTGGCAGGTGAACGGCCGCGGGGGCGAAGACGACCACGATGCCACCTACGCCCAACTCGACCTTTACTACGTCGACAACTGGAGCCTCGTCACCGACCTCGTGATCTTGGCCCGCACGGTGCCAGTGGTTCTGACTCATCGGGGCCAGCACTAAATCTCGCCGATGGCCACGGCCACGGCCGCGACTATGGTGCGGCCATGACGCTGATCGACCCGCGGCCGCTCGACATTCTGGACGGCGACTTCTACGTCGATGACCCTTATTCGCGCTACGCCTGGCTACGCGAAAACTCTCCTTGTCACTGGGATGCGGTCAACGAACTCTGGGTGATCACCCGCTACGACGACATCGTCGAGATCGAGAAGAACAAGCAGATCTTTATCAACTCCGACAAGGAGAAAGGCGGCTATCGGCCCAACATTGCGGCCGACGCGTCGATCATTGGCTGCGACGATCCGCTGCACGTCGCCCGTCGCAATCTCGTATCTCGACGATTCACTCCGCGGGCCGTCACCAACTGGGCCGACGAAGTTCGCACCACCGTCACCGAACTCCTCGACCCGGTGTTGGCCAGTGGCGAGGGCGAGATAGTCGCCGAACTCGCGGCCCCGCTGCCGGCCATGATGATCGGCCTGCTCTTGGGATTCCCCGAAGAGATGTGGCCAAAACTTCAGCATTGGTCAGAGACCACAATCGCACTGGGTGGCGGGCCCCGGTATCACGACGAGGCCGGGATCATTTCCGCGATGGAGTTCGCAGGGGCCTGCGCCGAATTATACGAGTCCAAGAAAGGGTGCCCGGCCGACGATGTCATGAGCCGCTGGATCGCCATCGAGGCCGATTCGGGGGGCGAGGTCGGAGGGGCGCCGTTCGGCCTTGACCAGATCATCTCCGACTGCCTGCTGCTGCTCGACGGCGGAGCCGAAACAACCCGTACCGTTATTGCCCGCACGCTGCTGGCGTTGGCTGATCATCCCGACCAATGGCAGCTTCTGCGTGACGGTGCCGACCTCGACATTGCCGTCGAGGAATTCATACGCTGGGTTACGCCCGTCCACAACTTCTGTCGGGTTGCCACCGCCGACTACGACGTTGGTGGCCAAACCGTCAATGCCGGCCAACAGGTGCTGTTGGCCTACGGAGCCGCCAACCGCGACCCCGCCCACTTCGAAGCACCCGAAAGTTTCCGGATCGACCGCAGCCCGAATCATCACATTGCGTTCGGGTTCGGCACGCACTTCTGTCTGGGAGCGTCGTTGGCCCGACTCGAAATCCGTACCTTCTTCGATGAGCTACGACAGCGAGCAAGCCGAATCGAGCGCATCACCAACAAACCTCACGTCGAAATGCCGAACGCGTTTGTGTACGGCCTCAAGGAGTCCCACGTTGCCTTCTACGAGTAAGGCTTCGCTGCTCGACCACATCCCTGAAGACAAGTCGGCCGACAGTTTGTTGTTGGCCTTCCTCGAATGGGCCGATGAGCGCGGCCTCGAGCTCTACCCCCATCAAGAAGAGGCAATCGTCTCGTTGTTCAGCGGCGACAACGTGGTGCTGGCCACGCCGACCGGATCCGGAAAGTCGCTGGTCGCCCTCGCCGGGGCGTTTGCCATGGTCGCCGCGAACAAACGCACGGTCTACACCGCTCCGATCAAGGCATTGGTGAGCGAAAAGTTCTTCGAGATCACCGAGGCCCTCGGGGCTGACAACGTCGGCATGGTTACCGGCGACGCCGCGGTGAATCCCGACGCCCCCGTGGTCGTGTGTACCGCCGAAATTCTGGCCAACCGAGCATTGCGAGATGGCGCCGAAACCGACGTAGACCTCGTCGTGATGGACGAGTTTCATTACTACGGCGACCGCGACCGAGGCTGGGCTTGGCAGGTTCCACTGCTCGAGCTTCCCCGGCCGAACTTTCTTTTGATGTCGGCCACCCTTGGCGACACCACTTCGCTGCGAGACGACCTGAGCAACCGAACCGGACGCGACACCTCGTTGGTGGCCAACGCGGCGCGCCCGGTGCCCCTCGATTTCGAGTACCGCGAGACCACGCTGCTCGACTCGATCGGCGAGCTGCTCGACGACGGTCGCTCACCGGTTTACATAGTGCACTTCACGCAGAAAGAAGCCACATCGCGTGCGCAAAGCCTAACCAGCCTTGACGTGCTGTCCAAGGACGAGAAGGCCGCGGTTAAAGAAGCGGTTGGAGGATTCCGGTTCGATACACCGGTTGGCAAGGACCTCAAACGGTTTGTGCTTTCTGGCATCGGCGTGCACCACGCTGGCCTGCTACCCAAGTACCGCCTGCTGGTCGAGAAGCTCGCCCAACAAGGCCTACTGAAACTCATATGTGGCACCGATACTTTGGGGGTCGGCGTAAACGTCCCGATCCGCACGGTGCTGTTTACCCAACTTTGCAAATATGACGGCCGACGGGTGCGGCTCCTTACCGTGCGCGACTTTCAACAAATTGCCGGGCGCGCTGGTCGCCGAGGATTCGATACCGCCGGCTCGGTCGTAGTGCAGGCGCCTGAGCATGTTGTCGAGAACCGCAAGGCCGAAGCCAAAGCGGCGGTCGACCCTAAAAAGAAGAAGAAGCTGGTTAAACGAAAGCCACCCGAACGGGGCTACGCCCATTGGGACGGCGACTCGCTGGTTCGGCTCAGCACCGGCACGCCCGAAACGTTGCACTCGAGTTTTGCGGTGAGCCACTCGATGATGCTCAACGTGCTCGACCGTCACGGCGATGGTTGTGCGGCGATGCGTCGTCTGCTCACCGACAATCACGAGACCCGCAAGAACCAGCGCCAGCACATTCGTAGGGCCATTGCGGTGTATCGGTCGTTGATCGAAGCCGAAGTTCTGGAGGCCCTCGACTCTCCCGACGAGTTCGGTCGCCCGGTCCGAATCAATCTCGATCTTCAGGACGATTTTCGCCTTAATCAACCGCTCTCTTTGTTTGCCCTGGAAGCCCTCGAAGGGCTGGATTCCGAAGCGCCAGATTATGCGTGGCAAGTCTTGAGCGTGGTCGAATCGATACTCGACGACCCCAAGGTTGTGCTGATTGCTCAGCTCGACAAGGCCAAAGACACGCTGATCAGCGAACTAAAGCGAGACGGAGTCGAGTACGAGCAACGGATGGAACAACTCGAGAAGCTGACCTGGCCCAAACCCGAAGCCGATTTCCTCGAACCAGCATTCGAGATCTTTGCCCGTCATCACCCATGGGTTGGTCGCCATCAGGTCAGCCCCAAGTCGGTGGTGCGCGACATGCTCGAACATGCCGAAACGTTCAACCAATACATCGCCCGGTACGGACTCAAACGCTCCGAAGGTCTGGTACTTCGCTATCTCACCGACTGCTACAAGGCGTTGGTACAGACCGTTCCGATGGATCTCGAGAGCACCGAGCTCGACGACCTCACCGAATGGCTCGGCGAGATGATCCGCCGAGTCGACTCGAGTCTCATCGACGAGTGGGAACGGCTCCGTAATCCCGAGCCAACCGACGAACCCGTACAAGGATTCGAGCCCACCGCCTTCACCGCCAACCGACGGGCCTTTTCGGTCCTGGTGCGCAACGAAATGTTCCGAGTGGTCACCGAGCTCGCCCACCGCCGGTACCCGGCGCTCGCCGAAGCAATGCAGCCGTATTGGGCCGAGCACGACGCAATCCACATCGACGCCGCGGCCCGTGCCGCCGACTGGTTCCAGCTAGACCTCGACGCCGGGACGGCCACTCAGACGCTGTGTGACCCCGAGGGCTTCCACGAATGGGTTCTGGACGCCGAAGTCGATATCGAAGCGTCAGACGCCGAGGAGCGAGCTGTGGTCCGACCCGTCAACGTCCGGAGGTTCGGCTGATGCCGTCAATTGAGGGTTACTCGATACTGGTTACCGGGGGCGGTAGCGGTATTGGCGAAGCCAGCGCCCGCCAGTTGGTCGCCGACGGCGCCCACGTAACGATCTGTGGGCGAACCGAACAAAAACTCGAAGCCGCGGCCGACCGACTTCGGCGGGCCGCGAGCGGCGACGCGTCGGTCTCGGCGATAGTCGCCGACGTAACCGACGAAGATGCCGTTGCGACAGCAGTCGCGGCGGCCACGTCGATCACCGGCCGCCTCGACGGGCTCTTTGCTTGCGCGGGCGGCTCGAGCGGTATCGGGCCACTCGCCGCCGCCGACGTCGACGTCATGCGGTCGACAATGGAGCTCAACTACATCGGCACTTTCCTGTGTCTCAAGCACGCCAGCACCCAAATGGCCCGCCAAGGCGGCGGTTCGATCGTCGGATGTTCTTCTCATGCTGGACACGATTCGTTTCGGTGCCTGGGGGCGTACGGCGGAGCCAAGGCCGGACTCGATCATCTGTGTCGTGTTGCTGCCGACGAAATGGGTCAGTTCGCCGTTCGCGTCAACACGGTGCAACCGGGCATCGTCGCCACCGAACTCATGACCGCCATAACCGATGGTGGGGCGCTGCTCGACGATTACCTGACGCAGATACCGCTTGGCCGAATCGGCCAGCCCGAAGAAATCGCGTCGATGGTGCGGTTCCTGATCGGTCCCGAATCGGCCTGGATCACCGGCCAGAACTTCGCGGTCGACGGCGGGCAGAATCTGCGTCGCGGCGCCGATTACACGACGCTGCTCCGCGACTTTGGGATCGATCCGATGGAACCAATCGTCGGCGACTAGCCGGCAACCGCCCGAACAAGTTCGGCGGGCAGTAGGAACGAACCGTTGGCGTCGGGCAAGAAGTCGACACTGTGCAAAACAGCATCGGTGCCCAGCGCCCCGTAGAGGTGAGGGAACCATTCGAGCGTGCCGGTACCTGGCTCCCAGACCAACGCGTTGGCGATCAGATGAGCATCGACAACCAACGCCACCAGGTCGGTACGGCCCTTGTAGAACCGGTTGGCCGGGGTTAGGACCTGGTGCAGGGCCGAAAGGTGAATGAACCCGTCGGCGCCAAACTCGGCAGGGAGGTACGACTGGCCCGATCGGGCCGCCTCCCAGCGACCGCGCTCGGCAAGATGGACGAGCCGAGACGGGTAAACATCCCAATGCCGCCTCACCGTCTCGACGAGAGCCGTCCGTTCGGACTCGGCCAGGAAGGCCGCAGCTGCCGCCCGTTCGGTGGTTGCGGCGATTTCGTAGTCGGAGAAACCGTGAACCTTGGCCGCCAGTTCGATTTCGTGCGACGCGGTTGTAGTGGTGATGGCTCGATCATCGGGGTTCAACGAAATTTGGAACCCGGCATCGTGCAGCATCCGAACCGGATGATCCTCGATCGCCAACCCAAGACACGCGTTTGAAGTAAGACAAACCTCGAGGGGGATGCCGCCATCACGTACCGCCCGAGCCGTTGGGCCGAGGTCCACAATGCGGCGGCCTGATACGACGCAATCGTCGATCAGTCGCCAACCGTGGCCGATCCGGTCTGGCGCGCAGCTTTGTAGAGCATCGGCTACCTGATGGGCGCCGTCCATCTCGCCCGCGTGAATCGTGACACCGATTCCGGCCTCGTGAGCGGCGCTGAATGCCGCGGCGTGAACGCTCGCCGGATTGCCAACCTCGGCGCCAGCCAAATCGACGCCAACCACACGGCCCTGGGCCGCGAGCGCGGCCTGCACCGCCGCCATCGAAGTTGACGGGGATTCGCCGCGCATGGCGCAGACGATGAGCCGAGCCACCAGCCCGAGGCCCTCGGCGTCATCAAGGCCCTGTTCTACCGCGGCGATCACTTCTGCCGCGGTGAGTCCACCCAGGGTGTGCAGCAGCGGGGCGAAACGAAGCTCGGCATAGATCACACCGTCGGCCGCCAGATCTTCGCAGGCTTCTCGCGCCACCCGTCGCAGAGCGCTGGGCGACTGCATCACTCGCCCTACCAAATCAAAACGCGAGAACGCCTCGACCAGCGACATGTCGGGCGTCACCGTAAACCAGCGAGCCAGATCGGCGACGGAGTCGGCGGGCGTGGCCACGCCGGCCGAACGGGCCAGGTCGAGCACGGTCTGGGGCCTGACCCCACCATCAAGGTGATCGTGAAGAACTACTAACGGACCGCGCGTCACGAAATCCGACCGGACGACTCGAGCACCTCGGTCAGCCCCGGATAAGCATCGATTGGTTCGAGTTTGCGGTCGATGTACATGAGGCCAATGGTGATGAAGATGAACGAGACCACGAAGTTGGTAACGCTACGGGCCAAAAAGAACAGGTTGAAGCCCGAGTTGTTGAACAGCCACACATCCCAGATCGCCGAGGCGACCTCGTAAACCACCACGATCCATGTGGCGTTGGCCATCGCCCGCTCGTAGCGGTGGTCGGCGATGACTTCGGGGGCCAACGGGACCACCTTGGGGATGGCCCAGCCGAGCACCGGCTTACCGATGAGTATCGTTACCGCCAGACCAATCCCGACCAAGAACTTGGTCACAAAACCAATGCCGAAATACACGGCTTCGGGGCTGATGCCGAAGTCGAGGTATTCCTGCTGAACAGCGATGGTGATCGCTGCTCGGATGATGAGATAGAGGGTGACTCCGGGAAGCCACCATCCAATATCGAGACCCCGGCGCTTTCGGCCAATCCCGGCCTTGATCGACCACGCAGTCGCGGCGATCACGGCCGCAACGATGTTTACCAAATTGAACAGGACGAAAAACAACAGGACCGGCATGAGCTGGTCCAGATTCGATCCTCCGTGCAGGCCCTTGGGCCGAGGCGGCTCGATGGTTTCGCTCATCGAGTCAGGCTCAGCCACTGCTCGGCCACCTCTCGATCACCGAAGAGCTCAAAATCATCGAGGGGTCGCCGCCCCCACAACAACAACAGCAGATCGGCGCCGCTTCCTCGAAGCGCGGCATCGCCTTTTTGATGATTACGCGAGATCTCGATGCCAGAATCGCCCGTGCGCAATGTCCATTCGCCGTCGCCATCAGTGCGATGGACATGAAACGATCCGGCCGGGCTTTGCTCGGCCAGCGCAACGAACTCCGAGAACTGTTCTTCGATGCCATCGGCGGCATCGTCACCGTCGAGTTGGCTTTCGATACCAGCCGCCGCTTCGGCGTCGGTGCGATGAACCATCGTTTCCTGGTGCGCTCGTCGCAGGAAGAACGACCCGGCCTGAGTCGAACCAAAACTCCACATCGCCGTCTGGGGGTTCACGGACCTGAGGGCGGTCTCCAAACGGTCGAGCGCAACCTTGGCCTCGACCACTTCGGCGCCGGGAGACGGCTTGGCCACCCGTGCCTCTTTGCCGGGGAAACCGCCGGGTTGGTGCTCGACAAGGTGAGCCAACATGTTCCATACCTGGTGCACGTGGACAACAAGGTCGGCGTTAACCCAGCCGGGGCACGTGGGTACTTCGCGGCCGAGATTTGCGCCCGCTACATCCAGAAGAAGTTCTCCCTCAGCGCGTATTTTGTCGACTCGTAAAGACTGTTGCATTTGCCCAGTGTGGCGTATTGGGGCGATTATCGGGCGTTCACTTGGGAGGGAAACTCAATGGCAACAATCGCAATTACCGGTTCGGCGTCCGGAATTGGGGCGGCGACCCGAGCCATGCTCGAAGCCGACGGCCACCAAATAGTCGGAATCGATCTTCGCGACGCCGAGATAGTTGCCGATCTCTCCACCGATGAGGGACGTGACCATGCCGTGACCGCGACGTTGGAGCGCTGCGACGGATCGTTGGGCGGGCTCGTTACCGCCGCGGGGATCAGCTCTCCCCTACCATCCGAGCTGATCTTGTCGGTCAACTACTTTGGCAGCGTCGCGTTGCTAGACGGACTACGCCCGGCCCTGGCCGCGGCCGGCCAATCCCAAGTCGTGCAGATCGGCTCAAACTCCACAACGGTGACTCCCAACATTCCTCAGGCGATCGTCGACGCCCTTCTGGCCAACGACGAACTCGAAGCAAGGCGCCATCTCGCTGAGGTGGCCGCCCCGTTCGATTCGAGCATCGCCTACGCCGCGACCAAGACCGCTGTCTCGCGCTGGTGTCGACGCCATGCGCCAACCGAAGCCTGGGTAAAGTCGGGGATCCGTCTAAATGTCCTCGCTCCGGGCATGGTGCAAACCCCGCTGCTGCAAGCCGGGATCGATGACGACACCTATGGGCCGTTGATGGAACAGTTCCCCGTGCCAACCGGCAAAGCCCAACCAGACGACATCGCGGCATGGATCGTCTTCATGCTCTCACCCCAAGCGCGATTTGCTTGCGGCTCAGTTGTGTTTGTCGACGGCGGCTCCGACGCGCTGATCCGCAGCGACGACTGGCCCGCGAGTTTCTCGCTCTAGCGGGCCAGTTGAGTGACCATTATGTAGTGAGAAACCGCGGCGGTGACCACCAGGACATGCCAAATCTCGTGATAGCCGAAGCGGTCCGGCCATGGGTCAGGCCGTTGTGAGCCGACAATCAACGAACCCACGAAGTAGGCCGCTCCCCCGCCCAAGAGGAGCCAAATCTGAGCGGTCGACAGTGCGTCCCAAAGCCAAGGCATGAACAACAAGAACGAGCAACCAAAAATCAGGTAAGCGGCGTTCATGATCCCCGCCGGCGGATGAACCGGAACCCACTCGGCCGCTATCCCCAGTAGGGCGCCTACCCAAGCAAACCAAAACAGCACCGTGGATTGGTGACCGTCGAGCGCCAGCAATGCCACCGGCGTCGCCGACGTGGCAAACATCAAGAAAATTGCGCTGTGGTCGAGTCGAACCAGCAACTCGACCCGTTCGATCGGCCAATCTCGGGCGTGCACCACGGCGCTCACGCCGAGCATCGCGGTCGCACCGAGCGAAAACACGATCGTTGCCCCAACCGCAGTCGCATCCTTGGCCGACAGAACCAACACCAGTCCGGCGGCGATCGACGAAATCCCCGCCCAACGATGAAGCAAACCTCGATAACGCGGCCGGGGACGGCGCAACAACAAACGAGCCGAACGGGAAAGACCGTCGGCACGGGGGTCGTGTAGCAGGGAATCACTCATCGCAACCGCAAGGATAGGGCTCAGCCCGAATTCGGGCCTACCCGGCGTAACATCTTCGGTCGTGACGGTTCTGCACGAACATCGGTTGTGTACCGATACCGAACTCGCCGAGCGCCGTCAGTGCCGAGACGACATCGTTGCCGAGAAAAGCTTGGGGGCCGATCAATGGGGCCTCCAAGAGGGACCGTTTCGGTCGTACCGCCGCGAACTGCGGGCCACACCGCAAGCCGATGCCATGTGGGCCGTCGACGAAACCACCACGTTTCGCCTGGCCATCCCGGTATGGGGATGGCTGTTCCAGGTCCCGATACGACGAGCGTTACGCAACCGCAAGCCAACCTTTGACTACTGGTGGGCTCCGCCCGACCGACTCAGCGCCCACGCCGCCACGGTTCTCGGCTTGCTTTGTGCGATCCAGATAGTCGACGGGTACCTCGGAACCGTCCTCACCCAAACACTCACGTTCGCGGCCGACGAGTTCCACCATGGCAACGCTGCTCAGGGTTACGTGCTCGGCACGGTCCGATTCGGGGTGTTGATATCTCTAGTGGCGGTTTCTTTGGCCGATCGCCGGGGCCGTCGGGTACTTCTGATCGCCACCGGGGCGTCCAGCTGCGTGTTCACCGTGCTCGGAGGTCTCGCGCCGAATCTCTTTGTGCTGGGTGGCACCCAGCTCGTGGCACGAGGGTTGTCAACCGCACTGGGTGTACTGATCGTGATTGTTGCGGCCGAGGAGATGCCGGCGCGCAGCCGCGCCTGGGCGGCATCGGTTCTCGTGCTCACTGCCGGCCTCGGTTCTGGTATGGCGGTGTGGCTGCTCCCGATCGCCGACACGAGCGTGCGCGGATGGCGCGTCGTCTATATCGCCGCGGGACTCGGGATTTTGGTGATCCGGTGGGCCGGGCTGCGGCTGCCAGAGACCCAGCGCTTCTTGTCGGCGGAGCCCGAACCTGAGCAGACCGCCGAGACGCGGGATCGTCGACGCGGTCGGCTGGCGTTGCTGGCCGTTTCGGCCTTTCTGATTGCCATGTACGCCGCGCCGGCCAGCGGATTTCAAAACGACTTCCTCAAGGACGAACGAGGATTTTCTGCGACCACGACCTCGCTATTCACGCTTGTCACCAGTACGCCCGCCGGGCTCGGCGTTCTCGTCGGCGGCTACCTCGCGGAGCGGCGCGGACGTCGAATCGTCGGCGCCTCCGGGCTCCTTCTCGGTACTGGTTTCGCCACCGCCGCCTTCTTCACGGCCGGCCCCACCTTGTGGATCCTTACCTTGCTGGGTGTGGTTACCGGCGCTATTGCGGTCCCGGCCCTCGCGGTTTATGGACCGGAACTTTTTGGCACGCACGATCGTGGCCGCTCCAACGGGATCGTGGTGACAATCGGGGTGATGGGCAGCGCCCTCGGGCTTGTCACCGCTGGCGCGATCTCTGACTCGCTCGGTGGCCGACTAGGTCCGGCGCTCGCGCTGCTGGCGATCGGACCGCTCGCTGTTGCCGGATTGGTACTCACTCGCTTCCCCGAAACGGCCGGCCGCGAACTCGAGGAGCTCAACCCCGAAGACAGCTGATCGCAGCGTGCCACTGGTTGCTGCCCGCCGGCCGGTACCTTCGGGGCAATGGATCGCCGTAAATTTCTCCTCGGGGCGAGCGCTCTAGGGGTCGCCAGTTGCGCCAAACCAGAGCGCCAGCTTCTCGACGACTACGAAGGCGTCGATTTCGTGCTCGAGGCGGGTCCACCCCGTCCGGAGCCAACCATTGCCGAACAAGCAACCGATGATGGCGAACCCAGCTCTGCGACCGACGAGACCCTCGAGGTTGTCGAGGTGGCCGAATCGCCATATCCGGTCGATGTTCCCGCCGAGGACCTGCCCGGCATTTCTTTTGTTGCCCAAGCCGTTGTTGCCAGCGTTGTCGCCCACCAGACGCCCGGCGGAACCGACGCGACGTGGGAGTTCTCCAACCCGATACCGAGCGGTGGACCGTTGGTTTTTCTGCTCGACGAGTTCGACGAGCACAACAACTATCGGGTGCTGCTCCCCACCCGACCCAACGGCTCGTTCGGTTGGATCAACGCCGACGATGTCACGTTGGTTCGTCACAACTTCTCGATCCGCGTCGACCTCGACCGCTTCTTCCTAACCGTGTTTGATCACGAGGAACTGATATTTCAGACCACGGTGGGCGTTGCTCGAGACAACGCCCCAACGCCTCAGGGCAAGTACTACACAACCGAATTGCTCAAACCCACGACCCCGTCGTCGGTTTACGGGCCTTTTGCGTACGGGCTGTCGGGCTACTCCGATACGTTCACATCGTTCAACGGCGGTCCGGGACAATTGGGAATTCACGGCACCAACGATCCCGAGACGCTCGGAACCAATGTTTCCTCGGGCTGCATCCGGATGCACAACAACGACATCACCCATCTTGTGGAGACGGTGGGGCTGCCAACCGGTGTACCCGTGATCGTGACCTAGAACCGGTTTGGTCGCTATTCGAGACCCTCGAGTTCGGACTCGTCAAGCTCGACCGTCGCGCCTCTCCATTTTGGGTGCAAGCCCGAAAACAACGCCAACGCCAGGGCCGCGACACCCAACGGGACAATCGCGTCTCCGTCTCCGGTGTATGTCGGGTACAGCACAAACGCCGAAAGCAACGCGCTCCATCCCCAAAGAATCAACACCGCTCGGCGATGTCCGTGACCAAGGTTCATGAGCCGGTGATGCAAGTGCTCTTTGTCGGGGGCTGACAGACCGCGACGCCGGACAGTGCGGCGCATCACCGCAAATACCGTGTCGAGAACCGGTACGCCAAGGATCAGCAACGGAATGACAATCGGCGCAAAGAAGAAGAACGTCTGTCCGGAGAAATCAACGCTGGTTCGGCCACCTACGCTCATCGTCGACGCGGCCATGAGCAAACCCAACAACAGCGCGCCACCGTCTCCCATGAAGATTCGGGCCGGGTGCACGTTGTGGGGCAAGAATCCGATGCAGACACCCAGGGCGATCACGGCCCACAGTCCACCGGGGTTGGCCGCGTCGAGCACGTTCTCGGTCCCGAGCCGCAGCGCGTAGAGCAGAAACGTCGCCGAGGCAATCGCAACGATTCCGGCCGCGAGCCCATCCAACCCATCGATCAGGTTGACAACGTTGGCCATACCGATAACCCAAACAACGGTGATCAGAAACGACCAGTCGGCCGACAAGAACAGCACCTCGAAGAACGGAACCCGAAACACCAGGATCGAGACACCGGTGAGCGACATCACGCTGCCCGACAGGACCATGCCGGCAATCTTCGCCGGCGGCGATATCTCGCGGATGTCGTCGACGAGGCCGACGCTCCAGATAACCAGGGCCGCGACAACCACCCCGAACATCTCGGTCCGGGCCGCCATCACCTCACGAAATCCGGGATGGAGGGCCGCGACCAACGTGGCCACAATGACGCCGCCCATCATCGCCGCACCGCCCGCGGTAGGTGTGGGCTGTTCGTGGACCCGTCGCTCACTGGGTTCGACCACCGCCCCGAAACGAGGCGACAAACGAATCACGATCGGAATCAGGACAAAGGTGACCGCGGCCGCCGTGGCACCGACGATGAAATACGCCGAGAGCGAAGGCATGACCGCGGCGCCGGTCTCAGGCGCCTAGCTCCGGGTAAGGCTCGAAGTTGCTACACAGCTCACCAGCCGCAGCCTTGACCTCGCCAACGGCGCCCGAGTCGTCACGGTTCGACAACGCGGCGGCAATGAGCGACGCGATCTTGACCATCTCGGGTTCGCCCATTCCTTGGGTAGTGACCGCTGGTGTACCGATACGAACACCCGACGTGACAAACGGCGAGCGAGGATCATTGGGGACGGTGTTCTTGTTGAGGCTGATGCCCGCTTCGTCGAGGACGGCCTGAGCCTGTTTACCGGTCAGTTCGGCGTCGAAGGTCCGCAAATCGACGAGGAGCAAGTGATTGTCGGTCCCACCTGACACGAGCCGGAACCCGTGCCCGGCGAGGGCCTCGGCCAGCGCCGCGGCGTTGGTCACAATCTGGGCCGCGTAGGTCTTGAACTCGTCGGTCGCCGCTTCGCCGAACGCTACGGCTTTAGCCGCTATGGCGTGTTCGAGGGGACCGCCCTGGATACCGGGGAACATCGCCTTGTCGATAGCCGCGGCGTGCTCGGCACGAGAAAGGATGCAGCCGCCACGCGGTCCACGAAGGGTTTTGTGGGTGGTAAAGGTGACAATGTCGGCGTAAGGCACCGGGTTGGGGTGCACGCCGCCGGCGATGAGGCCAGCAATGTGAGCGGCGTCGAACATCAACATCGCGCCGACCTCGTCGGCGATCTCACGCATCGGGGCCGGGTCGATTATCCGCGGGTACGCGGTGGCACCGGCAACGATGAGCTTGGGCCGGTGGGCGACCGCCTTGTCTCGCAATTCGTCCAGGTCGATCCGCTCGTCACTGGCGGTGACGCCGTAGTCGACAAAGTTGTACATGAGCCCCGAAAAGTTCACTGGTGAGCCGTGAGTTAGATGGCCACCGTGATCGAGGCTCATCCCGAGGATCGTGTCGCCCGGCTCGAGCAAGGCCTGATACACGCCCATGTTGGCAATCGCGCCGGCGTGAGGCTGAACGTTGGCGTGATCGGCGCCGAAAAGGGCGCAGGCTCGCTGGCGGGCCTCGTCCTCGATCTCGTCGACGACCATGTTTCCGCCGTAGTAACGCTTTCCGGGGTAACCCTCGGAGTACTTGTTGGTAAGAACCGAACCGGTCGCGGCCATCACTGCGGGCGACGCAAAGTTCTCGGACGCGATCAACTGAATAGTTGAGTTCTGGCGGGCCTCCTCATGATGAATCAAATCAAGAACAGGGTCAGAAGCGCTGCTTGGCCACGGCATCGGGAAACCTCCGGATTAGAACTGCGGAATCGTACACTCTCGGGCCGAATTCAGCTCTGTTCGCCCCCCAGCGCATCGAGCTTGGAAACCCGGCCGATATGACGTCCGCCTTCAAACGAAGCGTCGAGCCAGGCATCGACGGCGTCCTTTGCCACTTGAGGACCGGTCAAGCGCTCGCCGATACATATGACGTTGGCATCATTGTGTTGGCGGCTGAGTCTCGCGCTGGTGGCGTCGTGAACAGTGGCCGCCCGAATCCCACTGATCTTGTTGGCCGCAATCGCGATTCCGATCCCACTGCCACACACACAAATCCCGGCGTCGGCGTCGCCGTCGCGTATGGCGCGGCCAACCGCGGCGCCGAAGTCGGGGTAGTCGACCCGGTCGGTGCTGTGAGCACCACAATCGACAACCTCGTGGCCCCGAAGCTGGGCATGCTCAGCGAGCTCCTGCTTGAGTTCGAAACCGGCGTGATCAGATCCAACAGCGATGCGCACCACCAGATCTTACGGCGCCCCATCAAGACATGCGGCGATCTCCGAGGCCGAGATCGGCCCCTCTCGAACGATCACGATCTCGGGTCCCGTAATGTCGACAACGGTGGAGGCTCGACCGGTTCGGGGGCCGCCATCGACGACCACGCTGATTTTCGGGAAGAGCGCGGCCACCTCGTCAGCGGTCGGCGGCGTCGGCTGACCGTGCACGTTCGCGCTGGTCGCGGCGAGAGGGCCAACCCGGCCCGCCAACGTCCGCATCAGGTCGTCGTCGGGGCAGCGAACGCCAACGGTGCGCTCGTCGCCGACCGCCAAACGGCAGTCGGGTCGACGCGGCGCCACGATGGTGAGAGCGCCGGGCCAGAACTCCTCGGCGAGGCGGCGCGTCGAAGCACTGAACTCGACGATGGTCGATGCCTGATCCATGTCACGCACCAGCACTGCGGCCAGAACATCGATTGGTCGCTGCTTGGCCTCGAAGATGGCGCTCACCGCCGCGACATCAGAAGCGATCGCCACGAGTCCGTACACAGTGTCGGTCGGCAGAACAACCGGGTCGCCCCGCAGCAAAGCGGCAACTATCAGGTCGGTGTTCATACCCGGCGCCGAGCAACCACAGCCCGGTCGCGCCCGGCCAGATCGCGGTGGATCGTGGCGTTCCAACCCAGGTCGGTCCAGCGGGCCGCTATGGGTGCGGTTTGATGCGGTGCCATTTCGAGAACGACGGTGCCGCGGGGAGCGATCCACTCGTGGGCGTCGTCGACCAGAGCGCAGATGTCCTCGTCTCCTCGGGGTCCGGCTCTCAACGCGCCATGGGGTTCCCACACAGCCACTACATCGGGCAGTTGTTCGTCGTTGCTTATGTAGGGCGGGTTGGACACCAAGACATCGACAGAGCCCCGAACGCTGTCGGGCAAGGCGTCGAACCAACTGCCGTGATGCAAAGTGACCCGGGCCGCCGCTCGTCCGATGCCAGCCAAGTTGGCACGAGCAACCTGAAGCGCTTCGGCGGACCGGTCGGTGGCCATAACCCGAGCACTGGGGCACTCCGAAGCGACGGCAAGGGCAATTGCCCCAGATCCGGTGCCGAGATCGGCAACGAGCACCGACGCATCGCCGTGAGCGCGAGCAGTCACCTCGTCGATCGCCAACCCGGCAACGACCTCGGTCTCGGGGCGAGGGATGAGGGTTCGACGGTCGACCATCAGGTCGAGATAACGAAATCCCCAGCGGCCAACCACGTACTGCAACGGTTCGCCGGTGAGTCGGCGGGCCACCATCTTGTCAAACGATGCGACTCCCCGAACAGTGGCAGGCTGTTCGAGTACCGAATGGAACTCTGTTGGCTCGACCCCAGTCGCTTGTTCGACGATGCGGCGAGCATCAATGTCAGACGACTCGAACCCAGCTTGGGCCAACCGCTCTCGGGCTTCGGCAAACAACGACGACCAAGGCACCGTCGAATCGCCATTCTCGGTCATCGATTGTCATGGGCCTCGAGCTGAACCCGTCGCTCTTCGGCCACGAGGGCGTCGCTGACCTCGTCGAGTTCGCCACCAAGCACACGATCGAGTTTGTGAATCGTGAGACCAATCCGATGATCACTTACCCGGTTTTCTTTGAAGTTGTAGGTGCGGATCTTCTCGGACCGGTCGCCGGTGCCAACCTGACTACCTCGGAATTGTGCGGCTTCGGCCGCCGCCTTCTCTTGTTCGAGTTGCAGCAGGCGACTACGCAGTACCCGCAGCGCTTTGGCCTTGTTCTTGAGCTGGCTCTTCTCGTCTTGCATGGCTACAACGACACCAGTCGGAACGTGAGTGATCCGCACTGCGGAGTCCATGGTGTTTACCGACTGGCCTCCGGGGCCCGACGCCCGGTAAGTGTCGATGCGAAGATCGTTCTCGTCGACCTCGACCTCGACCTCTTCGGCCTCGGGGATGATCAACACGGTCGCCGATGACGTATGGACTCGGCCCTGACTTTCGGTAACCGGAACTCGTTGAACGCGGTGGGTTCCGGCTTCGTGCTTCATGCGCGACCACACGCTGTCGCCAGCCAGCAACACTGTGACTTCGCTGAACCCGCCCAGGTCGGAATGTGACGCGCTCATCACCTCGAACCGCCAGCTCATTCGTTTGGCGAACGCGTCGTACATGTTGAACAGGTCGCGGGCGAACAAGTTGGCTTCTTCGCCCCCCGCCGCGCCGCGGATCTCCATGATCACGTTTCGTTCGTCGTTGGGGTCGCGCGGCAACATCAAGGTGCGTAGCCGGTCGTTACCGTCTTGGACCACCGATTCGAGTCGATCTATCTCGCTTCGGATCTCGTCCCGTTCGTCGCTGTCGACCGCGGTGAGCATCTCGCGGAAGTCCTCGATGTCGCTCATGGCCCCCCGGACCGATGCCGCGGTAGTGGTGAGTTCTTCGAGTTGTTTGAACCGCCGACCAAGCTCGGCCAGCTGATGCTGATCTGACTGCACCGCCGGATCGCCGAGGCGCACCTCGACATCGCGAAGCTCTGGCTCTAACGCGGCGATGCGATCCAACATGGTGCGAGGTTAGAGGTTTCCGAGGAAGCCACCGACAACTTTGATGATCTCGTCATCAAACTGGGGCTTTGGGTCGTGACGTTGGCCCTGGAGCCAATGCACTTTGGTCGAACCGGCGATCGACGGCACGTGCTGAGCAAGCTCGTCGGGGGTACCGAAGGGGTCACGGTCACCGTTTACGAACAGAGTGGGCACGTCGAGATCACCAAAGTGTTCGATTCGCAATCGCTCGGGTTTACCCGGGGGATGGAGGGGATAACTCAACAACACAACCGCGGCGGCAGGCATGTCTTCGGCGATTGCCATCGAACAGATCCGACCACCCATCGAGCGGCCACCGAAGGCAAGGCTCGCCGGGTCGACACCAAGATCGTCGGCGTAGCGCTCGGCTTCGGCTCGCACGGCAAGGATCAACTTGGGGGCCCGGTCCGGAGCGCGACGTCCTTCGGCACGGTAAGCGAACTCCATGCGCCGTACCGGCAATTCGAGCTGGGCTTCGAGGGCGACCAGCAGACGATGATCGGCGCCACCGCCCGCGCCGTGGGTGAGAAGAAGTCCGGCGGGGGTCATGAAGCGAGCAGAATTCGCCGCGCTTCGGCAATTTCGGCGATTCGTTGCGCGGCTACATCACGTTTGGCGCCGTGATCGGGGTGAGCATCGATCAGCGATTGACGAAACCCCCTCTGCACCACGGCTCTGGCCGGTAGCCGGCCCGACGACTCGATCCCCAACGTCGACAGGGCCCAGCCGACCGGGTCGGCCACCGCGTCGGCGTGTACGAGTCCGGCCGTCGCGCCAGACAGGTAGGCAAACAGCCCTTGGCCAATGCCGTTGGGCCACGACAGTCCTCTTCGCACTGCGGCAAGTACGTCGCCCCGAACATCAATCGGCAGCTGGCCCGCGGCGTAAACGGCACCCAGCGCCATCTGCCCCGGACGACCCCTGTCGACGCTAAAGGCCGCTCGAAGCTCGCCGGTCTCGTCGTCACGAAAAAGCCGGTGCACCGAGCGGGTGAGGCCAACCAGGTCCTTCTGGAACCGGTAACGCAGACGAGGCTGGGGAATTCGGCGATCGGCCTCGAGGTCATGAGTGAGAGCAACCAACTCGGGGATCAGATCGGGGTCGAGCTCGGAACCAAAACGGGCCGCAACGGCGCCGAGCAACACCCCACCAACTCCCGGCGCCGGCTCACACGGAAGTTGAGACACACCGAGCGCCAACCGCCGGGTAGGCGCGATCGGCCGGGAGTGATAGATGGCGAGCTCGGCGAGAAGCATCGATCAGATAACGCGCTGCAAAGCGTCGCGGATCTCGCCGGCGGTAGTAACCAGGTCTTCGTCGGGCGTTTCGTCGGACTGGATCATTTCGACGAGCGTCGCACAGCGCTCACGTATCTGGGCCCAGTTGGTCGCGGCGAACCCAAACGGGGTCCCGACCTTGGTCAATCTGGTGGCGTGTTCGACGCAACGCAACACCGCAGGACCGTCATGAGCATCGCGGCGCAGGCGGTCGGCCGCGTCGAACATGGCCGACAACAAGTCGTTGAGTTCGAGCCCCTCGAGCTCCTCGAGTCCTTCGTCGGCGGTGAGGGCCAGTAGCTCGTCGAGGATCTGCTCGACGTGGTCCTCGTCCGCTTCGTGAATGACCAGATCGCCATCGCTGTCGAATTCGTGGGGGATCGATGCCGATCCCAAACGTTCGACCAGCTTGGCTTGGAGCTCGCCCGACCAGCCTTGCATCTCGAACGCCGTCTGCGGCTTCTCGGGGTCGAGTTCGGGATCTTCGGCGACCTGAACTTCCTCGATCAACGTGTCGACTTGCTCTTCGAGGGAGCCGTGGGCCAGCAATGTGGTGCCTTGCCACGAATGCACGACTTCTTCGGCAACGAGCAGTTGGGCCAACATCGAGCGGCTCTCCGACGCCCACTCGTGCAATTCGTAGGCGAGCCATTCGCCACTTTCGTCGTCCACGATGTTGTCCTTTTGGGGTTTGGGATTTGCCCGCCGGCTCTTGGCGCCCTTGCCCGCAGCCTCGGGGCTGTTGAACGGGGAACGAAAAGACGACGACACCTCACCATGATCGCACGCCATTACGCCAACAGCACCTCATCTGAACCACGATTTGACCGCTTCGGTCGACTACCGTCCCGGGCATGCCGAACAAACCGATGCTTCCCGAACGCAACCTTGCCCTCGAACTGGTCCGCGTCACCGAGGCTGCCGCGATGGCCGCTTCGCGTTGGATGGGCCGCGGCGACAAGGAAGGCGCCGACGGAGCCGCCGTCGACGCGATGCGCGCCATGCTGCGCAGCGTCCCGATGGACGGCATCGTCGTGATCGGAGAAGGCGAAAAAGACGAAGCGCCAATGTTGTTCAACGGCGAGCTGATCGGCGATGGCACCGAGCCAAAGACCGACATCGCCGTCGACCCGATCGACGGCACGACTCTTACCGCCCTTGGTCGAGGTAACGCCCTTGCGGTAATTGCCGTCGCGCCCCGCGACACCATGTTCGACCCTGGCCCGTGCGTCTACATGGAGAAGATCGCAGTAGGCCCAAGCGCTCGCGGGGCCATCTCGCTCGATAAATCCATCGCCGAGAATCTTTCGGCGGTTGCCGAAGCAAAGAACACAAGCGTGCATGATCTCACCGTTGTCATCCTCGACCGCGACCGTCACGAGCGCCACATCAACGAGGTTCGAGAGGCCGGAGCCCGGATTCGGCTAATCCCCGATGGCGACGTCGCCGGTGCAATTTCCACCGCGTGGCCAGATGCCGGCGCCGATGTCCTGATCGGTATCGGAGGCACGCCCGAAGGCGTCATAACCGCGGCCGCGCTCAAGTGCATGGGCGGCGAACAACAAGGTCGGTTGTGGCCCCGCAACGAACGCGAACGCCAGCAAGCCATCGACGACGGCTACGACCTCGATCGGATCCTCACCGAGGACGATCTTGTTCAAAGTGACGACTGCTTCTTCGCCGCCACCGGTATCACCGACGGCGAACTGTTGCGAGGCGTGCAGTTCAGCTCAGACGGCTGCCATACCGAATCGCTGGTGATGCGTTCGCGATCGCGCACGGTTCGCCAGGTTGTCGCGATTCACCAACTCGAAAAACTCAGCGAACTCGGCTCTGACGACTAGATCGTCGCCTTGTCGTAGCGCTCCAACAGCAGATCTGTAAGTCCCGCTAGCGGCGCTTGAAGCCGCTCTACCGCCGCGTCGACCACCCGCTCGGCTTCGTCGCGGGCACGTTCGTAACCGCTCAGCGCGAGCTCCTGATGACGCCAAGGGGGCTCACCGGCCAGCATGGCGGCCCGGTGAGCGACACGATTCTCGAACGTGTCCGTCCACTGCTGCGTGGCATATGCCTGGTGGGCCTCGTCGCCACCGGCCTCGGCGAGATACGAAGCCTTGAGACCCTCGACATCGCTCGTCGCCCGTTGCTGGATTGTGTCGCGGTACCAGGTCCGTGCCGCGTTGATTGAGTCGCGACTGGGCAGCACACTTCGCAGCTCGTCCATCTGACTGTGAAGAATTCCTACACGGCCCTTGAGCGCATCGGCTAGATCGCTGCGTGCCGCGGCGGGGTTTGCCCCCACGTTGGCGGCCCCAACCTCGACAACCTGCTTCAGCTCGACCTCGGCCACGCCCATGGTGTTGACGACTCGAGCTTCGAGCCAGATCACGATTGCCTCGACGGAGTCTCGCAGGGCTCGAGCCTGCGGTTTGACCGACTTTTCCCAGTAGATGTCGGGGTCGGCAAGCTCGGGGTACGGAACCGAGTCGGGGGCCTGCGCGGTCTGACCGAGCTCGGCGGCGAGGGCGGTGAGGAACTCGATCGTGGGGCACGCCGGTTCGAGCACCGAGGTGATACGGGCGTGGGCGTCGGTGATCGCCGACCGGAACTCGTCCGCCAACGCCTTTTGTACATCGCTCATTTCCTGAGGCGGTACTGACACAACGCTCCTTTTCGAAACTTGAACACTGAAACTATCGGTCACGCGGACAACGCGTTCAAGCCGGGTCGATGAGGTCACAGTGAGCGCGCTTGGATCATCCGTGAGGCATCCTTTGAAGATGGACATTTCTCGTTACCGCGTAGCGGCCAACTCAACCGTCGAACTCTCGGTGCGAGACACCAACGAAAGCGGCGGGTTCGACAAAGACGAGGGGCAACGCCTCACCAAGAAACTCAACAACAAACTAGAAGAATTTCAAGAGCTGTTATACGCCGAGCACAAACACAAGGTGCTGGTGGTGATCCAAGCCACCGACACCGGAGGCAAGGACGGAACGATCCGCCACGTGTTCGACGGTGTCAATCCTCAAGGTGTGAAGGTCGCTTCGTTCAAGAAGCCGACCGAACTAGAGCTAGCCCACGACTATTTGTGGCGGGTTCATGCCCAAACGCCTGGGGCCGGCGAAATCACCATCTTCAACCGGTCGCACTATGAGGACGTCCTCGTTGTGCGGGTTCATGACTTGGTCGAAGCAGACGTTTGGTCCCGACGTTACGAACACATCAGAAACTTCGAAGAGATGCTGACCGACGAAGGCACCACGATCGTCAAGATCTTCCTGCACATCTCCAAAGAAGAGCAGCGCCAACGGCTCCAGGCCCGGGTCGACGAACCGCGCAAGAACTGGAAGTTCAGTTTCGGTGACCTCGAAGAACGCAAACTATGGGACGACTACCAAGAGGCGTTTCAAGCAATGCTGGCCGAAACCTCAACGCCGAACGCACCCTGGTACGTCGTGCCGGCCGATCGCAAATGGTTTCGCAATCTCGTTATCAGCGAAATTATGGTCCAGACGCTGGAGTCGCTTGATATGGGTTGGCCCGCGCCCGAAGACCGCGTGCCGGGCACTGTTGTGGCCTAGGCGGACCCAGGCGAAGAGTCGACAGCTAGGCGGTTACTCGCCGGCCGCAACCCGAAGCCGAAGCTCGGCGCGGGCTTCGGCGGCCGCCGCCTCGGCATCGTCGGCATCGTTTCGCAGAGCGTCCTGGGCCGAGTTGAGGCTGGCCTGGGCCCGCGCCACGTCGATCTCGTCGGCGGTTTCGCTCACGTCGCTGAGGATCGTGACCTGCGTGCCGCTGACCTGGACGAACCCGCGGTGAACCGCGAACACGTCTCGGCTGCCATCGTCTTTGATGACATCGACCGACCACACGGCCAGCGCCCCGATGAAAGGGACGTGACCGGTTTGGAAGGCGATGTCGCCGTCGTCGATGGTACGGGCGATAACCATTTCGGCTTCGCCGGTGTATGACACCGATTCGGGACTAACAACTTCGACCGTGAACATGGCAACTGCCTCGGGTGCTAACTCAGGCCTCGGCCTGAAGTTCGGCGGCCTTACGTTCGGCGTCTTCGGCGCCGCCCACCATGTAGAACGCCTGCTCGGGCAGGTGATCGAGATCGCCGTTGAGCAACGCCTCGAACGAATCGATGGTCTCGGCAACCGGGGTGAAGATGCCGTCTTGGCCGGTGAAGGCCTTGGCCACAAACATCGGCTGTGACAAGAACTTCTGGACCTTACGGGCTCGGTCGACGGTGATGCGATCCTCTTCGGAAAGCTCGTCGAGACCGAGGATGGCGATGATGTCTTGGAGTTCCTTGTAGCGCTGCAGGACTTCCTGCACGCGTCGGGCGACCTGATAATGACGGTCGCCAACGACCATGGGATCGAGGATCGTCGAGCTCGAGGCCAACGGGTCGACAGCAGGGTAAATCCCCAGCGCGGCGATGTCACGAGACAACTCGGTGGTGCCATCGAAGTGGGTGAACGAGGTGAACGGGGCCGGGTCGGTGTAGTCGTCGGCCGGTACGTAAACCGCCTGAAGAGAGGTGATCGACTTGCCGCGAGTCGACGTGATTCGCTCTTGCAGCTCGCCCATTTCGTCGGCGAGGGTGGGCTGGTAACCCACCGCCGATGGCATACGACCAAGCAGAGTCGAAACTTCGGAGCCGGCCTGAACGAACCGGAAGATGTTGTCGACGAACAACAACACGTCCTGGTTCTGCACGTCACGGAAGTACTCGGCCATCGTGACACCCGAAAGGGCGACGCGCAGGCGAACCCCTGGGGGTTCGTCCATCTGACCAAACACCAGAGCGGCTTTGTCGAGCACCGTGGTCTCGCCGTCGCCCATGACCGTTTCGCCCATTTCGATGAACAGGTCGGTGCCTTCGCGGGTGCGCTCACCCACGCCGGCAAACACCGACACACCACCGTGGTTGGATGCCACACGGGTAATCATTTCGGTGATGAGCACGGTCTTGCCCACGCCTGCGCCGCCGAACAATCCGATCTTGCCACCCTCCTTGTAGGGGGTGAGCAAATCGATGACCTTCACGCCGGTTTCGAACATCTTCGCCGACGGCTCGAGCGAGTCGAACGACGGAGCTGACCGGTGGATATCCCAGCGATCGGCAGTGCGATGCTCGGGGACGTCGAGGCAGTCGCCCATCACGTTCCAGATGTGACCGAGGGTGTCGTCGCCGACCGGAGCTTGCACACCGTGACCGGTGTTGACAACCTCGGCGCCTCGGGTGAGACCGTCGGTGGGCTTCATCGAGATGGCCCGCACCCGGTTGTCGCCGATCTGCTGAGCAACTTCGGCCGCGACGTGAGTCGATTCGCCTTCGACGACGACGTCGAACTCGATCTGGGTGTTGATTTCTGGCAGGTGACCTGCGGGAAACTCAACGTCGACAACCGGGCCAGCGATGCTGACGATGTGGCCGATCTTTTGGTCGTTCTCAGTAACAGTCATGATTTTTGGTGCTTCTGGTTATGAGGGTTTGGGGTGGGTGTTGGCAAGACGGAATCCCGCGGCTTCTGCTCGTTCTGGCGTATCGAACCAGACTTCGGCCTTGGTGACCTTGTAGCTGCGGCTGTCGGGACGGTGATAGAGCATCGAGTCGGCGTTGCCCTTGATGGTGAACCCGCTCGGGGCGCTGTCGTCAGGCAAAGGAGCGGCCGACCCGACCCCATACGGGGCATCGGCCTCGAGGGTCGCTACCGCGGCCGGAGTGGCTACAGCAACAGCCGCGTCGTCGAGGGAGTGTTCTTGCAACAGCGCGGCAAGATCGGCGGTGGCGTCGCCAGAACCAAGAGCTTCCGCGCCGCTGACGATCTCCATGATCTCGGTGGTGATCGAAGCCTGACGGGCGGCGTTCATTTCGCGAGAGAGTTTGGTGATGAGCTCTTCAGCGTTGTCGGTAGCCGACTTCATGGCCCGCTGACGGTTGGCATGCTCGGAGGCCGCCGAATCGAGCAACGCACCAAATAGACGAGCCTCTACATAACGGGGAAGCAGTGCTTCGAGAACGGCTTCGGGAGATGGCTCGAACTCGAAGGCCGAGGCGGCCTCGGCCGACCCGCCCCCCTGGTCGGCCATCACCGACGTGTCTTCGAGCGGCAAGAACCGTCGCACAGAAATCTTTTGGGTACCCATCGAGATGAACTGGGTGTAGATCAACTCGACTTCGTCGATCTCGCCGCTCGTGAACGCGTTGGCCACATCGTCGGCGATCTCGCGAGCGTGTTCGTAGCTGGGCGCGTCGGTGAAACCCTGATAGGCGTGGTCGACGCGGTAGTTACGGAACTTGAAATAGGCGTTGGACTTCTTGCCGACACAAAACAGCGAGTACTCGCGGCCCTCGGTCTGATGAGCCATGATCTGGCGCTCGGCCGCTCGGATGGGGTTCGAGTTGAACGCTCCGGCCAGACCACGATCGCCGGCCATGACAATGAACCCGACCCGCTTGACGTCCTCGACCTCTCGCAACAGCGGGTGATCGACTTCGGCACCGCCGGCCGCGAGGTTTTCGATAACCGACGTGATCTGACGGGCGTAAGGGCGTGCCGCGTCGGCGCGCTGCATGGCCTTGACAACCCGCGTCGCGGCGATGAGTTCCATCGCCCGCGTGATCTTCTTGGTTGACTGAACGCTCGAGATGCGTCGGCGGAGCTCGCGCTCCTTACCACCTGGCACGGGCTATCAGTCCTCGTCTCGGGTGATGTCTTCTTCGGGCAAAGTGGTATCGGAGTCGACAATCTCGGTCTGGGCTTGGCCCTGCGACTCGGGATCGGGCTCGTCTCCGGCCCCAGAGGACGAGGACTCGAACTGAGCTGCGAACTCGGCGATCGCGGCTTCGAAGGCATCGTCGTCGGGGATCGTGCCGCTGTCTTTGATCGACGACATGATCGAATCGTGGCGGGTACGGAACCAGTCGAGCAGCTCGGACTCGAACCGCAGTACATCTTCGACCGGGATCGAATCGAGGAAACCGCGGGTACCGGCAAAGATCGATACGGCCTGCTCGGCCACCGGGTACGGCGTGTTGACGCCTTGCTTCAGCAGCTCGGTGAGGCGATAGCCGCGCTCGAGTTGGGCCTTGGAAACCGCGTCGAGGTCTGAACCAAACGCCGCGAACGCTTCGAGCTCGCGGAACTGCTGGAGATCGCCCTTGAGCGTGCCAGTGGCGGTCTTCATGGCCTTGACCTGAGCGGCCGAACCCACACGAGACACCGAAATGCCGACGTCTACGGCCGGGCGGATGCCCGACTTGAAGAGGTCGTCCTGCAAGAAGATCTGGCCGTCGGTGATCGAAATCACGTTGGTAGGAATGAACGCCGAAACGTCGCCGGCTTTGGTCTCGATGATCGGCAGCGCGGTGAGCGAACCAGCGCCGAGTTCGTCAGACAGCTTGGCAGCCCGTTCGAGCAGACGCGAGTGCAAGTAGAACACGTCGCCGGGGAACGCTTCGCGCCCTGGCGGGCGACGCAACAGCAGCGAAACCTGACGGTAAGCCTCGGCCTGCTTGGAAAGGTCGTCGTAAACAATGAGCGAGTGCTCGCCGTTTTCCATCCAGTGCTGGCCCATGGCGCAGCCGCCGTAAGGGGCCAGGAACTTGAACGGAGCGGGGTCAGACGCCGGAGCAACAACCACGGTGGTGTACTCCATGGCTCCGAGTTCTTCGAGCGTGGCCACGTTTTGGGCAACGGTCGAAGCTTTCTGACCAATCGCGACGTAGATGCATTTAACCCCGAGGCCCTTTTGGTTCAGGATCGTGTCGAGGCCAATTGTGGTCTTGCCGGTCTTGCGGTCGCCGATGATCAACTCTCGCTGACCTCGACCCACCGGGATGAGCGAATCGATCGACTTGATGCCGGTCTGCATCGGCTCGTGCACGGGCTTACGACCAGTGATGCCCGGAGCCTGAATCTCCATGCGTCGAGGTTGCACGTTGGTAAGCGGGCCCTTGCCGTCGATGGGCTCGCCGAGCGGGTTGACCACACGGCCCAGCAAACCGTCGCCAACCGGCACCGACAAGATGTCACCGGTGGCAACAACGGTCTGGCCCTCTTCGATGCCTTCGACATCGCCGAGCACAACCGCGCCGATCGAATCCTCGTCGAGGTTGAGAGCCAAGCCAATGAGGCCGTTCTCGAACCGGAGCATCTCGTTAACGGCGGCTTCGGGCAGTCCCGATACGCGGGCAATACCGTCGCCAACCTCGAGCACCCGACCAACGGTGGTCTGTTCGAGGCTTGGTGAGAAACCGTCGAGGTTGCTCTTGATTGCTGCGGCGATGTCAGCTGTGTTGATCGTGAGATCCGACATTTCGTGTCTCTATCTTCTCGTTCAGGTGAAGGGGCGTGCTCAGGTGAGCACGATCAGGTGAAGTTCTCGCGGAGTTGGGCCATGCGGCGACGCACGCTGCCATCGATGACGTCGTCACCGATTTCGGTTACGAGTCCGCCCATTACCGATTCGTCGATGACCACACGGATCTCGACGTCGGTGCCGGTGGACGATTTGATCGCGGCCGCAAGCCGCGTCTTTTGGTCGTCACTGAGCTCGACAGCCGAACGGACCCGAGCAAGCGCTCGATTGCGTCCGGCGGCGCTACGGGCCACAGTTTCGTCGATGATGGCCGGCAGATCAGATCCCCGGCCCGTCGCGACAACCATCGAAACGAGCGCGGTGGTGGCCGGCGAAGCCTTGGCGCCGAGGAGATCCTCGACAACGGCCTGGCGGCGCTCGACCGGCAACTGGCGATCGCTCAACGTTGCCATCAACGATTCGCTCCCTCGCAACGCCTCGGCGAAGCGAAAGAGTTCGTCCTCGACAGTGTCGGGCGACCCTTCGGCGGCGGCAACCGCGAGGAATGCGTCGGCGTACCCGCCGAGGCGATCGTTAGCCACGACCGGCCACCTCGTCGATGTAGGCGTCAACCAGCGCACTCTGAGCGTTGCGATCGAGGTTGGCCTTGATGACAGCTTCGGCAGCACCGACGGCGATCTCAGATACCTCCGAGCGCAGATCGGTGATGGCTTGGGCCCGACTCGACTCGATATCGGCCTCGGCGCGAGCGCGCATCTCGGCAATGTCGGTCTCGGCGCGGGCCGCCAACTCGGATTTGAGCTCGTCGGCTTGGACCCGAGCGGCATCGATGATGCCCGCCGCTTCGGTCTTTGCACCGGCAAGTTCGGCCGCGTGATCGGCTTTGATCTTGGTGGCGTCAACCTTGGCCTGTTCGGCTTCGTCGAGGTCAGAAGCGATCTTCTCGGCCCGAGCGTCCATCGCGCCCTTGACGGCCGGAAAGCCCTTCGTGGCCATGAAGAAGAACAGCACCAAGAAGGCACCGCCGCCCCAGATGATCTCGTCGATCGCCGGGATGATGGCGCTGGGCGACTCGACGCAACCCTCGAGTTCCTCTTCGAAAGCAACGAGTTCTTCGCCGCCGTGTTCTTCGAGTGCGTGGAGACTGCCGCCGGCTGCTTCGAGCTCAGCGATCTTCTCAACAACACACGAGCCAATTGTTTCTTCCGAAGCGCCTGCAGGTGCTGCGCTTGCGACCACCAAGATGGTGATGAAGCCCAGAACCCCAGCGATATGCCGGAACCTTCGTGTCATAGTTCAGCCTTTGTGTAGATGCGGTCGGTGGTCAAACGTCTTGCTCAGGGGAGCAGGAGGATGAACACCACGAAGCCGATAAGGGCAAGAGCTTCGGTAAAGGCGATTCCGAGGAACATGGTGGTACGCACCATGCCGGCGGACTCGGGCTGGCGGGCCATCGACGAAATGGCGTTGCCGACAACCGTGCCGATGCCAATGCCTGGACCAATTGCGGCCAAGCCATAGCCCAGACCGGCACCGATGGCCTTGAGGCCCTCGAGCATCTCGCCTGGGTTGGTCTCTGCGAGAACGTTGAGCACGTTACTTTCTCCTGTGTTTCTTTGAGATCTGTAGATCTGTGACTAGTGATGAACGCTGAGAATCAGTGTTCGGGGTGCATGGACCCGCCGATGTACACGGCGGTGAGAATGGTGAAGATAAACGCCTGCAAGAACGAGACCAAGATCTCGAATCCTGTCATGAGAATCAGCATTGGCCACGAAAGAACCAGCGCACCGGCATAACCGATGCCGCCTGCGCCCCACATGGTGGCCGACAAGATAGCGAAGGTAACCAGCAAGAGGTGGCCGGCAACCATGTTGGCCCAGAGTCGAATGGCCAGCGAGAAGGGCCGCACCACGAAGGTCGACACCAACTCGATGGGCGTCACGATGAGATACAACGCAACGGGCACGCCGGGCGGGAACAGTGAGTTCTTGAGATAGCCGAACAAACCCTGGCTACGCACACCGACAAAGTTGTAGATGACCCACACCACGACGGCGAGAGTGATCGGGATCGCCATGCGTGAGTTGGCCGGGAATTGCAGGAACGGGATGACCTCGGTGATGTTCGAGAACAAGATGAAGAAGAACATCGAGGTCAGGAACGGCATGAACTTTTTGCCTTCGGGGCCAATGGTCTGCATGACCACCGACTCTTCGATGAAGTTGACGCCCGATTCGGCAACGTGCTGAATACCAGCAGGAACCAACGATTCCTTGGGGCGTCCCGCTAGGAGGAAGATCACCATCGTGATGAGCATTGAGCCCAAGTAGATGAGAACCGTTTTGTTAATCGCGAATGGTGTTCCGTCGAGCCAAATGCTCGGCCAATCAAACAAGTGATTGACGGGTGGGAACTCAAGAGCGAGGACGTTCATGCTGAGCGCTCCGCGGAGGGATCGGTGGTGGAAAGGATTTCGTGTCCGGGCTTGAGACCAGGGAACGCGAGCGACGCCGCAACGTGTCGAGTTTCCCAGGCAAGAAGACCGAGGTGGGTGATCAGAAGACTGATCGCGAACGGAACGATCTCGAACCATTCAGTGCTGCGTATGGGTAACACAGCGGCGGTGATGATGCCAAGTCGAGCAACAAAACCAAACATCACCGCGCCAAACATCGCGGCCGGGGAGATTTTTGCCCCCCACGTAATAGCGGCGGCCGCCAGCAAAAAATTGGCGGCCACGATCACCAAGGCGTACCCGGCCGACCAAAAACCATGCCAGCCCCAAAATAGCGCACCTGCCGCGAGCATGATCGGCGCGACCAGCAACGTGCGAACGGCGAGGTCGCGGGCAATCTGGCGCTCGGGTTGCGCGTCGTTGACCCCATCGGGAAACGCTGCCATACGATCGGTCACGACGGCGCACCCTGATCGAGATTGGCGTCCTGACCAAAAGTAGGCACCTGGCCGTAGTTGGCTCGGCGGGCGGCAAGTTCGGTGTCCATAGCCAGGCTGTACTGCGCCCAAAGCCGCCACACCTCGTAGGCAAAGACAGTGAAACCCAACGACAAGGTGAACACCGGGAAAAGACCGGCACGCGAATCAATAAACCAACCAAGCAAACCAAACAGCGCGGGCGTCATGATGAGCTCGAATGCCGCCGAGAACGCGTCGCCTCCGGCTTGACGCATCTGGCGTTGCTCACGCTCGTTCACTAGGGCCTCTCAGAAACTTCGGCACGTCTACGAAACTCCGCCGCAGACGCTCGTGAATTCATGCACAAGCTAATACATGGGTGCAAGTTTGGCAACCCCACTGCCAACCATGACCGTTATCGATTCAGCCCGCCCAAGGCACCTCGATGGCCATGCATGACGACGGCGTTCCCAGACGGGCCAACAAACGTTCGACATGGGCAAAAATGTCGCGCTCGGGCAAAACCAACCAGACCTCGTCCGGCGCGTGCCTAATCGTGAGATCGGCCAAACTCGGCACCACGCCGAGGTCGGCGCCCACAGTGCACCCGACCAAAACTCGCTTCCCGTCGAGCTCGTCAATCAGCGACGCCGGGCCGGCTTCGAGCAACGAAACCCGCGGCGGGACCGGATCGACAAACTGCGGAGAACGAAGCCCGTAAGCGCCCGGATCGTTCGCCACAACATCGCGGAGCCAACGCTCTCGACACAACCGATTGATCGCGTGCGACGGCGCACCAACAAAACGATGGGCGGCCACCTGCTCGACCACCGAACACAATGCCGACTCGAGCGACTGACCGGCATGCAACAACACACCGGCCTCACGGTCGAAACGACCCACACCGACCTCGAACTGCGGGCCGTCGGCGCCAACAACAACCCGGCCCACCTCGAGACCGGCAACCTCGGCCCGCACGATTCCGTCCTCGACCACCACCGAAGCGCCGCAACGCTCGATCATCGCGACCAAACCCGGCACATCACCGATGCTCAAATCGATGCCAGGGACGGCCGTACGATCCGGTACTCCCCCAGCGTGATCGACGCGGCACACATCGCCTCGAACCAACTCCCACACCGACAGCTCGGGCGCAAGCACCGCCGCTCGCCGAGCGTGAACCGCGCCATGATGCTCGACCACCAGATTTACGGCCCGCAAGTCCTGGCGATCGAGCCACACCAGCACCCCGCCCAAAACGGCGAGATCATCCGAAGACGCAACCACCACCGCCCGATCCTCAACGCGAACAACGACCCCAAAGGGGGCCGTATCCACCGTGGCTGACTCGATATCAACCGCAAAATGCTCGCGAGCTACGCCAATAGCGCGGGCTCGTTCGAGCCCCGCCCGCTGAGCGGGTTCGAGGCTCATAAAGAGGTCAGGCCTCGGCGGGCTCTTCGGTCGCCGGGGCTGCGTCTTCGGACGCGGCAGCGGCCTGCTTGCGACGACCATAACGCTTCTCGAAACGCTCAACGCGACCAGCGGTATCGACGATCTTCATCTGGCCGGTGAAGAACGGATGGCTCTCGCTGGAAATCTCTACCTTGGCCAGCGGATACTCGTTGCCGTCTTCCCACTTGACCGTCTCGTTCGTGGAGATGGTGGAGCGGGTAATGAATGATGTCCCGGCGGAAGTGTCCTGGAACACAACGGCGCGGTACTCGGGGTGAATGTCAGACTTCATAGCGGATCCAGTCTAAGAGGCAGAAGCCGACGACGCGACCTCTGCAAGGAATTCGTCGTTGGTCTTAAACGCCGCCAAACGCTCCATAAGCATTTCCAGGCCCGAAGTCGACGAACCCTCGTCGCTAAGTGCACCCAGAACCCGGCGCAGCTTCCAGACCTGCTCGAGTTGCTTCTTTTCGAACAACAACTCTTCGTGACGAGTCGACGACGCCTCGACATTGATCGCCGGATACACCCGACGTTCGGCCATCCGCCGGTCAAGGCGAAGTTCCATATTTCCGGTGCCCTTGAACTCCTCGAAGATCACCTCGTCCATCCTCGAACCAGTCTCGACCAACGCCGTAGCCAGAATCGTGAGCGAACCGCCCTCCTCCAAATTGCGAGCCGCACCAAAGAACTTCTTCGGCGGATACAACGCCGCGGCATCAACACCCCCCGACATCACCCGGCCCGACTGAGGTGTTTCGATATTGTGAGCGCGCGCCAAACGAGTGATGCCATCAAGGATCACGCACACGTCGCGACCATCCTCGACCAACCGCTTCGCCCGCTCGATAGTCAAATCAGCAATCGCCGTATGCTCATCGGTCGGCCGATCAAACGTGGCGGCCACCACCTCGCCGTCGTGCACCCAACGCTTCATGTCGGTCACTTCTTCGGGTCGCTCATCGACCAGCAACACGATGATGTACACCTCGGGATGGTTCGCCTCGAGCGAACGAATGATCTGCTTGACCACCGACGTCTTACCGGCCTTCGGCGGCGCGACGATCAGACCACGCTGGCCCTTACCAATCGGCGAAATCAGATCGATGATACGCGACGTCATATTCGACCGGTCGCCCTTCATCTCCATACGAAGACGCTCATCGGGATACACCGCCGTTAGATCATCAAACACCGGACGACTCGTCGCAGCCTCCGGATCGGCGCCATTAACGGTCTCTACCGACATCAAAGCCGGGTTCTTCTCGTTGCGGTTAGCCGGACGAGAAGGACCCGCCACAATATCGCCCTTACGAAGCCCGAACTGGCGAACCAATTTCACCGGAACATAGGCATCGTCACGGCTCGGCAAATAGCCATTGACCCGCAAAAACCCATAGCCCTCGTAACGAAGATCGAGATAACCAACAACCGGAGTCGGAACGCCATCCCACGACTCGTTACTCTCGCCGCGACCATCACGATCCCGGCCGCGGCGACGCCGCCTCCGGTTACCCGACTCGGCACGATCCTCGCCCGAACCGTTGTCCTCGCTGTGCGCCTGGCCATCCTTGGAACCCGCCCCATCGGACTTCGTCTTCGGACCAGTCTTGTTGTCGGCAGACCCAGACTTTCTGTCGGCAGACCCAGACTTCGTGTCGGCAGGCCCAGACTTTCTGTCGGCAGGTCCAGACTTTCTGTCGGCAGACCCAGCCTTCGAATCCTCGGACGGCTCAACATCCGTCGGCTTCGTCTCGACCGGGTCCGTCGACGCTGGCGCCTCGGGCGTAGCCGCCACGCTCGAACCGTCGCCCCCCGCGGCAAGATCCAAAATCAAATCAATAATCTCGCCCTTACGAGCCCGCGACGAAGGCTTCTTGCCCAACGTCGACGCGATCTGAGTCAGCTCATCACGATCTTTGCGCTGCAGCGTCGAACGACGCATCTCCGCGGATTCCACGGCCCATCTCCTTGAGTTGGAATGCCACGCCCACGACCGGGCCACGCGGCATCGAAACGACGCTCACTCACTGGCAACAAAGCAGAGGCTACGCCCCACCCACCACGACGCCAACCCACCTACGCTCGCCGCACAGCGTCGACGGTACCTACGCTCGCCGCACAGCGTCGACGTAATCCTCGATGGTGGCGAGATCGCTGGGTAACTCCGTGACCCGCTCCTCGCGGTCCAACAAATCCGCCAGATGTGGAGGCAAAGCGGGACGGACGCCCGTAGCCCGCTCGACCGCGTCAGGAAACTTGGCCGGATGCGCCGTCGCCAAAGTCACCACCGTCTCATCACCGCGTCGCAAACGACGAGCCGCACCAACACCCACCGCGGTATGAGGATCGATCTGCAAACCAGTCGACTCGAACACCGACGCCATAACCGCCAAAGTCGCATCGTCATCGAACTGGGCCCCCGCAAACTCGGCCCGCAACCGCTCGTGCTGAGCAGGAGTCAACGAGGCGTAACCCTGCGTGCGGAACCGAGCCAACAGCTCCGCGGTAACCGCGCCATTGCCATCAACCAACTCGAACAGCAACCGTTCGAGGTTCGACGAAATCTGGATATCCATACTCGGCGACAACGTCGGAACCACGTCCTCGGCGGTCATCTCCCCCGTCGCGATCAAACGGGTAAGAATGTCGTTGGTGTTCGACGCCACCAAAAACCGATCAACCGGCAAACCCATACGCCGTGCCACGTGCCCCGCGAACACGTTGCCGAAGTTGCCGGTCGGCACACAAAAAGTCGGCGCCGGCACCGACTGGCCCGACCGATTCTGATCAAGCTGCTGCGCCGCCCACACGTAATACACAATCTGGGCCATAACCCGAGCCCAATTGATCGAATTGACCGCCGACAAACCGGTCCGAACCCTGAACTCCTCGTCGGCAAACATCGACTTCACCAGATCCTGGCAATCATCGAACGTGCCATCAACAGCCACCGCATGCACATTCGCGGCGTCCATCGTGGTCATCTGGCGGCGCTGCACCTCAGACGTGCGACCCTTCGGAAACAAGATCACAATGTCGACCAGATCGCTCCCCCGGACCGCTTCCATCGCCGCCGACCCGGTATCGCCCGAAGTCGCGCCGACGATAGTGACCCGCTCGCCACGACGGCGAAGCTCATAGTCGAACAAGCGGCCCACCAACTGCAACGCCACGTCCTTGAACGCCAACGTCGGGCCATGAAACAACTCGAGCAGATAATGATCGGGCTCCAACTCGACCAACGGACACACATCCGGGTGAGAGAACGTCGCATAGGCATCGTCGACCATCTCGCCGAACGCATCGAGATCAACCGATCCCTCGACAAACGGAGCCATCACCGTCGACGCCAACTCGGCGTAAGAACCCGGCCCGCCCGTGGCCCTCGCTCCACTAGCCCGAAGCTCTGGCAAGGCCGGGAAGGTAGCCGGCAAATACAAGCCGCCATCGGGGGCCAAGCCCCGAAGCAACGTGTCGGCAAACCCGATGTGTGGCGCTAGGCCCCGAGAGCTGTGATATTGGAGCACAGCCAGACCTAGGCCTCGTCGCCCACGACGCGGATCATCGAATTGATCTTGTTGACCGCGTCGAGACCCCGCAAACCGTCAAGGGTCGCTCGTACCGCAGACTCCTGCGACACATGGGTGATGAAGATCAACTCGGCCTGCTCCCTCAGGCCCCGTTGCTCCATCGACCGAATCGACACCGAGTTGGCCCCGAACTCGTCGGCGACCCTGGCCAGCACCCCGGGCTGGTCGGCGACCTGCACGGACAAGTAGTAGGCGGTCGACAACTCGTCGATCGGGCGAATCTTGGCCCGCCGCAGATTCGAGATAGTTGCCGCGCTGTCGTTGGTGGTGTTGATCGCGGCATCGATGATGTCGCCCAGCACCGCCGACGCCGTTGGTCCCCCACCGGCGCCTCGGCCATAAAACATCAAGTCGTCTACCGCGCGGCCCTCGACAAACACCGCGTTGAAGCTGTCGTTGACGTTGGCGAGCGGATGACTCGTCGGGATCATCGCCGGATAAACCCGCACCGCGACTTCCGGAGAATCGCCAACAGAAGTGTCGCCCTCGATAACCGCAACCGCTTTGATCACGTAACCGAGCCGTGAGGCCACCTCGATATCGGTGGCGGTTATCGACGAAATACCCTCGTGATAGACGTCGCCGGCAACTACCACCGCGCCAAAGGCGAGAGTGGCAATAATTGCCGCCTTGGCCCCGGCGTCAAACCCTTCGACATCGGCAGTCGGGTCGGCCTCGGCATAACCCAAACGTTGCGCATCAGCCAAAGCATCGCCGTAAGAAGCACCCCGTTGGGTCATCTGAGTGAGGATGAAGTTCGTGGTGCCGTTGACGATCCCCATGACCCGCGTGATGTCCTCGCCGATGAGCGACTCACGCAGCGGCCGAATAAACGGGATACCGCCGGCAACCGCAGCTTCGAACAACAAGTCGACACCGGCCCGTTCCGCCGCCGCGTAGAGTTCGGCGCCATGATTGGCCAACAACTCCTTGTTGCCGGTGATCACTGGCTTCCGAAGCTCCAGTGCCCGAAGCACCAACTCGCGGGCCGGTTCGATACCGCCAATAAGTTCGACAACTATGTCGATGTCGGGGTCTTCGACCACCGAGCGGATGTCGGTGGTGAGCAGTTCGGGATTCTGCACATGCTCGCGATGTTTGGCGGGCGAACGCACCGCGATCGCGCCAACCGAAAGCTCGATACCAGTACGAGCAGCGATATCGCCGGCGCGGGCGGCCACCAGATCGACCAGAGCGCCGCCCACATTTCCGCATCCAAGAATTCCAAGACTGAGTTGGGCCACGGCGTTGAGACTAGCGGGCCGGTTCGGGTTCGACCCGGGGGGTTCAGAGGCCGCGCCGGGTTGTGAGCGCCCTGACAAACGCCGGGCGCTCCCGCCACGGCAACACCCGAAGTGACGCCCAGGCCTGGGCCCGAAATCGACCCTCACGAGAGCCGTAGCAGGCCAGGATCCGACGGTCGCGAGACGATGCCCGATACTGGTCGGCCCAATCGGTGAGCCCCGACCGGCCGGCGCCAAGTTTGGTCGCCGCGACAATCCCCCGAGCCAACGGGACTTCGGCGTTCCAGCCCGCCGCAAGGGCCATTACCCGATCGTTGGAAAGATCGCTACGACCAAGCAGCAACGCAATGTCACGGACGTTGCCCAGGCGAGGTGTGACATCGCCGAGGGCGGCATGCATCGCGGCGTGAACCAGATGCAATTCGGGCCCGAACGTGGCGACGTCGACGCCACCAATCGACACGGTCGACGTGTTGGTCGCCGCAAACAAATCGTCTGAATCGATCATCAACCCAAACGGGCCCGGCGCCAAAGTCCGGTGAAGATCGAGTTCGGTGTCGGCCCGCCAGCGCAACGTGACCGACTTGGCAAACCGGCGCTCGAACAGTTCTGACACTCGAGGCTGGATTCGGACCGCGCTGTTGTTTTCGAGGACTGTGGCCGCCGCTGGCAGTTGATCACCGCGCACCAACAAATCGGTGTCGCCAAACACCCGCTCGGATGGGTCGTTGCCGACTAGATGGGCCAAAGCCGAACCTTTGACCAACCGGACCTCGATATCGACGGCCCGCAGCGACTCGTAGGCCTCCAACATCACGTCTTCGAGCAACAACACTTGGGCCATCGCGTCCTTGTGGGCGTGGCTGACCGCGTCGGGTTCGTCCACTTCGATGTCTCCCGCGACCATCGCCGCGTGCAACACACCGGTAAGGCGATCGCCAATCACCTTCGACAAATGCCGCGACACCTCGAACGGCTCGGCGGCGCTGACCAGCCCATTGGGCAAACCCCAGCCCCCCACGTGGGCCAACAGCTCGTCAGTCACCGAGCGTCACCGCCTGCTGGGCAACAAGCACGTCGACCGCCGCTTGCACATCTGGGGCGATTTGGTTCGGGTCCGTTTCGTGGAGCCGCCCCAACTCGTCGACCAGTTCGGCCATCGGGCGCGGTGTCTGCAGACAATCCCACAACGAGGCCGCGGTGGCGGCCAAGACCACGATCTCGTCGTTGCCTCTGCGCCGGATGAGGATCTGGTCGCCGCTACGGCGCCACAACACTGCCGCCCTGGCAACGACCTGGTCGAGCGGCAAAGCGCCCATGTCAGACGTCGAGCCTCGTGAGATCGTCGAAGGTCTCGCGCCGAACCACGAGTCGAGCATCGCCTTCGCGACAAAACACGACCGGAGGGCGCAACACCTTGTTGTAGTTGGAACCCATGGAATGACCGTAGGCGCCCGTTACCGGGGTGGCGATGATGTCGCCTACCGCCACGTCGTCGGGAACCAGTGCATCGCGCACCAACACATCACCCGACTCGCAGTGTTTACCGACCACGGTGACGGTGCACGGACGATCGGCGCCGACGGCACGCGGCAGGAATGCCTCGTAACCCGAACCGTAAAGGACCGGTCGAGGGTTATCGCTCATGCCGCCGTCGACCGCCAAGTAGGTGCGCACGCCGTCGATGGTCTTGTAGGTGCCAACGGTGTAGAGGGTCACGGCGGCCGCTGCAACGATCGAACGACCGGGTTCGGCTGAGACCGTCGCGGTCACGCCGGCTTGGTCGCAGGCATCGCGGACGGTTTTGCCCCATTCGGCGATCGTGGGAGCCCGCTCATCGCTCACGTACGGCACGCCCAGCCCGCCGCCCACCGACATTTCGGGCAGCCCCCACGGCGCCGCCACCTCGGCGATGGTCGCCGCGGCCTTGCCAAACGAACCCACCGCAAAAACTTGGCTACCGATGTGGGCGTGGACCCCCACCAAGTCCACGAAACGAGCGGCGCTGGCTCGAGCGATCGCGGCTTCGGCCGCGCCGGTAGAAACGGTGAACCCGAACTTGGAGTCGTCTTGACCGGTGGAAATGAACTCGTGAGTTTCGGCCTTGATGCCCGGGGTTAGCCGGAGCAAAACCTTGGGAGCAACGCCGGTCTCTTGGAAAATCTCGTCGAGACGGTCGAGTTCGTCAAAGCTGTCGACCACGATCCGGCCGACGCCGGCATCGATCGCCATCCGCAACTCGAGCGGCGACTTGTTGTTGCCGTGCAGGACCAGCTTTTCGGCGGGCACCCCAGCACTGAGAGCAACGTGCAGTTCGCCGCCCGTCGCCACGTCGAGGTGCATGCCTTCCTCGTAGGCGAGGCGCGCCATCGCCGCGCACAGAAACGCTTTGGTGGCGTAGGCCACGCCTGGGCCGAACGCCGCGACCGCTTCGCGACATCGGTCTCGCAGGTGCTGCTCGTCGTAAACAAACAGCGGGGTCCCGAACTGCGCCGCCAACTCGATCACGTCACAGCCGCCGATGTGAAGCCGACCGTCGATTACGTCGGCGTTGTCGGGCAGAAGCCGCAGCGGGAGAGGTCTCATCGGATCACATCGTTTCGGGGGCGGAAATGCCCAACAGGTCGAGCGCAATCAGTAGGCCAACCTGCGACGCAGCAACCAAAGCCAGCCGGGCTTGGGTGAGCTCGGCACTGACTCCATCCCCCATGACGTAATGGTCGTGGTAGAAGCCGTGCAAAGCAGCCGCCTGTTCGCGAGCCCATGCCGCGATGCGATGCGGCCCGTTGTCGGCGCACGCAATACGAACCGTGTCGGGTAGTTCTTGCAACGACCGCAGCACGTCGAGCTCACGGGTTTCGGTCAGCAACGACATATCAACCTGATCGCGAGCCAAGCGGTCGATCCCGGCTTCGGTCGCCTTGGCCAGAATCGACGCAATACGGGCATGGGCGTACTGCACGTAGAACACCGGGTTGTCCATGCTCTGCGAGGCGACCTCGTCGAGATCGAAGGTCTGGCGCGAATCGACTGACTGGATCAGATAGGTGAACCGGGCCGCGTCGGATCCGACCTCACGCACGATCTCGTCGAGTTCGATGAAGTCGCCGGTGCGACCCGACATCGGGACCGGCTCGCCGTCGCGCACCAGATCGACCATTTGAGTGATCGCAATTTCGAGCTCGTCAGGGTCGTGGCCCAAGAAAGACATGGCCGCTTTCATGCGGGTGACATAACCGTGATGGTCGGCCCCCCACACGTTGAACAATCGGTCAGATCGCGAGAATTTGTCGCGGTGGTAAGCAATGTCGGGGGTGAGATATGTCAGGTCGCCATCGCTCTTGACCAGGACCCGGTCTTTGTCGTCGCCGTGGGTGGTGCTGCGCAGCCAGGTAGCACCGTCTTGTTCGAACACTGCATCGTGAGACCGTAGATCGGCGATGGTTTCGTCGATAGCGCCGTTGGTCACCAAAGAACGTTCGCTGAACCACACGTCGTGATGAATGTTGAGCGATTCGAGGGTCTGACGGTGACTCTGCAGCCCGCGCTCGAGGCCCCACTCGCGCGGATCGGCATCGTCGGGCATTTCGGCCGCCCACTCGACAAGATATTCGCCGAGATAGCCGTCGTCTGGCGGTTCTTCGCCGCGTTTGCGAGCAGCAAGCGACTCGGCGTACTTGGTCATTTGCACGCCGCGGTCGTTGATGTAGGTCTCGCGACTGACCTGATAGCCGCAGCGTTCGCGCAGCCGCGCCACCGAATCGCCATAACACGCCCCCCGACCGTGGCCCGCATGAAGCGGCTTGTTGGGGTTGGCCGACACGAACTCGACATTGACGTGGATACCCGATCCGATCTCGTGACGCGCGTAACCGTCGACCCCTTGCTCGATCACGTCGGTCATCACGTCGTACAGCCAGGTGTCGGCGAGACGAAAGTTGACAAACCCCGGCCCAGCAATCTCCACACCGGTCACATGAGCGGGAGGATTCGTGCTGAGCGCATCGACCAGCAGTTGGCCCAACTCGCGCGGGTTGCGGCCCGCCTTTTTGGCTATCGCCAACGCCACGTTGCTCGACCAGTCTCCGTGATCGCGGTTGGCGGGACGTTCCAACGCCACCTGATCGGGCGCCACATCGATGCCCGCTTCGCTGAGCGCCGCCACGAGGGCGGCGCGTAGATGATCTCGGACGTCCATCGAAGCTTCCTTGCAGATTCTCGGAAGCGACGATCCTACCGCTAGCGCCTCGTGGTCCGAGCGACGTTTGGCGCTAGTGTGACGGCCCGTCCCTCTGGGACAAGCCCTCGTAGCTCAGCGGATAGAGCATTGCCCTCCGGAGGCATGTGCGCAGGTTCGAGTCCTGCCGAGGGCGCCACTGGATGCTCGGTGCCGTCACCTCGCCGAACCCGGCTACTCCCGGGAATAATCTGGCCCCACCGCGGCCCCAGCAGCTCGGGCATAACCGTGCATTCTCTCTGTTCGAGCCGTTGAACACGACAGGGCAGCCCCTGACCCCTATTGAGACACTTCGCCCTTGGCAGTTTCGGGTGAAGGCGGGCTCGACTCCTATATCGGGACCCGGTCAGACAAGGTGGAGCCCTCGCAGCGCAGCGAGAAGGAACGACCTGCGCAGCCCGCCGGCCCATGAGGCAGGGTCCACCAGCAGCCGAGAACCAGACCATGAACCGGTGCAGGCTGGAAGCCGTGTTGCGTAATGCGGGTGCTTCTTCTGAGCGGCCTGGAGGTTGCTCACCCCAGCGGCGTTCTGGATTTCAGGGGGCGCGCGAGTCGGCGCTGGGCCGCGGTCGGTCACGTCCCGTTCTTGGCGATTACGAACTGGTGGTCGTTTCGGAAGCGGTAGATGCCGCTGCTGTCGCGGCAGGGTTCGATCGCTTCGAGTACTGCTTGTTTGACGACCTTGGGATCGCTGTGTCGTAGGGCGGGCACCGCTGGGCCGATGCTGGAGACAGCACGCCATGCCAACTCGGCGTCGGGCCATTCAATGGTGGATACGCGTGCCCCTCGCTCGATGACGTCGAAGCCGGCCCCGGTCAACATCTTCTCGGCCACACCTGGAGTGGCGATGCCGTTCAGCTTCTTCATGCTCCCAAAATGCTCTTGGGGAGCGTGACGAGCGAAGGCCTTGAAACAGGCCCGGAGATCGTTGGGTGTCCCGTCTCCCCAGAAGCTGATCCCGACTTTGCCGTTGGGCTTGAGCACGCGTCGCGCTTCGACCAGTGCCGCTTCGCACCCGCCCCAGATGCCGTTGATGGAGACGACGGCGTCAAAGGTGTTGTCTTGCCAGGGCAATTCGAACATCGATCCGAGCACGAGTTCCGAATTCGGGTTCCGTTCGCGAGCGATGTGGATCAAAGTCTCAGCGGCGTCGATGCCGGCTGTCTTGGCCCCCATCGCTTCTCCGAGGCGCAGAGCCAGTCCGGACCCGCACGCAACGTCGAGCAGGTGTGTTTGGTCTGATACCCCGGTGCGGCTGAAGATGGCAAGGATCGCATCTATCGCGTAGTGCTCGTAAAGGCAGGCCCAGTCGGGTGCCGAATGGCCCCAGGCGTCGCCTGCCTCTTGCCAGTCATGTGGCTTGGCATCGTCGGTTTTGGTTTCCATCATCTGGTGTCCAATCGCTGGTGTGTCGTGGTGAGATGGTGTTCGAGGTGGGTGCTGATCTCTTCGGAGTCATTGGCCGCCCCGTTGATGAAGCTGGAGCGTCGCCGTCTCAAGAGGTTGAGGCCGGTTACGTAGAGACCGGGTGCGTCTTCGACGATGCCGCCGTGGTGGCGGACGCGACCCTTGCGGTCGAGCACGGGTAGGTCGAGCCAGGAGTAGTCGGGTCGGTACCCCGTGGCCCACACGATGGTGCCGATTCCACCTTCGGCCAGGTCCATATCAAGGCGGGGCGCCGCGGGAACTCGAGTCGGATCGAATCGTTGAGGCGGATCCGGGATATCGAAGTCGGAGGCGTGTGCCCAATCATCGAACGCTTGGAGAAGCCGGTTCATCTTGAGGTCGGCCAGCGAGCAGACATTGGCCAGCGAACCGGCGAACTGGGCGCAGTCGTCCCTGATTCGTCCGAGCCGGCCGACCATCTCCACGCCACGATCGGTGAGAGCGTTTAGGTCGATCGAGCGACGTTCTGGGGTGCCGATCAGTTGTGGCGAAGGGACGTTCCGGCCTCGGACCAGATCGTCGATGTCGCTGTCACGCTGGTCCAGGATGCCTGCCGCATCCATCCACCAGAACACATCGCGCCCCCGGTAGACCCTCGGCATTCGCACGTGTTCACCGACCGAGATCGTGACTTCCCGGCCCGAGCGGCGGATCTCGTCGGCAAGTTGGACTCCGGTTGCCGACGCCCCGACAACCAGAACACGCCCGTCGTTGAGCTGCTCCGGGGACCGATAGGTCATGGGCGTCACCATGGCGACCGATTCCGGCACATCCGATGACATTTCGGGCACGTTGGCGAGATTCGATCCTCCACTGGCTATGACAACGGAGGTGCAATTCCAGGACCCCATATCGGTTTCGACGACGTAGCCGCCCGGACAGCTGCCGACCCGTGTCACGGTCGTCCTCGGGTATACCGGTGCAGAGATCTTCTCGGCATAGGCGGTGATGAAGTCGACGACTTCCGGCATGGTCATGAAGCCGTCGGGTTCATCGCCGTTGTAAGCCATGCCCGGAAGCTGACTCTGCCAGTTCGGCGTCAGCAGTCGTAGCGATTCCCACCGTTCTGTGCGCCATGTGTTCGCCACCTCACCGCGTTCGAGCACGACATGGTCGATCGAACGTTCGGTGAGGCGGCGGCTCATTGCGAGACCGGCATGTCCAGCACCGATCACGACCACTGGGATGTCTCTGGCGGATTCGGAGATGGGTGATTCGGGCTCGATCACGGGATCAGGAGATCGCGACGGTGACGTTCGTCGGGTTGGTGACCATGTCGTAGACCGCGGAACGCTTCTGTGACTGAGCGATGAGCGCCTGAAGGTCCTCGGGCGAGGCATCGGCATCAATGTCGAATGAGACGGTGACGTCGGTGAAACCATTGCGGATGTCCGGATCGGCGCCGAGGATTCCGAGGACGTTCATCTTGCCCTCGACGCTTGCCGTCACAGACCTGAGTTGGATCTCCCGATGCTGGGCAACCGACGCCACACCTGCGGTGAGACAACTGGCGAGAGCAGCGAGCAGGACTTCGGGTGGTGTTGCGCCACGATCCTGGGCTGCGAAGCACTCGGGGTGGTCCGCACCGAAGGTGTGGGGGGTCGGATGGTTGTGATCTTGGCCGAGGCCGGAGAACCCGTCGAAGATTGTTTCGCTGTACGTGCCATCAACCCACTTGCACTCCCCTCGCCACACGAAATCGGCAGCTTCGGGTGCCGCGCTCAGCGCTTCTCGCGCTCCGAGGAGCGCTTCGGTGTTGACCCCGTTGTTGACCGGGTTGTCGGTGATTGTCATTTTGATTCCCTCTTGTGTTGTGTTGTTTGAACTTCAGGTGGTGCTTTGGCCCCGCCCTCACCGTTTGCGGCCCGTGGCAATCACGAACTCGCCGGGCACCAGGTAGCCGCTGCCGCTTCGGTACTGAGCAATCGCGTCGAGGTATTCGGCGTGGGCTGAGGCTTTGGTGTCGTCATCGAAATGGGCGTAGGCCAAAGCGACAGGTCCGCCCACGAAGGCCGCGCTGAGGGCCGCCTCCTCGCTGGGAAAGTGGAGGGTGATGCGAATGCGTTCTTCGATGATCTCGACGAAACCATGCTTGGCCATGGACTCGGTCAGAGCGGTCGGGGCACCCATTCCAAAGAACATCGGGCAGACGTCCGATGACACCCGGGCGTCGACGATGCCAAACAAGCTGGCCCATCCACAATTCCGCCGTTCACCCCACACGCTGAGAGCGGCTCTCCCGCCTGGGCGGAGTGCGCGGTACAGCTGGGCGATGGCCTGCCCAGGGTCAGGCATGTACATCAACCCGAGAGCGCATACCGCCACATCGAATTGGTCCTCAGTGGGCAATGCCTCGGCGCTGCAAGCCGCGGTTTCTATGTTGGTCAGACCGGAAGCACTCGCAGCGTCCTCCAACTGGGCCAGCATCTTCTTGCTGATGTCGGTGGCCAACACTCTGCCGTCGCCGGCCTGTTCGGCCATGACGAGAGTCACCAAACCTGTACCGCTGGCCACTTCGATGACCGACTCGCCGGCCTTCACATCGGCAGCCGCCAACAGTTTGTCCGTGGATGGTTGCAACTGGCGCGACCAGGATTCCTCATACTCCGACGCCGCGAGGTCCCACCCTCGGCGTTGCACAAAGAGCTGTAGTTTCGCGTCCACGTTCCGCTAGCCCCTGCCGCTGGTGGCGCCAGCGGCGGCTGCAGAGCGGCGTATCTCAACGGTCTTGCGCATGTTGTTGGAGTTGGTGATCGCGTCGAGAACCGGGCTGAGATCGTCCGCCTCTTCTGTGACCCGAGCAAGATCGGCCTCCGAAGCTTCGCTTCGCAGTTCGACGTGGTAGTGGATCTCGTCATATCCGGGGCGTTGCTCTGAGTTGAGATCCAGATGCCCAACGAGAGCGGCCTGACACGTGACTGTTACCGTGACCGAGTCAACGGCCACACCGAGGCGGCACGCCCGGATCTTGTAGCCCATTGCCAAGCAGCTTCCGAGGGAGGCTCGCATGAGTGCACCGGGGCTGCAAGCAGTAGCGGTACCACCGAGAACTCGTGGCAGGTCCGACACCGTCGTCCAATCGCCCTCCACGGTCTCGCACTTCACGCCATCGATCAGCGTGGTCACCGAAATGTCAGGATCGGTTCCGACCTCGGGTCGCCGGGCGACAATATCCTCGATACGGATCCTTCCGGCGAGGATTTCCTGGTCGGTCTGGGCCTGGGGCTCTGCAAGCTGATCGGTCATGGACCAGATCGTGAACGGCCGGCGTGTGACGCGACGTGTGCCCTTCGAAACTAGTCTTTCGGCTGGGCCGATGCGCCCTCGGGCCTACAGGCCGGACAAGAGATCGCGAGCGAGATCCGCGTGATAGTCGAGCTGCTTGGTGGCGGAGTGGCGCAGCATCTGCTGACTCTTCGACCGGGCATAGTCGAGATGGCCATGCGCGGACGCCAACTCGATCTCGCTCTCCAGTATCCAAGCCTCAACCCACATCCACGTATCTGTGACGCGGGTGCAGCGATCCACGGCATCGGTGAGCCATCGATAGGCCGTTGCCGAGTCGGCCTCGCTTTCGTAGGTCAACCCGATGCCGCGCGCTGCGAGACCTTCCCAACATGGATCGCCAAGCTGACAGCACGCGGCGAAGACCAGCTCGAGGTCGGCTCGAATCTGTGAAGCGTCGCGCCCCTGGAGGCGGTCGAGTTCGAGCAAGAACATCTCGACGAGGGGCCGGAAGGCCAACCACTTCTCTTCAATGGCGATCGGGAGGGACCGAGCCAGGAGCGGGCGGGCCTCGTCGTAGCGGTGCAGGCCCATCAGGGTGCGGGCCTTGAAGGTCATGGCCCAAGCGAGGTGGCGTTGCGAGTCACAGCGTTCTGCGAATTCGATCGACTCCTCGGCAAAAGTCAGAGCGTCGTGATACCGACCCCAATCGGTGAGGTTGATGCTCTTGAACGACGTGATGCTGCTCTGCAACTCGGGCAAGTGTTCTGCCGCGTCGGTAGCGCGTTCGAGGAAGGTCATCGATGCGTTGCGACGCCCGGCAAGAAGTTCGACGTAGCCCAACTCCATGAGCGCCATGGCGGCCGTTGCGGGATCTGATGCTACGACCGCTGACTCGACCGCGCTGTGCAGGGCCAGCGACCCCTCGTCGTCGAACCCGCGAATCCCGTGGATCAGCGCGGAGCCCAGAGCACCTTGACACTTTCCAAAGAGCTGGCGATCCCTACTTGCCTCGGCGGCGGCCACGGCCTGCCGGAGACATTCGATGCCTGCATCAAGAGCACCAACATCGACAGCCGCACTACCGGCTTCGAGAAGCGAGAGGGCAGAGGATTTGGGGGACACGCCCGGTGGGCGGTCGACGGCCTCTGTTCGTAACGCCCTGGCGACTGCCGAACTCGGCTCGGTTCCTAGTTCCGCTGCGAAAAGTTGCTCACATGCTGCGACTCGATCTCTGGCAGCATTGACATCGCCAGATACAGCCAGAGACTTGACCAACAAGACGTGGCCACTCTCTTCGAGCGGAGCTCGCGCCACCAGCTCGCGGGCGTAGGACGTGGCAAGACTTCCGTCGCCTGCGGCGAGCGCCCGCATCGTTGCGGTGTGAAGGGCGGCTTCAACCTGGCTGGCCGCCCGCCAGCGTTCCACGGACAGCCAAACCTCGAACTCGGCGCTCCACGCGACGTCGATGCCTTCGAGGAGTTGTCCCGGGATGTCTGGGAGATCAACTTCCAGCTGATCCAAGTGCAAAACATCCACCTGTAGAGATTCGCAAAAGTTTGCTTCAACGGGATCGTTGCGGAACGAATTGGGGTCGCCGAGCGAGCGCCGGATCTGAGCAAGGGCCCAGCGCAGGGCCCCCATGGGATCGTCGGCGGTCGCAAAGAGTTCCTCGGCCAAGCGGCGACGAGACACCGGCGTGTCAGAGAGCAGAATTCGGGCGATCAACCCCCAGGTCTTCTTGCCCCTCACACTGATGGATTCACCTTGCTCATCGGTGATGGCCGGTGGTCCCAGCAGCTTCACGAACATACGACGACCGTAGCTGACGGCCGCCAAGACATCATTTCGGTTCGACTGGTCGTTCGTGTTGACGAACGACGCGGTGGGTGCGCAAATGGGTCGGTCGCCTCGGCCGCATCCAACGCGTCAGCGTCGGCGGATGAGAGTGAACGCTCCCGCGACCGCTGCGGCGGCGCCGTCGATAGCCCAGCTGAGCCCGTTGCGGCCACCTATCGCGACGAGTTCGCTGATCACCAGAATCGCTATCACGGTTCCCCATTGCACGATTCGCAACGGGGGCCAACGAACGGAAGGTTCACGATCAGTCGAAATGCTCATCAATCGTTGGAACCCAGAGCGGGCCGACGTCATTCCTCAACGGCGTCAGTCAGCCGGAATGTGGCGCCGAGCGGCCGCGTCGCCGGGGCCTTGTCGTTGGGCGAGTTTGTCGGCCACCGCGGCCCTGTGTTCGGTGTCGACGTTGCCGCCGTATTTGAATTTGGCCCGCACGTCGGTGACCCGCATCTCGATGCCACGGATGGTCCTGAGTTTGGCTCCGTGCTCGATTGGGTCGACATAGTCGCTACCGGGTTCGAGATCGCCGAGTTGAGCTTGAAGAATCTGGGCGATGTGAGCGGGTTCGTCGATAACGGCCGCTTCTCCGGTGAGCTGCACCGCGCCGTAGTAGGTGGTCGGAATCCCGACGCGCGGGTCCTCGTCGCCGATCTGTTTCCATGAACCGGGGATGTAGGCCCAATCGCCGGCGGCGCTCAAGACCGCTTTGGGGTTCTCGCGCAGACATTCGAGGACCGGGTTTTGGGCCGCGAGGTGAAACCTCACCAGGTCGCCGTCGAGCAAGAATTGGGTTGGAACCAGGACCGGGACGTCTCGGCTCGAACCACTAGCCGCAAAATGGCCGAAACCTTGAGCGGCGAGAAACGCCCTCCAGCGAACGTCGTTGCTCGACTCGTCGTCATGGGCTCGGATCAGCATCACAGGAGTATCGCCGTGCGACGGCCCTCCAGTGCAAGTCGAGACTGCCGATAGATCCCGCATGGAGGGACCTGTCGCCCATAGGCCGATTCGACTCAAGTGGACCAACGACACGCGTGCCGCGTGGCAGCCCAACAAACCCGAGTTCGCAGCCGCGGTCAACTCCCTTTCGATCGGCATGCCATACGGCGAGCCCTACGTGATGAAATCGGTTCGTGACTCGATTCCTGCGCTGGAAGCGGCCGGCCAGTCGGCGCTGATCGCCGAAGTCGGGGCCTACCTCGAACAAGAACGCGAACATGGCCGTCAGCACCGACGGTTCAACGAGATCATCACCGCGCAACACCCGGCTTTGGGCCGAGTGGAACGCTGGCTGGCATCGAGCTACCGGTTCTTGGCCAGTCACTGCGGAGCCAAGTTTGGCATTGCCTACGCGGCAGGGTTTGAAGCGACCGCTTTTGCGGCGGCTCGATGGATGGACGCCCGCCGCCACGAGTTGTTCCGCGGCGCCGACACCCAGCCGTCAACGCTGATCCTGTGGCACCTCGCCGAAGAAGTCGAGCACAAGACGGTCGCTCACGACGTGTGGGCCGAAGTCGATGGCAACCGGTTGAGATACGTCGCGGCGATGGCGCTTTGTTTCGCGATGCTGGTGTGGTTCATCTTTCTTGGCACCGTTGTGCAGCTCACGGCTTGGCGTCGGGTCCTCTCGCCGGTTGCGTGGTTCCGGCTCTGGAAATGGGGCCTCGGTTTCCTGTTCGAGGTAGCTCCCACGATGGCTATTACCGCGCTTCCCAAGCACCACCCGTCTCAGCAAGCCGATCCGTCGTGGATGCCGCAATGGCTCCAAACCTACGACAAGGCAACCAACACGATCGCGGCGTGGGATGCGCCGCTGGAGGCCTACCTCGGTCAGGCGCCGAGAATCTCCCGCGAGGACGAATTACGGTCGGGCCATGGAGTCCACCTCGTCGCGACATCTGACCCGCTTTCCTGACATCAGCTCAACGGCTTGGGAACACCCAGCCGACCGCGCCGCTCTCAACGCGTTGCGCCGCATACCCGGATTTGATTTGGTGCTGCGAAAACTGGTCGGCATGTTCGGCGAAAAGTCCATCCGGCTCACGTTCAAAGCCAACGCGGTAAGAGTCAGCGAACGACAGTACGGCTGGGTCCACGAACGGCTGGTACGGGTTTGCGACACCCTCGATGTGGCTGATCGACCCGAGTTGTACATCAGCCAAACGCCGTTGGTGAACGCCGGTGCGGTCGGGATCGACAAACCGTTCATCGTATTGAACTCGTCAACGCTGGAGATTCTCGACCACGATCAGGTCGAAGCAATCATCGGACACGAAGTCGGCCACATTGTCAGCGGTCACGCCGTCTACCGAACCATGTTGTTCATCTTGATGCGATTTGCGTTGACCCGATATCCCCTCGCTGGGGTAGCGGTTCGACCGGTGCTGTACGGACTTCTCGAATGGTCCCGAAAAGCCGAACTTTCGTGTGACCGCGCTGGGCTGCTCGCGACCCAAGACCCCGACATGATGATGGGCGCGCTCATGCGCATCGCTGGTGGTTCACGAGGAGAAGAACTCGACCTCGAAGAGTTCGTCACCCAATCCGACGAGTACCGCCGCGGCGGCGACACTCTTGATGGGATCTACAAAGTGTTGGCAGCCATGGGCGCCACTCACCCTTTCGCCGTCGTACGGGTCGCCGAACTGCGCGACTGGATCGACAGTGGCGCCTACCAAAGCATCCTCGACGGCGATTACCGCACCAATGCCGATGATGCCGCGACGCCTTACACCGAAGACGTCGGTGACGCCGCGGCCGGTTACGCCGCGGCCGGGAAGCGCCTTGTCGATGACGTCAGCCAAAAAGTCAGCAACGTGACGAGTCGAGTAGCCGATGCTTGGAAGAACGACTGAGCGTCACTTTTTCGCGGCACGACCGGCGGCGATCGCACCAAGTTTCGTGGCGCTCGTGTTGTCACGGCCTCGGGCGCCGTCGTAGGTCGACTCGTAGTCGCTGAGCACATTGGACAGGCCACGTTCGAGCTTTGCCAGCTGTTCAAGATCTATTCCGTTGAGCGATTTGGCGATTTCCTCGAGCGCTTTTTGAGTGTCCTTCCATCCGCTCTCGAGCGCCGCGAACTCCTCGGGATGCTCGTCCATCAGCTTTTTGGATTCGGCCGCGATGCGCTTGGCAAAGCCAACCCCTACCAACGAAGAGAATGGACTGCTCAAGACGTTTATGATCGCCGCGCCGGTTTTGCCTTGGCGTACCGACTCCGAGGTGGCCGGATCTATGTGCCAGACGAGCTCCCACGGAGCCATCGACGCGAGCGGCCCCGCTTTGGCGATCAGCAACTCGGTGCTGGCGGCCTGGTTCTTCGCGCTCTGACTCGTGGTTGCCGTTCCCGTTCCCGCCGCTTTCGGAGCACCGATCTGGCCGAACTCGGCCACCATCTGGCCCAGCTGAACGCTGGTTGACCCCATGCGGGCAACAGCAGTAACGCTGAACCACTTGCTCGACCCAAGACTCGACTCGATCCCGGCCAGCCACTTTTGGTACCGGGTCACGACGGGCCGCCATTTTCTCACCAATCGTTGGAACTCGCGGAGCTGAGCCAACTTCTGGGCGATGTGGCGCTGCTTTTCGAGCAGTTCCTTTTTGTGCGCCGCCCGCCAGTCAGCCTTCGACATGATCGCCTCCAATCGCCGACGCCACGGCAACCCGAAGCGGACCGGCCAGGCGCCGCAACTCGGCGGCCTCTCCGCTTGATGCCACCATCAGCTGTAGTAATTCGACAGCCACCGGCGGATAGGGGAAAATCAGCAGGTCGTCGCCGTCATCGTCAGCGCCCAGCTCAACGGCGGAAGACAAACCAGCCCAAAATCCTGGCTCTTGGCCCCACTCGGCGACCTGACGCCAAACCCGACTTTCGACCGCTTGGGCGGATCCGCTCAACTGGGCGTACGTTGCGGCCAAGCCGGAGTCGAGGGTCGGTACTCGGGCCTGGTCGACCTCGTGCCAGCCTCGGGCCCGAGCGATGGCCGCCACAGTTTGTCCATCAACCCACTGACTGGTGTCGACAGCGGGGAGTTCTGGATCGGAGGATTGCCATTGAGGCAAGGGTCCGACCAGTCCGATTGAGTCGGCCTCGGTCGCCAGAGTCGGTCCTCCGACCGGCGATTTGTTGTTGGTCGCCAACTCGGCCTGCCGCAGATTCCTGGCCCACTGATGGGCGATCAGCCGATCGGCATCGTCGGCTGGGGGCGGGCCAATCACAACCGTGTCGGCATCGGGCGACCCAACCAGCGGCGCCAGGTCAGAAACCGGCATTTCTGCTCGGGCGATCCTGGCTGCTTCGTTGTGCAGGACCACGATTGGCCGCTCTATCGAGATGGGCGACACCAGCACCAAGCCGGTCCCGCCGAACGCCGCGACCAGATCGGTGGCTGTCGACGTGCTCCCCCCGATATCGGCGCTGGCAATCAGGTCGTAGTCGCCGCCATTTCCGGCCAGCAACTCTTCGGCTCGTTGCCTGGCGGCGGTCGAACCAAGAATCGTCGCGCTGTTCGTCGACGCGGTCGAGGGCGACTGACCGGCGGGGACTTCTTGCAATTGAAACGAACCCAGCTGGCGAGTCCACGCGAGACGAGCCACCAATGATGGGTCCGACCTGCTCGCTCTGTCGTGGGTAAACGATGCCTGGATATGGTCGCTCACGGCTTCGGCCACCTCAGTGGACGCCCGCGCTAGCACGGTGACCGTGGCGCCGACGCAACCCAGCAACTCGGCGGCGTCACCATGTTCGCCGAAGCGACGAAGCGCGGCGTCGACGGGAGGCTCAGAAGACACAACGAGTCGATCAAACCCGAAAAAGTCGATCAATTCTGACGGCGCTTCGACTCGACGTGACGCAACCCCGGCAACATCGGCGCCGAGATCGGCTCCGGCTACCAGGACCACTGTGCCTGAGTCGAGCCGCTCGGCGATGGTCGCCGGATCGGGCCCGCCGTAGATCACAACCAGTTCGTCGGGGTGAGGCCACACGGCGAGAATTACGTCAGAGCTCGCCATGGCCGTCGAGTACCAATTGAGCGCGTCGAGGCCGGTCAGGATCAAATCATGTGGGCCGTCCAGTCGACCGGCAAACACGCCGGCCGGCGACAAGGAGCCGGTCGCACTGGGTTCGATGACACTGGGTTCGATGACAGAAACATCGGGGGCTAGTTGGAAGGTCATGGTGTGCCGAACCATTTGAGAGCGACCCCGACCTGGTATCCCTGAGTTGTGGCGGTTCCGGCCTTGACTCCTTCGACAACGGCGTCGGCGGCGCCCGAAACATGGTCAGGGGCCGCGGTTGACGGACTCAGGCCGCCCACTCCCGTGGGGCTTGCGGCGGCGTCGGCCACCCGCGGCACCGACATCGGGACAGACCTCGGGACCGGAGCCGGGTGCGGCAACGTGATCGCCCCACCACCAACCACCGTGTCAGACAACGAAGCAGGAGGCGCCGCCGTCGGCATCGATCGCGGGACCGGAACCGGGTGCGGCAACGTAATCGCCCCACCACCAACCACCGTGTCAGACAACGAAGTGGGAGGCGCCGCCGTCGGCATCGACGTCGGGACAGACCTCGGGGGCGGAAGCGTCGGCATTGGCCGTAACGGAGGGCGCGAGGCGGCTTTGGCGGCCTCGGGCGATTCGGCCAAAGCCTTCAGCCATGCAAACTCGGCGTCGTCGACGAGTCGGTAAACCCGAGTGTCTATGTCGAGCGCAACCTCGAGTTTCAGGTTCTTCCAAAAGTCTGGCTGCTGGGCCATGCGGTGGAGCCACGCCAACGCGTTGGGATCAAACTGAACCGCGGCGCCCCGACTAGCCAGACGAGCTTTGACCATCAGTTGGTTCAGCATCACCCGTTCGAGACTGGTCAGATCCATTCGGTAACCGAGCTTGAGCGCCGCGGCGGGAAGCGCTTCGGCCCAATCGTCGATGTGGCTGCGGCCCAACAATTTGCATAACCAGTCATCAAGCTTGACAAAGTCCGCACCATCGTAGATCTGATCGACTTGGCTCAGCTTCGGACCGCTACCGGCTACCGCCGCTGCTTCGTCGGTCGTCTTCGCCGCGGCGGTACCGAGACGGGTCGCGTCGGCGGCATCGTCAGCGGATTTGGCGAGGCGCACGACCATCTTGGTCGCGCCCGTGCCGAGCTTCACCGCAAGCGTCGCAACTCCCACAACGGCATCAGCGAGATCGACCCACCACATGATGTCTTTGACGCCGCCCTTGCGGTTCCATTCGTTGTAGATCTGGCCAATTTCCCCACTGTCTTTCAGCAAGGTGCTCATCGCTCCGGAATAGGTCTTGACCCCATCTGAATATCCCGCCATGGCCTTGTTGGTTGTAGCCATTGCCGTCGCGACAAGAGTTTCGATCTCGGTCTGCAGCTTGGTTTCGGCTGCTTGAGCAGTGGCCCACGCCGCCGTCGCGTCGGCGTCCTGGAGGTACTTCCAGCGTTCGTAATCGGCTTCGCTCAGTTCCCACTCGGCATCCTCGGCGTCGAAGGACCGCAAGAAGGTGTCATCGGACAGTTCCGGCTCTGATGTGGTCTTCTGCGACCCTGACCCTGATTTTGACTTTGCCAACGCCACGCCACCAGCGGTTGCGGCCAACCCCAAGCCAACGATCCAAAGCAGCGAGGAAGATCCGGAATCATCGCCACTAGGCGCCGACGCCGGACTCGGGTCGACGGCGATACCAACATCGCTCGCCACCCCAACATCGCTTGCAGGCTCCTCGACTTCGTCTGGAACTACTGGTTCGGGCTCGTCAAGCAAAACGAGTTCTAGCGACAGATCCTCCCAGCCGTTCTCGACCGTCGACGCGTACGGACATTCGGTGTCGCCAGGCCGGTAGGTGTACTGGCCGGTGGGTCCGTCCAGCACGAATTCTTCGGTGTAGTTATCGCCGCCTCCGGCCGTCGTGAAGCGAACCTGCCCGTCGTTACCAAAGGTCCACCGACCGGTGGTTAGCTGACCTGAAGCAAACTGTACGAGCGCGATGTCCCCAGTGCCGTCAGATCCCAGATCCCCGAAATAGGCATCAAATGATCCTTGCCATTCGCTCACTCCACAAGGCGAACCAGACGCGAACGGCGGATCAGCGACAAAGATTTGGTTGATGGTGAACGGTCCGTTCAGATCGGGAAAGACATCAACCACGAGGTGCGGTGGCGGGCTAGCGAGGCCCGGGAATATCGGGTCGGTGAAGAACGCAGTGGTGTCGGGTTGATTTGGATTAGCCGCATCGGTGGCGTACCCGGTTAGGCGGATTCCGGTAGCCGAAGGAAACTCCGCTAGTTCGCTCACTACCAAGAAACCGTTCGGAGTGACCAAGGCGTGACTGGTCGTCGGCGCATGATCGAAGTTGTTCCCGACGTTGATGAACCTGGTCAGTTCCCAGCCCTCGCTACACGTGAGAGCAAGATCGGTACCAGTGCCATTGAAGATGTCGCCCGGAGCGGCCTCACTTTGCCAGATGAGATCGCCGTCAGCTCCGAACACGAACTCGCGAATCGTCGAATCGCAGGCTTGCAACGGCAGCGGGGTCCTGGTTCGGCCACCCCACACCACCCAGGGCCCGGATGGCAATGCGCCGGGTTCGTCGTTCTCCGGTCCGACCACCAGTACGTCCTGATCGCCCCAACGCTGCACACCTGGGTTTTCGGGATCGAGGCCCAGGTCTCGGAACATCATCGATATCTCTGACGGCGCGTCGGGCCCCACGGGAGCGACGACCCCGTCTCGTCTGATCTCGTCCATCACGAAATCATCGATAGGCGTAACAAAAGGCTCATCGAGCGGGGCCGCCCGCACGACATCCCCGAAGAAGCCATCACGGCTTCCGCCCGATGCAAAGTAGCGGCCGTGCGGGTTGATCGTGAAGGCGAAAATATCCAACAATTCGGCATCGTCTTGGACTGACTGAGAGGCCGTGCTCGGCCCGCCGAACGGTGTTTGCGGGACCTGATCGGGAAGACCGTGAGACGAGATTCGGCCGTCGAGGGCGGCCAGCACCAGATCGGCAAGTGCGGGGTAAGACCCATCGGTCGCCCGCACATCCACCGTCGACGCACTTTGGGCGGCCGCGAAAGGCCCGGACACGACGAGGCAAGCCATCGCGGCCAGCGTCAACACACCGAACAATAATCGGCTTCGTCTCATCTGCTTGACCCCAAAAACCTCAATTGGCATTACTCGTTGGCAGTCCGGCTCGTTGGTAGTCCGGTTCATTAACAGCTTGTCACGTTGGGACGAGTAATGCCGTAGTTCCGCCAACCAGCCCGACGCGAGTAGGTTCCACAGATGGCCATCACCGAGACCGCCGCTCCCGCCAAGAAGGCCCGCTGGACTTACCAGTGGAAAGAACTCCATGACGAGGTCATCACGAGTGGGCTCTGCACCGGTTGCGCGGGCTGCGTTATCTCGTGTCCTCACGACGTGATCGGCTACGAGCACGAACCAGGCGCCTACACGCCGTTTCATCTCGAAACCGAGCTCGGGGCCAGCGACTGCATCCATGGACAAAAAGGCTGCACTTCTTGCACCCGAGCGTGCCCACGATTTCGGATGTGGGAACCCGAAGCCGACATGCACCTCCACGGCCGCGAACGTGAACCCGACGAGATGTCCGGCATCTTCTGCGACACGCTGCTCACCCGCGCCACTGACGACTACGTGTACGAAACCGGTCAGGACGGCGGTCTGGTGTCGGCCATCCTCATCTGGTGCCTCGAAAACGACATCATCGATGGGGCCCTCACGAGCGGAGTGGAGGCGCTGCCCAACGGAGAACCCGGGTGGAAAGCGTTCCCGATGGTCGCCGCCAATCGCGAAGAGGTACTTCGCGGCGCCGGTAGCCGCTACACCTATTCGGCCAACACCATGGCCTACGACGAAGCCCGCGCTCGTGGACTCGACCGCATTGCTCTGGTCGGGATGAGTTGCCAAACCTCGGTCGCTCCGGTGATGTGGCATCGACGGATAGGCAAGGTTTGTAAACCGATCAAACTCAACATCGGGCTGCTGTGCTCCAAATCCTTCGACGATGCTCTGTTTGAGGAATTGTTCGAAGTCAAATACGGACTCAAACGCGACAACATCGCCAAGATGAACATCAAGGGCGTCTTTCAGATCTGGACCAAAGACGGCGGCTACTACGAGATCAACCTCAAGGAATGCCACGCCTGGACCCGCGAAGGCTGCACCCATTGCCCTGATTTCGCGGCTGAACACGCCGACATCTCCACCGGCGGTATCGGCAACCTCACCGACTGGACCCTCACCATCGTGCGGACCGATCTCGGCCGGGCGATCATCGAAGCCATGGTCGCCGACGGCGTCATCGAGACCCGTCCTGGCGATGACGACCCAGCCGCCATCGCGCTAATGCACCGATTGGCACAAAAAAGTCGCGAACGGTGGCCAGAATGGGCTGCTCCTGCCGCCCGGGTGGGAATACCCACCACCAAGAACGGTTGAGGTTCAACATGACGAACGATATTTCGAACAACATCGACTTCTGGGTCGACCCTGCTTGACCTTGGTGCTGGGTGACGGCCCGTTGGGTCGTCGACGAGGTTAAAGACCAACGTGATCTGTCGATCACGTGGCAGCCGATCAGTCTGCTGCTCAAAAACGAACCCTCCGAGGACAGCCCGTACTACGAGGGGGTGCTCGCAACGTTCAAGATGCTGCGCGTGATGGAGTCGGTACGGGCCTCCGAAGGAGACGATGCCGTCTTCCCGCTGTATTGGGAATTGGGCTCGCGTATTCACCACGATGGCCAACGAAGCGACTTCGACATGACCGACGTGCTCGAGTCCGCGGGGCTGCCCACCTCGCACGCTGCGGCGTTCGACGACGAATCCTTCGACGAAGAAATCCGCCGCCGCCACGGCGCCGGACTTGCACTTACAGGAAACGATGTCGGCACCCCCATTATCGCGATGGACAAACCCGGCGGGGGTCGCCAAGGCATCTTTGGTCCCGTGATCACCCGAGTCCCCAACCCCGAGGACAGCCTCAAGCTTTGGGACGGCATGGTCGCCATGATGAGCGTCGACGGCTTCTGGGAGCTCAAACGCACCCGCACCGAAGGCCCCGATTTCGGCGAGCGACCTTGACCAACCCTCACTTGGCGTCCCAAGACGGACCGTCGATATTCACGCTGCTGCATCCCGAGGTCCTTCGCCATCAAGACGGCTGCGCGGTGTTGCGTTTCACCACCGAGCCGCAGTGGACGATCGGGAACGGTGTAGTGCAAGGCGGGATCGTGACCGCGATGCTCGACATGGCCATGGCGTTCGCGTCCAATGGACTGTCCACGGCCTCCATCACCGTCGACATATTGCGGCCAGCAACCGGACGACTCACCGCGACCGGAACCACTACCAAGAAGGGCCGTCGGCTGCTATTCGCCACGGCCGAACTGCACGACGATGAGGGCCGCCTGATCGCCCGAGGCAATCAGACCGCGGTGCCACGCGACTAGCCCCAACTCAAAGAATCGCTACGTTGTGATGGAGCGGTAGAGGCGAGCCAGGAACGCCGCCATCTGCTCGCGAGTAACGAGATCGGTTGGCCCATACGTCGTCAACGTCGTGCCGTGAGTGATATCAAGCGACGCAATACAACCAATATCACCAGCACCGAAATCGCCATCACTCACATCCGAAAACGACAACGGCCCACCCACACACGCCAAACCAGTGATCGAGCGATACAACCGAGCCAGAAACGCCGCCATCTGCACACGAGTAACAAACTCAGTTGGCCCATACGTCGTCAACGTCGTGCCGTGAGTGATATCAAGCGACGCAATAC
>CAZDEB010000001.1:491002-524194 GCA_964504305.1 uncultured Candidatus Nemicrothrix sp. | reverse complement strand
AACCAATATCGGCGTTGGCAAACGAGCCGGGAGGCAAGTCGACAAACGGGTGGGTTTGGGCATCGCAGTCGATCAAGACCGCCGCGAACACGGCGACAACCTCACCCGAAGCCGGACCAGTGCCTGCGCTGTTGGTGGCCGCGACGCTGAACTTGTGGCTGACGCCGTTTGTGAGCGGCTCGATGTGACACGAGTTGGTGGAGGCAATGCACGACCCGCCCGGGGAACCAGTGACCGTGTAGGTGAGATTAGGGTCACCGCCGTCGTCGGTGGGAGCGGTCCATGAGATGTCGGCCATGCCATTGCCTCGAACAACCGTGAGTCCACCGGGGGCGGCGGGCGGTAGGACCGCAAGTGGCGTCCCCCACGCCGCGACGTGCTCGGCTATCCATGCCCGGTACGGAGACAGACGCTGTCCAGCATCGAACGCCAGCGTAGAAAGACATTGGTCGGCGGGTCCAAACGAAACCAACGCTTCCAGCTCAAACTCGGTACCAGAAGGGTCGCTAGCCGCTAACAACGGGCCGCCGCTGTCACCATTGCACCCTGCGGTCGTGACTCCGCCGAAACAGACGTCGTCACCAGGCGTGGTTGACAGACAAGTAGTTGCCATCACGCCAGGGGCAGTGTCGACCGAACTAAGGGCCGGCACAACGGCTGATTTGAGCACGTCGGCGAAGAATGTCCGGGACGGGTCGACCGCGCCCCAACCAAGGATGACCATTGCTCGTCCTAGCGACGGCTCGACACTGTCGGTCTCGATTGGGATCGGAACGACGTTGGCGACATCGCTCGCCAGTCGGACAAGGGCAATGTCGACACCGTCCACGTTGCCCGGAACCCATCCCGGATAAGTCAGAACCTCGGCCACGCCCAACCGGTCGGCCGGCGTAATAGCCGAGAGCGCAGTATGGCCAACGGCGACGCCGAAATCACTTGGAGCAATCGACTCGACGCAGTGTGCGGCGGTTACAACAACGTTGGCCGTGATCAAAGAGCCGCCGCAGAATTGGGCTTGGAAAGGATCAGCGACGCTGGATGACAAAAGCGCGGCAACATAGCCGGGGTTGGTGATGTCGCGACCACCGATCACCATCGGTTGCACATCGACCACGGGATCGGGCAGCGGTTCCCGCGCGTCTGCTGGCAGCGCCAAAACGCCACTGATCGACGCCACAACCGCCAGCATCGCTACGACCCGGTTACATCGTCCAAGCCACGCTCGTCGCGTCGGTGGGCAAATCCGAAACTGATCCACCGTGCCCATTACGTCTCTCCGCTCCGAGATGGATGCCCACGCCAAAACCCCGCCGCGACATCACGCCGGTAAGCACTGTCTCACAATGACCCGACCTATACAAACCTCGGTGTGGCCAAATGGCCCCGTAGCTCGGGCGTCGGCGGGCCTTACAGAACGTGGTCGAGAACAGTCAAAGCGCGATCGACCTCGGCGCTGGTGTTGTAGTGCACCATCGATAGCCGGACCACGCCGTCGTCGGGGTCGAGACCAAGCGCGCTGACCAAGCGGTGGGCGTAGAAATGCCCGTACCCACACGAGACGTTGGCGTCGATTAGCGCCCGATAGATCGAGGCGGAGCTGGTGGTCTCGCTCGCGAACGCGATTGTGGGCGCCCGCAAGGCATGAACAGGCTCGGTTGCGCCGATCACCCGCACCCGTTCGCGGTTGTTCAACAAATCGAGCAGGGGTGTCATCAACGCTTCTTCGTGTCGGGCCACCAGGTCGAAGACTCGCTTCGCCCTAGCGAATTGCCCTTCTTCGGTGACGCCGAAGTGGTGGCGATGCAGTTCGTCGTAATAATCGGCAATTCCTGAAGCCGCACCAATGATTGCGTGATCGGGTCCGGCCGGCGTGACCAAAGCATCATGATGATCGGCGTTGAAATAGTGACCCTGGTTCTCGACCTGATCGAGCAGCGAGCGTCGGGTGTAAAGCATCCCGATATGGGGACCAAATGTCTTGTAGGCGCTGTAGAGGTATACATCGCAGTCGAGAGCTCGTACGTCGATAGCGGCGTGCGGGGCGTACGACACACCATCCACGACGACGATCCCGCCCACTCGGTGAACCATGTCGGCGATCTGTCGGATCGGGTTGATCGTGGCCGCGACGTTGGACGCGTGGGTGACCGCAACCATACGGGTGCGGTCGGTGATCAGCTGATCAAGGTCGGCAACGTCGAGAAGTCCGCTCTGGGGATCGACGCGCCACTCTTTGACTGTCAACCCGGTGTCGGCCAATCGACGCCACACCCCGGAGTTCGCCTCGTGATCTTGATTGGTGACGATGATCTCATCGCCGTCGCTGAACATGGGACGCAGCGCCCGAGCCAGCACGTAGGTGTTTTGGCTGGTCGACGGCCCGAAATGGATCTCGTCGGGATCAGCGTTGAACAGCCCCGCCATAGCGAGCCGTGAGCGATCCATGGCACGGGTAGCGGTAACGGACGGACCGAAATCCCAGTCGGGCTGACATTTGAAGTGAGCGAAGAGGTCGGCGAGACGATCAACAACGTGACTGGGCACGTAGCTGCCGCCGGCATTCTCAAGGTGAGCCCAAGCCGACGTCTCGGGGTGGACAAAAGCCGGGAACTGCGATCGGGCGAATTCGACGTCGAAAGTTGGCTCGGCGGCGAGAGTTGGCTCGGCGGCGTCGGCCATCTATGCGCCGCTGACCTGCTGGGCGCAGGCGGTCAACATTGCCTCGACATCGGCAGGGATGGTTTGAGGATCCTTGCGAAGGTTTTTCTCGAGCTGCTTGAACGCTTCGAAGTCTCGGCCAATGGTTGCGTTGGCAACATCGTCGAGAGAACTGTCGGCCTTGATTTCGCCCCCGAAGTACTCGACGATCTCGCCAAAGGCGCACTCGCAGTAGATCCGAGCTTGGTCGCTCGTGAACTGGACTTCGCCACCGTCGGCGTTGGCCTCGGTGCAGGCGTTGATGAAGTTTGGCTGCAGATTGCCATCGGCTTCGGCCTCGGCCCACGTGGCGGGGTCGTTGCTCGAACTACAGGCGCTTGCAAACACCCCAAGCGACAACAAGATGACTAGGAGTGAGGTGCGGTTTTTGCGAGCCATAACGGCGGCAAGGTTAGCGCCCCTCAGAGGGCAAACGGTGACCTAGCGGTCAGGGTTTCGATCAGGCCGCCTTGCCGAACAAGGTAGCGAGGTGGTGGCTTCCCGTAGCTCGAAAGATCGCCAGATCAAAGACCCGAGCTTGACCATCGCAACGAGGCGCGCCCGGTACTCGCAAATTCAACGCCGCCAAGAGGGCGCGGGTGCCCTCAGGATTACGTTCGGCGAAGTCTTCGCACAGCACGCCGTGCTCGTCGGTGAGGTCGAGGTCGATGATCCGATCCATGTAGACACTTTCGTCGCCAATTTGGGCAGGGCCTAGGGCCGATCGGACCATCGCGAAGTTTTGAGTCCGTCTGGCCCACACTGAGCCAACAAAACCGGGTCGACCGGCCCGGTTCGTTGGACGAGACACTGGTCTACTTGGCCCCTATTTGCCTCGCTCTGGCGAACACCGAATCGAGCATCGGCTCGGTTAGCCGGCCGGTGAAGGTGTTTTGCTGGCTGACGTGAAAGCTACAGAGCAACGTCAGATCGTTGCCTAACGAGACCTCGACGCCGTGTCCGAACTTTGGTCGAGGGCGGATGCCCAACTCCTGGCATGCCACCTGGTAGCCAAACCCGCCGAGCACGACAATTACCTTGAGATTGACCAAGGCGTCGATCTCGCGCCGAAAGAACGGCCGACACAAGTCACGCTCGCTGGTTGTTGGCTTGTTGGCCGGCGGTGCGCACTTGACGGGCGATGTGATCCACGCGCCGTCGAGAGTTAGACCATCGTCAATACCGGTTGACTCGGGCTGAGATGCGTAACCGGCGCGATAAAGCCCCCGGTACAGCCAGTCGCCTGACCTATCGCCGGTGAACATTCGGCCGGTTCGGTTGGCCCCGTGAGCCGCGGGAGCGAGTCCGACCACCAAAAGATGAGCATCCGGATCGCCAAAACCCGGCACCCCTCGCGCCCAGTAATGATCGTCGCGGTACGTCGCTCGCTTCTCTCGCCCCACTTGTTCGCGCCAATCCACAAGCCGGGGACACGCTCGACAGTCGCTGACCTCCTGCGCTACTGCTCGCAATGCGGCAGCTCCTGTTGGTCGCGCACGGGAATCCACGACGGTCAGGCTACGTTGACCACGCTATGGCACGTCGCACCAGTCCTCCCAAGCCCACTGTTGTCCTTTTCGTCCGCCACGGACAAACACCAACCACTGGGGCCTCACTACCAGGGCGCGCTCCGAATCTTCACCTCGCGGAGTCCGGCATTGCTCAGGCTCAACAAGCCGCCGAACGCATTGCGAAGCTGGGCTCGGTCGCCGCGGTCTACGCCTCCCCGATGGAACGAACCCGCGAAACCGCCGCCCCGATTGCCAAAGCTCGAAAGCTCCGGGTCCGCCAATCCAAAGGTTTGATCGAGTGCGACTTCGGCGACTGGACCGGCAAGCCACTTGCGAACCTGCGCAAGCTGGACGAGTGGAAAACGGTGCAGCGTTACCCGAGCGGTTTTCGTTTCCCTCGCGGCGAATCCTTTGCCGAGATGCAGGCCCGGGCTCTCGACGCCACCCACAATTTGGTCGCCGCTCACCCAGGCGAAACAATCGTGGCGGTCTCTCATGCCGACATCATCAAGTCGATCGTCGCGGCTGCGGCTGGCACCCACCTCGATTTGTTCCAACGCATCGTCATATCGACCTGTTCGATAACAGCCATTCTCTACACTCCAGAAGGTCCGATCGTGCTCACCGTCAACTCGACGGGAGATGACTTGTCGGGATTGGCTCCGTCATGACTAGCTCTTTCATATTCGATGACCCCGAGTTCTTTACGGTCGGCACGCTCGGGCCCCGAGGCGAGCGGGTGTTCTACCTCCAGGCCCGCGACAACGGCCAACTTGTTTCCCTACGGCTCGAGAAACAGCAGGTCAGCGCGCTCGCCGAACGACTCGACCACCTGCTCGAAGACCTTCCCGAAGCCGAACTCGGTCCACCACCGATCGACCTCGGACTTCGCGAACCAGTCGTATCGGCGTGGACCGTGGGAATGCTCGGTGTCGGCTATTTCGGAGAAGCCGACCGCCTGATCGTGTTGGCCGAGGAACTGGCGGCCGACGAGGACGAGGGTCCTGCTGACGATTACGAGCCCTCACAGGCTCGGTTTGCGTTGCGGCGCGAACAAGTAATCGGTCTGATCGGCCGCGCCCGAGACATCGTGGCGGCTGGTCGGCCGCCGTGCAGCATTTGCGGGCAGCCGTTGCGGCCACGCGACGGCGGTTGGTGCGCGTGCAGCAACTAGTTGCGGCCCCGCGCTCTGAGCCGTGACCAGCGAATCGCCGTTTCTCGCCCGGGATCCCATCTCGACGCCCGACGCGCTCGAGTTGCTCGAAAACGGCCGTGCCGATCTGGTCGGTCGAATGCCTTACTCGAGCAACGCCACGTTCTTGGTCGATATCGAACTCGACGAGCACCAGGCTCAGGCGATCTACAAACCCCTGGCCGGCGAACAACCACTGTGGGACTTTCCCGACGGTCTGTATCAACGAGAGGTCGCCGCATTCGTTGTCAGCGAAGCCCTCGGGTGGGAGATCGTCCCACCGACCATTGTTCGAAAAGACTTGCCCCACGGCGTCGGGTCGTTTCAGCTGTTCATGCCGAGCGACTTCGAGCAGCACTACTTTTCGCTGCACCAGGACTCAGACGTCCACGACCCGGCTTTCCGGCAGATCTGTGCGCTCGACATCATCATCAACAACACCGACCGCAAGTCGGGGCATTGTCTGCTCGGCTCCGATAGCCGCATTTGGGCCATCGACCATGGCATCGCGTTCCATCACGAGTTCAAGCTCCGCACGGTCATCTGGGACTTCGCCGGCGAAACAATTCCCGCTCAACTCTGCGACGACATTTGGAGATTCTTGGCTGACGAGCCCGTCGCTCTTCAGTCGCTGCTTAGCCCCTTCGAACGCGACGCGGTGCGGACGCGGGCCGTTGCGCTGGGCACGGCGCGCCAATTTCCCCACGACGACACCGGCGGTCGACGCTGGCCTTGGCCGCTGGTCTGATCTAGCGCCACGAGCTGATCAAAACCCGGCGTTGGGGCGAAAAGATCGACACTCTTTCGAGAATTCGCCAATCAATAAGAGAAATCCCGCGCAAAACCCGACATCGAAAAAATGACTGTGGTACGGTAGTCCTTATAGCATCGCTTCTCCGGCCGCTGGGCACGGAAGAAGCGATGTTTCGGTTTTGCCGGTCGTGGGTTTGCGGCGGCTTCTCTTTTGGCGGTACCGGCGCAGGGCCGGTCGAGGCTCAGCGGTTGCCCAGCGCCTCGATCAGCTTTGGTAGCACCTTGTGCACATCGCCAACGATGCCAAGATCGGCTATCGAGAAAATCGGCGCCTCGGAATCTTTGTTGATTGCGATGATGTTCTTGGAACCCTTCATGCCCACCAAGTGCTGGGTCGCACCGGAAATGCCACAGGCAATGTAGACGTCGGGTTTGACGACCTTGCCGGTTTGACCAACCTGGTAGCTGTAAGGAACCCAGCCGGCGTCGACAATGGCGCGGCTTGCGCCAGGTGCTCCACCGACGAGCTTGGCCAACTCGGCAATCATCGAGTAAGCGTCGGCTTCGCCGAGCCCGCGGCCGCCAGACACAACAATATTGGCTTCGTCGAGCTTGGGGCCGTCGGATTCTTCGGCGAACGTATCGGTAATGCGGGCTGTGCCCGTAGCGCCAAGGTCGGGGACGTCGAGATCCTCGACATCGGCTTCGGCTCCGCCGATGCCCTCGGCCACAAACGACTTGGGGCGCACAAGGAAAATCCCCGGCTTACCCGACGTGTTCTTGGTCTTCACATCGGTAGTGCCACCAAATACCGGCTCGGAGCCAACAAGGTGATCGCCGTCGAGTTCGAGGTCAACGACGTTGGTAATGACCGGCGTGTCGAGTTTGACCGCGAGGCGGCCGGCAACATCTCGCCCGTCTTGGGTCGTACCGAGGAGGTAGGCATCTGGGCCGTCGGAGTCGGCAATGGCGGCCAGAGCCGAAGCTACTGCAACCCCTTGCATAACGCCGTCAAGGTCGCCAGTGGCGTAAACGGTGTCGGCGCCATGCTCGCCGAGTTCTTCGGAGTGGTCGTCGCCGTCGCCAGCCATGAACACCTCGACGGTGTCGGCGAGCTCGCGAGCCTTGGCCAGCATTTCGAGAGTGATCGTCGCAACGGCATCGCCGTTGGTTTCACCAAACACCCAAATCTTGTCGAGTCCCATCAGTGCCTCCTCACAGAACCTTGAGATCGTCTAGGAAAGCAACGATGCGTTCGTGAGCATCGCCCTCGTCCTCTATAACTTCGCCAGCTTCGCGGGCCGGAGCCTGAGCGATATCGACGATTTCTTGACCAGCGCCGGCCCAGCCGACCTGATCGCCATCAACACCGAGATCGCCGATGCTCAGCTCGGCGACCGGCTTGTTCTTTGCAGCCATGATGCCCTTGAACGAGGGATAGCGCGGCTCGACCACGCCGGCGGTGACCGACACGAGGGCCGGCAGCGGGCACTCGACCTGGTCGTAACCGGCTTCGGTCTGTCGACGAACATTGGCCGATGAACCGTCGATCGAGATCGACTTGGCGAAGGTGACTGAAGGCAAACCCATCAGCTCGGCGACCATTTCGGGCACAGTTCCGGTGTAGCCGTCGCTCGACTCGGTCGCGGCAAGAATGAGGTCGGGTTCTTGGCGAGAAATAGCGGCAGCGAGCACCTTGGCGGTGCCGAGAGCATCGGAGCCCTGTAGCGCCTCGTCGCTAACAATGGTGGCGCTCGCGGCGCCCATGGCCAGCGCAGTGCGAATGCCGCTCACCTCGTTATTGGGGACCATGGAGACGAGGTGAACCTCGCCGTCGCCAGCCGCATCAACGAGTTGGAGAGCCATTTCGACACCGTACGAATCCGACTCGTCCAAGATCAGCTTTGAGTCCCTCTTGAGGGTTTTGGTCTCGGGGTCAAGCTGGCCGGGATCGGCGGGATCCGGGATCTGTTTTACGCAAACAACAACCTTCATAGCTGCGAAGTCTGCCAGAGACTCTGGCCGTTGCCTCAATTCCCAAACACATACATTTTGTTCGATCTTTCGACCGCTCGTCTCGCTGGTACCGTTTTGACCTTGCGGATCTTGTTCATCGTGAACTCAGTGGCTTCATCGGTAACGGCGAGACGCCGCGTGGTAATTCACAAGGCGCTTTCGGGCGACCACGACGTCACCATGGCCGAGACATCAAGACGTGGTCACGCCACTCGCTTGGCTCAATCAGCCGTTCGTGACCGCTACGACCTGGTGGTGGTGCTCGGTGGCGATGGCACCCTCAACGAGGCGGCCAACGGCTTGGCCGGTTCAGACACCGCGCTGGCCACGCTCCCCGGCGGGTCCACGAACGTTTTCGCCCGCATTCTCGGCCTGCCTGACGACTCTGTCGACGCGGTTGGCGTTTTGCTCGAAGCGCTCGATCGAGGCTCGATACAGCGGATAGGGCTCGGTTCGGTCGAGGGGCGGTACTTCTTGTTTCACTGCGGCGTTGGCTTCGATGCCGCGGTTGTAGAGCAAGTCGAGCGTCGAGGGCCATGGAAACGGTGGGCCGGACACCCCCTGTTCTTGTATGCCGCGGTCGAGACTTGGCTACGACGCACCGACCGGTCAAAGCCGCCGCTGCGGTTGATCGCCGCGGACGGCAACGTCGAATCGACCGGATTCTTCACCATCGTGATGAACGCCAACCCCTACACCTTCCTCGGCAACCGACCGTTCGACATCGTGCCCGAGCTCACATTGCACGACCCGCTAGCCACCGTGACGCTCACCCGCCTCAACCTGCAAACCATCGGGCCCGTTGCGTTGGCCGCGTTAGGCGGGCGCGACGTCTCGAGTCGTCGCAACGTCGACATTCGCACCGACGTGCGCTCGGTGGTCATCGAAGCTGATCCACCTGTGCCGTATCAAGTCGACGGTGATCACCTCGGGGCGAGCAAGCGACTTCGTTTCAGTTGGACTCCTGAGCACCTCAGCCTGGTTGTGCCATAACGCGGTCGATGACTTGGCGCGCAATGTCGGGGGCATCGGTGCACAGTCCGTCGACGCCAAAACCGATTAGTTCTTCCATACGGTCTGGGTCGTTCACTGTCCAGACGTTGACGTCAAGCCCTTCGTCTTTGGCGTGGCGGACCATCGACTCGGTGACCATCGGGTCGTAGGGGTGAATGGCGCGCATGTGATGAGCGCACGCCCGGGCGATCGATGACGCCGGATCACCCAGATCGAAAAGAAAAGCCAAGTCGATGGTGGGGTCGACACTGTGCAGGCGATCAAGGGCGCCGATGTTGAACGACGAAACAATGGCCCGTTCGGGACCGAGATAGGCCTGTACCAATCCAGCCACCGCGTCCGATACCAAGTGTCCCTCGTCGAAATCCGGGTCGCTGGGCAAGTTCTTGATCTCGATATTTACGCCCATGCCATCGCACTCCTCGAGCGCTTCGGCCAGACTCGGCACGTCGTCGGGAAGTTCTGCGCAGGCCACGTCGGCAATCACCCGGCCATCGCGAAGGTGAGCGTCGTGATGGACGACCACCATGCCATCAGCGGTGCGACGCGCATCGAGTTCGACCCAGTCGGCGCCCATCTCGCGTGCTAAGCGAAAAGCGGGAAGGGTGTTCTCTACCGCGGCGCGATTAGCGCCTCGATGAGCAATGACATTGGGACGATTCATAAGTCACAGATCGACTGGCCGAGCATTGGCCAATACTCGCGTGCTCGCGCCGCTTGGTGTTGGCACAGTGCAAAATGAGAACCAGTTACGAGAAGCCCTTGCGCAAAGTAGAACCGGTTCCTATTATCGCCGGAGCGGACGGGACAGAGCCCGTATCGCCAACAACTCCTGGGGGAACGTCCACGTGGCTCTTACGGCCGAGGCATTCACGACCACCATCGACTGGCGCAAAGACGCGCGTTGTCGCGACACCGACCCGGGGCTTTTCTTCCCCGTAGGCACCACCGGCCTAGCAGTCGAACAAATCGCCGACGCCAAGCAGGTATGCCTGCAGTGCCCATGTCGAGAGGCCTGTCTGGAATTCGCGCTGTCCACCAACCAAGACACCGGCGTGTGGGGCGCAACGTCGGAAGAAGAACGGCGCGTTATCCGTCGCCGCCGCCGTCTTCAGCGTCTTCAACTCCAGGACTGACTCAGCCCCGCGTCAACCGTCGCCGACCGGCACCCGAATCTCGACGACGGTCGTGGCTGGCGGCGCGGCCCGACTGCTTCGGAACGTAATCGTGCCGCCCAAGTCTGACACCACGAAGGTGCGGACGATTGTGAGACCCAACCCGGCGTCCCGGTCAAGAGAAAACCCCTCGGGCAACCCGCGGCCATGGTTACAAACACGGACCCGAACCTCTCGACGGTTCGACTCGAAGTCGATTTCTACCTCGGTGCCATCGCCATTTAGATCTTGGTGATCAGCCGAATGGTCGATCGCGTTTTGCACCAGCTCGGCCAACGCGACGGCCAGCGGCATCGCAACATCGCCGGACAAGACACCAGCGGAGCCCGAAATCTTGATCCGCGTACGGCGCTGCGGATCGTCGAAACCGACTTCGACCATCCGAGCAATGCGCTGCGCAACGTCGTCAAAGTCGACCGCGTCGGTGGTGTCCGATGCCAATGTCTCGTGAACTATGGCGATCGACCCAATCCGCCGCGCTGATTGCTCGACCGCTCCTTTGGCTTCGTCGGAAACAAGACGTCGAGCCTGGAGACGCAACAACGACTGAACCGTCTGAAGGTTGTTCTTCACCCGATGGTGAATCTCGCGAATGGTTGTGTCCTTGGACAGCAGCAGGCGTTCGCGGCTTCGAAGCTCGCTCACGTCACGAAGCACCGCGACAGCACCGGTGGCACGACCTGCGTCGAGCAACGGGTAACAGCGCATAACGACGCTGATGTCTTCTCCGTGATGAAGTTCGGTGACCGCGCTTCGGCGCGATGATAACGCCCGGCTTAGGACCGAATCGTCGGCGCCTACATCGTCAAGGCGACGATCGTCGATATCGGCTGCAACCCCCAGGCGATGCAACGCCGACACCGCGTTCGGCGAAGAAAACACCACTCGGCGTTCGCGGTCAAACACCAAGACCCCGTCGCCGACCCGAGGCTCTCTGAACTCCCCTCGCATGTCGACGTCGAAGGGGAACGATCCCTGCTCGATCATCGTTGCGAAGCGGGACCACAGCGCGCCGTACTCGGCTTGCAGTCCGCTTCGAACCCGTCCAGGGGTCGCCTCACGCTCGCGGGTCAGAACCGCTACGACCTCGCCACCCAAACGGATCGGTACATGTTCGACGAGCAGATGCTCAGGCGTTGACAAGCCGGTTTGCTTGGTGACCGGCATCTCGACGCGCACACCGTCGAGCAAGCACCGGGCCAACAACGGAGAGTCGACGCGACGAACGTGCTTGCCCACCGGATCACCTGAATTGGCGCTAACGCCCGAACTCGAGCGCACGTGTCCGAGAACCACGAACTCGTCGGCCTGACCGTTGGTCGGCGCGTAGAGCAGCAGGTCAGAGAACGAGAGGTCGCAAGGCAGCGCCCACGAGCCAACCAGGCGTTGCAGGTGCTGGATGGCGCTCGGTTCGAGCTCGGTGCGGTGTTCGGCTAGCTCGACGAGACTTGGCACAACGAGCTGACCGGTCGGCGATCAGCCGAAGCCGATCGGACTTTGGCTGCCTTCGGGACCAATCTCGACGAACGCGATCCGCGTCCCGGCGATCGCCACGTCCTTGCCCTTGTCGTCGGTCAACCAGAGCACGGCCGTGTCGCCGGCCAGCGTCGACTCGATCTGCGCCTTGATGGCGTCACGATCGGTGTCGTCGGCTAGTTGGATTGCTATTTCGCGCGGGTTGTCGGTGACGCCAATTCGGATGTCCACGAAGTGCTCCTATCAGATGATCTTTAGTTCGGGGTGCGAGCGCTTGCTTGGCGCGTGCGAAGTGACCCACTGTGCCATCTCGGCAAAGGCAATGGATGACTCATTCTTGGGATCGACGGCAACAATTGGCTGGCCATGGTCTGAGCCTTCTCGCATCGCAATGGTCATTGGGATCTGCGCGATCAGGTCGACCTCGAGGCGCTCGGCCAGATCTTTACCTCCGCCCGAGCCAAACAGCGGGTAGCGGGTGCCGTCGTCTCCGGTGAACCACGACATATTCTCGATCACGCCTTTGACCTCGATGTTCACCTGTTGAAACATGAACGCCGACCGCTGGGCGACCTTTTGTGCCGCGGGATTGGGCGTGGTGACCACAAATGCTTCGCTTCGCGGCAAGAACTGAGCGAGCGACAACGAAATGTCGCCGGTGCCAGGCGGAAGATCGATGAGCAAAAAATCGGGTTCGTCCCAGTAGACGTCGGTGAGGAACTGCTCGAGCGCTTTGTGAAGCATCGGCCCTCGCCAGATAACCGGCTGGTCCTCTTTGGCGAAAAAGCCCATCGAGATGCACCGCACGCCATGAGTGTTGGGCGGCACGATCATGTCGTCGATGACCGTGGGGGCGTGCTCAACGCCAAGCATCCGTGGTATCGAAAAACCCCATACGTCGGCGTCGATCACCGCAACAGAGTGACCCAGCTGGGCCAGCGCGATGGCCAAGTTGGCGGTAACCGACGATTTGCCAACACCACCCTTGCCCGACGCGATCAGCATTGTCCGGGTGCGGTTACCGGCCTGAGCGAACGGGATTTCGCGTCCCTCGGCATGTCCGTGGGCGGACTGTGAGCCAGCCGTAGCCGCCGGATCGCCATGAACAAGCTGACGCACGGCGGCTCGCTGCTCGTCGTTCATGACACCGAAGTCGATGGTTACCAGGTTGACGGCGTCGAGGGCCGTTACGGCTTCGGTCACCTCGGTTTGAATCTGGTTACGAAGGGGGCATCCAGAGATGGTGAGGTCGATCCCGACCTCGACGTGCCCACCGTCGATGACGGTCGAGCGAACCATGCCGAGGTCGACGATGCTTCGATGAAGTTCGGGATCTTGCACCGGCCGAAGGGCATCGATCACCTCTAGTTCAGTGACTGTCATATGAGCTCCAACACAACGTATAGATCCGGTAGAGACAGGGAGAACTGAATTTCCCCTATAGCGGTAGGTACAATACCGGCGTGGATGGCCCCTCCCGCACTGCGACCCAAGACCTGAGCCCCACCGAGTTCGCTTCCGCGGTCACGGCGATTACTTCGGCGTTCGGCGACCCCACCCGTCGCGAGATTTTCCTCTTCGTTCATGCCCACGAATCGGTCACCGCGGGCGAGTGCGCCAAACGCTTTGATCTTCACGCCAACGTGGCGCGCCATCATCTCGACAAGTTGGCCAGCGGCGGATATCTCGAGGTGGATACCGCCAAATCCTCGGGTGGAGTTGGCCGGCCATCCAAGCGTTACCGGGCCAGCGAGCCCCAGGTTCATCTCAACGTCGCGGTGCGACATGACGACATCTTGGTGGCTTTACTCGGCCGAGCCCTTGCTTTGCTGTCACCCGCCGTTGCTGAGCAAATGGCCGAAGAAGTTGGCCTCGAATACGGCCGAGCCATGGCCGAGTCAATCGAACCAGGCGAAACGCACCGGTCCTTTCAAGGCGCGCTGCACGCAGTCGCCGATGCCCTGTCCGCTCATGGGTTCGCGGCACGCGCCGAGCACGGCGCCGGCGAAAACCTCCAGATCGTTGCCGAAAATTGTCCGTTTGGTGATGCCGTTGTCGAACATCCCGTGATCTGCGCGGTCGACCGGGGCATCGTGCGCGGCATGCTCGCAAACCTATATGGGCCCACCGCGGCCGATACTGCTTCGTCTCGTCCTCAGGGCGACGAAGTCTGCGTCACCCACGTAACCCTGTAGGGCTCCGTCTCACCGATGACCTGCGCTCGGCCCCGACGATTTTTGCGGCGCCGTTCCCAGCCGACGTTCGACCACCTCGCTATCAGTCGGCGGTCGCCTCCGCAGCGTCGATCGGGGCGCCCGACGTTTTTGTCGGGATGAGTTTGCAACCAGTCATCGACGAGGCGGAGCTTCGAGGAGAGGTCGTCGAGACGGTCATGCTGGACTACCGCGAACGTTCCGAACTCCCCCGTCTCGGCCGGAAGCGGGTGTTCGTCGGTTACCAACACGAACCGAGAACCGAGGCTTAGATTTTGCAAACCCACGAGGCACGACGATCCGAAATATCCGGGCAGATCCGAGTTGACGACCACGAACTCTGGTTGAAGCAACTCGACGAGGTGCTCGCCGTTCATGAGATTCGCGGCGGTTCCTACGATCTCAAAGCCCGCGGCCTCAACTACCTGGGCAATCAGCGCGGCGTCAGAGGCAACTACGACCACGGTGTGTCTCGACTGCGTCATTGAGACCATTGTCTCGTGCCCTACGGCCGCGCGGTATGGGTCGTACGGCCCAATCACAATCGCGACCGACTCCTGGTCGTGGCGTCGAAATACCGCTCCGGTAACGTGCGTCGGTGGTTCTTCATCTGGTGAGGCATGCTGAGGCAGGTATGCGCGACCCGTTCGGTGGCGATGACCTCGACCGATCCCTAACCGCAGCTGGCCGCGACCAAGCCACGGCGCTGGCGACTTGGTTCGCCGGCCATCCGCTTATTGCGGTGTGGTCGTCGCTCGCGGTCCGCTGTATCGAAACCGTAAGTCCCCTCGCCGAGGCCCACGGGCTCGAAGTTGTTCCCAAACGAGAGTTGACCGAAGGCGCCGCTTCTATCGACCTCGTCGAGCTACTGCGTTGCGAAGCCGCAAAACCTGATGACCTCATTTTGTGCAGCCACGGAGATCTGATCCCCGAAGTTCTCAACCGGCTACTTCGAGAAGGCATGGCTGTTGTCGGAGGGCGGGGCTGCGAGAAGGGCTCGATCTGGTCGCTGGAAACGCGGGGCCGCGACATCGTGCGCGGTGTCTACACCGCTCGCCCCTAGCGCCTCTATGCGCCCCTGACCGCGTCGGCTAAACGCACACGGTCGAGCACAGAAATCCGCCGATAGCCCGTCTCGACCAACCGTTGCGACTCGAGGCGTCGCAGCGACTGGTTGACGCTTGTGCGTCGAGCGCCAAGCAACCGCGCCAGGGTTTGTTGACTGACGGTTACACCGTCGTCGCCGGCCTCTCTCAGCACCCACGACGCGACCTGTGAATCGAGGCTCCCGGCCAGTAAATCGCTGACCCGATCCTGCATATCGGCCATCCGTTGAGCCACCGATACAAGCCAACGACGGGCCAGCATCGGGCGTTTTCCGAGCAGGCTGAAAAGTGTGAGCGAATCGATCGACAGAACGGTGCTGTCCTCCACGGCGCGAGCGCTGGTGGGTTCGCCCGACCGCAAGAACAGGGGGATATCGCCGAAAACGCATCCCGGCTTGAGTAGCTGCACCACCACTCGCCGCGAGCCCAGTTCGCGAGTCAATTCGACCGTGCCGCTGTGCAGGATGTAGACCCGGCTCGGCAGCTCGTCTTGGGCGTAGACCGACGTTCCGCCGGCAAACGGGTGCTCTTGAAGATGCGAAGCGAGCTCCTCGAGGTCGTCACACGACATCGGTGCGAGGTCGCCCCGACCCAGGTAGGTGCCGAGCCAATTGACGAGTTCGGTAGATGGGGCCTCTGTCGTTGCCATACCAAGACAACTCCGCTTCGGACTGTGTTGTTCCCGACAATCACAAGTTTTGGTTGTGAAGCGACAATCGGTGATCAGCCGTCGATCCCCAGAATGGTGGCATCGGGTTCGAATGCCGCGATCGCGAACCAGAACGTATCGAGGTGTTCGACGGCTTCGAGACGAGCGTCCGATCCGTCGGTGGCCACTCCAAAGATGTCGAAAGCGGTCCCGCTGTTGTCGTCGACGAAACCATCAGCCGTTCGGCTCAGAGCCAAGCTCGCCCCGTCGAGCTCGTTTACAAACACCCCCGACGCGCCTTGGTCGTAACCAAGTTCGACGGTTTGCCCAGACAACGGGCTGGCCGTGCCCGGCTCTACCAGCGCTACAAGCTCGCGGCCGAAAGCGTCAAATACCAACGCCCCGGCCGCAAAGGCCTGATCGAGCGGTACGACCACGGCCGGTTCGGTGTCGTCACGAACAACAATTACCCGATCCTTCGGCAAAAGTCGCGGGTCGTACTCGCCATCGAACAAGAACGGCACCCCCTCGGGATTGTCGTAACCCATGTATGGATTACGCCCGTAGTCACGGCTGAAGCCAGTAACTCGACTCATCACCAAACCGTCAGGGTGGGCATCACGGAAATTTTGCCACGAGGTTGTCTGAATCGAGAAGGTGTCGAGTTTCTGACCGGTGAGCGCTCCGACTACCGCGTTGCCATCAAAGTGGGTCCACAGCGATTCGGTCTGGCGGTCATACATCACCAACGACGAGTTGAACAGCTCGCCCGACGTGCCGAAGTCGAGAATTCGCTCGCCGACGCGACGGTCATAGGCCAACGCCGAGTTGCAGAGCGGGCAATAAGCAACGGTTACCGGCACACCGCCGACCGCATCATTGACAATCTCGTGCCATGTCAGGATCTGGATCGGGTAGGCCCGGGCATCGCCGTTGATCTCCAGCACGATTACCGGCTCAACGCCGGTAAGCCATGTGACCGCAGCCGCGTTCTGAAAGTCGGGCTCGTCAATCGGGGGAATGCCGTCAGGGGGTGGGCCGCCCGACCGAATGCGATCGAGCGGTATCAGCGGGTCGGGGAACGAAGCGTCTTGGCGGTTACCCCGCAGCGCCGACGGGACATCCTCGCGAGCCGTCGATTCGATTCGCGGCATCGAAAATACCGAGGCATCAGCGTCGGGATCGAGTGCCGCAAGGCTGCTGCTGTCCGAGCCGGTCGAACCCCGAAAGGTGGCTTCGGCGTCGACACTGGAGGTGGCCGGTTGGTCGCTGGAGTCGGCGGCCTCGGCGGGACCGACGGTCGACGAGGATGAGCCTGAACAGGCCGTCACCAAGACGCCAAACGCTACTATGAGGGCAAGAAACTGTACGCGGGACACGCCATTGCAACCCGGCGGGTGTCACGGAGCTTCCCGCGGAATGTTGGCCGCCTGTCGAGTGTTGTACTGAAGACAATCCAGCTACCCAGCCAGCCGGTCAGCCGGCCAGCCAAGAGGAAGTCGAATGGCACTAGCGCATAACCCCCAAACCGATGCCGCGGCACTCGTGGGCAACAACTACACCGTGCGGGTACTCGAACCGTCGCGTCCAGCGGTAGACGAAGCACCGTTCTTCGCCGACGACCCGGCCAGTCCCGGTGCCGATGCCGACGCCGTTACCCCCACCACCGCAGGTACGCAAAGCTGGGAAGAACTGATTCGCGACCGTCCCGACCTTGCCGGCTTTGCCCGAACTCATTGGCTAGCCAACCGAGGTCCTCTGCCCGCGGTGCCCCGCAACTATCCCGCGGCGCGCAACGCGTTTCACCGCCTTGCCTACAGCGTTGTCGCGGAAGCTCGGCGATCAGCCAACGGCAAGTTCGGCTTGCGCTACACCCACCGCGGGTTCGGCACCCCGTTCTTCGGTGATGACGAGCAGGTCCGTGTCGAGGGGGCAGAACTTGTTCACCAACACGGCGATCGGGTCGTCGACACTCCAATAACCACGCTGCGCGCCGCGGCCGAGTTTGTCGGGATCGCTCCCACAACCGAAGCCGCCGAGCACGACTCCCCGCCTTTGGGCGACCTTGACGAACCGCTCGCGGTCACACCCGAAGCGGGCGAGTTCCTCGGCCAGTGGTACGGGCTGGCATGGGCGGTGCTGGAAGAACTTCGGGCCACTCCCGACGCCTTCGATCCCGAACGTGTCCAGCTATGGCCGGGCCATTTCGATCCGGCGCTCGCCGTCGGCAACGCCGAAACCAACGGACGGGCCACCTACGGCATGTCACCCGGCGACGACGCCCACGACGAGCCTTACGTGTATGTAGGAGCGTGGGGTGACGTCGACCGCAGCGATCCCTACTGGAACGAGCAGAACTTCAACGGAGCGTCGCTTCCGTACTCCGACATCGTCAGCAGCCCCGATCCATATCAAGTGGTGCTCGATTTCGTCCGCGCCGGCTACGACAAGCTCAACGCCGCCTGACGCCGATCAGTAGTCGGCCACCCGCTACTTGTCGGGCACCACTCGGATGCTCGAGAAGCACATCTCGTCGACGGTGCCATAAGCCCAGGTGACGTATCGGGGCTCGGGCATGTACATCAACGAGCGGTCCCAAGTGCACTCGAACCGGACCACGTCGCCCCGCTCGATGCGAATCTCTTCGACTGGTTGATAAGCCAATTGCCACTCGAAACTCCACGTAGGGATATCGAGAAGGACCCGCTCCTGGGGCGTATCGGGATTGAGCGTCATGCGGTAGGCGGCCCCGAACTCGTGCATATGACCAAGCACAGAGAACACCGTGCCGTAGTCGCGAGCGGCCAAGTCACACGAACTGTGAGCCACCGTGCCGACCAGGTCGTCGTAGTCGTCAACGGTCCCACCGCACTGGCCAATGAGTGCTCCTGGGATACCGGCCACGCCGCGTCCGTATTTGGAAGCAAGGTCGCGTAGTACTGCATCGCGATCACACAGCGGGGCATCGACCGCCTCTTCGGCAGTGCACGGCATCTCGGCCGGAGTGAGATAAGTGGACGACTCGATGGATCGCATCCCAGCACTGATCTCGTCGCTTTCGGCGACGTCGAGGACGATGCCCGAGTTGTCGGCGGGAGTTTCGTGATCGAAGTGGTAGTGGATCTGGTTGATCAGGAAATCTCCCGGCTCGAGGAACGTGCCGACTCCTTGCGGATACAAAGTCGGCTGCATACCAGGAGCCCAGCCAAGAACCGAATAAACGCCCGGCGTGGCCATGTTCGCCCCGCCGAAACAGGTCCAGCCCGGCTTGCCGTCGGACCCGTCGAGAGCTTCGACCTCGGCCCACGCTTGCTTGGGTGCGCGGTAGACGATCGAGTGATGGACAACCTCGCTCTTGTCTGGTTCGAACGCGAACCCCTTGACCCAAGTGCCGTCGCCTTCGGGATCATCAACCTCGTACACCTGACACCGATAATCATCAGGCTGGTCGACAGAACCAACGTAGGCAGCCGACGCGTGGATCTCTTGGTCTCGCTCGATCGGGTTCACCAACTGGTTTCGCGCCACCAGCGCAGTGTCGGGGGCTACGTCGATCCCGCCGCCATCGCCGGCCCACGTCGCCAACGCGTCGAGTTCGGTTTGGTCCAGCGACCAGTCGTTGTGAAAGGCGGGGCTGGACTCCGACGGTGACCACGGCGGCATGTAACCCGCACCGGTGACCAGGGCGATGTCGTTGGCGATGGCTGCCGCATCGCCCACGGTGTCGAGAGCCAACGTGCTCCAGCCCGGACCGTTGGCACTATGACAACTCACACAACGGTTCTCCAAGATCGGCAGCACATTCTGGGCGAATGCTCCCGTTGCGACCTCGGGCACCAACAGTTGCGAATCGAGATCACCCGTTGACTGGCCCGCATCGTCGAGCGACACCCGATCGGCGACAAGGTCGAACTCGAGGGTGAGTTCGTCGTCGGTGTGAGCAAGGCGAGCAATATTGATCGGGCCCACGTCGAACCAGGAGCCTCGGATTTGCGCGCTCACATGGGCTTCGACCGCACTATCGGTGACGGTTATGTCGCCCGCGAACTGCACCGGCAAGGTCGTTTCCTTGACCGTGAGCATCCCATCCAAAACGATCGGGTAAGAGCTTGCGGGGTCGATCTCGGCGGGGATTCCCGAGATCGAGTTGGTGACAAAGCTGGCAAAGGGCCAGTGAGACGATTCGAGGTAGTCGTGACGCAGGCGTTTGTCCCGCAAAGCCGAGTCCGACTCGAACATTTCGACGTTTACGACCACCTCACCCACTCGGCTGGCCGCGGGGTCGGCATCATCTATCACGATGTCGCCACCAACAGTCGAGGTGCGACCCACTGCCACAGCCTCCTCGCCAGCCAGCCGCTCGTTCACGACATAACGAACCTCTGACCCGTTGCCGGGAACTATCCGATACAAGCGTTCGGTTGTCTGATCAACATCTTCGATAACCGGCGCATCGACGCCTTGGGTCTGGGCTTCGTTGGCGCCGAACATCCAGTCCCAAGAATCCTTGGTGAACGCACCCACAGTCGCGACAACGACAATTGCGAGAAGAACAAGGCGGCCCAGGTCGAGACGGCGAAGGTATTGCACCCGCTCAGTGTGGCAGCCCGGACCCGAATTTACGATTCGACACCGAGCTGAGCCCGAAGGTCGAACACCGTTATCAACTCTTTGAGGTCGCCGGGTTGGGTGACCAGCGAATCGAAAACGGCAAGGTCGGCCGCCGCCGCGTCGATCTCGCCCATAAAGGCCAAAACGAACGACCGGTAGACCAACGCCTGTGGATACTCGGGATCGACCGCCAGCGCCCGGTCCAGGAATGGCAGCGCAACCTCGGCGGGTGCCGGCTCGTCGACACTTGCGCTACGACCTAGCAGCCAGCCGTACCCGGCCAAAGCCTCGGGGTCATCGGGAACCTCGCTCAGCACCAACTCGACCAACTGCAAACCGGTGAACACTTCGCCCTGAGCAGCCAACGCCTCGGCCGCGAGCAAAACGTCGCTGACCGTGAAGTCTGTATCGAGGAACCGCGGCGGATCGGGAACCAACATGACCGGGCCGACTCGTTCCAGAGCATCAGCCTGATCGGCCTCGCCAAGACGGGTTCGCAATCCCTGACTGGTAACGAGCTGGGCAACGAACGGTGGCGCATCGAGCTCGTCGAAGGCCGCCAGATGATTACGCGCCGCATCAATGTCGCCGACATCGAGGGCAATCACAGTGGCAAACACCCGGGCGTCGGCGTATTGAGGGTCGATCGCAACGGCGTCTTCGATGAGCGGTCGGGCCGCGTCGGTATCACCTGAAAGCCGGAGGAACCAGGCCTTGTAAGCCAACGCTTCGGTATTTGAGGGCTGGATTTCGAGAACCTGGTCGTAAATCTCTATCGCCCCTTCGAGGTCGCCGCCGCCGAAGGTCTGCTGGGCCTCGACGAGCAACTCTCGCGACGTGGTTCGGATATCTCCGGTGATCGAATCGCCGGCTTGTCGACTACCCGAGAACTGGGCGATCCAGATTCCCGCAACCGTGGCGAGGGCGGCAACTGCGACCAGCCAACCAGCGGTTCGCCAGCGAGTCGACGACTGAGCATCGGGCCTGGTTGCGCGTTGTTCGCCGTTGACGCGACGGATCGCCGCCGCAGCACGGGTCGTGTAATCGGCCTTGAGGGCCAAATAGTCGGTTTCGTCGAGATCGCCGGCCTGGTATTCGGCCTCGAGGTCGTCGAGCGACTCCAATAAAAAGTTGCGAGCCTCCAACGCCGAGGCGCCCTGATCGGTCACTGGTCTTCACGAGCGGCGGCAACCAACTCTTCGTCTTCGGCCGTGGCCGATACATCGCCATCGACTCGCCATCGGCGAAACACGACGATGAGTCCGCCCAACGCGACGGCGCCGGCAACGACGGGAAGGATCCAGACCAGGCTCGTTATGCCCTCGCTCGACGGCGTGTAGTCGATATCTTCGCCGAAGCGGTCGACGAGTTGCTCCCGGATGAAGTCGTCGGACTGACCCTCATCGACCCAAACGCGGATCTCGCGGCGGATATTGCGAGCAACGACCACATCGCTCTGCGCGACCGACTGGCCGTGGCAGACCGGACAGGCGAAATCCTTGGCAAGATCGTAGGCCCGCTCGGCGTTGGTCGCCGGCCCGCCGTCGTCGACCGAAGCGAAAACCAACATCGACCCAACCACCACAAGTACGCCGAGCCAGCTGAACATTTGGCGATTCATGAGGACGCCTCTTGGGTTAGCCGGGCCATTTGGCCGTCCAGATCGTCGGCCGTAACCCCGCCCACCAGCTTTGCCGCCACGATTCCGCTGGGCGCCACCAGATAGCTCTCGGGCACCGCGGTAACGCCGTAGTTGACCGCCACGCTCCCGGTGTTCTCGGTCAGCACCGGCCAATCGCCTCCGTTATCGGCGAAGAACTCGATCACCGCATCGGCCGAGTCGTCAAAGGAAATCGAAACCACAGAAGCATCTCCGGTCGGGGCGTGGCGCTGATCAAACTTGACCAATTCGGGGTGCTCGCGGATGCACGGCACGCAGGTAGTCGAGAAGAAGTTGACTACCACCCATTGCCCACGAAGTTGGTCGATGTCGTACCAGCCGTTGTCGATAGTGGGACCCTCGATCAGGGGCGCAACCCGGCCAAGAATTCGGCCGTCGGTGGCGCGCTCGCTGGCCGGTTTGCCGGTCGCCAGTAACAACAGCAACAACGCAGCCACGACCGACACCGCCGCGACGACCCACAAAACCGGGCGGGGCTGTGGCGCTTCGTCGCCGCTACTCACTGGGGGACGTCAATCGGTTCGTGGGTTTCGACCGGCGCCGAGACTGGCAACAGCGGGTTACGCCGGCGCCCAGGCATCACCGCCAGCACGGTTCCGGCCGCCATAACCAGACCGCCGATCCACAACCAAACCACAAGCGGTTGGATCGTGGCGCGAAGCAACACTGCGTCGTTTGCCCCTTCGGGGAATTTGAGCACCGACAAGGCAACGTCGTCGCGCCAAGTTGAACGCACCGACGGCACCCCAATGGTTTGACCGGCAAATGGATAAGTGGCAATACCCGGCTCGTAGGCCTGACCGCCATCGATACTGATACGAGCGGTGCGCTCGGATCGATTGGAGTACTCGCGGAAGTCTGATCCTTCGTAGGTGAGGGTGTGCCCCGACAACTCGGCGGTCTGGCCGGGAAGCAAGTTGAACTCGCCCTGGCGGACGTAGGCGTTGCTGGCCGCAAACGCCACCGCAATCAACACCACACCAAAGTGGACAATCATGCCGCCGTTGGTTCGTCCAACAAAACCACGCCATCCCTGACGGCGGGTGGCCAACACAAGTTGGCGCGCCGCCGCGCCACCCGCAAAGCCACCAAGACCAAAGGCCAGCATCGGAGCCCACCCCCGTGCCCCGATCAACGCGGCAATGACCATCGCCGCCGCTCCGATCCACGCCGGCCAAATCAGACGCTGGCTCAGAACTTCGCCCGAAGCTTTACGCCACGGCAGAACCGGCGCCACCCCCATCATGAACAAAAGCACGAAGCCAATGGGCATGGTCATACGGTCGAAATACGGGTTGCCGACCGAGATCGTGCGTCCGTCGATTGCTTCGACAATCAGCGGGAAGATCGTGCCCAGCAACACAACAAAGGCAAACGCGGCAAATGCCACGTTGTTGGCAAGGAACGCCCCCTCACGAGAAACCGGCGAATCGATGCTGCCGGGGGCGCGGAGTTCGTCACCTCGCCACGCGATCAGCCCCAGAGACACCACCACGATCAGGGCAAAGAAAGACAGGATCGCCGGGCCGATCCCGGATTCGACGAAGGCATGTACCGACTGCAAAACGCCGGACCGAGTGATGAACGTGCCGAGGATGGTGAGCGAAAATGTCGAAACCACCAGCGAGAGATTCCAGACCCGCAACATGCCACGGCGTTCTTGCACCATCACCGAATGCAAATACGCAGTGCCGGTGAGCCAAGGCAAGAACGAGGCATTCTCGACTGGGTCCCAAGCCCAGTACCCGCCCCAGCCGAGAGTCTCGTAGCTCCACCATGCTCCAAGCACGATGCCCAATGTGAGAAAGCCCCACGCCATCACGGTCCAGCGACGAGTGATCAACAACCATCCCTCGCCGACTCGGCCTGTGACCAACGCGCTGATGGCAAACGCAAACGGGACCGTGAACCCGACGTACCCGAGGTAGAGAACCGGCGGGTGAAAGGCCATCAGAATGTGATTCTGAAGCAATGGGTTGGGGCCCGGACCGTCGTAGCCGATCGGCGGATCGAAGGTTCCGAAGGGGGCCGCGGGTCCAAGCATGAGCCCGAAGAAGAAGAGGCACACCACGAACAATGTGAGCAGCGCCCATGCGACCATTGGGTCGTCGCGACGGTCGCGGAACTTCCGAACTACGGCCACCACATAACCGCACAAGATCAAGGTCCACAAGATGATCGAACCCTCGAGTGCCGACCACAACGTGGCGAAGTTGAACAGCGCCGGCGTTTGATGCGATCCGTGCTCGGCGACGAACGCGACCGTGAAATCCCGAGTGATAAGGGCCCGCTCCATCACCGCAAATGCGATTACCCCGGCCGCGGCCATCACCGCAACAAGCAGGCTGGCATCGCTGAACCACTTGGGCCGCCGACCGGCGAGGCCGAGGGCTACAACGACGATCCCTGCCAAGGCACAGGCGACCCCGATCGACACCGCGGCCGCCCCCAGGGCTGAGTTGCTCATGTACCGCACACCTCTGAAGCGTGCTCGGCCGCGGCCTCGCTCTGGGCAAGGCGGTCTTGGTTGTCGTTCTTGTAGTCGTTGTCGTGCTTGACCCTCATGCGGTCCGAAGCAAAGTACCAACCATCGTGAGCAATCGCGTCGAAGTCCTCGACGCCCGGGTCGCCTTCAACCCACGCGCCGTCGAGCACCACCGGCACATCGGCTTGGAAAAGATCGGCCGGATCTCCGAAATGCACGATGTCGACGGTTTCGCCCCCGAAACTGACGCTGAACGCAACAACAGGGGTGTCGCCCTGGAACCCATCAGTAATCGAACATCCAATCGGCGCACCTTGCAGCGTGAACCGCTCGTGACCCAGATCGGCTCGTCGAGCGACAGCCTCGTCGGCGTTGTAAAAGAACAGCGCCCCACCAAGCAAGTTCCAGATCAGCCCGACGATGGTCACCGCGAGCCCGACCGCGATGAATAACGGCACGAGGCGTCGCCGTTTGCTACGCGCCGGGCGCGGATCGGTAGGCGTCAGATCTTCGGTCATTTGTCCTCGGCTGTCATCCATCGGCGCCGTGACACTGGCACACGGCTGGCCACTACTCGACCGCGGCGAACCAGTCGAAACGAATAGGCCGCACCGACACCCAACGTGACGCCCCAACCAACCAACAAATAGCCGAGATGGGTCATGTCGAGCTCTCCTGATGATCGATGGCTTCGGCCCGCCGGGCCGCCAGCGCGTCGTCGAGATCGCCAACCCGGAGCTCACGTTCGAGCCATCCGACACGGAAGCGGTGAATCATGGCCCATCCGAAGAAGAGACCGAACACAACCAATCCAAAGACCATCGTGAACAATGTCATGTCTTCGAGGTTGCCATCGGTGAGCGACGACTTTTGGTGCAATGTGCGGTCGAACCACCACTCGACCGACCGGTTGACGATCGGCAGGTTGATCATCGCTATCAGACCAACCACGGCCGCTCGCGTCGAGGTCGCTTCGTCGTCACCCATGGAGCGAACCGACAGGTAGCCAACCATCAACAAGAACAAGATAAGGGTGGTGACCAACCGCACGTCTCCCCAATCCCAATAGGTGTTCCAGGTTGGCCGTCCCCAGATCGAACCGGTGAACAGGGTTAGGGCACAAAAGATCACGCCGATCTCGGCTGCGGCATACGCGGTTATGTCCCACCAGACCGATCGTTTCCACAGCCACATGATCGACCCGATTGCGGTGGTTACGAACGCGACATAGGTGAGAAACGCCGCGGGCACGTGGATGAAAATCATCCGCACAGCGTCACGTTGCTCGTCATCTTCGGGCGCCACGAAAAACGCCAATAGAACCAGCGCCACCGTCCCGACCAAAACGACGAGACCGAGCCACCAAGTGGTTCTCGACGCGGTGCCGACGGTACGGGTCTCGCCCTGAGCGACCGTAGGGGTTTCGGTCATGTCTCCTCCAGTAGAACGCCGTAGGCCAATGCTCCCAGGACAACATTGATCGCGCCGAACCCGGCGAGTAGCCCAAGCCAAGCCCAGCCATCGACTGCGACCGACCCGAGCGCGTCGTCGAACGCTCTCGTTGCACCAATAAGCACCGGCGCCAGCACTGGAAGCAACAAGACCGGCAAAACGGTTTCGCGCGCCCGGACGCCGGCGACCAGCGCACCGAGGAGCGTACCGGCACCAGCGATGCCAGCGGTCGCGACCACGCAGGTCGCGATCAGCAGCGGCCAATCTTGGATCTCGGCGCCATAAAGCACAATCACACCGCCCACCAGCAGCATTTCGACAAGTAGCAACTGGACCGCCACCGCGACGGCCTTGCCGACATAGACCGACGCCGGCTCGATGCCGGCCAGCAACAAGGCTCGGCGCGCTCCATCGGTCGTTTCGATCGATGTCGATCGCTGCACCGCAAGATTGCTGACAAAAAGGACGGTTACCCAAAACAACCCAGACGTGGCCCGTTCGAGAACCGGCCGATTGGCATCGAGGGCGAACCCGAACAGCACCAGCACCAGTCCGGCGAATGGCACCACTTGGCTAAATGTTGTACGTGAACGCCACTCGATCTGCAGATCCTTGAGAGCTACGAGACGGGCATCACGCCACATCGCTACCTCCGGCTCCGACGACCACATCGCGGGTGATCGTTCCGCCGGCAACGGTGAGGTGCCGCGTGGCCAGATCGACAGTTCGGTCCAGCTCGTGCGAAGCGAGAATCACCGTCGCTCCGGCTTTGGCAGCATCACGAATCAGCTGGTCTATGAGGTCGCGACCAGCCTGATCCAAACCGGCGTGGGGTTCGTCCAAAAGCCATAGCTGAGGTCGGCGAACCACCACCGCAGCCAGTGCAACTCGGCGCCGCTGGCCCGCCGATAGATGTCGCACAGCAACATCGTTAAGACGCGATTGAACGCCGAGTCGGGCCAGCGCCGGAAGGACCGCGTTTGGATCAACACGCGACACTTCGGCCCAAAAGCGAAGATTCTCGATCACGCTTAGGTCGTCATACAGCGCGGTGTCGTGACCAAGCAGACCAACCGAGCGACGCACCGCGGCACGATTGACAGCAAGATCGATGCCCAAAATCGTCGCATCACCCGATTCGGGTCTCAGCAATCCGGCGCAGAGTCGCAGGAGGCTCGACTTTCCGGCACCGTTGGGTCCCTGAAGTAGTACGACCTCTCGCGGCCCTATCTCGAGGTCAACCCCAGCCAGAGCGGGAAACTGTCCCAGAAGGGCCACTACGCCTCGAAGCGCTACTACGGACACCGTGGCACGCTAGCGCTCGATCAACCACGCACCGTCGCCGGGCACAGTTGGTGTCTCAGATGCGCTTTGATATGGCCGATGGTGCTGCGATGACTGCTTCCCCGATGACCACTCCTTCGCCGCCGCGCCTCGCCGTATTCCTCGGGGCGCTGGGCCGGGCGATGATCACCACCGGCGTCGTCGTGTTGTTCTTTGTCGTTTACCAGCTCTGGGGAACCGATCTTCAAGAGGCAAGGTCCCAAAGCGGCCTGCGCGACGACCTCACCACGCGGTTCGAGGCCGCAGCATCAGCTCTCGATCAGGTAGTGGTCACGACCGTGCCCAAAGCCGAAACCGAACCTCAGCCCGAACCCGACCCAGACCGCATCACTGCCCCTACCGAGAGCACGAGTTCGACAACAACGACCACAACAACCACGACGTTGCCAGGGGGTGTCGACCCTGACCTGTTGGCACTTTTGTTCCCCGAAGACGGCGACGCGTTGGCCAAGATCGAAATTCCGTCGTTGGACGTAGACAAGGTGGTCGTGCGGGGGATAGCAGTCGCCGACCTCCGTAAAGGCCCGGGCCACTATCCGCAAACGCCGCTCCCGGGCAACCAAGGAAACTCCGCAATTGCTGGTCACCGCACGACCTACGGCAAACCGTTCAACCGAATTGACGAGCTGGTGCCCGGAGACGAGATCACCGTCACCAGTGTGCAAGGAGAGTTTCACTACAAGGTCCTCGATGCGTCGGTCGCATTTGGCGATCACGCCGATCAGGTGGACGAGTTCGGCGCGGGCCACATCATCGTCAAGCCGAGCGCCACGTGGGTGCTCAACGACTTTGGCGACGACCGTCTGACCCTCACCGCGTGCCATCCGAAACTGTCATCTCGACAGCGCATCATTGTCGCGGCCGAACTCATAGACGACACGGTGGCGCTGCCCGAATGGGCAATCAACGCCGAAGCCGCTCGTCAGGCTGCGGAGTCCAACGTCATCAACACTGTCGCCGACTCAAGCGCCGACCAACCAGCCGCCGACCAGCTGGGCGCCGACGAGACTCCACCCGAAACCGCTCCGCCTGTCACAGCCGATCTCGACGAAGGACTCAGCGGCGAACGGGGCGCCGTACCTGGAGCAATTGCCTGGATGGTCGGCGCGATTGCGTTTTGGTTCGCCGGCGGGTGGGCAGGCCGCCGTTGGGGAACCTCGACCAAGTCTCGGCTGGCCATGCGATTTGCCGGGTTGGTTCCTGCCATTGCGCTCATGTGGTTCTCGTTCGAGATGATCGACCGCGCCCTTCCCGCAGGCTGAACAAAACAATCGACTCAAGCTGTCTAGCCTGTCGCGATCGTTAACTGCCGTTCATACCTCGCACCGGCCGTGTTGGCCGTCGCCATGGTCGCCGCCGCGTGCGGATCAAGTCCCGCGGACACGGGCTTGCGCGACCCGGCTGCCGCAGCCGATGCGGCTCTCGACGCCGCCGATGCCGAACTCGACCTGTCGGTCACCGGCGACGGCGACTCTGCCAGCACCGCGACTGACTCATCTACAACCACGACCAGCACCACCACAACTGTCCCGCCCACCACAACCGTGCCTGGCATCGTGGTGAACGAATACCTTCTGGGAATCAACGAGTGCTTCAACCGCATCGACGACCTGGTATCAGGTCGAGCCCGAGTCATAACGACCAAGGTCCGTTGCGAAGACCCTCATCAGTTCCAAATCTTCAGCAAACTGGATTATCCGGCCCAAGGGCCGTCGCGGTATCCCGGCGACGACATCATGGAAGATTTCGCCCTCGCGTCCTGCTATCAGCAGTTCGCCGCATGGGCCGATTCGGTATATGAGGTGAGCGACCTCGAAATCGGTGCGTTCACTCCGACTGTCGATAATTTCGAGCCGCCCACCAGCTACCGCGGGATCCAGTGCTACGTCACACGCACTGACAGCGAGCCGCTCATCGGCACCGCCCGGGGTCAAGGACTCTGACGGTCCGCCCTACGGTTCGTAATCACCGCTACTCTGATCCACGGTCAGCGGGCACGACCGGGAGGTTTCTCCTGTGGCCTTCGCGCCCATTGTCATGGCCATCGCTATCGGATTTGTGGTTGGCACCATTCGTAACGGACGGCTTCGTGCTGTTACCGGTACACGGCTTGCCTACCTACCGCTGTTCTTCGTTGCTGTTTGTTGCGGATTGGTGGTCGATCTCTACTCCCCTCCACAGCCGGCAGTCTGGGCCGTAGTCGGACTCAGCAGCGGGTTGATCTTCACGGCCCGCAACGCAACGGTGGTCGGGATGGCCGTCGTGAGCATCGGTGTTGCGGCCAACCTTGTTCCCGTGGCGCTCAATGGCGCCACACCCGTTAGTGGGAATGCCCTCGTTGAGGCAGGCATGGTTGGCGCCGCCGACTTGGACCGCGTGGTGTTGTATGGGGCCCGCGAGCTGACAACCGACTCGACGATTTTTGGGTTCTTGGGCGACACGCTCCCGTTGTCGATTGCCTCTCAGGTTCTGTCGTTTGGCGACTTGATCATCTTGGTTGGTATTGCGTCGGTATTAACCAACCTCATGTTGCGACGTCGACCGCTTCGGGTGCCCGAAAGCGCGCTGGCGTCGCTCGAAGCGTTCGGATGGCACGAATCGAACGAACGCGACGGGTCGATCATCGAACTTCGCCGAGAATTGCGACCCGTTCGAGAGATCGAGTCGGTTCAACCGCTGGTCGCGGCAGCGGCAAGCACGACGGCCAACCCGGTCCAGGATTGGGGAACCGCACCCCCGCCGATGCCCGTGTCGCCGTCCCAGTATTCGGCGAAGCCCGACCTGCGAGCTCCGTCGATTGTGCGCCCTCGCACGATCGAATCCACGCCTCGACCGCGGCCGCTTTCTCGTTCGGCGGCAACACAAAGTAGGTAGGCCAGCTGCGGCCAGACCGGTCCTCTCCAGTAGCCGGCTGGGTCGTAGACCGCCTCGCCGGCGTGGACTCCGCGCGGCCCGTAACGACCTCCGTAAGCGTCGGGGTCTACTAGCGCGGCAAAGGCCGACCGCCGCTGGTTTGGTTCGTCGACCACCAGGAGCGCGGTCAACGCATCGGCCGTGCGAACCCGGCCCGATGTCGCTTCTGCGGGGCCCGCATCGACCCAGGTAGCCAGTTGCGGGTCCCATCTCGCAGCTACGGACTGGGCCAACTCGTCGGCTGCTTCACGCATGGTTCGGTCGTTGGTGATGGTCGCCAATTCGCGGCCGTTGAACGCGGTGAGGGCGCTGAAGCTGACGGGGGCCGCCCCGAACGCATGGTTGGCGGTGGGGGCTCCCCTGTTGCTAAATGTGATGGTGTCGAGCAGAGCCATCTTCTGGGCCCGCCACCGCGCCAGTTCGAATCCGCCGGGACAGAAGTGGTCCCAGCGAGGCGAGTCGTCACAGCCAGTTTCCCAGGGGTGCACAACAGTGAGCAGTCCGCTGGCGTCGCGTTGGCGTACTTCTAACAAGAAACGCAACCCAGCCGCGGCGTTGTCGACAAGGTGGGCAGGAACGGCGACGCCGGCCCGGTTGAGTTCGGCGATGGCGTGGCCGTACATCGGCGGTTGGGTGATCGATGAGCAGCCTTCGCGTCCCCACAGCTCGACTGGTCGCTGCGGGTCGAGTTGATAGCCCATGTGGGGTACGAATCCGTCGGCGTTTTGATTAGCGAAAACGGATCGCAGTTCGGTGATCGCCCGATCGTTGCGACCGAGGGTGTGCCAGATCAACGAGTGAAAGCAGCTGTCCCACAGCCAAAGCCACGGGTAGGTGACGTTGTTGGGGGCGGTGTAGCCCGCGTCGATCCAGGCTGCTTGCATGATCGGTTTCACTTGATCACAGATGGCGTGAAACGTGGCGTGAGGCTCGGGGTCGGGCAGAGTTGCATCCATGCCGGTGTGTGCTTTTGTGTCTTTTCGTCTTGGATTGACGGATGGAGTGTCGGTCGTTGCCCAACACTGGCAGACCGCGATGTCAGAGCTTGGCTTCGACACGGTGACAGTGGCCGGGGCCGGACCGGTTGATCGGACGGTAGCGGGCTTGGAGATCGACGCTGCCCATGCTCCCGATCGGGAGGTTCTTTCAGCGGCTTTGGGCGATGCCGATCTGGTCGTTGTCGAAAATCTGTGCACTATCCCGCTAAATCTTCCGGCGGCTCGCATGGTCGCTGATTTGTTGGCGGGTCGACCAGCAATCATGCATCATCACGATCCGCCTTGGCAGCGCGAACGGTTTGCTCATGTGGTGGAGCTTCCCCGTGACGATCCGGCTTGGCGTCACGTAACGATCAACCGTCTGACTCAGCTCGAGTTGGCCGACCGGGGTTTCGCGGCAACCTGCATTTACAACGGTTTCCCGCTCCCGAGCGATGCCGGCGATGCCGACACGGTGCGGACCGCGCTTGGCGTGGGTTCTGACGAGTTGCTGTTTGCTCATCCGGTGAGGGCGATCGGTCGCAAGAACGTGCCCGCGGCGATTCGTTTGGCCGAGGAGCTCGATGCGACGTATTGGCTGTGGGGACCGCCCGAGGAGGGTTATGGCGCGAAGTTGGAGGAGTTGGTCGGCAGGGCATCGTGTCGGGTGGTGAGGGGAACGCCGACCGGTTCGATTTCGGATCTGTATGCCGCGTGTGATGCGGTTTTGTTTCCCTCGACGTGGGAGGGGTTCGGGAACCCGCCGATCGAGGCCGCTTTGCATCGTCGCCCGGCCGTGGTCGGTGATTATCCGGTCGCCGACGAACTACGAGTTCTTGGTTTTCGTTGGTTCGAGGCTGCCGATTGGTCCGGCTTGGTGCGGTTTTTGGGCGCTCCCGATGTTGCGTTGCTTGACTCGAATTTTGAGATCGCGGCGCGTGCTTTCTCTCTCGATGCGATGACTAGACGGATTGGGGTGACTCTGCGGGACGCCGGTTGGCTACCGTAGGGCGTTCATGACGAGTCCTTCACCAACGGATCCAGTTCTTGTTGCTCGGGCTCGCGCGAGCCGGTTTGCCGAGCTTGGTCAGCGGGCGGGCTACGCCTTGTTCGGGCTTGCTTTGCTGGTCTATTTTGTCGGGTTGTTCGGCACGTTCAGTTCGTTGGTTTCGAACGTCATTATTGGTTGTGTGGTCGTTGGTTCGTTGATTCTCGCCCCGGCGATCGTCATGGGTTACGCGGTTAAGGCGGCTATTCGTGATGATGTCGAGCACGGCCGAGATCTTTCCTGATGGCTCGGCGGCTTCCGGCCGCGCAGCGGCGGGCCGGGTTGGTCGAGGTTGCGCTTCAAATTTTTGGCGCCGATGGCTATCAGGCCACGACGATGGATGCGGTCGCGGCGGCGGCGGGCGTCACTAAGCCGGTTTTGTACCAGCACTTCTCTTCGAAGCACGATCTGTTTCTGGAGTTGTTGGGCACGGTGGCGTCGCGTTTGACCGAGACTGTTGTCGACGCGGTTTCGGCGGCTTCGTCGCCGTTTGAGCAAGTCCAGTTGGGGTTTCGGGCCTATTTCCAGTTTGTGAGCGATCGTCCGGCCGAGTTTCATTTGTTGTTCGGTGAGGGGGTTCGCAGCGACGAGGCGTTCGCGGCGCAGGTGCAGTCGGTCGAGGCGGCGATCGCCGGCACGATTTCGGAGTTGATCGTGATCGAGGGGTTGACGAGCGCCGAGCGTTTGGTTTTGGCTCACGGGGTGGTGGGTTTGGCCGAGGCGACTGGTCGCCATTGGTCGCGTGAGGGAAATACTTCTCCCGACATCATCGCCACCCAAATCACCGATTTGGCCTGGCGCGGTCTCCGCGGCGCGACGTAACAGCGCGGTCTCCGCGGCGCGACGTAACAGCGCGGTCTCCGCGGCGCGACGTAACAG
>CAZDEB010000001.1:0-490902 GCA_964504305.1 uncultured Candidatus Nemicrothrix sp. | reverse complement strand
CGCGGTTTAGGGCTGGGGCCAGCGTCCGCCTTGTTCGGGGGGCGGGGTTATGTTGATTGGTTCGGCGGGGATGTTGCCGTTGATGAGGTCGGGGAGGAATTCGCGTAGGCGGACGGGCACGGTCGGCAGTGAGTTGTCGAGGAGTTCGTTGAGGGTCCACCATTTTGCGCCAAGGAATGCGGCTTCTTCGAGTGCTTCGAGTCCTTGGGGGTTGTAGTCGCCGCCGTCGCACCAGGCGATGTGGATGCGATCGTCGGATTCGAAGTGGTATCCGGCGAAGGTGTATTCGGTTTGTTGGGTCCAGACGCAGGGTCCCATTTCGACGTTGGGAATGCCGGTTTCTTCGTGGAGTTCGCGGGCGGCGGCGTCGGCTGAGTCTTCGTTCCAGCCCCTTCCGCCTCCGGGGATTTCCCACCATGGGGATTTGCGGGGGTCGATTGGGTCTTCGGCGCTGATGAGAAAGATCCGGTCGGAGCGGTCGAATAGTACGACTCGGGCTGCGGGGCGGCGAAGCGTGAAGGTCATGGTGGGCGATTTTAGCGAGCGACGCGGAGTAGGACTTCTTGGGCGATGGTGGCGATGTGGGTGCCATCGGCGGTCCACATTTCGCCGATGGCGTGGCCGCGGGCTCCGCTGACTCCGCTTGATCGCATGTCGTGGAGGGTCCAGTTGCTGGCGGGGGCTAGGCGGTGGAACCAGATGGAGTGGTCGAGGCTGGCTCCCATGTAGGGGTGTTTGGCGTTGGGGTTGCCGTAGTCGGCGGCTCCGAGGGGGTGGGCGATTTCGACGGCTTCGGTGGGTAGGTCGTCGCTGGCAAATGTGTGGCCGATTGCTTGTAGTAGCGGGTTGCGGTGGTCTTCGGTGCCGTTGACGCGTAGCCACGTGCGGGCGCGGGGTTGGCCGCTGTTGGCGACTCGGCGTGACAGCATTGGTGTCCAGTCGGCGGCTGGGAGTTGGTCGGCCGGGGGGACGTCGGCGGGTATGGAGATGGTGGTGGTGTCGGGGGCCGGTTCGGGCCGGTGAAACGAGGTGGAGAGGTTGAGGATGACGCCGTGGCTTTGGGTTGCTACGACTCGGCGGGTGACGAAGGAGCGTCCGTCGCGGATTTCGTCGATTTCGTAGGTGACGGGTTCGTTGATGGCTCCGCCTCGTATGAAGAACGCGTGCAGGGAGTGTGGTTGGAATGCGGGGTTGACGGTTTGGGCCGCGGCCCAGAGTCCTTGGGCGGCGACTTGACCTCCGTAGACTCGTCCCCATGGATTGGTTGCGTTGGGGGCTCGCCATGTATCGCGGCCGAGTTGTTCCATCTCGAAGAGACCGCGGAAGCTGGCGGTGGTGTTCATGAGCCGGGACCTTATCTAGCGAACTGTCGGTGACGGCTTGCTTCGTGCGAGGATTCGTTGGTGACGGTCGTGATCGAGGTAGGTGATGATCCAGCGGCTTGGGCTGAGGCTGGGTTCGTGGTGGTTGATGGCGTAGTTGTACTGGCCAATGCGCTGATCAAGTTGTCGCCGGATGCGTCTCGGGGCATTGTCGGGGTCGCCGCGGCGGGTGTGGCGTTTCCTGTTGCGGGGTTGTGTTTCGGGCAGTTTGATGCTGGTGGCGCGGTCTGGGCTGACAGCGCTATTCATCCGAATGGTGTGACTTCGGTCGATCATCTTGTGGCGGTTTGTGAGTCGGTGGAGCAAACGAGTCGGGCATTGACGGCTGCGGGGCTCGAGTGCCGTCGGACGCGCGTGTTTGGCGCCAACGGGGAACGGCGCCAGGATTTCTTTTGGCTGGAGGACGTGATCTTGGAATTGACGGGTCCTGCCGGGGCCGGTTCTGCCGGGGCCGGTTCTGAGGGTGACGCGGCGTTGTCGAACTTCTGGGGGTTGGCTTTGGTTTCTGCTGATATCGACGCGACGAAACAGTTTTTGGGTGATCTGCTGGGCGAGCCCGGGCCGGCGGTTCAGCCTGGTCGCCGCATCGCAACTTTGCTAACTCGGCCTCTCGACATTTCTGTTCCGATCGCGATGATGTCGCCGCACGAATCGGGTGTGACCCGTCGATGAGCCGAGACCGGTATCGTGACCGGCATGCGTCGCATGATCTTTGTTGTTGTGGCCGTTGGGTCGCTGATCGTTGGCTGTAGCGGCGACCCTTCCGAACCCACGCCTTCGACCATCCCGGGCGACAATTCCGACACTACGTCCTCCACGACTGTTGGTTTGGATGCCTCCGACAGCAGCGATGATTCGGGCGCGGTGGTGTCGTCGACGTCGACTAGCACCACCACCGAGGCACCCGCTACGACCACGTCGACAACTACGACGACCCTTGCGATTACCACAACGACGTTTGTGCGACTCGACCCGAACTCGCCGGACTATCCCGTTACCGAACCTTTGCCTACGGTCACTTATCCGGTCACCAATTAGGCTTTTGGTCGCCGGTTCCGAACTAGTTCTTCAGGCCTAGGTCGATTTTCCCGAAGTAGGAAGCGTGGAAATTTTTGGGGCTGTTCAGTCGGATGTTTCTGGAGCAGCGCGATGACGCACCGCGCTGATGGCCTTGAGGCGAACAGTGCCGTCGTCGCTGGTGTGCACGACGTCGCAGTCGACGATCAAGCTCATCGGCTGATCGTGGCTGGCTGGCCACAGCATGGCGAGAACGGGGTTGGCGGCGATCGAGGCGGTCGACGTGCTACCGAGCCCGATAATAATTTCTTGGCCTCGGAAGGTTGGCGTGACGTGCGTGACGCGCGGCGATCTCTCTGGCACGGACACGACGGCATAGGCGGTTGAGCCGTAGTCGTGGCAGGTGGTGCGAAGGGTTGCAAGGTCGACGATCATGCTCATGACGAAACCGTATCCGATGGCTCGTTTCGGACTCACTGGTGCCGATGGGGACGCATCGTGAGGTCACCGCTTTCTCGCCGTGTGGCGCGTGCCATGTTCGCCAGCGTCGTGGGTGCGGCTATGGCCAGCACAGTGCTCGCGACCGCGGACGCCCAAGACCGAGCGGGAGACCATCTAGAAGCGGTCGCCTTCGATGCAACCGACGGCGCCCAGATCGAACAACTGCTCGAGCAGGTCGGACTTGGAGCAGCTTGGCGCGCCGCTACCGGATTGTCGGAGCCGCCGCGGGCGTTGGCGGTGCGTTACGACGACCGCGGGTCTGAGATCGTCGGTGACCTGGTGAACGCGGCGGCGAACCTTGAGTCGACAAATAACCAGCACAAGGTCGTGACTGCCCGGCTACGTCAGGTGGCGCGCGACGAGCTCGCCGCACAGCAACAAGAGCGAGATCGTTTGATTGAGCGCAACCGGGCCGGCGCTCATCTGCGGGGCATGGTCAATCTTTTGCGTTCGGTAGCGATCCAGATGTTTGCCGGCAACGGCGAAAGCGACGATGTCTTGCTGGGCCTGGATGGTCCGGCGCTGCGGAATGCCCAGCGCACCCTTGAGTTGCGAGGCCACACCCTCGAGGAGATGATCGATAGACGAGCCGCCGCGTTGGAGGCCTTCCGTGAGGCCACCGATGCGTTGGACGTTGCCGTGGCCAAGCGCCTTGCTCTGGAAGCCACTCTCGATGAGGTTCGGGCCGAAGCCCGTGACTTGACTCGCGCCCGCCATGAGCTCGACCAGCAGGCTCGGGCCATTTTGCCCGAAGCGGCCGAGGTGTTTTCTCTCGCTTCGGTACCGGGCGATGCCGCTCTTTCGCCTCGTGCCGTGGAGGCCTACATGAACGCGGAGTTGGTGATGACCGACGTTGATCCCGCGTGTCGTATCTCGTGGCGAACCATCGCCGCGGTTGGCGCCGTCGAAGGTGCTCATGGCAACTACGGACTTGGCGACCTCCAACAAGATGGAACTTCGATCCCGCGGATTGTTGGTGTTGCTTTGGACGGCGTGAACATCGATAACGCGGGCGAAACCGTGGCGGTGATCGCCGATACCGACAACGGACTTATCGACGGAGATGCCGCATACGACCGAGCCGTGGGTCCAATGCAGTTCATTCCCGAAACATGGTCGACGTGGGCGATGGATGGCGACGGCGATGGCGAGGTCGATCCGTTTGATCTTGACGATGCCGCGGTGACCACGGCCGCCTACCTGTGTTCGTACGGGTCTCAGCGGAGTTGGGAGAATTGGAAAACCGCAGTCTTTGGTTACAACCACTCTGCGGCCTATGTCGCTTCGGTGAAGAGCGCCCACGATCGGATTCGTCGGGTGCGGATCCGATCGCTCGAGGGCGGACCCGAGTTTGAGCCCGCGGCACCGTGGGGAACCTACGTTGCTATGGCAATCCCGGACCCCGAGGGCGAAGAGCTAGAGAACCGAAGTTAGGTCGCCTCGGTCACCGTCGACTTGCCATGAGTCGGCGCCCACGAACCGCGCCAATTGGTCGAGGCTGTGGCGAAGCCCTTCGACGACGACTGCCAGATCGGTTTCTGGCTCGGAGAACGCTCCGAGCACTCGCAGGACTTTTGCCGCCCGATCGGTCTTGAGGTCGACTCGCCCGACCAGTTGGTCGCCCATCAGGAACGGCAGAACGTAGTAGCCGTACTGGCGTTGGGCCGCGGGGGTGTAGATCTCGATCTTGTACCGAAAGTCGAATAGCCGTTCGCCTCTTTCTCTAAACCACACCACCGGATCGAAAGGCGACAGCAAGGTGCACGCGTCGATACTCCGCGGCAGCATCGCGTCGGGGTGGAGGTAGCCGGGTCGTTGCCAGCCTTCGACGTCAACTTCAACGAGTTCGCCCTCTTCGATGAGTTCGTTCACTCGTTGCTTGGCGGGTCGCTTCGGTAGGCGGTGGTAGTCGACCAGATCAGGGATGGCGGCTACTCCCAGGCTGCGGGCGGCCCGCCGGAGTAGTTCTCGGTGGGCGTCTTCTTCGCTCGGGGTGGGCTGCTGGCGAATGGCTTCGGGCACGATCCGTTCGAGTAGATCGAACTCTTTGACGAAGCCGGTCCGACGCCTTATCCCGACCTCACCTACTCTGAACAGCCAGTCGAGCGCTACTGAACCCGACGAGCGGTCTCCCCACCATTCGCCGTTTCGAGGGCGAGGATCAGCTAGTTCGCCGGGGGCCATGGGACGCTCTCGTACCTGGGCCAGCACGTCGTTGACGTAGGTCGGATCAGACTCTGCGAGTTCTCGCAGGTGCGACCACGTTTGACCACGGCGAGACCGCGCTTTGAGCCAGCGAAGCAGCGGTTCGTCTTCGACCGCCAAGAGCGACGCTTCGTGGCACCAGGCTTCGAACCACTCGTCGTCGCGATAGGCAATCGTGTCGAGCAGATCAGGGTCGTATGGACCGAGGCGAGCAAACAACGGCATGTATTGAGTGCGCATCACCACCGGCACCGAGTCGAGTTGCAGCAGCTGTAACCGGGTCATCACCCGACGCAGATGTCGGCGATCTACACGTCCTTTGGGTGCCGGATCTCGGAACCCTTGCGCAGCGAGAGCGATCCGTCGGGCCTGCGACGCCGACAACGAGCGACTGGCGTTCACGAAAGGAGGTAGTCGGCCAGTGCGCCCACGTCGGGGAGCCGCCAATGGTCGTGATCAGCGTGCAGTTCGAGGGGATCGAGTTGAACGACTGGCATGCCCGCGGCTCGTGCGCCGTGTACGTCGGCGTGGACTGTGTCGCCGACGTAGAGTGTGCGCGCCGCCTCGGTGCCGAGCGCCTCGATGGCGGGGGTGAATATCCGGGGATCAGGTTTGGAAATTTGCACGACGCTCGAGTCGACGATGGCCGCGACTCGAGGCAGCGGCCCATCGTCTAGTTGGCATATGCCGTGGTCGAGGCATTGCTGGACGGCGGTGCCGTTGTTGTTGGTCACGATCGCCACCGGCAAGTTCTTGGCGATCCGGGCGAACGCTTCGACGTTGGCGGGCAGAACGTGAGTCCAAACATCCTCGGGGCCCGGTCCGCGGCGGATGCCGGCCCGTACTTCGAGTGCTACCGCTAGGTCGTGACCCTCGAGCCCCGCCGACGCAAACGAGGCGTTGTCGTAGTGCGACCACACTTCGAGGTCGCGCTCGTCGACGACTTGAGAGCTCAGCACATCGGTGATGGCACGCACCCCGACGTAGTGAGCAGTGCCGGCGTTACTGGGATGCAGTTCGTGATCTATCCCGGCGTCGAGCAGCGCCGCGCTAAGCGTGACGGGGTTGGGGACAACGAACACACCTCCCATGTCGAACACGACGGCATCGATGGTCCCTGGAGATTGCATTCGGCGAGTACAGCACGCTGGTCCAACAATCGCCATCCTTAGACTCTCTCGATGTCGGTCATTGCGTCGGAATCCACCGACGAGGTAGTTCGTTTCTCTGGTTGGCGCATCTTGGGCCTGGCGACAATCGCCCTTGGCCTCACCGGTCCCGGCCAAACCATCGGCGTCAGCGTTTTTATCGATCACTTCGCTGACGATCTCGATCTGTCCAAGAACGCCGTTGCGGCCGGTTACGCGGTCGGCACGCTCAGCGGGTCGCTGATGATGCCGACGGTCGGTCGGTGGGTCGACCACTTCGGGGTACGGCGTGCGATGACGACCATCGCGATTCTGTTCTCGGTCGCCCTCGTCTACATGTCGGGGGTACAGGGGCTCATCAGCCTCACGATCGGCTTCTGGTTCATCCGAATGTTGGGCCAGGGCAGCTTGTCGTTGGTGAGCACGGTGGCGGTTTCTTTGTGGTTCGAGCAGCGCCGAGGGCTGGCGCTCGGACTGGCGATGACCATCTCTTCGGCCATGATGGCGCTGGTGCCTGTGGCGCTGACCTTCACGATCGCCGAGTTTGGTTGGCGTACCGCTTGGCTGGTCGCGGCATCGACCGTCGCCATGATCGTTATCCCGATCGCCGCCTTCGGCATGATCGACCGACCCGCTACGGTCGGCCAGTTTCCCGACGGAATAGTTCCCGACGCTGCTCACGACACAAAACTCGCATCAAGACCGAGTCTCACCAGGTCAGAGGCGCTGCGCACAAGATCTTTTTGGGCGCTGGCCATTGCTAGCGGCAGTGCGTCGATGCTGAGCACCGGACTCAACTTTCACCAAATTTCGCTGCTGGGAGAGAGCGGCTTCAGCGAGACCGAAGCAGCGGTGATGTTTCTTCCGCAGGTACTGGGCACATCGATCGGCTCACCGGCAATGGGTATTGTCCTCGACAAGGTCGGTACTCGCTTGGCTCCGATGGCGACGCTGATCATGCTGAGCGCAACGCTGCTCTTGGCGGGGTCGGCGTCTTCGACCACGGCGGTGATTGCCTATGCGACGTGGTTCGGCCTCACCGCCGGATCGGTGCGCACGCTGGGGGCCGCGTTGATCCCTAAGTGGTTCGGGATCGATCACATCGGGGCGATTCAAGGGGCGGCCACTTTCATCGGCGTGCTGGCCTCGGCCGCGGGGCCGATCGCGTTTTCGCTCACCGCTTCGGGCCTCGGAGGGTTTCGCGAAACGGCCATTGTGTGGGCGGCCGTACCCTTGGTGGGCGCGGTGTTTGCTCTCACCAACCGACCTCCGGAGGCACAATGACTCCTACGGCTCTTCCTCGCCCTCATCTTCGCGGTGTCTCCCACGAAGTTGCTTTCGTCACCGCTTTGACGCTGGCCCCGATGCTGATCATTTCGGCGCCGGGCTTCGGACCACGGTTTGTCACCGCCGTTTATGCCTTTGGTGTTGTGGCCCTGTTCGGGGTGAGCGCCTTGTATCACCGAGGCGGTTGGGGCGACCGCGGTCAGGCGATCATGAAACGCCTCGATCACTCCACAATCTTTATCGCCATCGCCGCGACCTACACACCGATCGCCGCGTTTGCCCTGCCTTCGGCAACGGCACACTGGATCTTGCCGACGGTTTGGGTCGGCGCGTTTGTCGGCATCGGCGTCAACTTGGCGTGGCCTCACGCTCCCTACCCAGTGGTAGCCCTGCCCTACGTTTTGTTGGGTTGGGTTGGGGTGGCAGCCATGCCCGCCGTGTACCACGGTATGGGCACCGCGGGGCTGGTTCTGATCGTTGTTGGTGGCGCCTTGTTCACGATCGGCGCGGTGTTTTATGCGCTACACCAACCCAACCCATGGCCCCACTGGTTCGGATATCACGAGATCTTCCACCTCTTTGTGATTGCCGGGGCCGCGGTGCACTACGTGGCGATTGCCTTCATCGCCGTTCCCAAGGCCTGACGGCCGCGAAAGTCAGGTGCCGGTCCAACTCGGTTGGCGCTTTTGGGCAAACGCCGCGGGGCCTTCCTTGGCGTCGTTGGAGGTAAACACCGACGCCTGAAGCGGCCGCTGCATTTCCCAGAGTTCGGCCTCGTCGTAGCCTTGGGCGGCCGCTTTGACCAGCTGTTTGGACGCCGCCACCGCTAGCGGCGCGTTTTTCGCTACTCGCTCGGCCAGCGCAATGGCCGCGTCGAGAGCCCCGCCGACCTCGGTCACTTGAGAAATCAATCCAAAGTCCAGTGCTTGCTCAGCAACGATGTTGTCACCGGTGATGGCCATCTCCATGGCCTTGGCGTATCCGACGCGGGCCGGAAGCCGCAGCACCCCGCCACCCGCGGCGAACAACCCGACCTTGACCTCGCGTATACCGAACTTGGCGCCCGCCGCGGCCACCAGCAGGTCGCACGACAACGCCAGCTCGAGGCCGCCAGCAATGGCGAAACCCTCGACTGCACCGATCAGGGGCTTTTCGGCGCCGGCCTGAATGAAGTCCATCATCGGACCGATGTCTTCGCCGGCCGCGAACGCTTTGAGGTCCATACCGGAACAAAAGCCCTTGCCCTCACCGGTGAGCACGCCCGCGGTCAGACCAGGGTCGGTGTTGAGTTCTTGCACTGCGGCCCACAACCCACCAGACAGCGCGCCGTTTATGGCGTTCATGGCTTCGGGTCGGTTGAGCCGGATGATCATCACGCGGTCTCGTCTTTCGACGAGTACGGCGTCGGTTACGGATTCGGTATCAGCCATGCTGTCTCCTACTTGGGTGGCATCCGGATGCCGCCGTCGAGCCGGATGGTTTCGGCGTTGATGTACGGGTTGGTGATGCATTCCATAACGGTGAAGGCCAGTTCTTCGCCGGTCCCCAGTCGCTTAGGGAACAGAACCGACTGCCCCAGATGGGCTTTGAACGCTTCTGACTGTTCGCCTTCGCCGTAAATGGGCGTATCAATCAAACCTGGGGCGATCGTGTTGACGCGAATACCGACCGCCGAGAGGTCGCGAGCGATCGGCAGCGTCATACCAACCACGCCACCTTTGGAAGCCGAGTACGCACATTGACCGATCTGGCCGTCGAAGGCCGCGGCCGATGCCATGTTGACAATGGCACCCCGCTGACCGTCGTCGTCGAGCGGTTCGGTCTTGGCCATGGCGGCGGCGGACCGACTCAACATGTTGAACGACCCGATCAGGTTCACCTTGATCACGAAGTTGAAGGCGTTGAGATCCATGGGCTCGTTGTTGCGATCGATGGTGCGACCGGCGTAACCAATGCCGGCGGAGTTGACCAGCGCCCGCAGTGGACCCATTTCGGATGCGGCCGCAACCGCGGCGTCGGCATCTTCTACCGCAGAAACATCGCACTTCACGAAGAGTCCGCCAAGCTCCGAGGCGATGGCTTGGCCGCGTTCTTCGTTGAGGTCGGCGATCACAACACGTGAGCCCGCGGCGGCGAGTTGACGGGCACTGGCTTCGCCGATGCCCGACGCACCGCCGGTGACGATGGAGGAGCTGCCTTCGAGGTTGATACGTGGCATTAGGAATCGATCCTTTCGATGATCGTTGCGTTGGCGAGACCGCCACCTTCACACATTGCTTGGAAGCCGTAGCGGCCGCCAGTTCGTTCGAGTTCGTTGACCAGAGTGGTCATGAGCTTGGCGCCCGAGCAACCGAGGGGATGACCAAGAGCAATCGCGCCGCCGTTGACATTGACCTTGCCAAGGTCGGCGTCGGTTTCTTTTTGCCAGGCCAACACCACCGAGGCGAAGGCCTCGTTGATCTCGAACAGGTCCATGTCAGCGACCGCAAGGCCGGTTTTGGCCATGATCTTCTCGGTGACCGGGATTGGGCCCTTGAGCATGGTGACCGGATCGGTGCCCGTCACTGCGAAACCGGCAAACTTGGCTCGCGGTGTTAGTCCTAGCTCGGCGGCCTTGGCAGCGCTCATGATGAGCACCGCGGCCGCCCCGTCGGAGATCTGCGACGAGTTGCCGGCCGTGATCTTGCCGTCGTCGGCAAATGCCGGCTTCAGCTGGGCCAAGGTCTCGGGGGTTGTTCCCCGGCGGATGCCCTCATCGGCAACCAGCATCTCGGTCTGTCCATCGATCTCGACGGGCACCGGAACAATTTCGCGCTCGAAGCGGCCTTCGTCGGTCGCTTGGGCGGCCCGCCTCTGGCTTTCGGCACTGAACGCATCGAGATCCTCGCGGGTGATTCCGTATTCGTCGGCGATCATGTCGGCGCCGATTCCCTGGCCGGGCAGGCCAGATTCTTCGTAGCGAGCAAAAACCGAAGGGCCAAACGGCATACCAAGTTCGCCTTTGACCCCCGATGAGCCCATGGGTGTTGTGCTCATCGACTCGACACCAAGAGCCACTACCACGTCGTAGGCGCCGGCCATCACCCCCTGAGCCGCAAAATGAATCGCCTGTTGGCTCGAGCCGCATTGGCGATCGACGGTCGTCGCCGGCACCGATTCGGGCCAACCAGCGGCCAGCACCACGCTTCGACCGATGTTGAAGGCCTGCTGCCCAACTTGGGAAACGCACCCGGTCACAACATCGTCCACCAGCGCGGGGTCTAGGTTGTTGCGCTCCTGCAGCGCCTTGAGAACGTGGGCACCCAAGTCGACTGGATGCCAATCCTTCAGTTTTCCGTTGCGACGCCCGGTGGGGGTGCGCACCGCATCAACAATGACGGCCTCGTCCATGAGGGACTCTCTTTCGTGGGTCTAGGGGTTGTTCAAAACTTGCGAATCGGGGGCTATGAGCGCGGCATCGATGTTGTGGCCGATGCGTTGCAGCAGGGTCGCCAACTGTTGGCGTTCGGCTCGGCTGATATCTCGGCGAATGACTTTTTGGAAGCCGGCGTCGATGTCGTAAAACCGCTCGACCAGCACGCGTCCTGCGTCGGTAATCGAGACCAACCAAACTCTTCGATCTTCTGGGTCGGGCGTTCGGGTTACGAGACCCCGAGCCTCGAGTTGGTCGATCATCGTTCCGGTCGCCGCTCGACCCAGGCCGACCATTTCGGCGAGCGCGGTCTGGCTGCGGTCGCCGAAGTCGGTCACGAAGGCCAGTAGGGATGCTTGAGAAAGATTGAGGTCAAGCGGGGCTAGGCGGGCATCGAAGGCGGCCCTCAGACGACGGGCGGTCTCGATCAGTCCAACCTCTACGCGGCGCCACGAGGGGGCCCGAAGGTGGTCAGAAGACGGTGGCATTACTGTATGAAATCATACAATCGGCTAATTGACAATATGTTTTCCTACAGCTACGGCTCCCGAGCCGCAGCCAGCGCGAGGTCGGACCCGACCACCGTTGTGGCCTTACGGCTCCTAGACTGTCCAACGAGCCCAACTGTGGGCTTCAGAAAGCAGTAAGGAATCCCCGCAATGGCTACGGGCACCGTTAAGTTTTTCAACAACGAAAAGGGCTACGGCTTCATCAGCCGTGACGACGGCGAAGATGTCTTCGTGCATTTCTCCAACATCGAAGGTAACGGTTTTCGTACCCTCGAAGATGGCCAGAACGTCGAATTCGAGGTCGGCCCCGGCCGCAAGGGCGACGAAGCTCTTTCGGTACGCGTGATCTGAACCCGTCTCAACTGACGCCGCAGCGTCCCACCCCGAGTATTCGGGGTGGGACGCTGCCGTTTTCGCACACCTCCGCCGCCGAGTCCCAATAGGCCGTTAGACCCATAGACCTCTTAACCATCGACCCGGGTCCCACCAGCCGGGGCGCCCAACTTCGACACCGAATCATCGATAGCCCTCACCCGCCATCGACTCTGTACCGATGGCAACCCGGTGCGAACAACCAATGAGTCATCGCGGCCGTTACTAGGAATCTCGCGACGAGTGCAGGCCATGCTCGTCGTAACGGCATTGCTGGCCGTGAGCTTCGCCGCGGTGCAAATCGTCGACGGCGTCAAACCATCGGCGGCTGCCAACGACGGTTCGCTCGAACTCACCTTTGCCGGTCCCGACAGCGTGCTGCTCGGAGCCAACGCGACCTACAGCTTGAGCGCCTTCAACAACGGGTCGACCGTCGACGGGTACAACCTCTCGTGGCGAGTAGTGCTCCCAGTGGGCACCACGCTTGTCTCGAGCACGATCGGCAATCCTGAAACGACCATCTCTGATTCTCCCAGCGTCGGCGAAACGACATTGATGTGGACCAATGCATCAGACCTGCAGGTCAACGTCACCAAATCGTTCAGTATCGAAGTGGCCTTCTCCACCGCCACATGGGACGTAACCATGCAGCCGTCGCTGTCGGCTGGCGCCTACCTGTCCAACAACGCTCGGCTGATCCCCGACTTCAACGCCGACGGTACTCACAACAACACCACCGATACGTCGGCATTCGCCGAAACCACAACTGCGACTCGAATTGAAGCGATCGAACTAACCAAAGAGGAACCGAACGCCGAATCCGAATTGTTGCGCGGCGTCCACGACGAGTGGACGACCTACTCACTCACGGTCCAAAACAACTACGTGAACCCGACCGACACGATCGTGGTGGAGGACTATCTCCCGGCCGGCCTCGAATTACTCGGTTGTGGCAGCATCGACAACACCTCGGCGACGCCGTCGACCAACCTGACCGACGCGTCCACCGATGAGTACGGCGGAGCCGGAGCCCTGGGCATCGGCGTCGTACCCGTAGACCCGACCGCTAACGCCATCACCGCCTTGTGTCTTAGTCCCGATGAAGTAGAAACCGTCACCCTCGCGGCCAACGCCCAATTCGTGGGCCAAGACCCCGGCGTGTACACGAGGGTGCGTTGGGTCATCGACTCAGCCGACGGCATCGGCGTCTACGCCGATGGCGACCTCGACGCCGGCGAGGCCTTCGAACTCATGTACGCCGCCGGCATTCCCCTCCGTCAAAACACCGCTTTTACGAGCCCGCTCTACCCGGGCCTCGCGACCGCCGAAATGGCCAACCTCGGCAACAACGACGGGACGCTTACTGCCGACGAGCAACAGTGGGTGAACTGGGCGCGAGCATCTGGCATTTACAACCCGGGCGTTGCCGATCTGGCTACCAAGTCCGAAGACAGCCACATAGTGATTGCTGAAGATCTCTCGGTTCACAAGACAGTGAGTGCCGCGACCTTCGTGCAGACCGACCAACCTCGCTGGAGCCTGCTGATCGAAACCGGCGAGTACCGCAACGCCTCGTCGATCGTCGTCACCGACACTTTGCCCGACGGCCAGTGTCCGATCCTGATCAACTCGAACCCCGAGACCTCGGCTCCGATCGGCACCGACTGCGCCGCGGGCGTCGGGCTGGACCCCACTCTGGCCGCCAGCGCCCAAGATCCCGACACCGTGACCGAGAACGTGGACGGTTCGTGGACTCTGGTTTGGACAGCCACGCCGACCATGACCGAGAGCGACCAGTTCCTCATCGAGTTCTCATCAGTGGTGCGCGGCGACTATCAACAAAATTACGCCCCGGACCTTCCGGTCGTGGGCGCCGACTACTTCATCAACAACGTCGACATCGTTGGGACTACCGATCCCCTCAACGACAGCGGCAACAACGAACCCGACCGGGTGCTGGAGACGACCACGATCGACGCGTCGAGCGCCCGACAAGATTCGGCAACGGTGGTGATCGACAAGGCAATCTCGCAGCCAGCCGCCGCGGGGACCGCTCTGTCGTGTGACACCGCTACCTACGTCGCGACCAGAGATGCCGACCAGGGGTTCAAGCCAGGTGACCGAGTCTGTTACCGCATCGGCGTCGACTTCACCCTCAACCTCGACTTCCGAAATCCTCAAGTCACCGACTTCATTCCGCCCAATACAACGTTCGAGAAGTTCTGGGTCAACGCCGTCAGCGGGGCCACGGCCAACAACACTGCGACTATCGCCACTACCGAACTCGTCGACTTTGGTGCCGGCGATGGCATCACTGATGCCGTGTTGTGGTCGCTCGGCACCGACCCTGGCAACGGTGATTTGTTCGTCGCCGAAACGGCGGCTCGGTTCGAAGTAATTTTTTCGGTCACCATCGACGGCAACCCCCGTGATGCCAACTACGTCGACATCATCGAGAACTTGGCGAAACTGACCCACCAAAATAGCGCCCACCTGGGCGGCGAAGCGTTCTCGAGCCGAGATCTCGCCGGCTTCCCATTTGTCGAACCACACCTGACCATCTCGAAACTCAACGCCGTAGCCCCAAACACCGCGACCGCCACAGCCGAGTCGGGTGTCCAGGGAACGGTCCTGGACTACGAAGTGGCGATCACCAACGATTTTGCGTCGACCGGGGTACCGGCTCAAGACGCTCACGCCGCCGCCCGTGCCATCGCCACTTGGGACATTCTCCCCGACAACATTTTGTGCTCGGCCATCTCGACCATTGCCGTGTCAACCGGTGAGACGGCGACTTGCTACGACCCCGTCGATGTTGGATTTCCGTTGACTGGCCAGACCACTGCGACCCGCAGCGTGATCAGCTACAGCGTCACATCACTTGCGCCCGGCGCGGTTTCGACGCTGAGCTACCAACTCACCGTGCCCGCCAACATCGCCGCCGGCGTGGTCTTGACCAATGACGCCGGCGTTCGATCCTTCGACGGACCCCAGGACAACACCGGCGGCACCCTCACCTACATACCTGCGAGCAATATCGACCAGACCGCCCCGACCGCTACGGTCTCGGCGCTCAACGCTCAAGCCACAGTCAACATCGACAACATCACGCTGACCAAAACCCAATCGTCGACGGTGACCGACGCGACCGGCGCAAGCAACCGCAGCAACGCCGCCGATCTGTCGAGCAGCGCTACCCAAGACGCGACCATCGGCGAGTCCCTCAACTACCGATTCGATGCCACGATTCCGGTCGGAGTCGATGCCTACAGCTTGGTCCTCACCGATCCCATCGACTCAAAGTTGAGTTTCACTGGCCTCACCGGGGGCGAGTTCAACAACAACAACCCGAGCAGCGTTGTCTCGCTCACCATCACCAACGCGGCGGCCGGAGACGGCTTCTTCGATCTCGGTGGCACCGCGGCCGTTTACGACGCGGCAACCGACATTTTGGTGGAGCTCAACGGCGTGGGACCGGTGCTCGGAGTTACCTTTCCGGCGACATGGCAGAACCCGGTGGGAGCGGGCATCGACACGGTGTGGCTGAGCTACGACGCCCAACTAACCAGCGGCGCACGGGCCAACAACCTGGACAACTACGCGTACGCCGACTGGAACGACGCCAACGCCAGCAAGGTCGCCCAGGCCTCATCAAACCGGGCTCGTACCAAGGTCGTCGAGCCCAGCCTTTCGATCACCAAGACCGACGACGGCACCGACACCAACGTGCCCACCGACGCGATCAGCAACGTCAGCGCCGGCGATCTCGTCACCTACACCCTCACGGTGACCAACCCGACCCACACGCATGGTTCGTACGCCCACGATCTCGTCGTGACCGATTCCTTGCCGGTTGGTCTCCAGTTCACCGACAACGCCAACAACAATCCCGATGCGGCCACATGGACCGCCGGCGCCCCGAGTGGCGGCACGTTGGTGTGGACGATTACCGAACTGGCGGTCGGGGCTTCGACGACGCTCACCTACAAGGCCACGGTCGCCACCGAATCGGTAGCCGCGACCCAGTTGACGAACACCGCAGTGGTGACCGCGTCGTCCATGGCCGGCACGGTTGCCGGCGAACGCACGAGCTACACCGCCAATACCACCAACACCATCGAACTGCCGCTGGGACTGTTGGCCAAAGACATTGCGCCGTTTGACGCCAACCCGTTCGATCTGACCGACACTGACATCAGCGAGTTTCGCGTTGGCGAGGCCGCCAACTTCGAACTGACCGTGCAAATACCGTCGGGAAGCCGCACCTACGACACCACGCTGTTTGACACCTTGCCGAGCTTCGTTCAATTCGACAGCTACGGGACTCCTTCTTACAGCGGAACCGAATGTCAGTTTGCCGGAACCAACACCGCACTCGTGGCCAACGACGCTCTTCGCCTGACGCCCAACGGCCAAGTGCTGGGCTGGTACTTCGGAGATATCGAAGCCGACGGCGCCAACTGCAACATCACTCTCCCCTATTCGGTGCACATCGATGCCATCGCCACGACCGCGTCGGCCGGTACGAACTCGTCGGTGTTGCACTGGCACAACACCAACACGATCGTCGTCGACCCGACCGGGGTTAGCGATCTTGGTGCCGAGACTTGGGACAAGTCGACCGATCCCGCGACCGAATCAATTTCGGTTGTCGAGCCAAACCTGGCCATGGACAAAGACGTACAAGTTGTAGTGGCTTCGAGTGCCTCTGCCTGCGAACCGAGTCCCGATGCCGATACGTGCGACACCGAATCGGGGGCGACTCACCGCTACACCGTCACGGTGACCAACAACGGTGACGGTGCAGCCCACGATTTGATCATCGTCGACACGCTGCCCGTCGAGGGAACCAGCGTCGCATCGAACTTCACCGGCGCCACCCCTGTTTACAACGCCGCAGCGGGCACTCTGACCTGGAGCGTCACCGGCCCGCTGGCCGCCGCGGGCAGCCTCGTCTACACCTACGACGTCGTCGTTGGGTCTTCGAACATCCTCAGCGACGACCAGATATTGACCAACACCGCCGACGTCACCTCGTACTACGCAATGTCGAGTGCCGATCGCGCCGCGGCACCGGTGGCGGCCGACGTGCCTCAGTACGGCGGAACCCGCAACCCGGTCGCCGCCGATTCGGTAGCCCTCACTGTCGAGTTCCCCGACCTGGTGATCGTGAAGACTCCGGCCAGCGGCATGGACGCGACCGACGCGCGAACTGGCCTGGCGTTTCGCTGGAACCTCACGGTGCACAATGACGGCACCGGCACCGCGTACAACGTCGATGTCGACGACGTGCTCCCCGCGGGCTGGCTCTATTCGACCGGAAGCGCCAAGATCAACACCGGCGGCGGGTTTGTGACGCTCAGCGATCCCAGCGGGTCAACGTCGGGTCCATTGCTTTGGACCAACGTGTTGACTTCGCTCGCGGCGGGTAGCTCCGCCCAAATCGAATACGACCTGATCCCCCAGGCAACACTTTTGACCCTCGCCACCACTGGCGCCGTTGACCACGTGAACGACTCGGGGGTCGCGGGCGAGGACTATTCGGGACAGACGGCCAACCAAACCGGAAGCTTCGGCGACGACAACGACGCCGCCGATGGCGTTCGCGGTTCAGACAACGCCAACGCTCGCATCCGCCGCGTCGACCTGGCGATCAGCAAGTCGATCGTCGAGAGCGCCCCCTACTTCTACGGCGACTTCTTGACCTACCGAATCGTTGTCACCAACGAATCAACCACAGCCAGCGTCGATACCGCCACCGGCATCAGCGTTCTGGACGTGCTCCCGAACACCATGATCTTCCAAACGGCGACCACGGCCAACGGCTCGTACAACTCGAGCACCAATACGTGGACGTTGGCTTCGGGATTGGCCCAAGACGCCACCGCGACGCTTGACATCGTGGCCCGAATCAACAGCGCCTCGCAGGTGATGAACCACGCCGAGATCGAAACGGCCGATCAATGGGACATCGACTCGACCCCGGCGAACTACAACGAAGGAACCGGGACCGACGAAGACGACTCCGACTTTGTCTCGTTCACCCCCGCCACTGCCGACCTCGGCAATCGGCTCTGGTTCGACGCCGACGCCAACGGCATCTTGGATGTCGGCGAGTACGGGCTGAGCGGCGTCGACGTGACCGTCTCGTGGATCAATCCCGATGGCGGCGCGACCGTCAGTCTCATGACAACCACCAACGGCGACGGCGAATACGCCTTTGGCAATTTGCCCCAAGACATCGACCTCACCGTCACCGTCGATAACGCCGGCCTACCGGCCGGGCTGACCCCGACCTTTGAGCTCGTCGATAATCCGACGATCACCGACACCCAAGCCAACAAACCCCAAAGCGGAGTGCACGACGGCATCGTCACCCAAATCATGCTGACATCGACCAATGCGACGTACCTCGACGTCGACTTTGGTTACACCGGTGCGGGAAGCCTTGGTGACTACATCTGGTATGACCTCAACCTCGACGGCGTGCAAGACGCCAACGAAACCCCGCTCGCCGGCATCACCGTTACCACCGACTGGGCCGGATTCGACGGGGTCCTCGGCGACGAACCCTCGACTGTGAGCGTTGACGAGTCCGCCGACGACGTTCGCTACCTCGCCACCACCGACGCCACCGGCGCCTACCTCGCCCCCAATCTCGCCCCCGGCGAATACACGGTGACCGTGACCACCAGCGACCTACCCAACGACATCGACATCGCTACTTGGGATCACGACTTCGCGACCTCGGGCATCCCGACGGACCTCGACGACACGACCAGCTACACGCTCGCCGCCAACGAAGACTTTCTCGGGCTCGACTTCGGCTACGCCGGCCCGGGCCGCGTCGGCGACACCGTGTGGCTCGATCGCAACTCAAACGGAACCCTCGACACCGACGAAGTCGGACTGGCCGCGGTAACCGTTACCGCAACCTTCACCGAGCCAGGCGGTGCTGTTGTCGTGCGTGCCGTAGACACCGGCGCCGACGGTACGTACCTGTTCACCGGCCTGCCTCTCGACATCGCAATCGCGGTAACGGTCGACACCATCGACCTACCGGCCAGCGTCGTCGCAACCCATGATCTGGACGATCCCGCCGACGCGTCGGTAGTCACCGGCAGCGCTCACGCCGCCTCGGCAATTCTCACCACCGCCACCACCGAACGCCTGGATGTCGATTTCGGCTACGCCGGCGTGTCCAATATCGGCGACGCCGTGTGGCTCGACCTCGACGCGTCGGGTGATGCTCAACCGCAACCGGACGACATTGCCCTCCCCAACGTGTTGGTGTCTCTTCGCTGGACCAATCCCGGCGCATCCGATTTGGTTGTCTCGACCACCACCGATGCTGCTGGCAACTATCTGTTCTCGAACCTTCCCGACGGCAGCTACGTCATCTACATCGACCCGACATCTTTGCCGGGCGGGGTCACGGCCAACGTCGACCCCGACGGTGGCGCCGACAACACCGCGGCCCTCACGCTGAGCGGAGCCGACAATCTCGACCAAGACTTTGCGTACTACGGAACCGGATCAATCGGCGACCTCGTGTGGAACGATCTCGATGCCGACGGTCTCGTCAGCGCCGGCGAGACCGGGTTCGAAAACGTCGCGGTCGCGGCGGTTTGGGTCGACCCCACTACCGGGGCCACGGCCAACCTCGCCACGTCGACCGATGTCAACGGCATCTACGGTTTCGCCAACTTGCCGGCCGGCGACTACACGGTGTCGATCAACCCAGCAACCCTGCCCGAGGCAATGGCCCCGACTCACGACCTGGTCGGCGAACTCGACCGCACCGCGGCGTTCACCCTTGCGCCCGGCGCCGCTCAACTCGACGTCGACTTCGGCGAACGACTTGAGTCCGATCTGGAAATCATCAAGACCAGCGCCGACGACTTCGTGATCGACGCCCAGAATGTGTGGACCTTGTCGGTCATCAACCACGGGCCGTCGATTGCTACCGGCGCCATCACGCTGACCGACACTTTGCCAGCCGAGGTCACGTTTGTGCGGGTCGACTCGACCGAGTGGAGTTGCGCGGCGGTCGATTCGACCATCACCTGTGCGTTCAACAATTCGCCGTTGGGCGTCGGTGCGACCAGCAATCTCAGCCTGGTCGTGACCGCCAAGGCCGCGGCCGCGCCTAGCGTCACCAATGCCGCCTCCGTCGACATGGTGGGCGGTCCGGTCGACCCAGACCCGACCAACAACACCGACACCGACACCGCCAACGTCCCGCTCTCGCTGATCCATATCAACAAGAGCCTCATGGAAGCGAACGTGGTCACTGGACAAGTCGCCAATTGGCGGATCGTTATCACCAACTACGGCCCGTCGCCCACCACTGGAGTGGTCCAGGTCATCGACGATCTGCCCGACGGCTTGGGCTACGTACGCAGCACCGGGGCCGGTTTGTCCTGTACCAGCGTCGCCAACCGAGTGTCCTGCGATGTCGACAGCGCCATGGCGGTCGGCGACGAACTCACGCTCGAGATCACCACGATCGTGACCGCAGCCGTGGGAACCGAGATCACCAACCGAGCCGACGTCCTCGGCGGCACATTGGTTAACGGCCAACCGCTGGCGCCATCGATTGTGGACGGTATCCGTGAGACCATTCTCGACCCTGGGGCCGGTTTGGACGCGGCGCTGGGAATCGATGTGCCCGTCACCGGAATCCTCGATACATCGACGTCTCGCGCTGTGTCCGCTTTGGCGTTCACGGGTGCCAACCCCGATCGCCTTCTCGGCGTCGCCCTCGCCCTATTTGCGATGGGCGTGGCGTTCAGTGCCCTCGGTCGACGCCGCTCCGGCCCTCAGCTGGTCAGGCACTGATCTCGTCAAACAACGATCTGCTCAAACAATGAGATTCACCATTCGGCCGGGCACCACGATGGCCTTGCGCAGCTCTTTGCCGTCGATGTGAGCCGCCACGTTCGGTTCGCCGAGCGCCGCAGCGACAATGTCGTCTTGGCTCGCGTCTGAAGCAACCGAGATTACGGCGCGGAGCTTGGCGTTGACCTGAACCGGCAACTCGACAACATCGTCGACGAGCAACGCTAGGTCGGCCTGAGGGAACGGGGCCCGCGTAACAGAACCTTGGCGACCCATGCGAGCCCACAATTCCTCGGCCACATGCGGCACTAACGGCGCCAGCATGCGGACCATTGCATCGGCGACTTCGACCGAGGTCGGGCCGTCAACTTTGGTCAGCTCGTTGTTGAGTTCGGTGACCTTGGCAATTGCGGTATTGAAACGCAACTCGTCCATGTCGGTCGCGACCCCGTCGATTGTGCGGTGCAATATCCGACGCAGTTCTGCCGGCGGCTCGACATCGGTGAGATTTAGATCACCGGTTCGTTCGTCAACCAGGTTGCGCCAAACCCGCTGCAACAGCCGGTGCGATCCAACGACCGAGCGGGTCTCCCATGGGCGGTCTTGATCGATTGGGCCCATCGACATCTCGTACAGCCGCAGCGTGTCGGCGCCGTAGGCCTCGTACATGTCGTCTGGGGTAACCGAGTTCTTCAGCGATTTACCCATCTTGCCGAACGAGCGCGTCACCGGTTTGCCATCGAAGGTGAACCCGCTTTGTTGATCGCCAACCACCGACTCGGCATCGACATAGATTCCGCGTTCGTCTTGGAAAGCGGCAGCCTGGATGTAGCCCTGGTTGATGAGACGCTTGAACGGTTCGGGTCCCGATACGTGCCCGAGATCGAACAGTACCTTGTGCCAAAAGCGCGAATAGAGAAGGTGCAGCACCGCGTGCTCGGCCCCTCCGACGTATAGGTCGACGCCACCAACGCCTCCTTGTTCGGGGTCAGACATCCAGTACTGTTCAACCCCTTCGTCGGCCATCCGCAATTCGTTGGACGGGTCGAGGTAGCGCAGGTAGTACCAACACGATCCGGCCCACTGCGGCATGGTGTTGAGTTCTCGGCGATACGTGCGTGGCCCGTCGCCCAGATCGAGTTCGACAGTTCGCCATTGTTCGACCCGACCCAAAGGCGGTTCGGGTTCGGAGTCGATGTCGAGTTCGCGGGGAGCCCAGTCCATGAGTTCGGGCAACATGACCGGCAATTCGGACTCGGGCACCGCCAGCGGAATACCCGATTCGTCGTAGACAATCGGGAAAGGCTCACCCCAGTAGCGCTGCCGGCTGAACAGCCAGTCGCGCAGCTTGTAGGTGATGGTGCCTTCACCAGAATCGTGAGCCTCCAGCCACTCGACAATCGCTGCTTTGGCATCCTCGACGTTGAGACCATCGAGAAAACTGGAATTGATGGCGAGTCCGTCGCCGACGTAAGCGCCGTCACCGGGGATGGCATCGTCGAAGCCCGACGCGGGCTGCACGGTACGAATGATCGGCAACTCGAATTTGTCGGCGAATTCCCAATCCCGCTCGTCCTGGGCCGGAACAGCCATGATCGCTCCGGTGCCGTACCCCATGAGTACGTAGTCGGCAATGAACACCGGGATCGGTTCGCCGGTGACGGGATTGGCGACTGTCTCGCCAACAAAGACACCGGTTTTGTCCTTGTTCTCTTGTCGCTCGATGTCGGTCATCGCCGCGGCTTGTTCGCGGTACGCCGCCACTGCTTCGGCGGGGGTCCGATGACCGCCGGTCCACGACGGGTTGGTGTCGTCGGGCCAGCGATCGGCGACCAACCGGTCGACCAATTCGTGTTCGGGAGCCAGGACCATGTAGGTCGCACCGAAAATGGTGTCGGGCCGGGTCGTGAATACCTTGATCGGACCGAAGTCGATGTGAGCACCTTCGGAGCGCCCGATCCAGTTGCGCTGCATGGTCTTGATCGAGTCAGGCCAGTCGAGCACGTCGAGGTCTTCGATCAGGCGGTCGGCGTAGGAGGTGATACGCATCATCCACTGCTTGAGCGGACGCCGAAACACAGGGTGATTACCCCGTTCGCTGTGGCCATCGGCGGTGACCTCTTCGTTGGCCAGCACAGTGCCCAGCCCCGGACACCAGTTGACCGGCGCATCGTCGACATAGGCCAAGCGGTAACTTTGAAGGACTTCGCGGCGACCAAACGCGTCGAGCGTCGACCAGTCCTCTCCGCCTTGTGGCGAACGTTGACCCGAGTCGAACTCGGCGACAAGTTCGTCGATGGGTCGAGCTTTGGCTTGGTCGGGGTCGAACCACGAATTGAACACCTGCAGGAAAATCCATTGTGTCCATCGGTAAAAGCTCGGGTCGGTGGTGGCCACTACCCGGCGACGATCGTGGCCCAGCCCGAGTCGGTCGAGTTGTCGTTGGTAAGTACTGACGTTCCGCTCGGTGTTGACCCTTGGGTGTTCGCCGGTTTGGCGGGCGTGTTCCTCGGCCGGCAAACCAAACGCGTCGAACCCCATCGTGTGCAACACGTTGAAGCCGTTCATACGTTTGAATCGGGCATAGATGTCTGTCGCGATGTATCCGAGTGGGTGGCCAACATGGAGCCCGCTCCCAGATGGGTACGGGAACATGTCCATGATGAACAACTTCGGATCCGTGGCGATACCCAGCGGATCGTCGTCGAGCAGTCCCCCCGGGTTTGGAGCGTTGTATGTGCCGTTTTGGCGCCACTGGGCTTGCCAACGAGTCTCGATCTCGTCGGCCAGTGCGGCGTCGTAGCGGTGGCGGGGAAGGTCTTCGGCCATAGCCGCCAAGACTACCGACCACGAGGTTCACCCAGCCCAGAGATTTGTTTCGCGATGTTCGCGAGAAATCAGGCAAGAAGTCCCTTTTCGCGGCTATGTGTTTCATGATACGGTACAGTTCCACGATGCGGCACAGAGTTCGGTTCGCGCTGAGCTAGGACCACATCGTTGTTCCGTGCGCGGAACAACTAAATAGAGAAACTGTCATGTCACCGGTCAGACAAGCTGACCCCAACTCAGGAGTGCCGCATGTCTGACGAGGAAGAGATCGATCTCAACGCTCTGAGCGACGAGGATCTCACCGCCCAGATGCACGACGACCTTTACGACGGTTTGGCCGACGAAATAGTCGAGGGTGTCAACATCTTGTTGGGTCGCGGATGGAGCGCTGGCCGCACCCTCAACGACGCACTGGTCGAAGGTATGCGCATCGTCGGGATCGATTTTCGCGACGGCATCTTGTTTGTCCCCGAGGTGCTTCTAGCCGCCAACGCCATGAAAGCCGGCATGGCGATCTTGCGTCCCCTTCTCGCCGAAACTGGCGCTGAGCCGATCGGCACCGTCGTTGTTGGCACCGTCAAGGGCGACATTCACGACATTGGCAAGAACCTTGTCGCCATGATGCTCGAGGGTGCAGGCTTCGAAGTGTTCAACCTCGGCATCAACACCGACGTCGACGAGTTCCTGGCCGCGCTCGAAGAACACAAACCCGACATCCTCGGCATGTCGGCTCTGCTCACCACCACGATGCCTTACATGAAGGTCGTCATCGACACCCTCGTCGAAAAGGGCATGCGCGACGACTACATCGTTCTGGTCGGTGGGGCTCCGCTCAACGAAGAGTTCGGCGAGGCCATCGGTGCCGATGCCTACTGTCGAGATGCGGCGGTTGCGGCCGAAACCGCGAGCGCGCTGGTCGCCGCCCGCCGAGCGGCGTGAGCGACGCGCCACGGGTCCTGATATTGGCATGTGGCGCACTTGCTCGTGAGATTCGCGATATTTCGCGGATTCACGAACTCGACAATGTCACCCTCGAATGTCTGCCGGCCATCTTGCACAATCGTCCGACCGACATCCCCGATGCGGTCCGCGAACGGCTGGCACGAGCCGAAGGGAAGTACGACCAAATCCTGCTCGGCTACGCCGACTGTGGCACGGCCGGCGAATTGGCCGACATTTGTGCCAAGGCCGGCATCGAAATGCTTCCCGGCGATCACTGCTACCAGTTCTTCGCCGGACAACAAGAATTTCTCGACCTTCACCACAACGATCCAACCGCGTTCTATCTCACCGACTATCTCGTCAAGCACTTCGACCGCATCATCATGGATGGGCTCGGTATCCAAGCCCATCCCGAACTGCGCGACATGTACTTCGGCAACTACACCAAAATGATTTATCTAGCCCAGACCACCAACCCCGATCTTGATGCCCGGGGTCAGGCCGCGGCCGACAAACTCGGTCTCAAGTTCGAGCGGATCGCCACGACCTACGGCGACCTCGAACCGGCCATAGTTTCCATTGCCAGAAGGACCCCTACTGCCGGCAAGACATCTGGTGGGGGCGAGCAATGAGCCGGCGACGCCCCCGGGGAGGACCCGGGCTGGTCACCATCTATTGGCGTGACATCCCTGCTCAGGTCACCGCGACCGGAGCCGACGGTACGAGCCAAAAACTCCTGCTCGAAGACCGCTTTCAGCACGCCATCGACCGCGCTGCCGGAGTCGCGGGGCTGACCGACACGAACGATTACGTCAACGAATGGCGACGGGTCCCCTCGCCGGTCGATGGCGACCCACTCGCCGCAGCCCAAGCTGCCGTCGACACCCTACAAACCGAATTCCACCGTGACCGACTCGAGGCGTTCGTCGCCAACGGCGGGCTCGACCCTGTCCAACCCGGAGACAACCCATGACCGAAACCGTGATCAGCTCGGCGACCAAAGAAGTAGTTATCGGCTTTGGCCGTCCGTTCGTCATGATCGGCGAACGCATCAACCCCACTGGCCGCAAGCTCCTCGCCGAAGAAATGAAAAACGGCGACTTCAGCCGTGTCGAAGCCGATGCGCTTGCTCAGGTCGCCGCCGGTGCGCAGATGCTCGACGTCAATGCCGGCATTCCCTTGGCCGACGAACCAGCGTTGCTGGCTCAGGCCATCAAGCTGGTGCAGTCGGTGACCGACGTGCCACTCGCCATCGACTCTTCGATCATCGAAGCGCTCGAAGCCGGCATCGAGGCCTACCAGGGCAAGCCGCTCATCAACTCCGTTACCGGCGAACTCGAAGTACTCGAGCGTGTGCTTCCCTTGGTCGCCAAGGCTGGTGCCGCGGTTGTGGCCATCTCCAACGACGAGACCGGGATCAGCGAGGACCCCGACGTGCGCTTTGAGGTAGCCAAGAAGATCGTGCACGCTGCGGCCGACTACGGCATCCCCGCCCACGACGTTGTTGTGGATCCACTCGTCATGCCGATTGGAGCGATGGGAACAGCGGGCCAACAGGTGTTTGCCTTGGTACGTCGCCTACGCGACGAACTAGGGGTCAACACCACGTGTGGCGCGTCCAACGTGAGCTTCGGCCTGCCCAACCGCCACCACGTCACAGGCACGTTCCTGGCCATGGCGATGGGAGCCGGCATGACTTCGGCGATCATGAACCCCATGCACGCCGAAGTTAAGACTTCGGTCATGGCTGCCGACGTGCTCGCTGGCAACGACACCAACTGTGCCGCCTGGATCAAAGAGAACCGTGACCCCAACGCCGGCGGCGGCGAAGGCGGAGCCCGTCGTCGCGCCGGCGGTCGACGCCGCTCGGCCTAACCGCCGATAGGTCTTCCGTTGCCGCCCGATGACGTGACCGTGGTGTTCACCCCGTCGGGGGTGCACGTTAATGTCGCGCCCGAGACCACCGTTCTCGACGCCGCTCGTTCGATCGGCGTCGACATCGACTCGACCTGCGGCGGGCGTGGCCTGTGCGGGCGCTGCCAAGTCACCCCTTCGTTCGGCGAGTTCGCCAAATGGAACATCACATCGACCGACGCAGCCATCTCTGGTTGGTCGACCAGCGAGGACGCCTACAAAGGTCGACGCAAGATCGCAGAAGGGAGTCGCCTCGGTTGCCAAGCCCGAGTTCTCGCTGATGTTGTCGTCGATGTCCCTGCGGCCAGTCAGGTGCATCGCCCGGTTGTTCGCAAGCAGATCGACCTGGAAGGGCTGACCCTCGATCCCGTCATAACCGCCCGCTACGTCGAACTACCCAAACTCGAACTCGGTGACGAACGCTCCGATGTCGAGATTCTGTACGAAGCGTTGGCATCGCAATGGTCGCTCCCCGACCTAACCATCGAGCCGCTGGTACTCCCACGTTTGCATCCTGCAATCGTCGAGGGCCAGCGGGCCGTGACCGCAATTGTCCACAACGACAGGACCGTGATCGATGTCCGGCCCGGTTTCGACGAAACGATATTTGGGGTCGCGATCGATGTCGGATCGACCACTCTCGCCGGCTACCTGATAGATCTGGCAACCGGCGAAGTAGTCGCGACCGGTGGAGCCATGAATCCCCAGATCCGGTTCGGCGAAGATCTCATGAGCCGGGTGTCCTACGTGATGATGAACCCGGGCGGCGATCGCCAACTCACCTCGGCGATTCGTTCGGCGATCAACGACGTGGTCCAAGACCTGGCCGCGGCAGCCAACCACGGCGAGGACAACGATGTCCTCCCGCGGATTCACGACATGGTGCTGGTTGGCAACCCGGTCATGCATCACCTGCTGCTCGGCATCGACCCAACCCCGCTCGGGGCTGCGCCGTTCACCCTTACGGTCAGCGCGCCGGTCGACATGCGAGCCGCCGATCTCGAACTCGAACTCCCGGCCGCACGCGCCCATATCGGGCCATGCATCGCAGGCCATGTTGGGGCCGATGCCGCGGCGGCCACCCTCAACGAAGGCACTCATCGCTGCGACTCACCTCAACTGATGGTCGACATCGGCACCAACGCCGAGATTGTTTTGGGAACCGCCGACAGAACCTACGCGGCCTCGTCACCAACTGGGCCCGCCTTCGAGGGTGCTCAGATCTCGTCGGGTATGAGGGCCACCGCTGGCGCGATCGAACGGATCCGCATCGACCGCGAAACCCTCGAGCCCCGCTACAAGGTGATCGGAGCCCAAGCGTGGTCTGACGAACCCGAATTCGCGGCCCAGACCGCTTCGCTCGACATCGCCGGCTTGTGCGGATCAGCCATCATCGAGGTCGTCGGCGAGATCTACCTGTCCGGGATCTGTGATCAAAACGGAGTAATACAGGGAGCGCTTGGCGACCGTACCGACCGGGTCGTGGCCAATGGCCGCACGTTCGACTATGTGATCCGCGACGTCGTCACTACCGACCAAGGCGATCAGCCGCAGTTGGCGATCACCCAAAACGACATCCGTCAGATCCAGTTGGCGGGCTCTGCGCTCCGGGCAGGCATCGATCTGCTGATGGAACATGCCGGCATTTCGGAGGTACACGACATTCGCCTCGCCGGTGCCTTCGGAGCCCACATCGACCCGGTCTACGCGTTGGTCCTGGGACTGGTGCCGGATTGCCCGGTCGAAGCAGTCAAGGCGGTCGGGAACTCGTCGGGGGCTGGAGCGGTGCGGATGCTGGTCTCGCGCTCTCAGCGGGCCGAGATCGCCAAAGCGGTCAGCGATATCGAGAAGATCGAAACGGCAACCGAGCCGCGCTTTCAAGACCTTTTCGTCGCCGCTATGGCATTCCCGCACGCCACTGCTCCGTCACCGCATTTGGCGAGCATTGTCGAACTTCCACCACGAATCGAATCCGAAGGCGGGCCCGGCCACGGCCGACGCCGCCGCCGAACTGCAAGACAGGAGTCAACATGACCGAGAACGAGGGGCGAAGGGGCGGACGCCGAGGAGGCGGACGCGCTGGCCGTCAAGCGGCCCGGGCAGGCGCGTTGGCCGAAACGGTGCCGTACCTGGAACGCAAGCTCGCGCCAGTCGACATGCTCGACGACGATGCCCTTTCCCAAATCGAGGACAACGCCGAAATCATTCTGTCCGAGATCGGAATTGGCTTTCAGGAAACCCCCGAAGCGCTAGAACTGTGGAGGCAAGCCGGGGCAACCGTCGATGGCGACTTGGTCAAGTTCCCCAAAGGGATGTGCCGCGAGATCGTTCAACAAAACGCCCCCAAGTCGTTCATCCAGCACGCTCGCAATCCGACTCGCAGTGTGAAGATCGGCGAGAACTGCACCGTCTTCGCCCCCAACTACGGGTCTCCGTTTGTGATGGATCTCGACAATGGTCGCCGCTACGGCACGATCGAGGACTTCCGCAACATCGTGAAGCTGGTGTACGACCTGCCTTACCTCCACCACAGCGGCGGAACAGTGTGCGAGCCCGTCGACGTGCCGGTCAACAAACGCCACCTCGACATGGTGTACTCCCACATCAAATACAGCGACAAGCCGTTCATGGGTTCGGTTACCGCTCCGGAACGGGCCGCGGACTCAATCGAATTGGCTCGAATTGGTTTCGGCGGCGACCTCCAAGATCGGCCAGTGATGACGTCGCTCATCAACGCGTCGTCGCCGCTGCGATGGGACGCCACCATGCTCGGCGCCGCGACCGTCTACGCCCGAGCCAACCAAGCCTGCATCATGTCACCATTCATTTTGGCCGGCGCGATGTCGCCGGTAACTGTCGCGGGACTCGCCGCCCAAGCCCTGGCCGAGGCGCTATCGGGCATGGCCTATGTGCAGCTGGTTCGTCCGGGGGCGCCGGTCATCTTCGGTACGTTCGCCTCATCGATGTCGATGGCCACCGGCGCACCCACCTTCGGCACTCCCGAAGCCGGTCAGGCCCTCAACGTAATGGCGTCGCTGGCTCGACGAGTTGGTGTGCCATTTCGTTCCGGCGGCCAGTTCACGTCGTCTAAGTACCCAGACGCTCAAGCCGCCTACGAGTCGGCGTCGACCATCATCCCAACCGTCAACGCGGGAGTGAACTTTGTGCTCCACGCCGCCGGGTGGCAAGAAGGTGGACTCGCGCTCGGATTCGAGAAGCTGATCCTCGATGCCGACCAACTGGGCATGATGGGCGTTTACGCGCGCGGCATCGACATGAGCGAAAACGCTCAAGCGATGGACGCCTTTCGCACCAATGCGCCCGGAGAACATTTCCTCGGCAACGCCCACACCCTCGCCAACTTCGAGACCGCGTTCTTCCGGTCGACCGAGGCCGACAACAACAGTTTCGAGCAATGGACCGACGAAGGCAGCCTCACTGCTGCCGAGCGGGCCAACAAGACCTGGAAACAGATGCTTGGGGCTTACGAAGGCCCCGGACTCGACGAAGCAATAGACGCCGAACTCACCGACTTCATCGCCCGACGCAAGTCCGAGATGCCGGACGCGGCTTACTAGATCATGGCGGACAGTATTGGGTTCATCGGTCTGGGCAACATGGGACTTCCCATGTGTCTCAACCTGGTTGAGGCCGGGTTCGACGTAATTGCTTTCGACCTACGCGACGAAGCAGTCGACGCCGCTGTTGGGGCGGGCGCCAGCCGCGGGTCCGACGCGGCCGACGTGGCTCGTCGTTGCGACATCTTGTTGACCTCGCTGCCCCGACCTGACCACGTCATCGCGGTCATGCGGGCCGGCGGCGCGCTCGCCGCGTTACGGCCCGGATCGGTGTGGGCCGACCTCACCACGAACCGTCGCGAGCTGGTGGCCGAGCTCAGCGACGAGTCCCCTGATGGCGTGCTCGTGGTCGACTCGCCTCTCACCGGGGCCGTCGACGGCGCTCGCAACGGTCGCCTGACCTTGTTTGCTGGCGGCCCACGCGAGGGCCTCGATCGAGTTGTTCCCGTTCTTTCTCATCTGGGCCGGGTAATCGAATGCGGCGGTCTCGGGACCGGCAACGTCGTCAAACTCGTCACCAATCAGCTGTGGTTTATTCATGCGGCCTCGATCGGCGAAGGGTTCGCGTTGGGAATGGCCAACGGCGTCGAACTCTCGGTCCTCTACGACGCCATCACCGACTCGGTAGGCGATTCCTTCGTTGCCCGCCACGACGGTCCCTCGATCTTCGCCGGCCACTACGACCCATCATTCACCCTTGACCTTTGCCTCAAAGATCTGGGGCTACTCCACGACCTGGGCACGAACGTCGATGCCGAGCTGGTCATGACCGACGCGGCCCGCTCGGCGTTCGCCGACGCGGCCGAACGTTACGGCCCCGACGTCGGCGAACTTCACGTGGCCAAACGCCTTGAAGACGATGCGCAGTTGTCGTTTCGACTCGCGGGCGACTGGACCGCCCCGTGGGACGTTGTCGACTGATCAGTGACGGAAATGGCGGCGTCGAGTCAGCATCGCCACCGCGGCACTCGAAGCACGCGCCGGGAACGCCATGAACGTTCCCTGCTTGTGGACCGGGACCGCGTCGACGGCCGCTATGCGCACGACCAGATAGCCCGCAATCACGCCGTGGGTTAACGCCATTGCCCAAAAGAAGAAAACCTCTGACCAGATCGCCATCACGGCCGCGGCGCCGAGCGGACCAATGAGGGCTCCGACTCCGTTGACCCGCACCAGCGCTGCTGATCCGGCGGTGATTTGTGACGACGGTAACCAGTCGGCGGTATAGGCAATGGTGAGCGAATAGAGGGGGAACGACATCGCGCCGACCACGAAAATCAGCCCCACCGAAAGCCACGATCCAGGCTCGACAGCAGTGAGCATCGCCGACGCGCCGGTCGCCACTGCAGCAACGACCAACATCACGTTTCGACGCGGCACCGAGTCGGATAGGCGACCGATCGGCCACTGCATAATGAGCGAACCAACGAGAGGCGCGGCGAGGAAAGCCGGAATACGACCGTCGGGAACATCGACGGCGACGGCGTACACCGCGCCCAGTCCGATCAAGATGCCCGAAGACGCCCCTTGCCAAAAGGAACTAAACACTCCCAGCGGCACCAGCTTGACCAGATCCCTGAACGACAAAGACTCGGGAACCCCGAGCGGTGGATTGCTCGACGCCGACAACGCCACGGGCACAAGGGCCGCCGAAACCAGCACGGACGACAACATGAACAGCTCGAATCCGTCGGGGTGAGCGGCCTTGAGCAAGAACTGGCCAACCGTCATCCCGCCCATCGTGCAAACCATGTAGAGCGACAGGAGTCGCCCACGCGTAGCGTTGGTGGCCAGGTCGTTGAGCCAGGACTCGATGACCACATAGAGCCCGGCCATGCACATTCCGGTCACGAACCTCATCAGTCCCCACGTGATGGCGTTGATGAACAGAGCGTGGATCAACACCGCGGTGGAGGCCATGGATGCCAGCCCGGCAAAGACTCGGATATGGCCCACGCGGGCCAGCAGGTATTCGGCGTAACGGCTTCCGGCAAGAAAGCCGCCGAAGTAGGCGGCCATGATCACGCCGGCAGTCGCAACCGAGAAGCCCTCGGTCTCGGTTCGCACACCGATCAAGGATCCCTGCAAGCCGTTGCCGGCCATCAACATGAAGACGCCGAGTAACAGCGCCCGGGCCGCTCCGGCAGGGGCTTGGTCGTCGCTCCACGGACCGCCCTCGACCACTTCGTGTTCGAGCGGCATCGTAAACTCGGATTCGTTCATGGGCACCAATGAGGTTTCTGTACTGCTACGGCATCGAGAGAACCGAAGCGAGGATGATTGATAGTGAATGTGGTGCCGAGATCGGACCGTTCGATCGGCACCATTGCGTATCCAATGTTCTTGTTGAGCCGCGGCGAGAAGCAGGCCGACGTGAGGCTCCCGACAATGCGGTCACCGACAATCACGTCGAGCGGCCTCGGCATGAGGCCGTCGATGAACGAGCCGAGCGACGGTCCATCGATATCGACGCCAACCAGACGACGGGTTGGGCCGTCGCGCCGAATCTGTTCGAGCGCGGCGCGGCCAACAAAGTCTTCGGGGTGATCGAGGTTGACCATCCAGCCGTAACCCATGTCGACCTCAAACGGGTTCGTCTGATCGTCGATGTCACAGCCGTGAGCAAGCATCCCCGCTTCGATTCGGCGAACATGGTTCGGACCCGAAACAGTCAGCTCGTGACGCTCGCCGGCCCGCACAACCGTGTCCCACCATTGCTCGGCCGCGGCGTTGTTATCGGCCCGGGCGTTCTGCACATAAACCTCGTACCCGAGCGCTTCTCCCCAACCGCTACGCGAGATCACCAAGTCGAGTCCGTTATGACGAAATTGGCCCAAACGGAAATAGCCCATGTCGGCTATGTCATCGCCGAAAATGTCGGTCATCAGATCGACGGCTCGCGGTCCCTGGATCTGCACTGGCGCAACGTCGGGCACCGACACAACAAGGTCGAGCCGCGATTGATGGGCAAGCCCTTGGCACCACAGATGCACATCGGCATCGGCGGCGCTCAGCCAGACTCGGTCATCGTCGAGCCGTAGCAATACGGGATCGGCGATGATCCCGCCGTTGGGGTTGGTCATGAATACGTACTTGCACTGGCCAACTTCGCAACGACTCAGATCACGAGTGACCAGGGTTTGAGCAAACTTCATGGCATCCGGACCAGATATTTCTACCTGGCGCTCATAGGCCACATCCCACAGGGTGACGCCGTCGATGAGCGCCCAATATTCGGCCACGGGATCGCCGTAATGCAACAGGTGGTACATCCGGTTGTAGACCGCCAACGCGGCATCGTCGTCGCAATACTTCAGCGCCCGTTGCAGATATGGCGACTCTTCGATGCGGGCGTACCTAGTGAGCGGCATCAACGCCGAATCGTAGCGGGCATACTTCTATCGATGTCGCTTCAGCGAGCACTTCTGAGATACCCCACATCAGGGGGACGCCGTTGGATCGCGTTCGACAATCCGGTCGAATCCTTTGTCGCCAACGACCTCACCGACGTTGCCCCCGTGCTGGCTGGTGTCGAAGCCGCGGCGGCCGCCGGATTATGGGTCGTCGGCATGGTCAGCTACGACGCCGCTCCGGCGTTCGACCCGGCATTGCGAGCACTGCGATCGCCCGACGTTGCGCTGGCCTCGTTCGCGGCCTTCACCCAATCAAGACCGTCGCGCGGCCCCGCCAGCGGTGACTTTCAAATAGGCGAGTGGACCTCGACTCGGATACAGGCCGACTACGAAGACGACATCCGTCGAGTCAAAGAGTTGATAGCGGCGGGTCAGACCTACCAGGTCAACTACACCATGCGGCTCACCGCCGATTTCGACGGCGACCCACTAGCTCTGTTTGCGGCGATGAGCCGGGCCCAGCGGGCCGATCATTTGGCGTTCCTCGATCTCGGAGATCACGCGGTGTGTTCTGCATCTCCCGAGCTATTTCTACGCCGCAGCGCCAACACCCTCGAGACTCGACCGATGAAAGGCACCCGCCCCCGGCATCCCGACCCGATCACCGATGCCGCGCTCGCTGAAGAACTCGTCATCAGCGAAAAAGACCGCGCCGAGAACACCATGATCGTCGATATGGCCCGCAACGATCTCGGTCGTCTTGCCCAGATCGGAAGTTTGCGAACTCCAGAACTGCACACCGTCGAGAGTTACCCCACCGTTCATCAACTCACTTCTACCGTCGCGGTCGATTCCGATGCCAGCCTCAACGAGATATTCGCCGCGACCTTCCCCGGTGCCTCCATCACTGGCGCGCCCAAAGTCGCAACGGCGGGATTCATTGCCGATCTCGAACAAACTCCCCGAGGCATCTACACGGGCGCCGTGGGCGCCATCGAACCCGGAGGAGACTTCGAGTTCAACATCGCGATTCGCACCGCCTGGATTGATCGCCAAAACGGTGTCGCAACCTACGGCGTAGGCGGAGGCATCGTGTGGGACTCAGACCCCACCGCCGAATGGCAAGAAGCTCACGACAAAGCTCGCGTGTTGCACCGGGCCGCCAAACCATTCCGGCTTCTCGAAACCATCGCGTGGGAACCCGGCGCCGGAGCAATCCTGCTCGATCGTCACCTCGACCGGTTGGCCGCCGCCGCAGTCCACTTCGGCTTCGACCTCGATCAACAAGAGGTCCGGCGCATGCTCGATTCGATCAGGGCCGATACCGGCATCGTGGTGAGAGTGCTGATCGACTTGGATGGCACCGTCGAACTGGAGACTCGGGCGATGCCTACCGCGGTCGTGGCGCCGATCGTTGTTCTCGACGATCGCCCCATAGATCGCGGCGACGAGTTCTTACGTCACAAGACCACTCGCCGCGACCGTTACGACCAGGCGCTGGCCCGCTTTCCTGACGCCACCGACGTCTTGTTATGGAACGACCAGGGCCAGATCACCGAATCGACCATCGCTAACGTGGTGGTCGAAATCGATAACCACAGACTTACTCCGGCCATCGAGAGTGGCCTGTTGCCCGGCACCTTGCGGGCCGAACTACTGGCCACCCATCGCATCGCCGAGGCGCCGATCACCATCGAAGACCTCCGACGCGCCACCCGATTTTGGCTCATCAATTCGGTTCGAGGCTGGACCGAGGTCAATCTGCACCCATCCACCTCGCGGCTCGATCGGGTCTAGCCTCGAGCGATGAGGCCAGAACCGCCCGCCGCTCGCCAAGCCACCGCTGCTGATCACGTCAAAGTGGCGAGCACGCTCGCCAACGCGTTCGCGCACGATCCGTTGTTGTCCTGGATAGTCCGCCTCGACAACATCGAGTCACGGCTATCGCACCTGTTCAACCACACCGTCGGAACCGAACTCGCAAAACCCACCCAGATGACTTGGGTAAGCAACGACTGCGGTGCCGCCGCGGTATGGCACGAGGTCGACGAGTGGAAGACGTCGAACCTCGAACTCCTTCGAGCCGTGCCCGCGGTGGTGCGAACGTTTCGTCATCGTCTACCTCGGGCCCTCGGGACTTTGTCGACCATCGAAAAGATTCATCCACCGGACCCTCACTTTCACCTCGCCTTCATAGGCGTGCGACAAGAACTGCAAGGACAGGGCCGAGGCGGGGCTCTGCCCCGCGCCGTAACCGAACGCTGTGACCGCGAAGGCGTTGGCGCCTACCTCGAAAGTTCGAACCCCCGAAACGACCCGCTCTACGCACGCCACGGTTTCGAGGCAACCGGCACCGTCCCGCTTGCGTCAGGGGCGCCGGTGGTCACAACGATGTGGCGCAAGCCTCGCTAATTTTGGTTGGGGGCTAAGCCGACGCCAGCGACAACGCTTCGACGATGGCATCCCTTGTTTGGTCGGGCGCCTCGATCGGCATCATGTGGCCAACTCCGTCGAGCTTCACAACACGAGATCCCGACACTGCCGCTACGAGGTCAGCGGCCTTCTTGTTGGGAGTCATCTTGTCGAGCGATCCCAAGACGAACGTCGTTGGGCAAGAGACCGCATCGGCGGCTTGGACGGCGCCCTGATATTGGTTGCAGGCCTGCATATCTACCGCCAGCGATTGAGGACGAGAGACGTCGAGCAACGCCCTTGAACCACCAATTAGCCACATTCCGGGAGTGGCGTGGCTGCCGATATGAGCGTGAGCGCCGAATCCCCACGACGACATCAAGTTGCTGGCATGGCCGAGATCGTTGGCCGCGGCGTCGAGCAACTCGGGGTGCACGGGCATCGAAGCCGCGGTGCCAATCAGCACGAGCGACGCGATGGCCTCGGGGCGTTGACTGGCCGCTTCGAGCGCTATGTAGGTGCCCATGGAGTGGCCTACCAGGTGGGTAGGTCCGAGCTCCATGGCGTCGACGAGATCGACAACCCACCCGCCCATGGCTTCGATCTCGGCGATGGGTGGACCATCGGAACCGCCGTGGCCGGGCAAGTCGACCGCAACAACACGAAAACCGTGATGGGCGAGGTAGCGGGTTTGCATCTGCCAGACCGTGCGGTTCATCCCCGAGCCATGGATCAACATGACCGACGGCTGCGACGGATCGTGCTCATGACCGCCGTTGGCGTAGCGAACTTTTGCTCCGTTGACCGTGAACTCCATGACAGCTCCTTAACGCTGCGAGATCTTCAGCGCGGCGCTGAGGTCGTCGATGATGTCGCGTTCGTCTTCGATGCCAACCGACACTCGGATCAGTTCTTCGCCGATGCCGGCCTCGACCAGATCCTGCGACGACAACTGCTGGTGAGTCGTGCTCGCGGGATGCAACACCAAAGTCTTGGCGTCACCAACGTTGGCCAGATGCGAGGCGAGCTTGACCGACTCGATGAATTTCTTACCCGCCTCTCGTCCGCCCTTGATGCCGAAACTGAGGATCGCTCCGGTGCCGTTGGGATAGAGCTTCTTGGCCAGGTCGTGGTCGGGGTGGTCGGGCGCGCTCGGATACTTGACCCAGTCGACGGCGTCGTTGGCCGACAACATTTCGGTTACCGATCGGGCGTTGGCGACGTGCTTGGCCATCCGCAATGGCAACGTCTCCACCCCCTGCAGAAGTTGGAAGGCGTTGGCGGGGCTCATCGCGGCACCGAAATCTCTCAAGCCTTCGGCGCGAGCCCGAGTAATGAACGCCGCCGGACCAAACTCGTCGGCAAACGAAATTCCGTGGTAGCCGGCGTAGGGCTCGGTCAAGGTGTCGAAGCGGCCCGACCCTTCCCAGTCGAACCGACCACCATCCACCAGCACGCCCCCGAGGGCCACGCCGTGGCCGCCCAAGAACTTGGTGACCGAATGCATCACGATGTCGGCACCGTGTTCGATCGGCCGGATGCAGTACGGCGTCGAAAACGTTGCATCGACCATCAGCGGCAAACCAGCCGCGTGGGCAATGTCGGCGACCGCGGAGATGTCCAGGACTTCGATGCCGGGGTTGCCCAGCGTCTCGGCGAACACCAAACGGGTCTCGGGGCGAATCGCCGCCGCGAACTCGTCGGGATTGCGAGGATCGACGAAGGTGCAGGTGATTCCAAACCGCGGCAACGTGACGTTGAGCATCTGATGGGTGCCGCCATAAATGTTGCGGCTGGCGACGATATGACCGCCTTGGCCCATCAGGGTCACCACCGCCAGATGAAACGCCGCTTGCCCTGAAGCGATACAAACCGCTCCTACGCCGCCCTCGAGCGCGGCAATGCGCTCTTCGAGCACCGCGACGGTGGGGTTCGTGAGGCGCGAATACAAATGTCCGGGCACCTCGAGATTGAAAAGTCCCGCCGCGTGTTCGCTGTCGTCGAACACATACGAAGTTGTCATATATATAGGGACAGCCCTCGCGCCCGTGGTCGGGTCGGGTTGTTGGCCCGCATGCAGGCTCAGCGTGTCAAATCGTAAGAACTCGGGTTCGATCATGGGGCCCTCCCGAGCCGTGCAACTGACACAGGCGACTGTAGGCGAGACCCTCGCCGACACCAACAGTTCCGGGCCCGACAACTGCTGCGCTTGCCAACCGCCCACGATTTGGGCCAAGGTTGGCGTCGGTCTCGGACCTGCCCGAGGCTATTCGACTGAATTGGTCGCTTCCACGCGACCTCAGGGGGAAAATCAAATGGCCGAACCGGACGTGATCGTCAGGGTCGAAGAGGTCTACAAGATCTTTGGACCACAACCACGGGGACGAGCATTCGAGCTGTCCCAAGCTGGGATGAAAAAGGACGAGGTCCACGCTCGCACTGGCCACGTTGTTGGTCTGCGCGATGTCAACTTCGAAGTACTTCGCGGCGAGATCTTCGTCATCATGGGTCTTTCTGGTTCGGGTAAGTCGACGGCAATTCGCACCGTCAACAAGCTGCTCGACATCACCAACGGTCGCGTGCTCGTAGACGATGTCGACGTGCAGCAACTCGAAGGACGAGCGCTCCAAGAATTTCGACGCGAAAAGACCGGAATGGTCTTTCAGCACTTCGCCCTGTTCCCCCACCGCTCGGTGATCGACAACGTTGGCTACGGCCTCAAAATTCAAGGAGTCGAAAAGGCTCAACGCGATGTCGCCTCGCTCAAGGCCCTTTCGCTCGTAGGTTTGCAGGCCTACGCCGGCTACGCCCCGAGCCAGCTCTCGGGCGGCATGCAACAGAGGGTCGGTTTGGCTCGAGCGCTCGCCGCCGACCCCCCGATCCTCTTGATGGACGAAGCTTTCAGTGCTCTCGACCCACTGATTCGTCGTCAGATGCAAGACGAGATGATGGAGATCATGGGCGAGTTGAACAAGACCATCTTGTTCATCACCCACGATCTGAACGAGGCGCTGCGTATCGGCGACCGCGTTTGCATCATGAAAGACGGCGAAGTCGTGCAAATCGGCACACCAGAGGAAATCCTCACCGAACCCGCCACCGGCTACGTCGCCGAATTCGTGCAAGACGTCGACCAGGGACGAGTGATCGAGGTGCAGGAGATCATGCTCGACCCTCAGCCGGTGTCCGAGTCGGCATCGCTGACCGATGCCCTCGACCAACTCGGTGATCGTGCCGGCGCTTTTGTAGTCGGTGGCGACGGCAAGCCTTCGGGCGTGTTCACCGCCACCGACGGCATTCATGCCGCAACGGCCGGCAAGACCAGCGTCAGCGACGCCACCAGAAACGACTTCGATTCCACCACCGCGAACTCGACCCTCAACACGGTCTACGCGGCGGCAGGCCGGGGACTTCCAATTGCCGTAACCGATGAAGACGGCCGCCTGGTCGGCAACCTCGATCCCCGTCTCATCATGCAAGAAATGGGCCGGGTCGAGGAACTCATAGACAAGTTCGAGAGAGAGGTGTTCATGTGATGAACTTCTTCCAGCAAGCAGATGCAGCCAGCGAGCCGTCGTTCTTCGACAACGAAGTACTCGACCAGTTCTTGGTCCCGTTCGGAGAATGGACCGAACAAGGCGTATTTTGGGTCGACAACGAACTGGGATGGTTGCTCGACGCAATCAAGGCGCCGTTCCAGTTCCTCCTCGACCTACTTGTCACCAACTTCCTCGAAGTTCGGGCATGGTGGCTGATTGTGCTACTCATGTTCCTGATCGGCTGGACGTTCCGCAGCCTCAAGGTCGGCTTGTTTGCGCTGGTCTCCCTGAGCTTCTGCGGGATCTTGGGCTCGGCGTTTTGGGTCGCAACCGCGCAGACAATCGGATTCATTTTCGTGGCGGTGATCTTGTGCGTAGCCATCGGCATACCGGTTGGCATCGCCTGCGGTCGAATAGATCCGGTGTGGGCGGTGGTCAGACCAATACTTGATGCCATGCAAGTGGTGCATTCGTTTGTCTACATGCTGCCGTTCATCTTCTTCTTCGGCTTGGGCGAGACCGCAGCGACCATGGTGACCATGGTGTTTGCTTTGCCGCCGCTCATTCGTCTCACCAACCTCGGCATCCGTCAGGTCCCCGAGGACGTCGTCGAAGCCAGCCGTTCCTACGGTGCGCCCGAATACCGGGTTCTCATGGATGTTCAGATCCCGCTGGCTCGTCCGGCGATCATGACCGGCGTCAACCAAACGTTGCTGCTAGCCATCTCCATGCTCGGCATCGCCGCCATCATGGGAGCCGGCGGTCTCGGGCAGCTGATGTTCAGGGCTCTGTCGAGTCAGGACGTTGCTGCTGGTGCGGCTGCTGGTTTGGCCTTCTTCTTGGTGGCCGTCACTCTCGACCGCATCTCGCAGCCGACCGAAAGCAGCGAAGGGAGCTTGCTCAACCACATGCGTACCGCATTGGCCAACCGCAAGAACCCCGAAGACGCTTTCCAAGACGCCGATGCTCTTGCGGCCGAAGAAGCCCAGGAGAACAACTACGGCGGGCACCCCGCTCCAATCGCGGCCAAGGAAAGCCTTGGTCTCAAGGTCGCCCTCACCGGCGCAGTGCTCGGGTTGATATCGGTGTTCTTGACCTGGGGTCAAGACGCCGGCATGGTGACCAGCCACAGCCGCTTCACCGACCTCGACTTGCCGGGCGCCGCGTTTAGCGGCCTCGACGCCGAAGGCGGTTCGTTCTTTGGCGTAATGGTCCTCATTGCCTCCGTGGTCGCAATTTTGGCAACTGTCGTCAGGCTGAGCCGTCCCGACGGGCCGCGTTACCTCAGCGCCGACGGTGCAACGCTGGCCGCGTTCTTGGGATTGGGCGGCGCGTTGGGTTACCTCCTGATGAGTCCGTCACCCGATGCCGTCAACTACAGCAACGGCATCGGCGTCTACGTCGCGGTGATCGGGATGCTGATCGCTGTGGCCGGCGGAGTTCTTGCCTGCACCGATGCGCCCTATGCGCCGCATCGGCCCGTTGCGAACAAACTCGAAACCCACAAGTTGTTCGGCGCGGTCATCGCCATTGCCATGTTGTACGTCGGCACCATCTCCGGGTGGTCGTTCGACCAGCGCGACAATTCGGTTCTGAGCGAAGCCGACGTAGCCGAGGTTGCCCGTCTGACCGAACAAGCCGAAGCCATCCCGGCAATGGCGGCCCAGAACGCCGTTGAGATCTCTGCCATCTACAACGCCGCTCGTCGGTTTGGGAAAGAAATCCACGACTCCTGGAATGACGCCGGCCCAGGACTCGGCCCGTGGCTAATGCTGCTCGGTCTGCTCGGAGCGGGATCGGTGATCTTGGCCGCCGGTGCGCGCCAGACCGAACAGCACTACAAGTGGCGATGGAGTGTTCTGTCGATGGGCTTCGGCGTATCGATCGTCGCTATGGCCGCGGCTTGGATCGGGTCCTTGGCCAGATCCTCTGAGGGGGGTTACCTCAGCGGCATCGGCGCCTTCTTGGTGCTGCTAGCCGGGGTATTCTTCGTGTCGAGCGGCCGGGCGCTGGTCAACGAGTTCTTCCGTATCGAAGTGTTCGACGACGAGTTCGGAGAGGATTCGTCCGAGGCCGCAGCCGAAGCAGATTCGGTAGCCGAATTGGTCTGATTCAGACCCCAGATCAGGTCTACGCGGCGCAGAAATTTTGTTCTGCGCCGCGTTAGCCGTTATCACCCACTATGATCTTTAACCGTTGTGTGACGTATGTCGCATAGCACCACTATTCCCAGGAGGGGAACCGAATGAACAAGAGCATGAAACTGCTGCTTGCCCTGTTTGCAGTGTTCGCACTGTTTGCAGCCGCTTGCGGCGACGACGACACAGCCGACACCAGCGCCGCTGGCGACACCGCTGACGATTCAGCCGCCGCCGACGACACAGCCGCCGCCGACGACACAGCTGCCGCCGACGACACAGCCGCCGCCGACGACGAAATGGCCGCCGACGACGAAATGGCCGCAGTCGACCCCAGCACCATTGGTGCCGGTGTCGACGTAGTCGAAGGTCGCGCCAACTGGGCCTCTGGATACCTCCAGGCCGAGATCTACAACCAGATCCTCACCCAGCTCGGTTACAACGTTTCTTCGCCGTCGCTTCTCGAATTGGCCCCTTCGGCTGGCTACTTGGCCATGGCTGAGGGCACAATGGACTTCTGGACCAACAGCTGGTACCCGGGCCACTACAGCTGGCACGCTGCCGAACTACCTGACGGCTCCATTGTTGGCGATTACGTAACTGTGGTCGACGGCTTGTTCGCCGGTTCCGGCGTTCAGGGCTTCCTCATCACCAAGTCCGTCGCTGACGAGTACGGCATCACCTCGATGCAGCAGATCAACGACGATCCCGAGCTCATCGCCCTCTTCGACGAAGACGGCAACGGCAAGGCCGACATCTTTGGTTGTGAAGAAAGCTGGACCTGCGACAACATCATCACCTCCCAGATCGCTTACTACGGCTGGGACAACATCGAGCAGACCATTGCTGGCTACGACGCCATGTTCGCCGAGGCCACCAACCGTGTACTCGCTGGCGATCCCATGGCTATCTACACTTGGACGCCTTCGGCTTACGTGACCACGCTCATCCCTGGTGAGAACGTCTACTGGCTCACGATGCATCCCACCGATGTCCTCGACGACTCCAACCCGACCGGCATCGAAGGCGGCGAGAACCACACCCAGGAAGCTGGCTTCTCCGGATTCGGTCCTGAGGTTTGCACGCAGCCTTGCCAGCTCGGCTGGAAGCCAGCCGACATTCAGGTGACGGCTCGCACTGCGTTCCTCGACGAGAACCCCGTCGTTGCGGCGCTGTTCCCGAAGATCAAGCCTTCCGTCATCGACATCTCGATCCTTCAGGTCGAGCAGGCCAATGGCGACGGCAGCGAAGCCGAAGTCGTTCGCATCGCTGGCGACTGGGTTGCCGAGAACCAGGACCTGATCGACAGCTGGATCGCCGAAGCAATTGCTGAGGTTGGCTGACCCAAGGATCTGATTCCGTGGCCCTGTAGCCCACGGGACAACCTAAACAAGTGAGAAGGGGTGGAGCTTCGGCTCCACCCCTTCTTCGTTCCTAAGCTCCGAGCGCCTCTTGGATATCAAGCAGCAAGTCCCGCGGGTCTTCAAGGCCGACCGACAGCCGAATCATCGTGTCGGTGATCCCCATTTCGGCTCGCAGTTCAGGCGCCACCCTTCGATGGGTTGTGGTCGCCGGATGCGTTACGAGGCTCTTGGTATCGCCAAGGTTGTTCGAGATATCAAAGATCGACATTGCGTCAATTACCCGAAACGCGTCCGAACGATCGCCTTCAAGTGTTAGGCATACAACAGTGCCGCCTTTTTCCATCTGTCGTCTCGCCAGTTCGTGATCAGGGTGGCTCTCCAGCGTCGGGTATCGAACCTCTCGAACCCGAGGGTGAATCGTCATAGCGGTAGCGATCTGCTCCGCGGCGCCTGATTGAGCATCGACTCGTAGTCGCAACGTCTCGAGCCCCTTGGTGAGCACCCAAGCGTTGAACGGACTAAGCGACGGCCCGGTGTGGCGAACAAAGTCCTGCAAGTACTCGTCGTCAAAGTCCTGAGAGCAGAGCACTGCCCCACCCAAAGTGCGGCCCTGCCCGTCGATGTGTTTTGTAGCCGAATAGACCACGATGTCGACCCCGAACTCCATCGGGTGCTGCAGGACAGGGGTCGCAAAAACGTTGTCAACGACGACCAACGCACCCGCCGCATGAGCCAGTTCGCACACCGTGGCAATGTCGATAATCTCCAGCCCGGGATTGGAAGGCGTCTCGAAGAACACTGCTTGGGCTCCACCGGCCAACGCCGCCTCCCATTGGCCCAAGTCCCGGCCGTCGACGAGAACCGTCTCGACGCCGTAACGGGGCAGGATGTCGGTGGCTATAACGCTGCACGACCCAAACAGGGCCCGGGCGGCAACCAGCTTGTCGCCGGACTTCAAAAAGCTCGCCAACGCGGCAAAAACCGCCGACATACCGGAAGCGGTCGCTCGACAAACCGCGGCCCCCTCTATCAGACGGAGCCGTTCCTCAAAGACACTGACCGTCGGGTTGCCGTAACGGCCATAGATATAACGATCGATGTCGCCTTTGAACGCCGCTTCGGCTTCGGCTGCGGAGCTGTAGACAAAACCAGAAGTGAGATACATTGCTTCGGCGGTCTCGTCGAACGGCGAACGACTGAGACCACCTCTCACTAGGCGAGTAGCTTCTTGGAACTCGTCGGCCCCCATGATCAGCCCTGTCGCCAGGGAAGGCCGCTATGACGCCAGCCAGTCGCACGGTGTCCCACAGCTTCGAGGTCGCCCTCGAACCCCGCGGTGATGTTGTAGGTGTTGGCAAACCCATTGGCCCCAGCGAGCAGCGCAGCGGCTTTTGAGCGCACACCCGAACGGCACAGGAACAGCAACGGGGTTGCGGGGTCGAGACCTTCGGTCGCTTCGCTCAAGAACGCCGGATTGGCCGCGCCCGTGCCGTAAGCGGTCCAGTAGACGAACCGGGGGGCCTTTGCGATGCTGTCGAGCACGGGAACACCAACAAAATTCCATTCCTCCGGCGTACGAACATCGATGAGCACGGCCGACGGATCGTCGCGAAGCATCGACCACGCGGCCTCGAGAGATAACTCGGTGACAGGACTTGTTGGGTTCATCTTGGGCACTCCGATTCGCCGATTGCCGCACTCAACGGCACAAACTCGACCTAGCCAATGTAGAACTTGGGCGCGTCAGTTAGCGCGGGAAATTCACAACGGCCTCCCTTTCCCCCTCCCCTCTACAACGAACCGGGCAACGATTCGCCAGCCACCCATTGCTCGTTGGTGGCTGGTAGCCGCTGAGCCCGCTGAACAAGGTGGGTTCGAGTCCCAAACGTCTGGGCGAAGGGTCGGCAAATCTGGGCCAAGACCTTCACTTTGCCTCTCAATTCTGCGACGCTGACGCGGTGACAAGCACCCTTTCGCAACTCGTCGATCTTGATCGATACCCGCTTCACGAACCCGCCTCGGCCAACTACGCCGAAGCGGTCTCCAACGCTCGCCACGCGCTGCGGGCCGACGGCTGTGCTGTGGTGAGTTCCCTCATCAGGCCCGATGCCCTCAACCGACTCAACCAAGAGATCGTCGCTCAAAAGGGCACCACCCATTACTCGACCCAGGTGATCAACCCTTATTTCCATACCGACCATAACCCGGCGTTTCCCGACCATCACCCGGTCAACACATTCATCGAGCGTTCCAGTGGCTTCATTCCCGGCGACTCGTGGGCCGACGATTCCGACATCAACCAACTATTCCGAGCACCCGAGCTAACCACGTTTCTGGCCGACTGCCTCGAGATCCCCGCTCTGCATTGCTACGCCGACCCACTCGCCGGGCTCACCGCCAACATTCTCGACGCCGGCCAGCAGTTCACATGGCACTTCGACACCAACGAATTTGCAGTGACCATTCTCGTTGATTCAGCCGACGAGGGCGGCCTGTTCGAGTACGCGCCGGCGATCCGCTCTGTGCAAGACGAGGGGTTCGACCGCATCCAGGCCCTACTCGACGGCGGTCGCGACAACGTTCACACTCTCGAACTTCACCCCGGCGACATGCAGATATTCCGAGGCCGCCACTCACTACACCGCGTTACTCGAGTGCCGTCGGGCAGCAAACCCCGCCACGCCGCGATCTTTGCCTACACCGAAGAGCCCGGTGTCATCGGCCGAGTCGTGCGAACCCGCCAACTCTTCGGCCGAGTCCTCCCCGCCCACGAGCAAGCCGAGCAACAACGAGTCCGCAGCGACGCCCTCATCGATTAGTTGGATTTGTGCACCGAACTCGGTGCTATAGCACCGGTTTCGGTGCACAAATCCAACGGAAAGTCTGTCAACAGCTCTGGGCCGGTCTCAGTGACGAGGTATTGATCCTCGAGCTTTACGCCCTCTCCCCCGTCGCGCGAACCAATGAAGCTCTCAGATGTCAGCACCATGCCGGGTTCGAGCACCCCATCATGGCCCCACTCGTCCCAGCTCCACGGCATATAGATACTCGGATACTCATCGCACTGACCGACACCGTGATAGATCACCGAATAGTGCCGGTACTTATCTCGCGAGGGGACAAACGAGTCGAACGTGAGTTCGCGAAAGGAGCGCCCAGGAGTAAGCAGTTCGGCGTTGCCAGCCACCATGTCGCGAGCCATATCAAACAGCGTCTGCTGGTGACGGGTTGGCTTTTGGCCACCGACTACCCAGGTACGGCTGATGTCGATCATCATTCCGTACGCTCCAACAAGATCGGTGTCGTAGGCCAGCGTCTCTCCCTTCGAGATGACCCGGGCGCTGGCCTCCTGCATCCAAGGATTGGTGCGGGGACCGGACGAAAGAATCTGGGTCTCGATCCACTCGCCAGCGCGCGCGATATTGCCGGCATGCAACATCGCCCAGACCTCGCGCTCGGTCATACCGGGCCTTAGCGCCCCGCTCATCTCGCCCATTGTGGTCTGACATGCGTGGGCGGCACACCGCATGGCTTTGATCTCGTCGGGGCTCTTGATCATCCGGGCCAACTCCATCACCTCGGTTCCCTCGCCAACCATGATTCCCGCCTCGGCGAATTCGAGGTAGCCCGTTCGGTGGCACTGATCAACCGCAATTCTTGCGCCCCGACCACAATGTTCTTCGATGACTTCGATCATCTCCGCCGACCATCGCTTGGCCTGCTGCTCCCAGCGCCGCCCCCCGAGGAAAAAGGTAGAACCGATGGCCGGCCTGACCTCGTCGACTACCTCACTGTGGCCAGAGAGAAACTCGGTACCGACGTAATCCCAGATGATTACGTATCCATCCACACTCACGAACGCGTAGCGGGCGCCGTTGTGCATGACCCACAGCTGCATATTGGTCGAATCAGTTGCGTACCTGACGTTCAGCGGGTCGAACAAGACAATGCCGCCGTAATCAAGGTCGCGCAGCTGCTTCTGAATCCGATCAACGCGGTATCGGCGCATCGCCGGCAGGTCCGGCAGCTCGAGTCCATCAGCCCGCCACGCTGAGGTGAGCTCGTCCCCGGGACCTATGACCAAATGATGCCCTGCGCTCGCGGCGTGAATGGATTCTGGAGTCTGATCGAGCACATCGCGTACGCCTCGAGCAGCAACAACAGAGTTTTTGATGCGGTCCGGCATCGGCGCAGATTAGTCGACTAGGGGCGTGGGCTCACACAATCGGGAAGGTCATCGACACGCACGCTCCTCCGGCCGGCAAAGTCACGGCGGCAAACGTCCCTCCAGCGTCTTCGACCGCCCGCCGTGCAATATCTAGCCCCAGACCGGTCGAGTCCGACGTAGACCCTCTTTGGGTCACCCCTTCTCCCTTGAAGCCAACCCCGTCATCAGTGATCGTCAACTCCGCCGACCTGTCAACTAGTCGCAAGCGCGCCGCGTAACCGACCCCTTCCTCGGTGTGAGCGAACACGTTTTCGAAGATGACGTCGAGTCCGTCCGCTAGCCGCGACACACCCAGCCGTACCGATGCTTGCACGCCTCCGAGATCAAGACGGGCGGGTCGATCTTGCTCCTCTGCCAACACCGCCCAGAAATCAAATCGGTCACGCAACACCACCACCAAGTCGGCAACGCTTGTATCCGGCGATGACCGGCGACGAGCCTCCAGAATTACCTGGTCGAGGGACCGTGCAAGTTGATCGGCGCTGCCCGAAAGAGCGGACCGAACCTCTAGATCAGCAATCTGGTCAAGCTGTAGCCGTAACGCAGCCAGAGGGGTCCGAAGCCGATGGGCAAGGTCGGCCACGTCTTCTCGCTCCGCGTCGAGAAGTTCACTGACCCGTGTTGCCAAGTGATTAAAAGTTTGGCCCATCTCGACAATTTCGGGAGGTCCAGACGGATCGACGCGAGCGTCAAGCTCGCCGCGGGCCAACTGCCGCGAAGCAGTCGCCAAGTCTGCCACCGGCGACGCGACGGACCGACTGACCCGCTCGGCAAGAACCACCGAAACCAACAGCAGGGCGCTGCCGACAACCGCTAGCGATATCCATGCCTGACCAACGCCGTCGGTGAGTTCCGACGACGGCACGAATACCTGAATGACGTCCACAGTCCCATCGCCATGGACGACCGGCACGACCAGATCCGTGCCACCCTTAACCGCTCCGTGCCACGCCCGACCCTCGTCGCGGGCCCTACGCACGCCCTCGTTTTCGGGAAGCTCGGCGCCAATCACCATCCCATCGCGAAGATAGACAGCAAGGCGTCCGGCCGCTCCGGATTCGGTGCGAGCCACCGCTATCTCGATGGCCTCGTGACTCTCGGCCACGGCAAGCGCAGGAAACAACGAACTCGCATCTCGGTCAGCATCCGCGATCGCGCTGTCGTGAGCGACCTCGCGAACCAGCAGCGCCAGAGGAATCACAAACGCCAACACAACTACAGCGGTTGTCCCGAACAAGACGAGAGCCAACCGCTTTCTCATTCGTCTGGTGCGATCTCCGAATCAGCACAGGGATCCACCAACCGGATCCCTACGCCCCGGGCTGTGTGGAGATATTTGGGTTCCGCTGCGGTCTCGCCCAGCTTCTTTCGCAGCCACGAGACATGAACGTCGATCGTCTTATCGCTTCCTCCAAATGGCTGACGCCACACCTCGGCAAGCAACTCTGAGCGCGACACCACAGCTCCAACGTTCTCGCCCAAGTGGACGAGGAGGTCAAATTCCTTACGACTCAACTCGAGGTCGACGCCGCTCAGTGTGGCAATTCGAGCGGCTCGGTCGAGCTCGAGGTCTCCGATAGTCAGCTTGGACAACCGCGGCTGACCCGGCGATCGCCGAAGAACAGCACGCAAGCGCGCCTCGAGCTGTTCGGCCGAGAACGGTTTGACCAGGTAGTCGTCAGCTCCCGCGTCGAGCAGCCGGATGACCTCAGCTTCGTCGTCTCGTGCGGTCGCGATGATGATCGGAACGTCGACGACCAGCCGGATCATCGTCAAGACGTCAGCACCGTCTACGTCGGGTAGACCCAGGTCGAGGATCACGACTTCGGGCGGGGACGCCACGATTCGGGTCAAGCCGTCGAGCCCCTCCTCTGATGTCTCGACCACATGGCCGCGCTCAACCAAGGCGCTTTGTAACGCTGACCGAATGGCAGCGTCGTCTTCGATCAGGTGAACCAACGCCACACCCTGATGGTAGGTCCTAGAAGGTTGTCTGTGCCGAACGACCACGATTTCTTATCGATTGCTTAGGAATAATCGCCACAATCCGTGGCAAAATGGCCCTATGAGGCACCGGGTTCTCGTCGGGTGCTTGTGGGTCCTGGCGGCAATATTGGCAATGGCGGTGGTTAACCGGGGAATCGCGTCAGTAGGCGACGTCGCCCGCGGAGCGCAAACCGCGACCATCCCGACCAGTGCGGCACTCGCTGACGGCGACGGCCCCGATGTGGCTCCGCTGGTCGCCGAACAACGCGATTTGTCCGAGGCGCCCATTGAGACCGTCGACGAATCGGCCCCGACGCCTGGGCCCACGAGCTCAACCACCACGGTTGCGCCGCCCACGACCTCGGTCATAGTCGTCACGACCACAGCCCGCGCCGTGGTCGAACCATCCCAAGACCCGCCTGTCACGGCCCCGACGACAAACGTCACGACTACTACGACCTCCACCACGACAACTATCGCGCCAACTACAACCGCCCCAACGCTTCGTGTCACCCACGTCACCAGCGCTGGCACGGCATGGGTTCTGTACTCGCCAAATTCGGTCACCCTCGATACCGCAATCCCCGACGACGGCTATCACACCGAAGTCAAGCAGATCGACCGGCTTACGGTCGAGGTACATTTCGAGGCCAACGACGACTCACACGAAGTGGTCCTGATCGCAACCTGGTCTGACGGGCCAAGCCACTCGATCGAACATCACAGCGGCTGACTCGATCAGCTGCGCATCCGTTCGGCTTCGCGATCCCAGATACAACCGTCGACAACCGTGGCCGCCATGCGTCGACCCATAACTTCAACTTCGAAATTGCCAACACCCTGCTCGAGAACCGCCGGCACGTAACCGATCGCTACCGACACGTCGCTGTGATGGGCGTAGCCTCCCGAGGTCACCCATCCGACGACGTCGCCGTCGAACCAGATCGGTTCGTCACCAATAACGTCGGCCCCGCTGCGGCCGGGAGCGCTTTCGACGGTGAGAGTTATCAACTGGTTGGTGGCTCCCGGTCCGCCAGCGGCGTACTTCGTCGCTAGGGCGTCGCGGCCTATGAAGTCTTTCTCCATTTGCACGAACCGGCCCAGGTTGGCTTCGAACGGGTCGTAGATCGGCCGGTACTCTCGAGCCCAAGAACCGAAGCCCTTCTCGAGTCGTAGCGAGTTGAGAGCGTGTAGCCCGAACAGCCGCAACCCGAACTCCTCACCGGCGGACATCAACGTTTGGTAGACGTACCGCTGGTATCGCGCTGGCATCCAGAACTCGTAGCCAAGGTCGCCGGTGAACGTCACACGGCCGCACCAGACCGGGGCGAGGCCGAGGTCGAGTTCCCTGAACGCCATGAACCGCATCCCGTTTTGTGACACGTCGGCGTCGGTCACTTTTTCGAGCACGGCCCGAGCGTTAGGTCCGGCGATGGACAGGCCCGTGTACTCGAATCCCAGCGTCTGGTATTTCACTGACCCGTCATCGGGGAGATGTTCATCAAACCATCGTTCGTAGTAACGCTCGGCGATGCCTGATCCGAACACTACGAACCGCTCGTGCGGGCGGGTGTTCGCGGTGGCTCCAGAAGTGATGCTGCGGCTGGGCCCCTCGGCAAGTCCGGCAGCAGCGTTCAGGCAGCCCACGGTCAGATCGCCGATCAAGTTTCCGGCCGCGTTGGTCATCGGCGTGAGCGACATGCGACCCGGGTTGGGAATTCGACCAGCCAACAATCGGTCGAGGTATTGACGGGCGTTGGGTCCATCGAAGAGGAACTTGCAAAACCCGGTCGTTTCCATCATCCCGACGCTTGACCTGACGGCCAGTGTTTCCTCGCGGACCTGGTGCCAAGCGTTCGAGCGAGCGAACGTGACCTCCTCGACCGCCTCTTCGCCATCGCGCTGGAACCACAACGCGGCCTCCAGACCGAAGCCCGATCCCCATACGGCATTCTTGAGTTCGAGTTGGTCGAAGATCGGCGAAGTCTGGACGTTGCGACCGACCGGTAGATGCTCGTTGGGAAAAGTGATGCGGAACCGACGCGAGTAGTTTTCCTGCACCTTCTCTCGGGTATACGCCATGTTGGAGTAGTCGCCGAAACGGCTGATGTCCATTCCCCAGACATCGAACCCCGGATCGCCTTCGGTGATCCAGTTTGCCAGCGACAGACCAACGCCGCCACCTTGGGAGAGGCCGGCCATCACCGCGCACGCCGACCAATATCCCGGCAACCCTCGGACCGGCCCCAACAGCGGGTTGCCATCAGGCGCGAACGTGAATGGACCGTTGATTACATCCTTGATGCCGGCCTCTTGAAAGATCGGGAAATGCTTGAATCCAGTGTCGAGAGACTCGGCGATTCGTTCCAAGTCGGGGGTGAGCAAGCGCATGCCGAAATCCCACGGAGTCTGGATCAACGACCACGGCTTCCCGCCTTGTTCGTACGTTCCCAGCAGAAGACCGTTACCTTCCTGACGCATGTAGATCTCTCCGCCGAAGTCGATCGCATGCATGAATTGCTTGCCCTCGGTTCGGTTGAAGTCAACAACCGCGGGGATCTCTTCGGTGATCAAATACATGTGTTCCATGGCCAGCAGCGGCAGCTCCAGCCCGACCATGCGACCAACTTCGCGGGCCCACAACCCGCCGGCATTGACGACATGTTCGCAATGGATGACGCCCTTGTCGTCGCCCGACGCGGTGTCGTAGACGGCGATATCCCATCCGCCATCTGCGGCTCGGTTGATGTCGCGCGCCCAGGTGTTCCGGTAGATCTCGGCACCGCGTTGGCGCGCACACTGGGCGTATGCGTTGGTGACTCCAGTGGGGTCGACATGCCCTTCGTGAGCATCCCACATGGCTCCGACGAAGTACTTCTCCTCGAAGATTGGAAGCATGGCCTTGGCGTCGGCCACGGAGATGAGTTCTGTCTCCATACCGAGATACCGACCGCGAGCATGGCTCATTTTGAGCCAGTCCATGCGCTCGGGCGAATCGGCGAGCATCACCCCACCGGTGACGTGGATCCCACAGTCTCGGCCGGATTCTTCCTCGATCTGCTTGTACAGATTGATGGTGTACTGCTGAAGACGAGCAACGTTCGGGTCGCCGTTGAGGGTGTGCATTCCGCCTGCGGAGTGCCAAGTAGAGCCCGCGGTGAGTTCGGTCCGCTCAACCAGAACCACATCGGTCCACCCGGCCTTCGTGAGGTGATAGAGCACCGACGCCCCCACCACCCCACCACCGATAACAACAACCTGAGCCGAATCCCTCACTTCAGACCCCTTGTGTTGGATTTGTGCACCGTTCTCGGTGCTATAGCACCGGAATCGGTGCACAAATCCAACGCCGGGGGGCTGGGGTTTTGAGGGGTGCCGAGTTGGGACTTCGTCGAGCCGTCGTCGCCGGGCGGAATGGTGAGGCCGGTGGCGAGAGAGTCGGCGGTCATGCAATCGGCGAGCATGTTGTGGAAGCGATGCAACGGCTCTTCGAAGCGCGGTGCCAGCGGACCCGGAGCGATCGCTCCACCGGCGAGACCGCGCTGGCCGCGTTGACATATGTCGATGTCCTCGCTGTTGACCTCGACCCAAAAGTCACGGGTCGGCCGCATAGCTTCGGGGCTGACATCCGGCGTGGACGGCGGCAGCAGAAACGTGCATTGCTCCGTTGTCAACCCTGGCCCCTTGGGCTCGAGTCGCATCACAAACACATGGTTTGGCAGAACCGACAACAACACGTTGGGGAACAATGCCACGAACCGGCCGCTCTCGGAATCTGACTCGTCAAGGCCTTCGGCTGCGGGCAACACCAGCCAGTCGTCTCGTTCTGATCCCGACACTGGGGTCGTGGTCTGTCCGCAGTACATCCCCGGCCCCTGGTAGCGATAATGGTCCTTTACGCGAGACACCTTGGCCAATTCGGGATGCACCCAGGTCAGGTGGTAGTACTCCTGAAAATTTTCTGAAATCAATTTCCAATTGCACTTGATGTCGACGATGGCTTCTTCTTGAAGACGCCACTGATCAAGGTTGTAACCCGCCATCCTTTCGGGGATGTCGCCGAGCCACTCGAGCAACGGCGCGGTAGCCGCGTCGAGACACGCAAAAAGCAGCACTCCCCAAGTTTCGACCCGCACTTCCACGAGCGAGTGCTCGGCCTTGTCAAAAGACGGGCGAGGGATTTCGTCGAACAGCGGCGTCGAGGTCAGCGAACCGTCCGTGCTATATCCCCACCGGTGATAGGGGCAGCGAATCGTACCGGCGATCTCACAATCGGCTTCGGCTAGTTCGGTCCCGCGATGGCGACACGAATTGTAGAAGCCTCGCAATATCCCGTCAGCGCCTCGGGTGACGACGATCGAGCGTCGGCCGATCTGACGCACCAGCATCGGTCCCGGCTCTGCTACCTCGGGCGCAGTACCGATGACGACCCAGGCCCGCTCGAATACCCGTTCTTGTTCGAGCGAGAAGAAGCCGTCGTCGATGTACGCCTCGGGGTGCAGGCCGGTCGATTCGAGCAACGGTGCCCGCGTGCCATGCCAGCTACGATCATCGGTCCAGTCGGTCAAAGCCATATTGTCTCCTTGGCCGCTCAGAAATCAGTTGCAACGCCGCCCTCGGCGATACGTCGATCAACAAACTCGTCGAGTTCGGCTCGTACGCCATCGTCGAGAACAGGTTGCTGGTAGGTCGCTAACAAGTCGCCAACAATGCGTTCGGAATGGTCATACGACGTGGGACTACCGGCCTCTTCCCAACTCTCGTAGTTGCGCCAATCCGAAATCATCGGCCGATAAAAAGCGTCGCGATATCGGTCCTGGGTGTGTTGAGTTCCGAAGAAGTGCCCGCCCGGACCAACCTCGGCGATTGCCTCGACGGCCATCGTGGCATCGTCCACAATCAGCGGCTGCAAGAACGTCGCCACCATCTGTAACAGATCGGCGTCGATCACCATCTTTTCGGGACTGGCATGCAGCCCGCCTTCCATCCACCCGGCCCCGTGGTACACCATGTTGGCACCGCCCATAATCGCGCCCCAGAGCGAAAAGACGCTCTCGTAGCCGGCCTGCGTGTCGATAGCGTTGGCGGCGCAGACGTTGGAGCTGCGATACGGCAACGAGTAGCGGCGAGCCAGTTGGCCACCAAGCATCGCCGATTGCATGAACTCGGGAGTGCCAAAGGCCGGCGAACCGCTTTGCATATCAACGTTGGACGTGAAGCCTCCATACATGACCGGAGCACCTCGCCGCACCAATTGACAAAACGCGATTCCGGCCAAAGCTTCGGCATTTTGTTGGACCACCGCGCCAGCGATGGTCACCGGCGCCATTGCCCCCGCCAAGGTGAACGGCGTCAAGATGATTGGCTGGTTTCGGGCCGAGTATTGCAAGATCCCTTCGAGCATCGGAACGTCGAGCCTTAGCGGCGAGCTCACATTGATGACCGAGTGCACGATTGGGTGACTGTCGACCGCGTCTGGTTCCAAGCCCCTCACGATGCGGACCATTTCGAGGCAGTCGAGGTTGCGCTGTTTGCCCAGCGAATAAACGTTGATCGCTTTTCCGGTGAGGGTAAGGATGTCGCGCGTTGCTTCGAGGTGACGAATGGACGCATGCAGATCTATCGGTTCGACCGGGTAGCCGGCGTGGCTCTGAACGATGTTGAGTTGCTGACACAGCTTCAACAGGGTCTGAAAGTCGGCCCGATTGCCCGTGCGTCGCCCCGCCGACCGGTCGACGTAATTGGGAGCGCTGGCCACCGACGTGAACACCACGCTGTCGCCCCCCACGTGGAAGTCGTACTGCGGATCGGGGGCATGCATCGTGAATTCGCTCGGCGCCGCTGAGATCAGGTCCTCGATCAGCGCGGGGTCGAAACGCACGCGCTGGCCGTCGACCTTGGCGCCCGCCTCGGCCCACATCTCGAGCGCGGTTGGATGAAGAAAGTCCATACCAACGTCACCCAGGACCTTCAGCGAGGCTTGATGAATCGATTCGAGCTCATCCTCTGAGACGACTTTGGTGGGCTCGAAGATGCGTCGGTACAGCTGCCAAGGCAGCTGCGGCGGGCCGGTCGGCCCAGTGGGCCGTTCTCGGCGGCCACCACTTCGACGGCGACGTTCGCTCACGCCATCCACCCAAGGTCGGACGAAATCTCCTGAGCCCGCACCAACACGGATCGGGCAACGCGGCTCTCCTGGCCAGCAGTCGGGTAGCGGTAGCTAGGCCCGTAGGTGTAGAGCGCCGCAACGGCGCGCCCGGTGCTGTCACGAATGGCCGCCGAGAGCGAGGAGAGGCCTTCGACGTACTCGCCATGGGTCCACAGCGAACCGGTGGCACGGATCTCGTGTATGCGGCGCCAGTGTTCGGCTGGATCTATGACGGTGAGCGACGAACAAACGGCGAGGTCGCCGCGGAGGTATCGATCGATGTCGGGATCGTCCCACGTCGCCATGATGACGAGACCAGCGCCGCCGGCATGCAACGGCACCCGTGTTCCGGTCCAGTTCTCGGCTTGGACTGGTTTGGGCGCGTCAACTTGGTCGACCGTGACGGTCTCGTCGCCAGAGATGACGGCAAGACACGCCGCTTCGTCGAGCTCGGTTGACAGCGCGACCAGGTGAGGGTGGACCAGAGTTTCGAGTCGCTGGGTCCCTTCGGTGACTGAGCTGATCGACTGGATCAGCGGTCCGATTTCGTAGGCACCGTCGCCGCCACGACGTACCGCTCCCCCCGACTCGAGAGTCGACAAAATTCGTGCGGTGGTGCTGGTGGCAAGATCGACGCGACCAGCCAAGTCGACCAGACCCCCCGATTCGCGTCCGATTTCTTTCAACAACAGCAGCGCCCGGTCGACGCTTTGCACGTTCCCCATACCCCGCAGAGATTACCGTTGGTTGGGAACCGGTGCAAACTTTTCCCATATTGTGGGAATGACTTCCGGGTGTTGCGCATCCCCGTCGAGCGCCATACCCAACTGGCGTGGCGAATGATCGACAACGAGCAGGACCGTTTCGCACTCGCCTTGCCAAATGATGACCGTAAGGCCGTAGTCCAAGCGGTAGACGCCGCGTCGTGTTTCCCCGATCTTCTCGACGCGGTAAGAGTTCACCCTGCATCTCAGCTAGTTTCACAGGGATGACGCTTTCTGATCGCATCCTCATGGGTCCCGGCCCGTGCAATCCGTACCCCGAAGCAATCGCCGCAATGAGTCGGCCAATGCTTGGCCATCTCGACCCCGAGTTCATCGCGCTGCTCGACGAAACCAACGAACGCTTACGAGCAGTGATGCGCACCGCCAACCCGTTGACGTTCCCGGTGTCAGGCACCGGTTCGGCCGGCATGGAAGCGGCAGTAGTCAACGCCCTCGAGCCGGGGGACATCATCGTTGTTGGGGTCAACGGAGTTTTCGGTGGTCGATTGTGTGATGTTGCCGATCGGTGCGGCGCCACCGTTATTCGCGTCGACGCGCCGTGGGGTTCTCCGGTCCCTGCCGAAGCGTTGCTCGAGGCCCATCCGAATCCAAAAGTGATCGCGGTCGTACAGGCCGAAACCTCAACGGGGGTCCGTACCGACGTCGCCGACATCGGCGCGAACAAAGGTGAAGCGCTGCTACTCATCGACTGTGTCACTTCGGTGGCAGGCAGCGGCGTTGACATTGATGACTGGGGTGTTGATATTGCTTACTCGGGGACGCAGAAGTGTCTCGGCGCACCTCCGGGCCTGGCGCCCCTCACGCTGTCGCCGCAAGCGATCGACCAGATCGTCGCCCGTCCCCAATCGTGGTATCTCGATCTGAACATGATCGCCGGTTACGTAACCGGAGCTCGGGCTTACCACCATACGGCGCCGATTTCGATGATTTTCAGTCTCCACGCCGCTCTCGGCGCGGTGCTAGAGGAAGGACTCGAGGCCGCCGAAGCCCGCCACCATCGCTGCGGCGAAATGTTGCAGGCTGGCCTCGAGAAGCTCGGGCTCGAGCTTTTTGCCCAAGAAGGATTTCGGCTCCCTCAGTTAACTTCGGTACTGGTGCCCAAGAACCGGCTACCGCCTGGCATGACCGAAGCCGACGTTCGCTCCGAGTTGATGCGACGCTACGGCATCGAAGTTGGCGGCGGGCTCGGCGAATACGCTGGCAAGCTCTGGCGCATTGGTTGCATGGGCCACACCGCACGCGAACGAAACGTGTCGCTGGTCCTCGGCGCGATCGACGAACTACTCGCTAGCTGACCCTGGGGGCACGTTCTCAACCGACGGTGAGCGCGGCGACCCCGAACGGCACCCGGAATCGAACACACCAGATCACCACGGTGTTGTAGGTATCGAGATCGGCGTCTCCAGGGATCTCGTAGTTCTGGGACCCGATGTTGCCCTTTAGGCCACCCAAGTCGACGAAGTCGTCGTCAAACTCACCGTCGATGGCATCGGTCGGCGCCGCCGACAGGTAGACCCGAAGATCAGGGCCGTTGGACGTTTCGAAATCTTCAAAACGTAAGAATCGCTGGCCGGTGCCGTCGCCGAGCACTTGGGCCTCTCCGAGTGTGTCGTGAGCTCGATTGGTGAAGCCGCCCGATCGCTCAACTACGACACCTGCCCGTGCAGTGCTGGTCTGTGGCGCAGCGCTCGTCGGTGATGCAGTGCTGGGCGGGGCGCTACTGGTCGGTGATGCGGTGCTTGTCGGCTGTGCGCTACTGCGCGTATTGAGCGTTGGTGCGGTAGTGGTCGGTTCGGTGGTTGCCGACGCTGCACTAGCGCCCGAGGCGAACACGGGACCTGACTCGTCGACTTTCTTGTCGATTACGAGCGTCTGGACCTCGAATACCGCGAACGCCAGAAATGCGATTACCCCAGCGGCTCCCAAGCCAGTCCAGGTCAGCAGGAGTTTGTTGCGGGCAAGAAAGTTCTTCATGGCGGTTGAACGCATCGCGGCACGAACAAGTTCCCGGCGGGCACCAACCAGGTTGACGGCAACCGGCGGCGCGACGCCTCAGCCAAGCCTGCCAAGGTCGATGCCCATCCATTGTGCTCTGGTGGCGATAGGTCCTGGCAGCTGTTCGAAGGCGAGGTTGCCCGCTTCGGCGGCCTGCACCGCTTCGAGCGGCACGCCTATTTCCTGGGCGTACTGGTCCTGATCAAGCCGGTGTCGGCCTCGAATCGCGACGGCAACGGCGGCCGTCAGCGGATGACGCGCCCCTTCGCCGGCCAATCGTTGCGCTATCCGCTTCACCAGCAGCGTTGCGCCATCGTCGAACGAGGGACGGCCATGGATCATGCGGCGAACCAATCGAGACCACGCAGCGAAGAGTAGCGCTCGTCGGCCAGGACAACGGTTTGCACCCGGTCCCAATGCCGTTGGTGGATCTTTCGGGCGTTGACGGGTGTAATCCCGAACTCGGCGGCAACGGTGTGAGCCGGCGACGGGTCGCCCTCGATCTTTTGCACCCGAAACAGCCAAGCGATTTGCTGGTTGCGAAGGGATCCGACCGACTCAAACGCATCGCGTAGCAGCCGAACCGGCGGAAATCGTTCGGCCAACCTGGTTAGAGAATCGACGGCGGGGTCAACAACCGCCCGGGGCCGGGCGCTCACCTCGCCGTTATTCATATCGCCGCCATCAGTGTCGCTGAACTCGGTCGTGCGGTGACCCAGTTCGGCCGCGATCTGGCTGCGGATCGCCAGGCCAGCCCAGTTCCACGGCATGGCGGCGCCACGATGCCATCCCGAGGCACGGTCGAAGATCACCATCGAGGCGTCGACCACCAACTCGGCAACTCGAGCCCGATCGGCGGCAACATCGTGGCGCCCCATGGACCGCAGATGCCGCAGCACGACGCCGCGCAGACGGCCCTCGAACGTTTCGTGAAACGCCCACAGCCACGCCAGGTCGCCGCTGGCCATGCCTGACATCATCTGATTGAGGGGGTCGTCGGCATCGCCGTTTCCGCCGGAATTGGTCATGTTGTCTCCTTAGTCGGGGAAGTGTGTCTCAGTATGACCAAGGGGTATGACACCCCGGATTTGTGCACCGTTCTCGGTGCTGTAGCACCGGAATCGGTGCACAAATCCAACAAATCGGTGGTGACGGAACAAATGTGGGGGATCCGTCGTTGCAGAAGCGGCGGCGACGAGAGGAGAAGCCATGAGCGACTGGAATACGGCGATTGTTGACGAGTTTCGGGCGAACCAAGGCAAGGTGGCGTCGTTTGGCGACGTTGGTTTGGTGATTCTTCACACCATCGGGGCGCGCACCGGAAAGGTTCGCGAGATCCCGCTGGCCATCCTCGACCAAGACGACAAGACCTACGTTTTTGCCTCGGCCGCTGGTTCACCCAAGCACCCCGACTGGTACCACAACCTGCTCGCTCAGCCCGAGATCGATGTCGAAGCAGGCACCGAGACCTACCGCGCCACGCTGACGCCGCTCGCCGATCCGCAACGGGGCGAGGTCCTCAACGAGCAGGCCGCCCGAATCCCCCAATTCGCCGAATACGTCACCAACGCCGCGCCGCGGCTAATCCCCGTCTTCGAAATCAACCGCTCGTGAGCGACGACGACCAGTTCTTCCCGTACCGCTTCGACCGGCGCTACACCGGCATCTGGTGGCCGCTCGGAGCGCGCGACAACGACGGTGTCACTCTCACCGACGACACCTTCGTCGCCACTTACGGCCGCAAACGGGTCGAGACACCGCTGTCCAATATCACCGAGGCGCACATCACCCGCAACTACCAGTGGTGGAAAGCGGTAGGGATACGCGGTTCGTTTGCTGACAGCGGACTCACTTTCGGCACCGCAACCCACGGTGGCGTCTGCGTGCACTTCGACGAGCGAGTCAACAAGGTCATCGGGCCAAAGAACCACGCCGCGCTCACCGTCACCGTTGACGATCTCGACGGGTTGGCCGCGGCGATCAACGAGCGTGTGAGCTGACGCGGTCGGTGCTGCCAGCGCGTTGCGACGGGCCGAGGTCTTAGGTCGGGTCCGGGGCCAAGCTCGGGGGCAGGCTGAGTTTCGAAGTACGAGCCCCGTCCACCACGATTACTTGACCCGACACAAATCGGGCGTCGGCGCTGGCCAGGAACGCCACTGTGGCGGCAACGTCGGCCGGGTCACCGATGTGGCCAACCGGGTGTAGCACCGCCAGCTCGCCAAGCGCTTGGTCGCGGTTGTCGAGACGGTCGATGTAGGCCCGGTTGAGCGCGGTGTCGATCCAACCGGGGGCCACGGCGTTGCAACGAATTCCCATCGGGCCAAGATCGACTGCCATCGCCGCAGTGAGGCCGTGCACCCCGCCTTTGGAAGCCGAATAGGCGGTGTGCAGCGGGTTCGAACCAATGCCCTCGATCGAGCCAACGTTCACAACCGAGGCCGCCAACCCGATCTCCGAAGCCGCCTCCAGCAGGCCCAGCAAGGCCTTTGTCATCAGCCACGGGCCCCGGAGGTTGATCGCCATCGCCGTGTCCCACTGCTCCACCGTCTGCTCGGCAATCGCGGCCTCGAACATGATCCCGGCGTTGTTCACCAACACACCAACGGTGTCTCCGCATTCGGCGGCCAGGGTCCGGGCCGACTCTTCGGAACGAACATCGAGCTCGACCCACCGCTGCCGAGCACCGAGGTCGCCGGGGTCACGAAGATCGCCGACAACGACGTCGGCGCCGTCGGTCGCGAGGCGGTCGGCGATTGCTCGACCAATGCCTTGAGCGCCGCCGGTAACAACGGCGGTTATGCCAGAGAAGTCGGTCATTGAGCGGTGTAACCCCCGTCGAGAGACAAATTGGCGCCGTTTATATGGCGACTGGACGACGAACACAAAAACAGCACCAGGTCGGCGACCTCGGTTGCCGCGGGAATTCGACCCTCTGGGATCGAAGCGATGTTGCGGGTAAAGACTTGCTCGGGCGTTGTGTCGGAGGGATGCTCCGACACCAACATCGGCGTGTCCACCGAGCCCGGACAGATTGCGTTGATGCGAATACCTTCGCCGGCGTGGTCAAGCGCCATGGCCCGTGTGAGGTTGGTGACCGCCCCTTTGGAAGCGCAGTAAGCAACGAGTCCGGCCGAGCCGACCAGCCCGCATGTGGAGCTGATGTTGACAATCACTCCCCCGCCCCGGGTCCGCAGCGCCGCGACCGCGGCCCGAGAAACAAAGAACGTGCCGTCGACGTTGGTCGACATCACCCGTGCCCACGCATCGTCGTCAGTACCAGCCGCGTCGGAGCGATGAATCACACCCGCGGCGTTGACCACAATGTCGACCCCGCCGAAACCCTCGACACCGGCCGTTACCAGAGCGTCAGCATCGGCCGAGTTCGACACGTCACCTAGCTGAGCAACCGCTCGACCTCCCGACGCGATGATGTCGGAAACTACGGCCGCGGTTCGCTCCTTGTCTCGGCCCCCCACCACGACCGCGGCTCCCGAGCCAGCAAGGCGGGCGCAAACAGCCGCACCCATGCCGGAAGATCCTCCCGACACGACCGCAACTTTGCCGCTCAGATCAACCGTCATTTCGGTCGTATCAGTCATGTTCACTCCTCGATTCCGGCTTGCCATCGACGCCATCTGGAATTGAGGCGCACTCCCCACCGGTTGAAAGGGTCGGGGAAGTTACGGCTCGGGGAGTCCTGACCGGTGAGCAAGCCCATCAGTGGATCGGTTTGGCCCATCATGTACTCGGCAAGAAACTTGCCCGAAATTGTCGCCTTGGTCATCCCCGTCCCTTGATACACCATGGTCGAAAAGACTCCGGGTGCAACCTCGCCACAAACCCCGGATCCGTTGCGAGACAAGCTGAGCGCCCCACCCCACGTGTATTCGAAGTCGAGGTCGGACAACATCGGGTAACGGGCCCGCAGCGATTTCTCGTGCACCCGTCGAACCGCCGCCCAACCTTTCTTGATGTCGCTGCGGCGAGAGAACGTGTATTGGTTGCGGATGAGAATTCGGCCGTCGGGGCGGCGCCGTACGGTGGTGCCCGCTGGATGAGCCGGGATGATGGCGTAGTTGTCGTCGCCGCCGAGCTCGGCGACCTCGGCATCTGACATCGGGCGAGTCATCGATCCCCAAGTGATCAACGGCAGGAGTCGATTCTTGAACAGCCCGAAACCTTCGCCGAACCCGTTGGCGGCAATAACCAGCGAAGGGCTGCGAACCGAACCTCCGCTGGTGCGCAACACATGAGGCGGACCGAAGCTGAAATCGGTGACCATCGAAGCTTCGAACAGCGCGACGTTGGGGGGCAGTGTCCGGGCCAGGCCAATCGTGAGCTCGGCGGGCTGAACCACTACCGAGTGAGGGGCGTGCAGCCCTCGCCGATAGAACGGCGTGCCAAACATGGCCGCCAGTTCCTCGGCGTCGTGCATGGTGTAATCCTCGCCGACCGCATCGAGAGAAGCACCAAACTCTTCGAGCATCGCTGCACCTTTGGCCGACGCCGCGGCATGGATCTTGCCAGTGCGACGCCAATCGCAGTCGATGCCTTCTCGGTGAACGATCAGGTCGAGCCAGTCGAGCCCGGCCCGGTTGAGGGCGATCTGTTTGCTGGCGTTGTCGGTGTCGTCAGCGAAACCTTTGGCCCGAATGTTGTGGGCGTGGTCGATGATAAACCCCGAACATCGTCCGGCGGCGTTGTTGCCGACCCGATCGGCCTCGAGCAGAACAATCGACGCATCGGGATCGAGTTCGGCCAACCGTCGGGCCGCGGCCAACCCGCCATATCCGGCCCCGATGACCACGTGATCCGCAGCGATGTCGCCGGTGAGGATCTTCGGCTCGGGTTGTGGCCCCAAGATTTCGTACCAGCCGTTGCGCTGGTCGTTGTCGGGACGAATCGTGACCTGGCTCGGACCAGTACCGGACATCACGAAAGATCGAGCCAAACGGTTTTGGTTTCGGTGTACTGCTCGTGAGCGTGCACGCCGTTGTCGCGACCACCAAACCCACTGAGTCCGTAGCCCCCAAACGGGGTGGTCATGTCGCCCTCGGAGTATGCGTTGACCGACACGGTTCCGGCTTTGATCATCCGGCTGGCCAGGTGGGCCGACCGTACGTTGCTCGTGAAGACCGAAGCATGCAGACCGTAGGGGGTGTCGTTGGCCATGGCAATCGCTTCGTCGGCGTGAGAGAACGTGGACACCGACAGAACCGGGCCGAACACTTCGTCGCGAGCGATGGTCATATCGGCAGTTACCCCTTCGAAGATGGTGGGTTCGACATACCAGCCGCCCGAGTCTTCGCGGGCCCGGCGCCCGCCGCAACGAACAACGGCGCCCTGCGCCTTCGCCGCGTCGATGTGGCCCAAAATCTTGCCGAGGTGGACCGGTTCTATTATCGCGCCCATCCGAGTTTCGGGATCGAGAGGGTCTCCCAAAACCCAGTCGTGCATGGCCTCGTCGATGCGTTCCATGACGTCGTCGGCGACCGATTCGTGCAGGATCAGTCGGGAGTTGGAACTGCAGTTTTGCCCCGCGTTCCAAAAGATCGATTCGCAGGCGTTGGCCGCGACCTTGTCGAGATCTTCGGCATCGGCCATCACGACCATCGGCGATTTGCCGCCGCACTCGAGCAGCACCCGTTTGAGGTTGGAGTCCGCCGAGTAACGCAGGAACATCCGCCCCACTTCGGTCGAACCGGTGAACCCGATGCAGTCGACGTCGTTATGAACGCCGAGCGCTTGGCCGACCGTTTCGCCGTACCCGGGCACGACGTTGAGAACCCCGTCGGGAATGCCCGCTTCGGTGGCCAACTCGACCATACGAATCGTGGACATCGAGGTTTGCTCGGCCGGTTTGAGCACCATCGTGTTGCCCGCGGCGAGCGCCGGGCCTATCTTCCAGGCCGCCATCATCAGTGGATAGTTCCACGGCAGTACCGCACCAACCACACCGATCGGTTCGCGCAATATCATGCCGACGACGCCGGGTCCTGACGGTGTGGCCTGGTCGTAGACCTTGTCGGCCAGCTCGGCGTGCCACATCAAACAGGCGACCGTTTCGGGAAGGTCGATGGTGGACGTGTCGAAGATCGGCTTGCCGGCTTCGAGCGTTTCGAGGACCGCGAGCTCGTCGGCGTGAGCTTCGACCATCAAAGCAAATCGTTTGAGCAGGTCCCGGCGTTGGGCGGGCGCCATCCGCCCCCACGGCCCGTTGTCGAAAGCGTCGCGTGCCGCGGCTACGGCGCGGTTCATGTCTTCGTCTGAGCCTTCGCTGACCTGAGCAAGTTCTTGTCCGTTGGCCGGGTTGAAAGTGGTGAAGGTTGACCCGGAGGCCGATTCGACCGAGCGACCCCCAATCATCATCCGGGTCGGGGGTGTTACCGAGGCGGCCAGGGCTACGGGATCGGTCATGTTCAGCCTTTCGCCCGGCTGACGCCGGCCTGGTGGGTCATCTGTACGAGCCAGTCACGTTCGTCATCCCATTCGCGAAACACCAGGGTGTCTCTTGAAACACCGTTGGTTGGGAGCCGAGACAGGGCGGTTTGCAGCGCCAGGCGGCCTTGCCGTGTCATCGGCATCACTGGCCGTCGGCATGGTCCGACCGCGCGGCCGACCATGTTGGTCGCGGTCTTGACCGCCGAGTTGTATTCGGCATCGACGTTGTTCTCCCAAAAGAAGAGGTTGGCGGGCAACATTTGGGCCCACAAGTTGAGCGCTCCGGCGTGGTCACCGGCCTGCACGAGATCCCACAGGGCCACGCACTCGTGAGGCATCACGTTGGCCGCGCCCCAGATCCAACCCGTCGCGCCGGCCATCGCCGCGTACGGGGCCAGCGGGTCGGCACCGGCCAACACGTGCCCGCCGATGCCGATCAGCTTCTGAAGGCGAATCAGGTCGCCGGTCGAGTCCTTGATGTATTCGATGTTCTCCATCGCCATCAGTTGGCGGTAGAGGTCGGGATGTATATCGAAACCGCTGTTGACCGGAATGTTGTAAAGAACAATTGGGAGATCGACGGCCTTGGCCAACTTCTCGTAGTGATACATCACCCCGCGTTCGAACGGACCCTCGAAGTAGGGCGGCAAGACCATCGCCGCCGACGCGCCGAGGTCGGCGGCTTCGCGGGTGCGTTCAATCGCGTCGGTCGTGGTGATGGCCGAGGTTTGGGCCACTACCGGGATCCGGCCATCGACGATCTCGCAACCGAGGCTGATGATTCGCCGTTTCTCGGCATTGGACAAGAAGGCAAACTCGCCGGTGCCGGCACACAGCACCAGCCCATGTATCCCCGCGTCGACCAAACTTTCGATGTGATCTCGCAGACGGCCCTCGTCGAGGTGCTCGCCACTGTCGTCAAAAGGCGAGCACATCGCCGCGCAAACCCCGTTTAACAACGGCGGCGCGCTGCCGGCCCTGAGACCAGAACTTTGACCAGTAGAGAGACCGTTGTTGGGACCAGTGGCGTTCATAACTATTCCAGAGTGTCGGGGATCTCGCTGATACGACGTTCGACAAAATCGCAGAGCGCGGCGTCGATGTCGTCAGGCAACGAGGGTTCTTGATAGTCGGCGAGCAGTCGTCGGGCCTTGGCCAGTCCTCGTTGGTTGGCGTCTTGGGCGCCACCGGCTAACCACTGCTCGTACCCGTCGCTGTCCATCAATTCGGGCATCGAGAAGGCGGTTTGGAAGTTCTCGAGAGTGTGAGCGGTGCCCAGAAAGTGCCCGCCGGGCTCGACGTCGTCCATCGCCGCGAGGGCATCGTCGAGTTCGTCAAAGTTGATTCCTTCGGCGAAGGTGCGAAACATCTCGGCTTGTTCGCCGTCGAGTGCGGCCTTGGAGTAGCTCTGACATAGCGCCGATTCGAGATACCCGGTGGTGGACAGCACAAAGTTGGCCCCGGCGAGCGCAACGCCGTACATGTTGCGGGCCGCCTCGTAGCCGGCCTGCGCGTCGACCTGCTTGGAAGACGAGCACATTCCCGAGCATCGCCACGGCAGGTTGTAGTGCCGAGCCAGTTGACCAACCAACAGGTTCATGTGGTCGATTTCGGGAGTGCCGGCCATCGGCGAGCCGGTCTTCATCGACACTGTCGCCAACCACTGGCCGTAGACCGCTGGGGCGCCGACCCGGACCAACTGGCTGAAGGCGATTCCGGCCAAGGCCTCGGCGTTGATCTGCACTATCGACCCGATCGTGGACGCTGGGGTGGAGGCCCCTCCAAGCACGAACGGCGAAAAAAGCATCGCTTGGTTGGCCCCGGCAAACACTTTGACCGCATCGAGCATGGTCGAATCCCAAACCAGCGGAGAGTTGCCGTTGGCCAGACACGTCATCACGGTGTTGTGTTCGACAAACTCGTCGCCGAAGACAATCTTGGCCATGTCGAGACTGTCTTGGGCTCTGCCTCTCGAGGTGACTGCACCCATGAACGGCTTGGTCGAGTGCTTGATGAGGCTGTAGGTCATACGTAGATGGCGATGCGGGACCGCGACATCCATCGGTTCGCACAGGACGCCACCAGTCATTTGCATGGCCGGAGTCATGTAGGCGATCTTGGCGAAGTTGTCGAAGTCGTCGAGCGTGGCGTTGCGACGTCGACCATCGAGATCGAGCACAAACGGCGCACCGTAGGCCGGAGTGAAAATGCTCTTACGGCCGCCAACAGTGACGCTGCGGGCTGGGTCGCGGCCGACCATCGAGTATTCGCTGGGCGCCTGAGCGACGAGTCCCATCAGCAACTCTCGGTCGATCCTGATCCGGTAGCCGTCGATACTCACTCCCCCGCCCGACCCGGCGCGGCGCCACATCTCGATGGCTTCGTCGTCTCGGAAATCGATGCCGGTTGTCTCGAGCAAGGTCATGGTGCGGTCGTGAACAATCTCGACCTGCTCGGGCAACAACGCGTCGAGGTACGGGATTCCTCGCTCCATTTCGGGCAAGAACCGTTGGGTGTAGGAGGTGCGAGCGTCGCGGCGAGCGCCTCGACCTCTCCGGCCTGGGGCCGCGGTTTCGGTCATGGCGCCACTCCTTTTTCGAGCGCCAGCGTGAGGTGATTACGTAGCGCGTCCACAACGGGATCGGCGATGTGAGACTCTCCTACGCGCAACACAAACGCAACCGACGGCAAGGTCAGCGAATCGAGCCCGGTCCAGGCCCGCATTTGATTGGTGATGTTGGGCGAGTTGAGCACCGCCACGCCGAGGCCTGCTTCGACCGCGGCCTGGACCCCTTGAATGCTCGGGCATTCCATTACCGTCCGTGAACCACGTCCGGCGCCTTCGAGTTCGGCGACGAGCCACGGCTCGTACAAACAGCGAGGCCCGAAAGAAATCAGCGGAACCGGTTCGGCAAACCCGAAGTCGGCCGATGCTCCCTGCACCGCCAGCAGGTCGTCTCGCCGCCAAACTTCGTCGCTGTCGCGAACCGCTTCGTCAACATCGAGAACCTGAACGAGGGCAATGTCGACCTTGCCCGCCGTCAGCCAGTCGGTCACGTAGGCCGAGTCGTGGACTCGTATCTCGAGGTTGACGGCTGGATGAGTGCGCCCAAAACGACTCGCAACGTCGGCGAGCTGAGTGGCCGCCACTTCTTCGTTGCACCCGAGGCGGACGGTGCCGGTCAGATCCGACCGCTGAAGCGAATCGACCGCCTTGTCGTGGGCGAGCACAATGTCGTCGGCGTGGGCAAGGAGGTCTTGGCCGTCGGCGGTGAGGGTGAACGATTGGCCGTCGCGTCGGATCAGCTCGAAGCCGATGCGGTCCTCGAGGCGACGGATCTTGTGGCTGACCGCCGATTGGGTAACTCCGAGTCGTTCCGCGGCGGCGGTGAACCCATCGGCGTTGACCAGCTCGCGAAAGACCCTCAACGACTCGACGTCGAGCCGAACTGTTGTGTCGGTGGTTTCGGCGCCCATACGCGAGAGCATGACACAACGTCATTGACTGAGCAATGGCAATGACAGTATTGACGCCTACCCGGCCCTAATCACAGATGACAAGGTTGTAATCGACGGTGAGCGGCGGCTGTGACAGGTCGGGTCCCGGCGAGAAGTAGACCCACGACCAGTCGTTGGTCACAACACCGAAACCGAAGTCCGTGACCATTGCCGCGGTCCCGGTGGCGTTGCCGATTTCGGTCAGTGACATGTCGGCGGTGACGTCCGGATGAAGAGCGATCTTCCAATCGTCGGGCTGGGGGTCGAGGGCGAAGGTCCCGGTCGGAACCGGCTGAGAAGTGTTCCACGTCCAGCCGGTGAGCACGGCCGTGCCGGTGTCGTTCTTGAAGTTCAACTGGAGGCCGTCCCAAGTCATGCTGCGTTCGTTGAGGGCTGGCCCATCGAGCGGGCACCCCTCTATCCAATCGGTGTCGCTGTCGGGCGCACCAAAGGTTTCGACCATCAGAAACTCGACCTCGTCGAACCACGCCCCGATGGGCATGCCCATCACTTCGCCGCTAACCGCATTGGCGACCTCGGCAACAAACAAGTCGGGCGGGGCCAGGGTTGTCGGGGCCAGGGTTGTCGGGGCCAGGGTTGTTGGAGCCAGGGTTTTCGGGGCCAGGGTTGTGGGGGCCAGGGTTGTGGGCGCCACGGTGGTCGAAGCGACCGTTGTGGTGGCCGCGTCGGATTGGTCGGCGGCGTCCGATGTCTCCGCTGATTCGCCGTCGTTGCCGCCCGCCAGGAAGAACCCGCCTATAAGTCCGAGCAGCAAAACGACCAACCCAACCAACACCATTTCGCGTTGAGAGAATCCCGATCGCGATTGAGGCTCAGACATCTGTGTTCACTCCATTTCGGCGGTCTGTTGTACCGCGTCGAGAATCTTCGCATACCCGGTACAGCGACAGAGGTTTCCGCTCAGCCCGATGCGGACCTCTTCGGCGGATGGCTCGGGATTACGATCGAGCAAGGCGTGCGCCGACATGATCATGCCTGGCGTACAGAACCCGCATTGCACTCCGCCGGCGTCGAGCAGGTTGCTTTGCAACGCATGCATTTCGTCGCCTTGCATGACGCCTTCGATAGTTGTGACCGCCCGACCTTGCGCCTGCACTGCCAGATAAGAACACGAGTTGATGGGCTGGCCGTCGATCAGCACCATGCAAGCACCGCACTCGCAGTCGTCGCAGCCTTCTTTGGTACCTGTGAGTCCGACATCTTCTCGAATCACGGACAGCAGGTTCTTGTCCTGGTCGGCCGATATCGGGTAGCTCACTCCGTTGACTTCCAACTTGAACGTTTCGGGCGGGCGGTTGGCGTTCATCAAACAGCTCCAATTCCGAGGGCACGGTTGACGGGGACAGAAATTGTTTCGCCGCCGGCTCGGCGCGCCGCCGCCTCGAGCGCCCGTTTGGCCATGACGCCTACGCAGTGACGGCGGTAGTTGTCGGAAGCTCGTAGGTCGCTGATCGGCGAGGCTTGCTGACGGGCGGACTCCGCAGCCATCTCGGCCGCTTCTGACACTGGCACGCCATCTACCAACAGGCCATCTACCAACAGAACCGTGGGAGCGACCGCGGCCAACGCCACTGCTGCGCTCGCGACCGTGCCATCGGGGTTGAGGGTGACCGCGGCCGCGGCCCCGACTACTGCTATCTCCATGGCCCGTCGATATTCGAGCCGCACGTAGGCGCTACCGCAGTGCGGTTGTGGGGCCGGCAACAACAAGGCGACCAACAATTCGTCGCTCGATGCGGAGGTGGAACCGGGACCCGTCCACAACTCGGCGAGTCCAACGCGGCGAGTGCCGCGAGTTGATCGCAGCTCGGCGGTTGCCCCCAGAACCATCAGCGGGGCTCCGGTGTCCATTGCCGGCGACGCGTTCATGACGTTGCCGCCGATCGTGCCGGCGTTGCGAGTCGATGGCGATCCAACAAGGGCCGAAGCATCGGCAATCGCGGTGTAGTTGTTGATGATCGACTGGTCGGCGATGAGTTCGGCGTGGGTAACAAGCGCTCCAACGCGGGTACCGGATTCCTCGCTCTCGGTGGAGGCCAACTCGACCAGTCGGTCGATGGCGACCAGATCTTTGGGCAGCGGAGTCTTGCCGTGGCGAGCGCCGACTACCAGATCGGTGCCACCGGCAATTGGGCGAGCCCCGGCGGCCACCGCGGTCAGAGCGTCGTCGAGAGAAGTAGCGATGGAGAAGCTCAACCGTCCACCTCCTGGCTCGTCGCCCATACCCGTTCGGCGGTCATCGGCAACTGGCGCACGGGCCTTCCGATGAGTTTGGCAATGGCGTTGGAGATAGCGGCCGCAGTTGCGACGTTTGGGGCTTCGGCCACCCCTTTGGCGCCCCTGGGCCCGGCGTTGAAATCGGGGATCTCGACGAACTGGGTCCGCACCGTTGGTGCGTCGGCCGCGGTCTGCAGCTTGTACTCGAGCAGGCCAGGGTTGCGTTGGCGGGCCTGATCGTCGTAGACGGTGCCTTCGGTGAGGGCCTGGCCGATGCCCATCATGATCCCGCCATCGACCTGTCCCTGCGCGGCGACCGGGTTGATGATGGTGCCCGAGTCGTGGGCGGCCGATACGTCGAGCACCCGCACTACGCCGGTCTCGCGATCGAGCCTGATTCGTACGGCATGACACGAAAACTGAGGGCCGGCCCAGCCGGCAACGCCTTGGTCGCCGACGCACGTTGCGCTGACCGATGGGTATGGCGGTGGAGTGCCCGATCCTTTACCGAGCAACATTTCGGCACTGGCGGCGATCTCTGCGAGCTCGCTGATAGACACCGATTTGTCGGGCGACCCCTTTACGTGGGCTAAGCCGTCGACAAGCACGATGTCACCGGCTGACGCCTCGAGGTGATCAGCCGCGAGATCACGGAGTTGTTGGGCGATCTCCTGAGCACTCTCGACGACCGCCCGGCCGTTGTTGAGCAACGTCTGAGAACCGGTCGCACCGGTGTCGTAGGGGCCGGCGCTGGTGTCTTGATAAACCAACTCGAACGATTCGGGGTTCATGCCGAGTTCGTCGGCGGCCAGCATTCGAAGGGTCATCACCGACCCGGTGCCACACTCTTGGGCCCCGGTGATGATCTGACCCGACCCGTCGGCTTCGATCTTGACGTAGGCACCCGAAGGCCCCGGGAACGACGGCCACCAACCAATCGCCACACCAACCGCTTCGTCGTCGGGCAGATCTTCGTCGTAGGCCGACGCACCAACTGCGGCGTCGAGACACTTACGAAGCCCGATCTCGCCATAGACCTGGCCAGCGACCCCTTCGATGCCTTCGTCGACTGTGTTGCGACGCCGGAACTCGACCGGGTCCATGCCGACGGCTCGAGCAATTTCGTCGGTATGGGATTCGAGGGCCCAACATGCTTGAGGAGCGGTTGGCGCTCTCACCGAACCGGACGGCTGATGGTTGGTGTAAACCAACGACGACTCGACCAACACGTTCGGGATCGAGTACGGACCGGCAACGTGCATGGCCGACAATTGGGGGAAGAACGCGGCATCGGCGGTGTAGGCGCCGTTGTCGATCGCGACCCAGCCCCGCCGGGCGGCAATCGAGCCGTCGTTGTTCACGCCGGTTTCGATTTCGACGATCATTCCTTCGCGTCGCCGGTCGGGCGCCAGAAACTCTTCGCGGCGAGAGAACACCAGTTTGACCGGACGTTTGGCGACCTTGGCCAGGGCCGCGATGTGGGCCTCGAAGTGAAATCCACATTTGCCACCGAAGCCGCCGCCGAGATGCGGCACGATGATGCGAACTCGGCTTGCCGGCATCTGAAGCGTTTCGCACACTCCGTTGCGAGCATCAAAAGGAACCTGAGTCGCACTCCAGATGGTGACTTTGTTGCCTTCCCATTGGGCCACAATGCCGCGAGGTTCGATGGGCACAGCATGAGATCCGTTGGCCACGTAGCGGCTCTTGATCACTTGGTCGGCCTGGGCCATGGCCTGCTCGACGTCGCCCTTTTCGATCGACGAGAACGACGCAACGTTGGGCGACTGCACGGTCTCGTCCGAAACCACGTAGGACTTCCAGTCGGCATGGACCAGCGGGGCGCCGTCGGCCAGCGCGGTCTCGATGTCGTTAACTACCGGTAGTTCGTCGTACTCGACGACGATGGCATCAACCGCGGCCTGTGCGGCTTTGGCATCGACGGCCGCCACCGCCGCTAGCAGTTCGCCCTCGAAACGTACGACGTCTTTGGCAAACAGGCGACGGTCGGCCACCGCCGGGCTGTAGATCACGTCGGGTACGTCGGCAGCGGTCAGCACCGCAAACACGCCCGGCATGGCTTTTGCCGCGGCGACGTCGAGCTTGGTGATTCGGGCGTGGGCAACCTGGGCGTAGCAGAACTTGGCGACCAGTTGGCCGGTGAGGTTCAGGTCGGCAACGTAACGGCCGCTACCAGTGACTTTGTCGGGTCCGTCGGCACGAACAAATTTGGGGGCTTCGGCAATTGCCATCGGAGGCTCCAGGTCGAGGGATACGGCCATCTGAGGTCAGCCGCCAATATCGCATGCATTGGGTCGCGACGCACGACTAGCGTCCGCATATGAAATCGGCCGACATCAACCAACTGGTCTGGGCGAGCGATCCCCAGCTTTCTCCATCCGGAAACGAGATTGCCTACGTCGTCACCCGCGTCGACGAAACGGCCAATCGATACCGAAGTCGTGTTTGGCTGATCGACTCCGACGGAGAGTCACTACCGCGAGCCGTCAGCGCCGGCGAGGACAACGATGGTTCGCCGCGTTGGTCCCCCGACGGCCGCTCGCTGGCCTTCACATCGACTCGCCGCAAGGACGCCGCCGGCAAAACCAAGTCGGCACTTTACGTACTCAACACATCGGGTCCCGGCGAAGCGAGCCTTGTTTGCGAACACGACGAGGGAATCCAAAGCCCAACGTTCTCGCCCGACGGTCGCTGGATTGCCTTTGCCGCCCGTACCCGCGGCGAGCATTACGACTCCGATGACACCGACCGGCGTCCGCCTCGCAAGGTCGACCGGCCCCTCTACTACCTCAACGGCGAGGGCGTAACTTTTGATCGCCCGGCCCACGTCTACGTGATCCCAACCGATGGGTCAGGGTCGGCCACCGACCTAACTCCCGGCGACGCCGATATCAGCGATCCCGCGTGGTACCCCGACAGCAAACGACTGGCCGCCACTCGTTCGAACAGCGCCGAGCGACTCCTCGGGTCAGACATTGCAACGATCGATATCGACACCGCCGAGGTCACGATTGTCACCAACGGCACCGGCGCATACGGCCTGCCCGCGGTCGGCCCCGACGACACCATCGCGCTGGCCGGCTACGACGACCACGACGTGTTCCCCCAAAACAGCAGGATCGGGCTGCTTTCTCCCGGATCATCAGACCCGGTTTGGATTTCTACTTCGGTCGATCGCGACTGGAACTCGTTTCCGATCGCTCGGCCGCCCCAGTGGAACCACCGCTCCGTTATCGACCGCGATAAGAGCGAAAACGGCGTTATCGGAGTCGTCGCCGACCGTGGCCTGGTGCACTTACACCGACTCGACACCAACGGCGAGATCTCCGAACTTGTGGGCGGACCGCGTTGGGTCACCGGGTTTACCGCCAACGACACAACGATTGCGTTCACGGCCGAATCAAGCGGCCGCCCTGGCGAATTGTTTGTGCAACACGACGGCGTCGAGACCCGGCTCACCGACCTTTCTGCGAGGTTCGTGGCCGCCACATCACCAGTGACAGCCCAACACTTCGTCGCGACCAACGCCGACACCGAAGTCGATGCCTGGATCTATCTGCCTCACGACTTCGACGCGACCAAGAAGTATCCGATGCTGCTCAATATCCACGGCGGACCATTCACCCAGTACGGAGACTTTTTCTACGACGAAGCCCAACTCGAGGCTCGCGCCGGGTTCGTCGTGATCATGGCCAACCCCCGCGGCGGGTCGGGTCGCGACACCGAATGGGCCGAAGCGATCCGTGGTCCGGCCCTCGGCGGGCCCGGTTGGGGAACCGTCGACTACGAAGACCTGATGGCCGTTGTCGACACCGCTCTTGCGCAGTATCCGTTCATCGATGCCGAGCGCCTCGGCGTGCTGGGCGGGTCATACGGCGGCTACATGACCAGCTGGATTATTGGTCACACCGATCGATTCGCGGCGGCCTGCTCCGAACGGGCGGTCAACAATCTGGCCACCCTCGACGTGACCTCCGATATCGGTGGAGTCGCCGAATTCTGGTTCGGCCGCTCGGCGTTCAATGACCCGACCGGGGTCGCGGCCATGTCGCCGATCACTTACGTCGACGAGATGACCACGCCGCTGCTCATCGTTCATTCCGATGCCGACCTGCGCTGTCCGCACGAACAAGCCGATCAACTTTATTTGGAGATGCGTCGCCGGGACCGCGACGTCGAGTACTACCTGTTCCCCGACGAAACCCACGAGCTTTCTCGCAGCGGGTCGCCAACGCACCGGGTACAACGGGCCGATCTCATCATCGAGTTCTTTCAACGCCACCTCGGCATCACCACCGACTAACGGCGCCAAGGCTCCCCGGCCGTGGGGTCATCAGCTCGGTGGTTCCGCCGGTGACATAGCGGTTCTCGACGGCTTGCCATTCGAGCAATCGGCGATCGACCGTTCCGGTGTCGTCGACGCCCCGCGTGGTGTCGAAGTCTTTGCGGAGCTGAACCCAGTTGTCGAGGTGGGTAGCCCAGACCACGATCACTTCGTGGGAGTTGTTCACGACTTCGAGCAGGTTGATCAAATGAATGCCGCGGGTTTCGAACGCCGAAACTCGGCGTTCGGCTACCTCAGCGAGGTATTCGACCTGCGTCCCGGGCCGCACCTCCAGCAGCTGATGGACAAACACCGTGGCTTGTAGGTCACGGTTGGCGATCGATGTCGGCGACGGCGAGCCGGCAACCTCGGCCCCGATCCGATCGCGACCTCCCGTGCGGAACTGAGCCGCTTCGTCCCACCAGTCACCATAAAAGTTGGCGCGACGCTTGAGGTTGAGCCGGTCGAGGTTGCGGGTCAGGGCATCGGACCCGTCGGGACCGCCGTCGTAGAGGTTGACCACTCGAGGCCATCTCCCACCCGACGCGCCGATCACAAAGAACGTTCCCTGTAACCGGAACAGACCCTCCATGTCGTGCACCGGTTCGCGCGCCACCAGATCCATGTAGTCGTATTGGCTTTGACCGACAATGTCGACCGTTTCGTGAAGAATGAACCGGCGGGGCACGCCCCGATCATGGCTCAGGTTTCGACCACGCCGCGGGCCAACTCGGCTTCTCTTCGGATAACCAGACCCAAAGCAGAAATAACAATCACGATGCCGACCACTTGAGTGAGGTTGACCGACGCCTCCAAGAACATCACTGCGCCGATGGTGGACAGCACTGGCAAAGCCAGCGACAACATCGACGCCACGACCAGACGCACGCGCGGGTGAGCCCAATTCATCAGCAGATGTCCGGAGCCGGGAACAGCCAGCAACACAGCCAGCCACGCCCACTGTCCGGCATCGGGAAGGACAATCCCGCGCCCGTCGATGACCGCGACCGGCGCGAGGGTGACGGTGCCCACGATCCAGAGCGCGGCCTGAAACTCGATGGCACCAACGCTTTGGCGCCCGGCTTTGGCGTAAACGAAGTAGGCGGCAAACAACAACATCGCGACGAAGGCCAGTGCGTCGCCCCGCGGGTGCCAGCCCGCCACATCGGCTGATCCGAGCACAACCAGCGAAGCCCCACCCACCGCAACAACGGTGATCATCACCAAGAATCCGGTGACCGTCTCGCCGAAGCGACGCGATGCCACGCCCAACAAGACAATGGGCGCCAAGGCCCCCATCACCGTGGTGTTGGCCACGGTGGTGTCGCGGATCGCCACGAAGAAGGCCGCTATCTCGAGGCTGATCACAATGCCCGCGGGAGCGGTGGCCTTGATGGCGGCGACGCTGAGCCGTTTGCCGGTGCCATACACAATCGCGGTATAGACAACTGCCCCCAACGCGATCCGCCAAAACGCTATCTGCAGGCCGTCCATCGGCACTTTGACCACCATGATGTTGCCCGCGGACCAGCAACACACCGCCACGACCGCGCCGGCCAAACCGCTACGCGACGAGCGGTCGACCAATGTGACCGGCGATGTCACAAATTGTCGATTCGGCGCTGAACGTGAGGCATGAAGTAACCGGCGTAGCGAGCCTGCACTTCGGGACGCATCCAGTCGGATTCGGTGACGGTGCCTCGACACGTTGGCGCGCCGCAGGCGCAGTCGAGTCGGTAAGGCTCGACCCGAGCCATGGCATAGTCGTGGCACAGTTCTTCGCCGGCGGCGATATCGCGCACCGCAACGTAGGTGACGTTTCCGAAGAAGCCGACGTTGGCCTCACACGAATGGTTGATGTGCACGACCATGTCGTCGTATTCGTCGCAGTGGCGCGGCGACAAGAAGGTGTCTTCGCCGATCTGCAAGCTGAAATCACCAATGGTCTCGGTGAGGCCCATCACCTCTCGGGTGTCGACCACGTGACCGACTTTCACCGCGACCGGCTCGTCAGACAAAATTGCCGCGGCCGCAAATACGGCCAGTCCGCCGAGGTGGCTCTCACGCACCTCGACCTTTTCGGAACGCCAAACCTTCACAGGAGCCATCGCGGCAGTATGACATCGCTAATGTGCCGACATGTCACTTGAGCTTCGCAAGATTGTTGCCCACTCCGAAGAAGTCCACATCGAAGGTGGAAAGGCCGCCGACCCCCCACTGGCAATGCATGCTGTCGCAGCGGTACTGACCAACCCGTGGGCCGGCCAGGGGTTTGTCGAAAACCTGCGGCCCACGCTGCTCGACGTTGCTCCTCAACTCGGCAACATCATGGTGCCCAAGTTGATGGAGCTGGCCGGGGGCGGCAACAACGTCGAGGCCTACGGCAAAGCCGCAGTGTGTGGAACCAACGGCGAGGTCGAACACGCGTCGGCGCTTATTCACACGTTGCGCTTCGGCAACATCTTCAGAACGGCCGTCTCGGGCACGGCTTATCTGTCGTTCACGAACAGCCGCATCGGTCCCGGCGCCAACATCGCCATTCCAATGATGCACAAGATCGATGCCGGCTCGCGGGCTCACTACCTCACCCTCGACTTCACCGTCGCCGATGCCCCCGGACCCGACGAACTCGTCATTGCCTTGGGAGTGGCACTCGGCGGCCGGCCCCATCACCGCATCGGCGATCGCTATATCGACATGGAAGAAATGGGTCTGTCTCCCGAATGACACCAAGCACCTTCGTTCGATGCGACGGGCCCGACACCGCCAGCCCCCTCGTGTTGGTGCACGGCGTCGGGCTCGACCACACGATGTACGACCTTGTGATCGACGAACTCGTTGGGTCGGGTCGCCGGATCGTGCGCTACGACTTGCTCGGCCACGGCGCCACCAGCGACCCGGACGGTACGCGCTCACTCGACGACTTTGTCGATCAGCTGCTCGGAGTGCTCGATGCCGAGGACCTCACGGCCCCCGACATCGCCGGTTTGTCGATTGGTGGGCTCATCGCCAAGGCCTTCGCCATGCGTCACCCGCGGCGCTGCAACAAACTCGGCCTTCTCAACACGGTGTTTGGTCGTACCGAAGCCCAGAAATCGGGCAACCAAGCCAGGCTGGCAGCGGCCGAGAACGAAGGCCTCGAGGTCATTGCCGACTTGGCCATCAACCGCTGGTTCAGCCCCGAGTGGCAAGAGCGCCATCCGCACCGGGTCGCCGCGGTCAGAACCCGGATCGTCAGCAACAACCTGGCGGCCTACCTGAAGGCCTACCGCGTATTCGTTGGCGGCGACCCTCTGGATGCGTCGGCTATCGGCACGATCGTGGCGCCGACGTTGGTCATGACCGGCGAACTCGATCCCGGCTCAACACCGGAAATGACATTTAGGCTGGCGGCCGCCGTCGCCAACGGGCAGGCTCTGGTCTTGGCCGACCTTCACCACGTTCCTCCGATAGAAAACCCATCGGCGTTCTCTTCGGCTCTCATCGACTTCCTTGATCAGGAGATCTCATGAATCACTTCCAGCTTTACATCGATGGCGAGTTCTGCGACGCCTCCAACGGCGAAACGTTCGAATCGATCAATCCGGCCACCGCCAAACCCTGGGCCACCGCAGCCATGGCCAGCGAGGCCGACGTCAACCGGGCCGTCGCCGCGGCCAAGCGGGCGCTCTACGACGACGCATGGGCCAAGATGTTGCCCACCCAACGCGGCAAACTACTGTTCAAACTCGCCGACCTTGTCGCCGAACGCGCCGAACACCTCGGCGAAATCGAGACCACCGACTCGGGCAAGCTGGCGGCCGAAACCAAAGCCCAATCGGCCTACGTTGCCGACTATTACCGCTACTACGGCGGGTTGGCCGACAAGATCCAGGGAGCCACTCTCCCTATCGACAAACCCGACATGCAGGTGTTCACCCACCGCGAACCAATCGGGGTCGTCGCGGCGATCGTGCCTTGGAACGCCGAAATGTTTCTCACCGCCACCAAGTTGGCGCCGGCGATCGCCGCCGGGTGCACGGTCGTGGTCAAATCATCAGAGGAGGCTCCCGGCCCTCTTGCCGAGTTCGCCAAGGTCATCGACGAGGTCGGTTTCCCGCCAGGGGTGATCAACATCATTACCGGTTTCGGCGAGCCATGCGGTCGGGCGCTCACGAGTCATCCCGATATTGCGCGAGTCGCGTTCACCGGAGGGGTTCTGGCCGCCCGCCACGTTCAAGCCAACACGGCCAACAATCTCGCCGTCACGTCCTACGAACTTGGCGGCAAGTCACCGATGCTCATCTTCGACGACTGCGATCTCGAAAGTTCGATCAACGCGGCAGTGGCCGGCAACTTCGGTGCGGCCGGTCAGAGCTGTGTTGCTGGTTCGCGGGTCTTTGTCCAGTCGGGTGTGTACGACGCGTTCATCGCCGAGATCAAGAACCGGGCCGAATCGATCCGTATCGGCGATCCCCTGGCCGCCGAGACCCAAGTCGGGCCGCTGGCCACCGTTGCCCAACGAGACCGGATCGAGGACGTACTGGCCCAATCGACATCGCAAGGGGCAACCATCGTGGCCGGTGGCAGTCGCCCCGAAGGGGTGGGTGACGGATACTTCTTCTCCCCTACCGTCGTGGCCTGCCCCGACCAGACCATTGCCAGCACCCAAGTCGAACTGTTCGGCCCCGTCATGTCGGTCATCAAGTTCGACACCGAACAAGAAGCCATCGATATGGCCAACGACACCGATTTCGGGCTCGGGTCGGGAGTCTTCACCCAGAACGTGTCACGGGCGCTGCGGGTCTCCAAAGCCATCCGTTCGGGGATCGTGTGGGTCAACACCTACCGAGCCATTTCGCCTATCTCTCCGTTTGGCGGTTACGGCCATTCGGGACTCGGCCGCGAAGCAGGCCAAGACGTGATCCACGACTACACCCGCACCAAAACCGTTTGGATCAACACCTCGACCGAACCCATGGCCAACCCGTTCACCATCCGCTGACCGAAACCGCCCCGCTGTGACTACCTACACCAAAAGCGATATCGCAGCGATCCAGCGCCGCACCAAGTGGACCTTGGCGGGATCGGCCGGACTGGCCGGAATGGGCATGGCTGGCGGATTCGCCGCGACTGCGCTCTCGGCCAAACAGATAACCGGCAGCGCCGGACTGGCTACCTTTGCCGCGACCATGATCAGCATGGGCGGCGCGGTCAGCGCGGTTCCCTTGAGCCGTTACATGGACCGCCACGGTCGCCGGTTGGGGCTGCGGTGGGGCTGGCGGTTTGCGCTGTTCGGCGCATTTTGCGCCCTGCTGGCAGTCGAGTTGAACGTGTTCGCCCTGCTGATAGTTGGCACGATGGGGATCGGCGTGGGCAACGGCACCAACCTCGCGGCCCGTTACTCGGCGGCCGATCTTGCCGACGAGGATCGTCGGGCCCGCGCCATCGGCACTCTTGTATGGTTCGCGGCGCTCGGCTCGGTACTCGGCCCCACGCTGGCGCTGGGTCCCACCGGTTGGGTGGCCCGCCAGGTCGGGTTGGACGAACTCTCAGGGCCGTACATGCTCGGGATGGTGGTGTTCGCTATTGCATCAGTGACCGTGGGTCGGCGCCTCCATCCCGACCCGCTGCTTCTCGCCCGCGAGCTCGGGGGTTCGGTCAAGAAGAAGCCGCCAAGCCTCGGGCAATCGTTTGCGCTGCTGTTTCGTCATCGGCTCGCCGCGCTGGCCGTGCTGGCCATGGCCATCGGGCAAGCGGTAATGGTCGCCACAATGACCGTCACGCCGCTGCACATGGACGACGGCAATCACGAAGCAACAGTGATCGGCTTCGTGATCTCGTTTCACATAGTCGGCATGTATTTCCTCGCTCCTTTCGTTGGATGGTTGGTCGATCGTCTACCGACCACCGTGATGGTTGCCACCGCCGGAATCGTCTTGTTCGTGGGCGCCGAACTAGCCGCCCACACCGATGCGGTCGACGTGCAAGGCGTGTTCTTCGGCCTGTTCCTGATCGGCTTCGGGTGGTCGTTCGCGATGATTTCCGGCAGCAGCCTGCTCACTTCGGCGTTCCCGGTTCACGAGCGAGCGTCGGTGCAGGGCGCGGCCGATTTCACGATGGTCGCTTCCGGTTCGATCGGCGGTTTGCTGTCGGGGGTTGTGGTTGGCATTTGGAGTTATCACACCCTGGCCCACTACTCGGGCCTGTTGGCTCTCACCCTCGTGGCCGCCGCCCTTTACCCAGTTGTCACCCGGACGTCGCCCAAACCCGAGGCCAGCGCGCCAACACCGGCCTAACCCAGCAAGGCGTCGTCAAACGGGTAGTGCGACAAAAGCTCGGTGCCATCGTCGGTCACCAAGATCTGTTGCTCGAGCTTGACGCCTTCGCCCTCGTCGGCCCCGATGAAACTCTCGACGCACAACGTCATCCCCGGCTCGATCACTCCGTCGTAACCAAAGCCGGCAAAGTCCTGGGCGTGATACAGGTACGGGTACTCACCGGTCATCCCGACACCGTGGCTCGACAGGTAATAGCGGTGAGCGGCAAACCGTTCGGGCAGATCCCACGCCTTCTCGGAGTACTCCACGAACGCCAGGCCCGGCTCGATGATCGCCATGTTGTGCTCGACTTGCTCGTGGGCGATGCGATAGAGCTCTCGTTGGGTCGGTGACGGCTGGCCCGGACCGGCATGAAAGGTGCGGGAATAGTCGGCGTAATAGCCGTGACAGCCCACCACATCGGTGTCGAAGGCGACCAATTCGTTGGCGCCGATGATCTTGGCGCTGGTTTCTTGAAACCAAGGGTTGGTGTGCGAGCCCGACGACAGCAACCGGGTCTCGATGTAGTCGCCGCCCCGAGCGATCACTTGCTGGTGAAACACCGACCACAACTCGTTTTCGCTGATCCCGGGCCGGAGCTCGGCTTGCATCGCTGCCATGGCTTGTTCGGTGGCCGCCAACGACTCACGGATACACACAATCTCGTCGCTGGACTTGATCGCTCGCGCCCGTTCGACCGGTTCTTGAGCGTCGACAACACGAAACCCGTGAGCACTCAACGCCGCGGCGGCCCCGGCATTGACCCGTTCGACCCCAACGGTCACCGACGGGCCGCAGTGCTCGCCGACGAGCGCGGCTATCTGGTCGGCCCACGCAACTTCAACCGCGCCTACACCGGTGCCGGCAGCCACGTAAGAAGCAGTAATCGCCGGTCGGACTTCGTCAATGGTCTCGATGCCGTCGGCGAGATGAAGCGCCCCCGTGAACTCGAACAACACGACCGGGCCCTGCGCCGCTACGAACAGGTATCGGGCCGGATTTCGGGCCGTGAAAATGGCCATGTTTCGTGACCCTGATGCATACCGAATGTTGACCGGGTCGACCAAGACGCAGGCGGCGATGTCGCGCTCCTCCATTTGTTGTCGAACCCGACCGAGCCGGTAACTGCGCAGCGCGACCTGATCGATGATGGCGGTCATAGAGACGGACAGTAACGCACCCCGCGGCGCTCGTTGGGCCCTAGCCCAGAGCGATCAGCGCGACGCCGCTCACCGCACCGGCGATTCCGATGCCTTGCCACCAACGCAGTGGGTGATCGCCAAATCGGTACAGCAGAAACGAACTGAACGCCGGGAACATCGCGCTCGTCACCGCGACCACCCCCAACGAGTAGTTCTGCGCACCGTACAAGTAGGCCACCAGTCCAAACCCGCCAAGGATCCCCCCAAGCAGACTGAACCACCGCTGACCAGGTGACGGGAAACTCGGCAGCCCCAGAAACACCGCGGCGATGGCGAACACCACCACTCCGCTCGACCGATGAGCCACCGCGGGCCACATCCCTGATGCCGGATCGGTCACGCTCAAGACCACTATGCCGATGCCATAAAACGACCCGGCCAGGACACCGCTGCGGACTCCGGCCGCGACCTTGTTACCAAGTTCGGGTGACACGGTCGTGAGCACCAAGCTCACCATCGCGATCACAACCCCCAGCCAAGCCAGCAGCGACGGACGGGCGCCTCGGATCACGTCATACCCCAACGGCCACAGGGCTAGCTGCACCGCCGATATCGGAGCGACAATCCCGACCGAAGCCGACTGCATCCCCTTGAAATAGAAGACCAGCCCCACTCCCATGAAACATCCCGACAAGACGCCCATCGCAAAATCGGCGGCGATGAACTCGCTGCGCACGATCAACAAACCAATCGCACCCGACCCGAGCGCTCCGAGGCTGGCCGCGGTGGTGAGCGACACCACATGCACTGCTCGTAATACTCGGCCGACGCAGAGGTCACCCAGGCCAATGAAGAAGGCCGAGAGAGTGCCGAGCAGGACCGACATCAACCAACCCCGATCATCGAGATGCCCGCGACACAACCGCCAATGCCGAGCATCTGCCACCAGCGCAACGGGTGATCATCGAACATCGCCGACAACACCGCGGTAACCGCCGGGAACATCGACGCCGCGACCGCTATCTCGCTGAGCGATCCCCGCTGGGCGCCGCTCGTGAACGCGGCGATGCCCAGCGCACCGGCGAAGCCCGACAAGATTGCGTACTTGGCCAGCGAACGATCAACGAGACGAGGCACGCCTCTCGCGGCGGCCACCACCGCCAATACGACCGCAGCCGTCGCCCGTTGACTGAAAGCTCCCCAAAGGCCCGACGCCGCGCTGGTTTGGCCGAGGACGGTGAGGGTCACGCCAAAGCAGATCCCTGACGCCAACGCCCACCGCACACCGGTGAGTACCCGATCGCCGAGCTCCGGCGAGATCGTCGCCAACGCAAGGCCCAAAACGCCCGCCGCAATGCCCAACACCACCAACAGGGGCAGCGTTGCTCCGGTGGCCAGGTCGTAGCCGACCTGAATCAATACCGATAGAACCGCCACGATCGGCGACACCACCGCGGCCGACGACTCGGCCATCCCGCGGTACATCAATACCAGCGCAAAGCCGAGGGTCGATCCCGAGAGCGCTCCGAGCCCGATGTCTTGCCAGAGAAACTCGCTGTCAACAAACAGCATCAAGATCGGGGTTGTCAGCGCCCCGACCAACACCGCGGAAACAACAACCGTGAGAGCCTGTGATCGCCGTGTCGCGAAACCCCCAAAAAAGTCGCTGAGCCCGATCGCCAACGAAAAGAAGATGCCAAGCAGGAGCGTCACGGAGTCGGAGTCTGTCAGTGATCGATCAACAGAGCTACTCTCCGGCCAGCGACCTTCGAGGACATTCAGTTGAGCGACCAGACCAGCGACCAGCCCACCGATCAGCAACGTCTCATGAACGGCATCTACTGGTACGGGATACCGACGCTGTTTCGCTGCGAGCACGATGCCAACCCCAGCAACGCCGACATCGGTTTGGTGGGCGTGCCTCACTCGACCGGCAACGGCACCACCCAGCGAGACCAACATCTGGGCCCCCGGGCGGTGCGCAACGTCAGCGCCATCGGGCGACGGGTTCATAACCAATTCGGGGTCGACCCGTGGGCGGCGTGTCGGATAAACGACCTGGGTGATGTGCCGCTTTCGGAGGGCAACAACAACGAGCGGTCGATCGAAATGATTACCGACTTCTACAAGTCGATCGACGAAGCCGGATGTCGGCCCGTGTCGATAGGCGGCGACCACTCGATAACCGGCGGGATCCTCCAGGCGCTCGGTGGTACCCAAGGCACCCTCACCGGCGGTGAGAAGGCGTGCCTGCTGCACTTTGATGCCCACACCGATGCCTTTCACAACATTGCCCACTTCATGGGCGCGGTTAAATCGGCGGCTCACTGGGCCAGCTACCTCGTGACCGATGGCCACGTCGATGCCGAGCACAGCGTGCAGGTCGGCATCCGCGGCAACACTCGCAGCCTCGAATGGCTCGAGCCGTCATATGCGCTCGGATACGAAGTCATCAAAAAGACCGACTACGACAAGATGGGCGCAGAGCGGGTGATGGAGATCATCGACGAACGCATTGGCGATCGTCCGCTTTACATCACTTTCGACCTCGACTGCCTCGACCCGATGGTCGCGCCCGGGGTCGCCAACATCGAAGCCGGAATCGGCGGCTTCGGCATTGATCAGGCCATGGAGTTACTGCGGTCGGTACGGGGCAAGAACATCGTCGGCGGCGACGTTGTCTGCCTCATGCCAACGGTCGACTCGCCCAACCAAATCACGTCCTACCGTTCAATGGCGATCATGTTCGAAATGATCAGCCTCATCGCTGATCGTCACCATCGCTAACGTCAGAGACGGCACCCTGTTTCTGCTCCAACTCGTGTTCAAGCGACGTTGGTTGCTCGCCCGGCACCGGTTCGAAGAATTGACGGACCAACGCTTCGAGCCCGACGGCAAACAATGTCCATTCCTGGGCCTCGTTGTCGGGTCCGGTAAACCGCTCGATGCCCTGCGTCTCAGGAGTCTGATTGGCGCGAATGATGAGGCCCCGAGCAAACGCAACAACGGCGGTTGTGAACTGTTCCCAGCTATAGCAGTACCGCAGCTGGTAACCGAATAGTTCGGCAACCCGTAAATACAAGTTCCGGTAGCGTTGCGCAACATACGCATCGCCTTGGGCTTGGGCCACGCTCAGGTCCGTGGGAATCTCGGGCAACGACGCCAACGCCGCGGAGATGGCCACGTAGGATTTCAGTAACTGAGAGTTCTCGATCGAACTCTCGTTCTGCTGAGCGCCGGTGCGCGTGATCTGGCGTAGCCAATAGCCACGGACTTCGGCCGATGCATCGTCCAGGTTTGGCATCGACTCCAAGAGCGCGGTGACGGCAATCAAGGTCGGCGTCAACCCGCCACCATCCATCTCCTGGCCGTCGAGGGTGGGCTGCTTCTGCAACACCCTGATCGCCACGGCCTCTCGGAAGCGTTGCTCTGGTCCCTTCTCGATACCAGGCTCAGCCCAGGCTTCGTGGGCCTGTGGAATATCGACATGAGATGCCAACGCGGCCTCGCCGAAATCGACTCCCTCCAGCCCGACGGTTAGACCCCGAGCCGCAAGCTGGCCGACGCCTCGATTCACCATTTCTTCGCGTATATCGTCCACTCTGCACCCCCTTCCCCGACGCTGCGCAAGCCTACTATGCACCTCCGCTGTGCGTCGACGCGGTCTACGCTGCCGCTCATGAACCAATACGACACTTCGGTGGTTGCTAAACGGGCACTGGTTACTGGTGGCGGCGCCGGGATCGGAGCTGCTATCGCGGCCACGTTGCGCGCCGCGGGAGCCGAAGTCCGCACCTGCGATATCAACCCCGGCAGCGGCGCCGATTACGAATGCGATGTGAGCAATGACCACGCGGTCGAAGCGATGTTCGCTCGGCTCGACTCTGATCTCGGCGGACTCGACATTTGCGTCAACAACGTAGGCGTCGCCGGGCCCACGGGTGTCGCCGAAGACCTGTCGGCCGAAGAGTTCGACCGCTGCGTGCAGGTCAACATCGGCGGAACGTTTCGGGTGGCGCACCACGCGATCCCCCGGCTTCGAGCCGAGGGACGCGGCGCGATCGTGAACATCTCGTCGACCGCAGGGCACTGGGGTTACCCGCTCCGCTCGCCTTACGTGGCGTCGAAATGGGCTATCGAGGGACTCACCAAATCGTGGGCCATGGAACTCGGGCGCTTTGACATCCGGGTCAACTGTGTCGCTCCTGGCACTATTGCCGGCGAACGTATGAGCGGAGTAGTCGACCGCGAAGCCGCATCGATGGGGCTCGACCCGGCCGACATCAAAGCGGCCTACAAGGACCAGGTTTCGATGCGCACGCTGATTGACGCAACCGACATCGCCGCGGCCGTGACCTTTTTGTGCTCGGACGCCGCTCGGTTCGTCAACGGCGAAATTCTGTGTGTTGACGGCAACACCGAAACATTACGCACCGGCTGGTCCGACGACGTGAGAGTCGACCGCGACATCAGCTTCTGACCGAGGCACTCAGCTCCTGCACCCAGCGAGCAAAGACCGCACCGGTGTCAAAGGTCTGCTCGAGCCGCTGACGCCCGGCCGCACCCATATCGAGGCGCAACTCGCGGTCAGAGACCAGCATCTTAAGGTTGCCGACAAAGGCGCGATGATCACCGGGATAAGCAAGCAAACCGGTTGCTCCGTCCGAAACAATCTCGGGAACTGCTCCTGAACGAAGCGCGACCACGGGCAATGACGCCTGCATCGCCTCGAGGTAGACCAGTCCGAACGGTTCCATCACTGATGGCAGGGAGAAGATGTCGGCCGCGCTCAAGATGTCGGGCACGTCATCACGAAAACCGAGGAAGTCGACGAACTCGGTGACGCCAAGCGACGCCGACATGGTCTCGAGTTCGATGTCGTGGCCCACCGATTGACCTGGTACGCCGCAAACAACGAGACGACAGGAAAGGCCGTGATCGCGTAGCGCAGCGACGGCCTTGACCACGTCGCCCACGCCCTTCCACGGGTCCAGCCTTCCAACCGCGACCACAAGTACGTCCTCGTCGCTAACCCCGAGCGACCGCCGCATCACTTGGCGGTCAGGCCGCGGTCTGCTGGCCGCGACCACCGTATTGGGCGTGGTGCTGACCCGTTGTTCGTCGACCCCGCCAAGAATCGCACTCTGTCGAACAAACTCAGACACCGCGAACACATGGTCGGCCCGTTTGGTGATGCCCCGCGCCATGGGGCCGAGGGCATCCCCAAACGTGTAATGGAGATGGATGACGTGCGGCACCCCAATACGGCGCGCTAGCGCCGCGGCAAGGACAACGTCGCGGCGATCTTGCGAGCTGTAAACAACATCGGCGCCAAAATTCTTGGCGACACGAGCCGCGCCGCGAACCGCCGACGGCAAGATCAGCGGCGCAACCAACTTTGCTGGCACGCGGGCCGACCGAGGATCGAAGTTGACGGTCGTGCTCTCAAAAATGCCGCGGTCTCGGTGCGGATGAGACAGCAAATGAACTTCCAAACGACCAGACGCAATCCCCTCGGTCATCAGCTCACCATGCACCGCATATTCGGGCGTCAGATGGCGCGACGAAGCCTCGACCAAAACTACCCGTAGTGCTCTACCGCCCATTCCGCCTGTTCCGCCTGTTCCTTCCGCCTTTGCTGTTTACCCGCCGATCAGCCGCCCGTGAGCGGTGCTACAAAATATACATCATCATCGTCACCGACCACGAGGTAGGTCGGCTCGGCATGAATCTCGCCGTGCAAACCAACTGACGATGCGGTGTTGAGGGCCTCACCCAAGCCGGGGTATCGCTCATCTAGCGCCGCGACGATCGCCGCAACCGTCGCTCCGTCCACCTCGATGACCTGATCACCGCCGGTGAACCGACGATGATCAGCCATCAGGTGGACTCGGGCCATACGATCAGCGCTCGTTGAGCGCGGCCAACAGCTTCGGTGGCGACATCGGCAACGACGTCATCCTCACACCGGTGGCCGAAGCAATCGCGTTGGCGATGGTGGCCAGCGGCGGCACGATGCCAGTCTCGCCAACCCCGCGCACACCATAAGGGTGAGCAGGGTTCGGGACCTCGACAATAATCGTTTCGATCATTGGTAGATCGCTCGCTACCGGCAGCCGGTAATCGAGGAAGCTGGCGTTCTCCATCGCCCCGTCGTCGTCAAAGATGTATTCCTCGTTGAGCGCCCAACCGATGCCCTGCACCGACCCGCCCTGCATCTGCCCTTCGACGTAGCTCGGATGAATCGCCGTGCCGGCGTCCTGAGCCGCGGTGTAGCGAAGAACCGTTGTTTGTCCGGTTTCTTCGTCGACCATCACATCGGCCAGGTGACACGCAAACGACGGACCAGCGCCGGCAGCGTTGAGCGAAGCCGTTGCGGTGAGGGGTCCGCCGGTTCGTTTGGCTTGCTTGGTCAGCGCCGCGAGCGGCAACGGATCGTGGCCATCGCTAACCGCGGCGCCATCGACCCACTGAACCGCCTCGGCCTCGACTCCCATGACCTTGGCCGCCCGACCGCACAGATCGGTGATGAGGTCGCGGCAGGCGTTCACTACCGCCATGCCGGTCGCGAACGTGGCCCGGCTGCCTTCGGTTACGTCGGTAAACCCCACCGATTCGGTGTCGGCCACGATGGGCGTGATCGAGTACACGTCGATGCCCAACTCTTCGGCGGCCATAAGCGCCATCGACGCCCGGCTTCCACCGATATCGGGGCTGCCGGTTATGACCGTGGCCGTGCCGTCTTCGTTGAGGTTGACCGTGGCACTCGACTGTTCGCCGATGTTGAACCAAAAGCCGGTCGCTACGCCGCGACCCGCACCGTCGGGAACCGCAGAGTTGTAATGCTCGGAGTTCTTGATTGCTTCGAGCGTTTCGACAAACCCGATCTTGGGGTGAGGCATCCCCATCGCGGTGAGGTCACCTTCGACGGCCGCATTCTGCAAACGAAGATCGAGCGGGTCGCGGCCGAGTCGTTCGGCGATTTCGTCGATCACGGCCTCTACTGCAAACGCCGCTTGGGGGGCCGAGGGCGCCCGGTAAGCGGCCGACTTGGGCATGTTGGTGAGAACGCCGTACGCGTCGATCTTGAGGTTTGGCAGCTTGTACGAAGCAATCGACATTGCGCCGGTCATCGCCGCGAACGACATGAACCCGCCTGTGGCGTAGGCCATCCAGCAGTCGAGAGCGACCAGCTCGCCGTCGTTGTTGGCGCCCACTTTGAGCTTGATCTTCGAACCAGGAGCCGGGCCGGTCGCCCGCAGCACTTCTTCGCGGCTCATCGCGAACTTGACCGGCCGACCGGTCTTTTCGGACAAGCGAGCGGCGACCGGTTCGAGATAAATGGTGGTTTTGCCACCGAACCCGCCGCCGATCTCGGCCGGCGTCACCTTGACTCGAGCGTTTTCCCAGCCGAGCACTGCGGCGGTTAGCGACCGCACCGCAAAGTGCCCCTGCGACGAACACCACACCGTGGTTTTGCCGTCGGCGCCCGTATCGGCGGTGCAGGCATGCGGTTCGATATAACCCTGGTGAACCTCGACGGTGTTGAACTCACGTTCGATCACAATGTCGGCATCAGACATCGCGGCATCGACATCGCCACGGTCGAACTTGTTAACGGTGCCCAAATTGGACTCGCCGGTGCTTTCGACGAACCGGGTGAAGTTGGTCGAGTTGACGATCGGGGCGTCGTCGGCCATGGCTTCGTCGATCGACAAGACGACAGGCAACAGCTCGTACTCGACTTGGATCGCGGCAGCCGCGGCTTGAGCTTCGGCTTTGGTGGTCGCAGCAACGGCGGCCACAACGTGACCGTGGTAGTAGACCTCGCCTCGAGCCATCACGTTGACCGACACGTCGTGGTTCGGGTCAGTCGGATCGAGCGTCGGGAAGTCCTCGCCGGTCACGACGGCCTTCACCCCGGGCATAGCCAGCGCGGCGGAGGCATCGATCGACAAAATCTTGGCGTGGCCGTGAGGCGAGCGCACCATGGCGCCGGTCAACTGACCGGGCAGCATTAGATCGGCGGCGAAACGAGCTTTGCCGGTGACCTTGTCGTAGCCGTCGTGGCGCACCGGTCGGGTGCCCACGTATTTGTAGGTCGGGCGGTTCTCGGTGGCGGTCACGTGGCCGCTCCTTTCAGTTGCACTGCGGCTTCCTGGACGGAACGAATGATCTTGTCGTAGCCGGTGCAGCGACACAGGTTGCCGGCCAGGGCGTAGCGAATTTCGGTTTCGGTCGGTTCGGGGTTCTCGTCGAGCAGCGCCTTGGCCGCTACCAAGAAGCCGGGAGTGCACACCCCGCATTGCAGAGCGGCGCCTTCCAGGAAGGTCTGCTGCAACGGGTGCAGATGATCGCCTTGGGCGATGCCTTCGACGGTAGTGATCGATGTGCCTTCGGCCTCGGGGGCCAACATCAGGCACGAACAGTTGAGCTTGCCATCGACCAGAATCGAACAGGCTCCGCAGTCGCCGGTGCCACAGCCTTCCTTGGCGCCGGTGAGCCCCAACTCGTCGCGTAAAGCATCGAGAAGCGAGGTCGAGTCGGCGGCGAGGAAGTCGACGGCGTCACCGTTGACCGTGCAGTTGACATGAGTTCGTGACATCAGACAGCTCCGTTCCGGGCTCGTTCGGCGGCTTTGAGCGCCGCCCGTTTGGCCAGCACCCCCGCCACTTGTTTGCGATATTCGATGGTGCCGCGTTTGTCGTTTACCGGGTTACAGACCGCCGAACAGGCTTGAGCAACGGCCGCGAGGGTGTCGTTATCGAGAGTTGATCCCACCAGCGCTTGCTCGGCGTCTGACACCCGCACCGCGGTTGGGGCTACCGCGCCCAACACCACCGAAGCAGCACTGACCGTGTCGCCGTCAAGCGTGAGGCGAACTGCAGCACCAACGACCGCAATATCCATTTCGGTGCGAGGAATCATGCGCAGGTAGGCATCGCCGGTGTGGGCGGGGGCGTCGGCGACGGTGAACTCGACGATGAACTCGCCATCGTCAAGCGAAGTTTGGCCGGGGCCGGTGGCGACATCGGCGACGTCGACCGTACGGGTTCCGTCAGCGCCGGCCACAACTGCTTTGGCATCGTTGACGATGAGCGCCGGCACCGAATCGGCGGCCGGCGACGCGTTGCAGAGGTTGCCGCCCCAACTCGATCGATTCTGAATCTGATCCGAACCAATCAGGCCGCTGGCCTCGCACAACCCAGGAAACATTGCCTTGAAGTCGCGGTTGTGGGTCAGGGCCGAGGTGGGGGTCGCGGCGCCCACCACCCAGCCGCCGTCTTGGTGACCAACACCGACCAGTTGATCGATGCGTTTGAGGTCGATCATCACCGACGGTTCAGGACGTCCGCTACGTATTTGGGGTATGAGGTCGGTCGCTCCGGCAAACACCCGAGAACCCGGGTTGGCTGTCAGAAGATCTCGGGCCTCGGCCACCGAGGTGGGGGCGGCGTATCTCATCGATTGTCCTTCACTGATCGTCCTTCATTGATTTGCGGTGTTACTTATCGAGACGGGGATACAAGACTGCGATAGAGCATGCCATGAGCGCAAAGCAGGTTGCGCCCACCAACCAAAGCTGTCCGTAAGAATCGAGCGCCGCGGCCGCGGATTCGGGTCGACCAACGACCGCTATTCCGACCGCGATGCCAACCGCCACCGACAGTTGAAACAGTGTGGTTCGTCCCGCTCCGGCCATGGCATAGCGATGGGGCGGCACGTCTCGCATCGCGCCGCCCACCAATTGGCTGAACCCGGTTCCGGCAGCGATACCCATAAAGAACCCGGGCAACAAGATGTCGGTGACGTAGCTCGGTTCGGCGCCGAAGTTGGCTCGCAGCAACAACAAGGCGACCGTGCCGGCAACACCGCTGATGATCAGCATCGGCCGGTTGCCTTTCTGGTCGGCGATGCGGCCAACCACTGGCGCAATCAAAAAGGCCAAGAAAGGTCCGGGAGCAATGGCGAACCCGGTCTTGAGCACCGACCATCCCCACACGTTTTGGATCAAGCTGGGCAATGTCACCAGCCACGAGAAGAACGCCACTGCAAAAAACAGGGTGGCAAGGTTTGCTACCGAGAAAGACCTCAGCCTCAACAGCTCGAGATCAAACAACGGAGCCGGATGGGTTCTCGACCGCACCACAAAAATCGCCACTAGTACCACACCGGTCACGAAAGTTCCGACGGTCTTGCCGGCAAGCCAACCCCAATGCTCGCCCTGCACAATCCCAAGGATCATCGCGCCGACTCCGATGCTGGCCAACGGAACGCTGATGATGTCCACGCCGGTCACCACGTCTTCGGCCACGCTGCGCTCGAGCCAGTGTCGGGCCAACAACACACCGCCGATCGCTATCGGGACGTTTATCAAGAACACCGCCCGCCACCCGAAACCTTCGACCAGTAGTCCACCAAGCGTCGGTCCGGTGGCCGCGGCGAGTGCGCCGGTGGCACCCCAGATCCCTATAGCCAACTGATGGCGGAGGGGCGGCACGGCGGCCAACAGCAACGCCAAACCGGCCGGATACTGCAACGCTCCGCCAACCGATTGCACAACCCGCGCCGCGATGAGCCACTGCGAGGACTGGGCGGTCCCGGCCAGTAGCGAACCGAATGCGAATATGGCCAGCCCCACGGTGAAAGCTCGACGTCGCCCGTATCGGTCGGCGAGCCAGCCTCCGATCAATAGCAACGACGCCACCCCGATGTTGTAGGCCGTGATCACCCACGACAGCGTCGATTCGGATGTTTCGGGAAACCGGGCCCGAATCTCGGGGAAGGCCAAAGAGATGATGGTGATCTCGACGCTCACCATGAACACGGCGACCGACGCGATGGTGATGGCCTGCCATCCTCGTCGACCTACTGGCGGCAGCTCTGACATTGCGCGACCCTACGCCTCGTTCGGTCTCGGTCCCTCATTCGCGAATAGGCTCGCCAAGTGGATCTCAGCACGGGCCCCAACCAGGACTTCAACAACGAGGACTTCCCCGATCACGAGCTGATTATCGACGGGGTCGACGCGGTTTGTTCGCAGTACGACGACGGGTACTGGTCAGAACGCGATCAGCGCCACGAGTTTCCGTGGGATTTCTACAACTCGATGGCGGCCGGGGGCTGGGTCGGTATTGCTATCCCCGAGCAATACGGCGGCGGCGGCCAAGGCATAGCCGAGGCCGCTCTGGTTCTCAACCGGGTGGCGGCGTCGGGTGCGGCCATGAACGGATCGACAGCTCTGCACCTGACCATGTTTGGCCTCAACCCGGTGGTGAAGTTCGGCAACGAACAACTCAAGGAAACTTTTCTTCCCCGAGCTGCTTCGGGAGATTTGCATGTGGCGTTTGGTGTTACCGAGCCCGACGCCGGCGCCGACACCAGTCGCATCACTACTCGAGCGTCCGAAGATGGCATGGGTGGCTGGATCATCAACGGCCGCAAGATCTGGACCAGCAAAGCGCTCGAATCGGAAGTTTGTTTGCTGCTGGCCCGAACCGACGGCTCCCCCGGTGACGGTTTTGGCGGTCTCAGTTTGTTCTTGGTCGATCTCGACCCTGATCATTGCGAGATTGCGCCGATTCCCAAAGTGGGTCGCAACGCGGTGGCGTCGTGCGAGGTTGCTTACGACGATTTGCCGGTTGAGGCCTGGCGACTTGTAGGAGAACGAGGGCACGGGTTTCGCCATCTGCTTCATGGCCTCAACCCGGAGCGGATCTTGTTGGCCTCGATGGCCTGCGGGATTGGTGAGGCGGCACTACGCCGAGCGGTCGGCTACGCCAACGAACGAGAGGTGTTTGGCCGCCTGATCGGCGCCAATCAGGCGATCTCGCATCCTCTTGCCAAGGCCCACATGGAACTCACCGCCGCCAAGACGGTGATGATGAACGCGGCGTGGCGTTACGACAACGATTTGGAGTGCGGCGAGTTGGCGAATACCGCTAAGTATCTGGCCGCCGAAGCGTCGTATTTTGCCGCCGATCAAGCCATGCAAACTCATGGTGGACTGGGTTATGCGACCGAATATCACGTCGAGCGTTACTGGCGCGAGGCTCGCCTGCAACGCATCGCTCCGGTGAGTCAAGAAATGACGCTCAACTACATCGCCCAGAAAGTAATGGGCCTTCCCCGCAGCTACTGAACCGCCCTAAGCGGCCCGAGGTTTTCGTAGGCCGGGCGGCGCCGACGTTGACCGCGGCGGTATGTGGTTTTGGTGGATGAGGGCGTGGTCGCTTCGGCAATCGAGCTCGAGATTGTCGGCGTTGGTTGGTCCACCGCTGCTATGCGGTTGCAGGTGGTGAGCATCACACCGTGACGGCTCGGCGCCACATCGGCCGCACCCTTTGTCGCGCCCGATCAGAGCAATCCATTGAGCGCGGTTGGCGAGTCGGACCGAACGCCCCAGATATAGAGGCTGATGGTTGGCCCCGAACACAATCCCCACGACTTCGGCATTGACTCCAACTTCGGCCAGCACCGAATCGGGTACCGGCGTGCCGTCGTTTAGCTGAGTGGTTCCGTCTTTTAGATGGTGGTGCAGGATCACCATGTGCTTTGGGTGCGGTTTGGCATGGCGCACCACGTCTGAGCCGACTGCTGCTGGCCGCTCCGACGACAGCCGCTCGGCTAGAGCGTCGGCTCGTCGTTGAGCCGGGGTGCGCACATCGTTGGGGGTTCCGTCGCGGCCGCCGTCGTTGCGCCACATCTGATCGACGCGCTGTTCTAGGCCGGCAACAACTTCGCGACCGGTCATGGGGTCGAGAACCGCATGCAGATGGGTCATGCCGTCGGTGCCGGTCCACCATTGGGCCTCGCGATCGCGGCGCTGGCGCTGGTGACGGGTCTCGATCGCTTCTCGAGCTTCGTGACGGGCCGCCCACTGTCGGGCCGTTTTGGCAAAGAGGTCGGCGGGCATGGCGGCGGCATCCCCCACCAATGCGTCGGCCGCCTGCGGCGATACCCGGGTGGCGACATCGGCCACTGGATCCACGTGTTCGATCGAGATCTGGCCGCGCGATTGCGCCCTGGCGATCGCCGGCAGAACCGCCAAGGCTTCGGCCGCGGCCGCAGTCTTCTTGGCTTCGCGAGCCGAACGCCTTGTGACGTTGCGGACCACGGTCGCTGCGTCGGGACCAGAATCGGCCAGCGACCCAATCGCCGCCAAACAAGCCAGACGACGTTCGATGACATGGCTTTCGAGGGCATGCAATTCGGCGACCAACGACGTGAGTTCGGGCCGCGACAGATCGGCTGGTGACAACTCGCTCAAGCGTCGGTGTTCCGCCCCAAACATGACCTCACCTTACACGAACATACGTTCGCCTCCAACCTCGACGAAGAGATCAGTCATCAAGGAATCGTGTATGTCACCGTCGAGTAACACATTTCGTCTTGGGTGCCGTCGGACCACGTGACGTAGGCCGGTTCGGGCTGCTCGACCCGCGCTCGGTTCCAACTGCATTCGATGCGCACCGTGTCGCCTCGGCTCAGCCGCACAGGCTGTTCGAACCGGTAGTCGAACTGCCATTCGAAGCTCCAGTTCGGGATATCCAGCAACACCTGTTGGTCGGCGCGCCCCGGGTTGAGGGTCATGCGAAACGTTTCGCCGAACTCGTGCATATGACCGAACACCGTTAGCAAATCGGCGGACCCCTCAATCGGGAAGTCGCACGAACTGCGAGCCACACCATCAACAAGAACGGCCACGTCTTCGAGCCGTTTCCCGCAGCTCCGCAGGATCGAGTCGGGGCCAGAACCATCTCCGAACTCGTCTTGCAAACGCTTCAGCACGTTGTCTCGCTCACACATCGGGCCGGACTCGGTTGGCAGGCATGGGATCTCGGCCGGGGCGATAAGCACCCGGTTCTCGATCGGGGCCAGCGAACCGCCCGCGGCGTCGAGTTGGGCGGGGCTGGCGAGGTCGAAAGCCATGGTCGAGGCGTCGAGGGGAAATTCGTGGTCGTAGTGGTAGTGGACTTGGGCGATCACAAAGTCACCGGGCTCGAACGCGAGCCCGGTGCCGGGCGAGAATTCTTGGGGTTGTTGGCCGGGGGTCCAAGCCATCAACTGGTCCGGGTGGGCGTCGCCATTCGAGATCTCGGTGAGTCCGTAACACGTCCAGCCCGGACCCGACTCGGCGTCATCAACCGCGTCGGCTGCGCCGCGCAACGAGGCCGGAGCGCGGTACACCACCGCGTGATGCACGACTGCGGTCTGTTCCGGCATGAACTCCATGCCGATCACCCATGCGGTTTGATCGTGAGGTATGTCAAAGATTTGACAGCGGTAGTCGTCGGCGTGCTCGGCGGTGCCGGCGTAGGGAGCGGCGGCTCGAATGGTCACGTCGTGCTCGATGGTGTTCATGTCGACGGCCGGAGCATCGATCGGCGTGTCGGCCGGAACATCGATCAGGCCACCCGCAGTGGCCCACGTGTCAATCGCCTCGAGTTCGTCGGCTGAAAGGCGCCACGAGTCGTGAAACACCAGACCCTGGTCTGTTGCTGGCCACGGCGGCATGTAGGCGCTGGAGGTCACAAGCACGAGCCCGTCGGCCACCTCGGCGGCATCGCCTGCGGTATCGAGCGCCCATGTGCTCGCCCCCACACCGCCCTCGTTGTGACACCGGGCGCAGTTCTCGGCGAGGACCCCCATGACGCTTCGGGCGAAGTCCCCGGGAGCGTCGGGGTCATAGACGACAGCCTGATCCAACGCGGTAGCGCTATCGGTCAACGCTCCCGGCGCCAGGTCGGAGCCGGCAACATCTGGCGCAACAAAGTCAATCGCGAGGGTGACGTCGTCGCTGGTGCTCACCAACCCCGAGATGGTGATCGGCCCCACGTCAAAGGTCGAGCTTTTGACGACCGACTCCATGTGGGCGACGAGTTCGCCGGACTCGACCGAGACGGTGCCGCTAAAGGTCGCGGCCGCGGTGGTGGCTTTGACGGTGAGGTCTCCGGTGATTGTGATCTCAAAGATCTGACCCTCGACAAACGATGCCGGGAGACCAACGACGTCCGTGGGCGCAAAAGTGACAAACGGGAAGTCGCTCGATTCGAGGAAGTCGTGACGGATCCGTTTGTCTCGCAGCGAGTTGTCAGAGGTAAAAAGTTCGACGTTGATGACGATCTCACCGACGACGCTTCTAGTTGGGTCGGCCGAATCGACCCTGATGTCGCCGGCGATCGCCTCGGTACTTCCGGTGGCGGTTCGGTCGATACCGGCTAGGTGTTCTTGCACCTGGTAGTAGGCCGACGATCGACTCGGGTCGATCCGGTACACAATCTGATCGGGCGTGTCGACCGCTAGCTCGCCGGCTATTGGTGCGCGGTACGCGACGTCGCCGGATTCGAAGTAGAGGCCCCAAAGGTCGCGGGTCGCAAAAGCTCCCACGCCGACCGCCAACATCACAAGCGCGGGAAGAAGCAGTTCGAGCCGTAGCCGGCGGTGGAGCGAAACGCCGGATTCAGGCATGGTCGGATTCAGGCATGGTCGGATTCAGGCATCTTCATCATCATCGGCGCTAAATGTGAGCTAGTGATGATGGCGGCAACTAGACCCGTGGTTCTCGCGGCAATCCGAGGACTCGTTCGCCCAAAATGTTGCGCATGATGTCGGACGTGCCGCCCATGATTGTGTAAGCGGGGGCGTAGGCGATGGCTTTGGTCAGCTGGGCGTCGGCGACGGCTGTCATCCCAAGCACCGACGCCGCAAAGTTGGCTACCGCTATTTCGTGTTCGGTGCAGAAACATTTGGTGGCGGCGCTGAAGCCGGCCGGGGCCTGCTTGAGCGCTTCTCGGTACACGAGGATGCGACCGATCCGGTAGCTGGTTTCGAGCCGGGCAATCTCTTGACGTACCAACGCATCGCTGGTGTCGGCCGCGGCGACGGCTTGGTCGAAGAGCGGCCGGTTGGACACCAACCGGTCGATGCCGCCCCGTTCGTGTTCGAGTTGGGCCATTGTTTGTTTGAAGGCGTTGCCTTCGATGCCGACCAGGTTTTCGGCCGGTACCCGCACGTCGGTGAAGAACACTTCGCAGAAGTGCTGGTTGGTGGTCATGTCTTTGATGGGGCGAACTTCGATGCCGGGCAGATCCATCGGCACGATCACTTCGCTCACCCCTTTGTGAGGCGGGCCTTCGGTAGATGTTCGACAGATCAGGTACACGTAGTCGGCGAGCGCCGCGAAACTGGTCCAGATCTTTTGGCCGTTGATCACGAATTCGTTGCCGTCGCGCACCGCCGACGTTTTGAGGCTGGCCAGGTCGGATCCCGAGTCGGGTTCGGACATGCCGATGCACCAAGTGCTCTCGCCCGACAGCATTCCGGGCAGAAACTCGGCTCGTTGATCGTCGGTGCCGTGAGTGATCAGCGACGGCCCCATCTGGCGATCGGCAAACCAACTGGCCGCGATGGGCGCACCAACCGAAATCATCTGCTCGCCCATGATGATGCGAGCCAGGTTGGATTGCCCGCCCCCACCGTGCTCGGTCGGCCAAGTCATCCCGATCCAGCCTTCTTCGGCCAGGCGCTGGCTGAACTCTTTGGAGTACCCGTTGATCCAACTATCGGTATATGAACCGTGGGCCGCGACCCCTTCGGCGGCCACCACGCGTGCCCGTTCCTGAAGTTCGAGCAGCTCATCAGAAAGGTCAAAATCGAGCATCACAGGCCTCCTAACCTGAACCTACCTGTGCCTCAAGACAAGTACCCCAGCGAGCGGCGCGTGCCTGCCCATCGGGAACTGACCGGTCGGTGGCAGCTACGTAAAGTCGCCGGTGGCGCGGCGTAGGGCTTCGATCGACTGGTCGATGGCGACTCGGCCGTCGGCGGTGAGCCCGGTTACGCCGAACTCGATCTCGCCGAGGGCGGCCGCGGCTTGGGCCGCGAGTTGGCGGCCGCGGGTCGTGAGCACGGCGAGGGTGGTGCGGCCGTCGGTCGGGTGAGGTCGACGCACAACAAGTTGGTCGACGGCGAGGCGGTCGATGGTGTTGGTGACGCTGGCCGGATGGACTTGCAATCGGGTTCCGATCTTGCCGAGCGGCAGTTCGCCGGCGCGAGTGAACGACAACAAGGCCAGCACTTCGAAGCGGCTGAAGTTCAACCCCAGCGGGGCGAGTGCCGCATCGATGCGGCCGGTGAGGATCTGGTGGGCTCTGGTGATCGACGTTGCGGCGATCATGGCGTCGACCGCGGGCCACCCGACGCGGGTCCAGTTGTTCGCTGCTTCGGCGATCGGGTCGAAATCGAGGACCATCTGCAGTACTCTAGATCAAATACTTGGACGTCAAACTAAATTGGATCCGGATGACTTCAGAATTCACGACGATGTCAGGCGTGCCGGTCGAACCGGTATACGGCGACGGACCGCTGCCGGGTCAGTACCCCTACACGCGGGGCCTTCACACGTCCGGTTACCGATCGCGGCTTTGGACCATGCGCATGTTTGCCGGGTTCGGCACCGCCGAAGACACCAACGCCAGGTTCAAAGAGATTCTGCGCAACGGCGGAACCGGGCTATCCACCGCGTTCGACATGCCAACCCTGATGGGCCGAGACTCCGACAGCCCATGGGCGCTCGGCGAGGTTGGCCGCGCCGGCGTTGCCGTCGACACGTTGGCCGACATGGAGGATCTGTTCGCCGACATTGATCTGGGTCAGGTTTCGACATCGATGACCATCAACGGTCCGGCCGCCTCGATTCTGGCCATGTACGTGGCGGTGGCCGAAAAGAACGGCGTGGCTCGATCGGCCCTCGCCGGCACGATCCAGAACGACATTTTGAAGGAATACCAGGCCCAAAAGGAATACATTTATCCGCCTCGGCCCTCCATGCGGATCGTCACCGACATGGTCAAATTCACGACCGCCGAAATGCCCAAGTGGCATCCGATATCGATATCGGGATACCACATTCGCGAGGCCGGTTCGACTGCCGCTCAGGAACTGGCCTTCACGCTGGCCAACGGGTTCGCCTACGTCGAAGCAGCCCTCGCCGAAGGCCAAGACATCAACGAGTTCGGCCGTCGCCTCAGCTTCTTCTTCAACTCGCATTCCGACTTTTTCGAAGAGATCGGCAAGTTCCGCGCCGCACGCCGCATTTGGGCCCGCTGGATGAAAGAGCGCTACGGCGCCACCGACCCCAAAGCCATGATGTGTCGATTCCACACCCAAACCGCTGGGGTTTCGCTGACCGCTCAACAACCCGAGAACAACATCGCCCGAGTAGCCATCCAGGCGTTGGCCGCGGCCGTGGGCGGCACCCAAAGCTTGCACACCGACAGCTACGACGAAGCCCTCGCCCTCCCCACCGAAAAAGCGGCCCGAATAGCGCTACGAACCCAACAGATCGTGGCTCACGAAACCGGAGTCGCCAACGTGGCCGACCCGTTGGGCGGCGCACCGTACGTCGAGTGGATGACCGACGAAATGCAACGCCAAGCCGAAGCAGTGTTTGCCCACCTCGACGAACTTGGCAACGGCTCGATTCTCGAAGGCTGCTACGCCGGGATCGAAAACGGATACTTCGTGGGCGAAATCGCCGATTCGGCCTACCGCTACGAACGCGGAGTCAACGCCGGTAGCCGCGTCGTGGTCGGAGTCAACGAGTTTGTCGAAGGCGCCGAAGACGACGATCCCAACTTGTTGCGGGTCGACCCCAGCACCGAGGACTACCAGCGCAAACGCCTCGAAGCAGTCAAACACGATCGTGACTCGATCGCGGTGTCTGCCGCACTGGCCCAAGTCACCGCCGACGCCGAAGACTCCACCGTCAACCTCATGCCTTCGATCATCGACGCGGTGAAGGCCTACGCCACCGAGGAAGAAATTGCGATGGCGATGGAACAAGTCTTTGGCACCTACGTAGAACAGGCCATTGTCTGATGACCACCGATGCAGCCGCGGCTCCCAAAATCCGAATCGTGCTGGCCAAACTCGGCCTCGACGGGCACGACCGAGGCATCAAAGTCGTGGCCCGCATCTTGCGTGACGCCGGCATGGAAGTCATCTATCTCGGCCTGCGCCAAACGACCGACTCGATCGTCGACGCCGCCGAACAAGAAGACGCCGACGCCATTGGCTTGTCCATGCACAACGCCGGTCATCTCACTCTTGCACCAGCCATGATGACTGCCCTTCACGCCGCTGATCTCGATATCCCGCTCATCGTGGGCGGCATTGTGCCTGACGCCGACATCGCCGCGCTCGAAGCCGCCGGTGTGGCGGCCATCCTCGGCCCGGGCGCACCGGCCGAAGATGTTGTCGCCGCGGTGCGGGCCGCCATCAACCCGTGAGCATCGGCAACCTCGACTTCGACGAACTGGTAGCAGCGGCGCGGGGCGGAAACCGACGAGCCATCGGGCGCCTTATCACCATGGTCGAACGAGGCGCGAGCGAGGCCGACCAGGTAACCGACGCCACCCACTCCCACACCACAGGTGCGCACATAGTGGGCATCACTGGCGCGCCCGGCGCCGGCAAGTCGACCCTCACCGGGCAGCTCACTCGGCTACTCCCTCAGCTGGGCCGGCGGCCCGCAGTGTTAGCGGTCGATCCGTCATCACCGCTCACCGGCGGAGCGATTTTGGGCGACCGGGTTCGAATGGACGGCATGGCCGGCGAAGACGTATTCATACGTTCCGTCGCGACCCGCGGCCACGCCGGCGGGTTGGCGCTGTCGGTCCCGGGCTGCGTTCGAGTGTTCGACGCCATGGGCTTCGATCCGGTGCTGATCGAAACGGTCGGGGTAGGTCAGGTCGAGGTTGACGTCGTGGGCGCGGCCGACACCACTGTGGTGGTAGTAAACCCCGGTTGGGGTGACGCGGTACAAGCCAACAAAGCCGGGCTGCTCGAAGTCGCCGACGTGTTCGTGATCAACAAAGCCGACCGCCCCGGCGCTACCGACACCCGCCGCGACCTCGAACTGATGCTCGACCTCAGCCACGTGAGCGGACAAGAAGACGCCGCGGGCTACCGCCCCCCAATCCTCATGACCACCGCCACCGACGGCACCGGCGTGCATCAACTATGGGACGCGGTCCTTGCTCACCACCACCATCTCGTCAGCACCGGACAACTAGCCGCTCGGCGCATCTCTCGGCTCCGCTACGAAGTCACCAACCGGGTCGAGATGGCGTTCCAATCGCGTATTCAACAAGCAGCGCACCACCTCGAGCTCGACCCCGGCCAATCCCCCACCCGACTGGCCCACGATCTCGCCCAACAAATTGGCACCATTTCCAAATCGGCACGCGGCGACGCTTAAGGACGTTCCCGCGCCTCGTCCATGAGGGGTGCAACGTGGATCGCAGGCCTGAGGCGCGGTTCCGCGTGCGTCAGCCAAATAGACGGAAATGTTTCTGCCGCACAAGCGCTTCGTCTGGTTCGACGCCGGCGTCTTCAGCGAACCGCTCCCACTCCCCAACGACGGCGACGATGTGGTCCATCATCTCCGACACGTCCCTGGACTCCATGCCTGAAGACTTCGCTAGTGCCTCGACGATCTCGGCCCGCTTCCAGTTGTCTGCCTTCCCGGCGAGCGTCATCTGATGTTTCGACGTCCACGCTCCGGACGGGTTGTACGAGAAGGTGATGTCGAACGCCGGCGAAAGACTCCACCGGCCATCTTGGCCCATCTGGTAGCCGATGTTTTTCGTGTGGTCGTCTTGGTTCCGGGCGACGATGTTGAAGATGCACCGGCGTACCTGTTCAACGATCTCGTTGAACCCGAGTTGTAGCCCTCGCATGGTGAGGAACGCCTGCTCGTAGGCCGTGCCTTGGGGCACGTTGAAGTCGTACCCGGCGATCGCGCACAGCGACGCATAGTGAAGTTTTCCATTGGCACCGATCCGGTCGAACCGCTTCGTCAAGAAGTGCGCTCGTGGGCCTTCCTCCAGGAGCCGGCACTCGGTCATCTCGATGCCGGCCGCTTTCGCCATAGCCGAGTAAGCGAACTCGATGCGTCCAAATCCGAGAGGATCAGCGAGTTCCTTGTCTCGATTCTCGTCGACCCCGTCGAACTTGAGCATCCAATGCTCGAAACCGGCGGGCAGGTTGGGTTCGTGCCCTGACCGGACCTCGCCGGTGTCGGGCTGGTAAGCGATCACGGCCTTGGCCCGGGCTCCGCCGGCAGATGTGCCGACCGAGAGGATCTGGGCGAAGTCTTCGCTGTCTTCGAGGCCGGTGGACAGGCCAGCCTTGGCTCGCAGCGCTTCCGACGCGAGTTCGACGAGTTGAGCTACGTCCAGGGCCTCGCCGGGAACGTCGGGGCGTTCGGTCGCTGGTGTGAACTCCAACGCACCCATGCCACGACTGCCGGTGTAGCAGAGTCGTTCCAGTGGAGTGAGTTGGTCGCCTCGCCCTTGGCGGGCCATCCACTGGCGGATGACTGCCTCGCCGAACTTGTCGGGAAGGGAATCGATAACGAGTGGCGGGAGCCCTTTGAAGGTGTCTTCGTTGCGGCGCTCGAACCCGTCGATTGTTCGGTTGCTCAGCGGCATCAGGAGGGGCGAGACCTGAACCTCCGACGGAATGAACTCGTCGACGTAACGAAACGACACTCGCCCGTTGCTGTCAGCGGCGAGGGATGCAATGTGGCGCCCCCACAGCCACACCTTTACGTTGCGGATGGTCACTGCTGCTCACCCCATGTCCATCCGCCGGCAGTGGGCTTGGCTGTGGCCGGGCTGGCCCGTAGTCGCTTGGAAGCGTCGGGGTTCAGAGGGTCCAAGGAGCGTTCGGGCAGGACCTGTTCCAAAACGTCGAGTGCGCCAAGTACCCGGATGATCCGGATGAAGGTCTCGAGTGACGGGGAGTAGTTGTCGTCGCCTTCGTAACGTCGGATGGTGTTGATCCCGAGTCCGGCCCGTTCGGCGAGGTCGTTTTGGGTCATGTTCTGTGCGAGACGTTCTCGTCGGCACCGCTCTCGGAGCTCTGCAATGATGACTTCGTCGGTCAGGAACAGCCAAGCCATGAAATCTAATATACCATAGACGGGCGGTTAAGGCGCCTTTTAGGGCATTAAGCACCGCTAGATGGGTGTTTAATATCGCCAGTTGTCTCTCCACGCACCGTTGCAGAACGCATGAGTCAACCACGGACCGAATGGCTCACGATCTCGCCCAACGAATTGGTCAGATTCCCGAACCGGTGAGTCGTGACGCTCAACGACTGTTCCCGCAAATAGTGGAGCAGTTCGACGCGTCCCGCGCCGGTTACCTCGCTGTCAGCAATATGAATACCGCGGGTGTTCGCGGCTTGGACAAGAACGGGTCCGGCGGCCTCGCCGACCAACCGGATCACCTCGACGTCGTGCTCCAATAGCCGGGCCGCGAACTGGTCTTGAGTCTCGGTCGCCGCGTCGCTTTCGAGCAGCGCGGTGCCGCACAACCGAGCGGCACGCGGCACCCGCTCGACCGACTGCGGCGATGCTCCCGAACCAAACCGGGCTGCCACCAACGGCCGGGGCCGGTACCGGAAAATGTTGGCCTCGCAGAACAAGTCACTGGGGTCGTGGTCGTGCGAGAAGGTGGCGCTCCACGCCATCTCGTAATCGTCTTGCTCACTCGGCCGCTCATGGTTACAACTCCACCGTCCGAGTTGAGCCACATAGTTGGGGCCACCAGCTTTCGCTCCCGGGCCAACCGACGAACGTTTCCATCCGCCAAAAGGTTGACGCTGAACCATTGCCCCGGTGGTGGTGCGATTGACGTAGGCGTTGCCGACCTCGACCTGGTCGAGCCACGCCTCGACCTCGAACGGATCGAGAGTGTGAATGCCACCCGTGAGACCAAACTCCCCCGCGTTTTGCACCCGGATCGCTTCGTCGAGGGTGGCCACGTGAATCAGGCCAAGCACCGGGCCGAAACACTCGGTTTGGTGGAACCAACTGTTGACCGAGACGTTGTCTCGCACCCCGGGGCTCCACAAGTCGGCATCGTCATCGAGGCCCACCGGTACGACCAGCCAGTCTTCGCCCTCTTCAAGATTGGTCAGGGCGCGGCGCAACCTGTTGTTGGGGGGACCGATAGTTGGACCCATGGTCGTAGCAAGCTCGGCGGTCGGACCGACCGAAAGGCTCTCGACCGCATCCGTTAGCTGGCGACGAAACCGCGCCGTGCGTCCCACGCCGTCAACAAGGATCGCCAGACTCGCGGCCGAACACTTCTGCCCCGAATGCCCGAACGCTGACGCCACCAAGTCGGCCACTGCCTGGTCGATGTCGGCGTTGGGAGTGATCACCATCGCGTTCTTGCCGGACGTTTCGGCGAACAGTTTGATGTCGGGTTTCCAGTCCTGAAAGAGACGGGCCGTTTCGACCGACCCGGTCAGCACAACCCCGTCGGCCGATGTCACAAGATGACGGCCGGTTTCGTCGTCGGGAGTGCGGACAAAGATCACCGCGTCGGGGTCATGACCGAACTCGCGCAACGCTGCTCGAGAAACTTCGGCGACGATTTCCGCGCACCTCGGCGTCTCGGGGGCCGGCTTCAGCACGACGCTGTTGCCGGCGGCCAAACTGGCGAACACTCCCCCGGCGGGAATGGCAACCGGGAAATTCCAGGGCGGCACCACCACCATCACCCCGAGGGGGGAGAACGTGGCGAGCCGATATGAAGCATGGTCGAGCTCGGCGGCCTGGTCGCCGTACCACCGCGCGAAGTCGATCGCTTCGTCAACCTCGCCATCGGCTTCGGCGAGGGTTTTGCGGGCCTCCTGTTGCATGGTCGCCAGCAGCTCGACTCGCCGCGACCCGAGCAGCTCGGCCGCTCGGTGCAACACCCGTTGACGTTCGAACAAAGACGTCTGTGACCATCGACAAGCCCGCGAACGGGCCACCATTTCGTCTACCGAATTCGGATCGGTCACGACAGGGGCACGCACGGCAACGAGACCGAATCGTTGGACCGCGTCGATGAACCGGCGACCCGATGGCAGCGTCGGGTCGGTGCTCGGTTCGTTGCGGAAGCTCTCGCCGATGCCGTAGGGCGGTGGTTCGTGCGAGAGCCGATCCTGAGTACGTCGAGATCCGAGCAGCCCGCCACCGCGCCCAGCTACCGCGTCGCGAAACAGCTCGGCTTGATGGTCGAAATCGGCCGAGCCGGGGGCAAGGTCGAACAGGTGGCGCATGAAGTTCTGATCGGCGGCGTTCTCCTCCAGCCGCCGAAACAGGTAGCTGATCGCAACGTCGAAATCGGCGGCTCTCACGGCCGGTGTGTAAAGCAACATTTCCGGGGCCGCCCCGGGCGTGATATCGCTGGCCACCGCCGCGGCCTGGGCCGCGGCCATGCCTTGGAGCATCTCGAATTGGACTCGCTGGCTTACTCCGCGCTGCTCGGACAGGAGTTTGGCCCACGCCACGTCGAAGAGGTTGTGACTCGCCAAACCCAACCGGACGCCCTCCATGCGCGACGGAGTGCACAACCAGTCGACGCAACGCTTGTAGTTGGCATCGACCTCGGCTTTGGTGTCGTAGGGGGCCTGCACCCACCCATGAAGCGCGGCATCAACGTGCTCCATAGCCAGATTTGCCCCCTTGACCAAACGGACCTTTATCTCCGCACCGCCGCGCCGGTGACGGTCGTTGGCCCACTCGACGAGGCGCTGCAACGCCGGCAACGCATCGGGTAGATAGGCCTGCAACACGATGCCGGCATCGGCATGGACGAGTTGCGGTTCGTCCAGGACGGCCATGAACGCGTCGAGGGTCAGGTCGAGGTCGTGATACTCCTCCATGTCGAAATTGACGAACACCGGCGGCTCCATCGACGCCCCCTTCTCGACCAACTGACGAAGCCGACCGGCGACTCGGCTGAGGCAATCTTCGTGAGCCCAGCGGTTGAGCTGCGACGCCACCGCCGACAACTTGACCGACACCACATCAACATTGGGCTGCTCGATTAGATCCAGCAACTCCTCGAACCGTCGCTGGGCCTCCCGCTCGCCCAAAACCGCTTCGCCCAAGAGGTTGACGTTCACCGCGTAGCCGCGATCGCGCTGGGATTGCAGTTGGCTCGCCAGCTGATCGGGTTCGGCGGGGGTAACCAGATGCCCGACGATGCCACGCATTCGACGTCGAGCCAGAGGCATAACCAGCCACGGCAACAACGGCGCCAGCCGCGCTCCGATCGACAACAACACCCGATCAAGTCGAGACAAAAACCCGGGCAGGCGGTGTTCGGCTACCAGGTCGACAAGCTGGCGCGCCGCGACTCGATTCCGATCAGGGCGAACAACTCGGTCGACAAAAGCCATCACAAAGCGCACGCCCTCTGGGTCAGTGACCACCCCTTCGAGCTGCGCCATCGACGCGAGCTGCTCTGCGGTGGCGAGCTGCTCAGCTTTGGTCAACCATTGCCCGACCAGCTCAACCGACTCGTCAACCAGCAATTCGTCACGCGCCCGTTCGGGTTTCACCATTGCAGTTTGACGAACACAATCCTCGACGTCTTGTACGATCTCGACACGATGAGCGGTCCCACGGCCAATCGGCCGACCGACGAACTGTTTTGGTGCCAAGACGAACTCGTGGCCCTGTTCGAGACCCTCGTCAACGTCATGTTTTGTGCCAAGGACGTCGAAGGGCGCTATCTCGAGGTCAACGCCGCGTTTGTTCGTCGCACCGGCAAAACCTCCAAACGGCAAGTAATCGGCACCAGGTCCCGCGACCACTTCGTGACCGAACTCGCCGAACGTTACGACGAACAAGATCAGCAAGTATTTGCGACCGGCCGACCCTTGCACGACCAACTCGAATTGATCCGCCGACCAAGCGGGCAACTGGGTTGGTACCTCACCGAAAAGCTCCCGGTAATGTCACCAACCTCGAACAACCAACAAAGCCCCGAAGTGGTGGGACTGGTGTCGGTCAGCCGAGACCTCGATACGCCTACATCAGAGAGCGTGGTCCTCGAGCAGCTGCAAGACGTTGTGAGCTACGTCCGCGACCATCTCGGCGAAACCCTCAGCATCGCCCGCTTGGCGGCCGCCGCTCGATGTCGCGACAGCCAACTCGACCGTCGTATGAAGAAGGTGTTCGGGATCAGCGCCACCCAATACATCTTGCGAGTGAGGGTCGACACGGCCGCGCAAATGCTGGCCGAGACCGACACGCCGATCGCCGAGATTGCGACCAACTGCGGCTTCTACGACCAGCCCGACTTCACTCGACGCTTCGCTCGACTCACCAACGCCACCCCGCACCAATTCCGGCTAGCCCACCGCGACTAACACGCCCAAGACCAACCCACCTACCATCCTGCAGATGGGACGTCTCGAAGGCAAAGTTGCACTAATCACCGGCGGAGCACGCGGCCAAGGCGCGGCCGAAGCCCGGCGTTTCGCGGCCGAGGGAGCCACGGTTCGGATCACCGACGTGCTCGATGCCGAAGGCAAAACCACAGCGGCCGAACTCGGCGAACAAGTGTCGTATCGCCACCTCGACGTGAGCGGTGCCAACCAGTGGCAAACAGTCGTCGACGAACTGATCAACGACTTGGGCCGCATCGACATTCTGGTCAACAACGCCGGCATATTCGAGCTCGGCACCCTTACCAGCACAACACTCGACGATTGGGATCGCATGATCGCCATCAACCAGACCGGCGTGTTCGTCGGTATGCAAACTGTGGCCCCTCACATGCGGGCTCAGAACTCGGGAAGCATCATCAACATTTCGTCCATCGCGGGGCTGAGCGGCGTCGCTATGGCCCAAGCCTACGCGGCGTCGAAATGGGCGGTTCGGGGCATGACCAAGTCAGCAGCGATGGAACTGGCCAGCGAAAACGTGAGGGTCAATTCGGTGCACCCGGGGATCATCGACACCAACATGTTGCACACCTTTGGCGGCAACCGAGAAGCGGTCGAACAGCGAATTCCGATGGGACGGGTTGCCGATGCCAGCGAAGTCGCCGAGGTGGTCCTGTTCCTGGCCAGCGACGAATCGTCGTACTGCACCGGCCACGAGTTTGTTGTCGACGGGGCCATGACCGCCTGAGCAGGCAGTACTTCAATCCAGAAAGCGGATGGCCCGGATCATCTCTTCGTCGTAACCCAACTTTTTGTAAACCGCCCGGGCCCGATGATTGTTGCCAACCACATGAAGGCTCATCGTGAGCGCTCCCCGGCTCTTGGCCTCGGCCTCGACTTCGGCGATAAGACGGCGCCCAAGGCCCTGACCGTCCACGGCCGGATCAACCGCGATGGCCTCCAAATGAGCGTTCGACTCACCACTGAAATGATCACGATTCATCGTGACAATCGCCACCGCCACAACTCCATCGTCGGCATCAACACCCACCCGAATGAACGACTCCGGGGCATCGCCGGCCGACCAACGGCGAGCCAGCGCCGCGTCGGAACCCCAAAACATTTCGGACTCGCGGCGGGCCGGGAGGCTGTAATCGGCGAGCCGCGGCAACAACGCAACTACTGCTTCGATGTCGTCGGGGCACGCGTCACGGGTCGAGAGGTTCACGCGGCCAGACGCTAGCGGCCTGTCTCAATTTTTGTCGCAGCACGATTTTGGGGCGGCACGATCCCGGGGCGACACGATCTACCGATATTACGAACATATGTTCGTTGTTTGGCAGATGGGGCGGTAGGGTGTGTTTCTCGGTCGCCGGGCCCGTTTGGTTTCATTGTCTGGTCTCACATTGGTACTTCCCCACGTCGCGAAAGGTGGGTGTTGTCGTGTTTGAGGCCATGTTGGCTGAGTTTGATGCTGTGACGCTGACCGGCTTGGGGCGGCGGGGATTGTGCGATGTCGCCCAAGAGGCGGCGCGCGTGCGGTCTGCGCTGGACGCGCTCGACGGTCGGGTAGCAACGGCGATCAAGGCTCTGAACGACAACGGGTTGGGTCCGGCCGCAACATTGCGGTCGGCTACTCGGTGCTCTCAGCGCGAAGCCGACCGCCGCGCTAATCGAGCCCAGACATTAGAAGCGTTGCCGGCGGTTGCCGGCGCGCTGGCCCAAGGGGCGATTGCGGCCGAGCATGTCGACGCGTTGGGCCGTGCGGTCGAGGCAACATCGGCCGCCGCGGTCGCCGCGTCCTCCCTGCTGAGCGTCGCAAAGGTCCGACCTGCTGATGTGATGGCCAAAGACGTGCGCAACTTCACACGCCAACATCAAGGCGACACCGACCTGGCTGAGAGGCACAAACGGCGGCGCGGCGCGCGAACCTGTCGGATCTTTGATGGCGACAACGCAATGATCATCGTGCACGCCGAGTTCGACCCGGTCTCTGGCGCCGAGATCCGTTCGGCGGTCGAATCGGCCGCTGACCGGTTGTTTCATGCCGATGGCGGCCGCGACGCGGCACGAGACGTTCGGACGCGCGAACAACGAATAGCCGACGCACTTCACGAGCTACTCAGCGACTCAGCCGACCGCAACGGCGGGCCGCCAGCGGTACGCAACCAAATGGTCGTTGTCGAACAAGCCGACGGAACCGCCGAAATCGCCGGAAGCGGGCCGCTTCCCTCCTCAGAGCTCGAACGGCTCCGCTGCGTCTCAGATCTCTACGGGATGCTGTTCAACGAAGCAGGCATGCCGCTATGGCACGGACGCCAAGTCCGCCTCGCAACCGACGCACAATGGCGCGCCCTCATCGTTCGCGACGCAGGGTGCGTCATCTGCGACGCCAAACCATCACGCTGCGAAGCCCACCACGTGGTCTTCTGGGTAGGACCGACTTTCGGGGCAACCGACATCACCAACCTGGCTTTGGTCTGTAAACACCATCACCACCAGATACACGACCACGGACTCCAACTCGTCCACACCACCGAAGGCTGGAACCTGCGAGCACCGCCATGACCAGCAGTGGGCGTGGCCCGCCGGGCGTTGTTACTCGGCCACTCGGATTCCGCCACGATTGCCGACCTCAACTGACCCAAACCGGGTGGCGTAAATGGGCGGAAGTTCACGATCGCCGGGCACCGACAACCAGAGGCGCAAAAGGTGCCTTGGGTGGGCGGGGTCGTCAACGAACCCGGTGCGGTCGTGCAGGAGCGAATGGTTGTGAACGAACTGCATGTCGCCGGGCTCGAGCCGCATCCGGAGATGAATCGCCGGATCATTGGCGATCTCGTCGAAGAGGTCCATCGCCGCCGCGGCCTCGTCGGTGAGCGGTGGAGCGTCCGCAAATCGTTGGGCCGATTCGATGTACTGACGTTGATACATGACAGTGAGAACATCGTCGTGCCAGTTGAAGACTGGGATCCGAGTGAACGGCTCCTCGCCGGGCGGAGTTTCGCCCCGCCGGTCGGTGGCGATCGGATCAAACAACATCGCTGCCAGCGCCGGGTCGCGATCGAGCATGTGGTTGTAGATCGTCGACCCGCTTACAAGCAAAGAGTCGCCACCCTCGGCGGCAACACCCAGACAGTAAAGACCAACGACATCGGCCGAGTCGGTGTGGAAGGTTTGGCGCTGGTTGGTCTGATAGATCCGCACGGCCGGGTCGGCCCCATCTCGGCCGGTGTCTCTCACGTGGCCGAGCAGATCGCCGCCGGCATTTTGCGATCGGGCAGACCCGAGCCGGGCCCCAACCAACTCAAAGACACCCGCCGCGGTTTGCGGATCAAGCGCCGCGGGCATCCCGCCGATCAAAACAAAACCACGGCCATGGGTCAGTTGACGCCTCACGGCATCGAGTTGTGGCCCCACCGACGGCAGCGCCTTTGGGCCGCCGAGCGCCGCAGCCAGGAGTTCGTCGACCTCGGCGGTCGACAACACCCAGCGCCACGACGCATCACCCTGCAATTCGTGCCCCGCCCACACCGACGGCCCGGACTGGCGGGGCGGCACGGGGGCAGCGAGGGCGCTAAGGGTCAGCGCCGCTCCGGTGCATCGACGGGCTGCACGTACTGCCAGCCGAAACGACCCTTGATGCACAACATGCCGTTGGTGACCGAGTGATCGGCGGGCGATGTGACCTTGACGATCTTGTCGTCTTGGGTATGCAACTCGAGATTGCAACCAACGCCACAATACGAACACACCGTTCGGGTCACGTCTTGCTCGTCAGGTCGCCAATCGTCGGCCTCACGCATGTCGAACTCGGTTTTGAACTGGATAGCGCCAGTTGGGCACACCCCGATGCAGTTGCCGCAGTAAACGCAGGCCGAATCGGGCAACGTCACATCGAACTCGGTCGAGATTCGAGCATCGAAACCCCGCCCGCTCACGGCAATGGCATAAGTGTGTTGGGCGTCGTCGCCGCAGGCCTCGACGCACTTGTAACACAGCACACAACGGTCGTAATCGCGGATGTAAAGGTTGTCCTGAATCTTCGGGGCGTCGCCCATACGAACCGCAGGAAGTTCGTACTGGTCGTAGCGTTCGGGCTCAGACCCGTACTCTTGCATCCACCGATGGAGGGTGTCGGCCTGGTCGAGATCGACACCCGACCCCAAGAACTCGAGCACCATCTTGCGACTGTGGCGAACCCGTTCGGAATCGGTTTCGACAACCATGCCCTCTTCGGCCGGGCGAGCGCACGAGGGCACCAACGCCCGGCTGCCCTCAACCTCAACCACACATACCCGGCACACGTTGACCGGAGTGAGGTTCTCGGCCCAGCACAGTGTGGGCGTGTCGATGCCGGCCGACTCGCAAGCCTTGTGGATCGAAGTACCTTCGGCCACCTCGACGGCTTCGCCGTCAATGGTCAGCGAAACTCTTACTTCGGACTCTGGCGTTTGGACGCCCTGGTCAAAGGTTGCAGTCATGATGAGGCTCCCGGGATCATGCCCAGCGCAATAGCAGAATTGATAGCCGATGCCGCGGTGTGGCCCAGACCACAAATCGACGCGTCGACCATCACTTGGGAAATATCGTCGACCAACGCCCGCCTCTCGGCGGTGAGCGAACCGGTGCGTTGAATCTGCACCATCGTCTCGTTTTGGCGAACCGTGCCGATCCGGCACGGCACACACTGTCCACACGATTCGTCACGGAAAAATTTGGAGATGCGAACGAGCACGTCGACCATGTCGATCTCGGTCGTGAACGCCATCACCACACCAGAGCCGAGGGTCGTTCCGCGCTCACGAGTGTCTTCGAGGGTAAGCGCCATATCGAGCGCTTCGGAACCAACGAACGAACCAGCAGCGCCACCCATGAGAATCCCGGCCAACTCACCGTTACCCGTGAGTCCACCAGCGAGTTCGAGAACCTCGCCGAGAGTTGTGCCGAACTCGACTTCGTACACGCCCGGTTTGGCGACACGGCCGCTGAGGCACAACAACTTGGTGCCCGGCGAACGCTCGGTGCCACGGCTGCGATATTCGTCGGCTCCGCTCAACATGATGTCGAGCGTGTTGAGCAACGTCTCGGGATTGTTGATGGCGGTTGGCTCTTGGAACAAGCCGTGGGTTGTCGGGAACGGTGGTTTGCTACGAGGCTCGCCGCGAAACCCTTCGAGAGAAGCAAACAACGCGGTCTCTTCGCCGCAGATGTAAGCCCCGGCGCCTCGGCGCAGTTCGACATTGAACGTGTGATCAGAGCCAGCGGCGTTGTCGCCGAGTAGTCCGGCTTCAAGGCACTGGCTGATGGCGTTTTCGAGCCGGGCGGTGGCCAAGGGGTATTCGCCACGGATATAGATCCAACCGTTTTCGGCGCCGGTAGCGAAACCCGCAACCGTGAGCGCCTCGATCAGAGCAAACGGGTCGTTCTCCATCACGAAACGATCTTTGAACGTTCCCGGTTCGGACTCGTCGCAGTTGGCCACGACGTGCTTGGGCCGACCGTGTTCGGCGGCGACAGCCCGCCACTTGATACCGGTTGGAAACGCCGCACCGCCGCGACCAGAAAGCCCCGAGTCGGCCACCGCGGTGCAAACCGCTTCGGCGCCCATCGCCACCGCTGCCGCGAGAGCATCGAAGCCGCCGTTGGCCCGGTAGGAATCGAGCGACGTGGGGTCGACGACCCCGATGCGCTTCAGCAACCGCAAAGACGGATCGCCCTGTTGATGAAACACCATTTCGTCGTTGTCGGCATCGACACGATCGGGTCCGCCGACGCCTTGCACAAACATCGCCGGGGCCTTTTCGCACTGACCCAGACACGGCGATTCGTGCACGTTGACCCCCGCCGCTCGCAACTCGTCGAGCTTGTCGGCACTGGCCGAAATCTGACACGCCGCATCGACACAAACATGGGTGACATCACCGGTTTGGGCTGGTTCGTCGACCCGGAACAGGTCGTAGAAAGTTGCCACGCCGTAAGCCTCCGCCGGCGGGACTTGCAACATCTCACACACATGGTTGAGGCCGCCGGGGCTGATCCAGCCCTTGGCGTTTTGCAGAGCGTGCAGTGCCGGCAACAACAAATGGCGATGGCCGTGACGCCTGGCCGTGCCGGAACGAATCAACCGTTCGGACTCCCGCACAACCACCACTCGTCCACCGAGCACCGCTTCGACCGCCGCGGCTTCGACGGCGTCGGCGGCGTCTTCAGAAATGTAAAGGTCAGCCATTGGTGCCTACCGGGAGTTTGTCGATTCGGATCGATGCCGCTTTGAACTCGGCAGTGCCCGAGTCGCGGTCCCACTCGTCGTTGGTGATCGTGTTGATATCGACAAGGTCAGGGAAATGGAAGGTAGTGAAGGCCAGACCAACCGGAAGGTCGGGCTGGACCCTGATATCCATCTCGACCGAGCCGCGAGGCGAACTCACAAGAACCCGCTCGCCGTCCTCTACCCCGACTTCGCCGGCATCGGTCGGGTTGATATCGAGGGCGTCGCCGTAACGAATCGGGTTATCGAACCCGCCGCTTTGCACGCCGGTGTTGTACGAGTCGAGGGCCCGCCCCGTCGTTAGACGAATCGGGAACTGCTCGGTGAGCTGTTCTTTGGGACCCTCGTGCTCGCAAATGCTGAACGGCGACGGATCCCGACCACCCAAGTCGTCCTCCCAGAGCCAGCCATGCAGGAACGGCGAACCTGGATGATCAACACTCGGGCACGGCCACTGCAAGCCGCCGTGCTCTTCGAGGCGATCCCAAGTCATGCCGTTGTGCAACGGTGACAGCGACCGCAGCTCGTCCCAGAGTTCTTCGGCGGTCGGGTCGCCCCAGTCGACGCCCATCCGACGAGCCAGTTCGCCGATGATCTCGGTGTCGTGGCGAGCCTCGCCAGGAGGGCTAACCGCGGCGCGTACGCGCTGAACCCGCCGCTCCGAAGAGGTGACCGTGCCATCGGCCTCGGCCCAGCCGACCGACGCCGGCAGCACCACATCGGCAAGCTCCGCGGTGCGAGTCATGAATATGTCTTGAACAACCAGGTGGTCGAGTCCGCGCAATGCTTTTCGGGCATGGTCGACATCGGCCTCCGAGTCGGCCGGGTTTTCGCCAATTACGTACGCCGCCTTGATCTTGCCTTCGCCCATTGCTTCGAGCATCAAGGTCAGGTGCAAACCGGGGGTGGCGTTGAGCGTCATGCCGTAAGCGGCTTCGAACTTGGCTTGGGCCTCTGGATCGCCGACGGTTTGAAACCCCGGGAACTTGTTGGGCAGGGCTCCCATGTCGCCACCACCCTGCACGTTGTTTTGGCCCCGAAGCGGAACCAATCCCGATCCCCACCGGCCGACATGGCCGGTGAGCAGCGCCAAGTTGCACAACGACTTGACGTTGTCGACCCCGTTGTGGTGCTCGGTGATGCCGAGGGTCCACAAGATCTGGGCCTTGTCGGCAGCGGCATAGGCGTGGGCCATCTCTTGGATGGCGGATGCCGCGACGCCGGTGATCTGTTCGGCAACTTCGAGCGTGTACGGCTCGACCGCAGCCTTGTAATCGTCGAACCCCCGCGAAGAGTGGGCTATGAACTCCTTGTTGTGGAGATCGGCGGCGATGATCTCGCGCCCTACCGCGTTGGCCATGGCCACGTCGGTCCCAACGTTGAGCCCGAGCCAGACATCAGCAAACTTCGCCGACGACGTACGACGCGGATCGACCGCATACATGGCGGCCCCGTTGTCGAGCCCCTTGAGAAGGTGATGGAAATAGATGGGATGGGCTTCGCGGGCGTTTGACCCCCAGAGCAACACCACATCGACTTCTTCAACCTCGGCGTAGGAAACCGTTCCTCCGCCAGCTCCAAATACTGCCGCCAGACCGACGACCGAAGGAGCGTGTCAAGTTCGATTACAAGAGTCGATGTTGTTCGACCCCAACGCGGTTCGAGTGAACTTCTGAGCCGCGTAGTTCATCTCGTTGGTCGACTTGGAACAGCTGAACACCGCAAAGGCATCCGGACCGTCTTCGTCGCGAACCTTGGCGAAGCCCGACACCGCTCGATCAAGGGCCTCGTCCCAAGACGCTGGCCTCAGCTCTCCGTTGTCGCGAACCATTGGCGTTGTCAACCGAGCGAGAGGCTCAGAGAACCGCTTGCTCTTCTTTTTTGTTGTGTTCCCCACGGCGGAGAGGATACCGCACCAGTAGTGGAACCTCTTTGCTCAGCTGGGACGTTCTGTTCACAAAATAACACCCCGACACTGAGACCACTCCGGTACGGTGGCGGGCCATGCGCTGGTCAAACCTCCACGTCCCCACCCTTCGCGACGCTCCCGCCGACGCCGAGGCCGCAAGCCACAAACTGTTGGTGCGGGGCGGGTTCATCCGCCAGCTGCACGCGGGTCACTATTCGCTGCTGCCGCTCGGCCATCGCGTCGCTCGCAAGGTCGAAGCCATTATCCGCGAAGAGATGGACAACATCGGCGGCCAAGAGTTCCTACTACCAGCCATGCATCCTGCTTCGATCTGGCACAAGTCCGGGCGATGGGATGTCATGGGCGAAGAGATGTTCAGGCTCGTCGACCGCAAAGGAGCCGACAACGTTCTGGGCATGACTCACGAAGAAATCTTCACCACCCTCGCCCTCGAGATCACGTCCTACAAGACGCTGCCTCAGATCTGGTATCAGATCCAAACCAAATTCCGCGACGAGCCCCGACCCAAGAGCGGGCTGCTACGAGTGCGCGAATTCGCGATGAAAGACTCGTACTCGTTCGATATCGACGAAGCCGGACTAGACGCCAACTTCGAACTGCATCGGGCCGCCTACCTACGAATCTTCGAGCGCATGGGACTGCCGGCCATCCCCGTCGATGCCTCCTCAGGAGCGATGGGCGGGTCAGGCTCGACCGAGTTCATGGTCCCCTCATCGGCCGGCGAAGACGACGTTGTGCGGTGCACGGCCGGCGACTACGCGGCCAACATCGAACGAGCCACCTCGACCCTGCCCGCAGTCGCCGACCGCGCCGATACCGACCAGGCCAATAGCGAACCGAGTCGATTCCCCACACCGGGTGTTCGCACCATCAAGGCGTTGGCCGAAGTCGCAGGCGGCGCACCGGCCGAACATCAGATCAAGACCATGGTGATGATGCTCGACAACGAAATCACACTGGCACTGGTGCGCGGCGATCACCAACTCAACATACAAAAGCTGCAAGACGCCAGCGGGGCCATCGATGTTCGTCCAGCCACGCCCGAAGAGGCTCTCAACGCGCTGGGCGCCAACCCGGGTTCGCTCGGCGCGGTGGGCGTCAGCGGGCTACGCATCATTGCCGACCACGCGCTGGCCGGGCGAGCCGGACTCACCACCGGTGCCAACGAAGACGACTGGCACTACGGCGGAGTCGACATCACCCGAGACATCCAAGTCGATCTCTGGACCGATTTGCGCGAAGTCAGCGCCGGCGAGGCCTGTCCCAACTGTGGCGCCGAACTCGAGATTGTTCGCTGCATAGAAGCCGGTCACATCTTCAAGCTCGGCACCACCTACTCCGAAATTCTCGGCGCTCACGTCATGGACCCCGACGGCAACCAGCGGCCGCTGGTCATGGGTAGTTACGGCATTGGGGTCGAGAGAGCGGTGGCCTCGATCGCCGAGACCCACCACGACGACCGTGGTCTGATTTGGCCGGTCAACGTCGCTCCCTTCGAGGCGGTAATCACCATCGTCAGTGTCAAAGACGAAGCGTCGGTCGCGGCCGGCGACAAGCTCTACAACGAGCTCCGGTCCCGCGGGATCGACGCAATCCTCGACGATCGCGACGCCCGCGCTGGCGTTAAGTTCGCCGATGCCGAACTGGTTGGTATCCCTTATCGCATCACCATTGGACCCAAAGCGCTGGCCGACAACGAGGTCGAGTTCACCGCTCGCGACGACGGCGACACGACACGAGTTCCGATCGATGCCATCGTCGATCAGCTAGTGGCCGCGGTTCGGGATTAGCCGAACTGCACCTCGAGGGTCTTGGCCGAAAAACCAGTCCACATCCAGCTTGCGACGCACGGGTCGTTCTCGCCGACGATGAACTCGAACGTGTTGTTGCCCACTCTCAGCTCGCCGGGACTCAGCGGTAGGTGAAACGTGGTCCAATGTTCGGACGCACATTCGCCGCCCATTGCGGTCCAGTCGGTGACCTCGCGGACTGGCCCGCCGTTGACCCGCACCAACACTCCCCCAACCTTGGGGGCATGGATCTGGCCGAACAGTTGAGCGTTGGGACCAGTTGCCGACAGGTTCACGTTGACAGTCTGCGATGATCCGACCGGCCGATCTCCGTTGGCCGAGAGATAGACGAGATCGTTGATGTGAGTTGTTGTGTAGTGGCCGACCTGAGGTCCGTCGAAACGAATGTTGTCCCAATGCATCGTATAACGACCGCCGTTGCCGCCGTCTTTGTCGGGCGTGTATGCGTGATGTTTGAACACCGGCAAAGCTTGGTCGATGGTGACCACCGGCGAAGGCGTGCTGCACCCCGAGTCGCCCGACCCGAAATCGAGACGTGCGAAACGTCCATCGTCGAGTTCGACTTCCATCGCGGGAATCCCGTTGGGCTCGACCAGTAGGCGGAACTGTCGACGAATCTTGGTGTCGGTGATTGCCGGGTCGTCGACATTGCCCATCGATTCGCCGAACGTGCGCCAATCAGAGCACACCGCCCCGTTCACCTCGATCGACATCTGTCCGCCTTTGTAGCGGTACAGGACGTATTCGGCCGGGTAGGTCTCGTCGATCGGCAATGTCGGTCGGGCGGCCGCCAATCTTGTGTCGGCGCGTGGGGCCAGCATTACTTCCCACCACATCCGTCCGCCGAGCGGCGACGGGTTCACGTCGAGCTCGAGCACCCCACCATCGGCAAAGTTGTACTCCTGACGCGGCCACCAGCTGGCAAGCGAGTAGCCCGACACATCGCCGAGCGCTGTCATCTGGTGATTTTTACAGCGATAAAACGCCGGATCGGTCTCGCGGCCGTTGGTCATGGCCGTGATGGTGTGGGTGGCGGGCGGAGGCGCACACGTTGAGGTGTGCTCACCTTGGTACGTGCCAGGAGAGTTCTGTAGTTCGGCGGGATGAACCCGGTGCGTCACCGCGTATTCGAACTGTGACGACGGCGGGGCCGGCGCCGACGGGTCGCCATCAAACGTGGCATTGAACGCCCATGCTTGCTGATAGTTCGATGTGCCGTCGGAGTACCCGTCGCCGGCCAGCGTCGACTGACCCGACAAGACGCAATACCCCCCGCCCGAATCAACAACGCTGGGTTGGCCTTCGTAGCGATAGAGGAACGTTGCGAACTGGGCTCGAGTAAGCCCCTGATCGGGCGAGAACGTCGACGTCGATGTGCCGTTGGTGATGCCCTCGGCGACCATCCAAGACACCGCATCGCGGTAGAAATCGGTGCTGGCAACATCAGAGAAAACCGCGGCAGCTCGGCTCGGCGACCCGGCGTATCGCCACAAGAAGGCCGCCATCTCTCCGCGGGTCACGGCGCGGTGAGGTGAATACGTGTTGCGCGACGTGCCGGTTGTGAGCCCGGTTCGATACATCCAGCCGACCGCGGTCTCGTAATAGCTCCCGGCGCCTACGTCACCGAACGGGTGGCCGCCGCCCGCCGGCTCACCGGCATATCGCCACACAAAAGTGGCCAGCTCGGCACGAGTAAGAACCTGATCGGGCGCGAAACACCCTGCCGCGGTTCCGGTGGTTATCTGGCGATCAACCATCCACTGCACGGCGCTGGAGTAGTACCGCTGCGAAGCAACGTCGCCAAAACCTCCAATGGCGGTCGCCGGCGCCACCAAACCGCTGATTGAGAGCGCAATAGCGACGCAAATAGAGATGACACCGCGTAGGCGCATGCGCAACATCAAAAAAACCCTTCCACACCCGCCCACGCACAGTAGCAACAAGATGCCTGTAAACGTGGCCGGAAACCCAACAAATCAATAGTCCCATCGGCCCATGGCATCGGAACTTGAGCAGCGACCTTCACGCACCGTGCTCGCGTTCCGCATGGTGGAACAATCCCGGTTTATGGGGTTAGCCTGCAATATGACCGTCCAGTCGATCGAGCGCGCCTTTTCCTTGCTTCGCGCCCTCGCGACCGGTCCCCACGGCGTCACCGAACTGGCCGAATCGGTTGATCTGCCCAAATCCACGGTCGCCCGTCTGCTCGGTGCTCTCGAGTACGAAGGCGCAGTGAGTCAGGCCGAATCGGGCGGCGAATACCGCCTCGGCGAAGGCCTCCTCGACCTCGCCGGCGCCACCCAACCCGGACGCAACTTGATCGCCACCGTCCGACCTCACCTGCTGGCACTCAGCGAAGCACTCGGCGAAGCCGCCGGTCTGTCGCTCGAAGTCGAGGGCGACGTGTACTACCTGGATCACGCGGTGCCCGACACCGACGTGCAGGTGCGGGACTGGACCGGCGAATCACTACCGCTTCACTCGGTTCCGTCGGGTATGACCATCATGGCCCACTGGCCCGAATCACAAGTTGCCAAATATCTGAGCGAGCCGCTGGTGGCAGTCACGCCGTTCACCGTCGTCGAACCAGACGCCATCCGTGAGCGGCTCGCGACGGTGCGCAGCCTCGGTTACGCGTGGGGCTACGAGGAAGGCGTTGATGGCATCAACTCGGTCGCCGCGCCCATCATCTCTGGCGACGCAAGTGCAGTCGCGGCCGTGCACGTCCACGGCCCGGCCTTTCGGTTTCCGAACCCTGATCGAATCCACGATTTGGGCTTGCAGCTTGTCGAAACTGCCGACCGAATCAGCGAACAACTCGACGACTAGCGCGGTCAGCTCTGGCGGCGTTTAATCTCTTCGACTACCGCCGGGATCACTTCGTGAAGGTCACCGATCACTGCCCAGTTGGCCTTGGTGACCATGTTGGCTTCACGATCGATGTTGATGGCAAGGATGTGCTTCGATGCCATCGCCCCTACCCAATGCTGGATCGCACCGGAAATCCCGGATGCGATATAGATCTCGGGAGCGATCCGCGTACCGGTCTGGCCAACCTGATCAGAGTGAGGGCGCCAGCCCAGATTGGTGACGGCTCGAGAACAACCGACCCGGCCACCCAAGAGAGAGGCCAGCTCTTCAAGCTGCCCGAAACCGTCAGCAGACCCCACGCCACGGCCCCCGCCACACACGACCGGCGCGGTTGGCAAGGTGACACCAGCAGACTGCACTACCCGGTCCTTGACCATCGTGATCGAGACGTCTTCGTCCAGATCGACGTCGAACTCCTCGACGTCAGGATCCTGCTCGTCACCGGGTTCGGCCGCAACTGCGTGCAAGCCGCAGGTCAGCAGCGCCACGTCGGCTTCGAGAGACGCGTCTTCGAGAAGCGATCCGCCCCACTGAACACGCGTGATCAGCCAGTCGTCGCCGGGAGTGACGTCGAGGCAATTGGCAACAAACGGCGCATCGAGGCGAGCCGCGGCCTGAGCCATGAACTCGTTGCCACGATCGCTTCCGCAAGCAAGCACCGCTTCGGGTTCGAGTTCGTCGATCATCTGGGCAATCACGCTGCCATAAGCATCCGGCCCATAGTCCAACAGCGCGTCATCGGTCGCGACGTGCACAGTCTCGGCACCGAACTGTCCGGCGGCCTCGACAATGTCGTCGTCGCCGGAACCAATTAGCGCCGCGTGCAGGTCCTCACCCATCTTTTCGCTGAGCACCCGACCGAAGGTCAGAGCCTCACGCGCTGCTTCAACCAACTGACCGTTTTCGTGTTCGAGAACTACGAGCAACATCAGAGAACTCCCAGTTCGTCGAGCACATCAACCACGGCGGCCGCCGCCTCGGCGCCGGTGCCAAGAATCACGGTTTCGGAAACGGTTTCTTGCGGGCGATAAAGCTTGACTCGTTGTTGACCGCCGGGCTCCGCGGTCGCGGCAACGGTATGGATCTCGAGCTTCTTGGAAGCCAAACGCCCTTTCATGGTTGGGTAACGAGGAAGGTTGAGACCTTCCTTGACGCCCAACACGCACGGGCGAGGCAACTCATAGACCTCGAAGCCGCCATCGATCTCGCGGCGAGCCGAAACCGAGCCCTCGCCCGAACCATCACCGGACACTTCGATGCCCTTGATGCCGTTGACAATCGGTCGGCCCAACGCCCGGGCGACCCGAATGCCGACCTGAAACCCGCCGGCGTCGGCCGACTCGTTGCCAAACAAGATCAGATCGAAAGGTTCGTCTTGTTCGAGTTCGTGGATCGCGCTGGTGATCGCCGCTGCGGTGCGCTGAGGATCCCACGCGTTGCCATCGGCCTGAACCAGCACCCCGTGGGCCGCTCCAACCGACGCCGCGTAGCGAAGCTGCTCCTCGGAGTCACCAGTGCCAAGAGTGAGCACTGTGACTTCGCCACCGTGCTGCTCTACCAACTGAACGGCACCCTCAACCCCACACTCCTCGTGAGGACTGGTGGTGAACCCCAAGTGGGCCGAATCAACATCTTGGCCGTCGGCCGTGACGTTGATCTTTGCCCCCGGAGCGGGCACACGTTTCACACAAACAAGAATCTTCATTTCAAACCTCTTCGATCTCTGAGCGCCGGGGACCGCGGAGCGGCCCCGAGCGCTCAGAGAAGCTCAGCTTTTGAGTCGGGTGTCTTCGGGGTCGAAGGCGGCACCGGTGGTGACGACCTTGCACGGGTACAACTCGTTCATGTACATGACCTGTAGATCGGTGCCGGGTTCGGCCAGTTCGTTGGTGACATAACCCATGAGCAGGATCTTGCCGACCGACGGGGCGAAGCCGGCGGTGGTAACTCGCGAGGCCCGTCCGTGGCTGTCGACAATGCGGTCGCCGTTCATGTCGAGGATGGGTTCGTTGCCACCCTGCATGAACCGTTGGCGGCCCTGGCTATCGGTGTTGTCCTCGACGCTGAGGGTCACGCACTGCACCTCGGAGCCAGCCTCGCGAGCAGCAAGGTAGGCCTCTTTACCGATGAAGTTCGCGGCCTTGACCTTGGGACGGGCCAGACCAGCCTCGACCGGGTTGTACTCGCTTTCGAGTTCGGCGCCAACGAGGCGGTAACCCTTTTCGAGACGACCGGACGAACCGTAAACGCCACCGCCGGTAGCACGAAGCCCGTGGGCCTCGCCCGCTTCCATGACGGCATCCCACAGCGCGGGAGCTTGATCCCATGGAACGTAAATCTCCCAGCCAGTATCGCCCACGTAGGAGATACGGAAGAGCTTGCACTCGATGCCCGCGATCGTGGCGTCGAGGTACGAGCCATAAGGCGACCCGTCCTGGCTCAGATCGTGGTCGGTGAGTTGGCTGAGCACAGCCGGAGCGTTGGGGCCCCAAAGGCCGAGCGTAGAAAGCTCCATGGTGATGTTGCGGAACGTGACCGAACCGTCGTTGGGCATGTGCTTACGAATCCAGAAATCGTCACGGCCTCCGTCGAACACACCAGTGACAATGCGCACCGTGTCTTCGGCGACGCGCATCATGGTGAGGTCGGAGTGAAATCCGCCGTCCTGGGTCAACCACGGGGTGTAGACCGAACGGCCAACGGGCACGTCGATCTTGTTGACGGCGAGATAGTCGGCGAACTCGACGGCACCGGGACCCGACAGTTCGTAGATCTGGAAGGCGCTGAGGTCGATCAGACCGCAGTTCTCACGCAGGTTGAGGTGCTCGCCGGTGGTGATTGGGCTCCACCAGCGGTTGTCCCACTCGACTTCGCGTTCGCTGAGGCCGTAACGCTCGACCAGGTCGGCGTTGGCGTCGTACCACTGCGGGCGTTCCCATACGCGAGCCTGGAAGAAGGCCGCGCCGAGTGCCTCTTGGCGGCTGCGGTAGGGCGACTCGACCAACTGGCGGCGATCGGCCCACTGCTCTGACGGATGCACGATGCCATAGGTCTTGATGAAGGATTCTTCGGCTCGAGCCCAGATGTGCTCGTCGCTCTTTTCCTGGTCATAGAACCGGGCCACGTCGGCCCCATGAGAGTCGATGACGCGGGGATTGCCGTAGGTCATCCACTCGGCGACAACCTGGCCCATACCGGGACCTTCCTTGACCCAGACCGCCGCCGCGGACCACAAGTTCTCGACCTCGGGCAGCTCGCCGAGGCACGGCATGCCGTCGGGGGTGATGGAGAGAAGACCGTTGATGGCGTACTTGATCTCGGCTTCTCCGAGCATGTCCATCAATTCGATGGCGGTTTCCATCTGATCGTCGAAGTCGTCTGGAGTGAACGGCATCTCGGTCGGCGAGAGGGCTGCTTCTTCGTTGGAAGGGATGGTGTCAGGATGGTGCAGGATCGCCCGGTGACCGTACGAGCCGACCTCCATCGAACCAGCCGATTGACGCTCGTAACAGAACGTGTCCATGTCGCGAACGATCGGGTAGCCGATCTCGTTGTTGGTCTCGGCAAGGATGTCCATCGGGCCGACGTCGGCCATCTGGTGCACCGTGGGAACCAGCGGGATGTAGGTGTCGGCCATGTAGGCGATGCGGTTTGACCACACACCGCATGCAATGACGACATGCTCGGCTTGGATCGTGCCCTTGTCGGTCACGACGGCGGTGACCTTGCGACGGCCGTTGGGGCGGGGGGTGTCGTCGGTGATCAGGTCGAGGACCTCGGTGTTGGCAAAGACCTGAAGTCCCGCCGTCTCGATGGCTTCCTTGCGCATCGTGGTGCCGGTCTCGAGCGAGTCGACCACCGACACGCTGGGACAGTAAAAGCCGCCGAGGATGACGTCGGCGTTGATGAACGGGACGAGTTCTTTCACCTCGGCCGGCGTGAGCATGTGGGCCTCGATACCCCAGGCCTTGGCCGAGGTCATGCGGCGCTGCAATTCGTTCATGCGCTCTTGGGTACGAGCAACTTCGATGCCGCCGCTGTCGACGGACAGCTCCATGTCGCGGTACTGGTTGGCCGACTGCTCCCCGAGCAAAGCCATTTCTTTGTTGTGGTCGACCGGGAAGATGAAGTTCGAGGCGTGGCCGGTGGAACCGCCGGGGTTGGGCAGCGGCCCCTTGTCGATGAGGACCATGTCTTTCCAGCCGAGCCGGGCGAGGTGCCCGGCTACACAGTTACCAACAATGCCAGCGCCGATGATGACGACGTTGGCGGTGGTTGGAAAGCCATCGGTGGATTGTTCGCTCACAGGGGACCCCTCTTCTCAATGATTATGATTCGGTCTTGACCGGTTGATATATCACCCGTGTATCATCGGTATGCTAGGACACAGACTCAGATGCGGCAACCCCCTCTTTCTCTCAGCGAACAGGCCTATAGCCAGATTCGATCGATGATCGTGCGACTCGACTTCGCGCCCGGAGACGTCTTGCGTGAGGACACCCTTCAGAGGCAGTTGGGCATAGGACGCACGCCGATCCGCGAAGCACTGCAACGCCTCGCCCGCGAGCACTTCATTACCGTGATCCCCCGCCGCGGGATGTTCGTGTCTGGTATCGATGTGTCTGAGCTCTCGATGTTGTTCGAGACGCGAATGGTCCTCGAACCCTACGCGGCCCGACTTGCCGCGGCCCGCGGCACCAGTGAGCACTGGAACGCGATGGCCGATGCGTTGGCGCAACCCAGCTCGGCGAACATCGAGATGATGGCTATCGACCGCAGTAGCCACGAGATCATGTGGGACGCCGCCGACAACCGGTTTCTGCTCGACCCGCTCGACACCCTCTACGCCCAGAGCGACCGGCTCTGGCACCTCTACCTGGCCGATGTGGCCGACATGAAACATGCCGTCGAAGAGCACACCGAAATCCTCAACGCCCTGAAATCAGGACAAGGCAACCTCGCGGCCCGGCTGGTCGAGCAGCATTTACGCTCCTTTGACGAGCAGATTCGCGCCGCGGTCACCGAGCGCCTCGAATCCCCGCTGGCGGGCTAACCCACAAGCGCCAAATCGTTCCGCCATACGGAACACTTCCGTATTGCGGAACAGAATGCTACCATCTTTAGCTCGTGGCCTAAAGCGGGGCCGAATCGTGGTTGGAGTTTGATGATGTCTTTCCCGTCTGATCTTGATATTGCGTCAAAGGCGGTGCTGAAGCCTCTGAGTGAGATTGCCGAGCAAGCCGGGATTCCAAGCGAATGTTTGGAGCCTTACGGTTCGGGCGCCGCCAAGATCACGTTGGACGCGATCGACAAGATGGCCGATCGTCCCAAGGCAAAATACGTGGTGGTTTCGGCGATCACCCCAACGCCTCTGGGTGAGGGCAAGACGACCACGACGGTCGGTTTGGGCCAGGCGTTTCAACACATTGGTTCGTCGGCAACGATCGCGATTCGTCAGCCGTCGATGGGACCGACGTTCGGGATCAAAGGCGGCGCCGCTGGTGGCGGTTACTCCCAGGTTGTGCCGATGGAGTTGTTCAACCTTCACCTCACCGGCGACATGCACGCGGTGACTTCGGCGCACAACTTGTGTTCGGCAATGGTCGACGCCCACATCTACCACGGCAACGAAGCCGGCTTTGACATTCACAACATCACGTGGCGCCGAGTGGTCGATATCAACGATCGGGCCCTGCGAAACATCAATGTTGGTTTGGGCGGAAAGATGGACGGGATCCCGCGCGAAACCGGATTTGACATCACCGCGGCGTCAGAAGTCATGGCCGCTTTGGCATTGGCTACCGACCTCTTTGATCTCCGAGCCCGGATGGGTCGCATCGTGTTGGGCTACACCAAATCAGGCGACCCGATCACCGCCGAACAAATCGGCGCCGCTGGTTCCATGACCGTGATCTTGCGCGAGGCAATCAAACCCAACCTGATGCAAACATTGGAGAACACGCCGGCGCTGGTTCACACCGGCCCGTTCGGCAACATCGCCACCGGCAACTCCTCGATCGTGGCCGACCGCATCGGTATCCACACCAGCGACTTCTTGTTGACCGAAGCGGGGTTCGGGGCCGACATGGGCGCCGAACGATTCTTCAACATCAAATGCCGCTACTCCGGCCTGGCCCCCGACGCATCGGTGCTGGTCGCCACCGTACGCGGGCTAAAAGCCCATTCTGGCAACCACAAGATCGTGCCCGGCAAGCCGCTGCCACCCGCGATCCTCGAAGCCAACCCCGACGAAGTGCATCAGGGCGGCGACAACCTCCGCAAGCAGCTGGAGAACATGCAGATTCACGGCTGCACACCAGTCGTAGCGATCAACGTGTTCCCCGGCGATCACGACGAAGACATCAACGCCATTCACGAAATTGCCTCCGAGTACGGAGCCCGCGCCGCGGTGTCGACTCACTTCTCCGACGGCGGCCCCGGAGCCACCGACCTTGCCGAAGCGATCAAAGAAGCGGCCAACGAAGAGTCCGATTTCCAGGTTCTCTACCCGGACGACGCCAGCCTCAAGGACAAGATCCACGCCGTAGCCACCAAGGTCTACGGCGCCGATGGCGTCGAGTACACGGCCACCGCCGACAAGCAGATTGCCAACTACACCGAACAAGGCTTCGACAACCTGCCGGTCTGCATTGCCAAGCAGCACCTCTCGCTCAGCCACGATGCCAAGCTCAAGGGTGCGCCCAAGGGTTGGACGCTGCCCGTACGTGAGGTACGCGCCTCGGTCGGCGCCGGCTTCGTCTACCCCATCTGCGGCGACATGCGCACCATGCCCGGCCTCGGCACCAAACCAGCCGCCCAACAAATCGACATCGACGCAGACGGCAACGTCGTCAACCTGAGCTAGAGCCGTCAAGATGTTGCACCACCTCCCATTTATCGGCCACCTGTTCCGGGGTCCGTCGTATAACGAAACCGCGGCCGAGAAGGCTCACCGTCTGGCCTTGATCGACAATTTGACGTTCGAGGTCATCCCGCTGAAGTCTCTGGCCGACGCCGAGGCTGCGCTTCCCGCCGGAGCGAAAGTTTCGGTTACGGCATCGCCGGCCAAAGGGCTCGAGACCACCCAAGAGATCACCGAGCGGATGCTGGGCAATGGCTACCACGCCATCCCCCACATCTCGGCTCGGATGGTCCGCGACCAAGCCCACACCAAAGAACTGGCCAAGTGGTTCCGCGACGCCGGCGTGTCGACGCTGTTCATCGTGGGCGGCGATGCCGACCCACCCGGCGGCTACAACGACGCGGTCGAGTTCTTGTCCGACCTGCTCGACTGCGACCACGGCCTTTCGACCATCGGCGTCACCGCCTACCCCGACAGCCACGCGTTCATCAGCGACGAGTTGCTGCACAAGGCCTTGCACGACAAGCAGCGACTGCTCGCCGATGCCGGCATTGCGGGCTACTGCTCGACACAGATGTGCTTCGATCCGTCGACTATTTCCAAGTGGATCAAGGCCGAACGAAGCCAGGGTATGACCCTGCCGATCCATCTCGGACTCAGCGGCGTTGTCGATCGCACGAAACTGCTCACGATGGGCGCAAGGCTCGGGATCGGGCAGTCGCTGTCGTACCTGCGCAAGAACCGCAAGGCCATCGCGTCGATGATGACCACCACTTCTTATGACCCCAACGACTTGTTGATTCCGCTCAGCCGCGAAATGAACGACCTTGATGTTCAGGGTCTACATGTCTTCACGTTCAACCAGGTAGCCGCGACCAACGATTGGCGAATCGCCCAAGCCTGATCAGGATCCCTGCAGAAGCACCTCCCGCACCGCGGTGAGATGCAGGAACGAGCCGGTGACTACTACGGTCGCCGGCTCGTTCCTGTTTTCGAACGCATCCAGTTGGCCGGTTCCTTCGGCAGGATCGAAGACCTGCAGGTATTCGATGCCGGCGACGCGCAACGCCGCCATGGTCTCTGCCGCTCCCCAACTTCGCGGACCAACAAGGGGCTCCTCGAAGCCGAACGTGGTGACCATCGCCGCCGCGGCGAACTTCGCAATCTCATCAGCACATGCTGCGAGATCCTTGTTGGCCCCGACAGCGAGAACGACTGACACCGGCCCGTGAGGATCGGCCTGTAGCGACGCCGCGAGAGCGCGGAGCTTCATCGGGTTGTGGGCTCCGTCGAAGACAAGTCTGGTCGCTCCAACCGTGTGGGTTTCGAACCGCCCCGGGAGCAGGCCATGAGACTCAGTCACCGACAAAGGCCGCGCGTGCTGATCGCCGAGCAGTGCGAGTGCCGCCCCAGCCGTCGCACGGGCATCGCCGATCCAATCATTTGAACTTGGGACTTCGATGAGCTCGCACCCCGACGATTCGGCCACCTCACGGATCACCGCCGCCGCGACTGGAGACGGCTGGGGACCCATCACCGCGTGGGTGCGGCCAGCCAACACCGCGGCTTTCTCGGCGGCGATCTCGCCGACGGCTTTGCCGAGCACTTCGGAATGATCGACGCCGATTGCGGTGACAACGGTGAGAGTGTCGGAACGGTTGAACACGTTTGTTGCATCGACCCGGCCGCCGATTCCGGCCTCGATAACCAACCACTCGGTCTGGGCCTGACGAGCCATCACCGCGGCGATTGCTGCGGTGACGGCAAAGAAAGTGGGCGGAGTACCGGCTCGAGTCATTGACCGAGCTACCGGTTCGATTTCGGCGACGGCCGCCTCGACATCGGCCCATGCGGGCAACAACTCCTCTACGGTGAAACGCTCTCTAACGTCGTGCACATGCGGCGACATATGAAGACCGACCCGGCCACCGCCATCACGGAGGCCCGAAGCAATCATCGCTGCCGCGGTGCCCTTGCCAGCAGTGCCGACGATGTGCACCGACTGGACCCGGTCTTGAGGATCCCCCAGCGCGGCAAAGAGCTCCCGAGAAGCGTTTAGCGCCGCCAATCCTCGCGGCGCGTCTTTCGTGATGAATCCGCTCAGCCACTGCTCGACAACCATTGACGAATCCTCGTGATCCTTCGACCAGCCAAACGGGCGCAGTAGCGCGCTATCCTCCGGCCCGTTATACGGAACTGTTCCACCATACAGAACAGGCCCCCGATCGTTGGAGTGAACCATGAAAGTCCTGCTCGCCGACGCGTTGCCCGCAGCCGCTGTCGATCGCCTCATCGCCGCGGGCGACGAAGTTGTATCGATGGGCGACCTCAACGCCGATACCCTGCCCGACCACATCGCCGGAGCCGACGTATTGGTAGTGCGTAGCACCAAAGTAACCGCCGACGCCCTGGACGCCGCCGACAAGCTCAGCCTCATCGTGCGGGCCGGCGCCGGCACCAACACGATCGACTGCGACCGCGCCGCCGAACTCGGCATATTTGTGTGCAACGTGCCGGGCATGAACGCGCTGGCGGTTGCCGAACTTACGATCGGTTTGCTCATTGCCGTCGACCGTCACATCGCCGCCGCGACCGCGGACCTACGAGCCGGCGTATGGAACAAGAAGGGCTACTCGAAAGCCAACGGACTGTACGGGCGGCGTATGGGCATTATCGGGGTCGGCGACATCGGCACCGCGACCGCAGCCCGGGCAACATCATTTGGCATCGATGTTGTCGCGGTGGCCAAGCCCGGCCGCTCCCAAGTAGCAATGGAGCGTGCCCAAGCCGCCGGTATCAGTTTTGTTGACGACCTCGCCACGTTGCTGTCGACCTCAGACATCGTGTCGCTTCACGTGCCGGGCTCGCCCGACACGAAGGGTATGGTCGACGCCGGTTTCTTGGCTCAAATGAAAGACGGCGCGATCTTGCTCAACGCATCTCGCGGTGACGTGATCGACGAAGCCGCTCTGATCGAAGCGATGGACAGCCGGGGCATTCGCGCCGGAGTCGACGTGTTCGCCAACGAACCGGGCAGCGGCCAAGGCGAGTTCGACAGTGCTCTGGCCAAACACGAGAATGTGGTGGCAACTCATCACATCGGCGCTTCGACCGGACAAGCCCAAGATGCAGTCGCAGCAGGGACGATCGATGCCATCGAAGCTTTCCGTCACGGCGCACCGACCAACTGCGTCAACCTGAACCCGCTACCGGCCCGGGCCGCGACGCTCATAATCCGCCACCACGACCGTGTCGGCGTCCTCGCCTCGGTGTTGAGCGTCTTGCGTTCGTCGGGACTCAACGTGTCGATCATGCAGAACCGGGTGTTTGCCGGCTCGAAGGCCGCGGTTGCGGCCATCAACGTCGCTCACGCGCCAAGCGACGAAACGATCGCCGAAATCAACGCCCTCGATGACGTCATGAACGCCTCGGTCACTCTGATATGAGCCGGCCGCCGCTGTTCGCGCCGTTCTCGGGTTATCTCATCCGAGACGATTTTGCGTCCCGAGTCATCGCTGGGGCTTACGACGCCAAGAGTCCAGAGGAACGTCGCAGGATCGTCGAAGGCAACAAACTTTCATACCTCGGCGTCACCCGTTCGCGTGAGGACGTAGCCGAAGGCGACATGGCTACCGATGACGAGTTACTGCAGCGAGGCGCCGACACGTTGTCGCTAATCATCAACAGCGGCGCCTTTAGCGCAACGGGGCGACCAGCGCTCTACGCGTACCGTTTAACGTTTGCTGGTCACGCCCAGACCGGGGTGGTTGGGGCGATGCACATAGACGGACTCTCCGATGGGCGAGTTCTTACCCACGAAAACGTCAGGCCCAATCGAGCCCGCCATCTAGGTCGTCACCTGCAATGGGTCGGGGCTTCCTCGTCGCCGATTGCTCTCACTCACCGCACCAACCCTGGCGTTGCGGCGATCATCCAAGCCGCGACCGAACGCGACACCGATGTTGATCATGTGGTCGAAGAGGTCCGCCATCAGGTGTGGACGCTCGAGCCAGGCGAGTCGGCCGCGGTAGCCGACCTTCTAGCCGAAGCCGTGGTGTACGTGACCGATGGGCACCACCGGTCAGCGGCTGCCCTCGCGGGAGCCGAGGGTCGCGAAGAGCCCTCGTTCAAACGGACTTTGGCAGTTTTGTTTCCCGACGATGCGCTACGGGTCGAAGCGTTTCATCGTCGCTGCCACGACACCCAAAATCGCGACGCCGACTCGCTAGCCACCGCGCTGTCGGAGGTTGGGGAACTCACCGAGGTGTTCAGTCCAGAAGAAGCACGGCCTCAACACGTTGGTGAGGTCGGCGTGTACCACCAGCACCGCTGGTGGCGTCTGGTTTTGGATCCCGTCGAGCGTGACGGCGCCTTGGCGCAACTCGACGTTGAACGTCTACGCCGCGACGTCATCGGCCACGTACTGGGAGTCGACGAATTGATTCCCGATAGCGGCGTCGATTACGTGCCTGCGCCCAGCGGGTTGGACGAAGTTGTGCGGCGCTGCGATGGCGACAACCGGGTCGGCTTCTTGATGCACCCGACATCGGTCGACGATCTGATGGCCGTCGCTGACGCCCACGAGTTGATGCCACCCAAGTCGTCGTATGTGGCGCCAAAGCCGCGGTCGGGGATTTTCCTTCGAGTCCTCGGGGTTGGCGCTACCGAGGGACTGGCCCCGTCGTAGACCGGTTGGACTAGCCGGGAATCGCTCCGAGCATCCGGGCCGCGTGGAAAGTGTTTTCCATAAGGCACCCGATCGTCATCGGGCCGGTTCCTCCGGGCATGGGGGTGATTGCCCCGGCCACCGACTGCACGCTGTCGAAGTCGACATCGCCCTGGATGCCGTCGGCGGTGCGGGAAATGCCGACATCGAGCACCGCCGCACCCGGCTTGACGAACTCGGCGGTAACCAGACCAGCGACACCCACCGCAGCGACGACGATGTCGGCTTGGCGACAGGTTGCCGCGAGGTCGGCGGTGCGACTGTGCGAGAGGGTGACGGTGGCGTCGGCGCCTTTGCGACCAAGCAGCAATACTTGAGGAAGTCCAACCAGCGTCGATCGGCCGATTACGACCGCATCTTTGCCGCTGATTTCTACGCCGTAGCGTTCCATGAGCCGCATCACTCCGAGAGGGGTGCACGGGACGTGACCGTCTCGGCCACGGACCAGGCGGCCCATCGACCGTTCGGTAAGGCCGTCGACGTCTTTTTCGGGCGGCAACAGGTCGAGAACCCGTTCGGCATCGAGGCCATCAGGCAGCGGCAGTTGCACAAGGATGCCGTGTACGGCAGGATCCTCGGCCAGATCACGAACCGCTTCTTCGAGTTCGGCTTGGGAGATATCGGCCGCCAGTTCGACGTGGAGCGACACCATGCCAGCTTCTTCGGCCTTTTTGCGCTTGTTGCGAACATAGATCTGGCTTGGTTTGTCGCTGCCGACCAGCACGGTGGCAAGAGTGATTACCGGGTTTCCCAATGCCGTAATCTTGGCGTTGAGGTCGGCGACGATTTCGTCACGGAGGCGATTACCGTCCATCAAAACGGCGCCGCCTGGAGTGCGTTCAAAATTCTCGGTATCAGTCACGGCGCAAAACGTAGCGCCTGCACGCTTCAAGAGCGCGACCTAAGGTTCGTTTCATGACTGGACCTCTCGCCGGTGTACGTGTTTTGGACCTCAGTCAGGTTGTGGCTGGGCCACTTGCGGGCCAGCTACTTGCCGAGCAAGGCGCCGACGTGATCAAAGTCGAACCGATCGGTGGCGAACTCATGCGGGTGACAGGCACTGACCATGTCCGCGGGTTGTACGCCAACTGCAATCGGGGCAAGCGATGTTTGGCCTTGGATCTCGATACTGAGGCCGGCCGCGAGGTGGCGTTGAGCCTGAGCGCAACTTGCGATGTTGTCGTTCAGAACTTTCGGCCGGGGGTGGTGGAGAGACTCGGTGTTGGACCCGCTGCCGTGGCTGAGCGCAACCCAGCGGTGATCTATTGCAGCATTTCTGGCTTTGGTCCGACCGGGCCGTATTCTCAGCGGGCCGTTCTCGACCCCGTGATCCAGGGATTGACCGGCCTGGTTGCCGGTCAGTCGAGCGAGGCGTTGCCGTTCCCAGATCTGGTGAGAACACTCGTCGCCGACAAGGCCACCGCTTACACCGCAGCTCAGCAGATTTCTGCGGCGCTGTTTGCTCGCGAGCGAGGCGCCGGGGGTCAACACATCGAGTTGGCGATGCTCGACGCAACCCTTGCGTGGTTCTGGCCCGACGGCATGGCCGACCACACTCATGTCAGAGGCCAAGTAGCGGCCCACCGACCTTGCGACCTCTATCAACTGATCGACACGGTGGACGGGCAGGTGGTGTACTTCTTGGCCAACCAGCGCCAGTTCGAAGGAATGTGGCGTGCGCTGGGGCGAGACGATTTGCTCGACGATCCCAACTACTGCAAGCCGGCGTTGATGGCTGGCAACGTCGCACGCGCCGTCGAAATCGCGACGGCGATCCGTAACGGCTTGAGCGCTATGACTACCGCGGACGCGGTGGACCGAATGGCTGAGAACAGTGTCCCGGGCGGCCCGGTTCTTGATCGTCTGGCCGTGCTGAGCGACGCTCAGGTTCTCCACAATGCCTTACTGGTCGAATGGGAGCACCCGTCGGCCGGCGTGCTGTTGCAGGCCGGTCCTCCGGGGACGTTCTCGGCCACGCCACCGGAGTTTCTGCCAATGATTGGCGCGGTGGGCCAACACACCGACGAAATTTTGTCCGAAATTGGTCATGACGTTGGCCAAATCGCGACTCTAAGGGGGGTTGGGGTCGTAGCCTGATTGCCTTGTCGTACTCCCTCTACCGTTGGCAACACGATGCCCTGACGGCGTGGCACCGCTGCGGTCGTCGAGGCGTGATCGAAGCAGTGACCGGTTCAGGCAAGACCGACGTGGCTCTCACCGCGATCGAAGACGCCGTTGGCCGGGGCCTTTTTGCATTGGTCATCGTGCCGTCTCGGGTCTTGATGGAGCAGTGGCACGAACGACTCCATCGCTGGATGCCCGACTCCGAAATCGGCCGGTTGGGCGACGGCTACCGCGACCGTCCCATCGATTGTGACGTCTTGATCACCACCCGACATTCCGCCGCGTCGCGGGTGCCGTTGCCGACTTCTGAGCGGGGTGGCATTTTGGTGGCCGACGAGTGCCACGGTTTCGGCGGCGCGGTGCTGCGCAAATCGTTGTTGCCCGAATATCAGGAACGATTGGGCCTCACCGCAACACTCGAACGATCTGACGACGCCGTCGAAACAACGCTGCTGCCCTATTTCGGTGGGATCTGTTATCGATACGACTTCGGCAAGGCGATCTCTGACGGGGTCTGTGCGCAGCCTCGTGTCGGGTTCATGGCCGTTCCGCTCACGAGCGAGGAACGCACAGAGTACGACGCGACAGAAGGCCGAATTGTGGCGGCGCGGCGTCAACTGAAACAGATCAAGGACATTCCCCTCGACCCGTTCGGCGACTTCTTGGCCGCCGTTCATCATTTGGCGGCCAACGACGCTGGTCCTGATGGCCGAGCGGCCAACGAATATCTCAACGCGTTTTCGACTCGGCGCGAGATCGTGGCGACGAGTTCGGCGAAGTACGAGGCACTGGGAAAGTTCGCCGATGCCATCAAACAAGCTGATGGCGCCTTGTTGTTCACCGAGACGGTGCGGGCCGCGAACCACGCGATTGTTCGCCTTGATCCGGTTGTGAATATCGAGATCATCACCGGCGATACGGGCCGCCGCGATCGGGGCACAATCTTGGGTGATCTGCGCGATGGCACGCTCGACGCCGTCGCTGCTCCTCGAGTGCTCGACGAGGGCGTCGATGTTCCCAACGCCAATTTGGGTTTGGTCGTAAGTGCGAGCCGCACCCGTCGTCAGATGATTCAACGGATGGGCCGCATTTTGCGACGCAAGCCGTTGGGCAGTGGCGCTCGATTCGTGATCATTTTTTCCGCTGACACGCTCGAAGATCCACGGTTTTCCGAGGATCGTGATGGGTTCTTGGAAGAGATCGAGATGATTGCCGAGCAGTCACGGATATTTCGGCCCAACGAGTTCGACGAGCTGGCAACTTTCCTTGACTACACCGGACCTGACGTATTGATCGAACCAGAGACGGTGGGTATCTTCGTACCCCCCGAATTCTCGTCTGACGAGTTGACCGAATGGGTCGCTGAAGCGCAGCCTTACCTTGAAATGGTGAGTCCCGAGCTCCCCGAGGTTCGTCAGCCGCGTGTGGTGAAAGAAAAGCCACGGTTGTCTACCGGCGAGAATCCCGTTTCGTTGCAGGCGGTCGGCAAGGAGTGGGCGTTGCAGTGCACTGGTTGTGGGGTGATGGCAGAGCCCAAGAAGTTCAAGTGGCAAGCCATGGACGACAAAGTCGACTGCGTATGCGTCCGCTAGGGGCTCAAGGCGACCAGGACCTCGCCGAGCGGGCTGCGGCGGCAATGTTTCGCGAGGACCGCAATGCTCAGGCGATGGGTATGACGGTGTCGGCAGTGGCACCGGGCTCGGCGACGGTGTCGTTGGCGGTGTCGGACACCATGGTGAACGGTCTCGATGTGTGCCACGGCGGGATCATTTTTGCGTTGGCTGATACAGCTATGGCGTTTGCCAGCAATTCTCGGGGTGGCACCAATCTTGCCTCGGGGGCGTCGATCGACTTCCTGGCGCCAGTTCGCTTGGGCGAAGAGATGGTGGCGTCGGCGGTCGAACTATTTTGTGAGGGCCGGGTTGGGGTGTATTCGGTCACGGTGTCGGTGGGCGACTCGACCGTGGCGTTGCTCCGCGGCAAAACAAAGCGGGTGTCCGAGGACGGGCCGGGTTCATGACCGGAGGTCACATTCGGGCCTCGGATTTCGAGGACTTGGCCGCCGAGCGGATCGAGCGCGAGGACATGGATCCGGCGACGTTTCGGGCCATGTTCGGAATCTTCCGGTTGGGGGCGCGGATGTACAACGATCTGGAGTCGACGATTCATCGTCCGGCCGGCTGGTCGTTGGCTGGGTTCCGGGTCATGTTTTTGTTGTGGGTCGGCGGGCCCATGGAGTCTTTCGAAATTGCCAGGTTGGCCGGTCTGACCCGCGCCGCGATCTCGAGTGCGGTCAACACGCTGGAGCGTGACGGTTTGGTGCAGCGCCGTCGCGAGTCCAAGGATGGACGTGTCGTCACCGTGTATCTGACCGATGACGGCCAAACCCGGCTGAGCGAGGCCTACGCAGCTCAAAACAGCCGCGAAACATTGTTGCTGGATGCGCTCACGCCCAGCGAGCTCGTCACCCTGACCGATTTGATGCGCAAATTGAGCGCGAGCCCTCTGCCCGATCCGCCTGGTTCTCTCGAGAGCGAAAGCTAGTCGACCACCCTCTGGGCTTTGCCTTGGCTCCGGGGTACGTCGAAGGGACCTACTACTTCGACGTCGGCGCTCACGCCGATCATCGTCTTTATTCGGGCGGCGGCAAGTGCGCCAAGTCGTTGCGATTCGCCGTCGCCGAGCGGGGTAGACGATTCGACCCGGATGGTAAGCGTGGCCAAGTTGTTGTGGGTCCCCTTATGCAGTTGGTAGTGCGGGGTAAGGCCATCTACTTGCAGTAACTCGTGTTCGATCTGTGATGGATACACATTGACGCCGCGGATGATCAACATGTCGTCGCTTCGTCCGGTGACCCTCTGGAGGCGGCGCATAGTGCGTGCGGTGCCCGGTAATAGCCGAGTGATGTCGCGAGTTCGGTACCGGATCACCGGGAGCGCTTCTTTGGTGAGCGAGGTGAGAACAAGCTCGCCTTCTTGGCCCTCGGGCAGCACGTGGCCGGTTTCGGGGTCGATGATTTCGGGATAGAAGTGGTCTTCCCAGATGGTGAGGCCGTCTTTGGTTTCGACGCATTCTTGGGCGACGCCGGGCCCGATCACCTCGGACAGTCCGTAGATATCAACCGCGTCGATCCCAAGCCGCGTCTCGATTTCGGTTCGCATGGCATCGGTCCACGGTTCGGCACCGAAGATGCCTACTTCGAGCGACGAAGCCGCTGGGTCTTGGCCTTGGCGTTCCATTTCGTCGATGAGGTTGAGGCAATACGACGGCGTCACGGTGATCAGCCGTGGTCGCAAGTCGGTGATGAGTTGGACTTGTTTTTCGGTTTGACCGCCGCCGAATGGCACAACTGTTCAGCCAAGTTGTTCGGCTCCGTAGTGGGCGCCGAGCCCTCCGGTGAACAGCCCGTAACCGTAGGCGTTGTGGAGGATGTCGCCGGCCCGGCCGCCCGCCGCATACAGCGAGCGAGCTACAACTGTCGACCAAGTATTGAGGTCGTTTTGGGTGTATCCGACGACGGTGGGTTTGCCGGTGGTGCCTGACGATGCGTGGATGCGCCGCAGCTCGGATCGCGGCACCGCGAACATACCGAACGGGTAGGCATCGCGGAGATCGTCCTTCACGAGGAACGGCAACTGGCTGAGGTCGTCGAGAGTTTGGATATCGGCGGGAGCAATACCGGCGGCGTCGTAAGCGTTTCGGTAATGGTCGATGTTGTTGTAGGCGTTGACAACCGTGGCTTGGAGTCGGGCGGTTTGCAGCGATCGAAGTTCGTCGGTAGATGCGGTTTCGATCGGCTCGTATCCCATTGTTCCTACCTGTCGTAGTCGACGCGAACGGTAGCGGTGGTGGGTTCGGCCTGACACGTCAGAACGTAGCCCGCTTCTTCTTCGCCGGGCACAAGTCCGTGGGTCACCGCCATATCGACGGCGCCATCGTCGACATGGGCCCGACACGTCGAGCACACTCCCGCTCGACACGAGTACGGCACGTCGGGTCGGACCCGCTCGACCGCCTCGAGAATGGTGTCGCCTTCGTAGATCCCGAATATGGTTTCGCGTCCGTGAAGGAGCGCTGACCCGGTTCCGACCGGTTCGGCAGTGGCGGCGAGAGGAGATCGCATGCGAGCCAACCCGACCTGCGCCGACGTAAATAGTTCGTCGTGGATGTGGTGGCGCGGCACGCCTTGTTGGAGATAGACGTCGGTTGTGATTTGCACGAGTTCGTCGGGGCCGCAGATAAAGACCTCGTCGGGAAGTGCGTCGAGCACACCGTCAGCGATGAAGGCTTGGATCCGATCGGCGCTGGGCCGACCGGAATCCAGGGCCAAATCGTTGGGTTCTCGGGTATAGAGCCGCCAGAGCTGAAGTCTTCCCAAGTGTCGGCTGCGTAGGTTCTCGACGTCGTCGACGAGCATCGCCGAGGTAGAAGAACGATCGACCTGAAGCAGGGTCACGCGAGCCTCCGGTTCGGCGGCGAGGACGGTAGCGGCAATGGAATAGATCGGCGTGATCCCGCTGCCCGCCGCAACCATCACGTAGCTACGGCCAGTCGCGGCGTTGAGTTCGTGGCTGAAGCTTCCGCTGGGGGCGAACGCTTCGATCGTGTCGCCGGCCACCAGTTCGGTTGTGGCCCACGTTGAAAACGTGCCTCCGTCGACGCGCCGAATACCTACTCGGAGGCCTCCGTCGGGGGCGAGGGCGCAAATCGAATAACAGCGCCGAATCTCGATGCCGTCGAACTCGCGGCAAAAAGTGAGGTGTTGGCCGTGGCGAAACGGCACGTCCTGACCGTCCACGGGCGCAAGGGCCAGCACTACCGAGTTTTCGGTGTCGGGGCGCACGTCGGTGACTTGAAGGGTGAAAGGGCCGGTGGTCACAGCTATATGGCCTTGAACGACTCGAAGGGTTGGCGACAAGCATTACAGCGGTAAAGAGCTTTGCAGGCCGTTGCTCCAAACGCGCTCTGGAGTCGAGTCCGAAGCGATCCACATTGGGGGCACCGAACCGGGGTGTCGAGGACCACCACGCCACTCTTGGCCGAGCCAGGGGGCGCGATGCCCGCCGCTTTCAGTTTTGCCAGACCGCGGGCGCTGATGTGATCGGTCGACCACGCCGGAGACATTTCGAACTCGACGACCGCTTCGTAGTCGTGGGCCTGCAGAGCCTGGACAACATCGTCTCGGATCTGTTCTGTGGCCGGGCAGCCCGTATAGGTCGGGGTCAACACCACGTTGACTTGGTGGGCGGACACTTCGACGGAACGGACCATGCCGAGTTCGCCGATGGTCACAAACGGCAGCTCGGGGTCTTCTACGGCGGCCACGACTGTTGCGGGGTCGCTCACCACACAACTCCAGGATGAGCGCGGGCGAGTTGTTGCATTTCGGTGAGCATCTCGATGAGCTGCGGCGAGTGGTTGCCGTTGATTCCGCCGGTGATCTGATCGGCGTCTTCGGGCGCGGTCAGCGTTGCTTCGGCGAAGGTGCGATCGACATTGGCTCGCCACTCGATGGGGCTGACCGGCACCACCAGACCCGCGTCTTTGAGCTGCGTTTCGTCGGCTGCGTGCGTCAGTTCGTCGGTATGAGGCCAGAGTTGGTCGATGGCGCTCTGAGTTCGACGATGGCTTTCGTCGGTGCCGTCGCCGAGACGAACGACCCAACTCGTGGAGTGTCGGAGGTGAAACGCGGTCTCGTTTTTGGCCCTCGCCGCCAACGCCGAAAGAGTAGCGTCTTGCGATCCGATCATGGCCTCCCAGTAGAGCATGGCCCATTGGTCGTGCAGGTACTGCCGGACCATGGTCACGGCAAAATCGCCGTTGGGCTGCTCCACCAGCAGCGGGTTGAAGAACTCGTCAGCGTCTCGCGTATAGGCAAAGTCGTCTTCGAGGCGACCTCGTCCCTCGAGCGCCCCGGCGTAGGTGTACAGATGCCGGGCTTGGCCGAGCAAGTCGAGACTGATATTGGCCAGCGCAACATCTTCTTCGAACTCGGGCGCGTGGGCGATCCACTGCCCAAGGCGTTGGCAAAGAACCATCGCCCGATCGCCTTGTCGCAAAACGTGGGTGAGGAGGTCAGCGGGCATGGCAGCTCACATGTGGTCGACTTCGGCCGGCAGTTCGTAGTCGGTGGGGAACCGAAACGATTTGTCGGCGGCGGGTTCGAACAAGGAATCGGCGTTATCCGGGTTTGATGCCGTGATCTGCCCTGACGGGACCACCCAGATGCTGACGCCTTCTTGGCGACGGGTGAAAAGGTCGCGCGCTGCTTGCAACGCGGTTTCGGCATCAGCCGCGTGCAGCGAACCGGCGTGCATGTGACTCGTGCCCCGCCTGGCCCGGATGAAGACCTCCCACATCGGAAACAGACCGGTCATGCTGCCGCCGTCCGATGCTTGGCCGCGTACGCCGTCGCCGCGTCACGCACCCATTGACCGTTGTCGTGAGCGGCGCGGCGGGTCGCGATTCGGGCCGCGGCCACCTCGCCCTCACCTCTGACCATCTGCGCGAACTCTTCCCAGTCCGGATCGCCAAAGTCGTAGTGATCGCGTTCGTCGTTCCAAGACAGATCCGGATCAGGGACAACCAGGCCGAGCAGCTCAGCCTGAGGCACCGTCATATCGACAAAATTCTGGCGCAGTTCGTCGTTGGTGTAGCGCTTGATGCCCCAAGCCATGTTGCGGGCGTTGTGAGGCGAAGCGGCGTCGGGCGGCCCGAACATCATGATGCTTGGCCACCACCAACGATCAAGCGCGGCCTGGGCCATGGCCTTTTGAGCCGGGGTTCCTTCGGCAAGGGTCAACATGATCTGGAAACCCTGACGCTGATGAAAGCTCTCTTCTTTGCAGATGCGCACCATTGCCCGCCCGTAGGGGCCATACGAGCACCGACAGAGAGGAACCTGATTGGTGATCGCGGCGCCGTCAACCAACCAGCCGATGGCGCCGACGTCAGCCCAGGTCGGCGTCGGATAGTTGAAAATGCTGGAGTACTTCTGCTGTTTGGCGTGGAGCTTCTCGACTAGTTCGGAGCGGTCGGTTCCAAGGCTTTCGGCGGCGCCGTACAGGTACAAACCGTGCCCCGCCTCGTCTTGTACTTTGGCGGTGAGGATCGCTTTTCGCCGCAACGACGGGGCACGCGAAATCCACTCGCCTTCGGGCTGCATCCCGATGATTTCGGAGTGGGCGTGTTGCGCGATCTGACGCACAAGGGTTCGTCGATACTCCTCGGGCATCCAGTCGTCGGGTTCGATGCGCTGATCGTTGCTGATCAAAGAATCGAATCGTTGCTGCGGTGTGGTCATGACGAACTCCCTGATGTGGCCACCATGGTCAAAACGTCGTAGGCCGCGACCACGTCGTCGTCTTGGTTCAGAACTTGGGTATCCCAGCGAACTTCGCCGTACCCGGCGCCCTCGCGCATCGACTTCTCTTTGCAGGTCAGCTGGACCCGCAACTCGGCGCCAGGGTAAGTAGGGGTCGCGAAACGCAGGTTGTCGAGCCCGTAGTTGGCAAGCACCGGGCCGGGATCGGGCCACACGAACAGCCCCGCCGCCGCCGCGACCACAAAGTAGCCATGGGCCACCCGTCCGTCGAATATCGGACTGGCCTTCGCGGCAACGTCGTCCATATGGGCGTAAAAGTGGTCGCCGGTCAGATCAGCGAACCGTTCGATGTCTTCCACGGTGATGATCCGCCGTTCGGTTTCGAGGCTGTCACCAATCTGCAACTCATCAAAGTGAAGCTTGAACGGATGCCCGTGATCGCGGCGGGCCGCACCCGCTACCCACGTGCCGGTAACCGCCGTGAGCACGTCGGGCGACCCCTGGACCGCGGTGCGCTGCATGTAGTGAGCGACCGCTCGCACTCCACCCAATTCCTCGCTGCCGCCGGCGCGACCGGGACCGCCGTGTAGCAACTGAGGCAGGGGCGAGCCGTGGCCAGTCGACGCGCTGGCACTGATCGAATCGAGGCAGTGCACGCGCCCGTGATGAGCGGCAATTCGCAGAGTAAGCGCCGCGGCCTCTGCGGGATCGGGGGTGACCACCGACGCAACGAGGCTGCCTCGGCCCCGAGCAACGAGCATCACAGCATCGTCAAGATCCTGGTAAGCCATCAACGTCGCGACCGGGCCAAAGGCTTCTACGTCGTGGGCCGCGGCGTTGGCTGGATCGTCAGTACGCATCAGCGTAGGAGCGATGACCGCGGCCCGGTTCGGGTCGACATCGTGAAACTCGCCGCTATCAAACACAACACGAGACGACGCCGCGAGTTTGGAGATCGCGTCGCGCACTTCTTCGCGCTGGCCAACACCGACGAGCGTTCCCATCTCGGTGGCGGCATCGGCGGGGTCACCGACACGAACTCGGGCCAACCGAGCAGCGAGCGCTTCCTCGACCGCTCGCATATGTCTTTGAGGAACCAGGATGCGCCGGATAGCCGTGCACTTCTGACCAGCCTTCGCTGTCATCTCGCTCGCCACTTCTTCGATGAACAAGTCGAACTCGGGCGTAGAAGGATCGCTCTGAAGGCCAAGAATCGCCGCGTTGAGCGAATCGGCCTCGGCGCTGAAACGAACCGAGCGATCCACAATCCCGGGATGGCATTTGAGGCTCTGGGCGGTGCTCGCCGAACCAGTGAACGATACGGAGTCTTGCTCGTCCAACTGGTCCAGCAGCCCGCGAGCGCGGCCGCACACCAACTGCAACGACCCCGGCGGCAGAAGCCCACTGTCGATGATCTGGCGCACAAGGGCTCCGGTCAGAAAACTCGTGATAGTCGCCGGTTTCACGATGGTCGGCACCCCGGCCAGCAACGCCGGCGCCAGCTTCTCGAGCATGCCCCAACACGGGAAGTTGAACGCGTTGATCTGCACCGCGACCCCGCGTCGCGGGGTGAGTATGTGACCACCAACGAAGCTGCCATCGCGGCTCAGCGATTCGACAGCCCCGTCGACCCACACCGTCGAGTTGGGCAACTGTCGACGGGCCATACCGGCGTAAGCCATCAAGGCGCCGATTCCGCCCTCGATATCAATCCAAGAATCAGCACGCGTCGCGCCAGTGGCGGTTGACAAGGTGTATAGCGGTTCGGTGTCGGCCAAGAGCGCCTTGCCCAACGCCCGAATCATCGAGGCGCGTTGGTGAAAGGTCAACTCTCGCAAGGCCGGTCCGCCGACGTTGCGGCCGTACTGGACGGCAGTAGCAAGATCTAGCCCACCCGACGACGCGGTGGCGATCAGGTCTCCGGTCACCGCGTGACGGAGCTCTTGACCGCCGTCGCCGACCTGCCACCGGCCCTCTAGATAGCTCGCAACAGCAGCCACGTTGGTCACCCGATCAAAATATGATCAAACCTTTGATCATGTCAAACTGTTCCCGATCAAAGGCTCGGCCAGTGATCAGTCCGTGGACGCCTGCAGATCGATGCTTCCCAAGTAAGCAGCAACAACGTTGGGGTCCTGTTGCACAACTTCGGGCGTGCCTTCGGCAATCTTCTCGCCAAAGTCGAGAACCATGATCCGGTCGGCGATATCCATGACCAAACCCATGTCGTGCTCGACCATGATCATCGAAATACCGAGCTCTCGACGAATGTCCAGAATAAAGCGCGCCATGTCCTCGGTTTCTTCGAGGTTCATGCCGGCAACCGGTTCGTCCAACAACAACAACTCGGGCTCCATCGCCAGCGCCCGACCGAGTTCGACCCGCTTTTGGAACCCGTAAGGCAGCAACGCGACAGGATGCTTACGCCACTGTTCGATTTCGAGAAAGTCGATGATGTCTTCCACCCGCCGACGGTTCTCCAGCTCTTCCTTCTTGGCCGCACCAACCCACAGCGCCCCTTGCCACCAACTCTGGTTCATGCGCACGTGACGGCCGGTGAGCAAATTGTCGATCACCGTCATCTGAGGGAACAGCTCGATATTTTGAAACGTTCGGGCAATGCCTTTGGCCGCGACCCGATCGGGTCGCTCCCCCATGATGCTCTCGCCCTTCCACCTGATGTCGCCGACCTGGGGCCGGTACACCTGCGAGATCGAGTTGAAGATCGACGTCTTACCCGCCCCATTGGGGCCGATAATCGAAAACAGCTCGCCCTCGTTCACATGGAACTCGACATCGCGGATGGCAGTGACCCCGCCAAATCGCAAAGTTATGTCGTCTACTTCGAGGATTCTTTCACTCATGTCATGCGTCCTTATCTACGACTAGCGGCTTACGACAACCAGCGCTTACGACGCTTGTAGTGCTTCACGTCGCGGAACGACTTCCGTTCGCCGCCGTCGGTGTGCAAGCCGAGATAAAACTCCTGCACGTCTTCGTCGCCCAGAAGTTTCTGCGCTTCGCCATCCATCACGACCTTGCCCGTCTCGAGGATGTAGCCGTACTTGGCGATCGAGAGCGCCATCATGGCGTTCTGCTCGATCAACAGCACACTGACACCCTGTTTGTTGATGTCGACGATGATGTCGCGGATCTGTTCGATAAGCATCGGCGCAAGACCAAGCGACGGCTCGTCCAAGATCAGCAACTCAGGGTCAGACATCATTGCCCGCCCAATCGCCAACATCTGCTGCTCGCCACCGGACAAATACCCCGCCGTCGACTTCCGCCGCTCCTTCAGGATCGGAAAGAGATCCATCACCCGCTCATAGGACGCCGCGTTGGCGGCCTTGTCACGCACCGTGAAACCGCCGGTAGCCAAATTCTCGTCAACGGTGAGCTCGGCAAACACTCGCCGGCCCTCCATCACTTGGGTAATACCGGCCTCGACGATCTCGGAAGGTTTGGAATGGGTGATTTCCTTACCCCTCCAAGTAATCGAGCCCTTCGTGGCCTCGCCCTCGTGAACATCGAGAAGCCCAGAGATAGAACGCACGGTCGTGGTCTTGCCCGCACCATTAGCCCCGAGAAGGGCGACGATCTCGCCGTCCGGGACCTCGATCGACAAGCCACGCAAAACAAGAATCACCTCGTTGTACACGACCTCAAGGTTTGCGATTTCGAGCACGACGTCTTCCTTCGCTCCGGGGCAGAATCAGAAATTCGGAGTAGTGGTTGTGTGGGGCGCACCCGTAGGCACGCCCCACACAATCAAGTTACGGGGCCATATTCGGCCCGCTTATTGGGGCGTCAGGACGCCCAATTGTTGGGGCGTCAGGACGCCTTGAAGCACGGCTCGTACTGCCAAGCTTCGGCCGTCGGGGACACATAGTCGCCCTCAAGCAGGGTGTAACCACGGTTCGCATCGGCATCGGTTACGAGGCCATCAGGCGTGAACAACGAGGCGTCAACGTCGTACAGGAAGGTGCCACGAACAACAGAGTCGTTCGGGTCGCCGCCCCAGTTCTGGTCGGGCGCCAAGCCCATCAGATCGACGGTGATCTCGTTAGCCGCAGCCAACACACCGGCGCGGCTGATATCGCCGTTGGAAATGGCCTGAGCCAACGTCTGCTGAGCGATCAGACCTTCGATCCAGCTGATGATGTAAACATCGTCGGCCTTGGCGTCCGGACGGTACTCCTGCATCGTCGAGATGAGGTCGTTCATGCCAGGCGAATCGCCGATTCCCCACAGGACGCTGTAGGTGCTGTGGGTGTAGCTGGCGTCAAACACCTCGGCCAACGGAGTACCCAACAATGCTGGGTTCCACGACGGGCTGTTGCCCGACCACTGACCGGTGTAGCCCGCGCCGACCGCGCCGCCAACAATCTCGGCGGTCTGAGTTGGGCCGGTGGTAAGCCACACGAAGTCGGCACCAGATTCGGCAATAGCGGTGGTGACCGGAGTCTGATCAGCCCCCGGAATGACCTGAGCCTGACCGTCGTACACGATCTCGAGCCCAAGAGCCTCGGCCGCCAGCTTGGCGCCGAGCGCCCCGTCTTCGCCGTAGTCGCCGGGGAACCCGACGATGGCGATCTTGTTGCCATGCTGTTCAGACATGTAGGTCACGCCGTTCATGGCCTCGACGCAGTAGTTGGCCTGGACCTCGAACACGTTCTGACCAATGCTCGGGTCGGCCCAGCCGGAGTACCACGACAGCGGGATGGCCATCATGTCGTCTTCGACCAGCGCCTCAGCGATCGCCGCAGTGTGGGGCGAACCGGTGGAGTTCGACAGCAACACGACGGACTGGTCGCCATCACCAGAGAACTTGTCGTAGTTCTCCAGATGGGTCGGCACGTCGTAGGCGTTGTCGAGCACTACTGGCTCGATGGTCCAGCCATCGATGCCGCCCTCGGCATTAACCCGTTCCCAGAACGCCAGCTGGCCTTCCACGATCACGGTGGTGAGGGCCGCGAAAGTACCCGACAGGTCGGCGTTCAGGCCGATTCGGATGACGTGGTTTTCGGCGTCGACGCCCGGACCGGTGATCATCTCGGCCATCGCATCATCAGCCATCGCATCATCGGCCGCAGCCGTGTCGTCCGCAGCCGTGTCGTCCGCAGCAGTGTCGTCCGCAGCAGTGTCGTCGGCGGCGGTGTCGGTACTGCTGTCGCTGTCGTCACCGCAAGCTGCGGCTATCAACGAGAACGCGAGCAGGATTGCGAGGAGCCATCGCAGTCGTCTCATTTGTTTCCCTCCAGTGTGGGGTTTGTTGGTTTCGAGGACCCATCTGAGTCCAAGAGCTTTTGGATTGACGGTTCAGTAACTGAACGGCCAACGTTTCCAGTAATTGCGGGTACGAACCCAAACGCCATAAAGGCCCAAAGGTTCAAAGATCAAAAAGGCGATGATGAGCACGCCAAACAAGACAATGTTCCAGTCAAACACCGACAAAGTCCAGCCCGGAGTAACCGTGCTGGTGTTGATGATCCCCTGATCGCCGCCGCTGGTGAGGATCGCGTCGCTGAACGTACCCGTCAGGCCCGACTCTTGTTTGCCCAGCCACACCGTGAACTCCTCGACAAAGTGAGGGATCATCACCACAAAGAAAGTGCCGATAAGGGCGCCCGACGTCGTGCCGGCACCGCCGATCAACAAGATGGCGATGAACTCAACCGACAAGAACAGACCGAAATCGGTGGCAAGAACCTGGCCGGACAGCCCGACAAATAACGCGCCAGCAATGCCGGCAAAGAACGAAGAGATGGCAAAAGCAACGACCTTGTAGCGGAACTCGGCGATGCCCATTACCTCAGCAGCAATATCGCGATCGCGGATCGCCTGCAAAGCCCGCCCGGTCCGACTCCGCACGATGTTCTTGGCCAACAGCGTGAACCCAATGGCAATAATCAGGTACATGAAGTAGCGCTTTTGGTTATCGGTGACGTCGAACCACAACCAATGACCATCATGAGAGATGTCGATGAGCGGGGTCTCTTCCTTCCAGAGCCGGATGTCGAGCTTTGGGGCCTTGCGACCCAGCGCCGGAGGACCGGCCATCTTGCGGCCCCAAGTCGTGTTGCCCATATGAACGCCAACAAACACCAAACCCAGCGTCACGATGGCGAGATAAAGGCCACGAAGCCGCACCGCCACCGGCGAAACAAGCATTCCGACCAATGCCGCGGCGATTCCGGCGCCAGGAAGCCAGATCCAAATCGGCAGGCTATGGCCCCATGTCTGTGAGCCCGATTCGGCGCCGAGATACGTCGCCGTAACCGCCCCGACCCCCATGAAGAAGGCATGGCCGAGCGAGACCTGGCCGGCGACACCGCTGAGCAAGTTGAGACCGAGAGCCGCAACCACCAACATGAGCACCGTTGTGGTCGAACGGATCCAGTCGCCATCGCCGAGGAACCGGAACAGCGGCATGCCGTCACCGATGATCGGGAGCCAACTCAGACCGGGAATGTCGTCGTTGAAAACGGGGATCTGGAACGGCAACAAAAACAACGACAGCACGAACAACGCCATAAGGACCTTTTGGGTCCAGGTTGGCAAAATCTGGGTTTCGGCCTCGTAGGAGGTGTAAAGATTTGGGCGCTTATACATCGTTCCTCCTCTCAGACCCGACGGATTTCTGGAGTGCCGAACAAGCCGTACGGCCTTACGAGCAACCCGATCATCATCACGACGTAAGGCACGATCACCGGATATCCGGCGCCCAACTGCGGGGTGAGATCGGCCGCGTACTGACCAGCAAAGATCTCGGCCAGCCCAACAATGAGTCCGCCGATCAACGCACCAGTAGCCGAATCGAGCCCGCCAAGGATCACCGCAGGGAGAGCCCGGAAAGCAATATTGGCGGTGTCGGGTTCGATAGCGATCGTCTGCTTCACCGGCGGTTGAGTTGCGAAGATCCCGCCAATCATCGCCAACACTGCACCGGCCGCCCACGCAATCGCGAACACTCGACCAACATTGATGCCTTGGGCCATCGCCGCTTCTTGATCAAACGCCACCGCCCTCATCGCGATACCGGTGCGGGAGCGATAGAAAAAGTAGACCGCCACGAAGGCGATTACTGCGGTAGCCATCGCCGCGATGATGCTCCAGTTGATTAACGCCCCGCCGACCTTGAACCCGCCGAGGCCCCAAGGCACGTTGAGGTTGCGGAACTCGGTCTTGGTGGTGTCGTTATTGAACACCCGAAGCACAATCTCGAGACCCAAGGTGATTACCGCCACCGAAAACAGCGGCTGACCAATCATCGGACGAATAGTGAGTCGCTCGATAATGAGGCCCAAGGCCGCGGCAAAAACCATCGCCACGCAAAGGCTGAGAGCCCAAGTGAACCAGTGCGGTCCGGGCACATCGTTGAGCGGATTGTTGATCGTGGTGAATGGGATGTGATCGTCGGCGACCAGAAACGACAAAAACAGCGCCCCCGACACTGCCAACGCGCCCTGAGCAAAGTTCACGGTCTGGGTTGCCTTGAAGATCAACACGAAACCAAGAGCAACGATCGCGTAAACCGATCCCAGCCCGAGAGCCTTCATCAGCGTCTGGAAGAACACTGCTGGGTCGTTGGCCAACTGCAGAAACAAGAACGGGACCAGCACCAGCAACAAACCCGAAATGAACATCAGCGCCGGGCTTCGGCGGACGTTCGCCAAGAACTCAGGAATCGAGTCGCTCATCGGTACATCGACTCCACGAGTTCGCCGAACATATCGACCATCGCCGTCCGCTTCAGCTTCTGGGTGGCGGTCAACTCGCCATCCTCGTGATCCAGCTCTTTGGGGATCATACGAAACTCACGAACGTTCTCGACCCGAGCAAACTTCTCGTTTGTCTCGTTGACCACGCTCTGGATCAAATCGATTACCTCTTGTTTTTCGGACAAATCGCGATAGGTCGTGTAAGGAATATTCTTTCGTAGCGCCCAGTCGCCCACCGTGTCGAATTCGATCCCGATCAAAGCCGACAAGAACTTGCGCTTGTCGCCAATCACCATCGCCTCTTTCACATAAATCGACGTCTTGAGCGAGTTCTCGATTTCGGAAGGCGAAATGTTCTTGCCGCCCGACGTGATGATGATGTCCTTCATGCGATCGACAATCTTCACATGAGTTCCGTCGACCCATTCGCCCACGTCACCGGTACGCAACCACCCATCTTCGGTGAAAGTTTCAGCCGTCTTCTCTGGCATGTTCCAGTAGCCCTGAAACACCCCCGGGTGTTTGGTTTGAATCTCGTTCGTGTCGTCGTTGAGCCGCAACCCAATGTCGGAATAAGGCTCGCCGACCGTCCCGAGCTTCATACGGCCCGCAAAGTTGCAGGTTGCCACCGCAGAATTCTCGGTCATCCCGTACAGCTCGAAAACCGGTACGCCTATCCCGATGAAGAATTCGAGTACTTCGGGCGCAATCGCCGCCGCGCCCGACGCCGCGTAACGACACCGCCGAAGACCGAGCCGCTCCTTCATGGCCCTGAACACCAGAGGCTGACCAAGTGCGTACAGAAACCGGCTCGTGATGGTGTGGTTGCCACCGTTGGCAACCTTTTGTTTTCCGATTTTTGACGCGAGCGACATACCCAACTTGAAGAAAATCGTTTTGAACGCGGTGGCATCGGAACCCCGAATGAACACGCTCGCATGTAGCCGTTCCCAAATCCGAGGGACCGCGAAGAAAATGGTCGGCTGGATCTCCCGCAGATTCATGGTGACCGTGTCGACTGATTCGGCAAAGTTGAGCGACGGACCAGCGCTAACGAGTGTCCAGGTTGAAAAGATTCGCTCGGCGACGTGACACAGCGGGAGGTAAGTGACGATCAAGTCATCGGGACCTGGTGCTTTGCCGTCCGGCACCCGCGTCGGCTCATCGATGATCTTGGTCATCGCGTAAGCCGCATTGGAGTTCGACAACATCGCGCCTTTGGGGGGACCCGTCGTCCCGGACGTGTAAACCAGCGTCATGATGTCGTCGGGTTCGGCCTCGGCCATCCGAGCCGCAACCGCATTGGAGTTGGCCTCACGGTGGGCTCGGCCCGCGTCGAGGAAATCGTCCCAGGACAGCAAACGCGAGTCGTCGTAATCACCGAACCCGCGGGGCTCGGTGTAGATGATGTGGCGAACTCGAGATCCGATATCGGGGTCGATCTCGAGAATCTTGTCGGCCTGTTCTTGGTCCTCGGCGAAGAACACCGACGGCGAACAGTTGCCGACCAGGTACTCGACCTCGGCCATCGGGTTGGTGGGGTAAAGACCAACCGTAATTCCGCGAATCGCGACGGTAGCCAGATCGAGTATCACCCATTCGGGACGATCTTCGGAGTGGATCGCCACACGGTCGCCCGGATCGATGCCGAGTGCTAGCAAGGCGTGAGCCGCGGTCTCGATCAGGTCCCATGTTTGTGCCCACGTGTACTGCTGCCAGATGCCGAAGTCCTTTTCACGCATCGCGATCTGGCCCGGTGCCCGCCGCGCCCACTCTCTCGCCAGCGATGCAACGGTGGTTGCTCCCACCGCCGCGCTCGGCTTGTCTTGCAGCGTGGTTGCCATCAACTCCCCCAGGTTCTCCGTCAGGCCCGGTGCAATCTAGAAAGCTGAACCCAACTAGTCAAGGCTTTGACTATCTAGCCAATGGCCAACTTTTCGGCTCCGTATCCGGATCGCACCGTCGCCAGCTTGCGTTAGACCGTCCCCCTCACGCAAACCCGTTGGATTTGTGCACCGATTCCGGCGCTATAGCGCCGAGAACGGTGCACAAATCCAACTACAGCCGGGCGGGGCGGGCTAGGGCTCGACCTCCATCGAAGTCACACGCTGCAGTCGGCGGCGGAAACCGTGATAGTCATTCATCGCGTAGTGCTGAGTTGACCGGTTGTCCCAAATCACCACCTGCCCCGGTGACCACGAGACGCGAGCTTGGAACTCGGGTCTCGTCTGGTGTGAATACAGATACGAAAGCAGCGCGTCGCTTTCTCCCTTATCCAACTCGTTGATGCGGTCGACGAATGCGGGATTGACAAACAGCGACTTGCGCGCACTCCGGGGATGCACCCGGATGACCGGATGAACTGCGGAGCTCGAGGGTCCCTCAACCCTCCCCGGGTACACGTGTGTCGCGGTGAGAGGTTCGAGGAATGCCTTCATCGGCTCGCTCAACCGGTCGTAGGCCTCAAATTGGTTGGCGAACAAAGTGTCGCCGCCCAGCGAAGGGACCTCGATGCCGTGCAGCACCGACACCGCGGCCGGAGGGTCGATGAACGAAATGTCGCAGTGCCACAACTCGCCGCCGAACGTCGTGACATCGTCGGGTTCTTTCAACACCTGCAGAATCGCCGGATGTTCCGGGATCGCGGTTAGGTACGGATGAATCAGCGGTTCGCCGAAGTGCCGGCCTATCCGAATGTGGTCCTCAATCGACAGCTGCTGCTTTGGAATCGCCAACACAAGGTGCTCATCGAGGAGATCAGCAAGGCGGTCGAGGTCAAGGTCCGTCGCGGTTCTCGCATCGAAACCGTCTAGTCGCGCCCCCAGAGAAGGCGACAGCTTGGTGATAGTCCAATCGTTCACAGCGTTGACCCCACTTTCAGTCCCTCGAAAACCGCTTCTTCAACCGTGCGCGGCGCGACACAGTCCCCGATGGAGAACACCTCCCCACCAAACCCGACGAGTTCGTGGGTGAGGGAGTTATTCGATACATGACCTCGGACCATCACAACGGTGTCGATATTCTCGACGATCACCGGCAGGCCGCTCGCCATGTGCTGAAGGTAAACGGTGTCGTTATCGGCCCCAAAGAACCGCACCAGAGGTTCGAGGCGAACACCAAGCCGATGCAACTCACCCAGAGAATGGTCACGTACGTATCGAGGGATCGTTTCGCCTGCTACGTGGCCGGTCGACGCGAGCGTCACCTCATGACGAGCCTCTGCCAGTTTCTCGGCCAGACCAATCCCTATCCAATCGCAGCGCCAATCGGCTATCAACACCCGCTTCCCGATCCGCTCCACATCTCTCAGGCAGTCCCATGCGTCGACCAGGTGAGCGTCGGCAACCTCGCCAACGTCGGAGCGCCTAGAGGTGGCACCGGTCGCCACGATCACCGCATCGGGCGCCAGCTCTTCTATCATCGCTCGGTCGACAGCCACTGCAGTCTCGACGTTGACCCCAGCGCGACGCATTTCGCCAGAGAAGTTCTCGACAATGCCGCCGAATTCGCTGCGCCGAGGCAACAATTCGCCTAGCAAAACCTGCCCGCCGAGACGGCCGCCCTTCTCAAACAACGTGACCTCGTGACCTCGCGCCGCGGCGACGGCCGCGGCCTTCATGCCGCCGGGTCCACCGCCAACAACAACAATCCGCTTACGCGAACGCGCTGCAATCGTCACGCCGTAAGAACCCTCGCGCCCAGTCTCGGGATGCTGGATACAGGAGATGCCATGCCCCCGATGAAACCGGTCGATGCAGGCTTGATTGCAGGCAATGCACACTCGAACGTCGTCAAGACTGTCGGCGATGACCTTGTTCGGCATCTCCGGATCACAAATCAGCGCTCGAGTCATGCCACACAGGTCGGCGAGTCCATCAACAAGAATGGTCTCGGCTTGGCGGGCGGTGTTGATTCGGCCGACGGCAATGACCGGCTGGGTGACGGTCTCCTTGATCCTCGCCGCGACGGGCACCGATAGGGCCATGTCGGTGCTCATCGGTGACACGATGTGCACCGCCGCGGCGATCTGGCGTGATGATCCAACCGCAACGTTGAAGTAGTCGACAAGACCTTCCGTACCCACGGCCTGGCAGATTCCAACGACATCATCGGGCCCGAGACCGTCCGTAGTCATCTCGTCGGACGAGATTCGGATGCCGAGTGCGAGCGCCGATCCGATTCGCCCGCGGACTTCGGTAAGGATTTCGCGCAGCAACCGCAGCCGATTGTCGAACGAACCGCCGTACTCGTCGCAGCGGGTGTTGATCAGAGGCGAAAGGAACTGGGCGATCAGATAGCCGTGACTCGCCGCGATCTCGACACCGTCGTAGCCTCCCCGGCGCATCCGCTCGGCACCATCGCCAAACGCCTCAATGGTGTCGGCAATGTTGGCGCTTGTCATCGCCCGGCCGGCTGTGTGGTAACGCTCCGATGGTTCGGCGACCGGTCCGGGCGCGGCTACTCGCAAGCCGTCGGCGTCCATCGACTGATCAAGTCCGAGGTGCAACAGTTGGCCAAAGACAGACGCGCCCTCTTGGTGCAATGCCGAAGTCAGAGCACGAAACGAAGGGATGATGCTGTCGTCGACATTCACCAATTGGGCGGCAGAATAAGCCCCTTCCACGGTAATCATGGATGCCTCGGTGATTATCAGCCCGACGCCACCGGCGGCACGAGCGCGGTGATACGCAATGAAGCGTTCGCTCGCCTGCTGATTGTCAGCCAGTCGGGTCGCGTGCCCAGACGACACGATCCGATTACGCACAGTTACCGGCCCAACCTGCACGGGCGAAAGCAGCTTCACCCCCAGACGGTAGTTGGATTTGTGCACCGATTCCGGCGCTATAGCGCCGAGAACGGTGCACAAATCCAACATCGAGGGGGTTGGGGTCGGCGATACTGGCGGCGATGCACCATTACGACGATGCGACCGACGAGTTGGCTTGGAACGTCTTTCGGTATGCGCTCAACCGGGTACGCCTCGACCCGCCTCCTCTCGACGGTCCCCGAACTCCCGAAGAGCTACAGGCCGCGGTCGGACCCACCATCACGCCCGAAGGTCTCGGAGGGGCACGGGCCCTCGAATTGTTCGCCGACGAGTTGGCGCCCGCCTGCATCTCCAATGATCATCCCCGATTCTTGTCCTTCGTACCCGCCGCGCCCACCGAGGCGGCCGCGCTGTTCGATGTCGTAGTAGGCGCGTCCTCGCTCTTTGGAGGCACTTGGCTCGAAGGGGCTGGCGCGGTGCACGCCGAAAACGAGACACTGCGCTGGATCGCCGACCTAGCCGGACTTCCCGCTGGGGCAGGAGGCGTATTCGTGTCCGGCGGGACCTCGGCCAACCTGAGCGCCCTGGTGGCAGCCCGCCATAGCGCCCGGCTAGCACGCGATGTGCAGCCCCAACGTTGGGCGATCATCGGAGCAGTTTCGGCTCATTCGTCCATCGAGTCGGCGGCCGCGGTGATGGATGTGGATGCGATCCTGGCGCCGGTCGACGAGCACCGACGCCTTACCGGCGATGCCGTTAGGGCTGCGCTCGACTCGCTGCCCGAGAACACTGCCGCGTGTGCGGTGGTTGCGACCAGCGGGACCACAAACCTGGGGATCGTCGACGATCTCGCGTCTATAAGCGAGGCCTGTCGAGAACGAGGAATCTGGTTTCATGTCGATGGCGCCTACGGCGGCGCGGCGCTCGCAGCCAAGTCACACCGGCCGCTGTTCGCCGGGATCGAAAACGCCGACTCGTTCATCGTCGATCCCCACAAATGGCTGTTTGCCCCGTTCGACTGTGCTGCGTTGCTGTACCGCAACCCCGAACAGGGACGGGCTGCTCATACTCAACACGCTGCTTACCTCGATCCGATCAACAGCCGCGACGAATGGAACCCGAGCGACTACGCCCACATCCTCAGCCGACGGGCCAGAGGACTTCCGTTGTGGTTCTCGCTCGCCACTTACGGGACCGAGGCTTACGAAACGGCGATCGAACACACCCTGTCGGTCAGCGCCGAGATCGCCCAACGCATCGAGGCCAATCCGAATCTCGAACTGATCTGCCCTCCCCAACTGTCAACCGTGGCGTTTCGCCGGCGCGGCTGGAAAATCGACGACTACGAGCGCTGGAGCACTCGCCTACGCGAATCGGGCCAGGCATTCGTCACGCCAACTACCGTCGATGACGCCCCCGCCCTGCGGTTCTGCATCATCAACCCGCGCACCACCATCGAAGGTCTCCAAGCCATCCTCGACACGCTGTAGATCGACCGGAAGGCTTGTGCCGTCCACCGCTACCGGCGAAGATCTCCGGTGTCGAAAGCAGCGTGCGATGACCGCCGGATACTCAGCAACACCGCTCACCACCAAGCTCGGGATCAAGCCGGGCCACGCCGTAGCCACGGTCAACGAACCAGATGACTTCCGATCGCTACTGGTCGACCTCCCAGACAATGTTCGCCTCGATGCCCAATTGGCCGACCGGCCCGATGTGGCGGTTGCCTTCTACACCCAACGCGGCGACCTCGAGGCGGACTTCGCGTCGCTCGCCGAGGCGGTGTTCCCCGACCGCACGATCTGGGTGGCCTGGCCAAAGAAAGCGGCCAAGGTCAACACCGACCTGACGGGCGACGTCGTCAGGGCCATCGTTCTGGCCACGAAATTGGTCGACGTCAAAGTCTGCGCGATCTCTGAAACTTGGTCCGGACTCAAGGTCGTCTGGCGAAAAGAACACCGCTAGGTCACCAGCACAACCAGCCGCCACAAGTCGGGTTTGTTGTGGGGAAGGGTTGTGGGTTCTTCAGTCGGTGGTTCGAGCCTGCGTGGCCGGTCCGAGGTCGGCAATGAAGGCGCTGAACCCCTTGTGGAGGAGCCGGTCGAGTATCGGCCCGTAGATGAGCGAGAGCGGCCCTCCCTTGGGTTCGTAGTCGTAGCTCATGGTGAACGGTGTGGTCGCGCCGCCGTCGGAAAGGGTGAACGTCATCGTGGCTTGTTTGATGGGTTGTTTCTGAATCTGGTCGACGGCGATCACCATTCGCGCTTCTGGAGTCCATTCGGTGACGGTCTCTCTGTTCCTGATCGATCCCTTTGCGCCGACGTTGACTTGGCGTTGAGCGCCGACGCCTTGGACGGCGTCGCCGATGGCGTAGCTCTCCTTCACGGCTTCGTTCCAGTCGACGACGTTCGGGTAGTCGGCCAGGACGGCCCAGACGTTCGATCGTGGTGAGGCGACGGTGCCCTTTGCAGTGACGTTTCTCATGGCGGCTCCTTCTGCTGCTGGTTGGCTACGAGGTTCGGCCGACAGATCACCGACGTTCACGATCACAAGAGCTTCCGAGTAGAGGTGGTCGAACACAACCTGCCGTTCGTGAAAGAGATGTCGGCCACCTACGAGCTGTCATCGACCGACGACAAGACCACCGAGCTCAGAATGGTCTCGTCCAACTCGTTCGCGCCGGGATTCATGAAGCACTTGATGCGGGGTCAGATGACAAAGAACGTCGCCAAGCACCTTTTCGGCCTCAAGTACTACATCGAGACCGGGAAGACAGTCGACCAGGACAACTACTCCAAAGTCTTCGCCAACTACGCCTGAGGTCTCGCCGCCGCGCCGGTAGCGAGTGTGGTGAGGAGGTCGGTGAGCTGAGCTCGTTCGTTGCTCGTGAGGGCGGAGAATATGGTGGCCGCGCTCCACAGCTTGTCCGGGATGGTCTTCTGCTTGAACCGCTGCCCTTTGGCGGTCAGCACGAGGTTCTTGACCCTGCGGTCGGTGGGGTGGGGCTGTCTTTCGATGAGCCCGAGTTCCTCGAGACGGTCTGCTACCAGCGTGACGTAGGAGGGATCGATGTCCATACAGGTCGCGAGATCCTTCATCGGCATCGGCCCATCAACACTGCGAAGCGCCAAGTAGTCGGTAGTCGTCATGCCCAGCCCTTCGAGGCGGTCGTCGACATGGTCAGCCACAATCGGCATCACCGTGAACAACAAGTCGACGAGCTCCGCCGTCTCGGCCCCTTCGCTTCGATCCTTCGTCATCGTGATCCCATACTAGCTTCGCACCCGAGTCTCCTTGATGTGCTAGATCATATATGTCAGAAAAGGTTGTGATCCTCAACTATTGACTGGCATGATGATCGACCAACGGCGGCGCACGGAGCGCCCGACCTCGCAATGGAGTTCTCATGCAAGCACTCGAATGGATCACAACCGCGCTGCTCGTGCTCGCCATGGGAGGCATCGGCGGCATGAAGCTCGTGGGCAATGAGACCGGGATCGAGCAGGCGGTTCGCCTCGGTTACAACAAGATCCGGATCCCGATCGGGGTGGCCGAAGTCCTCGCCGCTGCAGGAGTGTTCATCGGCGCCGCGGTAACCGACCTCGAATGGCTCGGCGCAGCCGCCGCGGTCGGGGTCATCCTCATGATGATCGGTGCCGCTGGCTACCACATCCGCGCCGGCGACCGCCTCGAGAACATTCCCGCGGTCGTGGTTACAACCGCGGCCGTCCTCTACCTCGTCGCCATCAACGCCAGCTAAGCCCGCCGCGCCGATCGGCGTTGCGGCTCCGGAAAGCGACGGTGTGGTGATGCTCGGCCTGCCAATATGGGTTGGTGATCGGCTTTGAGAATGCGTGTATGAGTTCGCCGGCGGGGACGGCGTTGCTTGCCGCGCTCGAAGCCCGCGAGCGCGACGATGTCAGCTGGTTCGCACAGCCGTCCAACAGCACCCCTGGGGCGGTGGATGCGGCCGTCGGTACCGTGGAATCGATGCGGTTCGGTGAGCTGTGTTCGGTGGCCGTCAACGCGGCAGAATCGCTTGTCGGGCCTTGGATCGGCGACGCTGCGGAGTCCGCGGCAGCCGCATATCGGTGCGCCGAACAGCGGCGGCCAATCGCCGCGGCGATCGCAGAGCGATTCGGCGCTGAGCTTCACGCGCCGATGGATCCGCGCGGTCAGCAGTGGTGGAACTCCGCAGACAGTCCTGCCCAGCCCGCCGATCGGCGGCCACTGTTTGAGCGCTACCAAGATGTCTACGGCAACGGCGAGTTCACCTGGGCTGGTTTGTGGACAGTGACTGACCCACCTCCCGAAGTGCACGACGGACTAGTCGGCGTTTGGGAGATATTTCCCGGACCCACTAGTCGCTGGCGCCTTCCGACCCGGCCCGGCATCCGTGTATTCGAGATACACCGCCCCGACGACTGGGCCGCGCTCGTGACTACCCACCCGGCGCAAGCCCCCCGGCCCCATGGCGGCTGGGAACTCCCTGGCCCCAATCAGCAGATCGAACAATCCGGACTGCTGGACGTTCCACACCAACGGGCCGCCGTGCATGAGCTCTCCTGCCATTTGCTGCCGGACTGGTCAAGCGTGGCCGAGACGTTCGACGCGGTGCATCTGAGTTGGGCCGGTTTCATCACCACCGAAGGCTGCGTCACGCCGGTTGATGATGGGGCGGTCACGATGCTGCGCTACTGGGGCAGCGAACGAACCCACTGGCTACATGACTGCTTCACAGAACCCGAACCCCTTGACGCGCCAGCCCTCTCAGGACGCGTCAACGGCGACCTCGGCATGAGCAGCCGGACCGACCGGCCACGCCGAACAACCGATGAGGCACAACTGAACCAACTCCTCGGCAGATGAAACCAGCCGAGACCGAGTACGGCCTCTGCCTGGAGACCTACGACTGTGGCAACGAAGACGGTCCAAGCCGCACGGGCTCGCCGACAGGCCGGGATTTGATGTGCGAGCATCGTGGACTAGCCAGGACGGAGAACGACGTGGATGATCAGCAAGTATCGGATTTGGTGTTCGCCGGGTCGGTGCCGGAATTGTATGACCGGCTGTTGGTGCCGTTGATCTTCGAGGCCTATGCCGATGACCTTGTCGCCCGGCTTGACCGGTTGGGGGTCTCGTCGGTGCTGGAGGTTGCTGCTGGGAGCGGTGTGGTCACCCGGGCGATGGCCGCCGGTTTGCCGGAGTCGGTGGCGTTGACGGCCACGGATCTGAACCAGCCGATGATCGATCACGCGATGGCGATCGGTACTGCCCGGGCGGTGGTGTGGCAGGCCGCCGATGTCACGGAGCTGCCGTTCGAGGACGGTTCCTTCGATGCGGTGGCGTGTCAGTTCGGGGTGATGTTTTTCCCGGACCGCGCCGCCGCGTTTGCCGAGGTGGCTCGCGTGTTGCGACCGGGTGGGGTGTTCTTGTTCAACGTGTGGGACCGCATCGAGGACAACGAGTTCGCCGACGAAGTGACCCGGGCGGTTGCCGGCCTGTGGCCACAGGACCCGCCGGCGTTCCTGGCCCGGACGCCGCATGGCTACTACGACGAGACCGTCATCGAGGGTGATGTCGCCGCGGGCGGTTTCTTGACACCTGCTGGTTTTGAGGCTCTGGAAGTTCGGAGCCGTGCGGCGTCGTGTGAGATCCCGGCGGTGGCGTACTGCCAGGGCACTCCGTTGCGCAACGAGATCGAGGCCCGGGACCCGGACCGGCTGACGGAGGCTACCAAGGTCGCAACCGCCGCTATCCGGGACCGCTTTGGCGCCACTGACCTCGATAGCAAGATCCGCGGCTACGTCATCACCGCCACCAAACCCTGACCGAAACCGGCACCGCTCAACCCTGGCGCTAGGCGTTCTGGCCGGGGTAGGCGGCGCCGTCGTCTTGGTCGGCGGCTGCGGCCGAGGCGTGCCGATGTAGCCACAGCCAACGCCCGCCGTGGCGGTGCAGGCTCACCGTCCACCGGATCGGGACAGCCAGGGCTTCGCCGTCCGCGTGGAGATGGATCGTCAGTGACGCGGCGACCGTCGCCGTGTTGCCCCGTAGGGTTACATGACGCCAATGCCACTCAAACCGATCGGCGGTCGCTTCGGCAAAGTTCCGCTCGAACAGACCCTCGATCTGGCTTCGGCCGGCACACAACTCGTCGGCACCGGTGCCGATCACCGAGATGTCATCGCCGGAATCAAACAACGCCATCAGGGCCTCGGTGTCCTTGGCGCAATACGCATCCGCGTACCCCTCGAACGTGGCCAACACCTCAGATTCTTCAGTCACCCAACAACTCCGCATCTGTCACCGTCGACGGTTCTACACGGGCCTTTCTACAACACCTCGCCAGACCGTTGACAGTGGAGGGGGTGTCGTCAAAACAGCTCCCCCTCGAATAACCAGGACGCTCGTGCGTGCTCTAGCTGACCAGTCCGCCGATGTTCGAGCCCTCGAGCCCCTCGAGCCCCTCGCTAAGCCACTTCAAGCTCGACAGGGGCCGGAACCAGTCAATGTCAGCACTTGTGCGCCAGTCATCGCGGGGTCGGCGCAGCCAAGGCGGTTCGTAGGGACAGACGGAAACCTGAGGCGGTCATTTGCGGCGGGCGCGCTCCATGAACAACTCAACTGAGTCCAAAACCTCGGAGACAAGCCATATTCGGTTCGTCTCGCCGGCGAGTTCTGACGAACAATCCCCAATTCGGCGAGTCGATCAACGGCCAGACCGTCGAATCTGCTCGAGCCGACACTGTCTCGTTCCAGGAGTCGCGGACGGCGGAAAGATCCCGAGCTAGCCGGCTCGCGTTGTCGAGCGAACTGAACGCGGCGTCGACAAAGGTGGAAACGAGTGGCTCGATCTCACCCGCACGGTAGGTGTTGAGCGACTCGAAGTAGCGGTCCGTGTTCGCCAACAGACCGGCCGAAAGCGGAAGGATCGCCCGACGGGTCAATCCGGCCTTCCGCAACATCCGCTGGATAATCACGCGACCCGTCCGCCCGTGCGACCGGTCCGTCTAACCGGGAACCGCAGACAACACGACCCCGACCACAAGGCCGCGCTCACCGCAATGCGGCAACTCGACGCTCACCGGGCACTGGGGCACCTCGCGACCGCCGGCAGCCTGACCACCGGCCCCGACGCCGAAACTGTGAGAACCGCCCTGGTCGCCGACTGGCACACCGCCCACGCCGACGGACGCCACCCCATCATGCTGGCCGCCAACCGCGCCGACGTCTCAGACCTCAACCGGCAAGCCAGCGATCTGCTCTGTCGCCACGGCCAACTCTGCGACCCGATATGGCACAACCACCGCATCGAGTTTGCCCTCAGCGATCGAGTCGTCGCCCACCGCAACCGCCACAAACTCGGGCTGCTCAACGGCCACCAGGCCACCGTCACCCACGCCGACAAGACCGGACTGGGGATCAGGCTCGACGACGGCACCGCGATCCACGTCCCCAACGAATACATCAGCGCCGGTCACCTCAGCCGCGGCTACGCGGTCACCGCCCACAAAGCCCAGGGTATGACGTGTGACGACGCCTACTTCCTCGGCGATGACAGCCTCTACAACGAACTCGCCTACACGGCCCTGTCCAGAGGCCGCCACACGAACCGCTACTACGCCGGCATCCGCCTAGCGCTCTCACGGTCGCGCGCCAAGACCGCCGCCATCGACCAAAGCCCCGACATCGCCGACGAAGGGATCTCACAGCCATGACCACCCGCCAACTCCTGCGGATCCCAGACCTCGCCTAACATCTCGGCGTCACCGAACGATTCATTCGCCGACTCGTCTTCGAACGCCGAATCCCCTACCTCAAGATCGGCAAGTTCATCCGCTTCGACCCCACAGTCGTCGACGAATGGATCTCCGAACGGCGAGTGGATGCAGACTGAGACAGACGCTGCGTTCGTCAGGCACCGAGCGGGAGGATGCACAGGAGCTTAGTGGCGCAGACCTGTAGAGTTTTCTCGGTCTTACAGGTCTGGACATGTAGATATAGCTTGCCTCTACTGGCTCTGTCCTGTATCTTACCCCCATGAAGCAAGCGCAGATCGCTAGGCGACGCCTCGACGAGAGGCTGCAGAACATCGGCCCGAGGGAGATCCCGCGGCCCCACCGCGGTTGGATTCGGGCCGTTCGCGAGGCCCTTGGGATGTCGACAACCGAACTGGGTCGACGGATGGGCATCAGCCAGCAAAGCGTTGTCGACCTCGAACGCAGCGAAGGCCGCTCCACCATTCAGATCGACACCCTCGAGCGCGCCGCGGCCGCGATGGAGTGCGAACTCGTCTACGCCATCGTCCCAAGGACCTCGCTCGAAGGGATCATCCAAACGCGTGCTCGCGACAAGGCACGTCAACAACTAGCCACCGTCGAGCACCACAGCCGACTCGAGGACCAATCGGTATCCGAGACCGACCTGGAAGCACAGATCGACGAACTCGCAGCCGAACTGATTGACCGTCGCGGGCTTTGGCGCGACGCCGAGGTCCACAAGTGAGCGATCCGCTGTTGCCGGAAGGCGACGGTCACACAGCACTGCCCGAGGACGATCGTGATGGCCTGATCCCCTCCTACATCTCCACGCGCGCTGACCTGTTCGACGCGGAGCAGCGAAACATCGCCGCCGCGCTGCAGCTCCGGTCGCCTGCAACGGACGTTCTCCTCGACGACAAGTACCTCCGCGACCTCCACCGGGCCATGTTCGGGCAGGTGTGGAAGTGGGCCGGTCATTACCGCAAACGTGAAACCAACATCGGCATCAACCCCGCGCAGATCGTAACCGCGGTGCGGACATTGGTCGATGACACACGAGCGTGGGTGGAAATGGAAACCTACGATGCCGATGAGCTGGCCGTCAGATTCCATCATCGACTCGTCCAGATTCACCCCTTCCCGAACGGAAACGGCCGTCACGGCCGCATCGCCGCGGACCACCTTCTGCAATCAATGAACGAACCTGTCTTCACGTGGGGCCGGAACCTCGACGTCACCACGGACGAACTGCGCCGACAGTACCGCCAAGCACTGGAACGAGCCGACGGCGGTTCCATTTACGAACTGCTCACCTTCTGTCGCAGTTGAGTGGGGCGTGCTTGCCGCGCCCTACCCACCCAGCGCATCCCCAAGCACCAGCGCGAGCGCCTCGTCGGCCGTGGCCGACCGGTTGGGCAGGTCGTGCAGCCGCCAGTGCCGGTCGATTCCGGCTAGTTCGCGCGATCGGCGCCACCACCAGCCGATCCGGTCGGGGTTGGGAGGCTCGGCGTCGGGCATGAATAGCCACGTGGTGACGTCGCCGTACTTCACCCGGGCTTGGTCGACCCGCAGCGCCGCCAGCTCACGGCGACGAGCGCCCATCTCCGCGCCAAGACGGAAAGCCAGCGGCGCCATCTCATGAACCTCGGCCGCGGCGGCTATCACCGCCCTCACCTCATCGGAGGTCAGCGTCCGCTGCTGCTGGCGATCCATTCCCAACGGACCGCCTGCTGTAGCGCCGAGCGCAGGACCGTGTGTTGGTTGCGGATCGACCCTCGCCAACTCCCGCCCGACGCAATCGAGCGACCCAACGGTCGATGTCGGACACTCCGATGGACGCCACCGACATGTTGGCGATCCGGTCGGCGCACACCAGCCGGACTCGGCCCGTCTGATCACGCAAGGTCAGGTCGGCCCAGCCGCGCGTCTTGATCTCGATCCACTCGTCGAGTAGCGCGCACAACTTTCGACCGCCGGCGCTGCGGGCCCGCTTCACCATCAATTCGGCGCCCGCCAACTGAGCGTCCTTCTTCGTGCCGTGGACCGTTCGGCTGACCTGGGTGGGCTTGCCTTTGCGATCGTTGCCCGTGTAACCCCGTACCTCCCACACACCAGGTTTGCGCTCTCGGATGGTCGCCATGAGTGCCGAGCATGGACGCGTCCCATCCCTAGAAAACTAGGGATAGGACTAGGGATGAGCTAGTTATCCACAGGGTCTGACCGCTGGTGACCATTGCTGTCCGCTGCTACCGAACGACACCAGATTGGAACAAAACCCAGCTAAGGGCTACTCGATCCGCAGACCCGAGATCGCGCGGCTGATCACGAGCTGCTGGATCTGCTCGGTGCCTTCGAAGATGTCGTGGGTCCTGCCCAGGTGTCCAGCTCGTGGCGTTGCGTGTCCCTGAGCAGGGCGTTCTCTCATTCGAGGTCCAGCCCGTGACACCCAGATAGGCCTCGTGCCGGCGGTTCCTAGGGACAAAACTAGGGGCACTTTCGAACGGCGATCTTCGCGCCACGCCGACCCGCGATTGGATCGCTCTGGGAACGAACCCAGCTGGCGATGATGACAGGCCGCCGGTGGTGCGGTGGTTTCGCGGGAAAGCGTTGTTGATGTCACCCGTGGTGGAGATCGGCGGCATCGTAGGGATGTGCGGGTCACTATTGATGAGGCGTTTCAGAAGTTCGGGCCGGAGCTGTTGCGGCACGCGACTGTGCTCGTGGGGCCTGACCATGCAGAGGACATCGTCTCGGAGGCGCTGATTGGCGCACTTCGGTCGGCGCGCTGGCCGGAGGCCGACTCCCAGTTGGCCTACCTGCACCGCGCGGTGGTCAACGCTTCGAGGATGTGGCACCGCGCCCGGTTCCGGGCCGATCGACGGGAATGGTTGTCGGCTGGCCATTGGGCGTCGCCGGAGATCGAGTACATCAGCCGTCCGGAGGTAGCCGCGGCGATTCGCGATCTCTCGGTGCGGCAGCGGTCGGTCATCTACTTCACATATTGGGAAGATCTGACGCCAGCGCGGGTCGCCGAGGTGCTGGCGGTGTCGGAGGGAACCGTGCGTCGGCATCTGGCTCGTGCTCGCGAGAATCTGAGGAAGGTGCTTCATGACTGATCCGATTGACGAGCAGATCCGTCGCCTTGTCGCGGAGATGGTGGATGCGGCTCCGGTCGCGGTCGAGGCGCCGCTGGCGGTTGAACGACCTGCCGCGAGGTCGGGGCGACGACTTGTCGGCGCATTGCTCCTCGTCCTGGTGGCCGCGCTAGGAGCTTGGTTCCTGACCATTGAGCGGGATGGAGCGGTGTCGGTCGGCGACGATGCGGATTCGGAGCCAGACCTCCGCTCCGAACTCCCGTTGATCCTCCAACGCGAACGAACGCCGCGCGACGCGCTGCCCGCCGACGCGCCTGAGCGGATCGGATCTGGCCGTTCCGGACCAGAACTCGATGTTGAGCGATCGCGGCGGGGGGCATCAATCGACGGCTACACGCTGTGGGTTATCCCTGCGGTGGACAACAGCGAGGTCTGCGTCGTACTTCAGACCGCCGCCGACGGTCCATCCTGGACGACAGGGTGTGGTCGGGTGAACTCCGCCTACGTCGGTTCCGTATCGCTCGGCAGCTTCACCTCGGAAACGACCGTTCTGGCCGGCCTGCTCCTGCATCCTGACGTCGTAGGTGTTATCGGTGGAACGGTTGTGGACGGTACCTACCTCGTCGTTGACGAAGGCGCTGACTTGTCGGAACAGTCCGACCCGGAGGAACCACTGGAAGAGGCGGTGTTCGTCTTCCGCGACGGCAGCACCGGCACCCGTAGCAACGTGCTCGCCGCAGTGGCAGCGGTGTGCGACACGCTATGGCGCCAGTTTCTCGGAGCGAGCAATGTCGTCGACCCAATAGCGCTCGTGGCGCTGCCCGCAGTGGCCGACAACAGCCGACTCGCCCCGCTGATCCGAGCGACGGGCAGACTGGCATCGATCGCGTGGGACCCCGACGCATCGATGTCGGTCTCAAGCAACCATTGGCGCCCGGCAGTCGGGCCCGCGGGCCCTACTTGCGCCGACGCTGGCGCTCTCGGTTGGGACGCAGCCGTGGTTGGCGGCGCACCCGGACCGGCGGCCGAGGTAGATATCTCCGAGTTCGGCTTCGAATACCGTCTCGGTAACCTCCCGCTTTCGGGCGGCATCGAGGGACCGACCATGGTCATCGCTCGTGAAGAGACCGGCTGTCTCACCCTCCGAAGCAGTGGCGAAGAGATCGGATGCGGCCCCGGCGTCCACACGCTGCCCATCAACGATCAGAAGTTTGGTGCCGCCGCCACACTCGTCGTCGTTGACCTCCCGCCCGAAACCTCCTTCGTGACATTCGCAAGCGAATCCCGCTCAGAAGTGGTCCAGCTGCCACGAGGCAACATCTCGGTTTTCATCAACGTGTCAGATGAGACACCAATGATCACCGCCTACGACCAGTTCGGCGCTGAGGTCGAAATCGCGTAGACAGCCTTCACGTCCTCGTCCACACGCGGCAGATTCGACAGTCGACTACGGCTGCTCACTGAGGCCCGGGTCTGGCAGCACGAGCCCGGGACCCCTTTCGACAGTCAAGACGACCATCCGTGCTCGCCGCGGCGGAGGGACTGGGGTCTTGCGCGCGGTGGGCCCGGGCGGCGCCAACGCCGCTCGCACCTCGCGGCGGTGCACCCCGAACCGGGCCGGTAGCTAGCGCCCCGTGCTCAACGCGTTGTCGCGCCGTGCCATCCGAATCTTCTCGCCAGATCAGACCGTCGTTCTCACGCCACTTCCACCTGACGTCAGTTCAATCGGATCGCGTCACCAATAGCGGCCATTCGCTGGTCAACGTCGATCGAGTCGGCTGAGCCGAAGGGGCGGATGAGTGCAGCGACCGGCTCGGTAAGTCGAACAGACATCGTCCTGCGGATGTGCCAGATCGTGTTGAGATATCGGCGCGCCTCTGCCAAGTCGCTGCCTCGAGCGACGCTGATCTCCAGCCGTGTCCCGTTTGCCCTATCGGAGATATCACCGATGTTTCGGATCAAGGCGGGATCGTCGGCCGGGCCTCGCTGGGAGCCACTGGGCTTGTCTCGGCGATCTCTCTCGTTGCGAGACCGGATCGACTCTCCGATCTCGCTGGGTGAGCAATCGGGCGGCAGATGCGAGATCACCAGCCGATCCGGAGCGGACTCGCTGATGCGAGCGCTCAACTGCAGTTCGGTCTCCGCTCCCGAGCAGAACGCCTCGAGGTCAGCCTCCACCTCACATCCCGAAGGAAACGACGGTCGTCCGACCATCTCAGCAAGCTCATCATCGCTCACCGTCGGCGCCGCTCTCACCGCAGCGACAACACGCTCTGGGTCGAGCGGAGGGCGCGTCCCGCCCACCCAGGTATCCCCGTTTATCAGCCCTATCGGCCAGGGGCCCCGTCGTGCCACGCTCGGCCGCGAGGGCCGCTACCCCCAGCGGCGTCAATCGGCATTCGGTATAGCGAGCCGCGGCCGGCGGAGAATCGAGATCGCCATAGTTGCCATGGAAGTCGATCAGGGCGAGATGAACGACCCACGGGCGCGCCAGGTTGCACAAGGGTTCGTATGCGATTCGCTGGCCGATCCCCGTCCGCTCATGCACCTCGTCCAGAACCAGCGACGTTTTCACGTACGGGGCATCGCTCACCGCACCAACCCGGTGACACGCCTCAATGATCGCAAGATCGAGAAGCCCCAGGCCGGTCGCATCGCTCACGCCGCCCACCTCGTCGGGTTGCACCGCACGACGCTTCCGCTCGGAAGAACCACAGCATCAGCGAGCTCGTCGTGCTCATCGATGGTCGTGCCGTCGATGAAACGCGTGATGACATCCACGTCGCCGAGAGACGTTCTCGCTTTCCAACCCCATTCCCACGGGAGGCACAGCACCGAGCGCACCGGCACAAACCCGCGACGCTGCTCGACAAGTGCACCCAACTCCGCCATCGCCGCCAGAACCGCGGCACGCCGCGGGACCGATCCGTCGACAACGAGGTCGAGGTCCTCGGCGGTTGCCGACTCTCCTGCCAGCATCCGGGCCGCCGACCCCACCACCACGAAGCGAACTTCGGCTGAGACCAGACGATCAAGAATCGGAGCGAACCACACCTCGCCAGTCTCGCACGCCCGAGCCGATTGCTGGCTTCCCTGACTGGCGGGTCACCCAGACCGCCAATGCGGCGAGTCGCAGGTAGATGAGGGCCGCCCCGGCGAGCCGGGTGTAGGGCGTCGCCGAGTTCTGAGTCGCAGCGAGCGACCCGATGAGACTGAGCGGCATGCCCATGCCGAACATCAGTCGTCGCTTCGAAGTATCGCCACTGTCGATGACGCTTGAAATCTGCGCGGTTGTGCCGGGCGAAAAGTGCGCGGTGGTTTGTTGATGTGTGAGGTTAGTTGTCGGGGTCGTCGGTGGCTGCGCGGATGCTGGGGAGGGTGTCGATGCCGCGGTTGCGGAGCCGGTAGCTGGCGCCTTTGACGGTGAGCACGTCGGCGTGGTGGACGATCCGGTCGATCATGGCGGCGGCGACGGCTTGGTCGCCGAAGACGCCGCCCCAGCTCGAGAACGGAAGGTTCGAGGTCAGGATCAGCGAGGTGTGTTCGTAGCGTGACGACACCAACTCGAACACCAGGTTGGCGGCGTCTTGTTCGAACGGGAGATAGCCGACCTCGTCGATGATGATCAGCCCGTAGCGGCGGAGCCGGACGAAGGGTTTCCAGAGCCGCACGAGGCGACCACGAGCGCCAACATCACTGGGCGAACGACGATAGAAGGGATCCGGTTCATCCTCACGCCACCTTTCGACGTCGGGGACCTGGCTCTGGTTCCACCAAGACCTCCGGCACGCATGTGCATCGTCGCGTACAACCTGCTGCCCGACGTCTACCGACATAGAGCGGCAGATCCCGAGCGATCACATAACACCGAGGCGATCCGAGGTTCCTGGTGCCACATCGCCGGCGAACTTGAGCGCCAGGGACGTCAGTGCTGGCACTCGATAATCACGTGCCCAATCGCCCCGGGCCGACTACCGCCGAGGTCGGCGCCCAATGAGCCGAGACCCGGGCAACCCATCTCTAGCTGAAGCACAAGAGCCGACCAGCTACCGCAGAGGACGGCCGAGAGCCCGACCGTCGGCGACCCGCCTCCACCTCCCGGCCGCCAGGAAAACGCCGAGACACAACGGCAGGTCCTGCGGACCTGGCGGAGAGGGAGGTGCGGTCGCTCCTCGCCCACGTCACACCCTGCGACGTCGCAATCGGCCGAGGGAAGGCTGCCGAACTTCGTCGGATACTCGACCCGCCAGGATCAGCTTGCGGCGAGCAGCGTTTCCACGAGCCGGCGTTCGTCGTCATCATTGAGGTTGCGGCGGGTGAGCAGGGTTGCATTGGCCAAGGCGATGATCCGTCCCCGATCGTCGGTGTCCGCTTCCGGGTCGAGCCAGGATTGCACCTCGGCCCAACGCCAAAGCGGCGAGCGGGTGGCTGTGCCGTAGGCCGGCTCGGGAAACCCGGAGCTGTCGGCGTCTCGCTTGACCCAATGGTTCACGGCTTGACGACTGCGGCCGGTGCGCTCCGCGATGTCAGCCTGGGAGACCAGCTCCTCGCCCTCCACCCGAATGACCTGGATCCCCGCAACGGACTCAGCCTCGGTGATGGCAGATGCGATGGCACCGAGCAGCGTGGAAGCGTCACGATCGACATCGAGGGCCGGTTGCCCGTCGAACGCGGTGACCGCCGCGTCGTCGAGACCGGCTTCGAACAGCAGGTCGCTGGTTGCCTCGTCGATCGGACGGTTGAGGATCAGCATGAAACTGTACGTTTTCATGGCATATGCGGGTTGAGTGACCTTGGCCAGGGCTCTGCAAAGCTAGGCTTCGCGGAACTCCTTCTCGATCCTCTTCTTCGAATGTGTCTCCCGGCTCAGCTTCGAACTCTACCGGTCTAGTTGACAATGTCAACTAACTCATTCGACCGACCGCTGCAAACCAGGTAGCGGGCGTTGTGTCAACCCTGAGGTCAACCCGAAGCGGAGCGTCGGGGCGGCAGGGTCCCAAGATCGGCGACAACTCGGCGGCACCTCCCGGTGCGCAGGCCCGGCAGGACCTGCCGTTGTGTCTCCACATTTTCCTGAGTACCGGGAGGTGTGCGTTTGCGACCTCAGCGCGTCGCGCTCGGCGGCCAGCGCGGTCCCTGGGCTTCCGACTGCAAGGGAGCATCAGATGCGACGAACGCTCAGCGAGTATCCAGATCTGCTGACTGTCGAGGAGGCGGCCGACTACCTGCGGATCAGTCGAGCGCTCGGCTACCAGCTGGCTCGGCAGTATCGGATCACCGATGGAGCAGCCGGGCTGCCCGTCGTCCAGCTCGGACGCTGTTTGCGGGTGCCGAGGGACGAACTCGCACTGCTCGTTCGTGGTCTGCTGCCGAAGGCGAACTATGTGGGAAGCAACCCGGCGTGACGAAGTTCGTCGATTGTCTGGTCGGGAACGCCGAGCACATCGAGATGCACAATCGAATCGCCATCGGGGCCATCGACCACGTCCACGACCCGGGCCAGGAATGGCTCTTCAGAATCGCCGGCCACGATGATCGAACCTGGGGAAACCCGGGCGGGCTCGGCAGAGTCGCTCAAGAACGCCCACACGTAGCCGGTCTCGTCGACCTGGTTCACGTCGGCGGGAAGTGTCACGGCGACAGCGCTTTGGTTGCTCATGATTCTCTCCTCACGTGATAGGGGTTCGGTCGAACGTCGCCCAACGCTGCGATCAGCCGTTGAGCTTCGTCCTCAGTGTAGATGTCCAAGACGATGCTGTAGTGGGGCGCCGAGAACGACGGCAGTAAGCGGAAGCCTGCAGCGGTCACCTCGTGGGCCAGCGTCGAGGCGTAGCTTCGGCGAGTTCGCAGACGACTTCCCGACAGGATGCTCTCGAAATCCCACCCTGGCATGGTCACCTCAGCCGATATCGCCACCAGCGGGGCTCCGTTCAGCGAATAGCGGCGGCGGGTCGCATCTGCGTTGCGCAACAGTCCTTCGACCGTCAGCGGCCACCCTCGAATCACAAGGGCAGCGCTCGGGTCGAGGATCTCAGCAGAACGCAAGTACGTCTCGATCGGAGCCAGTCCGCTCATTGTTCCGCCCCTCCGTCGAGAACACCCGCGACAGTGTCGGCGATGCCTTGGTCGAGGCCTTCGAGGGCGTGGGCGTAGGTGCGCATCGTTGTGGTTGGGTCACTGTGGCCGAGCCGGGCAGCGACCGACCGAACGTTGTGACCACCGGCGATTGCGTGCGTAGCTGACCAATGGCGCAGATCGTGCAGCCGCCACTTGGGATCGATCTCGGCGAGCTTGCGGGTGCGCTTCCACCACCAGCCGATCTTGTCGGGACTTGGCGGGAACTCATCCTCGCCGAACATCCACGACGATCTGTCCGACCGCTCCGCACGGGCAGCCTCGACCAGCGCGAGCGTCTGCTCATCGAGCGCCAGGCCTCGCTGCTCACCGGTCTTGGTCGGCGTCACTTGCAATCGCTCGGGATCGCCAACGGTGTGGGTGCGATCGATCGTCACGGCCTGGTCGATGATCAACCGACCGCCGACAACCCGATCCCATCGAAGGCCGGCGAGCTCGGAACGCCGAGCGCCCGACACCGCCGCCAACCGCAACGCCAGCGATGCCCACGGGTGCACCTGCTCGGCGGTCACCAGCGCGAGGGCCACTTCGTCGACCGACATCACACCCCTCGGCGTCTTCTTGCGCCGTTGCGGCTTCGCGTTCGCCACCGGGTTGGTCGGCAGCAGCTCCCAGCGGACCGCCTGACTGAACGCTGCCCGCAGCAACGTGTGCAGGTTCCGGATCTGCGCTTCGCCGACGCCGTTCTTGTGCATGCGCAGGTGCCAGCGGTCGACCTCGGCGACCGAGACTCGGCTCACCGGCTTGGCGGCGATCTGGTCGGCCTTGATGCGCTCGGCCCGGCTGGCGTAGTCACGCCGAGACGACAGCGACCACGAAGGGCCCTTGTGCTCGAGGTACTCGTCGAGCAACTCGGCCACGGTCAGCTTTCCCGACCGAGGCGCTGGGCGAGAGGCCAGCTGCGCGGCGAGACGCTCGGCATCACGCTTGCCGCCCCTGATCGATTTCGAGACCTGAACGGGCTTGCCCTCATCGTCGTAGCCGACGAAGACCCGTACCTCCCAGTATCCCGGCCGCTTCTCCCTCACCGACGCCACGTGCGACACCGTAGCATCGAAAACTAGGGACAGCTAGGGACAAACTCGACCGGGAGGTGAACCGGGAGGTGAGGTGGCCACCATCCCAATTCCCTTTGTTTCCAGCGTTTCTTATTCGATCCGCAGACCCGAGATCGCACGGCTGATCACCAGCTGCTGGATCTGCTCGGTGCCTTCGAAGATGTCGTGGATCTTGGCGTCTCGGTGCCAGCGTTCGACGGGGTACTCGCGGGTGTAGCCGTAGCCGCCGAGGATTTGGATGGCCCGTTCGGTAGCCCATGTCGCGGTGCGGGCGGCTTTGAGTTTGGCCATTGAGCCTTCGGCGTTCTTGAATTTGCCGTTCTTGGAGAGCCACGCGGCCCGCCAGATCAACAGCCGTGACGCGTCGATCTCGGTCGCCATGTCGGCCAGCATGAAGGCGATCGATTGGTTCTTGATGATGGGACGCCCGAACGCGTGACGCTCTTTGGCGTACTCGAGGGAGTATTCGTAGGCGGCCCGGGCGACACCGAGGGCTTGGGCACCAACGGCTGGTCGGGTGGCTTCGAAAGTTTGCATCGCTGCTTGAGCGTTGCCCGGTTTGCCTTCGCGGACCCGGGCGAGGCGTTCGTCGAGTTTCTCTTTGCCGCCGAGCAGACAGGTGCCGGGAACCCGCACATCGTCGAGGACAACCTCGGCGGTATGCGAGGCGCGGATGCCGTGCTTCTTGTACTTCTGACCCATCGATAGCCCGGGCGTGTTGGGCGGAACAATGAAGCTGGCGTGGCCTTTGGAGCCGAGTTCGGGGTCGATGACCGCGACGACCACATGGATGTCGGCGATCCCGCCGTTGGTAATCCAAGCCTTGGTGCCGTTGATGACCCATTCGTCTTTGGCTTCGTCATAGACAGCCCTGGTGCGGTAGCCGTTGACGTCTGAGCCGGCGTCTGGCTCCGATGCCGCGAAAGCACCGAGGGCGATCTTTTCGGGGGAGCCGTAACACTGCGGCACCCATTCCATCAGCTGCTCAGAGGTGCCGGACGCGGCGATTCCGGCGGCGGCGAGCCCGGTGCCCATGATGGCCATGCCGATGCCGGCGTCGCCCCAGAACAGCTCTTCGATGGCGACTGGCATGGTGAGACCGGTGGGGTCCCCCATCATCCCTTCGGCCACGAACTCCCAGCCGTAGAGGCCGATTTGGGCGGCCTGTTCGACGATCGGGAACGGGAACTCCTCGCGTTCGTCCCATTCTTCGGCGTTGGGTCGGATGACGTCAACGGCGAACTCGTGGATCCATTTCTGCAGCTGCAGTTGGTCCTCGTTGAGCTCTAGAGAGAAATCAGGCATACGAAGCTCCGTTTGGTTACTGGCTGGTAACAAGGGGTACGGTATCTATCGGCAAGTTCGCCGACAACTCTGAGGATATGAACCCGGCGCGTCCTTATTTCGAGCTACGAATGTTCGATAGGAGTCGGATGACCCTTTCAACCCCGCGGCTCGGCCGGCGACCGTTGCTGTCTCTTGTTGTGGTTGTTGGGTCGCTTACGGCCGCCGCCGCATTCGCCGCGTCGTTTGCCCCGGACAATGTTCACACCCTTGCGATGGCAGGTGCCGCCGCGGTTGTGGGGGCCTCGAGCGCAGCCTTGGCTGCGCGGATGTTCATCCTCGAGACAACGAACGACTCGACCCGCGAAGCCAACGAACGGGTGGCTGCATCACGACGCGAACTCTTCGAGGAACGCACGGAACGTTCGGTGATTCGCGAGCTCGATCGAGGACTCGACCAAGCGGCCAACGAGCGTGAGGCCGTCGACCTCGTGCGTGAAGCGTTTGTCCGTCACCTAGCGGGACGCACCATCGAACTCCACCTGGTCGATGCCGTCGACCCGGTGCTCACGTTGACAATCGCCTCCGGCGATCACCCGACCAAACCCGGCGACCGCACCTCGCCGTGGGAGTCCCTCGCCGCCCGCACAAACACCACCCTCGTATACGAATCGACCGATCGACTAGACGTATGCAGTCACGTCAAATCCCGTCTGTTCAAGCCCGCTGCGGTAGTCGCCATCCCTCTCAACGCCACTGGCCGACTCCTGGGGGTTCTTTACCTCTTTGATCGAGAGGGCGAACTCTTTGACCCAAAGGTGACCGCGTTCGTTGAGGATCTGGCCAACGTGATCGCCAGCCGAATCGCCGTTCTGAGATCTGCTAGTGCGGGCGGTCGCGCTGACGCGATCGATCGTCTGACCGGTTTGCCTGACCGTTCGGCGATGCAGGAACGGGTAATTCGTCTGCTCGAGGATCGCCAATCGTTCACGGTGGCAGTTGCCGACATTGACGGATTCGGGGCCCTCAACGGTTCCGAAGGGCGCGAGGCTGGTGATCGGGCCCTTCAGACCATGGCTCGAGTGTCTCGGCGGACGATCCGACCCGAAGACATCGTGGGGCGCATCGGTGGAGACGAACTGCTGTTTGTGCTTCCTCGCACCGCTCCCGACGACGCAACGCGAGCATTGGAACGACTACGCGAGGAACTCGTTCTGGCTCAGTCGGCATCAAGCGACGCGCCCTTCACCGTGTCGATCGGCGTGATTGGTTCGTCCACCGGTGGAACCATCGAAGAGATACTGCATCGAGCCGCAGGCGCGCTGAACCACGCGAAAACCCAAGGCGGGAACCGGGTAGTGGTTGCCCAACCGGCGCCCCAAAAGGACGTCTAGTCGCAGCTCACACGACCGCGCCGACGATCAAGCGACCCGCTCCGACCGTAACGGCGACTCTAAAAAGTACGGTCAGCGTCTTCGGGTCGAGGACCCGTAGCCAACGCGCTCCGAGTCGGGTACCCGCGACAACACCAACAACTCCCACCGCGATCAACTCGACATGATCTGAGAGAGCAAAGCCGGCAACAGCGAACACCACGAACTTGGCGACGTGATTGGTGAACTGAGCGACCGACATGGTCGCAACGAATTGCACGTGGGACTCGGTCGCGGTGCGAAACGCCGGCGCAAGGAGCGGCCCGACGGCACCAAAGATCGGGTTGGTCAACCCTGCGACCGCACCGACGATCGCGAAACGATTGCCGCGGCCCGGAGTGGGGGCGAGCCAACGGGTTGCCGCCGGCAACCACACCGCCAACAACGCGAACAGCCCGATCAGCGCTCGCCCGCCAGAGCGCGGCGCGGCATCGGCGATCAGGTAACCAACCGCGGCAAACGGTAAAAGCGGAACGAGAAACGGCCTGAGCAAACGATGATCGACATCAGCGCGCAAGGTGAACGCCCGGGTGCCGTTGCTGAACAGTTGGATGATCCCGTGAGCCGGTATGGCGACAAGCGGATCAACAAATTGCAGGATGACAATCAGCAAAATCATGCCGCCGCCGGCTCCGGTCACCGCGGTGAGCGCGGCCGTGGCCAGCGCCGCGACCAACAGGACTACTAACTCCACTTCAGGCCCACCCCTCTTTAGGCACAACTTGTATTGTACTTGTATTTCTTAGCCGCTTCCAGCTCCACGCTGCCAGACTGCTCTGATGCCTACGGTTTCTCGACGCACCGCCGCCTTCGCGGGCGTGCGAAAGATCAGCCCGTTCATGGTGATCGCCGGACCCTTTGGCCTCATCTACGGCGTCACCGCCACCGAAGCCGGCGTGAGCAACTTCACCGCAATCGCCGCCTCGTTCTTGATCATGGGCGGCGCCGCCCAAATCGCGTTGATGGAACTAATCGGCGACGGCAGTTCCTGGGCCGTGGCCGTCGCCACCGCGATCGTCATCAACTTGCGTTTCATGCTCTACTCCGCCAGCGTCGCCGCGGCATTTGCCGACTTCCCCGCGCTGCTCAGATACCCGCTCGCTCACGGACTGACCGACCAAGCCAGCATCGTGTCGCTGCAAGAATGGCAAACCCAGAAAGACCCTCGCTACCGACTGTGGTTCTTCATCGGCGCCTCGATCGTGTTCGCAACGCCATGGTGGATCGGAACGATCATCGGCGTTCTCCTCGGCGGAGAAATCGGACCGTCATGGCAGTTGCCGTTCGCCGTTCCCACCACGTTCATCGCACTGCTGGTGCCGTCCATTCGCAACCGCCCAATGCTGATAGCCGCAATCATCGGCGCCGGCGCGGCGGTCGGACTGGCCTTCCTGCCGAGCGGCCTCAACATCATCATCGGCGCCCTCGCCGGAATAACCGCCGGCACCATCGCCACGCCGCTGCCGGCCGCGGAGGCCGCGCCGTGAGCCCGTTTCTCCAAGTCGTCCTCGCAGCCATCGGCACCTACCTCGCCCGGATCTCGTTCATCGCGTTTGGCGACCGGTTCCGCAATATTCCGCCGCGCGCCGAGGTCGCTCTGTCAATGATCCCCCCAGCCGCCCTCTCGGCCATCGCGGCGACAAGCCTGCTGCTAACCAACGACAATTCCCTGCGCGGCCTAGACGAATGGCATGTCGCGGCCGTCGTGGCCGGCGTTGTCGCGTGGAAGACCAAGAGCGTCACCTACTGCATCTTGTCGGGCATGGCCATCGTGTGGGCCGTTGGTGTCTGAATCACACCCGAGGGCGCGGTTCAGCCGAACACCAGCGGCACCCTCGCCACATCCTTAGCGGTGATCTGTTCGCCAGCCGGGGTCGCCGACGGAACATCCGACAGCGAAGTTTCCTGCACGCCGGCCTCAGGATTGAGAAGATCCATAATTCGCGTATGGGTGATCGACCCGCCGGGAGCGCCACCAAGACGCCACTGCTCCGGGTTGGCCAACACGTCTCTGACCCGACGAACTCCACCAGCGGGGAAGCCCTCTTGAGATAGGAGCGCCACTGCCCAGCCCCAAGCGGACGGATCTCCCGCCGGCAGCAACTCGCGAGGAATCCTCACCGTCAGTTGACCGCGATCTGGCACCACAATCATGTCGAACGTCGGAGCACTCTCGACCACTGTGCCATCGGCGGATGCGTCGAACACTGCCGACTCCCAGCCTTCGACCGTGAGTGCAAAGTCCCAGCCGTTACCGTCCTCGAGAGCGGCATTGCGTCCGTCGAGCATCATCGGTGTGCCGGTGCCGGCACCGGGATCGGTGTCGGCGTACACGTCGAAGGTCTGGATCGACAACCCACCAGCGCTGCTCCAAGGATTCCGGATCGGGGCCACCACATCGAAGGTGAACACCACGTCGCTATCGGTGAGCCCAATAGTGAAGCCCTCGAAGTCGAACGATCCGGCGGTGAACACGTCGTCGAACGGATACACATACGACCCCGGGCCGTAGTCGTCGCCAACCGGGTCGGTGAATGAGGCGATGATTTCCACGTTGGAGACATCAGGAACGCTGATCTGCGCTGGCCCGGAACCCGGAAACAAGCCCGACGGGCTCTCAACCGCGAGCAGTAGCCGATCACCGAAATCGAGTGGACCCAATGCCGACAGGGGCACCGCTATCTCGCGGCCCGACGCCGACATCGGAGCACATTCGGATGAACTGGTGGCTCCCACGCAGCCCTCGGCCAAGTCGATCACATGCGTGGCGCCGAAGCCGAGCAGATCGCCGCCGGTGCTGCGCGGCACCCCGGAACCAGTCGGCGCACCGACCCATACCTTCGTCGCCTCGGAACCGTTCGGTAATGCCAGATACAGGTTCTCGCGATCGAACCCGTATCGCAGCGCCGTCGCGCCAACATCGAATCGTCCGCCGTCGACCCATTCGCCATCACCCACCGTGCCATCGACCGACACCGAAAACAGGTCGTTGGGGCTAACCGTCGCCAGCACCGGTGCGGCCGGGATTATTGGTATGTCAAGCCAATCGGGTCTCCTGTCGCCCAGTTCGTCGTACATCTGCCCGAGCAGCTCCCGGTAGGCAGAATCGAAATAGTCGTCGTTGCCGGAGTTCTGGTCAGCGCCGTACCACCAGAACCAGTCCGAACCCTCGGCGAAAAGCATCTTGTCGAAGGCGGCCTCGTAGACATCCGGGGCGACGCGGACCTCCGCAGCAGCGAGATCGTCGCGGGCGCGGGTCAGATAGTCCCATGCGGCGGCTTCTTCTTTTTCGCCTATCCAGGTGCCGAAGTTACCGTCTATCCATGATCCGGCGGCCACCGGCCCAACGGTCTCGATCTGATCACCAAATGCATCGAGCACCTCCGACGGGGTCACGGTGCGCACCCGATCGGAAGTGGTGAGCGCCGTGTAGAGGGCGTTGAGGAAATCCTTGCCATCGTTGGGGTAGTTCTCCCACGCGTTCTCACCGTCGAGTATCACCGACACCACCCGAGGGCCAGTCATATCGGCGGTGGCCTGGTCGATCGCATCGAGGCGAGCCATGAAATCATCGGCCGCAGCCTGCGCGCTCATGCCCGAATACTGGAACCCGATCTGATCCGACAGTCGGGTGTCGCGGAAAAACACCGGCAGGTCGGGATTGCGGTTGAACGTGGCCGACCACGGTCGGTACAGAGACGACGCTTCTTCCACAAGATCACCGACCCCGCGGTTGAACGAACCGATGTCGAGAGTGCGGGCCAGCACATCCTCGCCAGTGGCCACCCAGCGCACGCCTTCACGGCTGAAGAGCGGCAACACCATCTGAGCGACTGATCCCTCACCGGGCCACATCCCCTGGGGACGACGGCTGAGAATCCGTTCGGCCACATCGAGCCCGCGCCTGACCTGCTCGGTGGCATCGGGAATATGGCGGAACCTGGCCTCAGGAAGCGTTGCGGTGGGGTCGCCCTCGAGAGCCAGATTGGTGTCGGCCAGCAAGGGCAGGATCGGGTGGGCCAGAGGCGTGGTGGCAATTTCTATTCGCCCTGTGTCCCACGCGGCCTTGTAGGCCGGAGCGACCTCTTTCACCAACCGAAGGTGTTCGGCCAGGACAGTCGCCTTGTCGGCCTCGACGAAGTCGTGGCCCTTCGCTACCAACGCCGCTAGCGGCTCCTTGGCCAACTCATCGGGGTCGGTCCAACCCAGATTGAACAGAACCTGAAGGTCGGTGATGTCTCGGTCGTCGAAGGCATCGACACCCTCCGGTCGAAGGTTCGACAACTCCTTGAACCGTGGGAACCTGGCGATGACCTTGGGGTTGATGTCGAAGAACCGGTCGAAAACGAACTGGCGCTGCTCGACGGTAAGGTCCGCGGCGGGAACCTCCGTGTGTACCTGGTAGGTGTCGACGGTGCCATTGGCCAGCGCTTCGAGTTGGAGCAGCAGAACCGGCGTGAGGTTGAACGTGACATGCAGGTCGGGATAGGACGCGGCCAGGTTGGCCATGTCGACATAGTCCTTGGCGGCATGGAGCCTCACCCACGGGCGGGTCACCACACCACTCGAATCCAACGGATACAGCGGCTGGTGCTGATGCCACAGGAGCATCACCTCGAGACGGTTGTCGTCGGCCAATGCCGGACCGGATTCAGGGGCAACTTCCAAAGTGGTGGTCGAGACCTCGGCCGAGGACACGGCGGGCGACAAGGCGCCGTCGGCCCCACCGGAAGAACTGCATGCGCCCGCGACCATCGCGGTAGCCAGAAGAATCGTGGACAATCGTTTCATCGAAAATGCTTTCGGATCAGGAACACGTTGGGAACCGGTAGATGCCGACCGTGGGTTCATCGGCTGAAATGTCGAGTCGCCCATCGACGATGTTGGCGGTGGCGTCACCGTAGAGATGGTCGACCGCCTCCATCCCCAGACCGGCAGCATCAAGCGATACCTGATCGTGGCCCGCCCGGGCCGCATGAACAATCACCGTCTCCTCCGGGGTCTCCCGTGCGAATGTCATGTGGTCATCGCCGACCGAAAGCCAGCGCAAACCGCCCACCGCCAGCGCATCGCTCCCCCGACGCAGACGGGTCAACGCTCGATAATGATCGAACATCGAGCGATCCCAGAGGTCATGGTCGTGCCAAGGGAAGGGACTGCGGGCGGCATGGTTGTCGGCGCCTGTCATCCCGATTTCGTCACCAGCAAAGACGCACGGCATACCGGGGAAGGTGAACAGCATCGCCGCCCCGACCTTGGCCCGGCCGGGATCACCGGCCACCGTTCTCCACCGAGCAGTGTCGTGACTGCCGAGAACGTTCATGTTGCTGATTGCGGACTGCCATGGCACCGATGCCATGAAGTCCTTCATGGTCTCCACCACCGCAGTAGCCGGCCGCACCGATACCCGGGCCGGCACCCCCAGAAACTCGGCTTCGAACTCCGGGCCCCGCAGCCAACTCCACATCGGGCGACTGAAACCTGCGTAGTTCATGGTGCCGTGCCATCCGCTGCCATCGAGATCAGAGGTGGCGTCGTGGGCGTGTTCGCCGATGAGCAGACCCTCGGGGTTGACCGACTCGACCGTGGACTTGACGGTGGCGGCGATCTCGTGATTGAGGTCGACGGACCCCAGGCGTCCGGTCATGTTGGCCACGTCGATTCGCCAACCGTCCAGTTCGAACGGCTCCTTCAGCCAGCGACCCGCGACCGAATCGGCTCCGTCGTAGAACCGCCGCGGCAGATCGCGACTGGCGTGATCAAGCTTGGGCAACGAGGGAACACCGATCCACGACTCATATTTGTCGGGGTGATCCAAGAAATAGTAGAAGCCGGCTTCGGCCGATGTCTCGTCGGCCTGGGCCTTCAAGAACCAGTCGTGAGCCGCACCGGTGTGGTTGAGGGTGAGATCCCCCATGAGACGCATCCCGCGATCATGAAGAGCCCTCGACAGTTCCACGAGGGCGTCATCGCCGCCAAGAACAGGGTCTATCGAATCGAACGAGGAAGCGTCGTAGCGATGGTTGCTGTTGGCCGGGAACCACGGGGTGATCCACACCGCGTTCACCCCCAGATCACACAGATGCGAGAGCTTCGCAGTCACTCCGCGAAGGCTTCCACCGTAGAGCTGGGTCATCGCCCCAGGCCCGTCGATCTCCGGCCGATCGATCCAATCCGACACGTGGGCCCAAGGCGGCACCGGACCGTCGAGACCCGGCCCGACGGGCGGCGCGAACCGGTCCGGGAAGATCTGGTAGAAGACTGCCTTGTTGGCCCACGACGGTGCGGCGCCGTTGGTGGTCACCGCAAAATCGTGACGGTCGGTGACGTCGCGGTCGACCAGCCCCCGAGCGTTCAGCCAACGTGAGTTGCCGTGGCTGTCGATCAGAAGCCAACGGTAGTTCGACACCGGGTTGTGACACCTGAGATCGGCACGCCACCAAGTGTCGATGTCGGTGACCCGGTCGACCACGGCCTCGGCGAACGAAGGCTCCCCGTCGATCACCTGACGAAGATGAACGCTGCTCGCGTCGTAGCCGACAGGCGCTCTGAGAAACAGCGGCACCACTTCGTCAAGCGACGGCGAACTGTTGGGCACATACAGCGCCGACCCGTCGTGGTGGGGCAGCAGCAATTGAACGGGTATTGACCGCAACATCTCTGGCCGACTACTCCTTGACCGCCCCGGCGGTCAGGCCGGAAACAATGAATCGTTGAAGGAACTGGAAAAGGACCACCACGGGAACCGCCGAGAGCAGCGCCCCCGCGGCGAACGGACCCCACTCGGCCCCGAAGTCGTTATCGATGAACCGGAACAAACCGACTGACAACGGAAAATCGTTGACATCGCGCAACAGCACCGACGCCAACACGTATTCGTTGACCGCGGTGATGAAGCCGAGCATGGCCACCACCGCGAGCACCGGCGCCGCCAACGGAAGAATTATCCGCCAGAAGATCTGCCAGTGGGTGGCACCATCTATCAGGGCCGACTCGTCAAGACTTCGTGGCACCGTGTCGAAGAAGCCCTTCATCAGCCAGGTGTTGACCCCGAGAGCGCCACCCATGTAGACGAGGATCAGGCCCATCTGGGTGCCCAGACCCACCGCCGGGAAGATCCCCCCGATGTTCTGCATCATCAGGAAAATCGCAACCATCAGCAGTGTGATCGGGAACATCTGCACGAGCAGAATCACCAGCAGGCCACCCCGGCGGCCACGGAACCGCATGCGGCTGAACGCGTACGCCGCAAGAGCAGACAGGAAGGTGTTGGCCAGCGCCGCCACGCCCGAGATGATCACCGTGTTGCGCATCCAATGGTAGAACGGCACGTTCTGGTCGCCGGTGAGCGCCCGGTAGTTGTCGAGGGTGAGCGTCGACGGAATGAACTTCTGGCTCTGGATGCCGCCCCGAGGGTTGAACGATGCCGAGATCACCACGATCACCGGGAAAAGCGCGAAGGCCACCACCGCCGCCATAACAAGATGACGCCAGCCGTATTCGCGAAACCACCTTGCCGGCTTCATACGCTTGGCCCGGTACGTCGTCGGATCGTTGCGGCTCATGCGAGATTCTCGAATGCCTTGGTACGGCGGAAGCTGATCGCCGAGATGGTGGCCACCACGAAGAAGATCATCACCGAGATGGCCGCGGCGAAGCCGAAGTCCTGGCCCCGCCCACCTTCGAACGCCAACCTGAACGTGTAGGTGATGAGAATGTCGGTTGCGCCCGCGGGCGTCTGCGATCCGGGTACCGGCGGTCCCCCTCCGGTGAGCAGGAACACGGTGTTGAAGTTGTTGAAGTTGAACGCAAACGAGGCGATCAGCAACGGAGCGAGAGTTATCAGCAGCAGTGGCCAAGTCACCTTGCGGAAGCGCTGCGATGCGCTGGCGCCATCGATTTGCGCGGCTTCCATCAGATCGCTGGGGATCGACTGAAGCGCACCGGTGCACACCAGGAACATGTAGGGAAAGCCCAGCCAGATGTTGACCAGCACCACACTGAATCTCGCCCACCACGGGTCGAGCAGCCAGTTGATATCGAGGTGAAGCATCCGGTTGATGATCCCGAAATTGCGGTTGAGCATCCCCTGCCACACAAGGGCCGAAAGAAAACTCGGAACCGCATAGGGGATGATCAACAGCGATCGGTAGAACTTGACGCCCCTGAGTCCGGAACGGTGCAGCGTTAGCGCGATCCCGAGGCCCAGCGCCATTGACAGCGCCACCGACAGCAGGGCGAACGCAAAGTTCCACGCGAACACCCTGATGAACGGGTCGCGGATCGCGCTGTTCGACCAGACCCGATCGTAGTTGTCGGGACCCACCACGGCCCTAAAACCAGGGGTGAGAACATCGCCGGTGGTGGAGGTGTAACGACCGTCACTCGGCAGGTATCGCGTGCCGGTGGTGACATCGACGATCTCATCGGTGGCCTCGTCGTATGACAACCCGAATGCCGCCACCGTGGCCTGCTTGAGAGTCTGAACGCGTATTTCGCCGAAGTCGGCGGGCACCACGAGCTCGAGAAGTTCGTCCTGTCGTTGGCTGGCCTGACCAAGATTGAGAGCCGGTCGGCCATCCACGCTCACGAGTCGGTTCTCGTCACGGGTGACGTCTGACTCAGCGAGCGGAGAGAGACCCGATTCGTCTCCGAGGAGCAAACCCCCGTCCTCGGCAATCATGAACAACGACAGCGTGCCGTCGCCGTCGTCGAGTGGGGTGATCGCAAACCTTGCACCGCCGGCATCGGTCGACAGCGAGTTCGCCACCAGCCGCTCTATCGCCTGGTCCTTGGTGAGAAGGTTTCCGGTGCCGTAATTCGTGAACGAGATGTAGACCGTGTACGCCACCGGATACACGATGAACAACAGCATGAAGATCGTGCCGGGAACCAAGTACTTGAGAGGCACAACCCGGCGCGACAGGTAGACGGCGTTGATCGCCACGGTGGCGACCAGCGTCGCCACCAGGGCACCGGTCTCGCCCAACGCCAACTCGCGCTGCATGGCGAACATGGCGAAACCGTTGACCAACGCGATCAACACCAGTTTCCGTACCAGTGCCCCCGCCCGGATCGTGCCGGTGCGGGGAGGGCGACGGCGTCGGACCAATTCCTCGTGTTGAGTCATGTGCCCGACGCCGTCGTCAACGTTTTCCGATCAGCCCTGGGCGATCAGGTCGCGGATCTGGGTTGCTGCGTCGGTGAGAGCGGCGTCTGAATCCTCACCCGAGAAGATGAGCGAGTAGGCGTCGGTCCATGCCGACCAAACTGCACCCATTTCCGGAATGGCGGGCATCGCCGCACCGTTTTGGCCAGCAGCTGCGAATCCCTGGATGTCGGCATCGCTGCTGGCGACGTCGATAGCACCGAGATGTGCGGGCGGACGACCGCCGGCCTCGAAGAGCTTCACCTGGGCATCCTCTGATCCCATGTAGTCGACCACGAATGTCTCCGCGAGAAGCGGATTCTCTGCGAACGCCGAAACCATGAAGCCCTGCACACCAACGAACGGGGCTGCTACGCCACCGTCGACGGTCGGGAACGGGTCAACCGAGTAGTTAACGCCGGCATCAGCGAACGAACCAGTGGCCCACGGACCGGTGATGGCGAACGGGGCCTTGCCGGTACTGAACGACTCGATCATGACGTCGTAGTTGACATCACCGCTGATGAGGCCGGACTTGGCCCACTCGGAGAACTGGCGTCCGGCGGCTAGGCCGCCTTCGCTGTCGATACCGAGATCATCGGGGTTGTACGAGCCGTCGGCGTTGCGGCCGAACACGACGCCACCGGCCGCGGTGAACATCGGGTAGTTGTGGAACGGGTCGCCGGGAGCTTCCTGGACCGCCAGTGGCACGTCGACCGTGCCGGCAGCCTTGAGATCGAGGGCGATCTGCTCCAGCTCGGCGAATGTTGCCACCGGTTCGGGAACGAGGTCGACGTTGCGGATGAGGGCGATGTTCTCAACCGAGTAGGGCAACCCGTAGGTGACGCCGTCGTAGCTCATGGCGTTGACAGCAACTGGCAGGAACTGGTCGGCGATTCCGGAGATGTCGATCGGGGCGACGACACCGTTGGTGGCCAGCTCGCCGAGCCAGTCATGCGCGCCGATGATGATGTCCGGGCCTTCGCCGGCGGGGCCAGCCACACCGAGCTGGTCACGGATTGAACCGAAATCGACTTGCTGGACCTCTACGTTGACGCCATTGTCGGCGCCGAATTGGTCGCCAAACTCTTGCACGACCGGGGCGCGGGTGTCGTCGGCCCAGATCAGTAGGGTCGGCAACACGGCCTCGGTTGTCGTTGTAGGAGCAGCGGTCGTAGTCGTGGCCGGGGCCTTGGTGGTGGTTGGCTCATCGTTGTTCTCGGCTGACGTAGTTGAGCTGTCGCCACAAGCGGCAGCGAACGTGATCAGGCTGAGAAGCACGGCAAGCAGTTTCCATGTATTGCGCTTCACGGGTTGGATCCCTCCGTTATGCCGGATCGACCAACAATTAGGTCGGCCGATGGAGCCCTTCGTCTCCCGATACCGGTGCAAGGCATGCAAGCACTTCTTGCAGAAACTTGCAAGTTATGCGCAAACTGGCGTAAACATTTGCAATCTCCTGCGGAGCAGATTCACCGTAGTCCGATCACACGTGATAGGCAGAAAGCGCATGACACCACGACCACGACTGCAGGAAGCCGCCGCCCTGGCCGGCGTCTCCGAGGCCACCGTCAGCCGTGTACTCAACGGAAAAATAGGGGTAGCCGAACGTACTCGGACCCGAGTGCTCAAGGCTGTACGCGAGCTTGGATATCCCGAACCGTTGCGGCGCCGCAACTCCGACCTTGTCGGAATCATCACTCCCGAAATCGACAACCCCGTCTTTGCAAGTCTTGCGCAACTCCTCGATAGTCGGCTCGCTCTGTACGAAATGATGTCGATGGTGTGCGTCGCCACCAGCGAAACAGTCCATGAGCAGGATTACATCGACCGACTCGTAGAACTCGGAGCGGCCGGCATCGTAATCGTCACGGGCCGATTCAGCGACCTAACCCAAGATCGGTCCATCTACCAACCTCTGATAGATGCGCGCATGCCTCTGGTCATGGTGAACGGTATTACCGAATATGCACCCGCACCTGCGATCGCAGTCGACGAGTCGTTGGGCGCAGAACTAGCAGTGCAACACCTCCACTCGTTCGGCCACCGACGCATCGGTCTGCTGGTGGGACCATCACGATTTGTCTCTTCGACCACCAAATCGGCCGGCTACACAACAGCCATCGAGGAACTCATCGGAGAGGTCGACCCGACGCTCATCATCGAGACATTGTTCACCGCAGAGGGTGGCCAAGCGGCGGCGGCGGCGCTGATCGACCGCGGTGTCACCGGCATCGTGGCGGGGTCCGACCTGATGGCCTTGGGAGTGATACGCGCGGCGCGGTCCGCTGGGCTCGAAGTGCCCGACGATATCTCCGTCATTGGATTCGACGGCACGTCGATGGCCACTTTCACCGACCCGCCCCTCACCACCCTGCGACAACCGCTGGAACGCATGGCGGCCGCGGTTGCTAACTCGCTCATCGACCAACGTGGCCGCGCCGACAGCCAGGAATCGGAGCATCGAGTCCAGTCCTTCGCTCCGGAATTGGTCATCGGCCGATCGTCCGGACCCGCGCCGGCGACACGAGCGCCCCGAGGTTGAGCGGGCGATCGCCCACCACGCCCGGTTCGAGGCCGGCAACTCGTCCGCTCAGCAACCGGCAATTCGGAATCTCCCTCCGGATAGCGTTGACCTCCGTATGAGCACTTCCGATATCCCCGACAAACCCAACCTCGAAGGACTCGAAGCCAAGTGGGACGCGGTATGGGATGAGGCCGGGATCTACCACTTCGACACGTCGAAGTCACGGGATCAGGTTTTCTCGATCGACACTCCCCCACCCACCGTCAGCGGCTCGCTTCACGTCGGCCACGTCTTCAGCTACACCCACACCGACACGGTCGCTCGTTACCAACGAATGACCGGCAAAGAGGTCTTCTACCCGATGGGGTGGGACGACAACGGCCTGCCGACCGAGCGCAGGGTGCAGAACTATTTCGGTGTTCGATGCGACCCGTCGCTTCCCTACGACCCCTCCTTTGCCACCCCTGCCGACGCCGGCGACCCCAAAGCGATCAAGAAACGCCGCGAAATCTCGATTAGCCGCCCCAACTTCATCGAGCTTTGCGTGCAACTCACCGTCGAAGACGAAAAGGCCTTCGAAGGACTGTTTCGTCACTTGGGGCTGAGCGTCGACTGGACTCGCACCTACGAAACCATCAACGATCACTGTCGTCGCATCAGCCAACTCGCCTTTCTCGGCAATCTCGAAAGAGGCGAGGCCTACCAGGTCGAGGCGCCGTCGCTTTGGGACGTCACGTTCCAAACCGCAGTCGCCCAAGCCGAACTCGAAGACAAAGACCTCCCCGGGGCCTATCACAAGCTGCGGTTCGCAGGAACCGCCGGCAACCCCGACATTTGGATCGACACCACTCGTCCCGAACTCGTCCCGTCTTGCGTTGCCCTCGTTGCTCACCCCGACGACCAGCGGTATCAGCCATACTTCGGAACAGCCACGGTTGTGTCACCCGTGTTCGGAGTCGAAGTCCCGGTCCTGGCTCACGAGCTGGCCGACCCCGAAAAAGGCACCGGCATCGCCATGATCTGCACGTTCGGCGACACCACCGACGTCACTTGGTGGCGCGAACTCGACCTTCCCGTACGCACCGTCATTGGCCGCGACGGGCGCTTCGCGGCCGAAACCCCCGAATGGATTGCCAACGAAGGCCCGGCCGACGCGGCCTACCAACGCCTCGCCGGCAAAAAAGTCGCACAAGCTCAGGAAGAAATCGTCAAACTGTTCGTCGAAACCGGCGAGATGGACGGCGAACCTCGCAAGATCACCCACCCAGTCAAGTTCTTCGAGAAAGGCGACAAACCGCTCGAAATCGTGAGCTCGCGGCAGTGGTACATCCGCAACGGTGGACGAGACCGCGACCTGCGCCAGGCGCTGGTCGACCGCGGCGAAGACATCAACTGGGTGCCGGGCTACATGCAAACCCGTTACGCCTCGTGGATCGAGGGCCTCAACGGCGACTGGCTCATCAGCCGCCAGCGGTTCTTCGGCGTGGCCATCCCGCTTTGGTACCGGCTCGACGGCGACGGCGAACCAGTGTGGGACGAACCGCTCCGGCCGCCGCTCGACCAGTTGCCGATGGACCCGTCAACCGACGTTCCCGCGGGCTACGACGAGAACCAGCGCGGCGAGCCCAACGGCTTCATCGGCGAGCCCGACATCATGGACACTTGGGCGACCTCATCGTTGACACCCCAGATCGCTTGTGGATGGCAAAGCGACCCCGAGCTGTTCGCGGCGACCTTCCCGATGGATGTTCGACCGCAAGGCCACGACATCATTCGTACCTGGCTGTTCTCAACGGTCGTTCGAGCCCATCTCGATGTCGACACTGCACCGTGGCGAAACGCCACACTGTCGGGATGGATTCTCGACCCTGACCGCAAGAAGATGTCGAAGTCCAAAGGCAACGTTGTTGTGCCCACCGCTCTACTCGAGCAATACGGCTCGGACGCGGTGCGCTATTGGGCGTCGTCTGGTCGACCCGGCACCGATACCGCATTCGACGAAGGCCAAATGAAGATCGGCCGGCGCCTGTCGATCAAGCTTCTCAATGCCAGCAAGTTCGTGCTCGGATTCGGCGTCGGCGAAGGCGCGGCTCCCGACCGCTCGATCGACTCGTCGATGGTCACCGAAACACTCGATAAGGCCATGCTGGCCCGCCTCGCCGACCTCGTCGACGAAGCCACTACCGCCTTCGAAGCCTTCGATTACGCCCGAGCACTCGAACGCACCGAAGCCTTCTTTTGGTGGTTCACCGACAATCACATGGAGCTCGTCAAAGCTCGGGCCTACGGCGAATACGGCGACGACCGAGCTGCTTCGGCTCATCACTCGCTGCGCATGGCGTTATCGACCATCCACCGGCTGTTCGCACCGTTCCTGCCGTTCGTCACCGAAGAGGTGTGGAGCTGGTGGCAGCAAGGAACGATTCATCGCAGCGAATGGCCCGATGCGGCCGCCCTGCGGGTCGCCGCCGCCGATACCGGGCCGGCGGCGACCGACGTTGCCACTAATGCACTCATCGTTGTTCGACGCGAGAAGTCAGAAGCAAAACGCAAACTGCGTACCGCAGTGGTTTCGGCCACGTTCTCGGCCACCGCGGCCCAACTCGCACTCCTCGACCTGGTCATCGACGATGTCAAGGCCGCTGGCGTGATCATGGCGGTCGAGACCGGCGTCGTTGTCGACACCAACGAGATCACCGTCACGGCCGAACTCGAAGCCGAAGTCGAAGCCGGCTGACGATGGCGGTCGGAGATCGCCAACGTTGGAACAACAAATGGTCAGATGCCGGCCGCGGTACCAGCCATGGCTCGGCGCTCGTCGACTTGGTTGCGCCGTGGCTTCCCGAATCAGCAACGTTGCTCGACGTCGCTGGCGGCGGATCGATCGACAGTCTTCATTTCGCTCGTCTAGGGCTCGACGTCACGGTTGCCGACATCAGCGACGTCGGGCTTATCCAGGCCCGACAGCGAGCGCTGAGCGAAGACCTCGTAATCCAAACCATCGAGCTCGATCTCGAAAACGAGCAGCTCCCCGCGGGGCCGTGGGATGTCATCACCGTCTCGAATTATCTGCAGCGCGACCTGTTCACGGGCTTGGTCAACCGTCTAGGGCCGGGGGGTGTTCTCGCCGTCGTAGTCGCCACCGAGTCCAACCTCGAACGCCATGACCGTCCCGGCCGTCCCTTTCTGCTCAAGGCCAACGAGATCTTGAGTTTGATCGATGGCCTAACCGTCCTGCATCACAGCGAAGCGTGGCGTCCCAACGGTCGCCACGAGTCCCACCTAGTCGCCACCCCACCAACTTCCCCTTGATCTCTGAGCGCTCAGGACCGCATGGCGGTCCTAGCGGCTCAGAGATCCGGGGTTTTGGAGGGTTTGGGGACAGAGCGCAGGTGACGGCGGACGTGGGCAATGATCGATCCTGGCCGGTCACGCAGATCACGATGGGTGAACCGGAGGATGGTCCACCCTGCGCCGACAAGATCGTTTTGTCGGACTCGATCTTGCTCGAACCCATCAACTCGGGTGTGGGCATCGACCCCGTCGTATTCCAAGCCCAGCCTCACCTTTGGGTAGGCCAGATCGAGTCGGTACTGCCGGCCAGCTACGACCACGACGTACTGCTTGATCGGGGCGGGAAGCGATGCTTGGCGCAGCACCCGAGCCAATTGAAGCTCCGGCCCTGACTCGCTGCCCGCGGATCGCAAGACGCCGTCGATGGCCAAGTCGAGTTTGACGACTCCGGTCCGCCCGTGCTCACCGAGGCGCCGGCGAACCTCTATCAACTCCCGCACCTTCACAAGCCCAGTCGCAACGGCGTGATCGACCAGCCGCTGGACCTCTCGAGCCGAGAAGACAACCCCAGCGTCGCAAAGTGTTCGAGCCACCGTTGTCACCGAGATGCCATCGACCTCAGTTAGGTCTATCGGATCCAGATCTCCTTCTCGATGAACGATCACGCCCTTCAATGTCTTGTCAGAGGGATACCGAACCGTGACCTCCACGCAGTCCGACCTGGTGTTCAGTCCCCAAAGCCGCAACGCGCTTCGGTGGCTAGCGACCGTTTGGGAGCCCGGAGCCAATATCGCGGCGAGCAAGCGCTGATGCCACGTTTCGGGCGCGCCACCCAGGCGGAGCACCCCCGGGTGCTCGGGATACAACATCGCGATGCGCCGCAGGTGCGCCTGCATCGACTTGGTGATGCCCTCGGCCCGTAGTTGTTTGGTTGTGAGGAGGCCGTGTTGGCTCGTGGCCTTCTGAACGAGACTCGTCATGTCTCGCATTCGACGAGTCAACCATCACCCTATGACACCCCCAATCCCCCAATCCCCTTGATCTCTGCGTCCTCGGGACCGCAGGACGGTCCCGAGGACGCAGAGATCAAGGAAATATTATGGGGTGTCTTGGTCCCACAGGGCGGGTTGGGGGGGATCGCCGTAGAGGATCTCGGCAGGCGAACGCTTTTCGATGTTGCCGATCAAGCCGCGATACATACCGAGGCCGCACATCTCGCGCAGCTCGGGAGAAAACGACGCCATGCGCTCGGGTGGGACCCCTAGCTGCTGGTTCTCTTGCTGACGGATGAAACCGGCGCAGTAGTTCATGGCAATACCGGTCCGCCACTGATCGGCACTGACATTTGCGCCCCCGCCGTGCCACAAGCTTCCCGTCCAGATCAAGACGCTGCCGCGCCTCATCAACGCCGGGATCGACTCGTAGGCCTCGCCGTAAGAAGGCGTCTTGAGACGATGACTTCCCGGCACAATGCGGGTGGCGCCGTTTTCCTCGGTGAAGTCGGTGAGCGCCCACATGGTGTTGCAGACAGTCGGAAAATGCGGCTTGGCGAGGCGCATCATCTGATCGTCAGCGTGGATCGGCTGAGCCGACTCGCCAGGACCGATCGACACCGACGCCAGTGACGAGATCAAAAAGCCGTCGCCGAGATTCCCTTCGATAATTGGAGCGATAGCTGGGTGCACCGGCACCTCGGGCCAAGGCCCGTCGTGAGCCAAGAGGTTGAACACCCGCTTGGTGACCGCCCCCTCGAAACGATTGGCTGACGGCCTCGTGTCGAGATCGTCTTCGAGTCGGCCGAGCGCGGCCGACAAAGCATCGACCAACGCCGGCTCAATCGCGTCTTCGACGATGGTGTAACCGTCCTCGTCCAGCCGAGCCACGTGTTCTGCCACAGTCATCATGCGTTCACCATCGCGCAACGCTACCCAACTTGTTCGAAGTGGACCTCAAGGGCAGATTAAGGGAGACTAAGCGAATGCGATGCGGGGCCTGCGGCGAACGGAACCGAGCTGGCGCAAAATTCTGTTCCGGGTGCGGCAGCCCCCGAACTATTTCCTGCGCCGAGTGTGGTCGAGAGCTTGCCGGGGACGCTCGATTCTGTGACGAATGCGGGACTCCGACCGCGGCGCCCGCCGAGGCAATAATCGATACCGCGGTGCGCAAGACGGTCACCGTGATGTTCGCCGACCTTGTCGGGTCGACAACGTTTGGTGAGTCGGTGGACGCCGAGGCGGCGCGTCACGAGCTGAGCTTCTATTACGAGTTGTGCCAATCAGTCGTTGAGCGACACAAAGGTACGGTCGCCAAATACATGGGCGACGGCATCATGGCCATCTTCGGAGTGCCTGAAGTAGCCGCTGACGACGCCGAGCAGGCGGTGCGCGCCGCGCTTGACCTTCAACACGAGTTTGTCTCGTTGGGCCAAGGAATTCGGGAGCGCCACGACTCGACGATGGGCCTACGAATCGGCGTCAATACCGGCGAGATCGTGATCGATGAGGGAGACGTTGACCTTGTCGGCGATGCGATCAACGTCGCGGCACGTATCGAGGCCCAGTGCACCCCCGGAGAGGTCCTGGTTGGCGAACAGACCTGGCGTCTGACGCGATCGCGAGTCGACTACGAGGTCCTGGGCGAAGTCTCGCTTCGAGGCAAAACGAATCCAGTCGCCACTTTCCGAGCGATCCAGGCTGTCGAAGACGAACAAGTCACCACGCCCTTCGTGGGCCGCTCCAGCGAACTCAGCCATCTGTCCACCGTTTTGCACGAATCGATCGCCGACAACACGGTTCGACTGGCGACGGTGATCGGCGAACCCGGAGTCGGCAAAACTCGCTTAGCGACGCAACTGGCGAGCGAAATGAGCGACGGCACCGCGTTTCATCTCCGCATCGATAGCGAAAGGACGGCAACATTCGAACCGATCGGGGACCTGCTGCGAGCCGTCACGGGCCTCAGTGTTGGAGCTCGCGAGGACCGCATCGTCGAGGCCGTCGCCGCCCTTGTCGCCGAGCAGCCCGACGCCGACCGGTTGAGCCCACTGCTTGCCGGCTTTCTTGGCGCGTCACCTTCCCGCTCAACCGAAGAAGCCTTATGGGGTTGTCGTCGCCTGATCGAGATCCTTGCATCGACCGGTCCGCTGGTCGTGACCGTCGACGATGTGCAATGGGCCACCCCGCTGTTTCTCGATCTCCTCGAACATCTGGTCGAATGGGCTCGCGGGCCGGTCCTTTTGTTGGCGTTGGCGCGCCCGGAGTTTCGCGATCTGCGGCCTGCGCTCGTCGAGACCGGGCGCCGCGTCGCCGCATGTCTCTCGCTCGAGGGACTCGACTCGTCGACCACAGCCGCTCTTGCCGAAGGAATTCTCGGCGCGCCGCTCCCCAATGGCCTGTCCGAGCGGCTCCCTGTCTCCACCGAAGGAAACCCACTGTTCGTCCGCGAATTCATTCGCATGCTGATCGACGACGGCACCCTTACCGAGAGGTCAAACGGATGGGCGCTGACGGTCGACGCGGCCGCAATCGACATTCCTCCCACGATTACGTCGCTGCTCGCGGTTCGCGTAGAGCGTTTGGATGAGGAGGAGCGTCGCGTTGCCGAGAAGGCCGCGGTAGTCGGGTCCGAGTTCACCCGCGGCGCGGTCGCCGCCCTCTTGCCCGATATCGGCACCGGCCGTCTCGACCGGATCCTCGAGCGGCTCCGTCGTCAGGAGATCGTCGACCCGACCGGCTGGTACTGGGGTGACGAACCGCAGTGGCGGTTTCACCACGCCCTCATTCGTGATGCCGCTTACCGCCGACTCTTGAAGGAGCGACGCGCTGAGCTTCATCAACAAGTGGCCGAATGGACAACCGTCGTTGCCGCCGACCTAGCCGAAGATGCCGAAATCTCGATCGCGTTCCATTACGAGCGAGCCCACGAATACCTGACTCAACTCGGCAGCCCGACGAAAGCGGCGATCGATGTGGGAGGTCGAGCCGCTGACTTGTTGACTGTGGCGGCCCAGCGAGCGTTGGACGAAGACGACCTCCTGGCCGCCGGCGCCCTAACGCTTCGGGCCCTTGCTCGCCTCCTCGACGACGATCATCGTCGCGCCGAGCTCTCGCTGATCGGCTGCGAAGCATTCTTCTCGGCTGCGCACGTCGCCGAAGGGCTGTCTTTATTCGAGGAACTGGCCGCTCATCGCGGGCTGAGCGCCCGGATGGCCGCATGGACCGCGGCGTTTGAAGGTCAACTTGTCGTATTCACTGCACCGGAACGCCTTGATGAAATGGAGCCGAGCGTTGCCGCCGCGGCGTCAGCGCTCGCCGACCTGGGGGATCAAGCTGGCGTGGCCAAGGCTCGGCTCGTTCGGGCGCTCATCCTGGCTCGACAAGGTCGAGTCGCGGCGTGCGAGGCTGAACTCGACGCCGCGCTAGAGGCGGCACGGGCGGCCGGCGATCGACGGCGTATTACCGCAGTGCTCGCCGCCGCGCCCATCGCCGCGCTCTGGGGGCCCAGTCCGGTGGCGCGAGCCGGGGGTCGTTGCCTTGACATCGTTCGACTGCTGCGGATCACAACCGGGTCACCGCTGGTCGAGGCGACCTCACTGCGGTGCCAAGCCGTTCTCGACGCAATGCGGGGACGCTTCGACGAGGCGCGCCATCTCATTGCCCGTTCGAGGGAGATCGCCGACGAGATCGGCCTTCGTCATGGTGTGCTCGAGACGGCGATGTTTGCCGGCTACATAGATTTGCTGGCCGAGGATTACGAAGCGGCCGAGGAGTCGCTAACTCTTGCTCACACCGGTCTTGGACAGCTCGGAATCGGTGCCGATGCCGGCCAAGCTGAGGCGCTGTTGGCCAGAGCCCTTCTGGCCCAGGGCCGCGTCGAAGACGCCGAGCGCCACGCAAAGGCTTCGGAGGCCAATGCTGGTCGCAATCTCCAAACCGCGATTGCTTCACGGGCGGCACGAGCCGAGATCGAAGCGGCCCTCGGCCACCGTGCCGAAGCCGAACTTCTGGCACGCGAGGCCGTTGCGATCGCGGCCGGCACCGACCTCACCATGGACCATGCAGTCGCCGCTCAGACACTGGCCCGGGTTCTTTCTGAGGACGAAACCACGGCTCGGTCTGAAAACGAAAAGGGAACGCCGTTCAAGCGAGCCCAAGCCGACGCCGAGCGATTGTTCGAAGCAAAAGGCGCAGTGGCGGTGTCGGACCGCCACCACCATCAGGTTGGTGCGGCGGCAACGACCACCTCGGTAGAACTGTACGTGAGCAACAACATGGCCGCCATCCGCGACCGATCGCTCGAAGCTTGGACCGCACTGCATAGATCGGACTTCCTATTTGTGAGCCACCGCCCCGGTATGCCGGTCGCGGAGGTTGACCGGGACTTGGCCGCACAATCGGCGATCGATCTCTCCGACACGTTCGATGGGGCGATCTCGAGCGAAACAATCGCCAACATCACTGATCGGATCGGCGTTTTCCGGATCACGTGGGGGACCGCGGCTTCTGCGGAGATGGTGTGGGTGAGCGTTTTTGAGGTTGACGAAGATGATCGGGCCATACGGGCCGCAACATTTGAAGAAGAGTCAGCCCATGAGGCTCTGGCCTGCGCCCGCGAGTGGGGGCTGGCGGCCGTCAAAATGGTCGATGCCAAGGTCGTTGAGTCGAACGTCTTCGAAGTCGACGACGCCGAAACTGCGCTGGCGCGGTTTGCTGAACTGGCCGAACCCTCACTGGCCAACCTTGCGTCTCAAAGCTGTGAGCGATTTTGGGATCGAGTTTTTCGCGATCTTGATGTCGAAGGAGCCTTGGATCTGGTGTCGTCGGACGCCGTGAGCATCGATCGCCGCAGACTGGTGGCGTCGCCGGTCCTCGACCGTGCTGGCGTCCGCACCTTTCTCGAACTTCTCGTCCATCCGCGCAATGGACTCACCGACTACTCCGTCGCCATTGTTGACACTCGCGGCGAACGGCTCGCTCTCGCTCGAATCACGGCCAGCGATGCGACCGGCGGCTGGCGCGAAGAGCTCCTTCAGCTGTACCAGGTGGACGCGGCCGGGCAGATCGATCGAGTGGCCAGTTTCTCGCCCGAGGACCTTGGCTTGGCCACCGAAGAACTCGACGACCAGGCCCGAGCACTGGCCGACCGTTAGGCATCGAGTCGGCGCGGTGTCTAGCCTTGCGAAATGATCGATCTTCGCTCCGATACTGTCACCCAGCCCACCGCGGCAATGAAGCAAGCCATGCTCGATGCCCCTTTGGGCGACGATGTATTCGGCGATGATCCGACCGTCAACCGTCTCGAATCTGTGGTGGCTGAACGTCTTGGCAAGGAAGCGGCGGTCTTTGTCACCAGCGGCACTCAATCAAACCTTTGTGCGGTCATGTCTCATTGCGGACGCGGCGACGAATACATCGCCGGCGACATGGCTCATGCGTTTCGGTGGGAGGCCGGGGGCGCGGCGGTATTGGGGAGCGTTCAACCCCAGACGGTGCCGATGCTCGCCGATGGCCTGGTCGACCCGGCCGCGATCGATGCGGTGGTGAAACCCGATGATCCGCACTATGCCCGCACCAAACTGGTCTGTGTCGAGAACACCAAGGACGGCATGGTCCAGTCGGTGGATCGGATGCGTGAGGCCACGTCGGTGGCTCGCAAGCACGGGCTGGCCACGCACCTTGACGGCGCCCGGATGTGGAACGCGGCGGTGGCCCTCGGCGTTTCGGGCGAAGAACTCACCGCCGACTTCGACACGGTGTCGCTGTGCCTCTCCAAGGGCCTCGGGGCACCGATGGGTTCGGTGCTGAGCGGTCCGGCCGACCTGATCGCGGCCGCTCGTCGCACCCGCAAGATGCTTGGCGGTGGCATGCGCCAGGCCGGAATGATGGCGGCTGCTGGCCTCTACGCGCTGGCCAACAACGTCGATCGTCTCGCCGACGACCACGCCAACGCGGCGGCGTTCGCGGCCGTTCTAAGCGACATCGATGGCATCACGGTGCGAGCCCAAAACACCAACATGGTGTTCGTGTCGATAGCTGATGCACCGGTCGACATCGAGAACCAGCTCGCAGCTTCGGGAATCAAGAGCCTGTGGAGCCACGCCGCCGATGGATCGGCTTCGAGTCGGATCGTTACTCATCTCGACATTGAGGAGGGCGACGTCAGCATCGTTGCCGCCGCGCTGCAGGCGGCCCTGTGTTAGCGATACTGAGTTGACGGCCATGCCCAATAGCGAGCGCTAAGTCCGGCCGCTGGTCTGCACCTCGCCAGGGCCTCGAAGAATGCGGGTCTTTCCGTACATGCTTCCGAATAAGAGGCGGCCGTCATCATCGATGGTTACGCCCGCCCCGAGAGTGTTGAACTTTGATCCGCCGAGCACGTAGTGGAAGGCCGATTCGCCCGTCGTCCAGTTAGCTGCTTCGATTGTCCATTGCCCGCCCCGTACTCCGCAGGTGTAGACCAGATCAGATTCTTGAGCGACGTACGGCACCGAGTTCGGCGAAGAGATATCAGAGTTGACCCACGCCTGCTCGAGGTGTCGGGTTTGGGGGTTCCACTCGTATTTGTGCATTCCGTGCGGCGTGTATTCGGGTTTGTGCCCGAGCATGAAGCACAACATTCGAGCGCCCTGTTTGGGGATGCCATCTGGGATCGTGGCCGGTTCGTTGTTGACGGTCATCGCGCCATACCCCGACACGGTGATTGATTGCTCGGTCTGTATGGACACCAAGTCGGGGTTGCCCATATTGGCGGGACCGATGCCGGCTATGCGGCGATGCGGAGCGTTCGGGAGTTGCTCCCAATCGTCGGGGATTGCGTCGCGCCACACGTAGGTGATGTTGACAACTTCGTCGCCGTCGCCGAACACCACAAAGTGATCTTCGTCCGGGCCGAACCCCATGAGCGAAGGCGTGGTGCCGCTACCGGTCCCCCCTCCGTTGCGATACGGAATGGTCCAGGCCCCGTCGGTCTCGTCAATAGAGAGCCGATCGCCGAGCCAGCGCACCTTGTGATGGTGATCGTTGGAGGACACGTAGATCGAGTTTTCGTCATCCACGCAGGCACTGGTGCGCATCCAGCCGTAGCCGGTATGGCCCCGATCGGCGGCCATCGCCGCGCAGTAGTCGGACGCCTCTTGCGCTCCTCCCCTTACCTGAATGGCGTGGTGCTGGCTGAAATCGCGTTTCAACACCACGACCCAACCGTGATCGGTGGTCATCACCAGCCAACCGTCAAAGGTGATGTTGATACCCACAAAGAAGCCTTCGATCTCGTCTGGTTTGATCCAGCGATCTCGTTCGACGAGCGGCGAAGAAGGGTCGGCGGGATCGGTTTCGACATACGCGACGGCGTGATCTTTGCGGCCGAGAAAGAACGTGTGGTCGCAGTCGAGGAGGCTGTAGACGCCGTCGAGGCCGGTCATGAACCGTAACGACAGGTTGATCGCGTGCTCGATCGCGTCCCAGCCTTCTTTGTCGTCGAGCCCCCGCAGATTGTCTTCGAGATCGGCTTGCGGGGTTTTTCCTTCGCCGCCAACAATTACGTGCTCGGTCAGCAATTCGAGAGTGTCGTAGTCGAGTTTGGCGATGGTTTGGCGCCCGTTGCTCCACACGACGCGGCGACCGTCGGCGTAGGGACCCGAAACGTTGCCACCAAAATGGCACGGCCCGAGCCACGTGTGCTGCAGATCTGCATCGGTCAAGGTCTCGCTCGGGCCCTCTGGCCCGCGCCACGGCGCATTGTCTTGTTGATCACATCGACCGTGGGCCATCGCGTTGCCCGACGCGGCGAGAAAGCGGTTCTTCGGTCCTGGCTGCATGAGGCGAACCGTAGCCGGTCCAACCGGTCGCTCAAATTGACCCGAAGTCTCGACGTTTGGTGTTGTCGGAAAAGCGTTTCGTGTTGCGGGAAGGAGCCGGCTAGCCGTCGATCAGTGCCCGAAGCTGGCGCATCCGCGGCCGGACAAGGTCGGTTAGCAACCGGCCGCGATCCGCGGCGGACGCCAGAGCGGCTTCGCCCCACAAAGCACGCCCCACCATGAACCCCGCCGACCCCGCTTGTACGGCGACTTCGAGTTGAGCGGCGTAAGTATCGAAAGATCCGCCACCGGACAGCATCACCCACGGCATGGGACACAGCTCGCTGATGGCGCGGCACGCCGCGAACCAGTGATCGGTATCGGGGTCGTGGGCGGCGTCGATCGGGAACGGCAACTTGAGCAGGTCGGGGTTGATATTGGCGAATCGTGTCGCCGTGGTCAGCACGAGTTCGGGCCGATCAGCGGGATCATCGAGGCCGTAGAACAGCGGTTCGAGCACGACCGGAATCCCGACGCGGCGACACTCGTGAACTACGTCGCGACCAACTGCTTCCTGCGCCGCGGCCAGCGGACGATCGGGTCGGTATGGCAGCAATAACTTGGCACAACTGGCGCCGGTGGCTTTGGCCTGCTCGATAGAGAAACCGTCGAGCAGCGTGGTCGGTCCCTTTTCGGGATTGCCCAAGTACCCCTGCGACTCGAGGGCGATGGTAAACCCGACTCCCTCGGGCAGTACCCCCGCATCGATGACCTGTGGCACCGAGTACTCGGGTTCGAGCATCACGCCCGTCGCCTCCGACCCGATCGCCGCGACCATCTCGATCTTGCGGGCGGTGATTTCGGCTGCGCTCAACGCGCCGGGATCATCGGGTGACAGAAACGCCCGAAACGAGTCGCGGTGGTCGATAGCAAATACTCCAAATCGGCCATGTTGGTTGGTGAGGTGGGACAAACTCATGGTCGAACCTTTGGGAGCTCCCACCCAAACGCATCCCAGTCAGCCTCTATCCATGTGTAGGCCTCGTGGAAACAGGGTGGGGTGACCCGCTCGCCGTCCACCAGATCGCCAGCGAGATAGTTGAGAAAGAACATGTGGCTTCCCGGCGCGGCGGCCGTCGAATGAAATCCCTTGGTGACCAGAGCGCAGTCGCCATCTCCGGCCGTCAGTACCTCGTCGAAGTCTTCGTCGGTTCGCCAGTTGCGATGCATGGCAAATCCGTCGGCCGGATCGAGCCGGAAGTAGTAGGTCTCCTCGAGATAAGGCGACCCATCGAACCCGTCGTGACAGTGCGGCGGCCACCCCGACCACGAACCTCGGGGCACGTAGACCTCGTACAAGATCAGGCGCTCGGCATCGATCGGCGGCGCCAAGATGTGATTTACCTGTCGACGAGCCGCACCGCCGCCACGGACCTCGCTCTTCATCTCGTTCGGTTCGATAATGCGGGCGGGGTAGATTCCTTGCGCCGGGGCTGAGCCGATGGCGAATTCAAAGTGTTCGTCGGCAACGATCTCTACTGGCGAACCGGGTGGGGCGTAGGCAACGCGTGGCATCTCGTCGAATACATCGGATCTCGAGACGTGAGACTCGACGTCGCCCACCCGAACCATCGCCGATCCTCGCAGCGGAACTATCGCCGTCTCCTCGTTGGCGAGGTGGGTGCGATGAGAACCGCCCGGGCCGAGATCGATCACCGAGAAGCTCAGATACTTCCACGACGCGCTATGGGGTGTGACTTCGACACGAAGCGACGACGTATCGTTCGACCGGATCAGGTGAGCCTCACTCATTCGACTTCCTCAATTCGCACGGGACGTCCTTCATCCAAGCTTCTCTTTGCCGCTACGGCCATCAGCAGCGGGGCTCGGCCGTCCTGGCCCGACACGGGCGACGCCCCGCCGTTGGCAACGACAGACACGAATGCCGCCCACTGATCGAGGTAGCTGGTGGTGTAGCGCTCGAGAAAGAAGTTCTGCAACGGCGGCTGGCGAAAGCCCTGATCGGTTGCCAGGCGGCTGTTGAAGTCGTGGAAGTTGTCTGACTGAGCCATGCCCTTGCTGCCAAACACCTCGACTCGTTGGTCGTAGCCGTATACGGCTTTACGAGAGTTGTCGATGGTGGTGATTGCCCCGCTTTGGTGGGTCAACACGATCACCGCAGTGTCGACATCGCCCGCTTCACCTATTGCTGGATCGACCCTTACCGCTCCCACCGCGTAGACCGACTCGACCTCGCTGCCCGTGACATAACGAGCCATGTCGAAGTCGTGAATTGTCATGTCGTTGAAGATCCCGCCGGACACTTTGATGTACTCGATGGGCGGTGGACCTGGGTCGCGACTGGTGATGTTGCAAACGGCTACGTCCCCTACCGCTCCGTGACGCACCGCGTCGGCGACGGCCTTGTGGCTGGGATCGAAGCGCCGGTTGAACCCGATCTGGAGCGCAACGCCCGCGGTCTCCACCGCGGCCAGACCGCGATCAACCTCGGCGATGTTCAGCGATATCGGCTTCTCACAAAAGATTGCCCGGCCGGCCTGAGCCGATGCGACCATCGTGTCGACGTGGGTGTCGGTGGATGTGCAAATGGCGACCGCGTCGGCATCAAACGCCAGCGCCTCGTCGAGCGTTGCGGCCACGGCCACATCAAGACTCGATCCGACCGCCCGTGCGCTTTGCTCGCTGACATCGAAGACGCCGGCGACCTCGGCACCATCAACGCGATGGTGAATGTATTCGGCGTGCATCGATCCGATCCGCCCGGTACCAAGCACCACAATTCTCACCGTCACGATGGGCCTTCCTGATAGACATTTGGTTGATCGCCAAGTTCGACCGGAACCGCCAACCCGGACTCGTAGGACGCAACCGCCGCGGCCACCACGCATTGAGCGGCGTACCCGTCCCACGCTGATGGCCCACGAGCTACGCCGTCACCAATGGAGCTGAGCCAATCGCCCATCTCGGCGCGGTAAGTCGCAAGAAACGGCGTGAACCAGTCATCACCGAGTTCTGCCCCCACCGAGCCATTGGCACGAACAACCGCTCGGGGCGTCTCGGCCGACACCACATTGCCACGGTCCGCGGAAACTTCGATCGAGACTTCGTAGCCGGCGGCGGCGTCGTCAAATTCGAGGGTCGCGACTCCGCCGTTTGACAGCCGACACGTGAGGATCGCCATTCGGATGCCACGATCGCGCCGAACAACAGAGGTCCGAACCTCGACAATCTCGGCGCCTGAGAGCCAACGAGCCGAATGAATATCGTGGATCATCGACTCGACGAGCATCTGGTCAAGCGGGCGAGCGACCTCGTTGGTGTTGCGATGGACGCTGCGGATGTGGTTCACCACACCGAGTCCGGCCACTGCATCGGCTACCTGAACATGGCGTTCGTCGTAGACGCGCATGAATCCCACCTGCACCAGTCGCCGACCGATCTCTTGTTCTGTGTCGATGATTCTGCGCCCATCGGCGAGCTCTACGGTCATTGGTTTCTCGCACAAGACCGGCAAGCGGCGGGCGAGCGCGGCGTTTAGGAAATGGGCGTGGAACCGATCGGGACAGGCCACCACCAAGGCGTCGCATTCGTCGATCGCCTCGTTGGCATCGGGGACCCAGCCGCAGTCGAGGTCGGCCGCTATTTCGGGGCCGGTTGAGTCGTCGGGATCAGCGACCCACGCAAGTTCGACACCGGCGATCTCGGCAACATTTCGGGCGTGGCACGCTCCCATGCCACCCGCGCCGACGACGCCTACCCGAAGCGGCCGACCTCCCATCACCGCATATCCTTGGGGAGTTCACCAAGCTCTGGCTCGGCGCGAACCCCTGGACCAACCCCCACCACTGTTTGGTCCCAATCGATACTGGCTCCAGACATCATTCCGCTCTCGGCAGTAGCGAGGTGCACGATGGTGCGAGCAATCTCGGGAGGCTTGATCAGTTTGCCCCACGGCTGCGCGGCCTCGGCGGCCTCGAGCCAGCCGTCGCCTGCGCCTTCCCATTTGCGCTGGGTGAGATTTTCATTGGGAGTGTCCATCCACCCCGGATTTATCAGGTTCACCCTGATGCGATGTCGCATCAGTTGATAGGCCATGTTGCGAGTCATGGCGACGAGCGCCATCTTCGATGTGGAGTAGGGCAGCAAGTTCGCGGCACCGCCGTGATGGGCAACCGAGCCGATAAGGACAATCGACCCTTCGACGCCTTCGCGGGCCATGATGCGAGCCGCGGCTTGCGCCAGCAGCGCCGGCATGCGCACATTGAGCGCGAGCATCTGATCCCAAAGTTCCGGCGATGTGTCCCAGACCGAACCGCGATCGGTTTTGGCAGCACAGTTCACGACGGCATGCAGCGTGGCGAACTCGGCTTCGACTATTTGCATCACTTCGTCGATGGCCGACCGGTGCGCGAGGTCCACCGACACAAATACCGCCCGGCACGATTCGCTGCTCAACGACTCCGCCGCGGCGGCGCCTTTGGCTTGGTCGCGCCCGACCAGCACTAACCCGGCCGCTCCTCGGGCCCGCAGCAGGTCGGCTACCGCATACCCGAGGCCTTGGGTACCTCCGGTGATCAACGCAACCCGGCCCGCAAAGTCTTGGGGCTCAGACATCACCAACCTGCTCGTTGGGCGGCCTTGTCGTCATCGAGTTCGGCCCGAGCATCAAGAACGGTCTGCAGCGCCGACACTTCGGGCACGCCGACCTCCCACCAGCAGCCGCCTTCGGTCCAGGAGTTGTTGTGGGTTTTCAACGCAATCACCGAAGTTCGATCCGCTGACTTGGCACGAAGCCAGGCCGCTTCGAGTTCCTCGATGGTGCTCACGGTTTCGCTGACACATCCCATCGCTGCCGCGTGGGCCGCAAAGTCGACGCGCACTTCTTCGACGATCCTGGAATCGGCGAGCAGGTTGTTGAACGGCACCCCGCCCTGATTGACCTGAAGCCGATTGATGACCGCGAACCCGCCGTTGTCGCAAACAATCACGATCATCTTGTGCCCCGAAAGCACCGAGCTATAGAGGTCGCTGTTCAACATCAGGTACGACCCGTCGCCGACAAACACCGTCACGTCTTTGTCCGGCATGGCCATGGCCGCTCCCCATCCACCGGAGATCTCGTAGCCCATACACGAATAGCCGTATTCGCAGTCAAAGCTATTGAGGGCCTTTTGTCGCCAACCGTTGTTGACTTCGCCGGGGAAACCGCCGGCCGCGGCCAAGGCGAAGTCGTCGGGGCCGGCCAGGCGATCAATGGCGCCGACCACCTGCGCATAAGTAGGTAGCTCGCCCGGGGCAGAACCCGGCGCAGCGATTTTGTCGATGTAAGCGTTGTACTGTGCCGTTTCGGTGGCGGCGAAACGTGTCCAATCGTCGCCCGCTTGGTAGCTGCCGAGCAGGCGCGAAAGTTCGTGCAATGTCTCGCGAGCATCGCCGGTTACGGCCAGAGACCGGTGTTTGCTGGCGTCAAACCGGGCAACGTTGAGCCCGATGAGTTGAGTGCTTTCGTTGCTGAAAACAGTCCATGACCCAGTCGTAAAGTCGGCCAGCCTCGTACCAACGGCAATGACAACATCGGCCTCGCCCGCCAACGCGTTGGCCGCGGTGCAACCAGTAACTCCGATCGGCCCCGCATAGAGCGGGTGTGACGCCAGCAGCGTGGCCTTACCCGCGACCGTTTCGACGACGGGGACGTTGTGGGTCTCGGCAAAGGCGGCAAGTTCGGACTCGGCGCCGGAGTAATGCACGCCTCCGCCACAAATAATGAGCGGCTTGTTTGCGGCGGCGATCGCCGACTTGGCGGCCTCTAGCTGACCGCGGTCAGCGCGGGGGCGAGCAATCTCGTGAACGGTGACGTCGAAGAACCGTGATGGGAAGTCGTAGGCCTCGGCACCGACGTCTTGAGGTAGCCCAATGAACGCCGGGCCGCAGGTCGCCGGATCGAGCATTGTTTGAACCGCCTGAGGCAACGATGTCACTACTTGTTCGGGTTTTGTTATCCGGTCCCAGTAACGGCTGACCGGACGAAACGAATCGTTGACCGTGGTCGACGGGTCGCCAAAATGCTCCACCTGCTGCAACACGGGGTCGGGCAAACGGGACGAAAAGGTGTCGCCGGAGATCAGCAACAACGGCAAGCGGTTGGAGTGGGCAACCCCCGCGGCGGTGACCATGTTTGTTGCGCCGGGGCCAACCGACGATGTCGCCACCATGATCTGACGGCGTCGCATCGACTTTGCGTAGGCGGTTGCCGCCAGGGCCATGCCTTGTTCGTTTTGGCCACGCCATGTTGGGAGTTCGTCGTTGTGCTGCTCGAGGGCGTGCCCAAGACAGGTGACGTTGCCGTGGCCGAATATGGCGAACACCCCTGGGAACAACGCCACATTCTGGCCATCGATTACGGTCCGTTGAGCAATCAGGTAGCGAACGATCGCTTCTGCGGTCGTGAGTTTGATGGTCTCCATCATGTCTCCCTCGGAACCAAGCGCTCGACCGTTTCCCACCGCTCGCTTTCCCACGACCGCAGCAGGGCGTCTTGCACGCTGACATAGTCGATGGCCTCGGCGAACCCCGGTTGGTGCTGGCGACCAGCCGCAACCGATGACAAGAACTCGTAGTCCTCGATGACTTTGAGATCTTCGTAGCCGATCGGGTTGGCATCGCCTGGCACGAAATGGCCGTGATAGGGGTACCGGTCACCGCCAAAGACCGTGGTGTACCCGCGGGCGGTATCGCCGGCGAGGTAAAGCTGAAGCTCGTTCATGGTTTCGAGGTTCCACTTGAGCGACCCCAACGTGCCATAGACCTCAAAAGCGCACTGGCTCTCTGGCCCCATGATCGAACGGCTCGACTCGAACGCGCCGCGGGCGCCGTTTTCGAATACCGCCAACGCCCCGAAGTAGTCCTCGTTCTCGACTGCACCCGTGGGATCGCCGGGGCTGCCACTGTCGTAGTGGGTGCCGCCGGGTTTGGGAAGCGGCCGCTGATCGATGAACGTGTGGCCAGCCCCAACCACCTTCTTGATTGGGCCAATCAGCATGTGAGCGAGATCGATCGAGTGGCTCAAGATGTCGCTCGAGACTCCGTGCCCGGCCTCGTCGAGCATGTAACGCCAACTCAGCAAACCCATAGGGTCAGCGCCGTACATCGAGAAGAATCGGCCACGGTAGTTGGTGATCTCGCCGAGGGCGCCGGCCTCGATCAACTGCTTGGCGTACTGCACCAGCGGCGCCCACCGATAGTTGTAGCCAACGCCGGTAATCACACCGGCCTGGCGAGCCGCGGCCTCGATCCGAACGGTCTGAGCAGGCGTTCCGCCGACCGGCTTCTCGCAAAAGACATGTTTTCCGGCTTCGGCGGCGGCGACGGCGACCGGCTCGTGCAGCATGTTCGGGGCGCAGATACAGACCACGTCGATGTCGTCGCGCCCGACCAGGTCGTTCCAATCGAGGCTGCCGTGCTCGAATCCGAAGTCGGCTACGGCCTGCTCGACCCGCGTCGGGTCGTTGTCGCTGATCATGACCAGCTCGGGGTCGTAGGTGCGCTCGGGAAACAGGGTCGGGATCCGTTGGTAGGAGCGGCTATGAGCCTGACCCATCCATCCGAACCCAACCACCCCAATGCGAATCTTCTTACGCTCCGTCATTAGTTGTAGACCTCCGGATTCACAACGTTCTGTGGCCGCTCGCCGGCCAGCACTTGTCGAGCGTTTTCGATTGCGCCCCGATACATCCGCTGGCGCCCTTTGTCGGTAGCCGAAGCAATATGGGGTGTAACGACGACGTTGTCGCGGTTGAGCAACGTGTGGCCCGGCTCGAGCGGCTCGGGCGCTGTCACGTCGAGTCCGGCCGCGTACACCTTGCCCGAATCGAGAGCCGCGACCAGAGCCGACGTGTCGATCACCCCACCTCGGGCGGCGTTCACGATCACAACGCCATCCGACATCGCCGCAAAGGCGTCGGCATCCAAAAGGTTGCGGGTCTCATCAGTTAGCGGCGTATGCAGCGTGATTATTCGGCTCTCGGCGAGGATCGTCGCGAGATCAACCTGCTCGTGCTCGACAACCTCTACGTAAGGGTCACAAACCAGCACCCTCATGTCGATCGCCGCGCACATTCTCGCCACCCGACTCCCGATTCGCCCGAAACCAACAACGCCGATCGTGGAACCAGCAAGTTCGATGCCTTCGTTGGCGGCGTAGAAGTCGTGCCGGCCGGCCCGCAGTCGGGCAACGTTGTTGGCCGTGAACTTGGTGGCCGCCATCAACAAGCTGAGGGTGTGCTCGGCGGTCGATATCGACGGAGCGTCAGGGGTGTTGCACACCACTACCCCTTGAGCCGCGGCCGCCGCCAGATCGACGGTGTCGAACCCGATCCCCGACCGCGAGATCACCTCGAGCATTGCTCCTTCGCCGATGCGGTCGGCTGGCCACAACGACGCGCCGGCGATAGCGGCGCGACAGGTAGGCAGTTCGTCCGGGTCTGGGCCGACAACTTCCCAGTCGGGCCCAAACAGCTGATCGAATCCCGGCGGAAGCGGCCGATCGATGTAGATGCGATCGGCCATGGTCAGTTCACTACTCCGGCCGAGGTCACCATGGGGCAGCGAGGATCGGTCGCCATGGCTTCCCACTCGTCGCGAACCCAGTGATGGGCGGGATCGTCACAGAAGGCCATCGAACGTTCGGCGCCGGGACCGGCGAGAATGTTGAGGTAGTACATCGTGTAGCCGGGAGCGGCGATACACGGACCGTGATAGCCGCGCGGCACAAGGAATACGTCGCCATCGCCGACCGCAACGTTGGCGTCGATCGCGCCGTCGGCGGTGTAAGTCCGGTGCATCCCGAAGCCCGCATCGCTGTACTGGGTGGTGCCAGCCTTGCCGATTCGGAAGTAGTAGATCTCTTCGTTGTTGACTTCGCACTCGGGCGAGTCGTCGTGTTTGTGAGGCGGATACGAAGACCAGTTACCGTCCGGCGTCAGTAGCTCGACGCACATGATCTTGTCCGCGTGACCCCATGTTGACGGGCTCGCGAAGTTGGTGACTTGTCGGGTGGCCGGACCAGCGCCTCGCACCTCGACCTCGATCCCGTCGGTCGCTCCGTACTTCGGAGGCAGCGCCAAATCGCATCGAGACGTGGCGAGGGCGATCTCTCCGCCAGTAGTGGCCTCGATCGTGATGGTCGAATCACGCCCGACGTACAAGAAGTCGCTAACCCGAGCAAACACCGATTCCCGCCCGTCGAGACGAAACGTGTCTTCCCCGACTTTGATGCTCACATCTTGCGCACTCAGCGGCAAGACGATCATTTCGTCGTTCGCGGTCTCTATGGTGCGTTCCTCTCCGGGTCCAATGTCGAGCACTCGCAGTCCCGTGTGGACCCAACCGGCCCTTTCGGGGGTCAAGTGGATCGGGTCGGTGCCCAAACTGAGAGCAGGACTCGTCAGGTGAAGGTCGCTCATCGTGGATCACGCTCCTGAAGAAACTGGTCGACTTCGGCGGCGGTCGGCATGTCGTCGGCACACATCATTCGGCCGGCCACGATCGCGCCAGCGGCGTTGCCGTACCGCACAACTTCTGGCAGGTCCCAGCCTTCGAGGAGTCCGTGACAAAACGCTCCTCCGAACGCATCTCCGGCGCCCAAACCGCACACAACCGCCACCGGAAAGGGCGCTAGCCGTTCGCGGCGCTCGGTGGTGGCGACCATCACGCCTTCGGCTCCCAACTTGATGACCGCGGCTTCAAGGCCGTATTCCAAAAGGCGGTCGGCCGCGGTGTCGGGATCTGAGCTGCCAACCGCGACCTCGCACTCCTTGCGGTTGCCGATGGCTATCGAAACATGTTCGAGCATGGGCTCGATGCGGCTCGTCGCTTCGGACTCCGAGACCCAAAACATCTCGCGCCAGTCGAGATCGAGCACGGTGTGGCGGCTGGCTCTTTGGGGTAGCAAACTGGCCCTTTGGCGTAGCAGGCTGGTCACCACTTCTCGGCTTTGATCAAAGGCAAAGCGACTCGCTGGAACCCAGAAGATTTTAGCCTCGACAACTGCGGCCACGAGCTCTGGTGTCGCCTCTATTTCGGTGTCGGGTGCGGCCGGCTCGCGATAGAAAATTATCGTCGGGTCGGCGGGCGGATCGAGCTCGGCGAAAGCCAGAGGGGTCCTCAACGTCGGATGGGTCGCGACGAACTGAGGGTCAACTCCGAAAGTGTTTTCGAGCGCGTGACCGATGTAGCGGCCGAACTGATCGTCGCCCACACGCGTCGCGAGCGCAACACGATGCCCGTACCGCGCGGTGGCTACCGCGACGTTGGTAGCCGTCCCACCGATGGATTTCCGGAAGGTGCTGACCTCGCTAAGTGACACGCCTGGTTGCTCGGCGTACAAGTCGACGCTGACACGCCCGATGGAAAGAAGATCGAACGCGACCACGGTGGGTTCAGCCTCCGCCGGCCGACTCAAGCTCGTGGGTGAGCTGATCAAGCTCTGCTCCGCCAGCCATCATCTTCACGAGTTCGTCTCGCGGGAGTTCGGACTTGGCGAAGTTCCCCAAGCTCTTGCCACGGTTGAGAATCATGAATCGATCGCCGACCGGATAGGCGTGATGGGGGTTATGAGTGATGAAGATCACTCCCAGCCCGCGGTCGCGTGCCGCAAGGATGTACTTGAGCACGACACCTGACTGCTTTACGCCAAGCGCCGAGGTCGGCTCGTCGAGGATGAGGACTTTGGCGCCGAAGTGCACGGCTCGAGCGATCGCCACCGACTGGCGTTCGCCGCCCGACAAAGTGCCAACAGGCTGTTCGACATCACGAATATCGATGCCCATTTGGGCAAGCTCTTCTTTGGCAATCGCCTTGGCCGGAGCTTCGTCGATGCGGGTAAAGATGCCGCGACCTTTACGGGGCTCCTGACCAAGCCAAAAGTTCCGCCATACCGACATGAGCGACACCATGGCCAAATCCTGATAAACGGTGGCGATGCCGCGACCCAGCGCGTCACGAGGTGAGTCGAAATCGACCTCTACCCCTTCGACTTTCATCGTGCCGGCATTGTGCTTGTGCACCCCGGCCAGAATCTTGATGAACGTCGATTTGCCGGCCCCGTTGTCGCCCAACACACACGTGACCTCGCCGGCCTCGACCGTCGTGGTGACGCCTTCGAGAGCGTTGATGTTGCCGTAGTACTTTGCGATGTCGGTGAGTTCGAGAAGATGGCTCATCGTGCTGCCTCCGCGACCTTGCGAACCGCTCCATTGGCGTAGACCGCGATAAGCAATATTGATCCGATGAACACGAATCTCCAGTCGGTGTTCCAACCGGCAAACGAAATTCCTTGTTTGGCCATCGCCATGATCACCGCACCTATCGCGGCACCAAGTGCGGTGCCATAACCGCCGGTGAGGAGTGTGCCTCCGACCACCGCGGCGATGATGTACTCGAACTCGAGTCCGTTGCCGGTGCCGGCTTGGATCGTGTTGAGCCTGAAGGCCAACAAAATGCCGACAAGCCACGCTGCCGCGGCAACCAACATGAAGAGTTGGGTTTTGGTTCTAGCGGCCGGGACGCCAATCTGACGGGCCGCCTCTTTGTTGCCGCCAACGGCGTACACCCAACCACCCCATGGGGTGGCTTTGAGCACGTAAGTCATCACCGCCGCAAACCCCAAGAACCACACGATGCGGATGCTGAAGGCCGCTAGTCGAGATGGATCCTCTGCATCGATCTCGGCCTGCACCGCGAACAACATGCGAACAACGATCCCGGCCAACACCAGAAGTCCGCCGATCACCGCCAACCGTCGCGCCCCGCTATCGGCATCGGGGTCTTCGGCTGTTCGAGTCTCGAAGAAATACGAGGCCAGGGCATAACACCCGAGCAGCAACGCAACAACACACATCTGGGTGAACAGTTCGGCGCGGAACTTGTGACTCGTTGACTCACTTTGCACAAAGAGGGCCAACAGCAACGTCGTTACGGATGCGATCCCGATAACCAAGCTGCGGGCCGCCACCGAAACTTTGGTCGAGCGAGTTGCCGCAACGACCAGTTGGGTTGCTCCGAGCGCCAGCAGCACCATGAACAGAATTGCCCTCAGGCCCTGCTCGGTCACGAACGGCACGATATTGGTGTCGTCGGCCGAGTCGAATACCAGGGCCGCCACAACCGCGGCGCTTACGTAGCCCGCAGCTTTCATGAGCGGCCTCGTCACGTCTACAGGTAGGGCCGCGTTGCCGCGATCCACGACCAGCGAGAAACGCCAGGCGCCCAGGCCATATACCGAGGCGAAGCCGCCGGCGGCAATCACGAGCATTGGCAACCAATCGGTCCCGTCAAGCACGTGGGTGAGCACAACGCCGCCCGCAATGCCAACCACACCGAGACCGAGCAGCACCACCCCGGCCGAATTCAGACTGGGTCGCCTGGCAAAAGAAAGTTGATACACCGCCGCGACAACAATCACGGCGCCTAGCAGGCACAAGACGGTGTAGGCGGCGTCTCGCCCCTCCCACACATGATCACCGCGGATCCATGTCGATCCAAAAATGTTCTGCCAGAAGTCGTAGTGAGGACCCTCGTCGGCGCGCCCGACTTGGATCTGGTCGACCATGATTTTCGAGCCCGCCAATTTCAGGCCACGAAGAACAAAGAACGTGGCAAGAGTGACGATGAAACTCGGCAAGGCGGTGCGCTCCACCATCGTGCCGTTGAGCCAGCCGATCCCGAGGGCTACCAACAGCGAGATCGGTATCGCTATCCAGTAAGTGATTCCGGCGCCACCAAGATCGCCGGTGTCTTTGACCAGTAACACGATGACTATGGCCATCGCTCCGGTCATCGCCCCCGACGAGAGATCGAATTCGCCGCCGATCATCAATACGCCCACAGCAACCGCCATTATTCCCAGAGTTGCCGAAACGTCGAGCACGGTAGCCGCCCCACCGGCATTACCGAATGGGCGCGTAACGCCCCAAAAAAACATGAACAACAAGACCGACGCCATCATGCCGACGATTTCGGGTCGGATCAGCATTCGCTGGCCGAGCCCTCGATAGGCGAGCCGTTCGTCTGCCTCCCCCGGCCGGCTGTCGTTGGTCATGGCCACACCGACATCGGTGTTTGCGTTCGTCATAACAATCGTTCCCCCCCCAAAAGAATGTGCGCATTGCCAGCCGCGAACACCCCGGGGCCGACAAGTTGTCGGCCCCGGAGTGCCCTACGGCACTTTCAATACTTACTCGACTTAACGAGTTCCCGCAGCTACGAGAGCCTTGACCTGAGCGGCGTTGTCAGGCGTAACAAAGCCTGGGCCGGTAAGGATCGGGAGGCCACCGCCAGCGGTGTTCTGGTTGGTCTGCTCCAGGTACATCAAGATGACCGGCAAGTAGCCCTGCAGGTACTGCTGCTGATCAACGGTGAACGCAATGTCACCAGCCTCGATGGCGTCGATGATCTCGGGGGTGATATCAAAGCCACCAATGATTGCATCGCGGCCAACCGCGTCGGACGCACGAAGCGCCGAAACAGCGATAACCGGACCGGTACCAAGCACCGCGTCAATCGACGGATCCTCAGCGAGCAGTGCGTTGATGGTTGCTTCCTGCTGCGTTTGGTCGGCGTCAAGTCCGCCGAAAGCAACAGTCACGGTACCGCTGAAGGTCTCTTCGAGGCCGTTACAGCGCTCGGTTAGACCAACGTTGGACTCTTCCTGGAAGACGCACAGCACGTGGCCCGCACCAGCGGCATTGAAACGTTCGCCGGCACCGTTGCCAGCAACGGTTTCGGTCTGACCAACGTGGCTGGTTGCGCCGATTTCCTTGTAGAAGTCCACACCCGAGTTGAGGGTGTAAACCGGGATACCGGCGGCCACGGCCCGCTGGAGCGGACCGGTAAGGGCGTCGGGATCAGGCAAGGACGCAGCAATGCCGTCGGCGCCTGCGGTAATGGCCGCCTCGATGTCTTGAACCATTTGCTGAGGATCGTTGTTCCCCGGCTTCCATTCGAGGTTCACACCAACGTCGGCGGCGGCAGCCTCGGCACCACGCTTGACAACGGACCAGAACGGACCATCGTCGGAGTGCGTGATCATGTAGAAGGTGAGATCTCCACCTTGGGTCTGATCAACCGCGTCGGCTCCCGTCGACGTGTCTTCGCTCGCCGACGTGTCGCCACCGTCGTCGCTGCTGCACGCAGCCGCGAACGTAACCAATGCCAGCACGATGGCCAGCAACTTGAATCGCTTACTCATAAAGCCCCCTCCTCAGGGTTTGTGTGGACCGACTTGTCAACGTCCGCGCTCATTGGGCCGCCGAAGTGGCACGGAGCGCGGCATCGACGCCGCGGAGATAATCGACGCTTTGAGCAACGTCGAGCTTCGGACCCTGACCAATGGGCGGCTCGCCCTCGGTCAACGCCACATCTTGTTCGAGCACGTACCAGCAGTCGTACCCGGAGCGTTCGAGCTCTGTGACGATCTGTCCGATCGGCACGTCACCTCGCCCCATGGGACAGAACATGCCGCTCTGCACTCCTTGCATGATTGACTGATCGTGCTCGAACACCGGGCGAGCAAGATCGAGAATCGTGTCCTTGAGATGAACGTGCCGTATGCGGTCGCGCGCATCTCGGAGGAAATCGAGAGGGTCGTAGCCTCCGATGAGCAGGTGGCCGGTATCAAAGCACCACCCAACCGGACTTCGGTCGAGCAGTTGTCGAACATCGGCAGGCCGCTCGATCATTGTGCCCAGGTGCGGATGAATCGCCTGATGCATTCCGTAGTCGCCGACGATTATTTCGATCTCGTCGAGCAATGCCGCGGCATAAGCCCACCCGTCGTTGTCGAGCTCGACGCGTGGACCCCAAGCAAACGACGCGACCATCGAGGTGATGAACTCGGTAGCACCGGCTCCTCCCATGAGAGAAGCGGAGCGGTGAGCCTCCTCGATGGTCGCATCGCGCTGGGAGGGGTCGTGAAGAACAAGCGGGACGAAACCGCCGATCAGTTCCAGTCCGTGACCACCAACAAGGTCACGCAGTTCGGAAGGGTCAGAAGGAAGGTATCCGTCCGAGCCAAGCTCGGTAGCGGTCAAACCAACCTCGGCCATCTCGGCGAGAACGCGGTCGCTAGAAAGCTCGATTCCCCATCCGGGGACTTCGCATACGCCCCAGCTGATGGGCGCGCCGCCGAGACGATCAAGGAAAGTCACTGGCGACTCTGCAATACCGTCGACCGACTGGACACCGATTGCTCCCTAAGAGAAGATTAGAGCGCTCTAATCGTTACGCTCGCGGCAGTACTTGTCAAGCCGTACCATGCAGAGCGGTTAGCGCGACGTCGCAGGAGGGACCCGATGGGGCGACCAACGATGGAAACAGTCGCCGAAAAAGCTGGCGTTTCGCGGGCGCTGGTAAGTCTGGTGTTGAACAACTCCCCCAAGGTTTCAGACCAGAAAAGAAACGCCGTACTAAACGCCGCACGCGAACTCGGATACCAACCCAACCTTCACGCCCGCAATCTCGCCCAACAGCGAACCCAAACCATCGGGGTGCTGGTCAACGACCTCCACAACCCGTTCTTTTCCGAAGTTGTCGACGGGGTCGAAGCCGAGGCCGAACTGAACCAGCTCCGCGTCCTGATTCTCAACGGCGGGCGCGATCCCGAACGCGAACAACAAGCAATCGACACGTTCATACAATTCCGCGTCGAAGCCTTGGTCCTAATCGGCCCGAGGCTCGATGACGAACAGTTGCTATCGGCATCGCGTCACGCCCCGGTGATCATCGTTGCTGCCGGCCGCAACCATCCCGACATCGACACCATCACCGCCGACGACGCCACCGGTGCCCACCTCGCAGTCAACCATCTGATCCAACTGGGCCACCGGTCGATCTTGCACATCGACGGCGGCGCCAACATCTCCGCCAAAGCCCGACGCGACGCCTACGTAGACGCCATGCGTAACGCCCAACTCGAGCCGCGTGTGCTTATCGGAAGCGACGAAGAAGACGGAGCCCGCCAGCCCATCAGAGAGCTCGTGGGCACCGCAGAACTGCCGACCGCGATCTTCGCGTTCAACGATTTGCTCGCCGCCGGAGTGCTCGACGAGCTCATCGACTCCGGCGTTGCGGTACCCGACCAAGTCTCCATCGTCGGGTACGACAACACCTTCATCGCCGGGCTGCGCCGCCTATCGCTCACAACCGTCAACCAGCCGCGCCACGACATGGGTCGACTGGCCATGCGCACCGTGCTCGAACGCATCGAGGAAGGCCGAGTCGAGGCCGTGCACCACGACCTTCAGCCGACCCTCGTACAACGAGGCACCAGCGCCGCGCCCGCCACCCTGTCCTGAGAAGAACCGCGTCCTGAGAGGAACCGCCCCTTGAACCAGCCTCTAGCTAACCAGCCAGTATCTACCCAGCCTGTATCCACTCAGCCTGTATCTACTCAGCCTGTATCTACTCAGCCAATGCTCGAGGTCGAGGTCGACCGGCTCGAAGATCAGATTCCGGCGCTGATCGCCGAACTACTCACCGGTTCGGGCGCGATAGTCATCCGTGACGCCTTCTCGGCGACCGACATTGGCCGGGCACGGGACCAGATCATGCACCTGTCGTCGGTCGAAGACGACCGCGAAACCCACTTTCAGGGCGCCAACCCCGACTCGTTGCACCTGCAACGCCGGGTTTGGAATCTGCTCAACAAAGGCGAAGTGTTCGAGGAGATGGTCCAACACCCGACCGTCATGGAAATCATCAGCAAGTTCCTCGGCACCGCGTTCATCATGGGTTCGGTCGCCGCCAACCGCCTACTTCCCGGCGGACCCGGCCAAGAACCCCACATCGACTATCCCTACTGGGACATGTACAAGCGCGACGAGTTTCCAACCAACATCAACTCGTCGTACCCACTCAACGCTCAAGCCACCGTGTTGCTCGACCCCTTCACGACCGAGACTGGCGCAACTGCCTACCTGCCCTACAGCCAAGGCACGCTTCGGTACCCCGACGCCGCCGATCGCGAAGAATTCCACCAAACCGCCCAACGAATGGTCGGCAACCCCGGCGACTGCGTAATCTTCAACGGCATGTGTTGGCATTGCGCCATGCCCAACAACAGCCAGCAGGACCGCACCGCAATTCTCATCGAATACCTGCCCAAGTTCGTGGCCCCGCTCGAAGATCTTCGGCGCAGCGTTCGTGCCGAGGTGGTCGAGCGAGCAACACCTACGCTGCGGCGCTTGATGGCCCTCGACTATCCATACCCCGAACTGCTCGACGAAGCCGAAGGAAAGTCTCGAATAGGTCGCGACATCGAGGACGACGCCTCGTGAGCGTTCGGGTCGGCGTGGTCGGCACCTCTTGGTGGGCCGACGCCATGTACCTCCCTGCGCTACGGGCCCTCGACAACGTCACCGTTGTGGGGGTCGCCGGTCGCGATCAGCAACGCACCGCCGACTTCGCGACCAGATGGGAGATCGCCCAAGCGTTCACCGATGCCGACCAGTTGATGGATCAAGATCTCGACGCCGTGCTCATATTGGCAGGCAACGAAGCCCACTATCGGCTCACCATGGCCGCCTTGGAGCGCGGACTCGATGTCTTGTGCGAAAAACCGCTCGGCCGTAGCACCTCCGAAGCGACCGAGATGGCTGCCCTAGCCGCGGCGACCAACACGATCACGATGGTGCCGTTCACCTACCGCTACATGCCAATTTTCCAACACGTTAAGCAGTTGATTGACGATGGATACCTCGGCGAACCGCGCCATCTTGGCTTGCGCTACTTCACCGGGTTCGCTCGCGAAGGCGAATACGCCTGGCGATTCGACAACTCCGAAGCCGGTAGCGGCGTGATAGGCGACCTCGGGTCGCATTGGCTGTATCTAGCGCGGTGGATGTTCGGTGAAATCGTGGCTCTCGGAGCGACCAGCAGTCGCTTTGTTCCCCGCGCCGACCGTCCCGACGGACGCCCCTACGAGCGGGGCGAAGACTCCGCGGTGCTGACGGCCCGCTTCGAGTCAGGCGCCTACGCAACCCTTCAAGTCAGCGCCGTGTGCTGGGAAGGTAGCGGCTTCGGTCAAACTCACCAGCTCGACGCTCATGGCCGTGATGGCACGCTGTATGCGTCCTGTGATTGGCAAACAGTGCAAGAAGTAAAGGGCCTGAAGGCCGGAGACTCGGGGCCGCCGAAAACCCTTCCCATACCAGACTCGATCTGGGGCAACGCCCGGCGCGACACGGTCCACAACACCTACCGCGACGTGTTTCGCCAAGAGGGCGCGATGGTGGGGGACTTCGTGCGATCGGTGCAAAGTCGCCGGCCATGCACACCGAACTTCGATGACGGCCTCCGAGTTCAGCAACTCTGCGACGTCGCGGTCCAAAGCGCAGGATCAGACGGCGCGATGATGCCGGTGTAACGGACTCGATAATGCTTCGTGTCGCGGTTCTCGTGAGCGCCGCAGCTTTTGTGGTCGCGGCCTGCACCACCGCGGACGAGGTCGACCAATCGCTGAGCAACTCGGCGGTGGGCGTCATCGCCCGTGGGTGTTCGCTGGTCGACGCCTTCGGCACGGGCGTCGCCCTCAAGGTGGATGCCGAGTTCTCATCGCCGGAACAGACCTTCGTCGCCACCAGCGCCCACACCGTGGCCGGCGCCAACGAAATCGTGGTGCGCGGCGCCGACGACAAAGAGCATCTCGCCTCCTTGGTGGCGTTCGACGCAGATGCCGACGTCGCGATCTTGCGGGTCGATGACCTAGTACTCAACAAGTTGTCCGCTGGGACTATTCACCGAGGCCAACCGGCCACGCTCACAACTTGGAACCCCAGCACCGGTTTCGACCGGCGGAAAGTACGAGTCAACCGTCCTGTTTCAGTGACGATTGAAGACATCTACGTAGAAGACACGGTCACGCGCCAAGGACTCGAGATCAACACCGCAGTCGTCCACGGTGATTCTGGCGGGCCAGTCATTGACAACGACGGCCAATTGCTCGGAATCATCTACGCAACTTCGCGCGAGAACCAACTGGCCTACGCGGTGGCCGCTACGGAGATAACCATGCTTGCCGAGCGCATTTCGGAAGTACCCGTGAACAGCGGCCGATGTACATGATCGACGCTTGACCAAGGTCTGCGATCCCGACCGGCCTACTCTGGCCGCCATGATCATCGGATTCGACGTCGGCGGAACCAACGCCCGCGCTCTGCTCATCGAGGCATCGAGTGGAGAAATCGTCGACCGCGACCGCGAATCGAGCGCCGGTCCCGGTCCTGTGCTGCTCGCCACCTTGTTACGTATGGTCGACCGGCTCCGCGACCGCAACTCGGTGTCCATCGACGCGGTGGGTTTGGGTGTCGCCGGGCTCGCCCACCGATCCGGGGTCGTGCACTATTCGCCGAACCTGCCAGAACTCATCGAGTATCCACTGGGTACCGAACTGCAACACGCCCTCGGGGTGCCGGTCCAAGTGATGAACGACGCCACCGCCGGCACTTGGGCCGAAGCCAAGCTGGGTGCCGGGCGAGGAACCGACGACTTCTTGGTCGCCACCCTCGGTACCGGGATCGGGACCGGGTTCGTCTGCGGCGGGCAACTGATCCACGGTGCCAACGGATTTGCGGGAGAAGCGGGCCACATGGTCGTAGACGCCAACGGCCCCACCCATCACACCGGTCAGCAAGGTCCGTGGGAGTACTACGCCTCGGGTTCCGCGCTCGGCCGCCTGGGTCAGGCTCAGGCCGCGGTGGGGCACTTTCCGCTGGCCCTCGAGATTGCGGGCCGCGTCGAGGCGATCGACGGCTTTACCGTCGCCGAAGCACTAGCCAAAGGCGATCCGCATGCGGCGCGAATATTCGACCAATTCTGTCGCCATGTCGCACGCGGGCTGGCGAACCTGGCGCTCATCTTTGACCCCGATCGGGTCGTGATCGGCGGTGGACTCACCGACATCGGCGAACCACTCAGGGCCGGTATCGATGCTTGGCTCGAGCGGTTGCTACTTGGCGCCGACCACCGCCCGAAGATCGATGTGGTGATGGCCGAACTAGGCGACGATGCCGGGGCTCTCGGAGCGGCCCTCTGGACGCTCGAAGCAACCAAGTCCTAACCGTTCGGCTCTTTCTTGGCCCGACTTGGGCTAACACGCGGCGGCTCGTTGGGCATCTTGGGATACACGGGCGGCCAAGGAGCGTCCATCATCCCGTGGTCCCAGTCGCGGCGATGCCACTCGAGCAACGGTTCGATCGACTGCAAGTTGTCGTCGATTGATGCCCACGCATCGCCCATCGCCGCCAGGCGGTCGGGAACCGTCTCGATCGTCAACTCCTCGGACTGAACAGTGGCGACTTCGGCCCAGGTGATCGGGGTCGAAACTTGAGCGCCAACGCGTGGCCTCGCCGACCATGCTCCAAACACCGTTTTATGGGGCGCGTTTTGATTGAAATCAACAAATACCCGCTCCCCTCGTTGTTCTTTCCACCACTCGCACGTGAGAGTTTCGGGGTGGCGCTTTTGCAGCTCTCTGGCCAGCGCCACCGCCGCGTAACGCACCGCCATTGAGTCCCACCGGGGCTCGAGCCGGGCATAAATGTGGATGCCTTTGCTTCCGGAAGTTTTTGGGTACGCAACGATGCCGACCTCGTCCAAGAGTGCTTTGACTGCGAAGGCTGCGGCGCGGACATCATCAAAGTTCGTCCCCGGCTGCGGGTCGAGATCGATGCGAAGCTCGTCGGCGCAAGCAGGCTCTGCGGCCCGGTACGGCCACACGTGAAATCCCAAGCAACCCATGTTGACCGCCCAAACAATGTTGGCCATGTCCGCCGCCACCAACGCGTTCGATGTAGTGCCGTTGGGGGTACTCACCTCGACAGTGCTCAGCCAATCCGGCGCCCCTTTCGGAACCCGTTTCTGAAAGAACGACTTGCCGCGGGCGCCGTCTGGATAGCGCTCCAACAGGAGCGGTCGTCCGCCGACCGCCCGCAAGAACGGCTCCGCCACCGCAAGGTAGTAGCGAACAAGGTCGAGCTTGGTTTCGCCCCGCTTCGGAAAAAAGACTTTGTCGGGACTCGTGACCCTTACCTCGCGCCCATCAACTTCGAGGGTCACAGGATCGGCGGGCATAAACCTCGACGCTAGCCGTCGACGGTCACCGCCGGGGATGAGCCCAACTCGACAGACACGATCACCAGCGCCGCTGCTGCGAGTATCAACGCTCCGACTCCGGTGAGAACCGCATAGGAGCCTCCCGCGACAAGCGACGCGCCCAAGAGCGGACCAACCGACCGACCAGCCGCCATCACTGCTTGGGCGTCACCGGCCCGTTCGGCGGGAAACCGCGACCGTTCGGCGAGCAGGTTGTAGGTGCCCGGAACGGCAACCCAAAAAGCAAAACCCCAAACCACAATGGCGGTCACGAACACCGCCGGCTCGCTAAGGCGGCCGATCGCGAGCGCGCAAATCGCCGGGACGAGGAACCACGCGCCCGCCAAAGGTCGAGCGCCGCGCCACCGGGCAGCCGGGATGCCTGCGGCCGCGTTGGCCGAGAACACCAACGAGAGTTCGAACGCCCCCAACGAGAACCGGTCGGCGGCAATCGCTCCGGTAAACACGAACACCGCCGAGCCGCCGAGGGTGACAAAACCGAGAGCACCGACGAGCACCAGTGCGGCGGGCATTGCCCGATTGCGAACATCGCGTCGCTGAGGGATAGCCGAGAACCGGGGTATCGCCACGAGAGGCACGAGGGCCACAACCGCTAGGACAACGAACACCGACCGAACATCTGAGACCCTCAGGAGCAGGCCAAAAAGTGGGGCGACAACGACCCCGGTAATGGGACCGACAACCGCGATATCGCTGGTCCGCTCGGCGTTACCAAACACTTGTGAATAGGACAGCCATGTCAAGACTCCCAGGGCCAGCCCCGCCACACCACGAACTATCACCAACAACACAAATGCCGTTACAACGGCGCTCACGAGGTTGGAGAGAGCCAGTACTAAGAGCGACGCAACAAAAAGCCTTGCCGAGGGTTGGACAAACCGTCCCGCGGTCCATGAGCCGACAACGAACCAGCCCAACTGGCTTGCCGAAAACAGCGCTGCGGTGCCAACGCTGACACTGAAACGTTCGGCAACCGCACTGAGCACCAAAGGAGTGGCGACGAAGGTGGCGGTGGCTACGGCGGTCGCCAGAACCAGTCCCATTTCGGTGCTAACCCGCAGGGCCAAAAGAACCCGATGCGGTACGTACATCTCGGCACCCTACCGCTTCGCACGCGACGCGATCGGCGCCAAAAGGAGCTTTGGCTAAAAAGAAACTAGCCTTTGGCTCATGCCTGACTACCGTTCTAGAACCAGCACGCAGGGACGCAACATGGCGGGCGCTCGCTCTTTGTGGCGAGCCACCGGCATGACCGATGAGGATTTCGACAAGCCCATCATCGCGGTTGCCAACTCCTTCACCCAGTTTGTGCCGGGGCACGTACACCTAAAGGATCTGGGCCAACTCGTCGCTCGCGAAATCGAGGCCGCGGGTGGGGTTGCCAAAGAGTTCAACACGATTGCGGTCGACGACGGAATCGCCATGGGCCATGACGGCATGCTCTACAGCCTCCCGTCGCGCGACCTGATCGCCGACTCCGTGGAGTACATGGTCAACGCTCACTGCGCCGACGCGATGGTCTGCATCTCCAACTGCGACAAGATCACACCGGGAATGTTGATGGCGGCCATGCGACTCAACATCCCGTGCATATTTGTAACCGGCGGGCCGATGGAGGCCGGCAAGACCAAGCTGGCTGGGGTCGAAGTCAAACTCGATCTAATCGACCCGATGATCAAAGCCGGCGATGTCTCGGTCAGCGACGAAGACGTGCTTCAGATGGAAAGGTCGGCGTGCCCGACCTGCGGCTCGTGTTCGGGAATGTTCACCGCCAACTCCATGAATTGCCTCACCGAGGCGCTCGGGTTGTCACTGCCCGGCAACGGCACCGTGGTCGCGACCCACAGCGACCGCGAAAGGCTGTTCCTCGAAGCCGGGAACCGCATCGTCGACATCGCTCGGCGCTACTACGAAAAAGACGACGACTCGGTCCTGCCCCGCTCGATTTGCACCAAAACGGCGTTCGAAAATGCCATGACCCTCGACATCGCGATGGGCGGGTCCACCAACACGGTTCTGCACATCTTGGCTATGGCCCGCGAAGGCGAAGTCGACTTCACCATGGCCGACATCGACCGTCTCAGTCGCAACACCCCGGCAATTTGCAAGGTGGCGCCCGCGTCGCCGATCTATCACGTCGAAGATGTTCATCGAGCCGGAGGGATCATGGGGATCATCGGCGAACTCGCTCGTGGTGGGCTCATCGACACGTCGCGGCCCACGATCCACAGCGAAACGCTAGAAGCGGCGCTCGAACAGTGGGACGTGGCTCGTAGCCCATCGGCCGAGGTGGTCGAGTTTTTCCGGGCCGGCCCCGCTGGTATCCCTACCCAGACGGCATTCAGCCAAAGCACCCGATGGGACACCCTCGATCTGGACCGCGCCGAAGGATGCATCCGATCGACCGACCAGCCGTACTTTGCCGACGGTGGTTTGGCCGTGCTCTTTGGCAATATCGCCGAGGATGGCTGCATCGTGAAGACCGCGGGAGTCGATCCGTCGATATTCACCTTCTCTGGCCCGGCTCGGGTATTTGAGAGTCAAGAAGCGGCCTGCGACGGGATCCTCGACGAAGGCGGGATCCAAGCTGGGGACGTCGTAATCATTCGTTACGAGGGACCCAAAGGCGGCCCCGGGATGCAAGAGATGTTGTACCCGACCAGCTACATCAAAAGCCGAAATCTCGGCAAAGAATGCGCACTGCTCACCGACGGCCGGTTTTCGGGCGGAACGTCAGGGCTGTCGATCGGTCACGCCTCCCCCGAGGCCGCTAGCGGCGGCGCGATCGGGTTGATCGAAGATGGCGACATCATCGATATCGACATCCCCAATCGCACCATCGCTGTTCGCGTGACCGACGACGAACTCGCTCGTCGACGAACCGCGATGGAAGCCAAGGGTGATGCCGCGTGGCAACCGGCCGAGGTTCGTCCCCGCAAGGTCTCGGCGGCGCTCAGGGCCTACGCGGCGATGACGACATCGGCGGACCAAGGGGCGGTTCGAGACGTCTCGCAGATCGGTCGCTGACGTGTCCGATACCGCGGCATCGCCGTCGGTGCGGGGTCCCGAGGCGGTGCGCCGCAGCCTGATCAATGCTGCCGTCCAGTTGATGGCTATGCGGTCACCGCGGCAGATCTCGGGTCGAGAATTGGCCAAGACCGCCGGGGTCAACTACGGCCTGATCCATCACTATTTTGGTTCAAAGGACGCCGTTTTCGCCGAGGCCGTCACCGTCGCGACCGAAGAAATGGGCAAACGCTGGGACTCCAACGGGGTTCTTCCGGTCAACACCGGCGACGACGCGTCCAGCTACCGCACGTTCGCCAAGTTGGAGATCGACGAGGCGATGTCGCCCATGACTGCCCTCATGCACCGAATTGTTCGAGGTCAGGCCGCGGCCAGCGGTCGTCACGAAACCGACGATGATCTTCTCGCCGAAGTTGCCCTGTGTGCGGCCCTTCAGTTTGGTTGGGGCGCGTTCGAAGAAGAGATCATGGCGGGGCTGGCCGACTTTGGCATCGACCGTGACGCGGTGCGCTCACGAGTGTCGGAGTTGTCGCTTCGCCTAGCCAGCCACGACTGACGCTGCGGTGAGCGCGGGGACCGACCACTGGCAATCGTTGCTCGAGAAGCTGGCGGCGATCGTCGGCCCGGGCAACACTTTTGCCGAGGCCGAAGCCGAAGAATACGGACGAGATCAACGCGGCATAGTTACCGGACCGGTCGTCGCCGCGGTCCGTCCCGGTTCGACCAACGAGGTTTCTGATGTCGTGCGAGCCTGTGCCGAGGTCGGCATCAGCGTCTGCACGTTGGGCGGAAACACCGGGCTCAGCGGCGGGGCTCAGCCGGTCGACGGCCAAGCGTCGGTAGTGGTGTCGCTCAGCCGGATGCGAGCAATCGAAGAGGTCGATGTTGCCGGATCCACCGCCACGGTTCAGGCCGGGACGACCATCCAAGCAATCCAGGACGCCGCTGCCAGCGCGGGCAGAATGTTTGCCCCCGACTGGGGCGCACGCGGCACGGCCTCCATCGGGGGCGCCATCTCGACCAACGCCGGCGGCATCAACGTTTTGCAGTTCGGTCCGACCCGAGACCACATACTTGGCCTCGAAGTCGTGCTGGCCGACGGTCGGATCTGGAACGGCCTCAGCGCCCTTCGCAAGGACTCGACTGGATATCAGCTCCGCCAATTCTTCATCGGAGCCGAAGGAACGTTGGGAATCGTGACCCGAGCGGTGGTCAAGCTGCTACCGGCGATCCACGACCATCAGACCGCACTCGTGGCCCTGCGGTCGATCGACGACGTGTTGTCGTTGCTGGCCTTGGCTCGTTCGACTGGTGGAACCGTTACCGCATTCGAACTCATGCCAAAGGCCGGGATCGACCGAGCCGTAGAAAAGTTCGACCTGCTGCGACCGATCGAGACTGTCGGCTCTTGGTACGTGCTCGTCAGGGTGGCGACCCCTCACGGCCTCGACGCCGCCGACGCAATAACGCACTTTCTCGAGGCCGCTCACACCAACAAATTCATCGTCGATGCCACGATCGCCGCGACTACCGATCAAGAAGAAACGCTCTGGATGATCCGCGACGAAATGCCACCAACCCAGCTGTGGGACAACCTTGACGGCTATATCAAGTACGACACGGCGGTCCCGGTGGGGCGGGTGGTCGATTTCGTCAAACAGACCGAGGCCGCGGTTGCCCAGACCGCACCCGGATGGCGTCCGTTCTCCTTCGGCCATATTGGCGACGGCAACATTCACCTGCATGTCTTGCCGCCGCTGAGTGGCGACTGGGAACCGTCGCACCGACTCGCCGCCAAGGCCGCGATAGATGCCATTACCTTCGAGTTTGGCGGCACCCTCAGCGCCGAACACGGCGTGGGCCAGGTGCTGAGAGACGAAATGTCAACCCAAAAAGATTCGCTCGAAATCGAACTGGCGTGGCGGATCAAAAATGCTCTCGACCCGCACGGTTTGTTCAACCCGGGCAAAACAATCCCGAACCCGTGACCACGCTTACTGATCACCGCGACGAGCGGGGAGTTATCGCCTACCTCGCGTTTCTCAGCTTCTTGTTGGCCTTCGGGATCGACACCGTGCTGCCGGCGTTCGACGAAATCCGCTCGGAATTCTCCCTCAGCAGCGGGTCCGGACAGGTATCGCTGCTCGTCACTTTCTATTTCTTTGGGCTGGCGGTCGGCCAACCGTTGTACGGACCAGTCGCCGATCGATTCGGCCGCAAACCGGTGCTCTACGCGTCGCTCGGGCTCTACACCCTCGGGGCCTTGGGCGCGAGCGTTGCCCCTAGTTTTTCGTGGGTTCTGGTGGCCCGACTGGTGTGGGGTATTGGCGCGGCGGGGCCGAGCGTCCTCTCGCACGCCATCGCCCGCGATCTTTACGACGGCGACCAGATGGCTCGTGTACTGGCCCTGGTGATGGCCGCGTTCTTGATCGGGCCAACAATCTCGCCCCTCATCGGTGAAGGACTCCTGTTGAGCGGGCACTGGCAAGCAGTGTTTGTCGCCGCGGTCTTGTTGGCGCTGATTGCCGTCGGCTGGGTCCGTCACTTCGGCGAGACTCTTCCGGCCGAGAACCGCCGACCGCTCGACTTTCGCTCTACGGCGCGCGGCTACCGCACCGTGTTTTCCAACCGTTCGACCGCTGGATACATCCTCGCGATGGTGTTCAGTGACGGCGCGTTTTATGTGTTTCTGGGCAGCAGCCAACCAATCGTCGACGTCATATACGGCCACAAGAACTGGTTCGCACTCACCTTCGCCGCGATATCGGCCGTCAACGGCACGTTCATCTGGTTGAGCAGCCGCCTCGTCGCACGAGTCGGAGCGGCAAAACTTGTGCGCCGCGCCTACCTCGGACTCACCGCCACGTTCGCGGTTCTGCTGGTAACGACGCTTGCCACCAACGGGGTTCCGCCGTTCTTTGTGTGGGTCGCATTGATCACCGCCACCAGCACGTTTTCGACCATGGTCACCACATCGGGCGTGTCACTGGCCCTCCAGCCCATGTCTCGCTTGGCCGGCACCGCGGCCGCGGCCAGGGGGCTGGCAACCCAAGGCGGCGGGGCCTTGTTGGCTGCGCTGGTAGACCGTCAGATCACCAACACGGTCACGCCGATGGCGGTGGGCGGCGTGATCTTCGGTGTGATCGGGTTGGGGTTCTTATGGTGGGCGGAGGGCGGCAGCCTCGAAACGGTCGACCCCGACGCCGCCAACCCTGGTCTCGCTGCTCGCACCGGCTACCAGCCCTAGGACATCGGCACGGTCATCTCGAACCAAGTGGCCAGGGTCTCGGACCAATCAGATGCCGCGACATCGACCACTTCGGTCTGACCGCCACGCTCGAACTTGATCCGGTCCTTCAGTAGCGTTACCCGGTCGGGGCCGCCGTCAATCAACCGGGTTGCGAAGGGGCCCTGGAGCCAGTGACCACTCGGATCGGTCTGAAGCCGCCTCGAGGCTGGTTCGAAGTCAGCGAGGGCATGGGTGACGCGTTTGAACCGGTATTGCGGCACCGGGACTCCGTCGTCATCACGAGCCAATGTTGTGCCTTGCGGACTCGGCAACAGCTCAAAGCACCCTGCGCCTCCGTCCTGGGCGCCGGCCACGTTGAGGGCCAGCGGCCGAACGAACGACGCGCCGAATCCAACGTCAACCAGGTATGGGCGATCGAGCGTTACCTCGAGAGTCAGATGGTCTATGAGTTGGTTCGGGCCGCCAAGGAGTACCGCCGCGCCCAAGCGCCGAACGTCGAACCCCAACTGGTCGAGCAGCCAGGCGAAGGCACCGTTGTTCTCGAAGCACCACCCGCCTCTGCCGTTTTGCACGATCTTGGTCAGCGTGGTGTCGATGTCGGTGCTCACACCAACGCGACGAAACACATCGATGTTCTCGAAGGCCACGGCCGTCATGTGGGCCCGCTGCAAAGCCTCCAACGATTCGAGGGTCGGGTCGATGTCGCCGGTGTAGCGAATCCGGTCGAGGTACTGTTCGGCCGTGGCCGCCGGTTTGGCTTCGGGCTGAGTCATCTAGGCACCGGCCGTCTCGATGAGCAACACTTCGAATAGTTCATGAAATTTTCGTCTCGCACCACCGACCTGATTCATTCGCCGATCGGCGCCGCTCATAGCTTGTTGGCGCACCGGGTGAATGATCGACCGCTTCTCGATCTTTCGCAAGCGGCGCCGGCCTATCCGCCGGCGATGGTTGTGCAGGAACGGATTGCCGCCGCGGCGTTCGAGCCCTCGAGCGCTCGCTATGCGCCCCAACCAGGCTTACCCGCGCTTCGAGAATCGTTCGCAACCGACCTCAGCGGCGCCTACGCAGCTTCGGTCTCGGCCGACGACGTCTTGATCACGGCGGGCTGCAACCAAGCGTTTTGTGTGACGATCAACGCGTTGGCGAGCCCCGGCGATTCGGTGCTGCTCGCTACGCCGTTTTACTTCAATCACGAAATGTGGCTCAAGGTCGAAGGCATCGAGCCGCGCCACATAGCCAACGACCAGCAGTTGTGGCCCGACCTGGCCCACGCCGAGCAACTAATCGACGAGTCCACGCGGGCCATCGTGTTGGTCACGCCCGGAAATCCAACCGGGATAACGATCCCGCCCGAACGACTCCACCAATTCGCGCTGCTTGCCGAACGCCACGATATTGCGCTGATCATCGACGAGACCTACCGCAACTTTCGCCCGAGCCATGACCCGGCCCATTCGCTCTTTCCCAAGAGCGACCCCGGCGAGACAGGCCGACTGGGGCAAGACTGGCAAGACACGGTGGTGAGCCTGCATTCGTTTTCCAAAGACTTGGCTATTCCTGGATATCGCATCGGCGCGGTCGTAGCCGGACAAGCAGTACGGGTCGAGGCCCTCAAAATTCTCGATTGCGTGGCCATCAGTGCGCCATGGATTGGGCAGGAAGCAGCAATCACCGGTTTACGGTCGGCGACGGATTGGCGCGTGGAGCAATCCCAACGCGTGGCGAAGTTGCAAGAACGGTTCGAAAACCTCATGCACAGTCAGCCCGGTGGGTTCGAGTTGGTCTCCGCCGGCGCGTACTTTGGTTGGGTAAAAGCACCCCCGTCGACAGGAGCCACGACCGCGGCCATCGTCAGATCATTGGTGGTCGAGCACGACATCTTGGTGATCCCCGGCACCGCGTTCACACCGACCGACGAGCTGATGCTTCGATTCAGCTTTGCCAACCTTTCGGGCGAACAGATCGATCAGCTCGGCGAACGACTCAACACATGGAGAAACCCATGAAGCTCGCCACCATACGCATCCACGACAACGACCATTCGAGTCACACGCACGCCGTCCGCATCGAAGGCGACAATGCCATTGTGCTCGACGCCGCCGATGTCGGTGCGGTGCTAGCCAGCCCAAACCCGCCGACCGAAATGGAGTCAATGGCGCTTGGCGATTGCGACTTCGCGCCCCTTGTCGTGCGGCCCGACAAAATCGTGTGCGTGGGCGTCAACTATCTCGACCACATAGCCGAGATGGGCCGCGACCGTCCCACCGCGCCGACCTACTTTGCCAAGTATCGGTCCGCGCTGATCGGCGCCCACGACGACATCGTTCTCCCGCCGCCGGAAGTATCAACGTCGATCGACTGGGAGGCCGAGTTGGCCATCGTCATTGGATCACCATGTCGACACGCTTCGGCGCGCCAAGCCATGGATGCCATCGCCGGGTTCACGGTCCTCAACGACGTGACGGCCCGGGACTACCAACGGCGGACCACTCAGTTCCTGGCGGGTAAGACCTTCGAAGCCATGACCCCCGTAGGGCCGATATTGGTCGGCGCCGACGAGGTCGGCGACGCCAGCGGCCTAGCTATCTGGACCGAAGTCGACGGAGTTCGTAAACAAGAGTCGAACACGGCCGAGCTTTGCTTCGGAGCCGTCGACATCGTGCAAGATCTGAGTCGGGTGATCACCCTCGAACCGGGCGACATCATCGCCACCGGAACACCAGGCGGAGTCGGGGCGGCGCGTACTCCTCCCCAATGGCTAACCGCGGGCTCGGTGGTGCACTGCGAGATCGAAGGCATCGGCGCGACCCATAACCGCTGCCGCTGACCGACCGAGTTCGTTAGACCGAGAGGCGCGAGTAGTCCCGGGCCAGTTTCCACACCACGGGCATGGGCAGGTCGGGGCGCGTGCTTACGCTGCACGTGCGCTCGAGAATTCTGGTCGTGCCGGGGCACGAGCCGACGTAGTCGATATCACAATCGGCCCATGGGTTGACCCGGTCGTCAAACGTGCGCCTGGCCAAAATCGACTGCCAGTTCGAGTAGACGTGTCGGCCGGTATCGATCAACCGGGTCACGCCCGTGGCCGCGTCGGCAAACCTCTTGGCTTTCTCCGGGTCGTCGAAGTTGACGCTCAGACTCACCGCATCAGCGGGCGAGTTGTGCGGGCTAACCGTTAGATCGTCGCGGCGGCCAAGGGCATCGGAGAGGACCGCGGTTCGTCGGGCCCTTGCTCGCATTTGGCGCTCTAATGCCTTTAGCTGAGGGATCAGGATTGCGCTCGAGAGTTCGTTGGCTCGCAGGTTCAGCCCGACAAAGGCCGTCTCGCTCAAGTCGACACCGCGACGTTGATAAGACCCGACGTCGTGAAACATCGAACCCCGTTCGTACAAGTCGGTGCGGTTGGTGATGAACGCGCCGCCTTCGCCGGCTCGAATGTTCTTGTGGTCGTTGAAGCTGAACGCCCCCATTTGGCCAATCGAACCCAATTGGCGACCCTTGTATGTGACCCCAACGGCCTGACAGGCATCTTCTAGAACTACGAGCTGGTGGCGTGCGGCGATCTCGACAATGGTGTCCATGTCGGCAGGCAGGTTCAACATGTGGACCGGGATAATGGCTTTGGTGCGTGGGGTGATCTTGGCTTCGAGATCGACGGGATCCATCGTGAGGCTCTGATCAATCTCGACCAGAATCGGCACCGCGCCCACCATCACCGCCGCCGCCGCGCTGCTAACCCACGTATAGGCCGGCACGAGCACCTCGTCGCCCGGGCCCACTCCGAGGGCGGCCAGCGAGCAAGTAAGCGCGCTGGTGCCACTGTTGACAGCACGAGCATGAGCGCTCCCGGTGTGGGCCGCGAGCAATGTTTCGAACCGGATCGTTTGTCCGATCGAACGGCCGCTGTAGCGAGCCAACTCGCCCTTGCTGATAGTGCGTGCTGCTGCCGCTAGTTGTCGGGTACGCGTTCCCACGAGATCTCCAGTACTTTCTCAAATCCCTATCGGTCGACGAGCGCGGTCTGCAAGCAATCCGGTTCAGTAGCGCAGATAATTGGCTCGCACCGTGTTGAACGCCCGCAGACCGTCTTCCCAACCAGCGATGATCTCATCAGCACCAGCCCCCGCATCTAGGGCATCGACCAAAGCATCGGTGCCGGCCAGCAGCCCCATGGTCTGCGGGCGGTTGATGAACTCGCCTTGGACTTCTAGCTCGGCCGCGGCGGCCATGAACTCGTGGAGGATATGGACACCAACCGCCACCGGCTCGAACGGGCCGGGCTCGGTCACATGAATCCTCACCCCACTCAGCTCGACGCCGCTCAGACGGGGATTGTTGGTTCGGCCCGGTAAAGGTCCCGGCGTAAACACGACCGGTTCGAACAAGACCCCGCGCAGGCCGCGGCCGTTGAGGCGGGCAGCCATCGTTAGGTCATCGGCCCACGGGGCGCCAACCAGCTCGAAGGTTTCGTCCATTCCGCCGCCGTAGCTGATCGACGTCGCCTCCAACAGCACCGTGCCGAGGTAGGTCAACGCCGACGATGACGACTGCAGTCCCGGGCTGGGTGGTATCCAGTCGAGCCCGGTTTCTTCCCATGTCATACCCCGAAGCCAACCGCGCATCTCGACAACTGACAGGTCCAGATTTGCCAGCCCGTCGAGCCATTGCTCGCCCACGATGGCGTTGGCCAGTTCGCCCGCAGTCATGGCGTAAGCCGACGGGATCGGATACTGGCCGATAAACGACACCTTCGCCGGTTCGAGCACGTATCCGGCGGGCACCGCCCCACCTGATGGATCGGGTCGATCGAGGACCACAAACCGGATCCCGGCCGCGGCCGCGGCTTGCATCGCCAGCCCCATCGTCGAGATGTAGGTGTAGAACCGGCCGCCGACATCTTGGAGGTCGTAGACAAGGGTGTCGATCCCGGCGAGCATCTGCGGAGTTGGCTTTCGGGTATCGCCGTACAAGCTCAAAATGGGAACACCGGTGACCGAGTCGATCTCGTCGTCGACCAAAGCACCAGCCCCGGCGGTGCCGCGCACCCCGTGTTCGGGCGCAAACACCGATACCAACTCAACGTTGGGGGCACTATCGATGACGTCAATGAGATGCTCGCCGTAGACCAGCGAGGTTTGGTTGACGATCAAGCCGACACGAGATCCGTCGAGGATCGCAAAACCCGAATCGGCCAGTACCTCGGCGCCGACGGTAACGGCCGGTATTGGCGCCTCGAGGACAGCCACCGTGGTGGTGGTGGGCGGTTCCGCGGGATCGACAGGAGCGGCTTCGGGCGCGACCGTGACACACGACGATGCCAACAGACCCACCACTGCCAACGTCAACCTCGATGGCAACGCGCCGCGCTCGTTGCTCAACCGGAGGCGGCTTTGGCCGCCATCCGTGTCGCAACATGGTTGCGGTTGATTCTTACGTTGGCATCGATGAATTGGATCTCGGCGCTGATGGCGACCGCGATCTGATCGGCAAATTCGGCCACCGCCGTTTCGCTGGTATCGATCAGTCGGTTGAGAAAACGTTGGATCTCGTCGTCGCGGCGACCAGGACCGAGCCGGGCGATGATAGCCACGAACGCGTTGGCCGGGTCTTGGTCGGCGACCTGGTAATGCCGATGCAAGATGGCGCGGGTGCGAATCCCATCAACAGGGGCGATGCCGTCATCAACGGCGGCGGCGTGGACGGCTTGGACAAAGTCGTCAACGGGCAACAGACGATCGAGGTTGTCGCTGTATTCGATAATGATGTGCGGCATAGGCAGTGCCTAACAGTTCTGGGGGTGCGATGGAAGGCACCCCTCACCCGGGAGTTCTAAAGTGTGAGATGAACTTCGCTCAACAAGTTTCGACAACCGGCGGCCCCGAAGTGCTCGAGTGGATCCCCACGACGGTCAACGAACCCGGCTCTGGCGAGGTCGTGATCGACGTTCACGCCGCGGGCGTCAACTTCATCGACACGTATCACCGCTCGGGGCTTTACCCGATGCCCCTGCCGTTTGTCCCCGGATCAGAAGGTTCGGGAACCGTTGCCGGGGTTGGTTCTGACGTCGCGTCGGTGAAGGTGGGCGATCGAGTGGCCTGGGTGGGTGTGGCCGGAAGTTACGCCACTCGAATCGCTGCTCCCGCCTCCTCGCTGATGGCTGTTCCCGATGGGGTTTCGCTCGACATCGCGGCCGCTTTGCCGCTGCAAGGTATGACGGCGCACTATCTCGTTAGCGATACCTATCGACTCGGTACCACCGACCGGTGCCTCATCAACGCCGCGGCGGGCGGCACAGGGCGCCTCATGGTACAGATGGCAAAACTGGCCGGGGCCGAGGTCGTGGCCACGGTTGGGTCAGCGTCCAAGGTCGAATTGGCGAGGTCGGCGGGGGCCGATCACGTGATCAACTACAACGAAGTCGAAATGGTTGCCGGCATCGAGGCCGCCGTGGGGACCGATGCGATCGACGTTGTTTACGACGGCGTTGGCGCGGCAACGTTCGATGCCGGGCTCATGGTGCTGCGGCCTCGAGGAACAATGGTGACTTTCGGCAATGCGTCAGGTCCGGTGCCTCCCTTTTCGCCACTGCAACTCATGGCTAAATCGCTCTACGTCACCCGCCCCAAACTTTGGGACTACATCTCCAGTCCTGGCGACAGAGACGCCCGCTGGACCCAGTTGTGCGACTGGGTGTCGGCCGGACAGCTCGACGTGAGAATCGGCCATACCTACGCCATGAGCGATGCCGGTCAGGCTCACGTCGCACTCGAATCGCGGGCCACAACCGGAAAGCTGTTGCTCACGGCCTAGGCGCCGTCTAGGACTAAGCGCCGCGACGCGCCACAATGGTGGCGTGACAAACCTGATTGCGGATTTCGATGCCCTCGTTGCGCGACAGTGGGACGACCTCGCGAGCCCCGGGGCGTGGTGGAGCGGCGAGGACTCCGTGGCCATAGCCGCCGAAGCACGCATGGCGGGCGACGATCTGCCCTCGACCGCCACGTTGCCGGCCGCGGCGCGAGAGGCGACTCGAAGGGTGGCCACCGAAGCCCACACCATTCGCTCAGTCGACATCGAACGTTGGGCCGATTTGGGCCTCGACGTCCACGCCTATGTCGAACTGGTCGGCATTGTCAGCCGGTTGGCGGCCATCGATGCCGCGGCATTCGGCCTCGGCCTCGACCGCCCGCCGCTTCCCCGCCCCCGGCTGGGCGGGCCAAGCCACGAAATCCCCGACGGTGTGTCGCTCAGCGACGGCTGGGTTCCTACACGCGGCAGAGCGTTTCCGCCCAACGCGCTCACCGCGGTGCCAGGCGCGACCGAAGTTATGTTCGATGCCCACGGGGTGCTGTACCTCAGCCTCGAAGAAATGGGCGACTTGGCCATCGTGAGAGACGGCATCACTCGGCCGCAAATGGAGCTCGTTGCCGCCAGAACATCAAAGCTCAACGACTGCTTCTATTGACTACTCGGCCACGCTTCGATGCTCCGTGCGAGTGTCAAGAAAGCCGACGGAACGGTCGACTGCGTTCCGATCGGAACCGGTGTGATCATCGACGATTGCGGAGTGCCGTTCGCTCGCGAGATTCTGGCCTTTGTCGACGCGATCGTTCTCGGTGACCTCGCCGAGTATCCCGATGCTCGCGTACGAGTCGAACTGGCGTTGGGCCGCGACGGAGCCGACCGGGTCGCGATGATCGCCGCCAACTTCTGCATGATGAACCGCCTGCTCGACTCCATCGGCGCACCGGTCGACTCTCAACACGACGACCTGGCCGCCGAAATCGGCGTGACCATTCCGTTCCATCTTCGAAAGGCTCCGATCGCCAAATGACGCTCGATCTTCAGACCATCAGCGACCGAATCGAAATCGCCGACCTTCTAACCCGGTATGCCCACGCCGTCGACACCCAGGACTGGGACCTTTGGAAGTCGTTGTTCACCGCCGACGCGACCATCGACTACAGCTCGGTAGGGGGTGCATCCGGAGACGCCGAAACGGTGGCGGCCTGGCTCGAGGCGTCGCTGGCCATGTTCGAGATGACGCAACATCTCATCTCCAACCTTGACGTCACAATCAACGGCGACTCGGCGTCGGTCCGAGCCATGTTCTACAACCCCATGAAGTTCGCCGACGGCGGTCCGTTCTTCTCTACGGGCGGTTTCTACAACCATCAGCTGGTGCGCACCGATGACGGCTGGAAGAGTCGCGAACTGGTCGAAGAGTTCATGTGGTCCGAAGGACTCGATCTGGATAGCGCCACAACGTGACCACAATCGGTCAGGTAATCGATTCGGCGGCAGAGAAGTTCGGACCCAACGAAGCCATCGTCGATGGCGAAGTCCGTTGGACTTTCACCCAATTCCGAGAACAGATCCGCTCGGCCGCCAAAGCGCTCATTGCTTCGGGAGTGACAAAGGGCGACCGGGTTGCGCTTTGGGCCCCCAACATCTGGGAATGGGCAGTGGCGGCGCTGGCAGTGCACACCGTGGGCGGAATTGTTGTACCGATCAACACCCGCTTCAAGGGGCGCGAAGCCCGGTTCGTGCTCGAAGCCAGCAAGGCCAGCATCCTCTTCACCGTCACCGATTTCCTCGACACCGACTACGTCGAGCTGCTGACCGACGGCGCGGCGCTACCCCCGTCGCTCAACGAAATCGTGGTGATGCGCGGGGCAGTGCCATCAACCGCCACCGGGTTCGCCGACTTCATCGCCCGAGGGGCGCTATGTCTCGAAGAAACCCTCGACGAAGCCGCGGCACGCGTTGGCGACGAAGACCTTTGCAACATCATGTTTACGTCGGGGACCACCGGCGATCCCAAAGGAGCGATGCTCACCCACTCGGCGACGTGTCGCGCCTTTCGGTCGTGGTCCGACGTGATTGGTCTCGACCAAGACCGCTACCTCATCATCAACCCGTTTTTTCACTCGTTTGGACTCAACGCCGGGATCGTTGCGTGTCTGTTGACTGGATCGACCATCGTTCCGCACCCGGTGTTCGACGTGGCATCGGTGATGGCTCGTATCCCTGAAGAACGCATCTCGATGCTGCCCGGCCCACCCGCCATCTATCAGACGATTCTCAACCATCCCGATCTCGAATCGTTCGACTTCTCGACGCTGCGCCTCGCCGTCACCGGGGCGGCGGCGATCCCGGTCGAAATGATTCTGCAAATGCGATCAAGGCTCGGATTCGAAAAGGTGGTCACCGGGTATGGCCTCACCGAGGTCACCGGCATCGCCACGATGTGTCGTCACGACGACGACCCCGAAATCATCGCTACCACTTCGGGGCGAGCGATTGACGACGTCGAAGTTCGGGTAATCGACCCCGAGAACCCCGACAATGCGACCAACGAGGTCCGCCGCGGCGAACCGGGCGAGATCGTGGTCCGCGGCTACAACGTGATGGTGGGTTACTTGGACGATCCGGCCAAGACCGCCGACACCATCGACTCCGACGGCTGGCTTCACACCGGCGACATAGGAGTGATGGACAGACATGGCAATATCGATATCACCGACCGGGTCAAAGACATGTTCATCAACGGCGGTTTCAACGCCTACCCGGCCGAGATCGAGAACTTGATGATGAACCACCCCGATGTGGGTCAGGTCGCGGTCGTGGGCGTGCCCGATAGTCGTCTCGGCGAAGTTGGTTATGCCTTCGTGGTGCCGACTCCCGATGCCGCGATCACCGCCGCTTCACCCGGCGCCTTGGTCACGTGGTGCCGCGCCGAAATGGCCAACTACAAGGCTCCCCGCTTCGTGGAGTTCGTCGACGCTTTGCCGCTCAACGCCAGTGGCAAAGTCCTCAAGTACGAACTCCGCAACAGAGCGGCAAGAAGCTAGACGCCTGCTTCAGTCGCCAACCTGGATCGTGAACACGCCTGGGAACTCGGTTTCGATATAGGCCGGGTCGAGGGCGTTGCCGACGTCGCCCCCAAGGTTGCTGACCAAGAATGCCGTTGCGAGGTGATTCATTGCTGGTTGGGCCACATCGACGGCCACGATCCCCTCGCCGCATCCCGACTCGGCATAACCATCAGCCAACTCGAGGAACAGGTCGGGAACGCCGGCGATCAGACCTAGTTGATCCCTGATGAAGCAGGCATCAGCGAAGCTCTGATGACCGCCGCCGATTACATCAGCCCAGATGAGCGGCCGAGAAGAAATGATGTCGAAGGGCCGTTTGACTTCGACAGCCGGCGTGGTTTCGTCGACACTGCCAGAAATCATCAGAACTGGACGCTCGATCGCGGCGAACGTCTCGTCGTCGATCACTTCGACGAAGGGAGCGAGGCCGACATAGGCATCGATTATCGAATCGGCGCCTTGTTGACCGAGGGTGGTAAGCCCCGTCCAACCTCCCAGCGAATGGCTCACAAATCCGATGCGGGTCTCGTCGGCGCTATCGGCAAACTTCGAGAACGCGGGATCGGTCTCGAGGGCCGCCAGCACAAAGTTCACATCGTCGAGGCGGTTCTGGGCCACGACCTCTTGTTCGTCTGAGGTGCCAAGGACCGAGTCGACCAACGTGTTGCCCACGTGATCGGGCGCCACCACCACAAACCCGTGGCTGGCGAGGCGCTCCATCAACGTCGAATGCACCCAACCCCACCCGTTGTTGCCGTGAGAGTAAAATACTGTCGGGAACCCAGCTTCGGTCGGCGATGCCGCCACCGCTGGGCTGTCGAGGGCAAAGTCGGAGAAGAATTGCATCGGCGGCAGGAATACGTATTCGGTGAACGGCTCCCCGCTTTCTTCGGCGGGGTACCAGACCTGCACCGGCAGGGTCCGGCCATCGCGAGCGGAGTCGACGACCTCGACCACCTGACGACCCACTGAGTACGAACCAAAGCCATCAAACCGTGTATTGAACGGCGCCGCGCTGGTGGTCGGAACTGCTGTCGTCGTCGGCGGGGGCTCGCTAGTCGTAGGCGCAGTGGTCGGGGGCGTGGTGGTCGTAGTGGTGGTCGCCGCAACCGACTCGGCCGTCGTGTCTGAGGACCCACAAGCGGCGGCGATCAGACCCAACGAGGCCAGGACGACAAGAAACCAAAGAACAGATGTGCGACGCATGGGACTCATTGTGGACTGCTCGACCCCGGTTGCGGCAGCCGGATTACCATTTCGGAATTTTTTCTCCCTGGGGTGTCAGACCAGAGGCGAATTGAGCGTCTCCCCTCTGCCGGACGGACAGAGACAGGAGGTCAATCCGATGTATCAAGCACTCAGCATTTCTTCCGACTCCAACCACACCTTGCTCGACGCTCAGCGTCGCGGCCGGGTGCAGGAAGCGCTGACGGTCTTGGTCGCCGTGGTGATACTGCTGGTCAGTTTCGTGATCGCGGCCCGCTCGGTTGTCGACGGAACCGTTTCGTCGACAACCCGCACCGAGCGGGGCGCATTGCAGTGTCGCGACAGCGCGGCGATCGACATGATCGCCATCGGCTCCACGTCGACCACCCAGATCTGTCCGTCTGGCACCCCCTAACCAACGAATCCCCCATTCGCCGCCTTTCGCCTCGGGCGAGATCGTGAGGACCCCCAATGTTCGACGCCAAACCAACGTTCAACGCCAAATTCGCCGCCGCACTCGTGCTGAGTTCTCTCCCACTCGCCGCGTGCGGCGGCACCAACCCCGAAGTACCAAGTTCGTTCTACAGCGGCCTCGAAGGCCAGTTGCTCGACGAAGGACTCGCGGCGGACTTGACCACGTGCATCGTCGACGGCGTTCGAACCCTCGACTTGTCGCCCCGCGACGTAAGCCACTTCGAAAAGACCGGTGACTTCAGTGACAGCCTCTCCAACCAACTCGACGCTCGCACCACCAACTGCTTCACAAAATGACCCTGCCGCTCAGCAACTTCTCAGTGTTCATTCCCCTTCGAAACGCCACCGCAACACCCGCCCAGCGGCGACTGCTCGGGCTGCTCACCGCGCTCTTGTGCACGATGATCGCCGCATTGGTTTGGTATGTGGTTGCCGGCTAGCCCAAGCCCCACAACCGCGTCGCGATTGCTCAGTAGTGCCAACATGGCCCACTATTAGCGGCGCGGGGGCGATTGGAACCGCTAGCGATCTTGGGAGGGAGCGCGGTGAAAACTCGAAACGACGAGTCACTCGTAGCCGCCACTCTCGCCAACGACGAGACCGCGTTCGGAGATCTCTACGACCGCTACTCCGACCGTATACATACGTTTGCGATGTCGCGGCTACGCGATCCTGCCGACGCAGCCGACGCTCTGCAGGCCACGTTCATCTCCGCTCACCGACGTCTCGACACCCTCGACGACCCAACCAAATTCCGCCCCTGGCTATTCGCTATCGCCCGCACAACAATCATCGATGTCGGACGAGACCGAACCCGCCGCGCGGCCGCGTCACTCGACACCGAGACGACCGCTGAAATGACCGCCACCCAGCGAGCTCCCGGACGCGACCTCGAAGCCGAAGAATCTGGGTTGCTCCTTTGGAATGCCGCCGCCAGCCTTCAACCCCGAGACCAAGAGCTGCTCGAACTGCACCTTCGCGAAGGACTCGACGGCGCCGACCTTGCGCTGGCCATGAACGTGGAACCAGCCCACGTATACGTAATGGTCAAACGGCTCAAGGAACGCCTCGGGACCGCGGTTGGGTCCCTGCTGGTCGCCCGCCGAGGCCGAAAGGACTGTGCCGACCTCAACCAGCTCCTCGGATCGTGGGATGGTTCGTACTCTTTGGCGATCCGTTCGAGCGTTACCCGCCACATCGAAAGCTGCGACACCTGCAGCAAAACTCGAAAGGTGGTTATCGGCTGGGAATCGATTGCTGCCGCGATGCCAGCACACCCCGCCCCAATCGGGCTACGGGCCGCAGCCCTCGTATCGGGCGGCTCGTCGGTGGGATCGACCATTGGTTCTACGCTGGTGTCGAGCTCGGTACTCACGGTGATCTCGGTGATCGTCACCACTGTCACTACGGTCGCGGCTCTTGCGTGGCCAGTCGCATTCGTAGAGACCCCCGAAACGCAGGCCGAGGTGGCCGGCGAAGTCCAAGTCAACCCGCCGAGCACCGCCGCTCCGACAACAACAGCGGCCCCGCCGGTCACCGACGCGCCGACCACCACGACGGCGGCGCCAACGACCACGGCCCCAGCGACCACCGCGCCACCAGCAACCACCGCACCACCGGCAACCACGACAGTGGTACTTGGCCCGGCTCCTACAACCGCGGCGCCCACAACCGCTGCCCCACCAACCACGGCCCCGACAACCACTGCGCCGCCGACTACTGCGCCGCCAACCACTGCCCCGCCAATAGGTCCTTTGTTGACTTTGAGCGCTCCAAGCATCGATCTCGGCGCCCTCGTCACCAAAACCACGCTCGCTATCACCAACGACGGCGATCAACCCCTCACCTGGTCATTCGCGGTGCCCCCGGGCTCGTCATTCACGATCGTCGTCAATCGCGCTGATAGCCCGCTCGCCCCGGGCGCCACTGCCAACATCGGCATTTCGTTTGCCCGAACCGACCCTGCTAGCGGAGTACGACTACCAGAAGGCCGCTACGTCGACACGCTCACTCTGTCGTCCAATGCGGGAGCAGCAATGGACGTGGCGCTCGCCGCCACGGTCGAAACACCCCCGATCGTCGAAGCTACGGTCAGCCCGGGACAAATATTCCTGGGATCTCCAAACTGCATCGGCAACGAGCAAGCGACCCAGGCGACGGTCTCGGTATTCATCAGCGACGAGAGCCCCATCAAGAGCGCCGAAGTCGGTTGGAATCAGTCGATCACTCCACTGACGCCGCTGGCCAAAGACCCGACCATGTGGTCCGCAACCATCGGACCATGGCTCAAGCTTCCGACAATCAATCCGGCCGAGATCACCATCCAGGTCACTGATGACCGAGGCAACACCACAACGGTGCTGCTCACTCTCACAATCAGTGACTGTGCGCACTAGGGCATCACCGACTCGACTACGATCGAACGCATGTTCGATCTTCTCAACCCGCAACAGCAGGCCGCTGTCGACCACACCGGATCACCGCTTCTGATCGTCGCGGGGGCCGGTACCGGCAAGACCAAGACGCTCGCCGCTCGAGTCGCCCGGATCCTCGAGGACGGCGCCGATCCCAACCGGGTGTTATTGCTGACCTTCACCCGCCGCGCCGCCACCGAAATGCTGCATCGGGTCGCGGCCGCGGGCTCGGACCGTTCGGCGGCGCGGGTGTGGGGAGGCACATTTCATTCCACCGCCAACCGGATCCTTCGCAACTTTGGCCAAAGCGCGGGGCTTTCGGCGGGGTTCACAGTGCTCGATCAAGGCGATGCCACCGACCTCATGGGCATGGTGCGCACCGAAGAAGGCTTTGGTGAGCGCGGCAAACGTTTCCCTCGCAAGGAAACCGTGGTCGGGATCTATTCGCGCATGGTCAGCAGCCAAGCCAAACTCGCCGACGTTCTCGAAACCGATTATCCGTGGTGCGCCGACCACATCGACGACCTCCGCACAATCTTCACCGCCTACACCGCCAAAAAGCGCAGCAACAACGTGCTCGACTACGACGACATGTTGTTGTACTGGCGTGGACTCACTGCCAGTTCGGTTGGTGGTGCAATGCGCGATCTTTTTGATCACATCTTGATCGACGAATACCAAGACACCAACCCGATCCAGGCCGACATCATCGCCGGGATGTGTCGAGGCGATACCGATCTTTGTGCGGTCGGTGACGACGCCCAAGCGATCTATGGTTTCAGGGCCGCAACTGTCGAAAACATGTGGAATTTCGCCGAACACTTCCCCGGCGCTCGCACCGTCACCCTCGAACAGAACTACCGCTCGACTCAGCCAATTCTTGCGGTGGCCAACGCGGTACTCAGCCAATCGTCTGATCATTTTGCGAAACAACTTTGGTCCGACCGACAGTCCGGCATCTCTCCCACGTTGCGCACCCACCACGACGAAGGAGCCCAGAGCCAGTCGGTGTGCGAAGCCATCCTCAACGCCCGCGAACGAGGCCTGGATCTACGAGATCAGGCCGTTTTGTTCCGCGCTGGCTACCACGCCGACGGACTCGAACTCGAACTAACTCGCCGCGACATTCCCTACGTCAAGTACGGCGGGCTCAAGTACCTCGAATCCGGTCATGTCAAAGACCTCCTATCGCTTCTACGGATCCTCGATAACCCGGCCGATCAGCTCGCTTGGCACCGGGTGCTCGCCACGCTCGAAGGAGTCGGCCCCGCGACCGTCCGCCGACTCTGCGACGAGCTCGGTGTCGGCAACGAGTCAAGCGACGCGCTGGCCCGCTTCGTCGATGGGGCTGGGCAGGTTCCCAACGCCGCCGACACCCAAGCTTCGGATCTGCGAGAAGCGTTCACACTTTGTCTCAGCCCGAGCTCACCGCCAGCCGAGCAGGTCGACCGGCTCAAACAGTTTTGTGCCTTGGTGTTTCCGTCCCGCTACGACAACGCCGCCGCCCGACTGGCCGACATCGACCAGCTAGCAGCCTCGGCCTCGGCCTACGCCAGCCGCAGCCGGTTTCTCACCGAACTGACCCTCGACCCTCCCAGCAAAACCAGCGATCAGGCCGGCCCCCCTCACCTCGACGACGACTGGCTAACTTTGTCCACGATCCACTCGGCCAAAGGCCTCGAATGGCGCGGCGTTCATCTGCTGCACGCCGCCGACGGCAACATGCCGTCAGAGATGGCATTGGGCGACGACTCCGGCCTGGCCGAGGAACTGCGCCTCATGTACGTGGCCCTCACCCGAGCCAAGGACGAACTCACGGTCAATTTTCCCCTTCGGTTTCACGTCAACCGATACGCCAACGACGACCGCCACGTTTACGCGCAGCTGAGCCGTTTCATCGAACCGGTTCGAGAACTGTTCGATGAGCCGACAATGTCGGGTCTTGGCCACGAGGCCACCAATCCCCTCGTGTCAGTAGGTGTTGGCGACGAGGTCGACGTCGCGCTCGCGGCGCTCTGGGACTGAGGCTACGGTGCGGTCATGGTCCGCTCACTCGAAGTATCCCGCGTCGTCAATGCCGCGCCCGTCGAATAGTTCACAAATATTTGCCGCGGTGTCGAAAACCGTCGGTGCTGTTCGTCGAGGTCACAAACAACCACCAAGAACACTGGAGCACCAATGAAGTACGCATGCCTGATCTACTCCAACGAAAATGATGGCGAGATCAACCCCGACCCAACCGACCCGGCCTTCGGCGAAATCATGAGCGGCTACATGGCCTTCGGCGCCGCGGTCGAGGCCGCCGGAGCGTTCGTGGCCGGCGAACCGTTGCAGCCAACCAGCACCGCAACGTCGGTGCAGGTTCGCAACGGCGAAACCCTCACAACCGACGGACCGTTCGCCGAAACCAAAGAGCATCTTGGCGGTTTCTACATCCTCGAGTGCGCCGACCTCGACGAAGCCATTTCTTGGGCGGCCCAGATTCCCCACGCGGCAACCGGCACGGTCGAGGTTCGTCCGGTGCCCGATTTCGGCTGAACACCCGTAGGTAAGTGGTGACATCGGTTCACGACGCGATTACCCGAGTTGTTCGTGACGAGTGGCCCCGCCTCATGGCGGTGCTACACCGCGACCTGGGCGATTTGCAAGCCGCCGAAGACGCCGCTCAGGAAGCAGCCGAGATTGCTTTGCAGCGCTGGCTCGACGATGGCATCCCTGATCGTCCTGGCGCGTGGATCACCACCGTGGCCCGGCGTCGCGCCGTAGACCGAATACGGCGCGAACGCACGGGCCGCGACAAGTCCGACCTGCTCGCTCGGCTCGAGGCCACAAAAGCAAGCCGAGACCGGCCCGACGAGATCTACACCGCGACTGCTATCGGCGACGAGCAACTCAGGCTCTTCTTCGGCTGCTGTCACCCGGCCCTCAGCGTCGAAGCTCAGGTCGCTCTCACTCTGCGCAGCCTGGGCGGACTTACAACGGCCGAGATCGGGCGGGCCATGCTCACAACCGAGACCGCGGTCGCCCAGCGGATAGTACGAGCGAAACGCAAAATCGCTGGGGCAACGATCCCGTTCCGGATCCCCGACGATCACGAGCTTCTCGACCGAATACGAGTCGTGCATCACGTCCTCTATCTCATCTTCAACGAAGGGGCCTACGCCTCCTCGGGTCAACACGTTCACCGACTCGACCTGGCCGCCGAAGCCATCCGTCTCGCTCGCGTGCTGTCGACGCTCATGGCTGACGACGCCGAGACTCAGGGCCTTCTGGCCTTGTTCTTGTTGGTTGATTCTCGTCGCGATGCCCGACAACACGTCGATGGTTCGATCGTGCTGCTCGATGCTCAAGATCGCACTGCTTGGAACCACGCGGCGATCAGCGAGGCGACCACAACCATCGAACGGGCGCTGAGGCTCGGCCGCCCCGGTCCGTATCAGATCGAAGCATCGATCAACGCGGTGCACGCCGAAGCCCCATCTTCGGAGGCCACCGACTGGCCCGAGATCGTCGCTTTGTATCGGGCGCTCCATGCTCATCGCCGTACCGCGGTTGTCGAACTCAACTGGGCCGTCGCCGTCGCGATGGCCGCTGGCCCCGAAGCAGGACTGGCACGGTTGAACCAACCTCGCCTCGCCGAGGCGTTGGACCAATACCACTACTTCCATAGCGCACGAGCCGAACTGCACCGCAAGGTCGATGGATCCGAGCACCGTGACAAAGCGCAGCGGGCCTACCGGCGAGCTCTCGATTTGGTCAGCAACGAAGCGGAACGAGCCTGGCTGGCACAGCGTCTGGAATCACTCGGCGACAACGCCTGAGCCACACAGGCTGAACCAGTCCGAGGGGGCGTCTCGGATCAGCCCGAGCGCCCCTTTGAGGCGAAGCACCCGATCGACGCTGGCGTCGACAAGGACGGCAAATTGGGGATCGGCGGCCGCTCGCTCGACAATGTGATCGATGATCTCGGCCGCTCGGCTCGCATCGACAAACAGGGCCAGATCTGCTCCGGCCGAAATTGCCGCGGCGCCTCGGTCGACTATCGTCAGATCGTCGGAGAGGCCGTGCATGGCAAAAAGATCATCGGTGATTACGACCCCGTCGTAGCCGAGGCCGTTGCGGAGCCAGCCGGTGGTTATGACCCGCGACACCGTCGCCGGGAGACCATCATCGACTCCTTCGTAGCGGATGTGCCCAGTCATCACCAACGGCGCCGCCGTATCGACGTAGGGAACTCGTCCCAGGTCGAACCATGCGAGCTGATCGTTGACCGACACGGAGTCGGCCCGGTGAGGATCGTCGGCGGTCGAGCCCTGATTGGGGAAGTGTTTGAGGGTCGCCGCTACGCCGGCTCGACAGTGGCCTTCGACAATTGCTGAGGTGATGGCTGCCACCGCAAGTGGGTCCGATCCAAAGGTTCGTCCCTGACGAGCCATGTAGAAGTCGTTGCCGGCATCAACATCGGCAATCACTCCGAGATTGACATCTACCCCGGCGTCGGCCAGTTGCTGGGCGAAATCGTAGGCGGCGGGCGCTAGCCCCTCGCTGGTGGTGGCCGGGTCGATCTCGTGGTTGGCCGCGAGTTCGGCCGGAGAAGGCAACGGCCGCACTGGCACCTTCAGTACCGCTCGCCCCGCTTCGGCGTCGGTCGCCACCAGCGATCGGACAGGACAATCAACACCTAGCTCTTTGATGGTGGCGATGGCGGCCCTCGCGGCGTTGAGATCGTCGGCCGGTGCCCAATTTCCTGACGTGCTCGAAACAAACAGGCCGCCAACACACTCGGTACCAGCGGCGTCAGCGACGGTACGGCCGAGGCCGGTGCCAGAACCACCGAACACCACGAGCTGGGCTGCCTTTTGTTGCGGGGTCATTTCGGCCAGCAGCGACTCGATCACCACGTCACCCGGCGGCACTGTTGTAGTCGTCGTTGTCGTCGTTGTCGTTGTTGTAGTGGTCAGGGTGGTCGTCGTTGTTGTAGTGGCCAGGGTGGTGCTCGTCGTCGATGAGGACCGGTCCAGTCCGGACTCTGATGAGCTCTCGGCTCGCGCGATGGTGATGGCCGCAGCGGCGACAACCAGTGCAGTCAGGACGTATATCGAGCGGCGAGACATCACCACATGTTGCCCCGACCGACGCCGATTACGGCGCCACCCGATGCATTCGAGCGCCTACGATCGTGAACGTGGACCTCGCAGACCAACTCAGCCCGCAAGAAGCTCGCGTCGTAGGAGCCCTTATCGAAAAAGCTGGCACTACTCCGGACAACTACCCTCTGAGCACCAACGCGTTGGTGGCCGCGTGCAACCAGTCGACCAACCGCGAGCCCGTGGTCGACTACTCAGAACGCGAGGTCGACGCCATAGTGCTCGAACTTCGAGCACGTCACTTGGCCCGGACCCTCAGCGGCGCTGGTCATCGGGTTTCCAAACATCGTCACGTTGTGGACGAAACGCTCGGACTCGATGGCCCTACGGCCGCCGTGCTCGCCGTCTTGTTGCTGCGGGGCCCGCAGACGCTGAACGAGATCACGACCCGCACCGAGCGTTACTCAGACGGCCCGGGAGGCGACACCGAGGAGGTCGAGGCGGCGATTGACCGGCTGGTCAACCGCGACGAACCGTTAGCGGCCCGACTCGACCGTCAGCCCGGCGAACGCGAGCCGAGAATTGTCGAGATCTGGACGGGCGAACAACAGGCGCCGGTCATGGCCCGCCCTGTCGAGGCGCCGCCGTCAACACCATCATCGCCCGCTTCCGACCTGGAGACCAGAGTTAGCGCTCTCGAAGAGGCGTTGGCTCACCAGACTGCCCGGCTCGACGCGCTCCTTGACGACCTCGACGCTTAGCTGCGCTCGGGCAATACCTGATACTCAATAGATGGTGTAGCCGCCATCGACAACAATCGAGTCGCCGGTGTGAAAGCTGTTGGACGGATCGGCCAGAAACACCGCCGCGGGACCCATCTCGTCGGGTTCGGCCCACCGACGCACCGGGGTGCGCTTGATGGTGTTGTCGCGGAACTTTTCGTTGGCGTAGGCAAACTGCGCCAAGTCGGTTTTGGTCCAGCCAGGAAGCAGCGCGTTGACCCGAATTTTGTGACGAGCCAAGTTCACGGCGAGGGCCCTCACGAAGCCGAGCAAGGCGGTTTTGCTGGTTCCGTAGGCCTCGTTACCGGCCGCGCCATGAATGGCCGACGTCGATGAGACCGCAACGAGGGCACCGCCTTGGCCGTGTTCGATCATGTGCAACGCTGCGGCCCGAAAAACCAAGAACACCGCGTCGAGGTTGGTGGTCATGACCCGACGCCACTCTTCGAGGGTGACCTCGGGAAATCGACTGCCGTCCCCACCGACCCCAGCATTGGCAATGACAGTGTCGATTCGACCGCCGGCCGCCTCCAGCGACTGCGAGAACCCGCGCATCACCGCCGCCTCGTCGCTCACGTCGACTTCAACAGCATTCACCGCAACATCGAAGTCCTGAAGTTGGCCCGCCGCGACCTTCAGCTTCTCGGTGTTTCGCCCCCAAATGACCACGTTGGCGCCCGCTGCCGCGACCGATCTGGCCATGCCCAAACCAATGCCACCGTTGCCGCCGGTAATCAAGATGGTGCGGCCTTTTAGTGCGCTCATGACGAGATGGTAGGGCGCGGCGCGGCGACCGGCCTAAATTCAACGGATGGCTGGGCCCCTTCAACTCTCCTTCGTGCGTTCCTACGTCGATATCGATGCCATTCCGCATGTCAACGCGGAGGTCGCCGTCGTTGGTCGCAGCAACGTCGGCAAGTCGTCGCTGCTCAACGCGCTCGCCCAGCACAAGGGTTTGGCCAAGACATCGAAGACGCCGGGCGCAACTCAACTCATGAATGCGTTCGAGCTCTCGCCCGAGAACTCGGGTCGGTGGATCATGGACTTACCCGGTTACGGCTTTGCCAAGGTCCCAAAAGCCGAGCAACGCAAGTGGGCAACGATGCTCAGTGCTTACATCGAAGAGCGCGAGAACCTGGTCTCCATCTTGTTGCTCATCGACGGCGCGGTCGGACCCACCGCGCTCGACCTCCAAACGGTCGAGTGGCTGACCTCGCTTGGTCGGCCGATCACCTATGTGGCCACCAAAGCCGACAAGGTCCGCCCGTCAAAAAGCAAGAAGCGACGCAATGAGGTGCTCGAAAAACTCGGTATCGCCCGGAGCGAAATCCTGTGGGTCAGCGCCGACCGCGGTACCGGCATCCCCGAGCTCCGAGCACGGGTCCGAGAACTATTGGGAGCAAGATGAGTACCCCTACTGTCCCCGCCATGGCGTTCGGCTCAACCGGCCACACCAGCAGCCGAGTGATCTTTGGCGCTGCTGCGTTGGCGGTCATGAGACCCGAAAGGGCCGATCAAACTCTCTCTACGATGCTCGAATTCGGGGTCAACCACATCGACACGGCCGCGTCGTACGGCGATAGCGAACTCCGGCTCCACGACTTTCTCCAAGATCACCGGCGCGGCGTATTTCTGGCTTCCAAAACCGGGGGTCGCACCGGTCACGCCGCTCGTGAAGAGCTCGAACGGTCCCTTGAGCGACTCGGGGTTAGTCATGTCGACCTGATTCAGCTACACAATCTTGTCGAGGAAGACGAATGGCGAACGTCATTTTCGCCGGGTGGTGCGGTCGAGGCGCTGTTCAAGGCTCGTGACGAAGGTCTTTGCCGCCACGTTGGCGTAACCGGCCACGGCTTGCGGATCGCCCGAATGCATCTTCGAAGCCTCGCCGAGGCCCCGTTTGCCTCAGTGCTGTTGCCGTGGAATCACAGCCTGGCCGAAATCACCGATTACGCCGCCGACGTAGAAATGTTGCACACCTTGTGCGCCAACCATGGTGTAGCGGTGCAGACAATCAAGTCGATTGCTCGTCGCCGATGGGCTCGCCCGGACGACCCTCACTTCTCGTGGTACGAACCCATCGAAGACCCAGCCGCGCTACAACGAGCCGTCAACTTCGTATTGAGCGACAACCGGGTATTTCTCAACACGTCGAGCGACGCCCGATTGCTGCGGGGCACCCTCGAAGCAGCGGCGAGTTACGACGAAACATCGCCTAATCCCGCCGAACTGGCCCAAGATCGTGCCGAACAACAAATAGAACCTTTGTTCGACGGTGGCTCGCTGGAGACAATCCGCTAGCCGCAGCGACCCCGGGGTCGATCAGTCGATCACCATCATCGACATCAGGTTGGCTCTCTCCTCGTCGAAGGTGTCGAGATCCATTTGCCCGTCGTCGTAACGAGCGTGAAGGTCGGCAACTCGCTGCATGATTTCTTCGTTCGAGACTTTTGGACCGGTGTCTTCGACCGCGTCTTCGGCGTCGTCGATTTCGAAACCGTCCTTATCGAGCTTTCGCTCGCGCTTGGCCGCGGCCTTTGCCTTTTTCGCCATATCTCGCTGGCGCTTAGCGAAGCTAGATCGACCTGTAGCCATAGTCGTCTCCTCCTCAGAACTGTTGTCACTCGGTGTGACCGACCTTCGAAGGTACCCCGTTGACCGGTCATTTCCGCCCCTAGGTGGCGGGGTTCACACTATCTGTCGGCCGAGCAGCGGCGACACGCCCACCTCCGGCCCGTTTCGCCGCATACATTGCTTGATCGGCTGAACGCATCATCGAATGCACATCAGCGTCCTTGGCCACAAGACTTACACCGACCGAGCAACTAATGATCGCCCCGGGCGCGGTCTCGAAAGAGTGCTCGAGGCTAGCCACAATGCGGTCGCCAATTCCGGCCGCCATATCGATTGAGTCCACGCCCAAGGCAACAACGAACTCGTCGCCGCCGAGCCTCGCTACGAAGCCACTCCCAACTGTGGAGCCGACTCGGTGAGCGACAACCCGGAGCACTTCGTCTCCTACGTCGTGGCCGAGGGTGTCGTTCACTGCTTTGAACCCGTCGAGGTCGATGTACAACAGGGCCAACTGACCACGCATCTCGTAACCGACAGTGTCCAGATACGACATAAGCCCATTGCGGTTGGCCAGGCCGGTAAGAGCATCGTGGGATGCGTCGTGAGCCAAGGTCCGAGCGCGTCCTTCGAGTTCGTCACGCACTGCTGCGTGATGCCAAGCAACGGCGGCCTGGTTGGCGAGGGTCCGGGCTAGTTCTCGGTCGTCGACTCCGTCGCGGGCATCCTCGATGCGCCAGAGGCGGACAATAATTGAGCTGGTTTTGTCGGTGACCCGCGCCGCGACCCCCGACCGAAGTCCGCAACGATGAAGGGCCTGGACGTCACGGTTTCGATTGGTCGAGGCCACGCCACGGTCACGCGCTTCTTCGATCAGCCACTCGACCCGAGGTGGACCCTCCTCGAACCGCCCGGCAAGGCGCTCGACGTGACACACCCCTGACTCATCTCGTCTGACGACATCGGCGGCGACAAATCCGAGTTCGGTTCCGGACTCCGCCAGCAGGTCGAGCACCTCGTCTTGGGTGGTTGCGCTCGCAAGTCGGTGACCGACGTTGGCCAGCGCCTCGATCTGTCGAGCGCGCCCCTCGGCTCGATTACGGGTGTGATCCGCAGAATTTAGTTCACGGGCAATAACGGTCCCGGCGGCCCACGCCGGCACCGCGATAAGCAGCGATCCACCGACATGACCCAGCAAGTCCAACAAGACAACATCGGTTTCGGCGCCGCCCATTGTTCGCAGCACCACGTAGAGACCGCCGACGGAGACCCAAGTAAGGCCCGCGGCGATCACCCCACTCCAGACCAGCGCTTCCATAACGGGGAGCACCATGGCGATCCATCCGACTGGTCCGGCCGAATCGCCCACGACCGCTAGTAGCGCCACGGCCATCGCGGCGTCGGCAATGATCATTGACGGATCGGGTCGATCAGCAACCCGCTTGGCCCAACGCACGATTTCGCGCGCGAGGATTGCCCCGGCCGACGCCAGCACCAGAACAACGATGTCGATAGCCAGCGGCTCACGCCATACCGGTGCCGACAGTGTGGCTAGGACAGCCACGAGAGAGGTAACGGCTCGGCCAGCCGACAGCGACCGCGCAAACGCGGCTCTACCGGCGGTCGGTCGATCCTCATGTGTCAGCGACTGCATTGAGTGGCCTATCGACTCACAACCAATCGGTCTGCATAGGTTCGGGACGAACTACACAACAAGAAGGGACCTTGTGGGTGGGACTCTGGTCACTTTTGATTAGATGCAAGTGGCCCACGGGTAGAGCATCCGCTCCGCCGATAACCACAGCATGCAATTGGTGGATCGACAACCAGGGGACTGGTCACGACGACTCGGAGCACTGAACGGAGATCGCAAATTGCGGTCGCTTGTCATCGCGTTAATGGCCGCCATCATTCTCGTCTTGATGGTCGCGGCGACAAATTCGGTGGTCAGCTCGGCCCGAGCGATATCGCGGGACGCCAACGCCTTGAGTCGAACCGACGAAGCTATCCGGGCCGCGACGGTTGCCCGCACGATGACCATCCTGGCGGCGGTCGCGGTCAACGACGGAACCACTCCCCCATCGCTGGACGAGATCGATGCCGCCGTAGAGATCCTGAGGCTGGACACCCGCACACCGGTCGAGTCACAAGCGTTCACAACGGCGGTGACCACCTTGACTGACGCCATTTCGACCGGCACCCGACCAGCTCCGGACCAGGTGGCCGGCGTCGAAAATTCCTTCCAGGACCTACTCGACGCCCAGGTTCTCTCTCGCAGCACGCTGACCTCGATATTGGAGTCGTCAGAGAACCGCCTGAACCGGTTCAGCACTCTCGCGGGCCTGGCTCTGCTGTTCGTTGTCCCGACTCTGTCCATAGCCGTATACCGCGGGCTCACCCGCCCCGACATAGAGAGCCAAGCCCTCGCACTTGCCGCGAACCGTGACGCTCTACGCCGCGACAACCAACTTCGAGCGGTCGCCCAATCTGTGAGCGAACTGCGAACGACCATCACCCACAACGTCGCACCGGCAGTTGCCGACCAACGGCTGGCCGAGACCGCAGCATTGGTTGGGGTTGGAGCCGACGGCGCCCTTCGTCGGCGCCGAGCGACCGATCTTCGAATGGCCGCCGCAAGTGCGGTTAACCGAGTCGAGCACTTCGAGATGATCCCAGTGCACGGCGAGTCGGCCCTCGTTGTTGCCGATGACGAGCAGCTCGCCACGATGGTCGCCGCGCTCTTGGCGACGATTGCTGACAACCGCGATCCGATGATCCAGATCAGCAGCCGGGACGGACTGGCCAAAGTGACAGTTTCGACCTGCGATGTAATCGATCGAGCCAACGAAATTAGCGATCCTCGACCGTTCAATTCGCCAGTCGACACCGCTTTTGGTCGCCATTTGGCGTCGGCCCGTTCCTTCGCCGCCGACCTTGGCGTGGTCATTACCCAGCTGGGCGAGGACGATCGCGGCGGATTCGAAGTGGTGTTTCCGTTGGCCGAAAGCCTCGCATCTGAAGCGGTTGCGGTCGGCTCGATTCGGTCATGATCCAACGATCAGGTCTCGTGGCCACGGCGTTGCTTGTGGGACTTGTTGCTGTCGGTGGTTCGCCTGCCGCGGCCCGAAACCCGACGCCGCCACCGTCCACATATCCGTCGACCGGGCCGTCAACTACAACGACGTCTATTCCGGTGACCTACCCGACCGTCGCTCCTTCGACGACCACACCAGCGCCAACAACCTCGATACCGACAACAGCCCCGCCAACCACGACGCCCGCCACCGTCACGCCACCTACGTTCGCTCCCACAACCAGTCGCCCCGCGCCGACGTCGACCACCACAACCAGCACCTTGCCCGACAATGTCGCGCTCGAGGGAGACGTTCTCGTCTACTACGGCGTCGGCGAGGAACACGTACCAGTCTTGTTGAACGTGGCCCAGACCGATGCCGCGAGCTACTCCCTCGTGAGCCCGCCCGCCGGAGCCACGATCTCTCCGGGAGGAATCCTGCAATGGACACCTCCCGAAAGCACCGGCGGGTCAACCGTCGTCATCGCGATCTTGGCTCGACGGGCCGATCAGAGCACCCAGCGCATCGACGCCCGCCTCCTCGTCGCTGAGACCAATTCACCCCCCGCAATCGAAGGACCGGCGACGGGAACCGCATTTCCCGGCAAGACCCTGGAGTTGACGTTCACCGCCGTCGATGAGGACGAACCGGCCAACTCCCACGAATGGCGAACCCAGTCCTCGACGTCGGCAACCATCAGCGACGGCGTGCTTCGGTGGGAAGTCCCGGCCGACCAGGCCCCAGAGCCGGTAACCATTCGCATAACCGCAATCGACGATGGCAGCCCAAGTCGACGGTCCAGTTTCGCGGTGTCGATCGATGTCATCGATACCAGCGACGCGGCGATCCTCGCGGTCGATTCCGACGGCGACCCGATCAACCCCTACGTGATCGGCGCCAGCGACACCGGCGCCGCACCACTGATGGTCGACCTTGACAACCCCGGCCAACTGGTGGCGGCCGTCGCGTCCCGAACGCCTAATGCTGCAGCCCGCCCGGCGCCCGCTCTGGTCAGCAAAGTAGAGGGAAGCCTCCGTCAGAGCGCCGTTGTTACCTCGGTGCGCCAAACGTTTCAGGTCCTGCTCGATCTGGAGGTACCAACAACAGCGGTCGCCGGCGGTTTGGCATGGCAGTTCGCGTTGCTGGTCGGCCCGGGCTTAATCACTCGGCGACGCCGGATCTACGACATCGTAGGAGTGCCTCCCGGAGCAGAAATCGGCGACCGCGTCTTCCGATTCCGCAGCAATGCGGCCGGGCTCGAAGGCGGGCCACTGAGACGCCGCAACGGACAGTGGATGCGGGCCATCAGCTCGCCGCTCGGACCGGTATGGATTCCTACCGTCCACCTACGCGTCTCTACGGTGGTCGCCGACTAGCTTGCAGGGCCATGAGCACCGACGCGAAACCAACCGTCACTATCCCCGACAACGCCGCACCCACCGAACTCACGATTGAGGACATCGTGGTCGGCGACGGGGCCGAGGCCAAGGCGGGGATGCAGGTTACTGTCGACTACGTCGGCGTTTCGTGGTCTACCGGCCTCGAATTTGATGCCTCCTGGAACCGAAACGATACTTTTTCGTTCGGGCTGGGCCGTGGCGAGGTAATCGGTGGCTGGGACCAAGGGGTGCAGGGAATGGCAGTCGGTGGTCGCCGACGGCTCACGATTCCTCCCGAGCTCGGCTACGGACAACAAGGCGCCGGCGGCGTGATCGGCCCCAACGAGACACTGGTGTTCGTGGTTGATCTCCGAGGATTGGGCTGAACGGTTCGCAAGCTTCACACCACCCTCGCTCGACTTCGTCTAGAGGCCCCTGTCAGCTGGGTCGAATTAGAGGACGGATCTGGATACTGGGCTGTGCTACGGCACCGCGATGTGGTCATGGTCGCCAAGAACCCTGACCTGTTCAGTGCATCCGAAGGAGGGGTCGTTTTGGAAGACCTCGACCCGGTCGCTTTGGAAAACATGCGAGACATGTTGCTGGCAATGGACCCACCGAGACACACCAGCTATCGCAAGCCAGTCGCCGCACGATTCCGGGCTCGAGTAATTGCCGGACTAGAGCCGCGAATACGCACGATCACCCGCCGAACTCTCGACGATGCCGACACGATCGGACCCGAAATCGAGTTCGTTCACGATGTGTGCGCGCGACTACCCAGCCAGATAGTGGGCGAACTCTTGGGACTGCCGGCGTCGGACTGGCCAAAGATCCACGCCATGGCCGAACGCAACAGCGGAGGCCAGGATCCCGATATCGGCGACGGCAACGAACGCGGATCGGCCAGCGTCGAAATGGCCATGTACGCGATGGCGTTTGCCGCAGTCCGCCGCGATCAACCGCCGCGAGGCGATCTGACCGACTTGTTGCTGTCGGAAACATTCGATGGCCACCAGATGACCGACATCGACTTTGCCAGGTTCTTTGTTCAACTGGTGACCGCGGGCAACGACACCACAAGAACCATGTTGTCGAGCGGCATGTACTGCCTGCTCCAACACCCTGATCAACTCGAACTCGTACGCAACGATCACCGGCTGATACAGGGTGCTGTCGAGGAGATCTTGCGGTACGCCAACCCCCTTCATTACTTCCGCCGCACCGCTACTCGCAACACCAAACTGGGCGATGCCAACATCGCAAAGGGCGACAAGGTTGCGATGGTTTACACCTCGGCGAACCGCGACGAAGAGGTGTTTGCGGACCCGAATCGCTTCGACATCCGGCGAGACCCGAATCCTCACCTATCGTTCGGGATCGCAACCCACTTCTGCCTAGGAGTGCACCTCGCCCGCCTCGAAGGGCGAGTCTTCTTCGAAGAAACCCTCAGCCGGTGGCCGCAACTGCTTCAGGCCGGCCCAGCAACCTGGCAGCGCAGCAATTTGAACAACTCGCTAAAATCTCTGCCGGTCAATCTCGAGGGTTCTTAGTTCGCTTGAGTGCTCGGGCGCGTTCGCCGGCGTCGAGGATCGTCTTACGAACCCGAACCGACGAGGGTGTCACCTCGACGCACTCGTCGTCGGCGATCGTTTCCAGCGCTTGCTCCAACGACAAGGTCTTGGGGGGCGTGAGGCGAATCGTGTCGTCGGATGATTGGGTGCGAATATTGGTCTGCTTCTTTTCGCGAACGATGTTGACGTCCATGTCTTCGTTGCGGGCGTTCTCGCCGACCACCATGCCTTCGTAAACTTTGGCCCCAGGTCCGACATAGAGCGCCGAGCGCTCTTGCAGCGCCGCGATTGCGTAGCCAGTGGAGTCACCGGTGCGGTCGGCCACAACGCTGCCGTTGAGCCGAGTGCGAATCTCGCCCGCCCACGGCATCCAGCCTTCGAAGATGTGATGGAGCAGGCCAGTGCCCCTGGTCTCGGTCAGGAACTCCGTACGAAACCCGATAAGGGCGCGTGCGGGAACCACGTAGTCGAGGCGAACCCAACCGGTGCCGTGATTGGACATGTCTTCCATTTTGGCTTTGCGGGCGCCAAGCAGTTGAGTAACCGAACCCACATGTTCTTCGGGAACGTCGATGGTGAGACGTTCGGTCGGCTCGTGAAGGGTTCCGTTGATTTCTTGAGTGAGCACTGCCGGTTTGCCAACGGTGAGCTCGAAATTTTCGCGACGCATGGTCTCGACGAGGATCGCCAATTGCAACTCGCCTCGCCCCTGAACTTCCCACGTGTCGGGCCGTTCGGTCGTCAGTACCCGGATCGAGACGTTGCCTACCAACTCGGCATCCAAACGAGCCTTGATGAGCCGGGCGGTGAGTTTCTTGCCTTCGGACCCCGCCAACGGCGACGTGTTGACACCGATCGTCATCGACAGTGTGGGTTCGTCGACCGTAATGGCCGGGAACGGTCGCGGATCTTCGGGGTCGGCCAGCGTGTCGCCAATCGTTACCTGTTCGATTCCTGAGATACCGATCAACTCGCCAGGGCCAGCAGAATCGACCTCGACTTGGTCGAGAGCTTCGGTAACAGTGAGAGTGCCGACTCGGGCACTCTTGATGGTTCCGTCTGACTGGCACCAAGCAACCGACTGACCCTTGCGAATCGTGCCGTGCTGAACGCGACAACGAGCGATGCGTCCCACATACGGCGACGCATCGAGGTTCGTGACCCACGCCCGCATGGGGTGATCTGGATCGTGGACCGGTGCCGGCACCGCCTCGAGTAGCACGTCGAACAGCGCGGTGAGGTCGGTGCCCGGAAGGTCGGGATCGAGAGTAGCCATACCCTCGCGAGCAATTGTGTAGACGATCGGGAAATCAATGGCCGACTCGTCGGCGTCGAGATCGAGGAACAACTCGTATACCTCGTCGACAACCGCGGCAATACGAGCATCGGGCCGGTCGATCTTGTTGATCACAAGAATTACCGGAAGTTCGAGTTCGAGAGCCTTGCGTAGCACGAAGCGGGTTTGAGGCAGCGGGCCCTCCGACGCGTCGACAAGAAGGATCACACCATCGACCATGGTGAGGGCCCGTTCGACCTCTCCCCCGAAGTCGGCGTGGCCTGGGGTATCGACAATGTTGATCTTGTAGTCGCGGTACCGAATGGCGGTGTTCTTGGCGAGAATGGTGATGCCCTTCTCGCGTTCGAGGTCCATGGAATCCATGACGCGGTCGGTCAGCTCGGCCCCTTCGCGAAAGGCACCAGCTTGACGCAGCAGAGCGTCGACCAGTGTTGTTTTGCCGTGGTCAACATGGGCGATCATCGCCACGTTGCGGAGATCGTCCCGTGTAATCACCGCCGGAATGGTACCGACCCGCCCGACAAGCCCCTCGTAGACTGCCAATGATGAGCAGGAAAACCGTGTTGGCTTGGGTTGCTGTGCTTGGTCTATTGGCGTCGGCCTGTTCGAGTATCAGCCCTCAAGAGTTGGCGTCTCGCTACGACGATCCGACCATCGACCCGGCGTTCGGAGCAAATTCGTTGCCCGATCCGCCCGTGCACGGTGCGGCCCTCGACCAGTCACCCGAAGGGCGACCTCCCCGTCAGATTCCACTCGAGGTCAGCCCCGAGGCATGCAGCGGCGAGTCGCCTTATGGGCGCGAATGCGGTCGCATCACCATCCCGCCCTCGCCGGGGTCAGACGCCGCCGCGGTGGAGATCTCGTTCATTCGTTACCGCTCGACCTCCCTCAGCTCTCAACCCGACCCGGTTGTGTTCTTGCACGGCGGCCCGGGGGGCTCGGTTCTCGCCGACGTAGACCAGTTCGTCGCTTCGGTAGTGGTCCCGTTCATTGACGAGCGCGATGTAATTCTTTACGACCAACGCGGCGCGGGCGACTCCAGCCCCTTACCCGCCTGCGACGATGCCTACCGACTCGACAACGACTTTTTCTTTTCGACCAAGAGTCACGACGAACTGGCCGCGGCGTACGTCAACGAAATTTTGATGTGTGGAGAGTGGTTCGCTGGTCAGAAACAATTCGATCTCAGCGAAGTCAATAGTGCGGTACATGCTGATGACCTCGTCGACCTCATCGCGGCGCTGGGCCTAACCGAAGTCAACCTGTTCGCCAACAGCTACGGAACCCGCCTCGCTCAAACAATGATGCGCGATCACCCCGAAGCGGTGCGGTCGGTTTTGCTCAATGGGATTTATCCAATCGAGGCCAACTTGGTCGGAGCGGTTCCGCAAGCTTTTCAGGCCGCGCTGAATCGGCTGTTTGACGCCTGTCTCGACGATCCTCTGTGCGCATCGGCCCTGCCGAATCCCGAACTCGGATTGGTGAGCGTTGTTGACCAACTCGACCGCGAACCAATCGAGGTTACGGTCGCTACCGGCCGCTACTCGAGCATCAATGTCCTCATTGGCGGAGACGACCTAATCAACATCTTCCATGGGTTGCTGTACACCGCCGACGGCGCGGCAATGATCCCCGACACCATCATCGACCTGCTCGATGGTCATACCAATCGGCTTCGCCGGCTGGCCCAGGACTCGGTTTTTGACATTGGGGATGTCGCGGCGTACCTCGCTGTGCAATGTCACGAGGAAGTGCCTTTCACTACCGCCGACGAGTACGCGTTGAGCCAAAGCGCAGCATCGGTTTACGACCGCGTCATGTTGCCTCCGGGGCTGTTGGGATCGAGCCTTGTGAAGATTTGCAAAGGCTGGACATCGGCCGGTCAAGCCTCCGCTTTGGAAAACAAGGCCGTGTCCTGGGAAGCCCCGACTCTCATCATGTCGGGAGGGATCGACCCGATCACACCGCCCTGGTGGGCCGCAAGCCTCGCCTCGAGGCTGCCCAATGCCACTCTGGCCTTCTCGCCAGATCGTGGTCACGACAGTAGCGACAGCCCGTGCGCCCTCGGGTTGATGACCGAGTTCGTGACTGATCCCGAATCGGCTCTTGATACCTCATGCACCGAGCAGTTCGAGCGGCCGTTGCTCAACAACACCGCCGAACGCTTTCTGGACGGGTCCGAGTTGGCGTTGATCTCGGACAACTTCGACACCGACCCCGGCCCCGGCGAGTCGTGGATCGATGTGACCGTTCCGTCGTGGCCCGTCGACTACTACGAAACCGAGAGTGCCTACTGGCGAAACCTGGATTCGTACGACCCGACCGTTCTCGTAATCCGATCCGGCCCCTTCGACGACTCCGAACTTTATTGGTATCTGGACGTGGAGGTCGAGGGTGACTATTCCAAGCCAACAACCGTCGACGGCCTCGACAGCAATTGGGAACGAATGGTCTACGAAACGGTTGGACGAAACATCGTCACCTATCGGCGAAATGGCGACCTTGCATTGAACGTTTCGTTGATCGCCAATAGCGACGAGATCGAAGCCCTCGAAGCCGCTGTCTTGTTGCCGGCTGTGCGTTCAGTCGTCGATCCCTGACAACAACACGGCTAGCCGTTGGTAGTCGGCGCGCACCGTGCGGGTGACATCGAGCGGGAACGTCGGTTGGGTGGACAAAATCCGGATGCGCCGGGCGGCTATCCCTCGGGTTCGGCGGTTGGCAGATCGAATCCGACGATGGCGCCCCCGTCAACCGCGTTGGCCGCGACGACTTCGCCGCGATGACGGTGCACTACTTGAGCCACTATTGCCAAGCCCAAGCCGGAGCCCGGCATGGATCGAGTTTGCACCGATCGATAAAAGCGCTGAAAGACGTGGGGAAGGTCGGCTTCGACGAATCCCGGGCCATGATCTCTAACCCGAACTCGACCATCGAAAACCGAAACGTCAACTGGCGTGCCCGGTGGCGCAAATTTGTCGGCGTTCGCCAACAAGTTGCCGATCGCTCGCTCGAGCATTGGCGCCGACCCCAGCACCAGCGAAGCATCGCATCGGACCTCCACTGGTCGGCTGGTCCTTCGATTCAACCGCTCAACACACTCGTCCACGATCGACGCCAACGCAACGGGCTCCATTGCTAGGTCGTCACGGCTATCGGTCGCCAGTTCGACCAACTCGGTCACGAGCGCCGCAAGCTCTTCAATCTCGTTGACAACCGCGTCGGTGATCTCGCGGCGCCGCCCTGGTTCGAGGGCGCCAATGCGATCGAGCAGTTCGACGTTGGTGCGAATGCTGGTGAGAGGCGTTCGCAGTTCGTGGCTGGCGTCCATCACCAGGCGTTGCTGCTGCTCTTGACTGGTGGCAAGAGCTTCGATCATCGTGTCGAGACTGTCGGCCAAGAGACCAACCTCGTCGCTACCACCAGCCGGAATCGGCGTAGCCAGATCTTGGGTACTGGCAATTGTGGCGGCGGCCTCGGTGAGCCGGCGCAACGGCTGCGTCGTTCGTCGGGCGACAACCCAACCAACGATCGCCGCGACGAGAGACAGGATCAGACCAATGCCCGCCAAGCTTCGCCCCAGCGTGGACAAGACCGTCGTGATCTCGGTCAGCTCCCTGGCAACCTGAACCGCCCCACCCCCGTCGAGGTGACTCGTGAGAATCCGATACTCGACCCCATCGATGTCGACATCACGTAACCAGTTCTCGCCTGGTTGCGCGGCGAGCGCCAAGTCACCGTTGGCCACCGGGAGCGAACCGCCCTGGCTTCCCAGGACCCGCCCGCTGGCGTCGATGGCCTGAATTACCGCATCAGGGTCGAAGGCGAAAATATCGATGAACCGGTTGACGTCGCCGGAGTTATCTGTCGCCGACGGTTGCGGGGTAGGAGTATCGCCGCCACGACGCCTCCGTTGGGGATTGGTGTCGGGTCCTCCGACCAAAGGCTGCGGGCGAATGCCCTCGTTGATCTCTTTGGCTCTCACGTCCAAGAAATCGTCAATCTCGCTTTGCAAGGCCCGTTCGGTCGAAACGTAGGCGGCCAGGCTTGCGACGCCGATGCCAAGCGCGACCACAACCCCAAACGAGAGCGCCAACCGAAGCCGCAGACTCATCAGTTGGACCGAACCACATAGCCCACACCACGAACAGTGTGGACCAACCGCGACTCTCCATCAGCTTCGGTCTTACGGCGAAGATAACCGATGTAAACGTCCAACGATTTTGAGCTGGTGCCAAAGTCGTAGCCCCAGATGCGTTCGTAAATCGTCGATCGTTCCAAGACGATGCCTTCGTTGTGCATCAACAGTTCGAGCAGATCGAACTCGGTCTTGGTGAGCTCGAGCTCCCTACCGTTGCGCGTGACCATCCGACGCTGGGCATCAAGGACAAGATCGCCAACCGCAACGGGGCCACCCGATTCGGCGGGCTCGGTGCGCCGCAGCAAAGCCCTCATGCGGGCCAACAGTTCGTCTAGAGCAAATGGTTTGGGCAGGTAGTCGTCGCCGCCGGCATCAAGGCCCGCGACCCGGTCCGACACCTCGACGCGGGCCGTCAATATCAATACGGGGGTACGTTCGCCGCGGGCCCGTAAGCGCCGACAGACATCAAGACCATCGACCATCGGCATCATCACGTCGAGCAACACGAGATCGGGCGAGCGGCGATCAAACTCCGCAAGTGCAGCGGCCCCATCGTTGACCGCCACGACCTCGTATCCTTCGAACTCGAGGACGCGAACCAGCGACTCGCGGACCTGCCGATCATCTTCGGCGATCAGCACCCGACCGAGGCCAGGGCTGCGCGGGAATGATGTCATGGTCCTTTGGCTATCAGGCCATCGCCGTCGGACGCGGCGTTCTGGCAGATTCTCACCTGATTTTCACCTTTGGTGTGGCAGCCTGAAGCCATGAGTAATCAGGACCAACCTTCACCCGAGGCGTCATCGGTAAGCGATCCCGCCAAACTTATTCGCCTTGGCACGATGATTCAGACGTTGATGGCCGAAGTCCGCCAAGCCACCACCGACGAAGACAGCCGCCGAATGCTCGCTCGAATTCACAACGAGACAGTCGCGGAGTTGGGCACCGTCCTATCGCCGGATCTCATGGATGAGTTGAGCGAATTCGCGGCCTGCTGTGACGACGACGGCGTACCGTCCGAGCCCGAAATCCGGGTGGCCCAAGCGCAGCTGGTCGGTTGGATGCAGGGACTGCTGCAAGGACTCCAAGCATCGATGGCCCAGCAGCAAGCCGCCGCGGCCATGCAACTTCAAGAGCTGCAGTCAGTCCGTCAGCGCCAACCCCGCAAGCCCGATTCGTTGCCTGAGCAGACCGGCACCTATCTGTAGGCGAAGGCCTATTTGTTGACGGTCGACAACCCGCCGCCGACCGGGATCACCGCGCCTGTCACATAAGAAGCCGCGGCCGATGCCAGGTAAATCGCGACGCCGGCGATGTCGTCGGGCACACCGATGCGACCCATCGGCACGTCGTGAGCGATCGCTTCTCGGATATTGGGATCGCCGAGGGCAAAGGCCATCATTTGCGACTCGAACGGGCCCGGCGCAATGGCGTTGACCGTGATGTGGTCCTTGGCCAGTTCTTTGGCCAGGTGGCGGGTCAACATGTGCACCGCAGCTTTGGATGACGAGTAGGAGAAAGTGTCCATCTCGGGCGGGGTCAGCCCGTTCACCGAACCGGTGTTGACCACTCGGGCCGGCGCTTCTGGCGAACCGGCGACCCGCAACAGGGGCAGCAGCTTTTGGGTGAGAAAAAACACGCCCCGGACGTTGACGTTCATTACCTTGTCCCAGCCTCCGGGCGAGAACGAATCGATCGGCTCACCCCAAGAGGCGCCGGCGTTGTTGAACAAGATGTCGAGGGAGTCCCACCGGTCGCGTACTTCGGCGGACAGATGCTCGATCCCGGCGTCGGTGGAGAGATCGGCAACCACTCCAACGCATGATCCCTTCTCGGACAGCTTTGCCGCGGCGGCCTCGACCTGTTCAGCCTTGCGGGCAGAAATGACCACCTCGCAGCCCGCATCGATCAGCCCTTCGGCAATCATGAAACCAATGCCGCGGCTTCCTCCGGTCACAACGGCTCGTTTGCCGTTGAGTCCAAACAGCGCTTCGAGACGATCGACGTTCATTGGGGCCTCCCCGAGTGGTAGGCCGCCATCATGGCTGGTCTAGGGCGTTGGCACCACTTGGGCAAGCCGGGCAACCGCCACCGTCATCTTCGAAGCTTCGACTGTCGCAAAACTCAGTCGTAGATAGTCGCTCAGATCTCGCTGAACCGCGAACGCCGAGCCGGGCACAAACGCAACATCAACCTCGAGAGCCTTAGTCAAAAGCGCGGCGCTATCGATTCCCTCCAGGCGAAGCCATACAAACATCCCACCATCTGGTCGTCGAAATTGCGCCTGAGGAAGTTGCTCATCGAGGGCGTCGGCCAGAGCGTCGCGCTGACGGCGATAAAAAGGTCGGAGCTGGCCGATGTGACGGTCGAGAAATTCGGGTTGGGTAACAAGTTCGGCCGCGATTGCTTGTGACACCGTCGAGGTGTGAAGATCTACGGCCTGTTTGGCAATCACAACAGCATCAGAAACCCATGACGGCGCAATCAGCCAACCCACCCGCAAGCCAGGGGCGAGGGTCTTGGAGACGGTGCGTAGCCGAACGACTCTCTGGCTCGCGGGCCCTATCTCGCTGAGCGCCTCGCCTTCGTAACGCAGCGCGCTGTAGGGGTCGTCTTCGATTATCAAGAAGTCGTAGTTGACGGCCAGTTCGACCAACTCGACTCGGCGCTCGGCGGCCAGAACCGCCCCGCTTGGATTGTCGAAATTGGCAACAACATAAACCAACTTGGGCCGCAGGCCCGCGGCGAGTCGGTCGGCCAAATCGTCGACAACCAGCCCGTCGTGATCAACAGCAACGCCGACCAGATCTGCTTGAGCAGCACCGAGCACTTGCCGGGCACCGACATAACACGGATCGCCGACCACGACGACGTCGCCAGGATCGATCAGAACCCGAGCGAGCAAGTCGAGTGCTTGCTGGGACCCGGTTGTTACCACAACTCGCGAAATATCAAGATCGGGGTCGATCGTTGACCGCTGCTCGACAATCCAGTTTCGGAGCCGAGTATCGCCTTCGGACAGACCGTACTGAAGGCCAATGCCCGCGCCAAGCACGCTGTTGGCCGCGTCGCGAATTGCTTCGACGGGGAACATCGCGGCCGACGGGAGTCCGCCGGCTAGCGACAGCACCCCTGGCCGGTCGGCGTGGCGGAGTAGATCGCGGATCGCCGAGGACTCGGTGGTTTGAGCCACATGGGAAAGCTTCATCGGGGCAGCGTACGGACCGGCCAGGCCCACCGCTGATCATTACGCAACGGAGTCGCCGTACATCGTGCCGAGGGCATCGGCGATCAGTTCGAGACGTTCGCCGTCGGGTCCGGAGAAATAGATCGAGGTGTCGTACTCAAAATCGATGTCGATCCCCGCGGCGACAAGGTTGGCTTTCAAACGGGCGTGACGATCGGGTGCTACCGAGATCGCCAGGTGATGCATGCTGCCGAGGACCTCGGCGTACGGGCCGAGGTCGAGGCCAGGGAAGTCGAAGAAGGCGAGGAGGTTGCCGTTGCCGATGTCGAAAAAGAAATGGGTGCTGCCCTGGTAGTCACGGTTCTCGAACAGCTCGGTCAACGGAAACTCGAGCACGTCTTGATAGAAGGCGATCGTCCGTTCGACATCGGAGGACAGCAACGCCAGGTGATGCACACCCTGAGCCGACGACGGCGGGCGGTCGTCGTGCAGGTAGACCGATCGCAACCGTTCCCACTCGTCGCCGCGATCGACATCATCGCCGTGACGGGCCTGAGTCCCCTCGTCAATCTCCATGCTCGCAACCTAGCGCCCAAGGGCTCGGCGGCGCTGAGTTGCCAGCGAGCGCGCGAACTGCCGATCGCCTCTGGCAATTAGGCCGGCCAACACGCCGAAGAGAAAGCCGGCGACGTGGGCCATCCAGGCAACCCCGCTGTCGGGAGCGATGAAGAACTGGCTGACAAACCACACCGCCAGCAGCAACGCGGCGGGTAGCCGAGGCCAAAGCGGCAACAACCCAAGCAGGACGATCGTGCGAACGCGGGCCCACGGATACCAGACGAGGTAGGCGCCCATCACGCCCGCGATAGCACCGCTGGCGCCGATCAGTGGCACCGTCGAGTCGACTTGCACCACCACGTAGGACGCGGTGGCCACAACACCGGCTATCAAATAGAAGAGCGCGTAGACGGCCCGCCCCATCTGGTCCTCGACATTGTTGCCAAAGATCCACAAGAACAAGATGTTGCCGCCCAGGTGCAGCCAACTCCCGTGCAGGAACATCGAAACCACGACGGCGAGCCAAACATTCTTGTCGGGGAACACTGCGGAACCAGCCGCCGAGTGGTCGCAGGCATTGGCATTGCCGTCGATTTGAGTCGCACCGATTTCTCTCGCCGTGAGCGGCCGGCCCTGGGTGAGCTCGCACGGGATCGCGGCTCGCTGGTACGAGAACTCGATGTCTTCGATCGTTTCGGCCTGGGTAGGCATATCGAGACTACGACTGGCGTCGGGCTGCACCAGCACAAACACGGCGATACAGATCAAGATCACGATGACGGTAAGCACCGGCGGGCGCTGGGTGGGATTGTGATCGCGCAGCGGGATCATCAGAGAACCAAACGGCCGCTATCCAAGCGCCCGCCACTCCCAGAGCCGGGCTGCTTCTGCGCCGAAGATACGCACCTCGTGGCCATCGCTGGTCCGAACCGTTGATGGGCGTTCGATACTGCCGTCGTCGTGTCGGTTCAACCGTACTTTGGCATCGGTTCGGGCCAGGCCGTAGTGATCAACCCCGTTGAACGACACGAACCGTTCGAGACAGTCGAGCTTGCCTTGTTCATAGAACAGTTCGGCCACAACCTCGAGGGCGTACGGAGCGTTGAAGATTCCGGGTCGGCCTTGGGACGACTCTTTTTGGCTTAGCGGGTGGGGGGCCGAATCGGTGCCATAAAAGAACGACGCGTCTGCTGATGTTGCCGCTTCGACCAAAGCCAGCTTCTCGTCACGGCTGTTGATAACCGGCTTGCAGTAGAGATCGGGGCGAAGCCCGTTGGCCAGCACGTCGGTTCGGTCGCAGGTGAGATGGTGTGGAGTTATCGACCCTGCCACGTTGTTGTGACTACGAACGAAGTCGAGTCCCGCCCGCGTCGAGATGTGCTCGACGGTGACACGCAGCTCGGGAAGCGCAGCGCACACGGTCGCCAACTCGGCTTCGAGAAAGACCGCTTCTCGATCGAAGATATCGATGTCGGGATTGGTCGATTCGGCGTGGACCAGCAGCGCAATGTTGTGCTCGGCCATCGCCTCGAGAATGGGCCGGTAACCGATCAGCGATGCGCCTCCGGCTTCGGAGTTTGTGGTCGCCCCGGCGGGGTAGTACTTGGCCGCGAAGATCTCCCCCTGGGCGACCCCCTCGATCAGGTCATCCAGCACGAGCGAATCGTTTAGGTAGACGCCCATCAACGGCCGGAAATCGGATCTGGCACTGGGCCCCGTGGCGGCCAGAATCCGGTCGCGATATTGGCGGGCCATCGCCGACGAAGTAATTGGCGGCACCAGATTGGGCATTACCAGCGCGTGACGAAAGCAAGCCGCGGTAAAGGGCGCCGCCGCTCCCAGCATGTGATCGTCACGCAGATGCACGTGCCAGTCGTCAGGGGCCGAGATGTCGATCGACGTCATACGCCGTACTCGGCTCGATAAGCGTCGATGCGGTTGGCAATGTGGTCGTCGAGCACTACCCGCCCGTCGAGTTCACGACCGTGCAGATGGCCGACTACCTCGTCGAGAGTCACGATCGCCATTGCCGGCATGGCGTATTGCTCTGCGACCTCGGCCAGCGCCGACTGCGTTGTGGTCCCGCGCTCTTGACGATCCACCGACACGATCAGCCCCGCCAATTCGACCGCGGCACTTGCTTGCAGAATTGGAACGGTCTCGCGGATCGAAGTGCCCGCGGTGGTGACGTCTTCGACGATCAGGACTCGGTCCCCATCACGAAGCGGAGCACCCACCAACACTCCGCCCTCGCCGTGGTCCTTGGCTTCCTTGCGATTGAAACAAAAACTGACGTCGCGCCCGGCCGCGGCCATGGCTATCGACGTCGTCGCTACGAGCGGGATTCCTTTGTAGGCCGGGCCGAACAGCGTGTCGATACGATCGGGCCACTGCTCGGCGATCGCCGCGGCATAGAACTCGCCCAGCCGCCCCAGTTGGGCACCGGTGCGGTATTTGCCGGCATTGATGAAGAACGGTGTTTGCCGCCCGCTCTTGGTGACGAAGTCGCCGAAAGTCAGGACTTCGGAATGGACCATGAACTCGATGAACTGGCTTTTGAACTGCTTCACAATCACCCCTCACGATCAACCTTAGCCACGCCGACTTGCCGTCAACGTCGGCCCGCCCTTCGCTGCCGGTTAGCGTCTCACCTCATGCGTCCCGCATCTGCCTTCTTTCTCAAAGCGTGCCTACTCGCCGCCGTCGCATTCGCTCTTGCCGGGTGCGGCGCCGCCGATGACCCCATCGTTGCCGACGCCACGACGACAACGACAACCATGGCCTCGTCGACGACCACCACAGCCCTGTCGACCACCACCACTGCCGCTCCCACGACCACCACGACGTTGTTCCCCGCCCCTGCGGTGTCGACCGTGACCGATCTTTTGGCCCTGGACCGACCGGTCATTGCTGGTCATGCCGGCGGCGACCAGTCGTGGCCACACTCGACCATGTTCGCGTTTCGAGAGGCGGCCAAAGCGGGAGCCGACGTGCTCGAAATGGACGTGCAACTCACCGGCGACGGCGTGCTGATCGTGCAACACGACGACACTGTCGACCGCACAACCGAGACAACCGGTCCGGTGCGAGACCTCTCCCTCGACGAGATCCAAACCCTCGACAACGCCTACTGGTGGTCGAGCCAGTGGTCCAACCACGACCTTCCCGCCAGTCGCTACGAGTACCGCGGCATTCGTACCGGAGATGGCGAACCGCCGGCGACCTACGGACCCGACGACTTCAAAGTCGAAACGTTCGAGGCAATCGCGACCGCGTTTCCCGACCATGTCCTGGACATCGAGATCAAGATCCCCAACGACGCGCAGGGTAACGACGACATCGCTTTGGCCATCGAAGGGGCCAAGGCCCTCGCCGAACAGATAACCGCTCTTGGTCGAACCGACTCGGTGATCGTCGTTTCGTTCAACGACGAAGTCATTCAGGCCTTCCGCGAGCTCGCCCCCGGCGTGGCGACGAGTCCGTCAGTGAACGAGATGCTCGACTGGTTCTTTGGGACCGCAACCTTTGCCGACACCGACCTGGTCGCCCAGGTACCGCCCGACTTCGATGGGATCGAAGTCCTAACTCCGGGCATCGTCGATCGGGTCCATGCCGAAGGCCTGGAGATCTGGGTTTGGCCCAACAACACCGACACTCAAGAAACTGGCGAGTACTACGTCGAAGCAATCGGTCTCGGTGCCGATGGGATCATCGCCGGCCACCCCGATCTCGCCGTCGACGCATACCGAGCAGCGGGGCTGATTCCCTAGCCGATAGGCACTACTCGCCGATGTCCTCATTCCAGAGGTCGGGTTCGGCGGCAACGAACGCATCCATCAGCGCCATGCATGACTCGTCATTGGCGTGTATCAACTCGACGCCGCGTTCGATCAGCTGACCCTCGCCTCCCAGGAAAGTCCGACTCTCGCCTATGACGACCCGTTGGATGCCATAAAGCAGCACCGCGCCGGTGCACATATCGCACGGCGAGAGCGTGGTGTAGAGGGTGCTGCGGCGGTACGCGTTTGCTGGCAGGCGACCGGCATTTTCGAGACAATCCATCTCGGCGTGAAGAACCACGCTGCCGGACTGAACCCGCCGATTGTGACCGCGACCGACGATCTCGCCGTCGATCATCAGGGCCGATCCGATAGGGATGCCGCCCTCGGCGAGCCCGGCCCGGGCTTCGGCGATCGCCGCGTCGAGGCCTTGCTGATCGAGAGGAGACAACGCCGCGTCAGAACTCATAACGCCCCGTGCCATAGAAGCCGCTGGACGCCGTCTTGGATGTCACATAGTGATCACCTACGCGCTCGGGTGCAAAGGCCGCCGGATCGTCGCCTATCACCGTTGCTCGACGCAGCACCCGACGGTCGTCGGTGTCGTCAACCACCGCATGAAGTGTTACTCGCTCGTCCCACAACGCGACATCGCCGGGGCTCCACCGCCACCGACACGAGAACTTGACCTGCTCCTGCCAACGAAACAGAAACGTCAACAACGCTTGAGACTCGGGCCGCGAAAGCTGGGGAATCCGTCGCGAAAACTGTTTGTGCACGTACAACGCCGCGTGGCCCGTTTGGGGATGACGGCGCACTACGGGATGCTCAGCAGTGTGCGATCCCTGACCCCCGTCGTCGTGGATGCAACTGAGGCTCAAGAGGAAGTCTTGCATTGCGGGCGACAGCGACTCGTACACCGCGTGGCAGTTGATCCACATGGTGTCGCCTCCGAAAGGCGGACAGTCGACCATATGGAGAAGCGCGGCGACGGGTGGGTGTTGTTTGAAGGTTGCGTCGGTGTGCCACACGTCGGCTTTTGGCGTGTCGGAACTGTCGAGGGCGATCACTTCGGGGATGGCAGGGTCGACCGGCGACAGGAACGGATGCGTGTCGAGTTCGCCCAAGGCCGCGCCCAGATCTCGAAGCCCGACCAGCGTGGGATCAAGCCCGGGCACAAACAGCACATGGTGATCGCTCAACGCTTGGGATAGCGAGGCAGCAACACCCGCATCGACACGGCTCGGATCGAGGCCTTTGACCACCGCGCCGAGAAGACCGGCGATCGGCTCAACTTCGATTTCAGCCACGGGACACCTCCAGGCAGTGAGTCGATTTACTCTGCACCGTAGGCCAAACGACTCAACGAGCCGAAACCGCTTCAAGGCTCGGATCAAGAGCGACGAAGACAACCGAATGGTTCGTGGGTCCAGGTTTGTGTCATTCGTCGTCGCGTGCGTAGCCACGTCCGGACTAGCGGCGATCCCCGCGACGACCGCCAACGCGGGTGCGTCTTCACCTTGGATCGACACGTCAGACCGCGGCGCAGTCCTGGCGGCGTGGGATCTGGAGTTCTCCCGAACCGAGCCAGCTATTGGATTCACCGGCGATGTTGGGTCTTGCGTCGCGGGAACCACATCGGCAGCCTTTCGGGCCAGCATCACTCAAAGAGTCAACTGGTACCGACGCATGGCCGGGCTCGACACAGTCACCGAATCAGCGAGCTACACCACCGCCAGCCAGGCCGGCGCATTGATCATGGCCGCCCAAGGAAACCTGTCGCACTCGCCGCCGTCCAACTGGGCTTGCTACGACTCCGTGGGGGCGAACGCGGCGGGCAACAGCAACATCGGCTTGGGGGTCAACGGTCTGCGGGCCATGGATGCGTACATGCAAGACAGCGGTGCCAGCAACACTCGGGTTGGGCATCGCCGCACCATGCTCTATCCCCAACTTCGCGAGATCGGCAGCGGCGATATCCCTTCGGCGGCCGGGAACTCGCCATCCAACGTCTTGCACGTCTTCGACTCGAACCTGTGGTCCACCCGGCCGACCGTTCGCGAAACAACCGGTTTTGTGGCCTGGCCGCCATCGGGCTACGTCCCCGCCCAAACAGTTTGGGGGAGATGGTCATTCTCGCTCGCCAGAGCGAACTTCTCGGCGGCAACGGTAAGCGTCACCAGCGACCAGGGTCCGGTCGCCGTCAAGGTGCTCGATCGCATCCAAGCGAACGGCAACGGGTTGATCGCGCCCGAAGCATCAATCGTGTGGGCCGTCAACGGTGACAACGGATCGGCTCGGTTCCCCGAACCAGCCAACGGCGACGAGTGCTACGACGTCAGCGTTGCCAATGTCACGTCCAACGGAAACGCGCTTGCTCCGTTCAACTACACAACCTGTGTCCTCGACACCGACTGGATCCCCGGCAGCACCAGTTCTGGCTCCAGCGCCAACCAGTCATCCATGGCTGCGGTGTGTCCGAGCTCGACCTACGGCGCGTGGACGCCAACCTGCTGGTCGGCCGCCACGTTGCGATCACAACGGTTTGCTGATGTCGTCGAATCTTGGCAGCAACTCCCGGTGGCATGGCTCGTGGCCAACGGCATCACCACGGGCATAAATGCAACCCAGTTCGACCCCAACGGGCTCATCACGAGGGCTCAGGCCGCCACGTTCATTTGGCGGCTGGCCGGGTCTCCGGCACCGTCTCGCACCGCCCCCCGATTCAACGACGTCGGGAATTGGGAGTACTACACCGATGCCGTTAGGTGGATGGCCGAGAACACCATCACAACCGGAGTCGGCGGCGGGAACTTCGGGCCGAACCGTCTGGCCACTCGCGCCCAACTGGTCACTTTCCTGTGGAGACTCGTCGATCGACCGGCGGTTGGCAGCGCCGCACAATTCGGTGACCTGACCGCCGACTGGCAGTCCGGACCGGTGGGCTGGGCGGCATCGGTCAAGGTCACGACCGGGACCTCGGCGACGACCTTTGATCCCGACACGCCCGTCACCCGGGGCCAAGCTGCGGCGTTCCTGGCCAGACTGGCGACCGCCTTGGGCTAACGGGTCGAGACCTGGAAACTTTGCGAGAAATCGTGAACCGTTCGAGGACCGAGACTCGATAAAGGTGACAAGGAGGTCTCCATGTCACCCACCTCGACCGAACCCGTCTCGACGCTTCCCCCGCCGCCACCGCCACCGCCACCCCGACCAGGCCGTCGCCGTTCGCCGCGGCGAGCGGCATGGACAGTGGTTCGCTGGATCCACATCCTCGCGTTGCTCGTGGTCATACCGGTTGGGCTGGCATTCGGGCTCGAAGGGGCCGGCGGGATCGTCGCTCTGTTCGTGATCATCACCCCGTTCGAGAAGCTGTTTCGTCGCCACGACCAGCCCATTCGCCGACCGGGACTACGCACCGATCTGACCTACGCCCTCATCTCGCCCGTCCTAAACATTGCCGGCATTGTCCTTGGGATTGTGATCGCCCTGGTGGCCTTCCCGATCTGGCTTCCGGCCTTGCTGTTGAGACCAATTGTGACGTCGCAACCAGGATGGTTGGTCGCGACCGAAGCAGCAGTCCTGCTCGACATTTTGATCTACTGGACTCACCGATTGAGCCACGAGATCGGCTTTTTCTGGCGGTTCCACTCGATTCACCACTCCTCGGCAAAGATGGATTGGATCAGCGGAATCCGCGCCCATCCCTTCGACGGCGCGATCATCGTTGTCCCGGTTGTTTTCTTGGCGGCAGCAGGATTTCAGATCGAGGTGGTGGGGGCGCTCGCCGTTATCCAAGCGGTCCTCGGGCTAATGGCCCACGCCAACGTCCGGTGGCGGTTTAGGCCGCTTCACCGCATCGTGATGACCCCCGAGTTTCACCACTGGCACCACGCCGACTACCCCGACTCGATCCACACCAACTACTCGGTCTTCCTGCCGGTCTGGGACATGATCTGGGGAACCTACTTCATGCCCAAGGACCGGCGACCCGAGGTTTACGGCTGCCGCGAACCAATCCCGACCCATATTCCTGGCCAGATGCTTTTCCCATTTCGACCCGACATTCGCCGCCGCTACCCCTTCCCGCCCGAGTGGCGGAATCGAATCGCCGCGCTGAAGCGATTCGTGCCGTTCCGGCGCCGCAAGGTGGTTGCTTTCTAACATGACGGTCGTGGGCATCGATCCTGCCTCCCAAGAGGCTTCTATCTCGCCCGACGATGCCGAACTTGTTCGGCGGGTCGCACAAAAAGACCGCGACGCGCTCAAAGAGCTGTACGACCGCCACGTTGGTTGGGTCACAACGCGTTTGCACCGGCGCTGCCGCGACGCCGACATGGTCGATTCCGCAGTTCAGGACACGTTTCTCGCCGTCTGGAACCAAGCCAAGACTTACCGACCGACCGGCGAAGTCGGAGCATGGATCTGGACGATAGCGATCCGGCGTCTCATCGATCAGCTACGCAAACGACCACCGCCTCAACCTGTCGACGACCCGGAGCTACTGGTCGACGTACTTTCCTTCGAGGTCCCGTTGGCCCTCGGGCACACCGATCTCGGCGCCGCGTTCGCGTCCCTCGACCACGAGCTTCAAGTTGTGATGGCCCTAACCGCCCTCGACGGGCTCACCAACCGCGAGGCCGCCATGCTACTGGGCGTCCCAACCGGAACCGTAAAAAGCCGGCTGAGTCGGGCCCGCTCAAATCTGCAGGAGGTTCTGCGATGAACACCCCGGTAACCGGCCTCGAAACAGCGTTGACCAGAGCCGGTCGACGCCCTCGTTTCCTCGCCGGCCGCGACCAGACGAACCAACCCGAGCGCACCGAGCTCAACTTTGCGGCGATCGAGGCCGAACTCGATGCGCCTCGCCCGAGCCGACTGGCTCGATTGTTGGCCCGACTGGGCGTCGACGACCGCACGATCCCGCTCATAACGGCCACACCAGCGCTCAGGTTCTCGTGGCTCGGCTCGGTCAGTCTTGCCATCTTGTTCGCGGTCAATGCCGCCAACACCAGCAACGCCGTAGACATTGATCGAATTGCCGCTTTTCTCACCATTGCCCCACTGATCCCTCTGCTCGGCGTCGCAATGGCATTTGGGCCGGCGGTCGATCCCACCCACGAAACTGCCGTCGCCGCACCGACCGATGGTTTCCGTCTGTTCCTCGTCCGCGGCCTGACCGTCGTCGCGGCCAGCAGCGCCATCATGTTGGTCGGCTCAGCGTTCGTGGGCTCTGGCGGCTACTACCGTTTGGCCTGGCTGTTGCCGGCGCTCGCGGTCACCTCGCTGAGCCTGGCCCTATCAACCCGATTCGATCCACGGGTCGCGGCGGGTGCGGTGGCGAGCGGCTGGTTGATTCTGGTGATGGCGCTAACCAACGCGACCGACACCGCCGGCGCATTCGGCGCCGCCGTGCAGATTGGTTCGGCGGCGGTCGCCATTGCGGGCGCAGTTGCGTTTGGCCGTCGGCGCCGCCGCCTCGACCACCTGAGCGTCTACCCATGAACGGCCCGCACTTGGTGTCCCGCGAGATTGGTCACGATTTCGGCCCCAAGAACGTTCTTGATCTCGACCATTTGTCGATGAGTCGGGGCGCCACCGCGATCCTTGGGCCGAATGGTTCTGGCAAGAGCACCCTCTTACGTTTGCTGGCCACCGTCACCAGCCCGACGCGCGGCACGATCAGAGTCGACGGACTCGATCCCACCGACGGCATCGAACGAACGGCGATCCGTCGACGACTCGGCTATTTGGCACAGGACTCGGGGCTTCCGGGACGGATGCGGGTGCACGAATATCTCAACTACGTGGGCGCCCTCAAAGAAATCGGTCCGACGAGACTCCGGAATCGTTGGATCCACTGGACCCTCCAACAGGTCGGACTCGAAGGCAAAGGCACCAGCCGGATCCGTTCGCTCAGTGGTGGCATGCAGCGACGACTCGGGATCGCCCAAGCCCTGTTGGGTGGACCTGACCTGCTGGTGCTCGACGAACCGCTGACATCGCTCGACGCCGAGTTCCGGGGCCGGATCGCCACGCTGATAGCGGAGTTGGCCCAGTCCGCAACGGTCGTCGTGGCCACCCATCACGCTGACGAACTGGCGGCCTTGTGCGACAGGGCCGTGGTACTTCTCGAAGGGCGCGCCGCCTTCCAAGGCCACCCGCAAGAACTTGCTCAACGCGCCGACGGTGCGACTTGGGAAACTTCCACACCGGACCCTTCAGCGCGTTGTCGGGCCGTGGGTCCGGGTCGGTACCGCTGCATAGGCTCGTCCAGACCGCCTGGGGCAATCCCCGCCGCCCCTTCCGTCGCTGACGGCTATATCGCCATCACTCAGCTAGGCCGCTGACCTTGTTGGGGCCGTGACGGGTCTCGCCGACCACCAGCGCAATCCATGCCACCCCGCCAAGAAGCATCGCCGCGAGCACAAACGCCGATACGTCGAGTCCGGCGGCGTCGGCAACCCACCCCACAACGAGCGGCCCAATAAACAGGCCGCTATTGGCCAGCACGTTGTAGCCGGCCAGAAACGGTCCCGGGGCATCGTCGGGAGCGAGATCGGTCCCGAGGGTGATCACGGAGCCGGCCGTAAGAGCGTTCCCTCCGCCAATCAGCACGCTGGCCATCGCTACTTGGGTGGTGGTGTGCGCCAAACCCAACATGATCATGCCCATCGCCATTATCGAGAACGCCGGCACTACCGCGTTGAGCCGACCAAAACGATCCATCACCCATCCCGCAAACGGGAACAGCACAAAGTCGACCGCGGTGCCGAGGGCAACCAGCGAACCAATCTCACCGGCCGAAAGGCCGAGACGGTCGCCGACCAGAGGGACAACTACGTAACGACCTTCTCGACCAGCCATCACCAGCAGCGGGCCGGTGCCGCCTCGAAGCAACAACCGTCGGTGTTTACGAAAAGTGACCCCGAGTCTGGCGGGAGGCGGAATCTCCTTTCCGGCCCGATTCTCGCGGCCGCCGGGAAGCACCCCCCAGACCAGGCCGATCGCGGTGACTACGCCGGCAAGGACAAAGACCGATTCGTAGTTCCAGGTCTCGGCCACCGCGCCGCCGATCAGGGGTCCCATTACCAAAGCAAACCGGTGGGTCCCGCCGAGCACTGAGCTGGCGCGTCCTCGGAAATGGATCGGCACTGACCGAGCAATGAACAGTTGGCGGGATTGGCCGATGGCGCCGAAACCGAACCCGCTCATGGCCCGCAGGACCAGCAAGGCCATCGCCGCTTCGGTGATCCCGACCAGGGCCGTGGTGACGGCCACCACCACAATCGAGATCATGAGAAGTTCGTCGTTGTCTCGCCGCTCGGCGTAAGAACTGGCCGGTATTGCACCGACTGCTGCCCCGATGCCGGCTGCGGCTAGTACCGCTCCAACCATCGACAGACTCAGGCCTGCGTCTTCGAGATACAAAGGAATGACCGGCAACACAATGCCCATCCCGAGCGTGACCATCCCCATGGGAAGGTAGATACTGGGCACCAAGCGCCGCAGTTCGGTCCACACCGAACGGTTCGGATCAAGCGGCTTAGTCACCCGTCGAGACCAACTGAGTCGATCCCCTCGTTGCGGCTCATCTATGTCTCCAGGTCGAGTTCGGGCACTGTGAGTTCGGTCAACACCTTGATCGCCGCTTGCACCGTCGCCAGCGGCGCCGCAGGGCGTGAGAGCAGAACCAGATCGACACGTGCGTCCTCGTCGGCAATGTCGATGAATCGGAGGCCGGGCGGGCGAAATGTACGAACGCTCGACGGCACCATCGAAATGCCAACGCCGGCTGCCACCAGTCCCAGAATTGTTGTGTACTCGGTTGCTTGCATCGCCAGCTCGAGTCTGACCCCAGCGGCGGCGAGTAGCAGCCGCATCTCGGCGTGAAGGGTTGGCGAGACTTCCTTGTCGAACCCGATGAACGATTCCGAACCCAACTCCCGAAGCTCGACCGATTGTCGATCGGCAAATGGGTGGGTCGAACCCACAGCCAGCACAAAGGGCTCAGAACCCAACAACCACCGATCGAGATCGCCGGCCGCGCCAGCGGTCCGACTGATGCCCAAGTCGATGGTGCCGTCACGGAGGGCGACGTATTGCTCGTCAGACGACATCGAATGCAGCTCGAAATCGATATTGGGCCGCAATTCCCGGAACCGGCGAAGAAACCTCGGCACCATCTCGTAGGCCGTCGAGTCGACAAACCCGAGCCGAAGAATGCCCCGCTCGCCGTCTCGCAGTTCTCGAGCGGCCCGCTCGACGCCATCAGCAGAAACCAACAAGCGGCGAGCTTGATCGAGCAAAACCGTTCCGGCCGCGGTCAAGGAGACTCGCCGGGTGGTTCTTTCAAACAACGGCGTATCGAGTTCGGTTTCCAGAAGGCGGATTTGCTGGCTCAGGGCGGGTTGAGCAATGTGCAAACGCCCGGCAGCGCGGCCAAAGTGCAGCTCCTCGGCCACCGCCACGAAATAGCGGAGCTTTCGCAGACTCAAGGAGATCGGCGCGGTCGAGACCGGACGGCGATTCATAAGAACAGACTATCAATAGGTTCGTAATAGATACTTCTTACGGATAGAAGCCTGGGTCAAACTACTCCCATGGGCAAACACAAGAAACCGGCGCGTTACAGCGCGGCTGGACTCTTTTTGAAAGGTCTCAAGAAAGAGTCTTGGCCTCGGGTATGGCGAGAGCCAGCATGGAAAGACACCTACGACGTCGTCATCATCGGCGGGGGTGTCCACGGTTTGGCCACCGCCTACTACCTTGCCAGCAACCACGGCATCACCAATGTCGCCATTGTCGACAAGGCCTATCTGGGTTCGGGTGGTTCGGGTCGAAACACCGCCATCGTGCGGTCCAACTACCTCACGCCCGAAGGCGTGGCGTTTTATGACCGTTCGCTCTCGCTCTACAACTCGATGTCGAGCGACCTCAACATCAACGTGATGTTCTCAGAGCGCGGCCACATGACCTTGGCTCATACCGACAGCGCCCTACGCACCATGAACTGGCGTGCCGAGGTCAACAAACTTCAAAACATCGACTCGTCGGTCATCACCCCCGAAGAGGTCAAGAAAGAAGCCCCCAGTCTCGATGTCTCGGGCAACACCAGGTACCCAATCCTGGGGGCGCTGTACCACCCGCCCGGAGGCACAATCCGCCACGACGCGGTGGTCTGGGGGTACGCGCGCGCCGCCGACGCTTACGGCGTCGACATGCATCAAAAGACCGAGGTGCTCGACATTTTGTGTGAGGGCGGCGATGGCCCCGAAGGCAAGGGCGGTGGCGGCAAGGTCACCGGTGTTCGCACCAACCGAGGCGACATTTCGGCTCCGGTCGTGGTCAACTGCACCGCGGGCTGGGCTTCACAGCTGTCGAACATGGCCGGCGTTCCCTTGCCCATCACAACCCATCCGCTTCAGGCCGCGGTAACCGAACCAACCAAGACGTTCCTGCCCACGGTGGTCGTGTCGGGCTCGCTGCACGTTTACGTGAGCCAAACCGATCGTGGCGAACTGGTCTTTGGTGCTTCGGTTGACCCCGTTGCCACCTACGACATGCGCGGCACCCTCCAGTTCACCGAAGAACTGGCCGGCCACGTGCTCGAACTGATGCCCAATATCTCCAAGATGAGGCTGATGCGACAATGGGCCGGTCTTTGCGACATGACCCCCGACTATTCGCCAGTGATGGGCCCGACCCAAGTCGACGGATACTTCGTCGATGTTGGCTGGGGCACCTACGGCTTCAAAGCCGGTCCTGTATCCGGAGAGCAAATGGCGGCCTCCATTGCCAACAACAACCTGCCCGAACTCATCGCTCCGTTCGACCTAAAGCGCTTCACCGAAGGCGTCTTGGTCGGCGAAAAGGGCGCCGCGGCCGTCGGCCACTAGGAGACGAACTGATGCTTCTCGTTCCATGCCCCAACTGCGGTCCGCGCAACGCGGCCGACATGTCCTACCGCGGCGAGGCGGTTTCTCGCCCCGATCCCAAGGACGCCAGTCTCGCCGAGTGGCGGACGTACCTATACCTACGTGAAAACCCCTCCGGGTGGTTACGCGAAGGCTGGTACTGCTCGTCTGGTTGCCGTAAGCACTTCCAGCTCGAGCGCCACACCCTGACCGGAGAATTACGCAACCCGCCCCTACCGGGCCGCAAAACCGCCGGAGGAGCCTCATGAGCAACCGACTGCCCGCCTCTTCGGGCGAAGTGATCGACCGGTCAAAGACCGTCAGCTTCACCTGGAACGGCAAGAAGATGAAAGGCTTCGAAGGCGACACCATTGCGTCGGCGCTTCTGGCCAACGGCGAGAGTCTTTTTTCTCGTTCGCTCAAATATCACCGTCCCCGAGGCGTGCTCACCCACGACTTCTGGGATCCGAACATCACTGTGCAAGTCGGCAACGAACCCAACGTTCGCGCCGGTCATCGCAAGGTGAAAGAAGGAATGGCCGTCAGCGCTCAGAACGCATGGCCGTCGGTCAAGTTCGACATCAAGGCCGTAAACGGACTGTTTGGTCGTTTCCTCACCGCAGGCTTCTACTACAAGACGTTCATGAAGCCGGCGGGGCTGCGTAAGACCTACGCCAAGGTTCTGTCGGGGTTTGCTCCCGGTGGCAAAGTCGATCTAACCACGCCTCACGGTTACTTCGACAAGCGCTACACCCATCCCGACGTTGTTGTCGCCGGCGGCGGCCCGGCCGGACTGGCCGCCGCCACCGCAGCCGCCAACGGCGGAGCTTCGGTTCTTCTGGTTGAACACGAGTACGACACCGGTGGCCACTTGCTCTGGGGGTCCGACGACGATCGCGCCGCCGCGGGCAGTCTGCGGACCGAGGCCGAAGCGGCTGGCGTAGAAATTCTCGTGAACTCCACTGTCACCGGTCGCTACGAGGACAACTGGTTGGGCATCTCTCAACGCAGCCACCCGATCGCCGAGGAACGGCTCATCAAAGCCCGGGCCAAGGTGCTCGTCGTGGCCGCTGGCCTCATCGAACGACCGTACGTATTCGAAGGCAACGACATTCCCGGAAACATGACGTCGGGCGCGGTTAGGCGTCTGATCAACATGTACGGCGTCAAACCCGGCAACAAGGCCGTGGTGTTCACCGCCAACGAATCAGGTGACGCAGCCGTCGAAGACTTGCGGCGCGCCGGGGTCGAAATTGCCAAGGTTGTCGACGGCCGCGCTGGCGACACCGTGAAGTCGGCGTCTGGTTCGTCGAGCCAGATCAAAAAGGTCGAGTGCAGCGACGGGTCGACCGTCGATTGCGATCTTCTTGTGACCGCCGTTGGATGGACCGCCCCCACATCGCTGCTCAACATGGCGGGCGATCGACCGGTATACGACTCGAGCGCGGCTCGGTTCTTCCCGGCCGCACCGCCCGAGAACGTGTTGGCAACCGGAGGCATGACCGGTGACGGCACCCGTGACAAAATCGTCGCCCACGGCACCGCGACCGGCCAACTCGCCGCCGCGAGAGCGCTTGCGGTACGCCACCGGATGCAAGCAGCCACGTCGCGTGCCGAAGCCGTGTCGGGCGACGAGCCCCCATTCGCGGCCGATAACCGCACCGCGCTGGCCCGAGCCCCTCATCCAGAGCTCTACCGCTCGTCAACTCACGGGCTTGTCGATTTCTCCGAAGACGTCTCGTCCAAGGATCTGTTCGGCGCTTCGGCCGAAGGCTTCGACTCGGTCGAACTCCTAAAGCGGTTCACCACCGCCACCATGGGCCCATCGCAAGGCAAGCTCGAAACGGTAAACACCGTCGCCGTATTGGCCGAGGCCCGCGGCGAGACCATCGAAGAGGTCGGCACCACCGTGTGGCGCCCGCCGTACGCTCCGATCTCGCTCGGCGCGCTCGGCGGTCGCGTCTACGAACCGGTTCGAGTTTCGTCGATCCAGCCGTGGCACGAGGCCAACGGTTATACCCCGATCCTGGCCGGCCAATGGGTCCGCCCGGAGCACTACGGCGACCCGCAGGGCGAGGTTCGCAACACCCGTACCAACGTCGGGATCACCGACGTCACGCCGCTGGGCAAGCTCGACCTTCAAGGGCCCGATGTCCCGAAGCTGCTGAGCCAGCTCTACACCAACAAGTGGATGCAGCTACCAATTGGTGGCGTGCGTTACGGCATCATGTGTGCCGAGGACGGTGTCGTCCTCGACGACGGAGTCACTGCCCGCTTGGGTGAAGAGCACTACTTGATGACCACAACGTCCTCGGGGGCCGGCACGATTTGGAACTGGGTCGAAATGTGGCTCCAGACCGAACATCCCGAATGGGAAGTTCATTGCACGCCGCTCACCACCGGTCTGACCTCGATCAATGTCGCCGGACCAAAATCTCGTGAGCTGCTCGGCCGTCTGGTCGAAGACATCGACCTCGATCCCGAGACCTTCAAATACATGCAGGTTCGCACCGGGACCATCGCCGGAGTCGAGAACTGCATCGTCTGGCGGATCGGTTTCACCGGCGAGTTGTCCTTCGAGATCCACGTCCCTTCGGCGTACGGCTTGCACGTCTGGAACGCTCTGCTCGAGCAAGGAAGCGACTTGGGTGTCGCCCCGTTTGGTCTCGAAGCCCAGCGGGTCATGCGTCTCGAGAAGGGCCACTTCATCGTTGGCCAAGACACCGACGGTCTCTCCAAGGCTCCAACGGCAGGGGTGATCCCGTTGCTGAAGCTCGACAAGGACGACTTTGCCGGACTGCCCGAGGTCGCGGCGTCACTCGACCACGACTACCCAATGATTGTGGCGGTTCAACCAACCGACCCCAAGGTCGTACCAGAGGAGGCCTGTCAGATCCTGCGGGCCGGCACCAAGGAGATAGTGGGACGCATCACGTCATCGCGCTACTCCCCCACGCTGGAACGCTCGATCTGCCTAGCTCAGGTCTCCCAGGAATTCGCCGAAGCGGGCGCGGTTCTTACCGTCCTGTTGGTAAACGGCGAACGCATCACCGCCAATGTGATGCAACATCACGCCCACTTCGATCCCGAAGGAGAACGACTCCGTGGCTGAGCTCACCTTTGAAAGTCCTGTCACCAACGCCCCCAAAGGGGCCGGTCAGGGTGCAGTAACCGTTGGCGACGAGTCGTCGACCCATAAGGCCAGCGTTCGCGCCGCCGACGGTACCGCGGCCGCAACGGCACTAGGGCTGTCGTTCGCATCGTCAGAGCACCGAGGCGAGGTGTTTGTGGCGCACACTCGCCCCGAAGAGTGGATGATCTTCGGATCCGCCGATGCCGTTGCGTCGACCGTGGACGGCCTTGACCTCGCCGGCTATGCCAGCACAGTCGACATCACCCACAGCCGGCTCATGTTCCGACTAACCGGGGCCAACGCCGCCAACGCGCTCGGCAAGCTGATGAGCGCCGATATCACCGATTCGATGATGCCTGACGGTGCCATCGTTGGCGGCACGGTCGCCTCGGTTGGGTGTGATGTCATCCGCGACGACGTCGACGGAGTGCGGTCCTACCGCATCATCTGCGACCGATCGTTTGGCCAGTACCTCTTCGAGTCGCTGGTCGACGCCAAGGCCGAGTTTGACAACTAACCCAATACCTGGGGAGTGATTAGCGCCGTCGGCGCGGCAAGAAATCCGACCTGAAGTAGAGTACGCCCGCTATGAACTCTGAACTAGCGCTTGGCGACCGGTTGGACCGACGTACTAGTCGCTTAGGCGCGCTTATCGTTTCGATGGTCGTCTCAATGGTGGTCTTGCGAGAGCAAAGCCCACTCGGCTGGGACGAGGCGGTCTACGCCGCTCGCGCTAAGGACCTTGCGCTCACAAACTTCGACTGGTCAACCATCAGCAGCGGCTATTGGAGCGATCTTCGAGCGCCCGGATTCCCAGCATTCCTTGGACTCGCCTTCGAAGTTGCCGGAATATCAGATTTCGTTGCACGAGGAGTCGTTGTCATCTTTTCGGTCGGACTCCTCGCCGTCATTGCTGCCACGCTCGACCTATTCAACAAGCCCAGGGTAGGCACATCCGCCATCGCTATCACGATCGCTTGTCCGGGGTTCCTCGCAACCTCCACGTTGGCATTCGCTGACCACCCTGGCGCCTTCTTCAGCGTGCTAGCGGTCTATTTCGCTTTGCGTTCGTACACGAACGAAACCTCGAGTCCGTTGTTCATGGTGCCCATAAGCCTCGGCATCGCTACGACCGTGCGGTTTGGAGCGGTCATGTTCGTCGTCGCTCCGCTTGGTATTATCGGGCTAGCAGTACTGTGGAGATACACCCGCAGCAAAGACCCTCGACAGCTCGTCTCGTTCGTGGCTGCCGGAGCTACGTCAGTGGTTGTGGTCGGATATCTGTTGACCTCGCAACTCCTCACTCGCTACGCCTCGCCGATAGGCGCAAAGCAGGCGCGGATCACAGAAGTCGGCAATGCGAGTTCAAACTGGGTCCATGACCTTAAGACCATTCTGGCTCCCGGACCGGTCGACTATGGATTCAACGGAGCGTTCTGGGGCTGGTCCTACGCCGCAATCTTCACCCTCCTCGCCATCATGGTCGTGGTCCGTTTGCTCATTTATCGGCGAATCGTGGCACTCGCCATGGTCATAGCGATCTCGCTAACGCCCGTACTTCTCTATGGCTTGACTGTCCGCCAGTTCGTCACGACTTACTTAGCTCCAGAATTCGCAATCGGCGCAGCGATGTTAGCTTGGGGGTACTGGGTCGCAGTGGAGAGCGACCGACCGTCGCGTCGGTCAGCCAGCGATGAAGCCACTCGGAATCGAACAAGCTCCTCGCAAGGGCTTCTGATTGTCGCCGTTTCGTTGGTCTATTTGATCGTTGGAAGTCGCACCTTCATCGGCGTATCCAATATGCACAATCGGTTGCAAGGTTTCGAACAAGTTCGGGTTGCGTCGGTCTTAGCCAACGACCTGCTCGGCGAGGAATGCCGTCTATTCACCACCCGAGTCCCACAAGCTGCTTGGTACTCAGACTGCAAGGTCGCAGGTTTCTCCAGCGGTTTCGTCGAGGACGACTCGGGCCGAAGCGTCGACGAACAGCTCAACGAGTACATCGCGAAACAAGCTTCTCGCACGTCGATAACCGACCGTGTAAATGCTCTCGGCTTCTTAATCCTGGAAGGCGTGAGCAACCAACCAAAGATCGATACCGTTTGGCCCAACCGAGACCCTGACCGATCTGTGATGCTTTCGTCACCTAGAGGCCGACGTGTCGCGTTGGTAGGGATGCCACTGCCGTGAGCCTGCGTTCGGAGTGGCGGGACCCGAGCGAAAGTAGCAAGGGGTCTGACCCCGTGTCGGACCTCACTCCCCTACGTCGGTCAATCGGCTGGCTGTACCGGGGAGTCCGGTGGCGGGTAATAGGCCTAACACACAAGGCGATCTGGATTTACCGAGGGGTGCGCTGGCGAATCGTTGGCAGAATCAAAAAGGCCCAATGGTTTGTTCGCCGACGCAACCGGGAAGTGCTGGGGCTTTTCCGACGTGCGATTCGCCCAGCGGTTCGTCGCGTTCGCCGAGGTCCTCAACAGTTTGTCGCTGTAGTCCCCGGAATCCATCGGATACGGCTACGACTGATGGGATCCGGTGAGGCAGACAAACCAGAATTACGGCACCGAGATTTGGTAGCGCTTCGTCGCAGAGCTGATCAAGACTTCGACGATCTTTGCCGCTACTCAGGGCTTCCCGCTATCCGGAGTGGGATCGCGGGTCGGCTCGATCGGTACCGCACCCGGCGACAGCTATTTCGCACCTTCAAGCCGAGCGACACGGCTACTTCACAATATGTCGATCTTGAGCTCCGCGACTCATGGGACGCCAAGAGCCACGAACTAGTTAGTGACGCACGCATCGTCATATGCCAGGAGCCTGCCGAACAGCAGATAAGCAGGTGGCTGCGGTTCATCGTGCCTGTGCTCTTGTCCGGTCGGCCGGTCGTGTTCGGTCATTGCGACGGCCAGCGCGCTACCACTGGCCGATCGCTTCTCGGCCCGCACCTAATACTCGAGGACCTGCTGATCAAGTCTCATATCGAACTCGCACACGTCGCTCTGACACAATTCCGGGCCCTCTTCGTTGCTGATCGCGATGGGTACGAGCGCGTGAAACCAAGAGTTTCGGTGGTGCTCTCAACCCTGCGAGCCGAGCTTGTGCAATCAGCCGTCGACCGGATCAGCGCCCAGGAGCACGTAGATGTCGACTTACATATAGGCCTTCACGGGTTTGGGCGCGACGAGCTCAGCGATTTCAACTTTTCGGGCGGCGCAATCACCTCATGCAGCGTTGAGGAGTTCGACTCTGATGTTCTATTCGGCGACGTGCTGCAAGAGCTATCCATCTCCTCCTCGTCCTCGTACGTTGCAAAATGCGACGACGACGATCACTACGGTCCTCATCACCTGATCGACTTGCTGCTTACAGCAACGCTTGCCCGTTCGCCACTCACGGGTAAGGCCGCCGAGTTCGTTGCGCTCGAGAGCGCCGGGCTGCTCGTTCGGCGTCGCGGCGGCCCCGTCTATTCCGTTAGCCGATTCCTGGCTGGAGGCGCTCTGCTGATTTCGCGCGATGCCCTTGTAGCTGTTGGCGGATGGGGACACGTGCGAAGAGGCGTCGACCAAGACCTTATTTCTCGTTTCGAGACGAATGGTCTTGGCACTTTTCGCACCCACGGCTACGAGTTCGTTCATGTTCGCCATGGCGGCGGTCATACCTGGGATGCCGACAACGATTACTTCATAAAGGCCGCATCTGAAATTTGGTCAATCAGCGCACTTCCGACAACAGGCGTTCGGCTCAACAGCTCAGGGGTACCAATCGCCAAGGCGGCAACCCCAGATGACTCAGCCGGGGTTGCTCCACATCCGCCGCGATTGTCGGCGACGTTGTGCGTGCCAAACATGAACAACCAGGACTCAGTAGCGCTCTTCGAACGGGGGCGTGATTCTTACACTCGATCTGTCGACCTGGTGATCTGCGACGACCGAAGCGATCCGCCACTGGCAATAACCGATCCGAACTCGCCTGCACAAATCGTTCGTGCCCCAATTGGCGAAGGCTTCGGAGCCGGCCGCTCGCGTCATAAGGCTGCCGAGGTATCGGAAGGCGAAATCCTCATATTCGCGGATGCCGACATTTCGATTTCCGACGAGGCGATCTGTTCGGTTCTACAACAATTCGATGATGGCTTCGTGGGCGCAATTCATGCGAACGTCGGCTTCAGTCGCATCGACACACCCCAAGCCCTCATGATCTCTGAGCGCTCCGGCCTCCACGGGCTAGCCCAGGAACTCAAAGAAGCACGGATACCGGGGCAGGGTTGGCGCGAACGGCATTGGGCGGCGTCGGCCGACCTCCGACACCCTCGCTCATCAACGTTTCGCGCCGCGGTCGGCGCGTTCGTCGCGATCGATCGCGCCTCCTACGAACGAACCGGTGGTTTCCGCGACGTCGTTGTTCGAGGAGTTGAAGACACCGAATTCGGCTACCGGCTGCTTGCTTCTGGGTGCGAGCAGCGGTTGTATCGGGGCGACGGGATCACCCACCTCGGCGAACGCACCTTCTCCCAGAAGCTCGCCGCGGGCGAATCTTCGGAGCGTGAAAAGCACCTAAGCGCGTTCATTCCCATCTGGAGTCGCTCCTTGAGCGAACGCCAAACTGCCTTGTCGGGCTGGGATCGTCCGGTCGTTCACTTCGCCACCGCGGGTGCTGGCTGCTCCAAGTCTCAAGTCGGGCGGGTACGCGATGACTTCGGCGAAGCAGCAATGGGCACCACCGTCACCGCGGACTTTGACTACTTGCGTGCGCCGTTCGCGCTCTGCTACCGACTAGACGAAAACGGTCCCCGCGCCACAGGTCGTGCACACGACGCCTTCCGCAACAAACGGTGCGGCGACGTTGTGGTCCTCGACCAGGGTCGCGAAATCGCCCACTTTGTCGCCCTTTGGGCCCTGAATCTTGCTCGGGTTCGAGACGGCGAACAACCGGTGCAAGGAAACAATCTACTTTCTGCGATCGACCCGTCGACCCTTGCCGCGCTCCGTCGAGACTTCAGCAGCGCGATCGTGTCGCTCTGACCCACCAGACCGCCCTCGTCGCATAACGTCTAAGCATGTCTGCACCGCGCCTGACAATCGGTTATTCAACTCTTGGCGATCGGGTCCACAACATTGAGTTCCCAACGGCGCAAGATGACACGGAGATTCTTGTCGTTATCCAGGGAGAGTGTTCGTCGTTACCGCTATCGGCGTCGATGCGCCGCGATATTCGCTTTCTGCCTCTCGACTCTCTTGGTGTCGCCCGAAGCCGGAACGCGGTGATCTCATCGGCGAAGGGAAACTACATTGCGTTCGCCGACGACGACGCTCGTCCTCTTAGTAGAGGCCAGTCTGAAGCTCTCGCCTTCTTGGATGCGAATGCCGACGTAGCGGTGTTGGCCGGTCGTTCTGTTGATCTCACGGGCCATCCCCGAAAGCGCTACGCAAAAGGAGCTAGAAAGCTGAACCGATGGAACTCAGCCAAATTCGGAACGATTGAAATAATCGCGCGGAAGGCTCCGCTTCTCTCAAGAAAACTGACTTTTGACGAACGATTCGGCGCAGGAGCGACGAACTACCTCGGTGACGAGTACATCTTCTTGACCGACGCGATGAAACTCGGGCTACGTTGTCTGTTCAGACCGGTCGACCTGGCCGAACACGATGCCGAGTCATCCGGCACAAACTTCGGAACACCCGCAGACGCCTCGGTGCGGTCGGCAATTTTCGACCGGGTATTTGGTCGAGCCGCTCCGGTTGCAAGGTTTGCCTTTGTGTTGCGAAACCCTCGAAAACTTGGGGGCCTTGGGTTTGCGTGTCGGTTTATCACAGGGCGTCGGGCCGACGCGTAGCCGACCCAGCCGAGGTCAGGCGTCCCCCGAGGCTTCATACATTTCGAGCACTTCTTCAACGGCACCCTCAGCACGCAGAGTCCCTTGATCGAGCCATGCCGCTCGAGTGCAGGTCCTTCGGATTTCGTCGAGGCTGTGAGTGACCATGATCACGGTATTGGCCTGTTGGCGAATCTCTTGAATCCGGGCCAAGCTCCGCTCTTTGAACTGCTTGTCTCCAACCGCTAGTGCTTCGTCAATCAACAACACCTCAGGAACTCTGATAGTCGCTATCGAAAATGCAAGACGAGCTTTCATCCCAGACGAGTAAGTCTCCATTGGTCTGGCAATCGAATCTTGGAGACCAGCGAACTCAACGACAGAAGTCATCTTCTCTTCGATCTCGTGGAGCTCAAGTCCCATGGCCAACCCTCCCAGAAGAATGTTATGAAACCCGGACAGCCGCGGTTTCAGTGCCGCGTGAACACCGAGGAGATGGGCCTCGCCGCGTACCAGAACCCGGCCGGAAGTCTTGGACTGAAGACCAGCAATTGCCCGAAGGAGGGTGGACTTTCCCGACCCGTTGGATCCAACCAAGCCAAGCGCTTCGCCAACCTCGATCTCTAGGTTGACCGAACGCAAGGCGTGTACCTCGACGGCTTCTCTGCTTCGAAAACCTCTCGCCACGAGTTCGCGCATCGACAGCTGACGCTCTTGATAGACACGAAAACGCACATCGAGGTCGCGTACCGAAACCGCGGTTACCGACTCGACAGTTTGACTCATCTGATCAGTCCCGGCCGTAGCGCTCTTCGGCGGCACGGAACCATACAAACCCGACAATGAGCAGCGTCAACGTCCAGCCCGCCGCGCTGGCGAGCCAAATCATCTGCAATTCGCCCTCCATCACAGTCCAACGAGCGATCGAGATAAACGCATAGATCGGGTTGATGTGAAACACCCATTCCGTGTCGGGAGACCCCAATGCCTCAACAGAGAAAATCACACCCGAGAGATACAGAAGGATCCGAAAAACGAAAGGCAGAATCTGTTGCAAGTCGTGAAAATGGGTGGTCGCTCTCGCCGCCAGCAGCGAAAACCCGAGATTAAACAAGAACTGCACCAGAATCACCGCTGGAAACAAAAGCCATCTGAGACTCGGGGTTTCACCGGTGAGAAGTGCAGAGACGTACACGACCAAAACGCTCGGTGCGGTAGCTAGCGACTCGGTCACCGTCGAAGTGATCGGGAGCAACGCTCGAGGAAAACTCAACGCCTGAAGAATGCCGCGGTTATTTACGATCGAGTTTGCGCCAGCCATCACCGCTCGTTGGGTGTCTGAGAAAATAAAGACGCCAACGACCAGGAACAAGATGTAGTTGGGTCCGCGGCCGGCTGTACTGAGTACCAGACCAAACACGAGGTAGTAAACGCCTACCTGCAGGATTGGATTCAGCAGGTGCCAAAGGTTGCCCAGAACCGAGGTCATCTGGCGATTGCGCAACTCGCTTATCGAAACGAAGCGGGCATATCCGCGACGCGACCAGAGACCATTTAGATACAGGGTCAGGGGAAGCGGTTCGTGCACATCTTGGAGCCCATCATCGTGTGATTTCAAGACTTCCTCTGACACCGCTCAATCCTATCCAGCCATTGGCTCCGAAGAGCGGGCACATCGCGGATCAGAGTCGGCCGAAGCGTCGTATCCCCGCCTGGCTGCCCACTAGCGCGTGGGCATGCCACCAGCGTCGAAAGGTCATTTCCAAAGCGATGGTTACGTCGTTGGAGATGCACTTGTGACCGCCAATCTCTTTGTGGACCGACGGGCTTTTCAAGGGGGTGGCTTGGCAGAAGAACCCTCGACTGTTGTACCTCGGCATGCAAGATCAGTAGTACACGTTCGACGCTCAAGCGTGGGTCGCTCGCGACATGATCGTTGGGAGCATCAATTTGCCGGACGAAGGCACCATGATTGCCGATAGCCAGCCATGGCACGACCGCAACCGCTTTCTCGAAACGGCGTACGAAGAAATCGACTTCCACTGCGACTACACCCAACATCTCGTAGACCTCACCGACCATCCCGACTTCAACATCCCGGCCGTGATCGAGATGTTCAAGGTCTGGAAAGGTCACAAGAAAAAGGCCATCATGGAGCACCGAGACTGGGGATTCGCATCGACACTCACCGGCGCCGCAGCGCCGATGCATCGCACCAAGTGGGTCGCGGCCATCGACGACTCGACGGAGAGTTATTTGGCCACGAGCGACGAATAGGTAGCCTCACCTCGACCAATATTCGCTACTCCCCAAGGTTCAGTCGTTATGCCATCTGGTGATCTGACCATCGCGCCCGCGCTCGAAAAGTTCGTCGAGTCAGACCTACTCAACGGCACGTCCGTAAGTCCGGTGGATTTTTGGGCAGGTCTCGAATCAATCCTCGCCGATCTGGCCCCTCGCAACGCCGAACTCCTGTCCAAGCGCGACGAGTTGCAGACCCAGATCGATGACTGGCATCGCTCCCACCCCAATCACGACGCCGACGCTTATGCCGATTTCCTGCGCGACATTGGCTACCTCGCCTACGTCGGTGAGGAAGTGTCCGTCGCCACCGAAAATGTTGACCACGAAATCTCCACGGTGGCCGGTCCACAACTCGTCGTGCCCCTCGACAACTCGCGCTACGCCCTCAACGCCGCAAACGCTCGTTGGGGTAGTTTCTACGACGCGCTTTACGGCACCGACGTGATCGACGTGGGCAACGGCTGTGCCCGAACCGCTAAGTACAACCCGATTCGCGGCGACCAAGTAATTGCCTACTGCCGCGACTTTCTAGACCGACATTTCAGTCTTGATCAAGCCAGCCATCACTGGGTCACCAAGTATTTCGTAGAAGACGGCGACCTCAAGACTCAAAGCGGCGACGGGACGATCAGCACCCTGTTGCGTCCCGAACGATTCGTTGCCTACACCGGCGAACCGGCATCGCCAGACTCGGTCCTGTTGCGCAAGAACGGGCTCGGGTGCGAGCTTCGGTTCGGCGAAGGGCTCTTCATTGGCCGACACGACCACGCAAACATTTACGACGTCCAACTCGAGTCAGCAATGACGGCAATCATGGACTGCGAAGACTCGGTGTCTGCGGTCGACCTCGAAGACAAACTCGGTGTGTACTCAAATTGGTTGGGCCTGATGAAAGGCAACCTGACCCGCTCGTTTCACAAGAACGGCGAAATGGTCGAACGCACGATGGAGCCCGACCGCGTGTTCACGGCCGCCGACGGCGGCGAGCACATCGAACACGGACGAGCCCTCATGCTGGTGCGCAACGTCGGGCCCCACCTCACCACCGACATCGTGACTCATCGCGGCGAACCCATCCCCGAAACGATGCTCGACGCGCTGATCACGTCGGCGGCGGCCCTGCACGACCTGCAAGGAGCGGGGCCCCGCCGCAATAGCCGGACAGGGTCGGTCTACATCGTCAAACCCAAAATGCACGGCCCCGACGAGGTCGCGCTCGCGGTCGAGCTGTTTGCTCGGGTCGAACAAGTCCTGGGACTCCCCGCCAACACTTTGAAGATGGGCATCATGGACGAGGAACGGCGCACGTCGCTCGGCCTCAAAGCCTGTCTGCATCACGCACGCGAACGAGTTGTATTCATCAACACCGGTTTCCTCGATCGGACCGGCGACGAGATTCACACCAATATGGAAGCCGGTCCCGTGCTGCCCAAGGGCGAGATGAAGAATGCCACGTGGCTCAAGGCCTACGAAAACTCCAACGTCGACACCGGACTGGCCTGCGGACTCAAGGGCCGCGCTCAAATCGGCAAAGGAATGTGGGCCATGCCGTCGGAAATGGCCGAGATGGTCAAGACCAAGATTGCTCACCCGCTGGCCGGCGCCAATTGCGCCTGGGTCCCATCGCCCACCGCGGCGACGCTGCACGCGACTCACTACTTCCTGCTCGATGTGGCCGACCGCCAGCGCGACCTGATCGACCGGCCGCGACAACGGGTCAACAGCATGCTCGCCATCCCCACTTTGCCCACCCGCCGCGAGCTATCAGCCAACGAGATCGAACGCGAACTCGAAAACAATGTGCAGGGCATCTTGGGTTACGTCGCCCGCTGGGTCGGACAAGGCATTGGCTGTTCGACGGTTTCCGATATCAACGACGTCGGGCTCATGGAAGATCTAGCGACCCTGCGAATCTCATCGCAACACGTGGCCAACTGGCTACACCACGGATTGGTTAGCGAAGATCAGCTTCTGGCAACGATGCGCCGGATGGCTGCGATAGTCGACCAGCAAAACGCCGGCGACGAGCTTTACTCTCCTATGGCCGTCGATTACGACGCGTCGATACCGTTCCAAGCATCAGTCGATTTGGTGTTGCGAGGCCGCACTCAATCGAATGGCTATACCGAGTCGATCCTGCGCGACCATCGCCGCCGCGCCAAGGAGCGCGGCGGAGCCAACAACTAGAGGGCTACCGGTCAGGGCCGGACCTCAGCTCCACGGGTACGGCGAGTTGCTCAATGGATGCAGCTTGCCCTCGCCGTACCGCGAGTACCGAAACGGCGCCAGCAGGGCCTGCTCGTCGCCCATGATTTCCTTGGCCACCAACGCCCCGACGCCGATCATCTTGTAGCCATGGTTCGAGTCGGCAATGACGTGGGCGTTGCCGACGAATGTGTCGATCACCGGGAAGCTGTCAGGAGTAAACGCGCCGATGCCCCCTGAGGGTTCTTTGCTCATGCGAGGGTGCATGTTCTCGAACCGCTCGTGGCAGAACGAAAGCGCGGAGGCCCAGATCATGCGGAAGTCGTCGTTGACGACAAAGTCGGGGCTGGCTTCGCCGTAAGGGTCGACCGCGACCTCGTCAAAGGGCTTGTCGACCTTCGTGGGCATGTAGCCCCCCTGGATTCCGCCAAAGTTGAAGTCCGGCTTGTAGTAGACGCCCCACTCGCCATCGACCAGCATTTCGCCACGGTCCGAACGCAGCGGAACGTCGGTGTCGACATGTAGCACTGGGGGGATCTCGCCGGCGTTGGTCTGCAGGTATCCGGGTTCGATGGCCAGCGTTCCCTCTTGTAGGGCCCAATACCTCCACGTCGGCTGAGCGATCATCTCGCCATCGACAAGGATGTGGGTGGTTTCGGGGAGACCAAGCATGCGCCAAAAATGTGGCACCCAAGGCCCCGCGCCCAAAACGACCACGTCGCAACGGATCGTGCCGCGATTGGTCACTACCGCGCTGACATTGCCACCCGACATCTCGAGGGCGTTGACTTCGGCGTGGCCGATGATCGCCACACCTTCGGCGCGGCATTTGGCTTCGAGACCGTCGAGCGACGGCTGGTTGAAGGCAAAGCCCCCACGCTTTTCGTGCAGTACCGACGTGATGCCCTCGGCGCGCCAGTCATGGAACATGTTCTTCATGTAGGACTCGCACGCGTCGGTTCCTTCGATGAAATCGGACTCGTAACCGATCGCTTGCTGCTGTTCGTAGATCGATCGAACGTCGTCGTGCATTCCCTCATGGGAGATCTGCATGTAGCCAACCGGGTGGTACGCGTAGGCCACGGGATCGCTCTCCCAGATCGAAACCGAGTGGGCCATGAGCTCGCGCATCGCCGGCTGGAAGTAGTTGTTACGAACTACACCGCAGGCAATACCCGAAGCGCCCGCTCCAACGCGGGACTTGTCGATGACCAGGATGTTCGATCCGTCTCCCGTACCCGCTGACGACAACTCTCGAGCCAGGTGATACGCGGTCGACAGGCCGTGGATACCAGCACCGACTATGCAATACCGAACCGACGTCGGCAGCGGAACAATCTCTTCATCGATTCGCATCGACCGGATCCCCAGCTTTCAATTTCGTTTACTCGCTGTCATCTAGCACGATCGGTGGCGAACAACCAACCTTTGCCAAGATCGGCGGGATGGGTCAGGCCAGAACCACCGAAGGGTCTGGGACCAAATCCCGGGCCAACCATTGGAACGCCCGCCATCCGGTTTCGGGAGTGGTGAGGGTTCTGGCGACAAGCTTCGCGGCCTCGGGCGATATCGGCTTTGGCCGTTGGGCTTTGATATGCACTTCGGCCACCCGCTCGGCGGTAACAAACCACCCAACGGCCTCGCCCGGCGACGCTCCACCGGTCAACAGACCGTGGTTACGAAGAATGCACAGCTTCGTGGCGCCCATCGCCTCGGCGATCGCCACACCGCCGTCGGTGCTATCGACCTCGAGGTCCTCTCCGGCATAGATCGACTGGTCGAACACAAACGAGCACGACTCCTGGCTGATGGCCTGGAATGGCTCGACATTGGCCGACCAAGGGGTTCCGTATTGGGTGTGAGTGTGAGCCGCCGACATCAGCTCGGGTCGCGCCGCGAGAATCGGGGAGTGAATGTTGTAGGCCGCGGTGTTGACGCCGTTGACATCGGGGCCTTCCACTACCTCGCCGCCGGGGCCCACCAACGACAAGTTGTTCATCGTCGCCGCACCAAACGGCACGCCATAGCTGAGCACCCAAAAGTGGTCGGGCCGGATTGGGTCACGGGCGGTGATGTGGCCGTCGCCGAGTTGACCCCACCGCATCTTGGCGAAGATTCGATATCCGAGGGCCGTTTCCCATTTTCGGTGGGCCCGCAGTTGCTCGAGGTCCTCGAAAGGAGGGTTGCCTCCGTTGTAACGAATGTCGGGATAACGATCGAACACGGGACTCATGGGCCGATCCTAGATGCCAATCAGAGGCCAAGACTCTGTTGCGATTGCTCGTGGGCCAAGAGTCGCTCCTTGACATCGAGTCCACCGGCAAATCCGGTGAGCGCGCCGTTGGCGCCGATGATGCGATGGCACGGCAACACAATCGGCACCGGGTTCTTTCCGTTGGCCGCCCCGACGGCGCGAAAAGCTCCGGGCCGCCCGATGGCCTCGGCCTGTTCGCCGTAGCTCGCCGTCTTTCCAAAGGGCACATCGGCCAAGGCCCTCCACACGTCGCGTTGAAAATCTGTGCCCACCAAATCGAGGGGCAAGTCGAACCGGTGGCGCTCGCCGGCGAAGTACTCATTCAGCTGTTGTCGAGCGTTGGCGAGCACCGGATCGTGGTCATCGATTTCGACGTCGTCGACGACGCGGTCTTCAGACTCGAAGTGGACCTCGCGCAAACCATCGGCTGATGCCACCAAGGTGAGCATGCCGATTGGTGTTTCCAAATGGGACTGGCGCAATGTCATGAGAGTTCCGTTCTGGTGTCGAGTGAAAGTGATGCCCACAAGTGTTGGGCGGCGAGCGAGCGGTAAGGGCGCCAAGACTCGGCGGTCGAACGCAACGCGGCCTCTGAAGGTCGCTGGCCGCCGTCGTTGGTCATGGCATCGCGAAGCCCCAAGTCGCCAGCCGGGAACACGTCGGGGTCGCGCGAGGCTCGCATGGCTACTACCTCCGCGGTCCATGGTCCGATTCCCGGCACCGCCAGCAACTGTTCTCTCAACCGCATCTGGTTCGGGGTGGTCAGGTCGAGTTGCCCGTCGATAACGGCGCGAGCGGTCGCACCAATAGTTGTCGACCGACGCCTCGGCATGCCTTCGTCACGATCGGTAGCTGCCAGCGGAGCCAATTGTTCCGGCGTGGGAAAGACGTGGGTGAGACCCAGGGTCGGGGCCGCAAGAGCGGTGCCGTAGCGTTCGACCAGTTTGCCGGTTGTCGTGGTCGCGCCTGCCACGCTCACTTGCTGACCAATGATCACCCGGACCAAAACTTCGAATCGGTCCCAGCCACCAACGACCCGCAAGCCAGGTCGAGCGGCGACGAGCGGCCCAAGAATCGGCTCGGTCCTCAGATGGTCGACCGCCGCTCGGAGATCCTCGTCGAGTCCAAACATGTGACGGATTCGGGCCACCTCATCGATGATCGAATCGAAGGTTGGGAGGTGGGCTCTCAACTCGAGGTGGTCGCCGGTCTCGGCTAGGTCGACCTCGATTACTCCGGGATGGCCACAGACCGAAAGCGTGCGCCGATAGGTCGAACCGACGAGCATCTCGACCCCGGGCGTCAGCCGAGGTCGAAGGTGGCGCAACGTCGAATCGACATCGAGCGGCGTGCGCACCGGTAACCGCAGGCGCAGACCACCATCAGCGGCCAACACGTCACGCGGCCTCCGCTTTTGTCTCAGTGCGTTCGGAGGAAACCCAAAAATCTGTTCCACTGTTCGATGCATCTGACGCACCGACCCGAACCCCGATGCCGCCGCCACGCGAGTCATGGCCAGATCGGTTTCGTCGAGGAGTCGTCGCGCAAAGTGAGCACGGCGTGACCGGGCAACAAAGTCGGGAGTGGCACCAACGTGTTGTTCGAAGAGGCGACGCAACTGACGGGTCGAATAGCCAACGTGTGACGCCAATGCGTCTTCTTCGAACCGGTCCAAGAACCCGGCTGAGATCATCGATACGGCATCGGCGACGGGGCCCGGCGCGTCGGTTACCTCGACCGATCGAAGATGGCGATCGGGTCGACATCGTAAACAAGGCCGGTACCCAGCCGCTTCCGCGGCGACCGGAGCGAGGTACGGCGCAACGTTGTCGGGCCGCGGTCGAGCAGAACATTCGGGCCGACAATAGATACCGGTGGTGGCAACCGCGGAAACAACCATGAGATGAGTATGCCTGACCCGATCGGACATATTCGGACATGGATAATCTGTCTCCATCAAGACGCAGCCGCCACCACGAAGGCCACACTTACACCGTGACACCGCCAACCTCGCTCGGCACCGCTGGCCTCGTTGCTGTCGTTTTGACGCTGGCGGGGATCGCGACAGGATGTGGGACCACTGAGACCGAGCCGGGCCAGAGCGCCCAACCCGACTCGTCCGCCCCGACGCCGACGCCGACCGCGACCAGCTCGCCGAGCTCGGTCGCGCCGACCACCACCGCGGCCTCACCAGGGCTCACCGCCCAAGACATCTGCGCGGCACCAACGCGACCCGATCCGCCCGCCGTCGCTTCCCCGCAACTGATCGAGGTTTCCGGAATTGTCGTATCTCGACAACACGACGGCGTGATCTGGGCTCATAACGACTCCGGTGGAGGCGCCTTCATTTACGCCATCGAGAGCGACGGCCGCGACCTCGGGACCTGGTCGGTGGATGCTTCCTCAATCGACTGGGAAGACATCGCGCTGATCGCAACCGATGCCGGAGATCAACTCATCATCGCCGACATCGGCGACAACTTTCACTTGCGAAACAACGGCCGTCTGATCCGCCTGATCGAGCCCGTCGATCTCCACTCTCCCGGAGCCATCACGGCCGACACCATCACGGTGTCGTACCCCGACGGTCAGCCTGACGCCGAGACAATCCTTGTCGATTCGGCCACGCTCGAAGTTGTGATCGTGGCCCGCGACACAACCGGCGACGACCACGCCATTTATACCGCCACCCTGCCAAGTTCTGGATCGGCCAAACTCGAGTTGACCAGGGCTGGTTCGGTGTCAACCGACGAGTACGTGAGCGGGGGCGATCTCTCACCTGACGGTTCCCTGATCGCGTTGCGAACCCCGTCCAAGATTCTGATTTGGGATCGCGCCCCCGGAGCGCCACTGGCCGAAACGCTAGGTCAGGCCCCGGCTTGTTCGACCAAGTCGGCTCAGCCCGAGGCCCAGGGCGAAGCCATCGCCTTCCTATCGACCGGCACCGGTCTCGTCACGATTAGCGAGGGTCAGTTCCCGGCCATCAACCTCATCGACGTGGCCAACTGAACCGCTGCTAGCAAAGCTGCGGATCGAACTGGGCGGGGTCAAGCGCCGATCCCCACCCCGATTCGGAGAACAGCGAGGCACCAAGTCGGCCCAGTTCGTCGCTCGACTTGGCCGAGGATCCGTTGCCTCCCACCGCCACCGCGACCCCGTCTTCGGCCCAGCCGATGTAGGGGACGCCAGTATTGGTCCCGGTGATGACGCACGGTGCGGTCGAGATACTGCCGAAGTCGCTGTCGGGCAGCAAGGTCCGAAGGTTGTTGGTGAGCGAATCGATCTCGACAGGGTTTCCGTCGCCGTGAAACCAATCAACGAGTTCGTCATTGCCGAGCGGCGTGAAGTGCTTGAGATTGCCACCGATCTTGATGCGTATCGAGCCGTCGGGGTAAGCCACCGGCGGCACCCAGTAGATCTCGTCTACTCGATCGTCGGGCGGCTGGCCACATACAAACGTCGGGATCCGAGGATCGAATGCCAACGCCGCCATCACAATCGTTCGGGGCCGACGCTCGAGGTCCAATTGCCACTCGAATAGTCCGGCGCCGAACGCTCCGGTGGCCATCAATATCCTCGTCGCGGTCAGATCACCGAACGGGCCGGTCAACCTGAATCCGGAAGCGATCCGCTGCACCCCTGTGACGGCATCGTCGATCACGGTCGCCCTTGCCGCGGTCACCAACTTCGTCTGCGCGGCAACCAGTCGACGGGGGTTGATGAAACCGGCGGGCGCCGGTTCGCTCACAATGCCGAGCCCGTTATCGACGTGGATACCAGTCTGGGTTCGCAGCGTTGCCGCGTCGATCTCGCAAGCCTCACTCCCAAACGCCGCGGCGCGGTCGACCCATTTGGCGGCGTCGTCGTAGGACGCCACGAACCCGCACGGATTGTGAAACTCGATACCGGAACGATCGGCGATGTCGCGGTAACGGCCGATCGAGCGCGCCGCGACCTCGGTCCACATCGCAGTACGGCCAACGACGCGGGTGATGCGTCCCTGATCGGCGTGGCTCGAAAACGGGCCGTGGCTAGCGAGGCGATCCTCGGCTTCGCCCGGGCCAATCAGTGCAACAACCGTGCCGGATTCGGCCAGATGGCGAGCCGCGGCCGACCCGATCATCCCGCGCCCTATCACTGCTACGTCTACGTGCATCGCTTGATTGTGTCAGCCAGGGCGCGGGCGCGGTCAAACCCTGAAGTGGTCGACGGCGTCGCGGTCGAAGCTAAAGCCGTGGCCGGGGCGATCCGGCACCAACAATTGGCCGTCTCGTAGCTCTGGGGTCTCGTTGAACAACGGCTGGAACCAATCAATCGATTCAATGGTGCGCAGATGGGCGTGGGAGCCACCGATGGCGAGGCTGTACTCGGTGAAGAAGTGCGACGACAACGGCACTTGTTGAGCGGCGGCCGCCGCGGCCGCCATCTTGAACTCGGTGTATCCACCCACCCTTTGGAGGTCGGGCATCAGTACGTCGACCGCGCCGGCATCGAGGTATTGCTGCATCCCGAACTTGGTGTATTCGGTTTCGCCCGATGCCACGTCGATCGCCAGCGCGTTACGAACCATGGCGTGCCCGGCAAAATCGGCCGCCGCGACCGGTTCCTCGAACCAGGTGACACCGATCTCGGCCAAGGCCAAGCCACGGCGAATCGCCTCTTTGGGTTCGAACGCCTGATTGGCATCCACATAAACCGCCACGTCGGGTCCCAGTTGATCCATCACGGTTTTGACCCGGTGAATATCGGTCGCGAGGTCGTGACCGATCCGAACCTTGACCGCTTTGAACCCCATGTCGGCGAACCGTTGCGACTCGCTGACCAAAGTGTCGAGCGAATCACTGAGCCAAAATCCAGCCGATGCGTAGCAGTCGACTCGGTCTCGCACCGCGCCCCACATCCGGGGCAACGCCAAATCGACGGTGCGGGCCGCGGCGTCCCACACCGCAGTGTCGATCGCCGAGAACGCCGCAACCGTGACCCCTTTGTGTCCAGTGGGGTTGATTGCGGTCCAGACGTCACGCCAAATAGCGGTTGACTCGAAAACCGAACGGCCGACGGCAAAGCGAGCGAGGCCACGGACCATCTCGTCGAAGGCCGAGATGCGATCCCCGTCGATGGTGAAACAAAAGCCCTCGCCGGTGGCGCCGTCGCGAGTACGCAGCGTCACCAAGACGCACCCCACCGATTCGATTTGGTGAAGCGAGGTGCCAACCGGACGAGTCAGAGCGACCTGTACGACGTCGGTTTCGATCGATTCGATGACCGAGCCGAGATCGGCCGCGGTCATCAGGCCTTGTACCCCGGATCGAGTTGATCGCAAAGCCGCCGCAGCGCTGGCCATTCGTTTAGCCCCAGGGGGAAGTGGTCGTATTGGCTCTTGGAGAGCTCCCAGATCGCCGGGGCGCCTGGGTCCAGCTCGCGCCCGGTAGCCGCGGCAGCCAACAAGGCTCGGCACCCTCGAATCAAATAGTGCATCACCATGAACGCCTCGCCCGCTGTCTCCCCCACGGTCAAAAAGCCGTGGTTGCGCATGATGAGAGCTCGGTTGCCTTCCATGTTGGCCGCGAGCCGCGCTCGTTCTTCGAGCGTGAGCGAGAGACCCTCCCAGTCGTGGTATCCGACTTGCCCGTACAGCATCGAAGTGTCTTGCACGATGTGTTGGAAACCGTCCTTGAGCGCGGTCACCGCCAGCGCGTCGGGCACGTGAGCGTGAAACACCACCTTGTGTTGGGGAAAGTCGTTGTGGATCGCGCCGTGAATAACGAATCCCGCGGTGTTGACGTCGGCTGGCCCTTCGAGCACGTTGCCCTCGGCGTCGATCTTGATCAGATTCGAAGCGGTCACTTCGTTGTAGAGCAAACCGAACTTGTTGAGGAAGAAATCGTGATCGCTCCCGGGCACTCGCATGGTGATGTGGTTCCACACCGTGTCGTCATAACCGAAGTGGGCGGACAGCCGATACATCGCGGCGAGATCGACCCGAGCGGCCCATTCCTCGCCCGAGAAGCTGCCCGCGTTGGCGGCGCTGAAGTCCTCGGCGACTACTTCACGGGGCTGGGTGGTGTCGGTCATGACGGCTCCTCCATGACATTCGGTTCTGAAAACGTGAGTTGATTGTCGGACTCGGTCAGCGCAGCCGCAAGTAGATGGGGCGCATTTTCGCCGTAGATCCGCAGGGCGGTCTCGTAACGCTCGGCGACACGGGCCATAAACGGCAGGTCGGCGCCTACTGAATCAGCCATCTCCATGGCCAGCCGCATGTCTTTGGCCGCGAGCTGGATCGAGAAAGACCGGTCGTAGGTCCCAGCCACGATCTCGGGTCCGTACACGTCGGCGACGTAGCTGCGCCCGGCGCTCCGTTGAATAATCTCGAGCATCTTGGCCGGCGCGACCCCACCTTTGACACCAAGCATCAACGCTTCGACGAAGGTCACTGTCTGGGTGTAACAAAGCGTTACTTGGGCGATTTTGGCGCTGTAACCAGCACCGTGCGATCCGAGGTGATCGATATTCGAGCCGATCGCCGCAAACACGTCACCCAGCTCGGCAACGACGTCGCGGCCGCCGCCAACGTAAACGCTGAGCGTCGCCCCAGCCGCTCCTTCGGGACCGCCCGACACCGGAGCGTCGACGACACCAATACCGTGTTCGTTGGCCTCGGCTTCGACCATTCGAGCGGTTGCAAGGTCGTTGGTGCTGAGGTCGACCCAGACGCTTCCGCGTTTCATCGTCGACAAGAGCCCATTGGGTCCGAGACCGACCGCGGCGATCTGTTTGGGCCCCGGCAACGAGGTCATCACAACGTCGGCGTCGGCCGCACCCTGCCGCAGCGAATCGCTTACCGTCACCCCGGCGGCCTCAGCCCGCTCGACGGCAGAGGGCTCCAAGTCGAAGCCGTTCACATCAAAACCGGCCTTGACCAAGTTGGCCGCCATGGCGCCGCCCATGTGGCCGAGGCCGACAAAGAATATTTGCTTCACGACGAGTAGAACCTTCCGGGGATCAGTCGGTGATGACGGCGCACAATGGTTACTGCCGGCGATTGGCGAGACGGCGCCAACAAGATTGCACCGAGCACCATGACGCCGGCGACTCCTTGGACCACAGTGAGGTTCTCGCCAAAAGCAATCCACCCCACCAGGAACATCGTGGGCAACTCGGCCGCTCCAGCAATAGCGGCTCGACCGGGACCGACCGCGGGCGCGGCCTTGGAGTAGAGCCATTGCGGCCCAACCGCGGTGAGCAATCCAATCCCCACGACGTACAACCAAATATGACCACCGGCCGGCACAACCTCGCGGTACGGCAAGTTGACCACCAGAGGCAACAACCCGATCGTCGAGCCAAGGGCAATCGGCGCGACTCGTTCCAACGGTTTGAGCGGCGTCATGCGTTCGGTCAACACGGCAATGGCGAACCCGAACGACAGCGGAGCCGCGAACAACACGGCCAGAAGCGACTGGTCCTGATCGCCAATCTCCGCACCGAGAGCCAACAACGCGGCCGCAACGATCACCAAGCCGGCAACGATCGACCGGCCGGTAGCCGGGACCTTGAACAACAACCGGGCCAAGACAATGGCGAACAGCGGGTAGGTCATATACACGACGCCTGCCGTTGATACCGGAACTACCTCGAGCGCTCGTACATACGCGGTCCACCCGATTCCCATGCCCAGTCCCGCTCCGAGAGCCCAGACCGTGGCGGCTCGTCGATGCCGGTCAAATCGCAACATCCGGAACAACAGGATTGTTCCGAGCACGTTTCGGTAAAACGAGACCGAGACGGCCGCCAGTCCGGCATCGGTGAGCTCGCGGGCAAAGATCGGAACCGAGCCCATCGAAACCGAGGTGACCACCACCGCCAAGGTCGCCCGTCGGGGATCAGAAATTATTCCCTTGACCGCCGGCAGGCCGAGGCCGGGGGGGTCAGTCGGTGAGACCGTCGGCGCGTGCGATGTGTCGCTCATGATGAACCGGGAGGGCGCGTCCGTAGACGCACTCGGAGTGAAATGGAGTGTTTATGAAGTAGGGATCAGACGAGTAGCACGGCAGCGCGATGTAGCGACTTGTCGGTCCCTCGATGGGGGTCACGCGGTGCATCGAGTGACGGCCCCGAAAGATCTGCAGGTCTCCGGGTTGAAGGTCAAGTTCGAGCACGCCGTCACGGCCACCTTCGAGAATGTGTTGAACCCGCTCGTAGTTCTCTTCGCCGGGTTTGCGAATGTTCGGCACGTACTCGAACACCCCACCGGCTTCAGCACGTTGTACGAGCAGGCTCACCGTGAAGTCGTTGCCGTCGAAATGCCACGGGAAAACGTGGCCCTCGTCCATCACCCCATACGGGTTGCGACCGAGCGGATCGGCCCACCGGTAAAGCGGCACGACTGCCAGGCACTCGCTGATGAAGTGCACGACAATGTCGGAATCAAAGAACATACGAAGCCGCGATTGGCGAAGCAGCAGATCGGAGTTGATGAAACCGCTATGGCGACGCTGCAACACCCGCCGTGGGTGCCCGGCAGGGTAGGCCTCGTCAGCCGGCGCAAAGTACGGGTTGTGGGCATCGGTCGACCACGCTGTTTGATCTCGCAAGGCGTCGGCCTCGGCCTGCATCTCGGCGATCGCCGTTGGGCGAAGGAACTCGGGAATACGACAACATCCCCGCGCCTGCATCTCGTCTCGGGTCGTGGCAACGAGGTCGGCGCGGCCAGAGCTGTTCAATAATTGGATGGGGTAACGGTCGAGATCGACAATTTCATCTAGGTCGAAATCAAAGCCGGTGAACTGTGACGGTTCAGCGGTGGGCATCTAGATCTCCGATGACGGGCCGGCGAACCGGAAACTGGACGAACGTTCAGTTCGGAGTGTAGGTACTTACTGAACAAATGTCCAGGACTACTGAACAAATGTCCAGGCGGGATAACTCGACAGAGCCACGACCCCGTGAGCGGTGACCTGCACCATCTGCTCGAGCTTGACCCCTTCGACCCCTCCCGTCGCTCCCACATAACTTTCGACTGCTACTACGAGACCATCCTCGATCTCGCCGTCGTAACCGGTCGTAACCCAGTCGTCGGGGTAAGGAATCTTGGGATATTCGTCGGTCATGCCGACGCCATGAAACGCGCACGCGTAGCGGTTGGCAATGAACTCGTCGGGATGACGCAACACGGCATGAGACAGCTCCGCGAACGATGCCCCGACGTGCAACAGCTCGGTGTTGTGAGCAACCTCGTCAAGCGCTCGCTGGTACAACGACACCTGATCAACAGTCGGCGGAACGTCTCCACAAAGAAACGTGCGCGAGATGTCGGCGCAGTAGCCGTAGGGCCCGATCAGGTCGGTATCAAAGGCGACCAGATCCCCGCTCTCGATACGGCGGTGACTCGCCTCCTGATACCAAGGATTTGTGCGCGGCCCCGAGCACAACATTCGACCATCGACCCAGTCGCCGTCGTGAGCAATGTTGATGTGGTGCAGTATCGCCCAAAGTTGGTTCTCGGTAATCCCCGGCTCGAGGGCTTCTTCCATCTCGGCCATCGCATACTCCGCCACCGAAATCGCGTACTTGAGGGCCGTCATTTCTTCGGTTGACTTGCGGCTGCGCGACAACTCGACGGTTGGCTCGGCGTCGAAAACGTTGAATCCAACGTCAGAAAAGGCCCGATGGCCGGTCGGCGTTGTCCGCTCGATTCCGAGAGAGGCATTGGTCGACAAACCAGCGTCGGCAAAGAAATGTTCGATGTCGGCAGTGAACCGATCGGCGGCGCGCGACAAGTCGAGTCCCGCGTCAAAGGACGTGATGGCATGCGACGGTCGCGTTGTCTCGATCAGCGGTAGATCGTCGACGTAGGCGCCGTGCACAACTACTGGACCTTCGACGGGCACAAAGGCGTAGGCCGACGGAATACGACTCTGAAACGACGTGTAGGAGCGGTAGCCGGTCGCGTAGCGAATACTCACTGGGTTGGTGAGCACCACGACGTCAAGCCCATCGTCGATCATCGTCGAACGCAGACGAGTCAGCCGGGATGCATGGAGCGCGTGCTCATCGAGCATTGGGGCGGGAACGGTCTGATAAGGCGCACTCATGCGAAGCAGCCTAGGTTCTTCAAAGTGCGGGGTCCGAAGTTGTCGCCAACGACCAAGAACGTGTTGGTCATCTGCTCAGACGAACACAACTACCGGTGCGTTGGTGCGGCCGGTCACGCTCACGTGCAGACCCCGAACCTCGATGCCCTCGCGGCCCGCGGTACCCGGTTCGAACGAGCGTGGACGCCGTCGCCAATATGCGTGCCGGCGCGGGCCAGCCTGGCCACCGGTCGTTGGGTTCACGAGCTCCGAGCATGGGACAGCGCCCAGCCCTATACCGGCGCAGACCGGGGTTGGGCCCACCGCGTGCGCGACGCCGGCGCACACGCCGTGTCGATCGGCAAGCTCCACTATCGAACAACCAACGACGACTACGGGTTCACCGAGTCGATCCTGGCGATGCACGTCGCCGATGGGATCGGCTGGGTTCAGGGTCTCCCCCGCCGAGACCCGCTGCCCTACGACGAAGCCTCCGAGTTGGCGGCTGATCTGGCCGTCGGCGAGTCGGCGTATACCCGCTACGACCAAAGGATCACCGACGCCGCGGTGTCGTGGCTGCACGATCGCGCCGACGACACGCAGCCGTGGACCTGCTTCGTATCGCTCGTCGCGCCCCACTATCCCCTGGCTGTACCCCACGAATTCGTGGCGCCCTACCTCGACCTCGACCTGCCGCCCGAGATCAGTCAGCAGCCGATCACGAACCCGGCCGTCGCCGCTATTGCCGACTATTTCGCCTACCACCAGCACTTCACGCCCGAAACAACCCGGCTGGCTCGTCAACTCTACTTGGGGTTGTGTAGCTGGCTCGATCACAACGTTGGCCGAATCCTCTCGGCTCTGGCCGACTCCGGCGCGACCGACGAGACCCTTGTCATCTACACCAGCGATCACGGCGAGATGTACGCCAACCGCGGTCTCTGGTGCAAGTCGTTCATGTATGAGGACTCGGTGCGGGTGCCGATGATCGCCGCCGGCCCCGGCATTGACCCGGCCGCCATCTGCTCCACGCCCGTCAACCTGGTTGACGTGGCGGCCACGATCACGTCGGTGGTTGAAGCCGAACCAAACCAAGGCGGCCCTGGGCGGTCGCTCGTCGATCTGGCCGCAACCCCCGATCACAACCGCCTCGCCTTTAGCGAATATCACGACGGTGGGTCGATCACCGCCAGCTATGCCGTTCAGGTCGGGGCTTTCAAATACATGCACCACGTCGGCTACGACTCCGAGTTGTATGACCTCGACGCTGATCCCGACGAACTCGTCAACCTCGCTCAATCGACCGCTCACCGCGGAGACGTCGCAACCTGTCTCGACGCGCTTCACTCGATAGTGGACCCCGAAGCAACCAACGAACGGGCCTTTCGGAGCCAAGACCAACTACTCGAAAGGTACGGAGGCCGCGAAGGCGTTAAACAAGCCTTTCGGTTCAACCACACCCCGGCCCCCGACTAGCCCTCGATCTGGTCGACTTCTACCATCACCTCGTCGAGGGATTTGCGGTCAAAGTCTGGCACCCGGACGCCCGGCAACGGATACCCGACCGGAAACATGATGAACGGCCGCTCGTTCTCCGGTCGACCCAACACCCGCGTCAAAAAAGCCATCGGGGTTGGCGTATGAGTCAGTGTGGCCAGCCCCATCTGGTGCACAGCAGTGATGAACATTCCGGCCGCGATTCCGACCGATTCCTTCACGTAATAGTTCTTGCGTCGTCGGCCGTCAGACAATTGTTCGTATCGCTGCTCGAACAGCACCACGATCCACGGCGCGATCTCGAGAAACTCCTTGTGATGATCGGTGCCGATCGGAGCGAGGGCGCTCTGCCACTCGGCGTTCATACGGTTGTCGAGATAATTGACCCGCTCCTCTTCTTCGGCGGCAGCCCGAATCGCGGCCTTCACGGCCGACGACTGAGTAACCACGAATCGCCACGGCTGCTTGTGAGCGCCCGAAGGCGCACTGGCCGCAGACCTAATGGCGCTCTCGATCAGGTCACGGGGCACCGGCCGGTCGCTGAACAGTCGAGGGCTACGGCGACGCAACATCGACGACTCGAACGTGGTGGCCCGCTGCCGCATCTCGTCGACCTCGAGGCGTTCGAAACCCAGCGGCCTGAACGGGTACTGGGCGGCGAGGACATCGGGCGGATACGGGTATTCATAGGTCGGCTCAATGTGATCCACGCCGCGATGGTGCCACACTGGGTATGTGACGTTCACCGAAACCCAGGAGCAAATCCTCGACGCGGCGATGCACATCATCGTGCGCGACGGCATCGACTCGACCAGTATGCGAGCGGTCGCTGAAGAAGCCGACGTTTCGCTTGGCCTGTTGAGCTATCACTTCGAAGGCAAGGAGGGGCTAATCGTTTCGGCCTTCCAGCTCTCGTGTGATCGCCTGCTGGACTACACCAAGATCCGTACCGAGCAGGCGGGCGCCGATCCTCGTGACCGACTGCGCAGCACCATCCGGGCGTTCTACGACGGCGAGTTCGTAACCGACGATTATCTTGCGCTCTGGTTTGCGATATGGGCGGTGTCACGAAACAACGATCAAGTTAGCGCCGCCGAACTCGAGCTCTATCAGAACTATGCCGCGCAGCTTCAGCAGTCGATCAGCGAGGCCTGCCCTGATGCCACGAACGATGTGATCAGCGAGCGGACCACCGATTTGGTTGTTGTGCAGAACGGGCTATGGCTCAACTGGGCACGGTTTCACAACCCATCCGACCTCGAGCGGGGGCTCCGCCTCTGCGAATCCATTGCTCTCGGACTCGTGCCCAACGGCGACGCGTAATGGTCGGTCGTCTAAACGGCTTGACCACGATCGTCACCGGGGCGAGCAGCGGGATCGGCGAGGGCATCGCTCGCCGTTTCGCCGACGAAGGAGCGACCGTTTTTGCCGCGAGCCGTCGCGAGGTAACCATCGAAGGCGTCACCTGGATTCGTACCGACGTCACGTCGTCGGCCGATTGTGATCGCCTCATTTCCACGGCGGCCGATTCCAGTGGCACGCTCGACGTGATTGTCAACAACGCCGGCGTTCAAATCGAAAAAACCGTCGATCAAACCAGCGACGACGAATACGACCAAGTAATGGGAGTCAATGTCGGCGGCACATTCGCGTGTTGCCGCGCCGCGGTTCGCCAGATGAAGTCCCAGGCGAGCGGCGGATCAATCATCAACATCGGTTCGGTCGCCGGCAATGTGGCCGACCATCAGATGGCGATCTACAACGCATCGAAGGGCGCGGTGCACGCTCTGACTCGCGCCATTGCCACCGATCACGGTCGAGATGGCATCCGCTGCAACGCCATAAGCCCCGGTTGGGTGTTGACCGCACTCGCCGACGCGGCCTTCGAGTTGGCCGACGATCCGGTCGCCGCCAGGGCTGACGCCATCGACAAACACCCCGTGGGCCGGATGGGCACCCCCGCCGACATCGCCGCTCTCGCGGTCTGGCTGGCGTCGGCGGAGTCCGGCTTTGTATCGGGCAGCTGTTTCACGATCGACGGTGGCCTGACCGCCCAGACCCCCATCTGATCACCCGATCAATCCGGATAGGCCTCGGGCGTGTCGAGCGGCACGTTGAGCCATTCGATCATCTGGCGTACTTGTTCGTAGGCGGCCAGGCGAGCGTCGTCGGAGTCGGCCGCCTCGGCGTCGCGGAACGGCTCGCGCAAACGGCGCGCCATGCGCGGCCCCAGTTCGAGCAACCCGCTGCTGCCCTCGGTAGCCCACCGAGCGCAGACATAGTGCACGATGGCCCCGACGGGGACATCGATGCTGTTGCTCAAGTTCGTGATCGTGGCCAGCGGATCGAGATGGGCGTGGGAGGCAATTTCGGCCTTGAAATTGGCGTCCTTGTCGTCGTCGTCGAACGGACCGGTCCATCCAATCAGCGTGAGCGTTTCGCCCTCTTTTGTCATGATCAAAGTGTTGCACGAAAATTGAAACCTGACGGACCGTCAGATTTCTGCTTGACTCTGTACCAACTTTGACCCGACCCATGGAGGGGATCATGTCATCTCACAAGACCAAGAGCAGGTGGCGGCTACTCGCCTTGCTAGCCACGTTCACGCTGCTCACCGCCGCTTGTGTCAGTAACGACGATTCGGCTGACACTACGACCACTGACGACACCGCGGCCGACGAACCCGCAGCCGACGACACCGCCGCCGACGACACCGCCGCCGCCGACGACACCGCGGCCGACGAACCCGAACCCGAGCCCGAACCAATCGTTCTAACCGACTCGTGGCGTGGCGTAACCGCCGACACCATCACTCTCGGCATGACCATGCTCGACTTCGCGGAGCTCACCGGTCTTGGACTCTCGCCTGCAGGCTGGGGTGACCAACAGGCAGTGTGGGAAGCATTGATCGCCGATCTCAACGACCGGGGCGGGATCAACGGGCGGATGGTCGAAGGGATCTACGACTTCTACAGCGCCCTCGACCCGACCGACGCCGAACGTTCCTGCGCGCTCCTAACGCAGGACAACGAGATTTTCGCCAACCTGGGCGGCTTCGTGGGCCCGGCCGGCACCGCCGATCCCTGTATTCCCGGAACCAACGAAACCATCATGATCGGTGGCGAGATCACCGGCGACGAACTCGACGGCGTCACCGTGCCATGGTTCCATACCGCCCCTACCGGCGATTTTCAGACTCGTAGCCTGCTCAACCTGCTCGAGCAGACCGGCCGTGCCGACGGCGCCAAGGTGTTCACGATGGGTGGAGCCGCGGCGGCCGACGAAGAACAGGGTGTGCTCGACGAACTCGATGCCCGAGGCATAGAGGTCGTTGGTAGCGCAATTATCGAAGCGACCGACGGCGATACCGTTGCTCAGGACCAAGAGCTCGAAGTGGCCTTCGAACGATTCAAGTCGAGCGGCGCGACCGCACTGATGATCTTCGGTACTCCGTCGGCATCTATCCGCGGCGCCGGCGCCGCCGGCCTTAGCGGCACGATCGACATTTGGTCCAACGACTCCGGCGGCTTGGCCAATCTTGGTGCGACGATCATCGACAAGTCCATCGCCGACGGCGTGCTTACCACGACTGGTGCGACCGACGACGAGATCTGGGAATCACCCGAATTCCAGAGCCAGTGCGTCGACCCCGTTGTCGCCCGGGTTGCCGATGCCGACCTTCGCCTGCCAACCAGCTACGAAGCGGACCAGGAGAACTGGTTCAACCCCCTTCGCCGCTACTGCCATGTGCTGTCAATCTTCGAGCAGATCGCCACCGCGGCGGGCGGCGATCTGACCCCGACCACGTTCGGCGATGCGGCCTACGGCCCAGCCTTCGACGACTTCCAGATCCCCGGCGTCGGTCCCGCGTCGTTGTCACCCGACAAGCGTGGCGCTTCGGACGGCCTGCGGTTGTCGGAGTACGACAGCACCCTCGGTGACGGCGGTTTGTCACCTGTGACCGAGCTCCTCGACGCCTACCAGTAACCAACACCGAGCCAACCAACTGGCACTTTTATTGATCGAACCGGTGGGGACTGATGGGCTTGGCCCGCTCGGTTCCCACCGGTTCGGTTTTGCCCACAATTTCCTTGCCTACCTAACGACCGTTAGGTACGGTTGTCGAGGTATGCGGCAACGGATCTTGGACGTCACGGCAACGCTCGTGCTCGAAAAGGGGATCGATGGGGTGTCACTTCGTCAAATTGCCGACGAAGTCGGCGTCAAAGCCGGGTCGCTCTACTACCACTTCACATCCAAGGATCAGTTGGTCGAGACAATCTTTCAGCAGGGCATCGACGTGATGATGGCCGCTTTTGATCAGGCCGCCAACGAATCTCGGGGGCAATCCTCCCACGCCCGCCTGGCGGCCCATGTCCGAGCCCACCTCGGTGCGCTGTTCGAGAACGGCCCGTACACCGCGGCCCATGTAACGGCCTTTCGCACCGCAGCCCCCGAAGTCCACGCCACGATCGTGCCCCATCGCGATGCCTACGAGGCCCGCTGGACTGCGCTGCTAGACGAGTTCGCCACCGACGGCGCCATCGCCGCGTCAACGCCAATCGGACTCTCGAGACTCACGTTGTTCGGGGCCATGAACACCTCGGTCGAATGGTTCGACACCCAGCGGGGCAACCTCGACGAGTTGTCCGAAGTCATTTCACAACAATTCTGGAAAGGCGTCGCAGCATGAGACCGATCGACTCACAAATCGACACCGGCTCGGCAACATTTGCCGACAACGCCACCGCCTATGGCGAACTAATCGCCACCCTCACCGAGCGCAACCAAGTCGCGATCGACGGTGGCCACGGTCGGGCACGGTCGATCGAGAGACACCTGTCACGCGGCAAGGTGATGGTGCGGGACCGCATCGACATGGTGATCGACAACGACACTCCCTTCCTCGAGTTCTCGACCCTCTCGGGATTCGGGCAGTACGACGACGCCGCCCCGGGTGGAGGGATCGTGACCGGCATCGGCACCGTCCACGGCGTCCCTTGGGTATTTATTGCCAACGACGCCACCGTCAAGGGCGGATCGTTGTTGCCCATCGCCATCAAGAAACACGTGCGGGCCCAAGAGATCGCCGACGAGAACCAGCTCGGCGTTATTTACCTCGTCGATTCGGGCGGCGCGTTCTTGCCGATGCAAGACGAGATCTTCCCCGACAAGGACCACTTCGGCGGCAGTTTCTACCGCCAGGCTCGGCTGTCGGCCAGAGGCCTTCCTCAGCTTTCGGTGGTGCTCGGAGGCTGCACGGCCGGCGGCGCGTACGTGCCGGCGTTGAGCGACGAAGTGATCATGGTCGAGGGGATCGGCCGGATCTTCCTGGGAGGCCCGCCCATCGTCAAAGCGGCCCTGGGCGAAGTCATCGAACCAGACGACTTGGGCGGCGCCGAGCTACACACCCGAGTGTCGGGGGTGAGCGACTACATGGCGGCATCGGAGTCCGAGGCCTACGGCAAGCTCCGCGAGATTTGCGAAACCACCAACCAACGAACCGTCGAAGCCCGTACCGGTTGGGTCGACTGGGCCGAGCCCCGGCCTCCGCTCTATGACGCCACCGAGCTGTACGGCATCGTGAGCGCCGACGACCGGATCCCCTTTGACGCCACCGAGATCATCGCTCGGCTGGTCGACGGATCGGAGTTCGCCCCTTTCAAGCCCGAGTGGGGCGCGTCGATCGTCACCGGCTTTGCCCGAATCTGGGGTCACTTGGTTGGCATCATCGCCAACAACGGCATCATCTTCAGCGAGTCGGCGCTCAAAGCCACCCACTTCATCGAACTGTGCGAGCAGCGTCGGGTTCCGTTGGTGTTCTTGCAAAACACCTCGGGCTACATGGTGGGGCGAGATTCCGAAGCTGGGGGCATTGCCAAGAACGGCGCCAAGATGGTGGCGGCGGTAGCCAACGCGACCGTGCCGCGATACACCATCCTCACTGGTGGCGCGTACGGCGCCGGCAACTACGGGATGTGCGGGCGAGGGTTCAATCCTCGCTTCTTGTTTGCGTGGCCCAACAGTCGCATCGCCACGATGGCCGCCGACACGGCCGAGACCGTCCTGGTCGACATCCGGCTCGGCGGAATGAAAGGCGACGACACCACCGACGAGCAGATCGCCGCGTTGCGGGCCGAGGTTCGCAATCAGTACGAAACCCAGTCCGATCCCTACTACGCCACGTCGAGGCTGTGGGACGATGGTCTGATCGATCCAGTCGATACCCGCGACGCCCTTGGCCTGTGCCTTGCCCTCGCGGCCCGTCAGCCCGAGCCGGCCCCCGGTCCCGGTCTCGTTTACCGGATGTGACCTGATGCGAATTCTGATTGCCAACCGCGGCGAAATCGCCCGCCGGATCATCCGCACCGCACGCACCGAAGGTCACCACACCATTGCCGTTTACGCCGAACCCGACTTGGGGGCGCCGTTCACCACCGATGCCGACGAGGCGGCACTTCTCGGTCCGGCCGATCTTCGACAATCGTATTTGTCGGTCGAGCGTCTGCTCGCCGTTGCGAAGCAAACGGGGGCCACCGCCTTGCACCCCGGTTACGGATTCTTGTCCGAGAACGCCGATTTTGCGCAAGCCGTTCTCGATGCGGGCCTGGTTTGGATCGGACCTCGCCCCGCGGCGATCGCCACCATGGGGTCCAAGATCGAGGCTCGACGACTGGCTGCCGAGGCGCGGGTCCCGATCATTCCCGGTTTCGATGCCAGCCAGGATCCCACCGAGCTGAGGACGGCCGCCGAACGAATCGGTTTCCCGATTTTGGTGAAGGCCGCGGCGGGTGGCGGGGGCAAAGGAATCCGCATCGCCGACCAGACCGAGGACTTCGACCGGGCACTGCACGAAGCAGTCAGTGAAGCCGAACGTTCTTTCGGAGATGGCCGAGTTCTCGTCGAGCGGTTCATCACCAGACCCCGCCATGTCGAGGTCCAGGTCATCGGCGACCAGCACGGCACCGTCGTCGATCTGGGCACCCGCGAATGTTCGGTCCAGCGGCGTTATCAAAAACTGATGGAGGAAGCACCGGCTCCGAACCTCCCACCCTCAACCACCACTGGTCTACGCGAGGCCGCGGTGCGCCTGGCCGAGTCGATTGGTTACGACTCGGCCGGCACTGTCGAGTTTGTCGTCGACGACGACACCGGCGACTTCTTTTTTCTCGAGATGAACACTCGCCTGCAAGTCGAGCACCCTGTCACCGAGGCAGTCACCGGGCTCGACCTGGTGGCTCTACAGATCAGGGTCGCTACGGGCGCGGCGTTGGCGATCACCGCTGACGATGTCAACCGCCGCGGCCACGCCATCGAGGCCAGGATCAACGCCGAGGACGCCGCTAACGGCTTTGCCCCCCAACTCGGCCACGTGACGGCTTTGGAAGTCCCACCGGGGGTCCGCTGGGACTCGGGGATCGAGGTCGGCTCGACCATCACGCCGCACTACGACCCGATGCTGGCCAAGTTGATAGTGCACGCCCCGACTCGACCCGCCGCGTTGGCAAAACTGCGAGCGGCTCTTGATGGTCTGCTCACGGGTGGCATCACCACAAACGCGGGCTTTCACCGTTGGCTAACCGACCAAACCCCGATCATCGACGGTCGGGTGACCACCCGCTTTCTGGACGACACCGAACTGCCGTCGGACTACAACGCAGCCGGAGCCGCGGCGATCGCCGCGGCCGTCGTCAAACAAACTCGTCGAACATCGGGACCATGGTCGGCGCAGGGGCCGCGTCGTTTCACCCCGCACTCGCCGCAAACGGCGGTTGTCCTCGAAGACCTCACTGGTGACACTTTCGAGATCTCCGAGCCCGACACCAGCCCCGCGATCCACCTCACCGATCCAACCGGCGCGATCGTGGTCAACCGTCGCGGCCAGTCCCACACGCTGCGGACCGTGTCTCGCATCCAACGATGGGCACCGACATCGACAGGCGGTCATGGATCGGCGGGGGCCGTGACCGCACCGTTCCCGGCCGTGGTGGCCGAAGTCCTTTGTGCGCCGGGCGACGAGGTCGACGGCACCGCGGCGTTGATCGTGATCGAAGCAATGAAGATGCTGCACACCCTCACCGCCGGCGGGGCCGGCATTGTTGGCGAAGTGCGAGTCAAACCCGGCGATCAAGTCGAATCCAAACAAGTTCTCATCACATTCGAGGAGCCAGAATGATGCGCAACGCCTACATGACCGACGAACTCGAGGCGATCTACGATCAGACCGTCTCGTTTGTCGAACAAGAAGTCACACCCCAGGGCGACCAATGGGAAGCCGAGGGCAAAGTCCCGCGCCAGGTTCTCAAGAAGATGGGCGAGCTCGGCATGTTCAGCCTTCGGATCCCCGAAGAACACGGCGGCCTCGGACTCGGCATGTTGGCGTCGGCCACCTTCTCCGAAGCGTTGGGCGCATCGACGTTCGCCGGCTTTGACGTAACCGTGCTGGTTCACACCGACATGGCCGGGCCTCATCTCGTGAACTCCGGTTCGCCCGAACAATTGGCGAACTGGCTGCCGAGGGCCATGGCGGGCGAAGCCATCTTGTCGATTGGGGTGACCGAACCCGACGCTGGTTCTGATGTGGCCGGGATCCGCTCGACCGCCTTCAAAGATGGTGATGGGTGGCGGATCAACGGCACCAAAATGTTCATCACCAACGCCGTCTACGGCGAACTCACGATCATCGCGGCCCGCACCGATCCCGACAACAAGTACGGCATCACCATGTTCTTGGTTCCCCAAGGCACCGAGGGGTTTAGGGTCGCGACCAAACTCGACAAACACGGCTGGCGATGCTCCGACACCGCCGAACTGGTCCTCGATGACGTCTGGGTGCCCGACGAAAGTGTCCTCGGCACGGTGCATCGCGGCTTTTACGAGACCATGAAAAACTTCCAAAACGAACGAATGGTTTTGGTCGGGATGGGGGTCGGGTCAGCGCAACGGGCTATCGATATGACCAACGCGTACTGCCAGGAACGAGCCGCCTTTGGCGGGCACCTCTTCGACCTCGGCGCGATCCGTCAACGTATGGCGATGAACCAAGCCAAAGTTGATGCCGTGAGGGCTTCGATGTATCACGCGGCGTGGATGCACGACACTGGCCAGGACAACGTCAAAGCCATGTCGGGGGTGAAGGCATGGGGTTGCGAGGTGGTGAACCAGGTCATGTACGACTGTGTGCAATTTCACGGCGGCATGGGCTACATGCGCGAATCGGCGATCGAACGCATGTACCGCGACGCCCGAATTTTGCCGATCGGTGGTGGCGCCACCGAAGTCATGCTCGAAGAAGTAGCCAAGCGCTCCTATCCCTGAGCAAAGCACGTACCACAGTAATCTGCGACCATGACGCAGCAGCAGACGGCAACTTCCCCACGCTTCCGTACGCGATTTCATAGGGCCTGGATCGTGGCGATAACGCTGGTCGCGGCCGCCTGCTCATCGACAGAACCAGCCACTGCACCGGCGACGCAAACCACTACTTCGACAAGTCCGGGCGACGCCGACCAAGCCGCCAAGACCACGTTGATATCGGCCACGGACGGAGGCGTCGTCAAGTTCGGCGACGACGTAACGCTCACTATCGCCCCGGCGCTCTTGATGCTGATACCGAGATTGCTATCACCGCGGTGCCGCAATCCGAATGGCCCCCAGAGCTATCCGAAACAACCGAGCAAGGCGTCGCTGGGGAGTACCTGAGGTTGGATCCCGACGGGTTGGTCTTCAGCGAACCCGCCCTGCTAAGCCGCCGAGTGGATGAGGTAGCCGAGATCACCGACGGAGCAGCGACTCTCAACGCGTCGCTCGCTCTGAGTCGATCTGACGGCGTTTGGGAGACGTTGCCTCAGACAGTAACGGTCGATGACGATGGCGCGGTCATCGAGACTCCGATCGGTCATTTCTCCAACCACGTCATCGTATTTAGAAAAGCGCAGGCTCTTGTCAAGGCCAGTCTGAACCCGGCCAATGTGCAGCGCCAGGTCGGTCATCACTTTCTGGCCGACCTCTCCGTAGATCCGCAACTCGGTTCTATCACCGAGAATTCGTGGCGGACGTTCTTCACAGTCGACTCTGGGCCATTGGTTTTGGGTATTCCGTCTGACTACCGGGTAAACATCACGAAAGACGAGTCATCCGCGAGCGAAAGCGTAAACGAGTTGGTCGCTCCGTTCAGCACGCCAATGCCCCTGAAGTTCCCGGCGGCCTACAACTGTACTTCGATCGGGAAGGCCTCTTTCGGGGCGACGTTCCAGATGGTTGTCAAGCCGGTGGAGACGATCATGCACGCGCTTCTCGACCCATTTGACGACGACGAGGGCCCCATCCCGTTACCCACAATTCACCCCGTGTTCAGTGGCTCGATCAAGGGGACCGCCGAGTGCGTCGAGAATACGACCGATCTCACCCCCGGACTGATCGATGTTGAAAGCAGCGTCGCCAGCGACCCGGCCAATCATTCGTGTTGTGTTTCACCCCCGCCGCGCAAAGCTCGCATGACGCTTGGTTCATTGTGGTTCACCGATGCGAAGCTCGGCTCGTCCGTCGACTGGCAAGGCCTGTTCTTTGATCAACAAGCGGGGTCCAGCGACGACGTCATGAGCGGGTTGAACAGGCCCGAATCGAACCCTCCGAGCACCGTCGAAATCCACCTCGCCGATGACTTCGACGAGAGCGGCCGCTTTAGCGTCGACGCGGTCGGCGTGGTCGGCGGCTTCTCGGATATTCGGGTGACCTTGGAAGCAGTCGCGACCGATCGAGGCACCTGGCGCGGGACGCTCACCAAAGGCGCCGACGGTGGCCTACCCACCGGCCAACCAATCGTCTATGACATCAACGGAACTCTGATTGCACCGCAACCGATCGAGTTTGTCGAAATTCTTGCAACGGCATTCCGTGAGGGCAATTCACAGTTTCTGCTCGAACATCTCCATCCCGAAGTCCTCAAGGTTTACGCCGGTGAATGTGTCGAGTTCACCGACGCCATCTCGTCGCCTGACCTCGACATTTCGGTGCATTCAATCAGCGAGGTTGCTACTTGGGTCGTCACCCTCGACGGGGCCGAAGTCGCGATCCCCAACGCGTTGAGCCTTGATGTCACCCGCACCGAGAACGGCCAGGCGGAGCGCACCACGATGCACGTCGCGCCCCGGCCCGGCGATGGGCCACCAACCGAGATGGCTTGGTTCGCTGATTGTGGAGACCCGTTCTCGTCATCGTGACGCCAGCCTGACTCAGCCTCGTTGGATCTGCTGATTGTCCCGGAATCCGCCGAGGCTCGACGTGGCCCGGAGCCAATCTCCCGGCCGGGCATCGACCGCCGACGGCCCGTTGCGCAACCGCAACTGCCAATCGCAACCCGGAGCGGCCGGCGTTGCCACCGCGGTCCCGATCACCCCAACCGCCGTCGGCGTGTTGGTCGGCGATAGGCGCATCAGCTCGAGCGTGACGACGTTTGTCCCCGTGCAGTATTGAGCCGTTCCCGAGACTCTCCACTCGGACTTTCCGCCCCCCTTGAACTGCGCCCTGATGACGGAGATGTCGTCAAGGTCGACGGTTATGTCGATCAGGTCGGTACTGGCGCCAACGGCATTCGACGCCGTGAGCTCGAAGGTGAGAACTCCCGCATCGACCGGAGCGGCGAATGATGGTGCCGGGCCGGCGGGGTCAGAGAGCACCACCGGCACACCAGCAACCTGGTTCCAGGCGTAGGTCGCGGCGTCCTGCGATGCCGTCCCGTCGAGATGCACCAGCGAACCGGGGACCAAGCCAAGCTGGTTGGGTCCCGCGTCAGCCACCGGTGTCTGACCAACAGAAATCCCGTTGACATCGACCGCTACTGAGGCGGGTGCCGAGGTTTCAGCACCCCGAACCACCGTGAGACTGAACGCCAGTTGTCCTCCGAGGGCGCCAAGATCGGGAGCAACCAGTCCGTTGACGATCGACCCGTTCACCGGCGCCAGACCGTCGAATGGTGGTATCAGTGCACCGGCCGTCTGGGTCCAAACGTAGGTGTCGGGTGCTCCGGTAGAGACACCGCCATCGAGGCTGAACGCCTCACCCGGCGTCAGGGCGGCGGGCGGCCCACTCGGTATCGCGACAAGCGGAACGGGTGCCAATCCGGCACCGGTTATCACGACGTCATCAGAGTCATCACCGCCCGCGCTTGACACGACGCTCACACCAACTGGCGGAACGGTCATGTTGGCGACCTCGAACGTGTAGAGGTTGCCCGGCGTGCCCGTCGTGGTAACAACGCCGTTCCATACCAGGCTCAGCGACGCATTGGAATCGCTCGAGGTGGCGGTGACGGTGAGCGTCGACAGATCGCGATCGAACGTGGTTCCACTGATGTGGACGTTGTCTGTGATGGCCGAGACGTTGGCCACTGACGGCGGGTTGTCGGTTGTGTTCCTAACAACCAGACTCGTCGGAATGGCGGCGCCGTGCGCGATACGTGCGAAGTAGCGTCCGGAGCCGTCGCCAACCATCTGGGTTTCGAGTATCCCTGCCCCCGACACCATGATCGACTGGCCAGGAATCGAAGAGGCGAACACGTCGACGAAGCCTGTGCCGGCTCCACTCGAGTAGTCCACTCTGGTCACTTCTACCCCAGCCCTCACCGATTCCTTGGCCTGAACGCTGAACAAGTCTGTGCTGATGCAGCTGGCGTCGAGTACGCCCGGGCAGACGTCGGGCGATCCGCTAAACGCTCCGGGAGGACCTTCGATCCGGAAGATGTTTGTGTTGTAAGGGCTCCCGGTCACGGTGTGGGGCACCACCGGATCGGCTAGATAACCAGCGGGCAGCAATGCCTGATCGGAGTCCCACACCAAGAACGGGCCGGTGAGTCCGTTCAGCGCGACGTCGAAGTTCCCGCCACCGCTGAAATCGCCGGTGTCGCGGGTGGTATTGATCGACCGCGTCCCGTTGGCCGATGCCGGATCGACAACGTACTGGTCGATTCCGTACGGATGGGTGACGGTGTAGGTACCAACGGGCAGACCGTCGACACGGAGCCTCATACGGCTGAACGCGACTTGGTCTCCGGCCGCCACTGGGCCAATGGCGAAAGCGGCCTCGAGCGCGAGCACCAAGCGGGCGCTCCCGGCTGATGTGCTCATGTCGGACACTCCGGCCCACCAGAAAGCCTCGTCGGGGAAGTTGTCAGGGAAACTGACCGGCTGTGACGGTGTCGGTCGAGGGCCGGCAATGCAGTGAACGTCGGTCTCATCGAGGCACAACTCGAGTCTTACGTCGTTGGTGTCGCGATACCAGAGCGGAAAGCCGCCAACTTGGGGGCTGTGGTCGACCGGTCCTACGTCAGCCAGACCGTCAACCCCGCCGTTGTGCGCCGGCGCGGCAAGCACTCTGTCGGCGGCCACCACCCCCGACGCCAGGGCGATAGTCACCAACAGCGCAACCATCTGCCGCCTTGGCTTCGTCCCGCCAATTCTCGAGATCCTCCGTAATACGCCCATCGCCATGCCTCCGCTTTTCCCACCAAGCCGCATCCAGAACGACTGGGGCAAAACCCAACCAACCACCACCACTTTCTGTGGTCAATGGATCTAGGAACCATTTGGCGCGCGTTTGAGGTTCCGTTAACCAGCGGCCGGAACTCCAGCTTGGGCTACAGAAGCGCAGTCAGGTTGCTCAAAGGAGCGCCCGTTCCCAGCGACTCCACGGCGACCGAGATCGCGCGGCTACGTTCGGCGCCCAGCACCGCAGTGGCGTACGCACCGAACTTGGCTTGTATCTCGGCATCGGTCAGCGGCTGGTGAGGATCGCCGCGGGCTTCGGTATCAGCCGAGGCCACCTCGCGGCCGTCGGCGAGCACCAACGTCACTCGGGCGAAACGCTCGGCCGGAAACGCCGCGTTGTGGCCGTCGTCTTCCACTATTTCGACTCGGTCGGCCATCTCCGCAATCGCCGGATCGCCCAGACCAGCGGTGATCTCGCCCGGACCCAGTTGGCCTCTGACGATGGCCGCTGCTATCGGAAACGGCAAGCTGTACTGCGCTTGTTCGGTGGTTGTGGGATGTCGAACACCAAGCCGAGCGGCCTCGTGAAATGTCTCGACCTTCACTCGGCGAATATCGTCAGCCTCGAGTTGGTGGCTTTGCGTGAGCCTCAAGGCCGCGTCGACCGCCGGTTGAGCCCAGCGACACACTGGATAGGGCTTGAAGTATTGATCGGCGATCAGCCATCGAGTGCCCAAATCGTCCCAAACATGAGCGACGGCCGGATCGGTGACGGTTAGCGCGGGAGCGCCGGTGAATCCATCGGCGCCAAGGTACGCCGCCGATACGCCCGCCATCGCCCCCCAGCCGCTCCCGTCTTTGAGCATCGTCGGATGGTCGATGCACCTCATCATCTGGCTACGCGGGCCGTGATATTCGGCAATGCCAACAGCTTCGGCCGACCGGGTCGTGTCGAGTCCGAGAATCCTCGAACCAACAAGCGCATCGGCAACGGCGATCCATGCGCCGGACGTGTGATAGTCGGGCGCAGTGGCGTGCAATGCGATGCCGGCGCGAGTAGCCAACTCGTAACCGACTATCAAGGTGGCCAGGAAATCGTCGCCATCGTTTCGTGCCTCGGCGGCCGAGAACGCCAAAAGGGCCGGCAACAAACCGCAACCGGCATGGCCCTTGGTGAGTCGATGGCCATCATGGGCATCGACCGCGTCGATTGTCATTCCGCCGGCCAAAGCCGCGCCGGCCGGACTCGCTTGTCGTCCATCGAATAGCAGCGGGGCCGAGATTCGACCGGCGCCAAAGTGATCCACGACATGTTGACCAACGATCCGACTCAGTTCGGTTTGCGAGCCGGCCGCCGCGACACCTATGAGGTCGAGTAGGCAGCGTCGCCCCAACGCCGCGACATGATCAGGCATATCCCGCAACGTTGTCGCGTGGGCGAAGCCGATCACCCGATCCTCTTGGCTCATCGTCAGCGGATCAGTCGGCGGGCGGGTCGTGGGCGTCCCGGAACGAAAACGCATACGGAGATGGTCCGTGTTCGGCCAGATGAGCGAGTCGTTCTACTGCTTCGTCGGTGCTGGGACGATGACCTTCGGGCACCCACCACATCACCGTCGACGGCTCTGCGCCGTGAGGCACAAACCATTCGCCGCGACGACGCAAGAACTCGACGTGTTCGGTTTTGAAGGCGAAATCCCAAAGCGCCTCGATCGATTCCCACACGGTGAGGTTGAGCAACATGTCGGGGTCGTCTTCGAAGGCTCGCGTCTCGATCGCCGACCCACTTTCGTCTTCGAATCGCCACACCCAACCCGGCGCCGCGTCACCCATGTGGTTGATGTGGTCGAGATTGTCGACAAAGTCAGCGAGGCGCGGATCGCCGACGGGATAGCGCCACTTGGCGACGTTGAGTTGAGCAAGCTGCCAGGTCATCGCCGCACTGCGATCATGAGAGGAGCCCCGTGAGTCGAGTGTCGAAATCGGCCGGTGGGTCGGCCAGTTCGACGGTCTTGGATCGGCCCTTGGCGCCAGCGACGATCGACACCGACCGGGGCGCCACGTCAAAGGCGTCGGCAACTGCTTTGGCCACTGCTTTGTTGGCCGCGCCTTCGACCGCTCGGGCGTTGACGGCCACTATCAGTCGGTCTTCGTCGCCCCAACGACCGCCGACCCCGGCGCGACGGGAGCCGGGTTTGACCCTGACCCACAGCCGTCGAGGATCGCTCAAATTCTCGAACCCCATTGGGGCTTGCGCTTTTCGACAAATGCGCCGATGCCTTCTTGGCCATCGACCGATGCCGCGCCGGCCGACATCACGCCAGTTGCGAACTCGTACGCTGCGGCCTGGTCCATTTCGATTTGTGCGTAATAGGCCGCTTTGCCAAGCGCCTTGGACGTCGCGCTCCCCCGTGTGGCCCGTTGCACGAGGTCGTTGGTGGCCTCGTCGAGGTCGTGGTCGGGAACCACCCGGTTCACGAGCCCCCATGCGCACGCGGTGTGAGCGTCGATGGGATCGCCGGTGAGCGCCATCTCGAGCCCTTTCTTGCGACCAACGGCTCGGGCCACGCCGACCATCGGGGTGTGGCAGAACAATCCGCCTTTGCCCCCCGGAGTTTGGAATTGGGCCGACTCGGCCGCCACGGCCAGATCACAACTCGCTACCAGCTGACAGCCCGCCGCGGTGGCCAGCGCGTGGACTTTGGCCACTACCACTTGGGGCAGCCGCTGCACCAGGGTCATCATGTTGGTGCAAACGTCGAACAGCTCACGCGTTTGGGCTTCGTCGGCACCGAGCATGTCGGCAAAGTTGTGTCCGGCCGAGAACACCGGCCCCTCGGCGGCGATCACCACGGCCAAAGCGTCGGAGGCGCCGGCCGCGTCGAGGGCGGCCGTGATCTCTTGCATTGTTTCGCGCGCGAGAACGTTGCGTTTCTCGGGCTGGGCGAGAGTGATGGTGATCGTGTCGTCGATGCGTTCGACGCGTATCCGGTCGTACGAGGTCATGGCATCGAGGCTAGTTCAGCGCCGAGCCCCATACTTTGTTGCCGCCTCCGCTAACCACCCAAAAACCGGATCGGAGTTGCGGGATTCCATCATTTCGGGGTGCCACTGCACGGCGACAATCGGCAACTCTCGGTGTTCTATCCCCTCGACACCGCCGTCATCAGCGCGAGCGGTGACGCGGTAGTCCGACGCCACTTCGTCGACCGTTTGGTGATGCAACGAGTTCACCGATCGACTCGCTCCGTACAAGTCACCGAGAAGCGACGCCGACTCGAACACCACGCCGTGCGATTCGAAGGTGGGCAGTTTGTCGTAACGAGCATGGGGGGCCACATGCTGATGCAGGGTGCCACCGCCGTGGACGTTCACGAGCTGAATCCCTCGGCAAATCCCGAACACGGGCAACCCCCGTTCGACGGCATGATCGAGCAGAGTGAATTCGGCCTCGTCGCGTTGCAGTTCGGGAGGAAATAGATCGGTCTCAGAAGCGTGGCCGTAGCGAGCCGGGTCGATGTCGGCTCCGCCAGAGAGCAGCAAACCATCGAGTTGATCGACGACATCAGCGGCGACCAACTCGAACGGGATGTGAACTGCAATAGCGCCCGCGGCAAACACGGCGCGGGAGTAGTCGCTGAAGTAGACGTCAAGATCGACCCCGCCGAGGGCGTCAGGGGTGTCGGACAGTTCGGCGAATTTCTTGCGGCGGCCGGTGAGGCCGATAAGGGGGCGGCGTTTGGTCATCAATAGAGAGTCTCGTCGGTAGCGGCCTGTAGCCCACGCGCCGCCGCCAACGCATTCTTGGCCCCGTCGGCCAGCGCGACCTGATCGGCGATAGCGGTGACCATACGAAACCCTTGCTCGAACCGTTTCGGCGTGAGCGAACCCGACGCGTGACATCCCGGCATCACGCCGGCCTTGGTGCACTCGGCGATGATCGTGGCGTAGGCCTCGTCGAACGCGGTTTCGCCGTCGTTGTTGGCCGGTGCCAAACCGAGGGTGAGCGAAAGGTCGGCCGGCCCAACATAGATCGCGTCGATACCCGGCACGGCCAAGATCTCGGGCAGGTTCTCGACTGCCTGTTTGGTTTCGATCATCGGGATTACCGCCACGTTGTCGGCCGCCCACTCGACATAGTCGGGCCGGCGAACCCGAGCTACAGTCGGGCCGTAGCTACGCGATCCGTACGGAGCGTAACGGCACGCGTTGACTGCCGCTTGGGCTTCTTCGACGGTGTTGACCATCGGCACGATCACCCCGTGGGCGCCGGCGTCGAGCATCTTGCCGATAATGCCGGGCTCGTTCCACGGCACCCGCACAATCGGGACCGAACCACCGTACTCGATTGCTCGGATCAACTCGACCGCGACCTGATACTCGACCGCGCCATGTTGAGTGTCGACACACACGTAGTCGAAACCGGCTCGGGCCATAACTTCCGCCGACAGGGTCGCCGGGATCGAGAGCCAGCCCCCGACGACGTTGGCTCCGGCTTTCCATTGTTCTTTGAGACTCGCCATGACGTTGGTCTATCGCATACGTTCAAGAAATGAGCGAAACACCTCTTAGCAAGCTGTACGCCGAGATCAACGGCAAACAAATGGCATACCACGAGCGCGGCGAAGGCGACGCAATCGTTTTCCTTCACGGCAACCCGACCTCGTCGTATCTCTGGCGCAACATCGTGCCCCATGTCGAACATTTGGGCCGCTGTATCGCGCCCGACCTCATCGGCCAGGGCGATTCGGCCAAGCTCGACAATACTGGGCCCGACTCCTACACCTTTGTCGAGCATCGCCAATACCTCGACGGGCTGCTCGACGAGCTCGACCTCGGTGACAACATCACTTTCGTGATCCACGACTGGGGCTCGGCGCTCGGTTTCGATTGGGCCAACCGACACCGCGACCGGGTCGGCGGCATCTGCTACATGGAATCAATCGTGCGGCCCGTCACGTGGGACGAGTGGCCCGCCGCGGCCCGCGGCATCTTCCAAGGCTTTCGTTCCGACGCCGGCGAAGACATGGTGATGGCCAAGAATTTGTTCGTCGAGGCGGTACTACCGGCTTCGATTTTGCGTGATCTGACCGATTTCGAACACGACGAATATCGTCGACCTTTCCGCCAGGCCGAGCATCGACGCCCGACCCTGACCTGGCCTCGCCAAATTCCGATCGACGGCGAGCCCGCCGACGTACACAGCATCGTGGCCGCTTACGCCGAGTGGCTCAGTGAGTCCCCGGTTCCGAAGTTGTTCATCAACGCCGACCCGGGTGCGATTCTCACCGGTCCGCAACGAGACTTCTGTCGCGCTTGGCCAAATCAAACCGAGGTCACCGTCAGCGGCAACCATTTCATCCAAGAGGACAGTCCCGACGAAATCGGCGAAGCCCTGGCCGCGTGGATCACCGACCGGGCCCGATCTGGCGATTGACTCGAAGTTGGCGTTAGCGCAGGTCGGTACTGGGTGCCCACGTCGAGTGGGTGCCGCTGCTGATTCGTTCGGGCAGGCCGATTTTGGCGATCGGTCCGTCGGCAACGTTGGCCGCGTCGAAGATCAGCGCGTCTGAGCGGTCGTTCTCCAAGTCGGACGCAAACGTGATGAGGTAGCCGTCGTCTTCGCTGGTCGAACCGACCCGAGGGGCCATCGGTGTTTCGCTGATGAAGGTGCCGGGCGGCGCTTCCCACAGCTCTTCGGTGCCGGTATCCACGTCGTGCTTGACGAGTCCGTCAAAGGCAAACAAGCCGGAGGCGCAGCGAGCGTTGTAGGAGTAGCGGTAACGGTGTCCGAGATGGCGGCCGTTGATCATCGGGAACTCGGTGCAGCGGTCGCTCAACGGTTCTTCGGTCGTTGCCCCGGTGGTCAGATTGAAACGCCAGCGGTGGGCTCGGGCCGCCAAAACGTTCATGTCGAGGGTTTCGAAACCTTTGAACCGAGGGTCGCGGTTGACGCTACGGTCGACGCCCCGCGCCGTCGGGTTGTGCTGAAAGAAGCCGTCGAGCACGATCTCGTCGCCGTCCTCGTAGGCATTAATCCAATGCAGCACGAAGGTCGGGTCGGCTTCGAACCAACGAATGTCGTCACTGGTTCCGTGCCGGGGAACAAGAGCGAAACGGCTCGCCATGTCGCGTCGAAACACGTTGGAGTAGTGCCCGGAGGCCAACGCTTCGGGGTCCCAGAACAGCGGAAGATCGTTGAGGATCGACCAGTTCTCGGTGATCATCATGTCGTGGGGTAGCCGCGGCCCCGGCAACGTAATGTCGACGTAGGTGACCAGCTCTCCGGCAGGGCTCACCACGCCGTAGTGCATGTAGGGCGCATCAACGGAGTAGTTGAAAAACATGAGTTCGCCGGTGTGCTCGTCGACTCGGGAATGAGCCGACACCCCCTCGGCCGGGAAACGACCTCCCCACCGGCTGGTTCCGAGCGTTTCGAGGGTGATTGGGTCGAGCCGGTACAGCTCACCACATTGGTAGAAGCTGGCCAGCGCTTCGCCGCGGTGCACGATCACGTCGGTGCTGGCCGAATCTTTGAGCATCGACCGAGCCCCCCATCCATGATCGGCAATCGCGGTTGAAGGGTTCTCGGCAATACCGGCCCACAGGCTCCTCCTCGCTTCTTGTTCGGCCAAGAACCCCTGGGTTCTCACGAATCGGTTGGAGTAGCGGGCTTCGCCGTTGTCGAAGGACATCGAGTGCAACATGGCGTCGCCATCAAAGGGGTGATACCGCCGGATCGGTTCGAACAACGGGTTCTCGGTATTACGCAGGTAGATGCCGCTCAAATCCTCGGGGATCTCGCCTTCGACATCGAGGTCCCACGCGTCGTACTCGCGGCTTTGGGGACGCCACGCGCCGCTGCGGTAAGGGTGGTCGTCGCCGGGCGGCAAGCCCGACTCGAACGTTTCGTGAATAGCGGTTCGCACCATGAGCTCCCTGCGGCACTTTAGACCCGCGCCGATTGTCTGACATGCTCTGGCTATGAGCACTATCACGCCCACATCTCGCGTCACCATTCTGGGCGGTCACCAGACCGACTTTGCCGACAACATCGCCAAGCTCGGCATGGACGTCGCCGACCTCACCCGCGACACGATCGTCGCCACGCTCGACAACGCCGGCATCGGCCCGGAGATGATCGACAGCATCCACGTTGGGAATGCCTTCGGCCAGCTCTACAACGGCCAAGGTCACATGGGGGCAATGCCGGCCACCGTAATTCCCGAGCTGTGGGGGGTTCCGGCGATGCGTCACGAAGCGGCGTGTGCGTCGTCGTCGATGGCCACGTTGGCGGCGATGGCCGAGATCGAGTCGGGCCGTTACGACTGTGTTTTGGTGCTCGGGGTCGAGCAAGAAAAGAACATGCCGGGACCCCAAGCGGCGTCGGTACAGACCGCGGCGGCGTGGGTTGGTCACGAAACCGAAGGCATCAACTTCTTTTGGCCTTACGCGTTTGATCGGGTAGCCAACGAATACGACGCCCGGTTTGGTCTTGACGACGAGCATTTGCGGGCGATCGGCGAACTCAACCTTCGCAACGCCAAAGCCAACCCCAACGCCCAAACCCGCGGTTGGAAGTTCACTTCCGATTCGTTTGGCACCGACGATCACGTCAACCCGGTCGTGCACGGCCGCCTTCGCCGCAACGACGTGACCCAGATCACCGACGGCGCGGCTGCTGTTGTGCTCGTCAGCGACCGTTGGCTCGCCGAACACGGCGCTCGCCGGGGACGGGCCCGGATTGCTGGCTGGGGCCACGCCACGGTCGGGCTGCCGATCGACCAAAAACTCGAACGTTCGGCCGACAACGAATACGTCATGCCTCACGTGCGCAGCGCCATCACCGACGCGTTCCGGCGCGCCGGGATTGAGGGTGTCAGTGATTTGGATCTGATCGAGACCCACGACTGCATGACCCCATCGGAATATCTTGCGATCGATCATTTCGGAATCACCGCGCCCGGCGAGTCGTGGAAGGCCGTCGAAGCCGGCGACCTAGAACGTGATGGCCGGATCCCAGTCAACCCCAGCGGTGGCCTGATCGGCGGCGGACATCCGGTCGGGGCGACCGGCGCTCGCATGCTGGTCGATGCCACCAAACAGGTGTCGCAGACTGCGGGCGACTACCAAATCGACGACGCCCGCCGCGCCGCCACGCTCAACATCGGCGGGTCGACGGCCACCACGGCCTGCTTTGTGGTCGAGACGCCATGACCGAGTTCGAAGAAATCAAACTCGACGTCGACGACGCGGTGGCCACCATCACCCTGAACCGACCCGAGAAACTCAACGCCTTCACCATCACCATGATGCGCGAAATGATCGCCGCCTTCGATATCACCGACGCCGACGACGACGTAAGAGCAGTGATCGTCACCGGGGCCGGTCGAGCCTTTTGCGCCGGAGCCGACGTGTCCTCGGGCGGATCAAGTTTTGATCACCGGCCCGCCGACAAACGCGACGCTGCCACATCGACTCCTCAGGCGGTGCAGGCCGCTCAGGACGTTCAACGCGACGGCGGTGGGCTGTTGACGCTGCGAATCTTCAAGTCGGTCAAGCCGGTGATCGCGGCGATCAACGGTCCGGCGGTCGGAATCGGCGCCACCATGACACTGCCAATGGACATCCGAATTGCGTCTACCGAGGCCAAGATCGGTTTCGTGTTTTCTCGAAGAGGTCTGGTTCCCGAAGCGGCTTCGAGCTGGTTTTTGCCCCGGGCGGTCGGGATCAGCACCGCCCTCGAATGGACGTACTCCGGTCGGGTGTTTCCCGCGTCAGAGGCCAACGAGGCCGGCCTGGTCCGAAGCCTTCACGAGCCTCAACAGTTACTCGAAGACGCTCACGCGTTGGCTCGTTGCTTCGCCGACTCGACCTCGCCGGTTTCGGTGGCCGCGACCCGGCAGCTGTTGTGGCGGATGCTCGGCGCCGACCACCCCATGGAGGCCCACAAGATCGACAGTCGCCTGATCCAAGAGCTTGGGCAAGGTCCCGACGTTGTTGAGGGAGTGATGAGCTTTCTCGAAAAGCGGGAGCCGGACTTTCCCGGACAACCAAGCACCGATATGCCACCGAGCTACCCGTGGTGGACCGAGCCGGAGTTCGAATAGATGCCGCTTCACTTCAGCCCCGACGAAATGGCAAGCCGCAAGCAACGGGCCGTCGCGGCGATCAACGAAGCCGAACTCGATGCGCTGCTGATCTTCAAACAAGAATCGATGTATTGGCTCACCGGGTACGACACGTTTGGGTTCGCGGCGTTTCAGTGCCTGGTTGTAACCGCCGACGGTCAAGTAGCGCTCCTTACTCGAGCCCCCGATCGAGGCACCGCGCTTTACACGTCTGACATCGACGATCTTCGCATCTGGACCGACGTCGAAGGCATGAACCCGGCAATGGATCTGAAGGCGCTGCTCGTCGATCTCGGACTCGGGGGATGCCACCTCGGGATCGAACTCGACTCTTACGGACTCAAGGCTTCGAATTGGCGAATGCTCGAAACCCAACTCGACGGGTTCACAACTTGGCAAGACCAATCCGAGCTGATTCAAGAACTGAGGCGCACCAAATCGCCACAAGAAATCGTCTATCACCGCCGGGCCGCGGAGCTGGCCGACGACGCGTGGGATGCCGCGGTCGACCGCGCCGGGCCGGGAGCGTTCGAGGGCGACATTTTGGCCGACATGCAAGGTGCGGTTTTTCGTGGTGGAGGCGACTACGCCGGCAACGAGATCATCATCGGGTCGGGCCAGGGAGCGTTGATGGTGCGGTACACGTCGGGGCGCCGCAAACTCGGCCCCAGCGACCAACTAACGCTCGAATGGTGTGGGGTCCAGCGCCGGTATCACGCCGCGATGATGCGCACGATCCTGATCGGTGATCCTCCACCCCGCCAGGTGGCGATGCACGCCGCGTGCCGCGACGCGTTGCAGGCCTGCGAGGCCGCGATCCGGCCTGGCGCAACAATGGGCGCGGTGTTCGATGCCCACGCCTCGGTGTTGGACAACGCCGGTTACCGCCAACATCGACTCAACGCTTGCGGCTACGGCATGGGTGCGGTGTATGCGCCGATCTGGGTCGACTGGCCGATGCTTTATCACGGCAACCCACTGACCTTTGAAGCAAACCAGATCTACTTTCTGCACATGATCATTCTCGATCTCGACGCCCATCAAGCCATGACTCTTGGGCATTCGGTCCTGGTAACCGACTCGGGCATCGAGCGGCTCAGCCGTTCGTCTCTCGACCTAGTCGTCAAATAGACTCCTCGTATGGCCGGGTGGCAGTTTTGGATCGACCGGGGCGGCACGTTTACCGATGTGGTCGCGCAGCGACCCGATGGGGGCACGGTCACTCACAAGTTGTTGTCGCAGAACCCTCGGCGTTACCCCGACGCCGCTATCCAGGCCATCCGCGACCTTCTCGGCGTTGGGGTCGACGAAGTATTGCCGACCGGGTTGATCGACTCGGTGAAGATGGGCACCACCGTCGCCACCAACGCTCTGCTCGAACGCCAAGGCGCACCCACCGTGTTTGTCACGACCCGCGGCTTCGCCGACGCCTTGCGGATCGGGTACCAGGCCCGGCCCGACCTATTTGCGTTGGACATCGTGCTGCCCGAAATGTTGTACCGCGATGTGATCGAAGTTGACGAGCGAATGGGAGCGCACGGCGAAGTGGTCAAACCGGTCGATCCCGACGCGGTTCGACAAGCGTTGGCGGCCAAACGTGACGACGGTTTTGATTCGGTCGCGATTGCGTTGCTGCACGGCTATCGCTACACCGATCACGAAGCGGTAGTGGCGCAGATCGCCCACGATTTGGGGTTCGCTCAGGTGTCGGTGAGCCACAAGGTCAGCCCGCTGATGAAGTTGGTGAGCCGAGGCGACACAACCGTCGTCGATGCCTACCTGTCGCCGATTCTGCGGCAGTACGTCGAGCAAGTCGATAAGCGTCTACGCCCCGACGGGACCGGCCCGAGATTGATGTTCATGCAGTCCAACGGCGGACTCACCGATGCCCACCGCTTCCAAGGCAAAGACGCGTTGCTGTCGGGACCGGCCGGCGGGGTCGTGGGGATGATTCGCACCGCCGAAGCAGTCGGGTTCGATCGTCTGATCGGGTTCGATATGGGTGGCACGTCCACCGACGTGTCGCATTACGCGGGCCAGCTAGAACGCACCCACGAGACTGAGGTGGCCGGCGTTCGGGTGCGAGCCCCGATGATCCACATTCATACCGTGGCGGCCGGCGGCGGTTCGATCCTGCACTTCGATGGCAGCCGCATGCGGGTCGGACCGGATTCGGCCGGCGCCGACCCCGGACCGGCTTGTTACGGCAACGGGGGGCCGTTGGCGATCACCGATTGCAACGTGCTGCTCGGAAAGCTTCAACCCGACTTTTTCCCTCACGTTTTCGGACCCAACGGCGACCAGCCCCTCGACACCTCAATTGTCGCTCAACGGTTCGACGCGCTCACCGCCGAGATCGAACAAGCGACCGGCATCAAGCAAACCCCCGAAGCGGTCGCCGAAGGTTTCCTCGCGATCGCGGTAGAGAACATGGCCAACGCCATCAAAAAGATTTCGGTCCAACGGGGCTACGACATCACCCGTTACACACTTGTGTGTTTCGGTGGGGCCGGCGGCCAACACGCCTGTTTGGTGGCTGATCGTCTGGGCATCAACCAGGTTCACTTGCATCCCCATGCCGGCGTGTTGTCGGCGGTTGGGATTGGTTTGGCCGACGTACGACACGTCGACGACGTCGCGGTCGAAGCGGTGCTCGACCAGCCACTGCTCACCAGCCTGAGCGCTCAGTGGCACAAGCTGAGCACCGCCGGCGCGGCTGCGCTGGCGGCTCAAGGGGTGCCCGATCAGCAGGTCCGCAACGAGCGACGAGTCGCCCTGCGTTACGCCGGATCCGACACGTCGTTGCCTGTCGCCGACGGCACCCTCGAACAGATCGTGGCCGGTTTCGAACTTGTCCATCAGAACCGGTTCGGGTTCATTTCCCCCGGCAAGGACTTGATCGTCGAGTCGATCCAGGTCGAAACCATCGGAGCGTCCGACGCCCACCTCACCGCGACCAGTCCGTCACCGACCAGCACCGACTCGGCCGAGACCCGCCCGGTGACGATGGCTGGGGCTCAACACCCCGTGACTTTTCGACAACGAGCCGGGCTCGGCGCGAACACCACGATCGTGGGGCCTGCGGTGTTGCTCGAACCGACCGGTACTACCGTCGTCGAACCAAGCTGGGAGGCCACCGCTCTACCCAACGGCGACCTGGTACTCAAACGAACTGTTGCCCTGCCAGGCCAGGTTGCCATCGGCACCGAAGTCGACCCGGTCCAACTCGAAATCTTCAACAACCTGTTCATGAACATCGCCGAACAGATGGGGCTGGTGCTCGAGAACACGGCGGCGTCGGTCAACATCAAGGAACGGCTCGACTTTTCGTGCGCAGTCTTTGATCCAAGCGGCGAACTGATCGCCAACGCCCCTCACATGCCTGTTCATCTCGGCTCGATGAGCGAATCGATCAAGTCGATCATTCGCCAGAACCCCGTTATGTCTCCCGGTGATGTTTATGTGATGAACGCGCCGTACAACGGGGGCACTCACCTGCCCGATATCACCGTGATCAAACCGGTGTTCAACACTGCCGAAACCGACATTATTTTCTACGTTGCGTCGCGGGGCCATCACGCCGATGTTGGCGGAACCGTGCCCGGATCAGCACCGGCCAACTCAACAACAGTCGACGAAGAAGGCGTCCTGCTCGACAACGTCGTGTTGGTTAAGGCCGGACGGTTTCTCGACGACGACATCAGAACTCGACTCACCAGCGGGCCCCACCCTGCTCGCAATCCCGCCCAAAACATTGCCGATCTCAAAGCCCAAGTCGCGGCGTGCGAGAAAGGCACAACCGAACTTCGCAAAGTCATCGCCCACTACGGGCTCGACGTTGTGCACGCCTACATGGGTCACGTCAAAGACAACGCCGAAGAATCGGTGCGGCGAGTGATCGATGCTCTCAACGACTCGACCTTTACCGCCACGATGGACGACGGCTACCAGGTAACCGCCGCGATCACTGTCGACCACCCGACCCGCAGCGCTCGGATCGATTTTCGCGGTTCGAGCCCTACCCATCCCGGCAACTTCAACGCCCCGTCAGCAATCGCTCACGCCGCAGTGCTCTACGTGTTTCGGTGCCTGGTCGACGACGACATCCCGCTCAACGCCGGCTGCATGAAACCGCTCGAAGTGATCCTCCCCGACAACTCGATGATCAACCCGTCGTACCCGGCCGCGGTGATCGCCGGCAACGTCGAAACCAGCCAGCTAATCGTCGACACCTTGTTCGGCGCGGTGGGGGTAATGGGCGCCGCGCAAGGCTCGATGAACAACTTCATTTGGGGCAACGACCAACACCAGTACTACGAAACGATCTGCGGCGGCGCAGGCGCTACCGCCAACGCCGATGGCTGCGACGCGGTCCACACTCACATGACCAACTCGCGCCTCACCGACCCCGAAATCCTCGAATGGCGCTACCCCGTCTCGCTGCAAGATTTCCACATCCGAACCGGATCAGGCGGAGCCGGAACCCACCGCGGCGGCAACGGCGTAACCCGACGGGTGCAGTTCCACGAAACAATGGAAGTCAACATTTTGTCCAGCCGCCGCCGCATCCCGCCGTACGGAACCGCCGGCGGCCAACCCGCACTCGTAGGCCACAACCGCGTCATACGCGCCAACGGCACGATCGAAGAATTCGAAGCAACCGCTCAAACCACCGTTAACCCCGGCGACACCATCGAAATCCAAACCCCCGGAGGCGGCGGCTACGGCCCACCAGGCTCTCCGTAAAGGCTTACCCAGCTCTGAAGCGAGCGCTATGTCCGAGCGGTCGTCATAGTTGTTCGAGCGATCGCTGGCCCGATCACCTGGATCGCGAACTCCCTGGTCAACGACTCTCATCGCTGCGACCGAAGGGACGAAGGCTGCGTCGTGTGTCGTTCAAAGACATCGAACGGGTGTCGTCGCGGGCCGATGCCTGCTGCTAAACAGCAAACGGTCCGCTGGTGCAAACCAGCGGACCGTCAGCCCAGGGGAGGATGTGCCTGAATTTTGCTGTGCTTAGTTGTGGGAGTGGCCGTGTTGGGCGGCTACCTCCTGGATGCGGATCGATTGGAACCGCAACACTTCGATGATGGTGCCGAGCCCGAAGGTGATGCCGACGAGATAGAGCGACACGCCCATCCGGCGCAGACCCGAACTCAGAGCACCCCACGAGGCGCTGTCGATGATGTCGGCTTGAGTGACGCCATCAAAGTTGGCGGCGGCGATGAAGTTCACGACGACGCCGGCCCCCATCACCATCATGCCCATCATCATGAACACCAGCATCAGTTTGGCTGTGCCAGGCATGGTCAGGGTTTGCACCTTTGAACCAGAGGTGTGTTGTACCTCACCGCCTCCTTGCCGGAACGTTCCGAGAATCTTGGCGATCGCAAAGCTGATCGCGGCGAACACTCCCAGAAAGCCAATGAACATGAAAGCCGGAACCAGGTGGCTCAGGTCTTGCAAAGTGGCAGCGTCGGTGCGATCCGTGTTGGCTTCAACGATCGACAAGATGATGCCGACGGTCCAGCCCATGAGGGCCATGGCAAACATGGGAAGCCAAAGTCGGCGACCCATACGTTGTGGCATGTTGAACCCTGGCGACACATCGGTGACGCCGACCCGGAATCCGTCGCCACGGACGGTCTCTGGTGCTGGGGCTTTACGAGTAGTTGGACGGGTAGTTGTTGTCATGATTCCTCCTCAGTACCCGGTGCTGACAATGGACTTGATCCGGCTGAACTGAAAGGCCAGAACGTTGCTGATGGTCACCAGCGACAAGACAATGCCGGCGAGGATGAGCCCCAACGACAGTTCCCGGAACGGGCCGAGCCAGTTGGCCCATGACGAGAAACTCGCCGGGTCGTTGGCTTTGCCCATGATGATGAGGTAGCCGACGAACTGAACGACACCAGCCATCAACCCCATCATCATCAAGGCCACAAAAGCCTTGGCCGTTGCCGGCATTTTCAGGGTCGTCACCGGAATCGACTGGCTCGCCTGCACCTCGCCGCCGCCTTCACGGAGGCCGGCCATGATCGTGCCGAGCAGGAAAGCGATTCCTGACAGCAGCATTGCTTCGCCCAAGAATTCGATGCCTTGGGTGAACGCCGCGGCCTGCCTGAACGCTTCGGTTCCCGGCGTTTTGCTGGCCCAAACCCACGAGCTAACCAGGCCGGTTGTGAGCGCCATGGCCCCCATTCCCAGCATCGGCCGCCACATCGTGCGAGCCATACGGTGAATCGGAAGCAGGTCGGGTGGGGTCTTGGTAACTGTGGCCGCTCCCCATTCGGTGTCGATGTCGCCTTCGACAACTTGAGGTCCGTCTTGGCTGTGGCCGTGCAAGACGCTGAGCGCCGATTTCACAGCATCGACCCTGAACCAGAGACGAACAATTATTCCCATCAAGATGATGGCGATAGACAGCTTGATCAGTCCGAACGAAAAAATCGACAAACCAAACGTCCAGCCGAGCGTCTCCGCGTAGCTGTTGTTGGCGTCGATCCCCCCAGCGGCAACGAAGTTGCCGATCACCGAAGCGGTCGCAGCCATCAACCCCACCAACGCGAGGCCAAACCCAACCTGTCGGTACTTGGATGGTGCCGAGCCATCTGCGGTCGGATCGGGCCGACTCGCGAGTTCCAATATTGCGGTCATTTTTTCTCTCCCTTCAAGCCCCTGGTTGGGGCCTACGGGTAAGAGAACCGCATCTCGGCGCAACCAATCTCGCTAATGCGGCATCCGTTGCAAACTATGTTCGGGACGGTCGGTGGGTTCAGAGGTCGTCATCGGCGACCAGCGACACCAGCCCACCCTGATCAAGCAAATCCACCCGCCGATATCGCAGCGCGACCAAACCGGCCGATTCGAGAGACTTGAGCACCCGTTGAGCGCTGGCCCTCGGAACACCAAGGAGTTCGCCGAGTTGGCCGTGGGTGAGCGACACGACCCCGTCGTCGTCGGCTTCACGCAACAGGATTGACGCGATCTGCGATTCGAGTCCACCGGCCAACAAGTCGACGAGGCGTCCCTGCAGACCGGCCATACGTTCGGCCATCGAGATGAACCACCGCCGTGCTACCTGAGGACGGGTTTGCAAAAGGGCGAACAATCCTTCGGTGTCCATCGACAGCAACGTCGAATCCTCGGTGGCCCGAGCATCGAACGGTTCGACATCGCCAAGAAACGCCGGCACGTCGCCGAACACGTCGCCGGGATGCAAAAGCTGCAACATCACCCGCCGACCGCTAACCGTGCGTGACAGCTCGATTGTGCCCGAACGCACCACATGAATCCGCGCCGCCGGGTCGCCGCGACGAAACACAAACGTCCCACCAGCGAACGACGTCTCCCCCATTTCCGACACGAGGTCCTCGATATCGCCAACCGACAGCGGGGCATGACTGCCGCGGCTCAGACAACACGCCAACCACGTGCCATAACGCGACAGGTGAGCGCCAAATTTGGAGCGGGTTGAATCCATACCGTCGAAACCCGACAAGATTTCGTCCGCTTCCGCCGATCTGTCACCATGGGGTGATGACCGACGCCAGCCACCAACTCCGGATTCAACGTCGAGACGAACGTCGCCTCGTATCGCAGTATCGCGGCCGCTTCGAGATTCGCATCATCGCTACTCTCGTCGGGCAATCGGTGGCGTGGATCGTGGTGCTGCTCGGCGGCATCAACGGGAGCATCCCGCTTTGGCTCGGTCTCGTTCTCAACACCGTGCTGGCCTCGATGTTCTACATGCCGCTGCACGAAGCGGTGCACGGCAACGTGTGGGGCAACCAGTCCCGCGCTCGCTGGGGCGAAGATCTGGTCGGCTACTGGGCCGCGATCCCGCTCGGGTTTTCGTACAAAGGCCACCGCATCTCCCACATGCAACATCACGCCTACACCAACGACCCCAATCGTGATCCCGACATCTACACGGCCGGCGCGATGGGCTCGCTGCCTCGCAAATGGTACGCGGTCACACTGTCGCAACTGTTGCTCCCGTTCCTGGCGTTTGTCCCGCCGACGCGCCGACTTCTGCCTCGGTCATTGCGAGCCGAGTTCGCCAAACCCCGCGAGGAGAACCAGCGCGAAGGCCTGCACTCTCTGCTGAACTGGCTCTTCATGCACGGCGTGCTGGTCGCGGCGTTCGTGCTTGGCTACGGCTGGGAAGCACTACTGCTCTGGTACGTGCCGGCTCGCATTCAGCTGGGCTGGTTGATGTTGGTGTTTGCGTGGTTCCCTCATCACCCCGTCACCACCACCGGGCGCTACGTCGACACCCGAGTCGCGGTGTTTCGCGGATCGGGGTTGCTGATCAGGGGCCACGATCACCACGCGTTACATCACCTCTTCCCGCGCGTTGCTCACTACAACCTGCCAAAGCTTTGGCAAGAGATCGGCCCGGAGATGATCGGAAAAGGGGTCAGGGCCGAAGGTCGGGCCACCGGCGCGACCGGGCCGATCATTTGGTAGGAGGATCCACGAACCGGTCAGTTGTGGTGTCACGCCACAGATACACCCAACGGCGACAACCCGCCGAATGAAACCAGGCCTCGGCAACCGACCCCTCGGGGTTGTTGTGCATGTAGGCCCGATCAACATCTCGGGCGTCGCCATCAACTATCGAGTCCGGCACCGCGAACACCTCGCCGTGAACCCACTCCTCGATCGATCGTGGCCCGCAGTGCGGACACGGGATTCGCATACTCATCAGCCGACTCTCGCCATCAGAACTCCCGACATCAGTGGGTTCCGGCCGATCCGCGGTCGGCAAGAGTCCGGTCGCGCTCGAACCGGTCGAGGGCAAACGGCGCGATCAGATCGGGGACGGTCCCGGTGGCGATCAGGCTGGCCATCGCTTCGCCGGCGGCGGGGATTGCTTTGAACCCCCAAGTCCCCCAGCCCGTCGTGAGCAAGAAACCCTCGATACCGCTGGCCCCCATGATCGGCGAATAATCGGGCGACATGTCGCAACTGCCGGTCCATTGTCGAAGGACCCGCAGATCGCGCATGAACGGCAAAACGCTGATCGCGCGATGGGCCAATGACGCCAGCAAGTCGTGAGTCGAGCGTCGCGAGTAGCTCGGTTGACGGTCGATCTCGGCCCCCAACAACATCTGTCCTCTAGCGGTCTGCGATACGTAGAACCCCAGATCGCCGGACGCAACGATCGGATCGAAGCGGCGGCGATACCGGTTGGTTACAAAGGCTTGCAACGGGTGAGTGCGGATTGGCAACCGCACCCCGACCATCGCGGCCAACGTCGTTGCATGACCACCCACTGCCGACAACACGGTGCCGGCGCTGATCGAACCGCGGCTGGTCTCGACGCCAACAACCTTGCCCCCAGCGCGCCGAAGCCCCACAACCTCGACCCCCTGAGCAACGTCCACGCCGCGCCGCATCGCGCCCTCGGCCAACGCCCACACGACCCGATCGTGGCGCGCCGTAGCAGCGTGGTGATGCAGTGACGCCCCAGTAACCGCCGGGAAATCACCACCCACCTCGAGATCGATCTCGGGACACATCGCCGAAATCTCGGCCGGTTCCAAATAATCGGTCGCCGTGCCGAAGGCCCGATTGACCGACGCCCGGGCCCGTTCGCGTCGTACCCCGGACTCGGAGTGCGCCATCCACAACAACCCTTTGGTGTCATGCAGAACCGACCTACCGGTTTCGACCTCGAGCTCGGAGTACAGATCGATGCTGTGTTGGTAAAACCGCACCGCCTCGGGAATGCCATAGTTGGCCCTGATCACGGTCGTGTTACGCCCGCTGTTGCCGCCGCCGATATAGCCGCGATCGAGCACCAACACGCTGGTGATGTCGTGACGCGTCGCCAAGTGATACGCCGTCGACAAACCGTGGCCGCCACCGCCCACGATCACCACATCGTAAGAAGCGGCCGGCTCGGTGAAACGAAGGTTGATCTCGTCCTCGGGCCACTCGTTCATTGACCGGCCTCCAGAATCGGTTGAAGCCGAACCGCGAAATCGTCGGCCATGGCCGACGCCACGACGATCAACCAGCGATCTGGGCCGACCACAACTTTTGCCGGAACTCCGGCCATTGCGCCCTGTGCGAACCCTTCACTTGGCGCGGGCCAAGCCGCCAGATGCGCCATTACCGAAGGACCCTCGATCGCGCTGATCTCGAACCGTTCCCAACCGGTGTCATCGATCACGACGGCGTGAGGATCAGAAACCGTAGGCGCATCCGAACCAATCACCAGTACCTCGTCCGCCGCGGTCCGAAGCACCAAAGACTCCGACGGCCAGACCGCTTCGTCGAGCGACGTCGGTGTCGCCGCGACCCGAAACGCGTCGACCCGGCTACGCCCGCGCACGGTTGCCTTCGGGGTCGAGGAACGGGACCGGAACCCGACGAGCGGTCGCCCCATCCACATCTACTTCCAACGGCAGCTCTCCATCAACCAAAAACAGCCAGGCCAACAACACCGACCTCTGCAACGTTTCGGACCACGTTGTCGAAGTGACGTAACCGGCATATTGATCGCCGCGCCACAGCACCGCTCCCTCGGCGGGCGACGGGCCGTCGATCTCGAACCCAACCAGTTGCTTGTCGAGAGCGATGCGATTGGTTCGTTCGAGCGCGGTCCGGCCCACAAACTCGGACTTGTCCATCCGCACCGCCCACTCATGGTTGATACGGCGGGGGGTCGTGTCGTAATCGGTGTCCTGACCCACGATGATGTGACCCTTCTCGAGTCGAAGCCGGGTCAGCGCATCCAATCCATGAGCGAGAATGTCCAAGTCGTCACCCAGCTCCAACAAGGAGCTCCAAAGCGCCACCGATTCGGCCGCCGGGTGATGAAGTTCGAAGCTGACCTCGCCAGTGAAGCTCAGGCGGGCGACCCGGCACCGAACCCCCGCCACGTCGGTCTCGACGTGGGCCAACATGGCCAGCGACTGATCGAAACCGGCCCGCTCCATGAGTTCCTTGGCCTTGGGCCCGGTGACGTTGATAGCCCCAAACGACATGGTGACGTTCATCCATCGCACGTCTAGATCCGCCGTCCAGTCCCGAACCCACATCTCGGCCATATCGGCGCCACCCGACGTGAGCGTCAGGTAGAAGCGATCGCCAGACGGTTCGCGAAAGATCATGCCGTCGTCGAGCACGTAGCCGCGCTCGTCAAGCATCAACACATAACGCGACCGGCCGGGCCTGATCGTCGAGACATCAGTGGGAAAGAGCCGCTGGAGCGCCACTTCGGCGTCGGGACCCGACACGTAGAGCTTGGCGAGCGTGCCGACATCGCCGATGGAGACCGCCTCACGCACGGCGTGGCACTCGGCCTCGACACCGCCGTAAGTCCACGGCCGCCACCAGCCACCAATCCGGTCCATCGTGGCGCCCGCCGACCGATGGGTCGAATCGAGCGCGGTACGGGGCACGATGGGATGATCGCGGCCGGCCGCAACTTCGCCCAGCGTCAGCTGGCGAACCACGGGACGAGCGGTGAAAGTCGGTTGCATGTCGCCGCCTCGATCCAGCAAAAACGACTTGAGATAAGGACTGCACATCGATCCCTGGCACGTGCCCGTACCGGCCAGCGTCGCTCGTTTGAACAACTCCATGTCTCGAAAGCCCCGGTCCCACGCAATCTGCAGGTCGGCGACCGAGGTGTCGTTACAAGGGCACACCACCCCGGCGACCGGACACGGCGGCAGTGACGCCCCGCCGGCCGCCGATCCAACAAGATCAACCTCGCCATCGCCCGCCATGCGAGCCAACCCATCGCGAGGGGTCGTGCCCAAATCGAACACCACCGTGTCGCAGTCGATCACATCGGCGCCGTTCTCTGGCTCGACGCCCGTGACCCGCGTTTCGCCGTGGATACGGGCCGGCAGATGAGACAGGTGAACAACGGTGCCAAGATCGACACCCGCCGCGGCAAACACCCGCTCGGCGGTCGGCGTCAGAATTCCGTCCAGTTCGCTGCCGGGACACACCCCGACAATTTCGGCGCGGCCGGTCGCGACCACCACCTTGTCGCAGTGGGCGTGCACCATGCCCACGTCGGTGCGCGCCGCAACCATCGGCCCCGGATACACCCCGATCACCTCCTCGCCGTCGACCGCATCGAAGACCCGCACAATGGCCCCACCGCGGCGGGCCTGCTCGGCGGCGACGATCCCGCTCGAACCCGCTCCGATCACCACAACATCGCAATGCTCGTTGCGAACCGCGGTCGCCGCCGCGGCCGCCGACCGGTGCCCGATAACAATCGGCATCTCGGGCGGGCCATCGGCCGGATGGGATTCGACCAGCAAACCCTCAACCGCCGAAGTCTGACACGACCGCACATAGGCAACGCCGTCGATCTGCACAACACAGTTGGCGCAATCACCAGCAGCACACAGCACGCCGCCGCCGGTGGGATGTACGCCACAGCGTCGCAAAGCCACCAGCACCGAATCGCCGGGCTGGATCGGCACCGCCACGCCATCGAAGAAGAACTGCTCGGCCTCGGCCATCATCGCGAACCTTATGCGCTGGATACGCTCCCTCGGTGAGCAACGAAGAGAACCTTCGCGGTGCGGCCTGGATGACCGCGGCGATGGCTGGCTACGTCATCAACGACGCCTTCACCAAGAAGGCCATCGAAGACCTCGCGGTGTTCCAAGCCATCTTCATCCGCGGCCTGATGATCGTCGCGCTCATCACAATGCTGGTCACGGCCCGAGGCGAACATCACCAGCTTGGTCGCCTACGCAACCGAGGGGTTGTGCAACGAATCGCCATCGAGGCGGTCGGTACAGCAATCTTCTTACTTGCCCTCAGCCACCTTGCGCTGGCCGACATGACCGCGGTGATTCAGCTGGTACCTCTGGCCGTGACATTTGCCGCGGCTCGGCTGTTGCGCGAACAGGTCGATTGGGTTCGTGTCGCAACCGTCGCGGTCGGGTTCGTCGGAGTGTTGCTGGTTGTTCGGCCCGGCAGCGAAGGATCCAGCCCGTGGTTTCTTGCAGCATTCGCACTGGTCGGACTCATCGTGGTCAGAGAACTGATCACCAAGAACATCTCCAACACCATCCCCACGCTGGTCATCGCCCTCGGCACCGGCGTGGTCATCACCTTGATGGGCGGCGCGATTTCGATCTTTGATGGATGGGAACCGATCGAAACCAAACATTTGGTCCTGCTCTTCGTCGCCTCGCTGTTCCTCAGCGTTGGCTACACCGCCAGCGTCAACGCGATCCGCGTCGGCGAAATCAGTTTCACCGCACCGTTTCGATACTCGATCCTGCTGTTCGCCATCGTGCTACAGATCGTGGTGTTCGCAGACGTACCCGACACGCTGACGTTCGTAGGATCCGGAGTCGTCGGCGCGGCCGGGCTGTTCAGCCTCACCCGCGAGCGGGCCGTGCTCGCCACCGTTCGGCGAGGCTGACCGCCCGCAGTTGACCTAGCGTCAGACTGTGCCCACCACCATCCGCCCACCAAAACCGCCGATCGTCTTGGACCAAGTCGTGGCCGACGGCAACGTGATTCGCGACATGGCCCGGGCGAACGGTCCGTATTGGCAGCCCGGCCGCATGCTCGCCACGTCCAAAAGCGCAACAACCGTGGCGGCCAACGAACCGCCCGACGACGAAGCCGAAACAACCGACTTTGTCGCGGCGATGGTGGGCCCAACTTTTCGGGGCCAATGGGCCTTTGGCGAACCGCTCGTCGAAGGAGCAGCTGCACTGCTCAACCATCAGGGTTTCATCGACGCCGCGGCCCAAATGTACGAAACCAATGTGGTTGTGCCCGAACAGGTTTATGTCAACCTCTCGACACCGGTCGGCCGTCAAGGTTTCTCCCACACCGACATCCCCGAGTTCCGCGGCGTCGATCGCACCAACGCCCCGGCATGGTTGCTCACCGCCATGGGGGCCAGCCGTCGGTTCGAAGCCGAGCGGATCCACATCGTCACCGCCGTCGCTTGGTTCTACCAGGGCGAAGCCGGCGGCCTGCGCTACTGGCCCGAAGGGATGGACGGTCCGTCGATCCACCACACCGACACATGGAACACCGCGGTCGTAGGAGACAACGATTTCATGCCTCACGAGGTGCAACGCATCGGCCCGCGGGGGTCACAAAAGCCCGACGCCATGACCATCCGAACCGAGCTTCGTTACGCCGGCGCAACCACCGAATGGCAGATCGTCGACAACCACAACGTGCTGGCGACCTATCGCGATGATGCGGTGCGCCTCTCGCTGAGCTGGAAAGCCAAGGTCTACCGCGACGAAGCCGAGAAGCGCGCCGCCGAAACCGGGGCCGACGGCGTCACGATCACCGAAGCCATCGAACGCCTCGGGGCCGACCTAGCCGCCAGCTCGGCGCCAGAAGAACTCGCCGGCGACGACCCGACATCTGATGCCCTTCGCCAACAACTCAACCGCCGCTACAGCACTTATGTGCCGAGCTAGAACTCGTCCGCGATCCGCAACAGCGACGCCGCTCCACACAATCCCGCGACGGCCGTGACCGTCCACATGGTGGCGAACCCGTAGTGATCGATCAGCCAGCCCGTAGCGAGCGGCGCGACGAAGACCCCGAGATACACCCCCATCTGAGTAACCCCGCTGGCTGCGCCCGAGGCCCTGCCGTTGGTGCGCATCACGCCGAAGTTGGTGAACACCGGCCAAACCCAGCCGAAGGCAAACGCCACCAGCGTCGCGCCCACATGAAGCATCGCACCGCGGCCACCGCCCAACGCCAACAAACCAACGGCGCCGACCGCTGAGGCACCGGCCGCAGCCATGAACGGCCTCGACCTCATCGCGTCGACCCGAGCGCCCACCGACAACCGAACCGCAATGCCGCACGCCGCGCCCAGACTCAACATCACCCCCGCCGCGCCCTCGCTCAAGCCGGCGTCAACCCCCGACGCCACGATCCAGGCGTTCAACGCGCCGGCCGAAAACGCTAGGAACGCACCGGCGACGAAAGCCCACCTCAAGGCCCGCGGCGACGACACCGGCTTGACCTTCAGCCGCTCGCTGGGCGGCACCGGCGCGATCCAGCGCACGACCAAGACCAGCGCCGCCGCGGCAATCACCGCGCCCACCAGGTAGGCCGCTCGCCAACCGAGAGTCAATGCCAGCGTCGGAACTGCGAGTCCGCTCAGCAACGACGCCGACGGCATACCCGACTGCTTCAACGCGATCGCCAACCCGAGCCGCGGGAGCTGAGCTTGGGTCAGCGCCAAGTTGATCGCCGCTTGATTCGCGGCATTGACCACGCCGCACACCGCCAGCAACCCAACCACGACACCGAAAGAACTGCTGAACAAGACAATGCCGATTTGGGCCAACATCGTCGCACCCAACGCGACCGTGATCTGGCGGCGTGGGCCTATCCGCTGAACCAGCCGTCCACCGAACACCGACGTGACCGTCGCGGCCAAGAAAAACCCACCCAAGGCCCAGCCGTAGGTCGCGGCCCCTACATCGAACTCGTCGCTGACCTGAACCGACAACGCTCCAATCAGAAATCCTGGATACACGGTGGCGATGGTGGCCGCGACCAAAGTCGCGACGATCGGGCGACTGGTCACAGCAAAGCCGCGGCGATCTGCTCGTCGGTGATCGCGCCCGGCAAGCCAACCAGCACAATCTCGGTCCCGTCAGAACCTCTGGTATCGCCGCTCGATTCCTCGAGCGACCAGCGGGCACCAACCCGCTGAAACACCAACCGGGGCCTGTCCGACTCGAAGCGCACCAACCCCTTGGCCCGCACAATCGATCGGGGAAGCTGCTCGACAAAGCGCCTGAACCGGTGCTCATCGAGGGGCGAATCGGTCGCAAAGCTCCACGACTCGAACTGGGCCAGATCCGACGATGAGGCCTCCCGTTCGGACGCGGACTCGTGGCGAGTTGAGCGGGTCGAACCAAACACCACGTCACGAGACACCGCGCCATCGCAGACCTCGACTATCGCGGCCTGACTCGAAGATCTGATCAACGCCGTTGCCTCGGCGAGGCCATTGGCATCAACCAGATCGACCTTGTTGAGGGCAACCACATCGGCCGACCTCAACTGCCGCGCCACAGTTTCGCCAACGTAACGATCGCTGAGATTGTCCGGCAACGAATCGGCCGCGGCCACCACCAACACCAGATCCAGCACTATTCCGCGCCGGTGACAGTAAGCCGCGATGCTCGCCGGGTCGGCCACGCCCGAAGCCTCGATCACCAACCGCGCCGGCCGAGGTTCGAACAGCACCAGGTCGGCCAGCGCCGAAGCAAACCCATCAACCATGCTGCAACAAATACAGCCGTTGGTGAGCGTGATGGTCCGACCGTCGTGAGACTCGATGAGCGCCGCGTCGACGTTGATTTCGCCAAAGTCATTGACCATCACCGCCAAACCCGGCTCGCCCGCGGCCAGTAGCCGATTTACCAGCGTGGTCTTTCCGGCACCGAGATAGCCCCCAACAATCGTGACAGCGATCGGCCGATCTGCAAGCGAGCCGCCGATAGGTCCAGTCATAGGGTCCATCGTGTCAGTTGACGGCGCCACGGCCGCGGTTGGCCAGACGCTAGAACGACCGTTGACGCGGGTCGAAGTCGATCGGCCCGCCCCCGTAGCCGAGGCGTTCGTGTAGTCCCCGGAACGCATCGAAGATAGCGGTCACCCGACTCCGGGCCGGAGCCCTGAACACGACAACAGCAAGATCCACCCCAGCCATGTCGGGCACGCTGAGCTCTCGCGGGGTGAGCGGAGAAGCATCCGGACCCAACACCGAGATCAGATCAGGAGCGCCCACCACCGGGGCCGCACCCGCTCGCCAAACCTGCAAATGCGAAGCAATCGAGCGGACCTCAACCGGACCATCAGGCGTATCAATGCGAATATCGAAACGTTCGGCATCAGGGTGCAGATGCACCACCACATCAGCCAGTTCGCCGCGCCCCACCACCGCGGCGATATCAGTAGCGGCCACCGCGACTATCGGATCTTGCCCCGCGACGCGAGCATTGCGCACCCGCTCCCCCAGCTCGCGAGCCGCCGTAACCGTGCCAGGAATTGAGTGCGACCGACACAAAGCGCCCGACATCAACCAAGTCGCGGCACCCACCGAACCCGGCGCAGCATCGCTACGCCGCAAAGAATGAACCACCCGCTCGGCACCAGCAGCAGAATCGGTCGGCACCGACACCGATTCGTCGCCGTCGGCCAACACCACTGCGCCAGGCGACACCTTGCCCGCGGCCCAACTGGTCATTGTCAGCTCCGACACCGAGCGTGCCGCTCCCGACGCATCGACAACCGGCAGCCCGGTAGCCGCAGCAACGCCGAGCGCGATCAACAGTTGAGTACCGCCGGCGTCACCCGGCAACACCGCGTCGATTGGGTACGACACGCTCGAACCAAGCGTCGCAAATGCCGAAGCCGCGGCCTCAACCGAGGCGGCCGAACCCAGCCGCGGAAAGGCCGCCGGCACCGCGACATGCGCGCCCGCTCCAAGCTCCGGCAGGCCAACAACGGCGATGCGACGATCGCCCAGCAGAGCAACAATCTCGTCGACCACCCGAAGACTCGCTCGAAGCGAACTACCCCCGCTGCCATAAATCGCACCACCCAACGCCACCGATCGGAGTTCGTCTACTCCGATCGTGTCCGATGGGGTTAGGTCTACGCTGGTCGCCATACCTCTTTCTTCGCCCCCGCTTGTGGTCTCGCGACCTGATCCGATCACGATCATATGACTCCGTCCGCGCCGCTCAGGGATCCTTTGCGGACCGCGGTGGACCACTCACTCTCGGTACTCTTTCCCGAACATCAGCCGCTGGAGTAAGCGCCATGAAAATCCCCAGATTTCACCTTGCCGTACCAGTCTCGGACCTTGCCGAGGCCCGCCGTTTCTATCGAAACACCCTCGGATTCGAGGAAGGCCGCTCGTCGGCTCAATGGGTCGATTTCGATGCGTACGGCCACCAACTAGTGATCCACCAGATAGCCGGCGCCCGAACCGTCGCCGGCCACAACCCCGTCGACGGCGACTCGGTGCCAGTGCCGCACTTCGGGGTACTTCTCGACCTTGCCGCTTGGCAATCTTTGGCCGACCGACTCCGCCGAGACGGCGTCGAGTTCGTGATCGAACCCCACGTTCGATTTGCGGGCGAGGCCGGCGAGCAGCACACAATGTTTTTCCTTGACCCGTCGGGAAACGCACTCGAGTTCAAGTCGTTTGCCGACGACAGCCAAGTCTTCGCTACCGACTAGACCCGCCCCTGCCACCAACCGCCAAGACCCACCAGGAGAGATCGACATGCAGAGCACGACCGTCGCCCGCAGCCTCCGAGGTTCGATCGGGATGCTGGCCATGCCATGGCTGATCAACGACGACACCATCACCAAAGCGGCCAACCGGGGACTCCGCGCTCCCGGACTTGGGGCCTACGCCGTTGGCCGACTCGGTGTCCTGGGAGACTGTCCGGTCGACAACGTCGTCGGCGCGGCGTTTTTCTGGGAACCCAACACCATGCGCCAGATGGTGCACGACGGCCGATCGGCCATGAGCCCGCTGGCCGGGGCAGCCGTCTATACCGAGATCTGCCAAGAATGGGGAGCCGAGCACCTCGCCCAAATGCCCGGCATCGAACGCCTCGGCGACATCTTGAGCAAGGTCGTCGACAACGCCGATCCCCGCGGCGCGCCACTATTCGTCGGCTGGCGCGACATGCCGCTGCCGACCAAGCCCGGGCCGGCGCGAACATTTCAGCTCGCCCAAGTAATGCGGGAGTTGAGGTTCAGCCGCCACGTCGTCGCCGTTCAGGCCGCGTCGATGTCTCCACTCGCGGCGATCATGACCGGCCCAACAGGAGAATGGAACGCCCGACTGTTCGGCTGGGCCGAACCGTTCCCCGACGTCAGCAGCCAAGCCGAACAGCGAGAAGCAATCGAAACCCACACTGATCAGCTCCACGCGCTCGACCTCGACTTGTTGTCCGACGAAGAACGCCAAGAACTTCGCACTCTCGCCAAAGCAGCCCGGGTCTACGCCAGCGAGCATCCGTCGTGACCGAACCCTTCGACACTGCCGAAACCGACCGACTGTTGAGCACCACTCGGTCGGTGCGCAAACGACTCGACTTTGACCGGCCCGTCCCCGACCACATCATCTTCGAATGCATCGACCTCGCCGAACAGGCACCGAGCGGCGGCAACGACGCCAGCCGCCGCTGGATCGTTGTCAAAGACCCAACAACAAAAGCTCGACTCGGAGACATCTACCGACGATCGGGGTCCTTCATGACCGACGTCGCCGATCGACTCGATGGCACCGGACACTCCAAGGAGCAGGTTTTTTCTTCCAGCGCCTACCTGGTCGACAACTTCGCCAAAGCGCCCGCTCTCGTCATCGCGGCAATCTGGGGGATCCACGACGACTCGGGCCGGCCGGGGTTGTTCGACTCGGTTCTGCAGGCCGCTTGGAGCTTCAACCTTGCGTTGCGGGCCCGCGGTCTCGGGACGACTTGGACAACAATGCTCAACGCCAACGTCGACGACCTCGCCGGGATCCTCGAAATTCCCGAAGGCGTCACCACTGTCGTCACCTTCCCAGTCGCCTACACCATCGGGACCGACTTTCGTCCCGCGGCACGCCGCTCAGCCTCCGAAATCACCTACTTCGAACGCTGGGGCTACACCCGTGAGCGGCCTTCCGCCGACGGCGACACCCACCTCGCCGATGGTCAAGGGGTGGTAGCAGAAGTCGATATCGCCGCGTCGCCACGCAAGGTCTGGCCGGCGATCTCCGCGCTCGAACCAGCGATCCGCAACAGTGCATCGGAAATAATCCAGGGCCGAATGCTCGAGTGGAACGACCCAGCCGACGTCGACTCGTCGACTACCTGGCGCATCGAGATCCTCGACCAGGGAGTGGGCAGTCGCGTTAGATTCACCGCCCAGCTTGATCCCGCCGGTCGCGTCCTAAACCAATCAGTCGTCAACGAGCCCGCAGCCGAAACCGAGATCATCAACAACGTTCGCTCGACCATCAAGGCCGAGATGCACGAAGTGCTCAGCGAGCTTCGCCACCACGTCGAGAGTCGGTCGGAGCAGCAACAAAGGGATTAGCCGCGTCTTCGTTGTCGGCGGCCTCAATACGGTCACGCACCGACGACAACTCCGATCGAGCCGACCGGCTGTAGCGCCGGTTTGGTGTCTCGGTATCGCCCGGCTGCGGCGGCAGCGAAAGACTCGTATACACAACCTTGCGGGACCGGCGACTGGGCGGGTAGGCGCGATGCAAAGTGTCGCTGCAATGCACCGTCAAGTCGCCGACGTCGGTTTCCAGAAGCCGAGACTTCAAGTCGAGTGTTCGGTCGCGCATCGACGGCACCGTGTTCGCTCGATTAGATCCGGGAACAACGCCAAGGGCCCCACTGACACGGTCGGCACCAGTCACCGAGACGCCAACGGTAAGACTGTTGCACTTGTAGCTATGAAGGCCCTGGCCGCAATCCTTGTGCCACGGAAGATCAGACAAACCAGACACCACGTCGAGGGGCTTGACCAAACCTTCACAACTCTTCGGCGTCAGATGGCCGTCGCCGGTGATCGAACCGACCCAGGCAATTCGTTCGTCAGCGATCAGCTCTGCGGCTTGACTGGACCGATCCTGAAAGTTGAGCACCCGAACGGCCAGCTGATCACCGTCGGTGTTGGTACACCACCAGTAATCGCTGCTGTCGGGTTCGGCCGACTTGACGGCATCGTCGATATCGGACCCGACGCTGGCCATCTCGACTTCGTCAAAAACCCCTCGAAGGTGCAAAAACCCTGCCTGCGACAAGAAGTTGGACATCTCCTCGAGGTCGTCGCCGAGGGTAAAGACTCGCTCGAGATCCAACCGATCGTCGTTGAGGTCCCGCAGCACCACCGCTCCCGGCTCGTAGACCGGGCGACCTTCGAACAGAGCCCTCAGCACTGGTTCCCACCGAATCCAATCGTCGAGTGACCCTCGAAGGATCTTCACCCGCGACGTCATTGCCAGACCCATCGTCGATTGGCGGTCCTGCACCAAATCAGACAGGGCATCAGTGTTGAGCTCGGCGACGAGGGCCGAGTTACCCAGACCTTGCGCGAGTCGCAACGCTCCCGATACGAGCCGCAAACTGATTTCGCGGCCGTCCGCGACCAGCCCCAGATCGGGCTGCGACATCACTTCGACCCCGTGGCCAGCCAATTCGCCGTGGTTCGCGATGGCGGCCACGAACACCGAGTCGATCAGCTCGTCAAGCTCGAAGTCGCGGATGTCTCGTTGCCAGCGACACCGCTGATCGACTGATCCCATCGCTCCTCACCCTGTTCGAACGTCGACCCGAATGTACGGCGTGGTAACCATCGGTCGCAAAATGCCTTCCGCAAAGGCCACACTCCTTGCATGGCGACACTGTCTCGGCCCTCGATCGGGAAACCAGCGCCTCCTATCGAGGCTCTCACGGCAACCGGGGAACGGTGGACCCTCGCCGACCATCTTGGCGAGACAATTGTGGTGATCTTCCATCGCCACATCCATTGACTGCCTTGCGCCGCTCACGCGGTCGCCGTGCGCGACCGTCTCGACGAATTCGCTCCGGCCACCACGGTCGTGCTGATCACGTTCACCGGCGCCGATGCCCTGTCGGAGTATGTCGATCGCCAAGATTTGCCGTTCGCTGTGGTGACCGACTCGACACGCGACGCATACCGCGCTTACGGACTCGGTCGCGGCGCAGCCCATCGGGTATGGGGCTGGCGGGCCGCCAAGCGTTACTGGGAGATCATCCGACACGGCGGCCTGAGAGATGTGCGCCCACCGACCGAGGACTCGTTACAACTCGGCGGCGATTTCGTGATTGCCCCCGACGGCACACTCGCCTGGGGTTTCTGGAGCGCCGGCCCCGATGACCGCCCCTCAATCGACACCCTGATCGCAGCAACGTAGTTGGATTTGTGCACCGTTCCGGGTGCTATAGCACCGGAAACGGTGCACAAATCCAAAAAACCTTCAGCTGGCGAGGGTGGGGGGTATGTAGGTGGTTAGGAGGGCGGCGACTTCGCAGGCGCAGTTGTGATCCCCGACAGAGCTGGCGGGCAGGGCGAACACCCGCGCCACGTGAGTTTGAGCAGCCGCGGCCCGGCGGCTCGAACCCTCGGGGACCGGGAACCACCGACCCTCGAACACCACACCCTCCACTTCTATTTCGTCGATGGCCAAGGGGTCGACGGCCACCGGATCGCCATCAACAATCGTGAACGTGGCGAACTTGCCGACTTCGATCGAGCCGAGCTCGTGTTCGCGCCGCCACGAATAAGCCGCTCCCAACGTCACTGCATGCAAGGCCTGCTCGGCAGTGACTCGCTCTTTTGGACCAGCGACTCGTCCCGACTGGGTGATGCGGTTCACCGCGCAATGCATCATCCCGATTGGATCGGATCGCCCCATGGGCAGATCCGAGTGAAACGAGAGAGCAACATCGTGATCGAGCACCGAGCGATTGCGGGTCATCACGTCGGCTCGCTCGGGGCCCAGACCCCACTCGGCGTACTTGTCAGCGAACCCCACCGGATAGTACGGGTTGGAGCTGACAATGGCCCCGAGCTCGGCGATGCGATCAACCTGGTCCGGCGTCGAGTTGGCAAAGTGCACCACGACAGTGCGGTGATCGGGACGCGGGTTCTCGGCCAGGCGGCGTTCGAGCGTGTCGAGGACCATGTCGAGGCCGAGATCACCGTTGACGTGAACGTGAAGCTGGTATCCCTCATCCCAATAAGCCTTGGCCCTCTCCTCGAACATCTCGGGCGGCATAAGCCATTCGCCATGATGATCAGGATCGGGGGCGCCGTCGGCATCGACATAGCCGTCCCGCATTTGCATCAGCTGCGAGATGATGGCGCCGTCAGCAAACAACTTGACCTGGTCCGGCAAAAAGCAAACCTTGCCCTCCCCTCGTTCGGCGATGATCGTGGCGGCATCGTCGAGCGCGTCAGCAACCGAGATGCCGTTGTCGGCCGGACCCCGAGCGTCGACAAGAAATGTCGTCGAGAATGGCGTTTCGTCGGCACCAAGGATCGCCTGATAGAGCTCCCACGCTCCAGGCGCGAGAATGGCGCCCGGTTCGTTGATCGCCGTGACCCCGTTTTGGTGCAGATAACCAACGAGTTGGGTAACGCCTTCGACCATGCGGTCGAGGGTGATGAACGCCGGATTGATGAGCGGCATCAAAAATGTGAACGCGCCTCGCTCCCAAAAATGACCGCGGTCGAGATCGATCGACTCGGCTGGTTCGCCTGACTCGGCAACCATCTGCGAGGTGATCTGCAGAGCGTCGATCGCCGCAGTATTGAGATAGAACTCGTGGCACGACCGTTGCCACACCGCAATCGGTCGGGTCGCACTCACGGTGTCGAGAGTCGTACGCGACAATTCGCCGTGCCACAGCGAGTGATAACCCCACGAGAACAGCCATTCGTCGGCGTCCTCGAGGGCCGCCTCGGCTACAACTAGGCGCTCGAGATACTCGCCCTGGGAATGAGCAGCGGGGAACGTCCGAGCCGGCAGCACCCAGTCCTCGGTAGCGATCACCGCGGTCGTGAGAGTCGTCGCCCCAAGGATTGGATGGAGGTGCTGATCGATCAACCCCGGCAATATCACTTGGTTCGCAAAGGTCGTATCTATCTCGTAGGGCCGAGTCCCGAGCGTGGCGATCACATCGTCAAGTCCTCCTACCGCGACGATTCGATCAGCCTCGACGGCTACTGCTGCGGCCGTTGGCTGACTCGGGTTCATGGTGCGGATCTGTCGGGCGACATAGACCGTGGTTGGCGACATTCCCAGACCGTAGGGCCTGGACACCTGCAGTGGGCAAGCTAAGAGTCGACCAAGGCTAAGAGCGCGCCGCCGCCCATGCTGCAGCCGCGGCCCCTGCGGCGCGTCCCGTGCTCAAACAACCTTGCAGCAGGTAGCCGCCGGTGGGGGCTTCCCAGTCGAGCATCTCCCCGGCGACAAACACCCCGGGCAGTTTCTTGAGCATGAACGATTCGTCGACCTCGTCGAAGGCGATTCCGCCAGCGGTTGAGATCGCCCGTTCGAGCGATGATTGCCCGGTGACGGCGACCGGAACCGACTTGGCGAGCACCGCCATACGGGCCGCTGTCGGCGGCAATTTGTTACCGGTGGCTTCGCGCATGAGCGAGATCTCGACCGGCGAGAATCCGCCCCGCCGCAGCCACGTAGAAACCGAGTCCTTCTTGCGACGGCACTCGCTGAGCCTCATTGCCAACTGCTTTTCGGTGATGTCGGGCTGGAGTTCGATGTGCAGCGTCGCGTTTCCGTTGGATATTGCGGTGCGCAGCGCGGGCCCGTGGGCGTAGATAGCGCTGCCTTCGAGGCCGTCGACGGTGACGGTCGGCTCGCCTCGCACCGCGTGACCACCGACCGATACCGACACGTTCTTGAGCGGCGTGCCGGCGAACCGGTCCGAGAACACCGATGTCCACTCGACATGCACTCCACAGTTGGCGGGAGCCAACGCCGCGACATCTATGCCCGCGTCACCAAACCCGCCGACCCAACCACCGTCGCCACCAACTCTGGGCCAGCTGGCTCCACCGAGGGCAAACACCACCACGGAGGCTTCGATAGTTTCGGACTCGCCTTCGTCGCCAAGAAAGTGAAGCACCCGGTCGGGCCCAAAACTGGTCCAGCGCAGACCAGGACGAAAGACGACGCCCAGCGTGCCGAGTCGATCAATCCACGCTCGCAGCAGTGGCGTCGCTCTGAACGCGGCAGGGAACACCCGGCCGCTGGACCCAACGTAGGTCTCGGCGCCGAGTTCGTCAGCCCAGGAACGAAGGTCGGCTGGGCCGAACGACCGGAGCGCCGGTTCGAGGCGTTCGCAGGCCAAACCAAATCGATTCACGAACTCGTCCAGCGGTTCGTCGTGGGTGAGGTTCAGCCCACTTCGGCCGGCCAACAAGAACTTGCGACCCATGGACCGTCGACCATCAACGATGGTGACCCCGTGGCCGATCGACGCGAGCGTTTCGGCAGCCATTAGTCCGGCGGGACCACCGCCCACCACGATGGCCCTCATCGACGCAGCCATCCGCGTAACACTCGGGTCACCAGCGGCATCAGCAACCAGGTCAGGATCGACACGCTCACCACGTTGGATACAAACAACGCGGGCAGCCACGCCACATCGCCAAACAGTGCGTCTTGTACAAATCTGAGGAACACAACGGTTGGGAACAAGGCGATCAGCACCGCGATCGCTCCCTTCCATCGCTGCGGAGCGTCGGCGGAACGAGGGGCGAACCATCCGCCAAAGCCACCGACGATATTGAGCGTGTTCTCCCCCAACAGCAGATCGTCCACGCCACGTAGAGCCTGCTGACGATCGGTCGAGTCGAGCCACGCATCGAGGTGAGATCGGGTGTCGAAACTGAACACGGTGATGTGGTCGTCCTGCACCCCCGGCACCGGCTCGTAGACGTCACATCGCAGAAACCCTGCGAAGCGTTTCATGGCGTTTTCGATCTCGTCATGAGCTCGGCGGTAGTCGCCGGCCCGGTCGGGTTTGACCCGTTTTGACATCACCGCGGTCACCACATCGGAGGCCATTGATGGGTGAGCGATGCGTTGTTCTCGGGTCGCGCCCGAAACGAGTTGTGCGCCGTCGGCCATCACCCGAGCCCGTTGCTCGGACCCCAACCAGCGGTCGAGATCGGTCTGGTGTTCGAAGCGGTAAATGTTGACCCACTCGTGAGGATGGCTGGCGCCCGGAGGTTGAAGTTCGGATCCCAGATACCCACCGAATTCGGTGGCGGCGGCGAGCAGCCGATCGTTCCACTCGCGGAACTCTTCGTCGCGACCCGCCGCAACCCGTCGAGCAACGATGACAGTGACGGCTGCGTCGTTGATATCGAGGCTCATCGCCTCACCATACGGCGCGTCGGCGGTGGCTCAATCCAACCGAGCCCGATGAGGCTCGGGAGCCGCGGCGCGGCATGCTGGTTCCATGAAGTCGTCGAACCCGCGCCCTATCGACAAGGTCGACATGGCCTCGGGCCCCATCTTCATCGCCACGATGTTGTGGGAAGCCCGGGCATTGCGGCAGCGAGAACTCCGCGAACCAGGCGACCTCGACTCGGCAACTGCGGCAGAACTTTGCGACCCATCGCTTCCGCCGGACCCGCTGGTTCCGGTGGGCTACGAAAAGCGCGACACCGCAGCGAGCTTGGGCATGCTGGTCGGCAACGTCACTGTGAATCTCGCCGTGGCCGGGGTGCTCGGCCGAATCAACGCCCGGCTGTACAAGCACCGGATCTACACCTTCAAACGTAAAGCGACGTCGATGGCGGCGGCCATGGTCGCATGGGATTTTCTGTACTACTGGAGTCATCGCTGGCAGCACGAACGCCGATTCATGTGGGCCAATCACGTGACCCATCATTCGAGCGAGCACTACAACCTCTCAACCGCGCTGCGCCAGCCGTGGTCTGGCTATCTCACGTCATGGGTATTCTTCCCGATGCCTCTGCTCGGCATTTCGTCGAAGCACCACATGAAAGCCAGCCAGCTCAACCTGCTCTACCAGTACTGGATCCACACCGAGATGATCGACCGCCTGCCCGGCAACGCCGAACGTTGGCTGAACACCCCGTCACATCACCGGGTGCATCACGGGGCCAACCCTCAGTATCTCGATCGCAACTACGGCGGCATCCTCATTACGTGGGACAAAATCTTCGGCACTTTTGAGCCCGAAGTGCGGCGCGTCAAATACGGGCTGACAAAGAACATCAAGACTTTCAACCCGGCAAAGATTGGCTACCACGAGTTTGCCGACATCGCCCGCGACGTCCGCACCCGAAAGGGTCTGGGCAACAAGCTCCGCAGCGTGTTCGGTCGCACCGGCTGGACGCCAGACGACAACTAATCACTCGCCTTGGGCGGCCGCTTGGCTTTCGAGGTACGAAACCGTCGGATATTTCGGCGGGTTATCGGGGCTGGTACAGGTTGGTAGACACGTCATTGGATAGTCGGCGGTGGCGTTGAAAAAGAACGGAATCGAATACCGATCCGAGGTCCCCTGGTGCGGGGGAACGAAGTGTTTCACGCTGACGAACCGGTCATTGGACCACTGCCGCAACAGCTCGCCAGTGTTCACCACGAGGGCACCGGGCACCACAGGGGCAGCCAACCACGTTTGTTGTTGCTCGCCAAAGATTGTGAGCCCCGGCTGGTCTTGGGCCAGGAGGGTGAAGAAGGTGGTGTCGACGTGCGGAGCGATCCCGAAATCGTCGTGGTCGGTGGACTCGACCGGCTTGTAGCGGGTCATCCGCAGGCGAGAAAACGGCGAGGCAAAGGCCGGGTCGAAAAAGTCGGCCGGAAGATCCAGCGCCTTGGCGTAGATCGGCACCAACTCGAGGGCCACCGACTCGATCGCCGCGGCGTAGTCCTCGACAGCGGGCCTGAACAACGGAAACACAGCGGGGTCGGGCCAGGCGTTGTCGGCGAGGCGGAGCGCCCGGTCCTGTTTGAACAGCACCGCCTCGTTGAGGTTGCCTTTGGCCCGCCTCGGCAAACGCCGCTGACCGATCGGCAGGTAGCCGGCGCCGGCTATTGGCGCGCCCGGCCCATCAATTTCGATCGAACGTTTGACCGAGTCTGGTGCGGTCAGAAACTCCCGAGCAGCAGCGAACATTGCTTCGGTGACGTCGACCGGGATGCCGTGGCCGGTGAGAAAGTGAAAGCCGACATTTTCTCCGATCCACCGCACCTGGGAGCCCAGCCGTTGGAGTTCGGTGGCATCACGAGATGTTCGATAAGAACCCAGATCAACAACCGGCATGTCGTCGAGCGTCGCTCCCGCGACAGCCGACGTATCCCACTTGGCGGCTTCGGCGATCAGCTCGCGTTCGCGAGATTCGGCGAAACCCCCGGTCACTCGTTGACCTCAGTCACTCAGCCGCGGGCCCCGAGCGGATTGCCAGCTTCGGTGTCGAGCAATCGTTGCACGAGATCGACCGAGTCGGCATCGGCGCGGCTCTCGGTAACTTCGCCGTCGACCACCAAGAAGCCCTGGCCGACGCGTGCCGCGTACAAATCGGGGTCGGTGTAAAGCCGAGGCTTGATCATGGCCGGGTCCCCGTTCTCGGGGCAGAAGGTCATGCAGTTTCCGCACTCGTTACACAGGTCGGTGAACAGCAAGTACTGCTGACGGCCTTCCATCCCGTCGAGGCTTCTGATGTTGGTGAACGCATCGTTGGGGCAAACGGTGACGCAGAAATTGCAGGCCACACAACCAAACATTTCGAGGTCGTTGTCGACCTCTCGGGGCAGCTTTTCGTTGCCGGCCAGGTTGTACGCGCCGATGGCGTCGCCGCGAATATTGGCAACGTGCTGAACGCAAGGGTTGGCGTGCCCCGACGCTCCCGCCGAGTCGAGCCGCACTGCTCGAAAACCGGTCAGATCGACCTGCCCTGAGGACTTCACTTCGTTGGTGAGGGCCTTGAGCATTGGGGCCAGGCGGCCATAGCCTCCCGGCTTGAGCAGGTCGGAACAAACGGTGGCGGGGTTGACTCCCATGGCTATCGAGTCGGCCATATTTTCTTTCGTGATTCCCGCCGAGAAGCTGACCATGACGTCGCCGTCGTGACCGGGTATCGCGAACCGCCCCGGCAACGCCGTCGACAGTCTCTCGAGCAACGTCGAAGCCAGTACGTGAAGAGGGGCGCCCGATAGGTACATCGTTTCTTCGGGCATCCACTGCTTTTGGTTATCGACCACCAGCGTGTTGGTGAGCTTGATGCCGAACTTCTTGCCCCGGTCCTTGGCGTATTCGTTGAGCTCTTCGATCAGTTCGATGCCGCGCCCGAACTGTAAATCGTCGGCGAACGCTTGCTCCTTGACCGACACCTCGGTGTAGCCGAGTTCGTCGTTGACGATGCCTGCGACCGTTTCGTAGCCAAGCAGCGTCGGGTTGAGTTTGACGATCACGTCGAGGTCGTGTTCGTCGATGAGGTGTTTGGTGATGAGTTCGATCTCCTCGGGCGGGCAGCCGTGGAAGGTCGAAAGGGTGAGGGTGTCGGCGATGTGCGGGTTGAAGTCGAAGTCGGCGAACTCGGCAAACGACCCGCCAATCTCTTGCCTGAGCACGTTGATCTCGGCCTCGGCGTTCCGCATGCCCCGAATGAACCCCGCCACCTTGTCGTCGGATATGCCCGCAAGGTCGTAGCCAACGCTCATGTCGAAAACGTGAGGTCCGGGATCGTCACCAAGATGCTCTCGGAGGGGTTGCCAGTTGCTGAGAAGCTCGAGCAGCATCGAGGCTTTTGCGTATTCGGTGAGGCTCTGGGCAACGGTGAGTTCCTGGCTCCACTCGATGTTGTAGCCGATGGTCTGCATGTCGATGCACGGCCGGGCGATCTCGAGTTGGTCCAGAATCTGCACCGTTTTGAGTTCGAAGAGGCGCGAGCCGCCGAGCCAAGCCAGCACGATGTTTTGAGCCAACTGGCTGTGGGGGCCCGCGGCCGGGCCGATGGGGGTCGCGCATCGTCGACCCAGGAAATCGAAACCCAAGTCGACGTCGGGATCGGGACGCCAGATTCTTGCGTTCGGGAGATCGAACACCTTCTTGCGGGTCTCCCACTCGTGTTCGATCCGGCCCAAGAGGGTCGACAACGACATGGGGCTGAGTGGCGGCGACTCTTCCATCCCGAAGACCGTAGTCGACGGCTTTACAAAATGTAAATGACCAGTTGGGGCGGTGCCAGTCGGAGTGATGATCAGTTGGGGCGGCGTCAGGTGGCTGACGCCGCGGCGATGCTTCCGACGGCCTGATCGAGCATGGCATCGAACTCAGAAGCCGACTGTTGAGCGCTGAGTCCCTCGGTGAGGGCGCGCGAGAAACTGGCGATCACGCCGTGCTGCTTCGACAGACGGTCGTTCGATTCGTCGCGGCTGTAGCCACCCGACAGAGCAACGACCTTGATGACCTGGGGATGATCGACCAGTTCCTTGTAGAAGTCGTCGACCTCGGGCAGGGTGAGCTTCAACATGATCTGTTGGTCGGCAGGGAGAGCTTCGAGATTGCGAAGGATCGCGGCCTTGAGCATGATTTCGGCTTCGGCCTTGGTCGCGGAGTTGATATCGACTTCGGGTTCGATAATCGGCATCAGTCCACCAGCCAAGATCTGGCCGCCAACCGCAAACTGCTGATCGACAACCGCGTCGACCCCAGCCTGGTTGGCTTCCTTGATAACCGAACGCATCTTGGTACCGAAGCAACCCGCATCGACGCCACGGGCAACCAGTGCGTCGAGGTCGGGCATCGGCTTCATCACCTGCGCGCCGTTTTCTTCGTCGGCGAGTCCCTTGTCGCACTTCAGGAACGGCACGACGTTCTTGGCGTTCCACAAGTACTTGGCCGATCCTTGACCCTCGATCTCGCGGTCCATGGTCATCTCGAACAGAATCGCGCCGAGCACTCGATCGCCGTTGAAGCTGGGGCTGGTGCAAATGCGACTGCGCATGGCATGAATTTGGTCGAACATTTCGACTTCGCCGTCGTAGTCGCTTTCGTCAACTCCGTAGAGCTTTAGCGCCTTCGGGGTGCTGCCACCGCTCTGGTCGAGGGCGGCAATAAAGCCGCTGCCGTTTCGTACTTTGTCGAGCATGTCCTGGTTCATGTGGTTGATCCAATTTTCGTTCTATGAGCATTGTCAGGATACGCCGTCACGGACATCGGCACGTGTATCCAGATTGCGTGAGTACTCATGCATCTGTACGGTATGTGTCATGCAATCTTCTTCCCCTGCTCACGAACTGGCCCGTCAGCTGCTGTCGGCGTCGGACCGCCTACAACGTCGACTCGATGGCCAACTGTCGAGCATTGTCGGGATCAGCTACAACGAATATCGACTCATCACCGCCCTGAACGATGCCGACCAACCCAAGACCCGCATCGGGCTGGCCCAGGCCGTCGGCCTATCGGCTTCGGGCGTTACGCGGGCCCTGCAACCGCTCGAAAAGATTGGCTACTTACAAACCGTTCGAGACGCCCGCGATGCTCGTAGTTCTCGTGCGACGTTGACCAAAGCGGGACGACGATTGATCTCCAACGCCGACGCGGTAGTCAACGACGTGATCGCCGACACCGCGGCACTCTCGTCGCTTTCGACCACCGAGCGCGAGGCAGTGATGGCGCTACTGAAGTCCCTATCGGACGGCTAACCCCAAGCCGGCACCGGCCGTCACGGCGTTCAGCCGACGAACTCGGCGCGGGGCTGGGCGGCCGGGACATGCCAGTCGGTTGGCATCGCGTCAAAGTCGAAGAACGGTGATTCGTCGCCGTCGGCGACCGCGTCCTCGATTTGGTCGTAGAAGCCTTTGCCGGTTTCTTCGGCGAACGTGATCGCTACACCGTGCTCGTCCATTTGTGCCTTTGGCCGTTCGCAGTACTCGGGGAAGCTGGCTTCGGCGGCATCGCCCTCGGCGTAACCGCGGGCGAACATCTGCTTGAGTGTGCCAAATCCGTCGTCGCGGACCAGGACCTCGCCGCGTGGCGTTCCGCCCATCGTCTTGAGGTGAGCAACGAACTGGTCGAGATTGTGGGTGTCGTAGGCGACGTGTTGACACGAGTGGTCGCCGTGCACATCCACGAACTTGGTGACCTGGGACTTCTTGTCTCGATCGATGCCTTCGATGAGGGCAATGCCGAACTCGCCAAAGTCAATGCACCAGATCTTCATTGATGAGTCCGGGTCGCCAGGACGCACATCATCGATGCGGTTGATCAACGTGCCACCTTCGACCTCGATATGGAACCACGCCCACTTCTCGATCTGACCTGCGGCGCACGCGTAAGAAATGTGATCAACTTTTTTGAGATGAGGCGTAGTTGTCATGAGGACAGTTGACCGGTACGTGCAATATTTGTCAACGAGCTCTGACATATCGCTTCAGCCGGCGGATCTGCTAGAACATATTGTCTAGATACTTCCTGATAGCCCCGACAGCGCTGCACACTATGACCCACAATCTCGACCACGTCGATCTGCGGCTGCTGGCCGCATTGCGCGACACCCTTCGACCCACTCACTCAGCGATCGCCCGATTGGTCAACATCGCCCGCGGCACCGTCTACTCGAGGCTCGAACGTCTCGAGGCCGACGGAATCATCACTGGCTATCAACCCAAGCTCGATCCGCGGCAGGCCGGGTTCGATGTTGTGGCCTTTGCCACGCTCGAAATCAGTCAAGGAACTCACGACGCCACCACCGCGGCGCTGGCCTCGATTCCTGAAGTGCTCGAGATTCACACCATCACCGGCGTTGGCGATTTGCTATGCCGAATCGTTGCTCACTCAAACGACCACCTACATCAGATCCTGCAGACGGTCACATCAATCCCGACGGTGTCGCGAAGCTCAAGCCAACTCGCCCTCGCAACCCCCCACCGCCGCGAACTAGTCGATCTACTCCTGGCCGAACAATCCTGAGCAACCATCGCTAGGGGGCGACGGCCCGTTCTCGCCGAAAGCGCACATCGGCTGGAGGAGGCTCGTCAAGTTCGCGGGCGTACTGGTGACCTGAGTACACCGAAGTCGCCACGGTGCCTGGCGCTAGACAATCGCCGATGCGGCGGACGTTGGACCGGTCGGCGATGTCGTAGAACAACGAATCGTTCGGGGTGCGTGACGTCACCATCACCACTGACGCGGCCGCGATTTCGTCGACCCGCTCGGTGTAGGTGCATTCGAGGTTCACCGACGCAGAAGATACCAGTGACAGGCGTAGACGTACACAACGTCGAACCCGGCCCGCTGAGCCCGTTTGGCCGCGTCGAGATGCCATCGCTTGAGCTCTTTGATGTCGTGCTTGTCCATGGCCCGGGTTTGCACCGGGTCGAACACCGGCCGCTCGGCCGTATGGGCCGATCGGCGTTTCGCGAGAATAGTGATTGGCGCTCGCCGCCCCGCCGTGCCACAACTCGATGCCGGCCAGCGCACCGTGCGCGTGCACCTTGTCGGCCATGAGCGCCAACGCCCGCACGTCGTCATCGTCCCAGATCGTCGACGAGGGATAGGGATCGTCGTCCGACGAAGGGTGAATCGAGCAGTACTCGGTGCACACCGTTCCCCAACCGCCTTCGGCTTTGGTTTCGCGCAAAGCGGCGAGGGTCTGCGGTTTGCGATAGCCGATCCCGGTGCAGTGCGGCACCTGGTAGAAACGGTTCGGGGCCGTGACCGGCCCGATCTTGACCGGTTCGAACATGATGTCGAATCTCGGGTCACGAGGCATGCGCATTTCCTTTCGGCGCTACACAAGCCGAGCGCAGTCAGCCGCGGTCGGCGAGGTCGTACTCGGCCATGAAGTAAGGGTGATCCGGGTCGAACTCGGTGAGGAGCTGGGGATTGCCAACACGACCCACGGGGCGAGTGCCGCGGCCCACAACACCGGTTCGGGCGTCGCCAAGATCGTGGCGAGCAACATCAATCTCGTCCAGCAACGTCGCCACCACATCGGGATTGGCGGCTGACACGTCGGTCGTTTCGCCGGGATCGGCCACTAGATCGTAGAGCTCGTTATCAAGCGCCTGGCCGTGTTTACCGACGTGCAGTTTCCACCGCCCAAGGCGAAGCGCTTCGATGGCGCCGGCCCACTGGTAGACAAACGGCCGGTCGGCGAGGCTCTCGCCCTTGAGGATCGCGGCAGAAAGGTCGCGGCCATCGATCACCCGATCGGTGGGCAGGTCGGCCCCACCCAGACCGGCGAAGGTGGGATAGAAGTCGAGCGCGGTGGCGACCTCGGAGATCTCGGCACCCTGAGGTATCCGTCCGGGCCAGCGCATGATGCAAGGCACCCGCTGGCCGCCCTCCCATGTGGTCCCCTTCGAGTCACGCAAGGGATCGTTGCTCCCGGCTCCGCCCCGCGACGCGCCAAGTGCCCCGTTGTCGCTGGTGAACACAACGAGCGTGTCGTGGTCGAGGCCCAGCGTTTGCAACTCGCCGAGGATCACATCGGTGGCCCAATCGATGCAACCAACCGCCGCGCCGTAGCGACCGTTGCGCGAGGCGTCGAGAAACCGTTGCTGCACGTAGATCGGCAAATGCACATACATGTGAGCGAGGTAGAGGAAAAACGGCTGGTCGCGGTTGTCGCGGATGAACGACACCGACTCGTTCACGTACATCTCGGTCAGAGTCGATTGGTCGAACTGGGCGTCGACCACATCGTTGTTTCGCATGAGCGGCAGCGGCGGACGTTCGGCCGGGATCCCGAAAGCCCGAAACATCTCGGCCTGTTTCTCCAACTTCTCGACCGTCATATTGGGCGGTTGCACTTGACGACCCATGTCGTTGCTGTAGGGAATCCCGAAGTAGCTGTCGAAGCCGTGACGGGTCGGCCAGAACTCTGGTTGATCACCGCAGTGCCACTTGCCGACCAGTTTGGTTGCGTACCCCGCCCCTTGGAGCAGCGAAGCCATCGTGATCTCGGTCGGATTCAGCCCGAACTGGTGACCGGGAAACAGCACTCCCGCTGCACCATGAGGGCCGAACCCAACCCTGAGGGGATAGCTCCCGGTGAGCATCGCCGCTCGACTCGGCGAACAAACCGGCGACGCCATGTAGAAGTCGGTGAACCGCACTCCTTCGGCGGCCATCTGATCGATGGCTGGCGTGGCGTTGAGCGACGAGCCGTAACAACCCAGATCGCCATAACCAAGATCGTCACAGTTGATCAGAACAATGTTGGGCCGAGTCCGAGGGGGCTGCTGCACCACAAGAGATTGCAGGTCGATCTGCTCGGACGCAAATGCCGCCGGGCCGCACCAACAGGTACTGTGCGCCATGACCGATCTGCACGAGTACGAACTACGAGATCAGTTCGAATCAGAAAACGGCAATGTCGCGTTATCGGGGGTGCAAGCACTGGTTCGCGGCCCGCTCGATCAGGTCCGTGCCGATCGGGCCAACGGGTTCGACACCGCGGGCTTGATCACCGGATATCAGGGATCACCGCTCGGCGGAGTCGACATGGTCTACAACCGCAACCGAGCAGTGATGGTCGCCAACCGAGTGCGCTTCGAATACGGCGTCAACGAAGAGCTCGCTGCCACCATGGTGTGGGGATCCCAGCAAGCGGGAAGAAACGGCCACCCCCGTCATGATGGCGTGGTCGGATTGTGGTTCGCCAAAGGGCCCGGGCTTGATCGTGCCGGCGATGCAATACGGCACGCCAACGCCGCCGGAGTAAGCCGCCGCGACGGCGTCATCGCCGCGGTCGGCGACGACCCGGCCTGTAAGTCGTCGACCATGCCGTCGGCCTCGGAAGCAGCTTTGGCCGAACTGAGCCTTCCCACGCTGTATCCCGGCTCGGTCCAGGAGGTTCTCGACTACTCACGATTCGGTTATGCGATGTCGCGGGCCTGCGGCAACTGGGTCGGCATGAAAATTCACACCGACGTAGCCGACGCCACGGCAACCGTGAATGTCGGCCGCGACCGGCTCCAAATTTCGCACAACCCGTTTGTGGTCGACGGAGTCGAGTGGCAACAAACCTGCAACGACGACATCATCCAGCCCGCCGCCGTCGGTCAGGAACACGAGGCCTACATGATGCGGCCCCAGGCCGCCGCCCATTTCGCCGAGGTCAACCAACTCGACCGAGTCGAAGGGGCGACCAAGGACGCGTGGCTCGGCATCGCGGCCGCGGGTAAGACCTATTACGACCTCCGAAGCGCGCTTGCTCGACTAGGGCTAGCCGACGATGCCGATCTCGCCCGCCTCGGCGTTCGTCTCTACAAACCAGCAGTGATCTGGCCGCTCGGCACCACAACCCTTCGCCGGTTTGCGACCGGTCTGGACGTGTTGCTGGTGATCGAGGAGAAGCGCCCATTTCTCGAACAACAGATCAAGTCGGCGCTCTACGACAGTGATTCTCGCCCCGCGGTGATCGGCAAACACGACCCAGAAGGTCGCCCCTGTATCCCGGCGCTTGGCGCGCTCGACCCCGATGCAATCGCTGCGCCCTTACGCACCGTCCTGCTACGCAAAATCGATGCCGAGCAACTAAGCCGTCAGCGCGACCACATTCAGGTAATCGCTAGTGGCGAACTACCAACTCGCAGTCCGTATTTCTGTAGTGGGTGCCCCCATAATCGCTCGACGGAAATTCCCGAAGGTTCGGTGGCGGGCGCCGGGATCGGTTGTCACGGCATGGTGCTGTTTGTGGACGGCGACCGAGCAGTCGGTATCACCCAGATGGGCGGCGAAGGGGCTCAATGGGCCGGACAGGCTCCCTTCGTGACCGAGAATCATCGGTTTCAAAACATCGGCGATGGCACCTTCGCCCACTCCGGAATCATGGCCATCCGCCAAGCGGTGGCCGGCGGAACGAACATCACCTACAAGATCTTGTACAACGCAACGGTCGCGATGACCGGCGGTCAAGATGCCGCCGGCCAACCCGACGTTCCTGACCTCACCCGCCTGCTCGATGCCGAAGGAATCGGCCGGATCGTTGTTGTAGCCGACGACCCCGACAAATACCCGCTCGACGCGCACTTCGCGGCCGGGGTCGACATTGTTCATCGCGATCACCTCGACAAGGTTCAGCGCGAGTTGCGCCAACTGACCGGGCCGTCGGTCATCGTCTACGACCAACGATGCGCAGCCGAACTGCGTCGAGATCGCAAGCGGAACAAAATCGAGCGACCCCGCACGCGGGTCGTAATCAACGAAGCAGTCTGCGACGGTTGCGGTCACTGCGGCGCTATCTCCAACTGCATGAGCGTCCATCCCGTCGACACCCCGCTGGGCCGCAAGACACGAATTCACCAAGAGTCGTGCAACGTCGACCTGTCGTGTCTTGACGGTGAGTGCCCGGCCTTCGTAACCGTCACCGTTGATCCATCCAAAGCGGGAGTTTCGCGGCCCGCATCTGCGGTCGACCTCCTATCGCGGCCCGACCCTCAGGAACCAGTCATTGCCGACGAGGCGTCGGTGCTCACGGTCGGTATTGGTGGCACCGGAGTCGTCACCGTCAACCAAATCCTGATGACCGCGGCGCTGCTCGACGGCAAGGAAGCCACCAGCCTCGACCAGACCGGTCTGGCTCAAAAGGGCGGGCCGGTGGTGTCCCATCTCCACATCGGTTCGGGCGCAACCGGCGCCGCGAGTCGGTTGACCGAAGGATCGGCCGACACCTACCTGGTTTTCGATGTGGTGGCCGGGGTAGCCGCGCCGAATCTGTCTCGTAGCGACCCGAACCGAACCATCGCAGTGGTGTCGACATCGTCGGTCCCTACCGGACACATGGTGGCATCGGTCGACAAAGAATCGTTTCCAAACCTGACCGAATTCCAAACCCAAATCAACGGCGCGACTCGATCCGACGCGAATCTATGGATCGACGCCGAGACCATTGCCCGCCAGCTATTCCAATCCCAACCGGCGGCCAACCTGCTGCTGCTCGGCGCGGCATATCAGAGCGGGCTGATCCCGGTGAGTAGCGATGCCATTCGACAAGCGATCACTCTCAACGGCGTAGCCGTCGATCTCAACCATCAAGCCTTCCGGGTCGGTCGCCTCATCGCCGAAGACCCAACCCTCGCCGAACCGTTCGGTGACCCGACGGCCAGTCCCGTCGCTCCCGCACCAACGGCAACAACGGCCGGCCTCGCCGCCCGCCTGGACGACGACCCCGAGCTACAGACGACGTTGGCCTGGCGACTCCCAGAGCTGGTGGCGTTTGGCGGTCAATCGTGGGCCACCCGATACGTCGAGGTAGTAGAGCGAGCCCGAACCGCCGAAAGAGAGGTAGCCGGAACCTCGGCTTTCAGTGTCGCGGTCGCGTCACAACTGGCGAAACTGATGACCTACAAGGACGAATACGAGGTTGCCCGGCTGCACCGCGACCCGGCGTTTGCCCGTCAGATCCAAACCCAGTTCGGCGACCACGTATCGATGGCCTATCAACTACGGCCGCCGACCCTCGTCGCCCTCGGTTACAACAAAAAGGTCGCCATACCGCGATGGGCGGCAGGCCCCGTCTTTGGATCGCTGCGTCGGATGCGCCCGCTCCGCGGCACTCGCTTCGACCCGTTCGGCCGCACCAACGAACGCAAGATAGAACGATCGTTGATAGAGGAGTACATCCAACTCGTCGACGAATTGTCTTCGTCGCTTGGCACCGACACCCTCGACGAGGCGACGCGAATCGCTGGCCTCGCCGATCAGGTTCGGGGATACGGCCACGTGAAGCTGGCCAACGTGTCGAGCTATCGCAACGATGTGCAGGTAGCCATCACCGCGTGGCGCGCCACAACATGAAGCCGGTCAGTGTGTCCATCCGGCACCGTCGAGCAACGCAAAAACCGCCATGAATCCGGCCGCACCAACGAGCACGGTTGCAACCGAGCGCCGACCGGTCTCTGGATTGTGCACCGTAGGCAAGGTGTCCACTGTCGCCACATAAACAAAAGTGCCGGCCGAGAACAGCATCACCAACGACAACCATTGAGTGCCCGCATCCTCCAACAGCAGATAGGCCAGCAAGATCGCCAAAGGTGTTGCCAGCGAGAACCCGATCAGCCCGTTTGTGTCCCAACGCTCGCCTTTGGTGCCGTGTAACGAGAACAACCCAAGACTGAACGCGGCGGGCACGCGGTGGATAAGGACGGCCACCGCGACCAGAACCGACAGGGTTTCGTCACCACTGGCCGCCGCCGAACCAATAGCAAAACCATCGGCCAAGGCGTGCATCGAAAGCCCCATCGTCAGGACCCGGCTCGACGATGGATGATGAACATGGCCATGACCATGACCTTCGGAATGGGAATGATGCTCTTCGTGCACGGCGTGGCCGAACCCCATTCCCTCCAGGATGAACATCAGCAAGAAACCAACAAGAATCGCCGCTCCGAGAACAACCGGTTCGCTCGAAAAGGCGTGCCCGTCGGACGCACCTTCGGCGGCTACATCAAATCCTTCGGGGATAACGATCATGATCGCCGAAGCAAGCAACATGCCTGACCCAACTGCGGTCAGATCGTTGAGCCGCGACATCGACAAATGATGTTGCAAAACCCTGGGGGCGAGCCCTGCCGCCAACGACAACACAAATACCGCGGCAGCGAGCACAACAACAGACATCGCAGAGAATCTACGGCGTCGAGCCGGTAGTGACGCCCTGTGAACGTCGTAGCCTTGTACGAATGGCCGAGCTCGCCCTCCCTATTACGCCGTGGCGCGCGGTGGCGGTACTCGGCCGCAAGGTCAGCCAACACCACACTCTCCTCGTCTCCAGCGGGGTGGCTTTTTCGTGTGTGCTAGGGGTCATCCCGGCAATCGTTGTTGTCGTAGCGATTTACGGTTTGGTGGCATCACCAGCCGAGGTCGAGAGCCACATCGGCCCGATCGTCGATGTTTTGCCCCGAGATGCCGGCCGACTGCTTGTAGAACAACTGCAAAACGTCACCGCGGTAAGCGACACCGACGTCACTATCGGCCTGATTCTGGGCCTGCTGGGGTCGCTTTGGGCCATCTCGAGCGCCATGAATGCCCTAGTGATGGCCATCCGGATCGCTCACGAGATGCCCAGTCCTCACAACTGGTTACAGGGACGGCTATTTGCTCTGCGGCTCAGCTCGATCGCCGTTTTTGCGACCGCCTCGATCTTGTGGTTCATAGTTGTTCTTCCTCCGGTTCTGAGCGAATCAAACCCGGGGCGAGCAGTCGACTGGGCACTGCGGATCAGCCGTTGGCCGTTGGCGTTTCTCGTCACCTCGATCTCGCTGGCCCTGCTCTATCGAGTGGTTCTGGGGCACCGACCCTACGGACATCGATCGATCAGCCTCGGGGCAGTAACGGCCACAACGCTTTGGGTGCTCAGCACCTATGCCCTCAAGGTCGCCTACGACTTCGTCGGCACCATCGAGTCAACTTTTGGTTCGCTCAGTGCCGTAGCCGCGCTGATGGTATGGATCTACCTGTCGGCGCTGTCCGCTCTGCTCGGCGCCGAAGTCGACGGCGCATTTCATCGCCACACGACCAACAAGACCAATGGCAACGGGGCCGGCGAACCCAACTGGGTTTAGGACCGCCGGTTGATCGCCGAACGAACGACCTCTACCAACACTTCCTTGACCTCGCCCATGTCGCGCGCGTCGCAGGCAACGATCGGCACCTCGGGCGCGACACTCAGAGCGTCGCGCACTTCGTCAGCACTATGGGCAAGGGTGCCGTCGAACTTGTTCAACACCACCACGTAGGGCAAGCCACGGTTCTCGAAGTAGTCAAGAGCCGAGTAGCACTCGCTCAAACGACGAGTGTCAACGAGCACAACCGCGCCAACCGCTCCGGTCGAGAGTTCGTCCCACATGTACCAAAAACGGTCTTGGCCGGGGGTACCGAACAAGTAAAGAACGGTCTTTTCCGACAATGTGAGCCGGCCGAAATCCATTGCCACAGTGGTCGTGGTTTTGGTTGACACCGGCCCCGCGTCGTCCACCCCGATCGAACGAACCGTCATCGGCGCTTCGGTTGATAGAGGCGTGATCTCCGAGATCGTGCTGACAAAAGTGGTCTTGCCGACAGCAAACCCACCCGCAACAAGAATCTTCTGTGATCGTTTGGCCACGCCCACCGTTGCCGGCGGAGCGTCAGTGGTTGATGAGGTCATGTAGCAACATCTCCAATGAGTCGAGGTCGGGGCCGGCCTCGTCTTGTTCGGTTTCCCCGATTCGGACGTAGGAATCGTCGGCGAGGTCGCCAACTAGTACGCGAGCAATTCCGGCGTGCACGCCCAGATGGGCGCCAATTTCGGCTATTGATATCGCCGATTCGCAAAGGCGTAGAATCTGGAGGGCCTCGGGTTGCAGCCCGGCCGTGTCGTCGGCGCTAACTGCGGCCTCAACAAGGGTGTTGAGCGGATAGGCCCGAGCAACAACCGCCCGGCCCCGCGTCAGCGCGAACTGGCGCACGAACCGAGGCGAACCCGGCTCCTGCGTTGGTTCATCGGACGGATCAGACATTGGCAGGCCTCAGCCCGTGGGAAGGGCGTTGTGAAGTTCGTCGATAAGTCCAGGCGTCAGGGTCGAGCCCATGCGTTTGGCGAGCATGGTCATCTCGTAACCGACCATTCCAACGTCGGCCGATTTCTCGGCCAACACCGCAAAGGCTGAGCCATCATCAATCGACATGAACATCATGTAGCCGTGGATCAGTTCCACGACGATTTGTGTCACGTCGCCGCCGCCGAAACATCGAGCCGCGCCACTCGTCATCGACGTCAGACCCGACGTGACCGCGGCTAGCTGATCACCACCAGCTCGGCCGATACCCGGTGACATCGCGACCAGCAAGCCATCGGCGCTCACTACCGCAGCGTCAACAACGCCAGGGATGTTTTGTACGAAATTGTCGACCAGCCAGTTGAAGTTGACGGCCTCGGTGCTCACTGTTGCTTCCATGGTTACTCCGAATCAGGTGGTCAGAAAGTCGACGGATCGTCGGACGTAGGGGCGGGCTGGGGTTCACCGGTGCGACCTCGGGCGACTCCGGATTGAAGCCCCGACAGCGCGGCGCGGCGCTTCTCGGCCACAACCTCAGGATCCTCTCCCGAAGGGGTCAGTTCCGATGTTGGCAAACGGCGGAAAGTGCCGGCGTCGACCGAGGCCGCCGCGGTTGCTGAGGAAGCAATCGACTGGCCGGGAACCCGCTTTATGAAGCCCTCGGATCCGCGCGCCGGCGCAGCCTGAGGAATCGATGGGGCCGATGCCACAGGGGCACCGCCTTGCGGACTCGTCATGGGTTGAACAGCATCGGGACTTCCAACCGTCGGAGCCGGTTCGGGCGCAGTAAACAGACCGTCAAACGCCGACGGGGCCGGCGCCGTGTCGGAGGGCTCCGCCACCGGCGGGACCACTACAGGGTCGGCGGCCGGCGACTGCTGCGTGAAGAAGTCGGAGCCCAGATCGATGCTGGCGGCCGTTCCGCCGCCGGGATTCGCCTGGACGGCAACGGCAATTTCCATCCGCTTGGCCAAACGCCCGATCACCTGGAAGCCAACCTGATCAGCAACCACGCCGGCGACATCAGCCGGCGACTCGAGGTTGGTGTTGACGTCGAGGAGTTCTTCGTCGGTCATGCCGACTCCACGGTCAACGACCCACAAACGAACTACGCCATTTTGCTCCGTAGCGCGCAGAGCGACTTGCGTCGACGGCGGCGAGTAGGCAAGGGAGTTGTCGATCAACTCGGCCACGATGTGGGACAAGTCGACCGCTCGGCCGCCAGGCACAGGACGGGTGCCCACGGTTCCGAGGTCGATGTTTACTCGGTCGAGGTCTTCCACTTCTGAGCCCGCACCACGGACCACGTCGAGGAGCGAGACTTCGGTGCTCCATTGACGAGCGGGGCGCTCCGACGCGAGTACCAAGAGGTTTTCGGAGTTGCGGCGCAAGCGGGTCAACATGTGATCGACCGAGAACAAACCTTCGAGAACCGCCGGGTCCTCGACTCGGGCCTCCAACTCATCGAGCACACCCAGCTGACGGTCGATCAAGGACTGGTTGCGCCGACCGAGGCTCAACAAGATGTTGGTCATAGCGGCCGACCGTTGCTGAACGTGCTCGACCGATGTTTCGACCGCGGTTCGCAGCACCGTATTGAACGACGACGCAAGGTCGCCGATCTCGTCCTCGGCATCAGAGTCGAGTTCGGGCAAATGCTCGGCCACATCCTCATGGGCGTCACCAACCGTCGCCAGCGCTTCAGGCAGGCGATCGGCCGCGGCCGCGTGAGCATCGATCGCCAAGCGGGCCAAACGACCGGCCAGACGGCGACCCATTACAAACGCCGCAATAACGGCCAACAACGATGCGCCGGCGGCGGCCAGACCAAAGATCCATGCCGTCGAACGGGCTTCGCTAGCCGCTTCGGCGGCACGGTCGGCGAAGCGTTCGAACACGAGGTCCTCAACCACGTTGACGGTGTCGAATACCTCGCTACTCGCCGCCCACCAGTCGGCCGTGCTTACGCTTGCGCTCTCGCCGTCAAGAACACGATCAAGCAACTCTTCGAAATGTTCGTGCTCGTCACTGTGCAACGCCGCAAGCATCAAATCGACATCGGCCGGCTGGCCGATGATCTCGAAGGCCTCAAAGTCGCGTTCCTCGATCTGTTCGAGCGCGAAGGCGTCGCGAAGCGTGGCCGGGTCAAACTCGTTACCCAGTCTCGTTCCAACGAATGCCGACAGATCGGTCAGCGTGTCTTCTGCGTTGTAGTAGGTGGTGATGGCGTCGCCGAGACGAACCAACTCGGCATCACCCGCGGTCCTCAGCAGCGCATTGACGTCGGCTTGGGGAACCAGCAGAGCCTGGAACGATTGATCAAGGTCTACCGGCGACACCATTGCATCATCGGCCATACTCGCCCGTGTCTCGTCGAGACCATCGAGGGCATTGAGCACTCCGTCGAGCAACGGTTTGGACGCGGGCTCGGAATAGATGCTTGACGAATTGATGAGCTGTCGCAGCACCGTTCGTTGACCGTTTGTTTCGGCCCGCACGCCGTCGAGCCGAAGCGCAACCTCCGGGGTCACCATGGCCTCGAGTGACACGTAGCGCTCGAGGCTGAGTTTGTCTCGGTAAAGCATCGAGGCTTCAATGACGTCGGCAATCTCCGACGAACGTTCGTCATCGTGCAGAGTGGTCAGAGCCGGAGACACAACGCCCGCGGCCAAAACGATCATCACGAGAACTGGACCAAGCACCAGCAGCGTTAGCTTGGTTCTGATTGAACGGTTACGAATCATTTCGATCCTCCTGCGTAAGCGGTCGGCTGGGACTAGGGTCACCTCAAGGGAACGGCTCAAAATGGGTCGGACGACCCAGGACCCTCGGGCCATCACGATGAACAATCAACCGCGTAGTTTCAGGTGAGCAGACGAGAGTTGGAGCGCGACTTGGCCCTCGCACTGGGCGACCAAGCCCATGCGATAGTCCCGGCCAATACGGCGGTACTACAAGGCCCGCGTCTTGCCCGCCAAGCCGTATTCAGCCAGGTCGGCGCCGAACTCGGCGACGAATTCGACACGCAAACGGTGTCGTTCGAGGCAGCCGGCGAATCTGGCGTACGCGACGCTGTTAGCTCGATCATCAAACGTTGGAAAGACAAACGCCCCGGTCTACGCGCCCTCAACGAGGCTGACGAAGTTCTGAACGACACCGACCTCGCACCGACGGTCGCGCTGGCCCTGGCCGCGGCACAGCTCGTCGAAGCGAAAGGCGGACCGTCCCTGCTCTTGGTCGACGACATCGACTTTGGCAACTCCGACCACGCAGCAATCGTGTCGGCCATGTCCAATGTCGACCAGCGAGCGGTCGGACTAGCGGCCGTTTTGGGCACCGGGGTCGATGTGAGTTTTGTCGATCAAAGCCCCGATCGAAAAACTTTGGATGTGTGGGCGTGCCCCGGCCGCGCCGCCGATGCGTGGGCTGCGCTTGCAAGCGATCTTTCGATCGATGCGGTGCGATACCTGCGATCGGTGATCCACGACCCCGCAACCCACGATGCTCTTCGCAAGAGACTCGGCGACTCCAACGCTTTTGGTCGTGGCCCGTCGCCGCTCGACATGGCTTTGGCCGAACTGCGCCAAGCCGGGTTCGTACGCATCGATTCACAATCGGCCCTTCATGTCACCGACTCGGCCATCGCCGACCATTTGGGTTAGCTCGGCTCGCCATGATCTTCGACGTCCAACGGTTTCCTGCGCCGACGAAGGCTGCGGTACGGGCCCTCGCCCCGACCGGAACTCTCCGAGCCGCGATCAATCTCAGCAACTTTCTACTGGTGAGCCACACCTCCAGCAGCGGGGTGCCGGTTGGCGTGTCCCCGGACATGGCCACGGCCTTGGCCAACCGCCTTGGCGTGCCGGTCGAACTGCGGACCTACCCGAACCCCGGTGACGTCGCCGACGCGGCCGGATCCGCAACGTGGGACATCGGCAATATCGGTGCCGAACCGGCACGGGCGAAACACATCGACTTCAGTCCGGCGTACGCCGAAATCGAATGCACCTACCTAGTGCCACCCGGATCGACTATCAAATCTTTCGACGACATTGATCAGCCCGGCATCAAGGTCTCGGTAAAGGCTCGCGCCGCATACGCACTATGGCTCGAACGCAATCTTCGTCACGCCGAGCTAGTCGAGTCCGACAGCCTCGACTCGTCGTTCACCACCTTCGTCGAACTTGGGCTCGACGCCCTTGCCGGTTTGAGGCCTCGCCTCGCTGCGGACCTGCAACAAGTGACCGACGGCCGAATCCTCGACGGCAAGTTCTCCGCGGTCCAACAAGCGATCGGAACTCCGGTCGGACGCGACCCAGCCGGCATTGGTTATCTCCGGCGGTTTGTGGCCGCGGCCTGCTCAAACGGGTTCGTCAGCGACCGGATCGCCGCCCACGACGCAACCGGCCTGTCAGCTGCGGCCGGCATTGAGTAGCGGCCCGATGGTGTGGCGAATCAGCGGCTGACCAGGCCGATAGGCCAAGTGGTGATGGCTCGGGGCGTCAAGAATTGTGGCATGCCCGGCCGATCCCGCTGAGAGTCGACCAACGTCGTCGCGACGCAACGCGGCGGCTCCGCCAATCGTCGCGGCCTGGATCGCCTCGTCGATTGTCATGAACATGTCGCGCACCGCGATTGCGATACAAAACGACATCGAGGTCGTATAACTCGACCCAGGGTTGCAGTTCGACGCGATGGCCACCGTGGCGCCGGCATCGATCACTCTGCGGGCATCGGGGTAGGGCTGACGGGTCGAGAAGTCGGCCGCGGGAAGAAACGTCGCGACCGTGTCGCTCCCGGCCAACGCCTCGATGTCGGCATCGGTCAGGTAGGTGCAGTGGTCGACCGACGCACACCCGCACTCGACCGCGAGCTGAACACCGGGGCCGTGGCCGAGTTGGTTGCCATGAAGGCGAAGTCCGAGTCCAGCTTGGTGGCCGGCTTCGAGGACGGCGCGAGACTGATCAACATCAAAGGCCCCAACCTCACAAAACGCGTCGACCCATTTACAATGTGCGGCTGCCCCTTTGAGCATGTCGGTGCACACGAGATCGATGTAGTCGTCGGCTCGTCCTTCGAACTCGCTGGGAAGAAGGTGAGCGCCCAGGAAAGTCGATTCGGGCGTGTAGGTCTCGGCGACCTGCAACGATCTCACTTCGTCGACGACGTTGAGTCCGTAGCCCGACTTGATTTCTATCGTCGTGGTGCCGGCGCGGTGAGCCTCCGTCAACCGGCGCTGCACCATCTGATGGAGTTCGTCGGTAGGTGTGGCACGGGTGGCGTCGGTCGTAACCCGGATACCTCCCCCGTCGTAGGGTTGCCCAGCCATTCGAGCTGTGAACTCCGCCGCTCGATCACCGGCGAACACGAGGTGAGTGTGCGAGTCGACGAAGCCGGGCAGCACGCACCCCCCTTCGGCGTCTATCTGTTGATCGGCGATCTGGCCGGCCGCACCAACGGACACGACATGTCCATTGCTGATAACCACCGAAGCGTTCTCGACAATTCCGAGCACTCCATGCCCGATGGCTGGGTCGTTGGTGATCAACGACCCAATGTTGTCGATCACCACCGAGTCGCCGTCAGACATCGCCCATTACCTCCCCGATCGCGTCAAACAGAGCCTCTGAAACGTTGATGGATCGATGACGGCGCTCCTGAACCACGATCTTGCCGTCAACCACGACATCGGTAATGTCGCAAGCGCCGGCGGCAAAGATTGCCGTCTCCAAGGCCGCCGAGGCCGCGGTGCCGGCGGTGCGCACCGAGTCGAGTGATACCGCAACGAGGTCACCCCGCTGGCCAACGGCGATGGTGCCGGCGTTGTCCCACCCAATGCTGCGGTGTCCGGCGACGGTTGCCATGGTCAGCAGTTGCTCGGCTCGGTGGATGCCGCGGCTCACCGATCGGAGCCGTTCGTTGAGTTCGAGGGCCCTCGCTTCTTCGAGCATGTCGATGCAGGCATGAGAATCGGTGCCGAGACTGATCGCGACATTGGACTCGACCAATTGGTCGCTGGGCCCGATTCCGTCGCCAAGATCACGTTCGGTCGTAGGGCAAAAACACATGGTGCAGTCATGACGCGAATACAGACTGACGTCGGCCGATGTTAGATGAGTGCCGTGCACCGAGGTGAATTTCGGCCCGAGCACCCCAGCTCCTGCCAAGACGCCGGTGGGTGTTCTTCCGTAGTGCAAGAGACAGGCATCATTTTCGGCCGGTTGCTCAGAAACATGGGCATGAACCGGCGCTCCTCGGCGACTGGCCCACGCCGCAACCTCTCGCATCGACTCCTGATCGACCGCCCTCACCGAATGAATCGCCGCCCCCACCCGCACACCCCCTCGATCTCTGAGTTCTGAGGCTCGCTCTGCCCACCTCTGAGCGCAGAGATCGGAGAAGCGGAGTTGGACGCCGGTCGGGGGGATAGGGCCGTCGGCGTCGATTCCGCCGTACAGGTACAACGTGTCGAGCAAGGTGATCCGGATTCCGGCAGCGGCAGCGGCGTCGATAAGCGCGTGGCCCATTGCGTTGGGATCCTCGTACGGCGTGCCATCGAGCTGGTGATGAACATAGTGAAACTCGCCTACCGCACTGATCCCGGCCATCGCCATCTCGGCAAACGTGGCCGTGGCGAGTCGCCGGTAGTTGTCGGGGTTCAGGCGCTCGGCGGCCTTATACATGAGGTCTCGCCACGTCCAGAACGAACCCCGATCAACCTGAGTTCGCCCTCGCAAAGCCCGGTGAAAGGCGTGACTATGAGCGTTGGCCATCCCAGGGATCACCAGGCCGGGAAGCCGCGTCGCCCCGACCGGCACGGCCGAATCCGCGGTGACAGACACGATCCGACCGTCGCTGATTTCGACCACCACGCTCTGTTCGGTCGCAGCACCGACAACGGCACGTTCACACCAAAAGGTTGCGTCGGTCACGAACCGACTCTTTCGACAAACTTGGTGATGCGTTGCACAAACGCCTCGCGATGATGCTGCTCGTACTCGTCCCAAGTCGCGAGCGACAACGGATCGGCCCGATCGGTGATCAGCACGCCGTCGAGATGGTCGACCTCGTGCTGCCACGTACCAGCGGTAAGCCCGCGCTTCACCTCGTCGTGACGCGTGCCGTGCTGATCGAGGTAACGCACGCGGATGTTGACATGGCGCGAAACGTTGCCTCGCATCGGAACCGACAAACAGCCTTCGTTGACTTCGACCATCTCGTCGTCGAGCGGCTCGATCTCGGGATTGACGGCAACGGTCAGCGGCAAGGTCGGCTTGTAGGGATACCGGGGATTCGAGTTGACCTCCATCACCACGATCCGGTGCCGTTCGCCGATCTGGGTCGCGGCCAAGCCGGCTCCGTTGGCGTCACGCATCGTCTCGACAAGATCGCCGATCAACGTCTGGACGGCTTCGCCTCCGATGTCGTCGACCGCCACCTCGTCGGCTACTCGGCGCAGCTGTGGATTGCCGATCTGGAGTACACGACGAACCGTCATACCCCCGAGTCTCTCATCGGGACCGCAACGCCGCGTTGATCAGCAACTTCCACGGCCCGTTCGTAGCCGGCATCGACGTGGCGGATCACCCCCATGGCCGGATCGTTGGTAAGAACCCGCTCGAGCTTTTCTGCAGCCAGATCGGTGCCGTCAGCGACCGACACCTGACCGGCGTGAATTGATCGACCGATGCCGACGCCTCCGCCGTGGTGGATACTCACCCAGGTCGCGCCCGAACAGGTGTTGACCAGACCGTTGAGCAGTGGCCAGTCGGCAATGGCGTCAGAGCCGTCGAGCATGTCTTCGGTCTCGCGGTAGGGAGAAGCAACCGAGCCCGAGTCGAGATGGTCACGGCCGATCACCACCGGAGCCTTGAGTTCGCCCGAGCGCACCATCTCGTTGAACCTCAGACCCAAGCGATGGCGTTCGCCGTAACCGAGCCAGCAGATGCGAGCCGGAAGACCTTGGAACGCGACCCGTTCGCCGGCCAGCCGGATCCAGCGAGCGAGCGATTCGTTCTCGGGGAACTCTTCGAGGACAGCTCGATCGGTTGCGGCGATGTCGGCGGGGTCGCCGGAAAGGGCTACCCATCGAAACGGTCCGAGCCCTTCACAGAACAGGGGTCGGATGTAGGCCGGCAAGAATCCGGGATAGTCGAACGCTCGGTCGAAGCCGCCGAGGGTGGCTTCGGCTCGCAGGCTGTTGCCGTAGTCGAACACTTCGGCACCGGCGTCCATGAACCCAACCATCGCCTCACAGTGGGTCGCCATCGCGGCCTGGGCGCGACGAGTGAACTCCTTGGGATCGGTGGCTTTCAGTTCGGCGGCCGCGGCGGCGGAAAGATCGTTGGGCATGTAGCTGAGCGGATCGTGAGCACTGGTTTGGTCGGTGACGATGTCGGCGTCGATCCCATCGGCGAGCAGGCGAGGCATGAGGTCGGCGGCGTTGCCGAGCAGTCCAACCGACAGCGGGGTCCGCGATTTCTTGGCTTCGGTGACCCGCTTGATGGCCGAGGCATAGTCGGGGGCAATCTCGTCCAGGTAACGGTGAGCGACCCGACGATCGAGCATGTGTTGATCGACATCGATGACGAGCACGACTCCGTCGTTCATCGTGACGGCCAGCGGCTGCGCTCCACCCATTCCGCCGGCACCGGCGGTGATGGTGAGCGTGCCGGCCAGCGTGCCGTCGAATCGTTTGCGAGCGATCTCGGCGAAACATTCGTAGGTGCCTTGCAGGATCCCTTGAGTTCCGATGTAGATCCACGAACCGGCGGTCATCTGGCCATACATCGTCAGCCCCTGATGTTCGAGGCGTCGGAACTCGTCCCAGTTGGCCCAGTCGGGAACGAGGTTGGAGTTGGCGATCAGCACCCGCGGGGCCCACTCGTGAGTCTGCATGACACCGACCGGTTTGCCCGATTGCACGAGCATTGTTTCGTCGCCCTTGAGGGTCGTGAGGGTGTGAAGCATGGCCCGGTAGGCATCCCAGGAGCGAGCCGCTCGACCTGTTCCGCCGTAAACGACCAGCTGGTCGGGGTTCTCGGCCACCTCGGGATCGAGGTTGTTCTGCAACATCCGGTAGGCGGCCTCCTGGGGCCAACCTTGACAGGTGAGCGTGGTGCCTCGCGGGGCGGAAATGTTGTGGATCGGAGTGCCAAGCATGGTTGCAGTCTGCGAGGACATGACCTACGTTGTCAACACTCAACATTCGATGTCAGTGACTGACAACTCGATGGGAAGGGTGTGACAATGCCAAGCGCCACCGAAGTAGTGCCACGCTCGGTTGGACGAGTGCTCGACTTGCTCGAGATCGTGTTGGCCGCGGGCGAGTGCAATCTCACCCGAGCCGCAGCTCAGGCCGAACTCACCCCCACCACTGCCCTTCGACACCTTCGTGCCCTCGAAACCCGCGGTTACGTAATGAGAGACGATGCCGGACAGTTCGCGGCCGGACCTACTTTGCATCGCATCGCCGCAACACTGCGAGAGCAGGGCCCCCTCGACAACATCGTTGCCGCGGCCCAACCCCATCTCGAAGAGCTGGCCAATCAAACCGGCGAGTCGGCCTACCTGGCGGTCAGCGACGGACTCACCGCGGCCTATGTCGCCACTGCCGAAAGCACAGCCGCCATCCGCCACGTTGGTTGGGTCGGGCAAACCGTGCCGCTCAAAGGCTCGGCAATAGGCGCGGCGCTGGCGTCGCCAGGAACAATTGCGGTGCGTCACGGTGCGGTCGAACCCGACATCACCGCCGTCTCCTTGGCCCTCCAGGTTGCCTCGCCAGTGCCGATTGCCTTGTCGGTCGTCGGCCCGCAGCACCGGCTCGGCCCGAAAGCCCAGAAGACCGTGAGCGCGGCGATAAAGGCGGCCGCGTCGCAAATCTCTCGAACGATCGGCTCTGTTTCGGAGGAGGTCGCTTCATGACAGTGTTACTCGAGGGGCCGGGCGTCACGATCGACGATGTGGTGCGGGTTGCTCGTCGCAACGAGTCGGTCGCTATCAGCGCCAGCGCGATCGAACGAATGGCCGCGGCGAGAAACGTCGTAGAGGCGCTGGCCGAAGGCGAACCCAAGTATGGGATCTCAACCGGTTTCGGTGCGTTGGCCAACGTGTCGATTCCGCCCGAACGTCGCCGGGCACTACAGGTGGCGTTGGTCCGAAGCCACGCCGCCGGCATGGGTGATCCCGTCGAGACCGAAGTTGTGCGAGCGATGGTTTTTCTACGGGCTCGCACGCTGGCCCTGGGAGCCAGCGGAGCGCGCCCGCTTGTGGCCGAGGCCATGGTCAACCTTCTCAATGCCGGGATCACCCCGGTCGTGCCCGAGTACGGATCGCTCGGCGCGAGCGGCGATCTTGCGCCTTTGGCCCACGGTGCGCTGGCCTTGCTCGGGGAGGGCGAAGTCGACTACGAGGGCGTCCGCCAGCCCGCAGCAACCGCTTTGAGTTCGGCCGGCCTCGATCCGATCGAACTGGCCGAGAAGGAAGGACTGTCGGTTACCAACGGCACCGACGCGATCTTGGGGATGTTGTGTCTCGCCGTTTACGACACCCGCAGACTGCTCGGCCAAGCCGACATGATCGCGGCCCTCACGGTCGAAGGTCTCCTGGCCACCGATGCTCCGTTTGCCGCCGATCTGCAAGCCCTGCGACCACATCCGGGACAAGCAGTGAGCGCCGCCAATCTGCGATCGATGCTCGCCAACTCCGAGATCGTGGCCAGCCACGCCGAGGGCGACAGCAGAGTTCAGGATGCCTACAGCATTCGGTGCACGCCATCGGTTCACGGCGCGGTCCGCGACTGCGTCGATCACTCCGAGCGGGTCGCCCAATGGGAACTGGCATCGGCGATCGACAATCCGATGGTGCTCGCTGATGGTCGTGTCGAGTCGTGCGGCAACTTCCACGGTGCCCCGCTCGGGTTTGCTGCCGATTTTTTGGCGATCGCCCTGACCGAAGTCGGCGCCATCGCCGAGCGCCGCATGGATCGGCTGCTCGACAAGACTCGCAGCCATGGGCTCCCGCCCTTCCTTGCCGACGAGGTGGGCGTCGACAGCGGTTTGATGATCGGCCATTACACCGCGGCGGCAATGGCATCGGAGAACAAACGTCTCGCAGTTCCCGCTTCGGTCGATTCTCTCCCGACATCGGGGATGCAAGAAGACCACGTGTCGATGGCATGGGGAGCGGTTCGCAAGCTCCGCAAGGTCGTCGACAACGTCCGGCGGATACTCGCCGTCGAATACGTGATCTCGGCTCGTGCTATCGACCTGAGGGCGCCACTTACCCCCGCACCGCCAACTGCGGCGCTCGTGGCGCTGCTTCGCTCCGAGGTGCCCGGGCCGGGCGCCGACCGTTATCTGGCCCCCGAATTGGCTGCGGCCGAAACGTTGCTCGCGTCGGCGCGACCCCACGAGGCCAGCACCGCGGCAGGCGCGACGATCAACTGACGGAGCAGAACTCGCTCCACGCGCCGTAACCGCCGATGATGTCGGACACGTCGGTGAAACCAGCCTGACGCAGGACGCTCGCTCCGACCGATGATCGATAGCCGCCTGCGCAGAACACGATGGTGGGCATCTGGGCATCGAGCTCGGCGAGGCGGGCGGGCAACTGACCTACCGGCAGGGCCAGCGCGTCGTCGATCGTGCCGAGTGCGTACTCACCGGGGTTGCGAATGTCGACCAGCTGGAATTGGTCGAGTTCGGACTTACGGGTCTCGAATGCGGCCGCGGTGAGCCTAGAAGCCCGTTGCACCCGGTCGGGGTGGCTCGTCATTACCGATAGCGAGTCGCCGAGATAGCCGACCACGCGATCAAATCCGATCCGGGCCAGGCGATTCTTGGCTTCTCGTTCGAAGCCTTCGTCGACCACGAGCACAATGTCGACGTCGGACGGCACGACCGAGCCTGCGAATTCGGCGTAGCGCCCATTGAGCCCAACGTTGATCGATCCTCGCAGATGACCCAACGCGAAACTCTCGGGATCGCGACCGTCGATGATCATGGCGCCACCGGTAACCAAGGCATCGACCTCGTCGAGGGCGAGCTCCGCCGGCAACATCGTTTCGTCGAGCAACGGCCGATCTTGGCGATTGAGGACCGCGTCGTACACGAAGTAGCTCGGTGCCGGCGGCTGACCTTCGGTCACCAACGACACGAACGACTCGCGGTCGGGCGCCAACAGCGCGTAGTTCGTGCGACGCTGCTCGCCGATTGTCGACGAGGTGTCGGTGGATAGGTTCTTCCCGCACGCCGATCCGGCACCGTGAGCCGGAAACACAATGGTGCTATCGGGCAGCGCCAGCAACCGCTCGTGCAAGCTGTCGTAGAGCTGGTGGGCGAGTTCGTCTCGGCTGAATCCAATGGAGGCCAGCAGGTCGGGGCGACCCACATCGCCGATGAACAAAGTGTCACCGGTAAGCACCGCGTGAGGAACGTCGTCGCCCCCGTGCTCGTACACGACGATGCTCATGGATTCCGGCGTGTGACCGGGAGTGTGACGAAACTCGAGCTCGACATCGCCGAGCAAATAACGCTCACCATCGGAGACGCCCCGCGACGCAAAGTCGGTCTGGGCCACCGACGAGTAGACAATCTCGGCGCCCGTCGCGGCGGCCAACTCGAGATGCCCCGACAAGAAGTCGGCGTGAAAGTGGGTTTCGATCACGAGCTCGATCTTCAAACCGGCCTCGTCGGCCTCGCGCACGTACATTTCGGTGTCGCGCCGAGGATCAACCACAACAGCCCGGCCGCTGGTTTCGTCACCGATCAAATAGGACGCTTGCGACAAGCAGTCAAGGTAGAACTGGTCGAGTTTCATGGTCACTCCTCGGTTGTTTCGTGGACGGGATCGGAATTTCGTTCATCGACGCCGGCGCGACGATGATCTATGGCTAATGGAGAGGGAGACTCGATCGCCGATACCGCATCATGAGCTGACGGGTGCAACCGGTCGTCAAGTCGGCCCCAGATGCCAGCTCGGTGCATGACGTCTCGGACCGGACCCTTTACTCCACAGAAATGAACACGAATGTCACGTTCTTTTAGGGCGACGAGCACTTCGGCCAACATCTGAGCGCCGGTGGCATCAAGGTCGTTGATTCCCGAAGCATCGATCACCATCGCGCGGGGCTCGGCGACGATCTCATCAGCGTGGCTCAACAACAGGTTCTTGACGTGCACCGCGTTTACGAACGACAGAGCCGCGTCGATGCGAACTATGCGTATACCGTCGACCACCAACGCCTCGGGGAAGCGGTCGATGTTTCGATAGCTCGTGGTGTTGGCAACGTGGCCGAGCACGGCGGCGTGCGGTGTCGACATTCGGGCGAACACAACAAGCATCGACGCGACAATTGCGACGACGATCCCAAGCTCGATCCCAAGCAGCAAGGTCGCGCCGTACGCGACGCTCAACCCAACCAGATCGCTGCGTTTGACGCTGGCAATGTGGCGCATCTCTTGGACGTCGAGCAAACCCAGCACCGCGATCAGAATTGTGGCACCGAGCGCCGCGTTGGGCAGCGACGCGAACAAAGGCGTCAAGAAGAGCAAGGTGGCGACCACGACGCCGGCCGAAATCACCGACGCGAGCGGCGTGCGGGCGCCGGTTTCGTCGTTGACCGCGCTGCGAGAGAACCCGCCGGTTACCGGGAATCCACCAAAAAGTCCGGCGGCAACGTTGGCGGCACCCAGCCCAACGAGCTCTCCGTTCGGTGACAGGTCGTATCGATGTCGGCGGGCGTAAACCCGGCCAATGGCGATCGATTCCATGAAACCAACAAGAGTAATCACGACCGCCATGGCAAACAGATCGGCGATGACGGACCCGCCAACATCGGGGATCGCGAAACCGGGCAGAGAGCCCGCCACGTCTCCAACCACCTCGACGCCTCGTTCGTTCAGCGCCAACATCTTTGTGGCGCCGATCGAAGCGGCGACCACGACGAGTGAAGCCGGGAGTCTGGGAGCAAAACGCTTGAGCAGTACCAGCGCCGCCAAGCACGCGGTGCCGAGTATCAGTGTGGGCGTATTGGCATCACCGGCGTGACCAATGACCTCGCGAACCGTGCCAAAGAAATGGTCTTGACGATCGATCGAGATTCCCAGCAGGTGTTTGACTTGAGAGAACGCAATGATTGTCGCAGCGGCCGCGGTGAATCCGATCAGCACCGAATGCGACAAGAAGTTGACCAGGAATCCCAGCCGGCCCGCGGCAAGAACCAGGTGAAGTACGCCAACCATCAGAGCCAGGGCCGCGGCGCCGGCGATGTAGCCCTCGGTGCCTTCTCGAGCTATCGGAGCGAGAGCGGAGGCGGTCAGAAGCGACACGATGGCTACTGGGCCGACGGCCAGGTGGCGCGATGTGCCGAAAACTGCGTACGCAAGCACCGGGACTATCGCGGCGTACAGCCCGACCTGAGCGGGTAGTCCTGCGAGCAAGGCATAGGCCATTGCTTGGGGAACCAACATTGCTCCCACGGTGAGACCGGCAGCCATGTCGTGGCGCCAGTCGGCTTTCTCGTATTGAGTAGCCCACCTCAGTCCCATTTAACCGAATATACGGACATTTAGCCTATTTGACAATAATAAGTGCTTCGACGGTCTCTAAGAGGTCTGGCCAACGAGGTCGCGGTGTTCTCCATCACCGACGTGCAGAGTGGTCGACTGCCGGCGCTCGCGAAGGTACAGACCCAAGAAGATCCCGGGAATCGCTACGAGGCCGAGCAAAGCTCCCGAAGAAACCATCACCAATGCCGGAGCCGGACAAGTTCCGGCGATCGCCCAACCTATCCCGAACAGCGCTCCGCCCTTGATGTGGTGACGCTCGGGCATCGAACGACTGAGTGAGAGCGTTCCGCCAAACGGTGTCGAAACACCACGATTCTCGAGAATCCAGAGCAAGGGCGCTGATACTGCAATTGCGGACGCCATGAACCAAAAGACGTCGTACTCATCGAGTCGCAACATGGCGTGAATGGTGTCGTACTCGTGAAGATTCGATGCCGCCAAGACCGCGCCAAACATGAGGCCGAATAACAGACCGATCAGGTTGAGCCTCACAGGTCGCCTCCCGTCAAGAGCCGAAGAGCGAACGTGGTGGCGATGGCGGTCGCCATGAACGTCGCCGTTACCGCAATGCTGGCCGGAGACCTTTGGGCCGTACCGCACATGCCGTGGCCCGACGTACACCCGCCCGCCATCGCCGCCCCGTATCCAAGAAGGGTCGCTCCGCCAAAGACCAGCGGCACGGTAACGCCAAGGGGGAAGACGTCGCGGAGCGCGTCATAGCCCGATCGCACTTCGGCGCCTTCGCGCAAAATCTGAGTCACCAGAATCCCGCCCAAGAACATGCCCACGAAATACCAAACCCGCCAAACAACCACGCCCTCGCGGCGACGCAGCAGGCCTGAAGTTTGCACGTAAGCACCGCTCGCACCGAGAGGTTGATTAGCCAACAAGAAGAGACCGACGATCAACAACCCCAGCGCCGGTCCACCGATGAACCAGGGCAAGCGGTCGGGTAGAACGTCAAACATTGCTGGACTCCTTCTCGGCGCTCCAAGCACCATAACCTCCGAGGAGATCGGCAACGTCGGAGAAACCTGCGGCAACCAGTCGACTGGCGGCAATCGACGACCGGAACCCGCCTGCGCAATACACGATTGTCGGAGCAGTCGGATCCAGCTGGTCGAGCTGCTCGTTGAGTCGAGTTAGAGGCACAACGGTTGCGTCCCCGATGATCCCGCCAGCTGTTTCTCCGGGCTGACGGACATCGACCAGCTGCAAGCCGTCAATGTCGTTGCGAGCCGCCTCCAAGCCGGCCACGTCAACCCGCTTGGCTCTGGAAACCTCGCTGGGGTTCTCGACGAACGCCGCAAGGGGGCGATCGAGAAACCCAATCACGTTGTCGAACCCAATTCGGGCCAACCTGGTCTTCGCTTCGAGCGCCGTACCCTCGTCGCCGACCAACACGATGCGATCGTTTGGACTGAACACCCCGCCAGCAAATTCGGCGTAACGACCAGCCAACCCGATGTTGATCGAACTTGACAGGTGCCCCGATGCAAAGTCGTTGGGGTCGCGGGTATCGAGAACGACCCCGCCAGCGTTTCGGGCCGCGACCGCCTCGTCCAAAGTAAGCGCCGGCGGAATGGTGTCCTCGTAGAGATCCCTAACCTCGCGGTTGAGGGATGCGTCGTAGGAGAAGTAGGCGGGAGGCGCCGTTTGTCCTTCGGTGACTACGTCGATGAACTCTTCCTTCGTCATCGGCGCCAGTGCGTAATTGCCGGCCCGTTGAGCACCGATCGTGGACCATGTTTCACTCGATAGATTCTTGCCACACGACGAGCCCGCTCCGTGCCCGGGATAAACCCGCGTGGCGTCAGGAAGCGTCAGGAGTTGACCGTGCAACGAATCAAACAGATCACTGGCTAGATCCTCCCCGCTAACCCCTTTCGAGGACAGCAAGTCCGGGCGACCAACGTCACCAACAAACATCGTGTCGCCAGTGAGGACGGCATGGGCTTCGTCGTCGGAGCCATGCTCGAACACGACAACACTGACTGATTCGGGCGTATGGCCAGGAGTGTGGCGGATCTCCAGCACGACTTCGCCGAGCTCGATTCGTTCTCGATCGGCAAGACCGCGCGACTCGAATTCGGTGTTGGCAGCCGACCCGTAGGCAATCTCTGCGCCTGTCGCCTCGGCCAGTTCGAGATGACCGGACAAAAAGTCGGCATGAAAGTGCGTTTCGATGACCATCTCGATGGTCATGGCGTGCTCGCGCGCTGATTCGAGGTACGGCGCAACATCGCGGCGAGGGTCGACAACGACCGCTCGCCCAGTTGTCTCGTCCCCAATGAAGTAGGACGCCTGGGAAAGGCAGTCGAGATAGTGCTGTTCGAGAATCATCGCGTCAGGCCTTGCCTTTCAGCATGAGGTTCCAATACATGAACGGCAAGCCGTGCTTCTTGAGGTACCACATGTCTCGGCGAGGCTTTTGGGCGTTGATGAACTTGGGAAACGATGGGGTTGGCTGCATCGAGTAATCGAACTCGGCCAGCAACATGTGGTGACGCGAGGTGGTGAGCGGGCACGACGCGTAACCCTCGTATTGCTTCGATGGGTCCTTGCCCGAAAGCTGGAGTAGAACGTTGGCGGCTACGACCGGAGCTTGCTTTCGGATTGCCGCACCGGTCTTGGAGTTTGGAGTCGAACCAGCATCGCCGAGAGCAAAGACGTTGTTGTGACGAACGTGCTGATGGGTGTGTTTGTCGACGTCTACGTAGCCAGTGGGGGCATCGGTGGCCAGCGGGCTGGATTTGACCCAGTCGGGAGCCGACTGATGTGGCACGACGTGCATCATGTCGTAGGGAAGCGTGAAGGCGTCGCCGTCCTCGTCCATCGACTTGAATGACGCGACCTTCGACAACGAGTCAACCGACTCGAGCTCGGACTTGAAATGTACGTTGATGCCATAGTCGGCAACGACCTTGTCCAAGGCGTCGGAGAACACCTTTACTCCGAACATGCCCGGCGTTGGCAATACCAAGTGCACATCGATGGCATCGAGTACGCCCTGCTTGCGCCAGTAGTCGCACGCGAGGTAGGCGATCTTTTGAGGAGCACCGGCACACTTGATTGGACCGCTCGGCATTGTGAATACCGCAGAACCAGACTTGGTGCTCTGAATGAAATCCCAAGTCTTGGGTGCTAAGTCAAATGTGTAGTTTGACGAGACACCGTTGGTGCCCAGAGTCTCGGTGACACCGGGAATCTTTCCCCAATCAAGTTGGATGCCGGGGCAAACCACGAGCACGTCGTACCCGATGTTCTTGCCGCCCGCGGTGATTACGGCGTTGTTGTCGGGGTCGAATTCGGTGACGGCGTCCTTGACCCAGGTGACACCTTTGGGTATGACAGAGGCCTCAGTTCGCTCGCTGGTCTCGCGCTTGGAGCAACCCCCGCCGACAAGCGTCCAAAGCGGCTGGTAGTAGTGCTTTTCCGACGGGTCAATGACCGCAACATCATCAACCTCCTTACGTAGCCGAGCGGCGACAGAGATTCCTGCTGAACCACCGCCGACGATTACCACTCGATGATGAGAATTGGTCATGTTCGTCCCCCAAGACGTTGAATAGACCGAATGTACGGTCTTTTGCGTCTTGCGTCAAGAAACGGACGGACGCAGCGCCGTCGCCGACCCGGTCGTCCAATCGGTCACAAACCGATATCGGTCGCCTCGAATCACCGTGGTACGCCACTCGACCGGCGTACCGTCGTGGCATCCAAGCCGCTCCAAATAGAAGGCCGCGTCGGATTTGCGAAGATCGAGCCGGGCTCGGTCTGCGGCCCCCGGAATCACCGGGGTCAGGCGCTCCCAACCTTGATTGGGAGCCAACGCACCGGCGTTTCGCAGCTCGGCGTACAGAGCGGTGTGGCCCCAGTCGACATCCAATAGCGGTGCGGCTGCCACGGCTGGCAACCAGGCCCGATCAACCGCCAGCGGAGCGCCACCCGCAAGCCGGAGTCGAGCTAGCAGGATCAACTCGGTGTCAGCGGCCAGCTCGAGGTGAGCGGCCGCTTCGGGGTCGACCACCGATCCAATCTCGAGGACCTCGCTGGTCTGCTCGACCCCGCTTGCTTCGACCGATTGAAACAGGCTGTAGAGCGTGCCGAGAGACTGCTCGAACTCGGCCCGATTCACGACCGTGCCGCGACCTCGCTCCCGCTTGAGCAGGCCGGTTCGATTGAGATGGCGAACGGCTTCTCTCACCGTGTGTCGGCTAACGCCATAGTCTTCGGTCAAGTTCAAGTCGGTCGGAAATGTCCCGCTGTCGAACTCACCAGCTTCAAGTCGCCGACGAAGTTCGGCCTCGAGTTGGGCCCAAAGAGGCATCGGGCTCGATCGATCGAGCGGTTTGACGGACATACGGCTGAGCACCCCAAGATTTGAAACTTGGTACGTACATTAGCTCAAATCGGCTAGTTTGGTGCCCACCAATGATCCCACCATTAGCCGCCGACGCGTTGATGCCAGCGCGAAATCAGATGGCCCTCTCATTGGGTTGGCACATTGTGCTGGCCTGCTTCGGCATGGCCTTTCCGGCCATGATCTTTGTGCTGCACCGGCGTGGCTTGCACGGCGATGCCCAAGCACTGGAGCTGGCCAAGCGCTGGTCAAAAGTAGCGGGCGTCTTATTCGCCATCGGTGCTGTTTCGGGCACAATCTTGTCGTTCGAACTCGGGTTGCTTTGGCCGGGGCTCATGTCGGCGTATGGCGACGTAGTGGGTCTGGCGTTCGCGCTCGAAGGCCTCTCGTTTTTCGTCGAGGCAATATTTCTCGGTATCTACGTGTACGGGTGGGGGCGTTTGCCCGGGCGCTGGCACTCATTGATGCTCATCCCGATCATGATCGCCGGCATCACCGGCTCGTTTCTGGTTGTGTCGGTCAATGCGTGGATGAACGCCCCCGCGGGTTTCGATGTGATCGACGGCGTTGTGACCAACGTCGATCCCGTCGCGGCGATCTTCAACTCGGCCGCGGTCCTGCAGTTTCTGCACATGTACCTCGCCGGCGTAATGGTGGTGGGATTCTCGACGGCAAGCGTCTACGCGTTGGGTTGGCTCCGCGGCCGTCACGATCGGTTCCACCAACTCGGACTGGTGATTCCATTGACGTTCGCGGCAGTTGCGGCTCCAATCCAGCCGCTGGTCGGTCACCTGGCCGGTCAGCGCCTCGCCGACGAACAGCCGGTGAAATTGGCCGCGATGGAAGGCCTACGAGAAACAACCAGCGGGGCCCGACTCGAGATCGGCGGCTACTGGAACGGCGAATCACTGGTTGGTGCGATCGAGATACCGGTTGATGGACTTCTTTCGTTTCTGGCAACCAACGACTTCGATGCCACAGTGATTGGTCTCGACTCTGTTCCTGCCGAGGATCGTCCGCCGGCTGGGATCGTGCATCTCGCTTTCCAGACAATGATCGCAATCGGCACGGCACTCGCGACACTCAGCGGATGGTTTGGCTGGCGAAGGTGGAAGAACCGTCATTCGCCGTTCGTGTCAAGTTGGTTCGACAGCCGCTGGCTGCTGCGGGCAACAGTGATGGCCGGCCCCGCGGCGATCATCGCGATGGAGACCGGTTGGATCACGACCGAGGTCGGGCGCCAGCCGTGGATAGTCCATCAACTGCTCCGCACCGAAGACGCGGTCACACCAGCGGCGTACATTTGGTTGACGTTGTCCGTTCTGGTTGTGGTCTATTCGGCGATGACAATCGGTGCGACCTTGTTGATACGGTCGATGTCTCGGCGATGGCGCGATGGCGACACCGACCTCACAAGTCCCTACGGTCCAGGCGCCGAGTCGTGAGCGCGGCCGAGGCAGTTGCTGTGGTCATGTTCGTGGCCATCACCGCTTACGCCGTCTTTGGCGGTGCCGACTTCGGGTCCGGCGTGTGGGACCTCACTGCCGGCGGCCCCCACAAAGGTGCCCCGACTCGCCGATTGATAGACCACGCGATCGGGCCGGTCTGGGAAGCGAACCACGTCTGGCTCATCTTCGTGCTCGTTTTCTTGTGGACTGGTTTCCCGCAACCGTTTGCCACGCTGATGAACGACCTGGCAATCCCGTTCTGGCTCGCCGGGCTCGGAATCACGGCGCGCGGCGCGGGTTTTGCGTTTCGGAAGTTCTCTCCAACCATGCGAGGAGCGCGGACAGCAGGCGTGATCTTTGCCAGCGCGTCGCTCCTGACTCCGTTCTTCTTGGGCGCAATAGCCGGAGCGGTGGCCTCGGGCCGGGTAGTCACCGATGGGTCTCACGGGTTGTGGCGGTCGTGGCTCGGACCAACGTCGATCCTCGGCGGACTACTCGCGGTCGCGACCTGCACGCTGCTTGCCGGCATTTTTCTCGCCGCGGAGGCCGCCAAGATCGGCGATGTCGACCTCGCCGAATCGCTCCGCGACAAGTCACTGGTCGGCGCGACCATCACGGGGCTAATCGCCCTTCTGGGTATCCCGGTTCTTCTGGCGGACAGCGAAACGCTAAGCGCCGGGCTTCTCGGGCGGGCCCTTCCGATCGTCGCGATCTCTGCCTTTGCCGGCCTCTGGACGATTCGGGCGCTCTGGACCCGAAAGCTCCGCCTAGCGCGCGTAACAAGCGTTATCGCGGTGGCGGCGATCGTAATCGGGTGGGGTGTCGCCCAACATCCGTGGATTCTGGTCGACCAAGTCAAGATCTCCGAGGGAGCCGGCGCATCATCGAGCTTGATCGGGTTGCTCATCGCCGGCGCACTGGCTGGCGTACTCGTACTCCCGCCCCTCATCTATCTGTTCTCGTTGGCCGAGGACTCCCACCCTCACTAGTTGTTCAAAAAACTTGTGACCGATCGGCTCCAAGGCGCGTCATACCGGTCACCCAACCAATCGGAGCACCCAATGCGGTGGAAACCAACTCGTCGAATTACTGCCATCACGTTGGCTACGGCCGTGCTCGCGGCTGCCTGCTCTAGCGGGGCTGACAACTCTCAGGGCGATACTGAGCTGCGCGACTTTGCCCTCGTCCAAGAAAATGACTTCGTGTTCGAGGCTGATCCAACCGACCCCGGTCGAGGCATCTTCCGTGTTCGGACCACCGAACCGATGATTTGCACAATCGTGTGGGGGGAGACCGACGAGTTCGGGCACTTCAACAACAGCCTGTCAATGAACGGTACCGGAATCATCGACCACGACGTGATCCTTCCCGGCGCGGAGCAAGGCGTCGAGTACAAGTTCAGGGTTCAAGGGTCCACCGCTGACGGGACGCAATTCCGGTCCGCTACGGGAACGTTTGTGATTCCTGTGACTGACAGCGGCGACGCAATGGGCAACGACACGATGATTGTCCACGGCGACAACCTCGCCTTGGACGCAACCGTCACAGACTTCAGCTCCACGTTCGGTCCCGGTTGGGAAGCCACAAACGCCATCGATGACGATACGAACACCGAATGGGCCACCGCTGGCGATGGCGACGGTGGCTTCATAACGATCGACCTAGGCGAGGCCCTCGACATTGTTGGCGTCGAGTTCTGGACCCGCTCGATGCTCAACGGAACGGCGATCACCGAGACGTACACGGTGACTGTTGATGGCGGCGAGCCCTTGGGTCCGTTTCCGGCTGGAAACCCGGCCAACCCCAACTTCAGCGCCGCCGAGTTTCGTGGCCGCGAACTCCGATTCGATGTCAGTTCGTCGACCGGCGGCAACGTCGGCGCCATCGAACTTCGAGCCTTCGCGCCGGCCTCCTGAACCGGGTGACGTGTGGATGCCATCGTGACCAGACGATCCGTCGGGTGGACCTTCGTCCTGGTGCAGTTCCTCCTCCTAGGGGCACTGATCGCCTTGCCGTCGCGAAACGATTGGTCAACGCCGTGGTGGACGACCACCTTGGGCGGCGCGGTTGTAATTGGGGGCTTGGGCATAGTCGGCTTCGCCAGCCTCAACCTTGGCCGCGCTCTTACCGCTACGCCGGTACCAACCAAGCACGGCGAATTGGTGACGACCGGCCTCTACCGGTTTACCCGGCACCCGATTTATAGCGCCGTGCTTTTGATTGTGATCGGTCTCGTAGTGAGATCTGGAAGCTTGTTGCACGCCCTCGTGGGCGCCGTGACAATGCTGTTCTTCAACCGCAAGGCGCGCTGGGAAGAGGCCCAGCTAGCCGATCGATACCCGGGCTACGAGGCCTACGCGGCCACAACGCCACGCTTCGTTCCGTCGTTACTGAGGATCCGAAGAACCTAGATCGCCGAGGGCGCCATCGAGGCGGGTTCTCATGCGTTGTCGATCGACATCGGACGGAACCACACGGCCGTATTCTTTCGCGACCTCAATGATGTCCCTCGTTTCGGCGAGAATCAGCTCGCATCGACTACAGCCGGCAAGATGTTCGAGAGCGGCCGCTTCAAGTTCTGGCGCAAGCTCGCCCTCAAGGAGATCGGTGAGGTGGTCGGCTAACTCGTCACAATCCATGCTTCTCACGCAATCCATGCTTCTCACGGCCCTACTTTGATCCCGTTGTTGGCGACGAGTTCTCTCAGAGCCAACCGACCTCGATGAACCCGCATCTTGGCAGCCGACTGCCCGATATCGAGCACCCGAGCGACCTCAGCCATAGGCAGCCGTTCGATATCTCGAAGAACGACCGCGGACCGCTCGTCGGCACGCATCTGCAAGAACGCCTCTTCGAGAATCGAAACTAGTTCGGCGGCAAGAACACGGTCAGCAGGTCCGGTCTCCGAAGACGCGATCTCGGGAAGGTCCGCCGGGTCAGTAGGAACATCACGGCGACCACGTAGGACTCCGAGACCTTCGCGGTAGGCAATCTGTAACAGCCAAGGGCGCACTCGATCGTCGGCTCGGAGTTGGCCCAACCGCGTAGCCGCTTTCAGAAACGTGGCTTGCACGATGTCCTCAGCATCGTCTCGACTCCACACAACCCGGTAGGCAACGTTGAAGACCGCGTCAAGGTGATCCTCGAATAGTTCTTCGACTCTTGCTCTCAGGGTGGTGGACAGGGCCGGGCTCACAGCAGCTATAGAAGCAGAACTCCGCCCGCTAGTTGACTACGGGCGGAGTCGACACCTTATGCCAGCCCTCGTGAAGGGACCTCGGCTTCGTGAAGGGTCCTAGGCGTCGTGTGAGACCACATCCAAGGTTGGTTGGGTTGTGCCAACGTTGATTTTGCGAGGTTTGGCTACCTCGGCGACGGGGATGCGAAGGGTGAGAACGCCATCGCTGAAGTTGGCTTCTATGTCCTCGACGTTGAGACCGTCTCCTAGATGAACCTGGCGACGATAGGCACCTCGTGGCCGCTCAGCGAGATACATCTGGTCGCTGTCTTCGCGCTGCCAGTTTCGTTCAGCGCTAACGGTCAAGACGCTGCGCTCGACGTTGATGTCGAGCGAGTCGGCCGCCACGCCTGGCAAGTCGATGTGGACCCAAACGTCCTCACCTCGGCGATAGGCATCCATCGGCATCGTCAACGGGCCGGATGGACCGGTGCCAAGCCGTGAAAACAGTCGATCGAAGTCGTTGAAGGGGTCGTGTTGTATGAGCATGGAAATGAATCCTTCCTGTGTTGTGAATACCAGTAGATATTGAGTGCCCATCTCCTTTACTGAAAAGCATTCTCTTTTTGTGTAATAGTGTCAAGGGCTTAAGTCCCTATTGAGCAACATGACCAAAGAACGCCTCAGCCCCAAACGAATCACGACCACCGCAGTTCGCATCGTCGACCGCGACGGTCTCGACGCACTCACAATTTCGGCGACCGCCGAGGAGTTGGCCGTGGTCCCGAGCGCGATATATAGCCATTTCTCCGGACTCGACGGTTTGCGTCATTGTGTCGCCGTTGCCGCCACCCACAACCTCACCACGGAGGTCACGTCAGCCGCGATAGGTGTGGCCGGTATCGAGGCCCTCGACGCGATGGGCACCAAGTACCGTGAGTTCGCTCTGGCCTTTCCCGGCCAGTTCGCGTCGACATTGCTGCCACCAAAGTCAAACAACGACGATCTCGCCAGGGCCACCAATTCACTAGTAGATGTCTTCGTTGCTGTTTACCGCGCTATTGGTTTGGGTGTCGAAGGCTCCCTTCTCGCCGCCCGCACCACTCGTTGCGCGATCCACGGCTTCCTTGCGCTCGAACACACGTCGGGCACCACCGACGAGCACCGGTCAGAGTTCGGGCACCTCTTGCACGCACTCCAAGTAGGACTCACAACCTAACGGAGCCCAAAGGCGGCCTTGAACGATCGTTCAGCAGCTCGTAGCTTTACGTCCCATGAGTCAGCTACCGGGCACGGAACCGAGTATCGACATAGCCATGGGCTGGGATCCCGATCCGAGTCGTTCGATGTCGCTGCACGCCGATGCCTACACCGAGGACCGCTGGTACGACGCCGACCAACGCCAAGTCATCGGCCGATCGTGGCAGTGGATCTGCCATGTAGAGAAGGTACGTGAACCGGGAAGCTACGTCACGTCGACGGTGGCCGGCCATCCGATCGTCGTTGTCCGAGGCGCTGACGCCAGCCTGCGAGCGTTCTACAACGTGTGCCAACACCGAGCCCACGAGCTGCTCGTCGGCGAAGGTCGCACCAACAATATTGTGTGCCCCTACCACGCGTGGAGTTACGACTTGGCCGGCGGACTCACCGCGGCGCGCCACACCGGCCATCTCGAAGATTTCGATCTGAGCCAGATTTGTCTGGAGCGAGTCCTCGTCACCGAATTCGCCGGGTTCGTGTACGTCAATCTCGACCCTCACGCCGAAGCTTTGGCGGACGTATCGGGCGACCTCGGATCGGAACTGCAGCGCTGGGCGCCCGACGTTGAACAGCTCACCTTTGCCCATCGCCTCACCTATGAGATCCGTTCCAACTGGAAGAACGTCGTCGACAACTTTCTCGAGTGTTACCACTGCCATGTCGCGCACAAAGACTTCGTCTCCTTGGTCGACATGGATACCTACGAGGTCACAACCCACGGCATCTATTCGAGTCACATGGCCGAGGCCGGCAAATCGGCCAACACCGCTTACGACGTGAGCGATGCGACCGTCACCGATCACGCGGTTTGGTGGCTGTGGCCGACCACCTGCCTTATGCGGTATCCCGGCCGAGGGAACATGATTGTGCTCAACATCGTCGCGGCCGGCGCCGACCTCACTTACGAAACGTACGATTTTTTCTTGGAGTCGGCGGACCCAACCCCGGCCGAACTCGAGTCGATCCGATATCTCGACGAAGTCCTACAAGTCGAGGACATCGCCCTCGTCGAGAGCGTGCAACGGGGCATGGAAACCCCCGCCTTCAACCAAGGCCGGATCGTCAACGACCCCAACGGCTCGGGGCTGTCTGAGCATGCGCTGCACCATTTCCATGGCCTTCTTCTGGCGGCCTACGCCGGGGCGGCTTCGTGAGTGGGATGCTCGACGGCCGCGTCGCCCTCGTGACGGGCGGCCGGGGTGGGGTCGGACGAGCCATCTGCAAACGGTTCGAGGCCGAAGGGGCCTTTGTATTTGCCGCCGACCTAAGCAACCAGGGAAGCAACGGCGCGGGACAAGCAGCTGGCGATTTCCTGCGATTCGATGTCACTTCAGAAACCGAAGTCGCCGGCGGGGTCGCGACAATCCAGGACTCTCATGGGCAACTCGACATAGTGGTGAACGCGGCTGGCGTCGAAATCGAAAAGTCCATCGAACACACCAGTCTCGACGAATGGAACCGGATCTTTGCCATCAACGTCACCGGCACCTTCCTGACCTGCAAACACGCCCTACCCATGTTGCGGGAATCATGCCATGCGTCCATCATCAACTTCGGTTCCTACGACGGTTTCATCGCCGACCCGCGACTAGCGGCCTACTGCGCCACCAAGGGCGCTGTCCATGCCCTCACGAAAGCCTTGGCGTGTGATCACGGCCCCGAAGGCATCCGGGTCAACGCCATTTGCCCCGGATATGTAGACACGCCGATGCTCGGCCAGTTCTACCCCGACACCATGAGCGCCGGCGATGCGTTGGCCGAAGCTGCCAACATTCATCCCTTGGGCACGATCGGGACGCCGACCGACATCGCCAACCTCACCAACTGGCTGGCCTCCGACGAGGCTCGCTACGCCAGTGGCCAGCTCTGGATCCTCGACGGCGGCCTATCGTCACAGGTCCAGCAAATGCGATTTTCTTAGACGCTTGTCGAATTTCTGGCCGATGCGCAAGAGCGCTCCGGCCGAAACCGAAGCGCCCTCGCTATTCCCGCCTTCGCAGTGTCCCGCCGACACTGCGAGGTCTACATCAACTTGAGCTCGCCTTGGTAGTTGGCAACGCCGAGGTTCACGTCGTCGACAAATGTCAACTTGCCTCGGGCATTGGCGAAGTCGCCAGTACCGCTACCTTCGTGAATCGGATGGCTGCAGCCGCCCGACAACTGTGATCCGTCAGCGGCAAATACCGCATAGAACTGTTCGGTAAGAACAAAAGTGCCGCTGCGGTCTCCGTAGCTGCCAACAAACAGTTCCCGGCCCAATTCTTGGTACTCGCCGGTCTCCTCGTTGAACTCAAACTCCAGTACCCAACCGTAGATACAGCCTTCGAGGTCGCCAGCCATGGCAATCACATAGTCCGAACCGGCACCAGCTGAGTCGCCACACCCACCCGAACCGTACGGCCCCGGCGTTCCGACCCCTTCAACCTTCACTTCTTGTACTTCATCCCCGGCATTTGCCGGCCCGGCCAGGGCAGTGAGTAACACCACCGGCAACACCGCTAAGAGAAGTCGTCTCATATTGCACCCTCCTGATTTCGGGCCCGCCTTTCGGTCCCTTGCAAACCACTATTGGTGGCCGACCTTTCAATCCACCGTCAACTGGCCCGCAAAGCCTGAAAGGCCCTTGACCAAACACCTGGCGTCCTATAATTTACTATTCAGTTAATTATCTATCTGGTTTAATACACGCCTTGGTTCTTCCGATGACCCTCACCGCACTCGACGATCGACTCGACGACACCTTTGCCGCCCTCGCCAACTCGACCCGGCGGGCGATCTTGGCGCGGCTGGCCCAAGGACCGGCCAACGTCAACGAAATCGCGTCCCCCTTCGACATGACTTTGCCCGCGGTCTCCAAGCACCTCAAGGTGCTCGAACGAGCCGGTCTGATTGTCCGCGGTCGGCGCGGCCAATTCCGCCCCTGTCACCTCGACGCCGAACCGCTCGAGGCGGTGGCCGACTGGGCCGAGACCTACCGACCAGTGTGGGAAGGCCGCTTTGACCGCATGGACACTTACGTCACCCAACTTCAATCGCAACAAGAGAGACCATCAACATGACCGACAACGACGCCACCAAATCGGTAGTGATCGAGCGGACCTTCGACGCTCCGGTTCGCCTCATCTGGCAGATGTGGGTCTCAGCGCAACACTTCCAGGCCTGGTACGGACCCACCGGCGCGAGCATTCCCGTCGCCGAGATGGACGTCCGGGTTGGCGGCCGACGACTGATCTGCATGGCCATGGATACGCCCAACGGTCCGATGCAAATGTGGTTTACCGGCGAATACCTCGAGATCGACGAATACGTTCGTTTGGTCTACACCGAATCAATGTCAGACGAGAATGGCAATGTGCTTGACCCCGCCGATATGGGCATGCCCGGCCCGGCCGTAACCCAGATCACCGTCGAACTCACCGACCTTGGCGAGCGGACCGCGATGACAATGACTCACGCGGGTGTAGCCGCCGACTCCCCCGGCGCCGCCGGTTGGAACATGGCCATCGAAAAGCTCTCCGGGTACGTCGACGGGCTCGGCTCGTAGCGGTACCTACTGGTTTGTGCTCACCACGACCACAGACTTCCCGCTTGTCTGGCCCGCTTCGAGGCGGCGGATTGCTTCGGGTGCGTCGTCGAGCGCGAATTGTTCGCCAACTGCGGGCACCACGGTGCCAGCCTCGATGAATTCGGCCAGCCGGTCGATGAACGAGTGATGCTCGGTGCTCACGAACATCCGCAGCCGATGACTCACAAACGGCGAGAGGATTGTCGCCCACAACTGACGACCGATCCCCCCAGTGAATCGGTTTCCGTCCTCTCCACCGACGATCACCAGCGTGGCGTCCTTGGCGAGGGCCCGCCGGAGACGCCGCACACTGTTGCGGCCACCAATGTCGATAATCAGATCAAATAGGCGCTGGCCATCGAACACGTCCTCGCCCGTGTAGTCGACCACGTGATCAGCACCGAGTGAGTTGACGAAACCAAGCTTGGCCGTACTAGCCACACCAGTCACCTCCGCGCCAACGGCTTTGGCCAGCTGCACCGCATACGATCCCACGCCGCCCGAGGCCCCCACAACAAGAACTCGTTGCCCGGCCGTTACCCGACCAACGTCGGTGAGCGCCTGCAGCGCGGTTATTCCCGACACCGCGGCCGCAGCGGCTTCGACAAACGATGTTCGAGCGGGCTTGCGAGACAGCTTCGTTTCGTCGGCCACGGCCCGCTCGGCGAAGCTCCCCTTGGCGATCCCAAATACTTCTTCGCCGACCGCAAACCTGGTCGTCTTGTTTCCGACGGCAACGACCACGCCGCTCACGTCAAGTCCTGGCACAGGGTTCTTTGGTTTGGTGAGCCCGAACCCCATGAGCCGTATCAGGTATGGGGTTCCGGTCATGAGGTGCCACACGCCGCGATCGACTCCCGCGGCCCGAACGTCGATCAGAACCTCTTTGGGCCCGACCGTTGGCTGGGCGATTGTCTCCACCCTCAACTGCTCGGTGCCGCCATATCGGCCTTGCACCACTGCGCTCATTCGGCCGATGGCCTGGGCCTCGGTTGCTGACTCTGTGTTGATCATGGCGGTCCTTCCATTCGTCGTACTAAGTACGAGGAGGAGGTCACCATACCAGTACTAAGTACGGTTACAATGCGCAAATTACCAGGAGTGACCATTGCCACGTCAACCGAAGTCACCGCTGACACCGACTCGGGTCATCGCAGCCGCAGTCTCGCTGGCCGACGAAATCGGCGTCGACGCGCTGACCATTCGCAAACTTGCCGCCGCGCTGGAAGTCAAACCGATGACGATCTACCACCACGTCCCAAGCAAAGAAGCAATCATCGACGCGATGGTCGACTCGGTGTTCGCCGAGATCCACAGCCCGCCAAGCGGCGCGGGGTGGAAACCAGCAATGACCGAACGGGCAAACTCGATGCGCGCCGCCATGCTCCGCCATCCCTGGGCACCACCACTGATGGAATCACGCACGACGCCGGGCCCCGAGACGTTGCGTCACCACGACGCCGTCCTCGGATGCCTTCGCGGCAACGGGTTCACGGTTGAAATGACCGCTCACGCCTACGCACTGATCGATGCGTTCATCTACGGCTTCACACTGCAAGAAGCCACCCTGCCCGCAACTGAAGGCCAAGACATGACCGAGCTAGCGGAGTCGATCACCGCAACCTTCGCCGACGGCGCGTACCCCCACCTGTCGGAGTTCACCGTCGCCCACGTAATGCAACCCGGTTACGACTTCGGCGACGAGTTCCAGTTCGGCCTCGGCCTCATACTCGACGGCCTCGAGGCTGCCCTGCAATAGCTAGGAAGATCAGAACATCGTCAGGTAGAGATCGACCTCGGCCTGGGTTACCTGGTGGTGGTGAGCCATGAACTCCTTGCGTTTCACCTCGGCGAAGTAGTCGCGATAGGGACCCTCGCTGGTCATCCCCAGGCCTTCGGCGAGCACATCGTCTTTAAGCAGGTTCTCCGCGGCGTGCAGCAGCGTCGGCGGCAAGGTTTCGATGCCCCGGGCCGCGACCTCCGAAGGCGCCAACGCGAACAAGTTCGCGGTGTTCACCGCTCCGGGGTCGGTGTGGTTGTCGACCCCGTCCATGCCGCACGCCAGCATGGCGGCAAACATCAGATACGGATTGGCCGCACCATCACCGAGGCGTACCTCGAGTCGATCGGGTTCGGGGACCCGAATCATTTGCGTGCGATTGTTGCCGCCGAACGCGGCGTAGGCCGGGGCCCAGGTGGCGCCTGACGTTGGGGCGCCGACCCCCATTCGCTTGTACGAGTTCACGATTGGACACGCAACCGCGACCAACGACGATGCGTGATCGATGAGACCACCGGCAAAGTTGTAGGCCATCTCACTGAGACCCAGCCCCAAGCTGTCGGACCCACCATTGTTTACGAACAGCGGCTCGTCGGTGTCGGCGGTCCACAGACTCAGGTGAGCGTGCAACCCGTTACCGGTCTTGTCGCTGAACGGTTTGGGCATGAACGACGCATACCAGCCCTCACGTTGGGCCATCGTGTGAATCATCAATCGAAAGATGACGAGACGGTCAGACGTCGTCAACGCGTCGCTGTACTGCCAATTTTGTTCGTACTGGCCGTTGGCGTCTTCGTGATCGTTGGCGTAGTTGCCCCAACCCATCGCATCAAGATTCTTGGAGACGGTTGCCAGATGAGGCAACATTCGGGTGAGGCTGCGAGCGTCGTAGCACGGCATCGTGTCGACGTCACGATCGTCGGCGACGCTGATACGCCCAAGTTCGTCTTTGACAACAAGGGAGTACTCGGCCTCCACCCCTCCTTTGAGAACCAGATTTCGTTGGGCCAGGTTCTCCATCGCCTGGCGCAAGATGACGCGTGGGGCGTAGGGCCACAGTTCGCCGTCGACCGTCGCGTCACACTGCATGGCGGCGACATTGGGCTGCCACGGCAGCTGGGTGTACGAAGCCGGGTCGGGAATGGCAAGAATGTCGGGACTCGACGGGTCCTGACCCATGGGCCCGGCCCCAAAGCCGGCAAAACCGGCGCCGTCGGACATCAACGTTTCCAGGGCGCTCACCGGAACCAGCTTGGCGCAAGGTTTGCCGTGCATCTCGACGAACATGGCGTAAATGAACTCCACACCGTCGGCCTCGACCCGTGCCTGGATGTCTTCGAATGCTCCCATGAAAAGTCCCCCTCAGACGTTGCCAATAATGCCCCGCCGCGGCGAGGACCGGCCTCACTGTAGGTGAAACCCCTTCGCGGTTGTCCAAGGCTCACGTCAGTGACTACGGTTCGCACACCGTAGACGGGTACGCCCGGAGAGTCATAAGGGGAGACATCATGTGCGGGATCGTCGGTCTGTTCTGCAAGACCGAAAAGTACCGGCCAGAACTGGGCCGCCTCACCGCGGTCATGCTCCACGAGATGCGCGAACGCGGCCCCGACAGTGCGGGGTTCGCAATCTACGACGAGACCACCCAGAACCGATCCAGGATTACGGTGCTCGCCGAAGGCCGGTCACCCGACTGGGCCCCAACAACCGAAGCACTACAACAAGTGCTTGATGCCGATGTCACCGTTCGACCAACCCACGACCATGCCGTCTTTGAAACAGCCGGCGACGGCCGCTTGGCCCGCCAATGGATCATCGACAATGTGAGCGGCGTCGACGTGTTGAGCGAAGGCAACCGGATCGAGCTCTACAAGTCGGTGGGCGACCCCGACCTCGTGGCGAAGCGTTACCACCTCGCGACGCGCCGCGGCACTCACGCCATCGCCCACACCCGGATGGCCACCGAGTCCGCCATCACTCCCAACGGCTCACACCCGTTCGGCACCGGCTCGGACACGTGCCTGGTTCATAACGGCTCGCTGTCGAACCACAATTGGCTGCGCTCACAACTCCAGCAGCAAGGCGAGACGTTCCAGACCGAGAACGATTCAGAGGTTGCCGCCGGCTACATCTCGTGGCGCATGAGGCAAGGCGACACCCTCGACGCGGCACTCGAACGGGCGTTGGTCGACCTCGACGGGTTCTACACCTTGGCCGTCGGCACCGCCGACGGGTTCGCGATCCTGCGAGACCCCATCGCGTGCAAGCCCGCGGTGGTCGCCGAAACCGACGACTGGGTCGCGATGTCGTCGGAATACCGGGCAATCGCCCAGCTGCCCGACGTCGAACACGCAACGGTCTGGGAACCAGAACCGGCCCGCGTCTACACATGGAGTTTGGCCGCATGAGCACAACCCTCGACTTCGCCTCCTCCTCACTACGCGATATCAACCGCGCGCTTCACGACGCTCGCAGCGGCGACTTCCACATCTCCAACCCGCGCGGCGCTCACGCCGTCGCCGCGGGCATCAACAACGACATCTCGGTGACCGTCGACGGGTCGGTCGGTTACTACTGCGCCGGGATGCACCAAATCGGCCGCGTCAACGTCATCGGCAATGCCGGAACCGGGCTCGCCGAGAACATCATGTCCGGCACCGTCCGGATCATCGGCAGCGCCACCATGGCCGCCGGCGCCACCGGCCACGGCGGGCTTGTCGTGATCGAAGGTAACGCGGGCAGCCGATGCGGGATCTCGATGAAAGGTGTTGACATCGTGGTAGGCGGCAACGTCGGCCACATGAGCGGATTCATGGCCCAGGCTGGCAACCTCGTTGTTTGTGGTAACGCCGCGGCCGACCTCGGGGATTCGATGTACGAGGCTCGCATCTTTGTACGCGGCGATGTCGAATCGCTCGGGTCGGATTGCGTCGAAAAGGAGATCCGACCCGAACATGTCACGGCCCTCACCGACCTACTCAGCCGCAGCGACCTCGACCACGACCCTTCGGAGTTTCGTCGCTATGGCTCGGCTCGCAGGCTCTACAACTTCCACATCGACGATATCGACGCCGAACTCGCCGCAGGAGGCAACCGGTGAGCACCAACGACTGGCACCAACAAGAGAGCTACACCTTCGATCGCAACGTGATCGCCGAGATTCGACGAGCCGCTAACACCGGTATCTACCGGATTCGAGGGTTCGGCGCCAAACGTCGGGTGCCGTCGCTCGACGACCTCGTGCTGCTCGGCGCCTCGATGTCTCGCTATCCCCTCGAGGGTTATCGCGAGGCCTGCGGCACCGACATCACCATCGGGGCCGACACCAGCGAGCGCCCCGTGAAGCTCGATATCCCGATCACCATCGCCGGCATGAGTTTCGGTTCGCTGTCGGCTCAAGCCAAAGAGGCGCTCGGGCGGGGCGCCAACGCCGCCGGCACTTCGACCACCACCGGCGACGGCGGCATGACCCCCGAAGAACGAGGCCACTCCAAAACCCTCGTATACCAATACTTGCCTTCGCGATACGGCATGAACCCCGACGATCTCCGCCAAGCCGACGCCATCGAAGTGGTGGTGGGACAAGGCGCCAAGCCCGGCGGCGGCGGAATGTTGCTGGGCCAAAAGATCACCAAACGGGTCGGTCAAATGCGCACGCTGCCCGAAGGTATCGACCAACGCTCAGCATGTCGCCATCCCGACTGGACCGGGCCCGATGATCTCGAAATCAAGATCATCGAGCTTCGCGAAATCACCGATCACCAAGTCCCCGTTTACATCAAAATTGGGGCGGCTCGGCCCTACTACGACACCGCCTTGGCCATAAAGGCCGGAGCCGACGCCGTCGTCGTTGATGGGATGCAGGGCGGAACCGCGGCGACCCAAGACGTCTTCATCGAACACGTCGGGATCCCCACCATCGCCGCGATCCCCGAGGCGGTTCGGGCGTTACAGGAGTTGGGCGTACACCGGCGCGTCAAGCTGATCGCGGCCGGCGGCATCCGGTCCGGCGCCGACGTTGCCAAGGCACTAGCCCTGGGTGCCGACGCCGTTTCGATCGGCACCGCGGCCCTCATAGCCATAGGCGACAACAATCCGGCCCACGACGACGAATACCGCAAACTCGGATCGGCGGCTGGCGTGTGGGAGGACTACCAAGCCGGCACCGATCCGGCAGGTATCACCACCCAGGACCCGGAGTTGTCGGCCCGGCTGAATCCGGTTATCGCCGGACGCCGCCTCGCCAACTACCTGCAAGTCCTCACTCTCGAGACCCAAACACTGGCCCGAGCGTGCGGGAAATCTCACGTCAACAATCTTGAGCCACAAGATCTAGCGGCCCTCACCGTCGAGGCCGCAGCGATGGCCAAGGTTCCGCTCGCGGGAACCAACTGGATTCCCAGCAACGACAAATAGGCCCCTCCCGGCTGAAGCCAAATATCTCAATTGACACAATCTCGGATTACGTCCGGGTGGTTGTTCGGTTGCCCTCCATAACAAATGACGCGGCCATGGATTGGAGGGTTCTGATGCGAACGATCGGCAAAGTTGGTTGGCAGCTTGGCTTGCTCGTGGGAGCGGCGCTGGCCTACTTCGGAGTTAGAGGACTGACCGAGGGAAGCCAAGCCACAGCAACGGCGCACGGACAGTCGGTGCTTCGGCTCGAACGCGGTGTCGGAATCGATATCGAAACAACGGTGCAGGGATGGATCCTTCATCACCGCCAGATCGTGACCGCCGCCAACTGGGTTTACATCTGGGGCCACTGGCCGGTTATCGCCATCACCTTTGTCTGGCTCTACCGCAACCACCGCCCCTCGTACCTACTATTGCGCAACGCGATGTTCGTGTCGGGCGGGATCGGGCTCATCATCTTCATGGCGTTTCCGGTCGCTCCCCCCAGGCTCATGCCAGGCGCTTTCGTCGACACCGTGACAGAACTGTCCAAGTCGTACCGGGTCTTGCAGCCGCCATCGCTGGTCAACAAGTACGCCGCCGTACCCAGCCTCCACGTCGGTTGGAACCTACTGGTTGGCATCATTTTGTTTCGTACGATCCAGCACAAACTAATACGAGCTCTGGCCCTGCTCAGCCCGTTGGTAATGGCCTCAGCCGTGGTGCTCACTGCCAATCACTACGTCTTTGACGCAATAGCCGGTTCGGTGATTGCGACAATCGGTTTGGCTGGCGCCACGCTGATCGGGTGCCATCTCAGCTTCTACCGTCGAGCCGGCGCCTGCCCAGCTGAATTGGCGGTCGAGCTCGCAGCCTGAACAGCGACCTGGGTCCAAGGACTCTGGAAACTCAACGGCGACTTCGCTTTGATGTTGCGATGAGCCAGCAACAACGATCTCGACGTGCTCAACGGGTCGCCCAACGAAAGCGACGCCAACAGACCCGGCTGGCACTGTTCGTCTTGGTGCCCGTGGTCGTCGCCACCGCCGCCGCGGCAATCGTTTTCGGCCGTGGGGGCGGCGAACCGTACGCCGGCACAACCGTCGAACTCACGATGTTCGATTACGGCTTCGGTGGCGACCTCACCGCGCCCGCTGGTGCGGTGCGCCTCGAGGCCAAGAACACCGGGCTGCTCAACCACAACCTCGGTATCCGCCGCGGGCCGAGCAGCGGCGAGGTCCCGGCCGGCAGCACGGCCCGACTAGACCTCGACAACATTCAACCGGGCAACTACGAACTCTATTGCGACATCGTGGGCCACGCCGAAAAAGGCATGACGGCGGTTCTCGTGATTACCGAACCAATCGCGCCCGATCAGCCCTGACTGCGCTGCTTGGGATCGAGAGCGTCGCGAAGACCATCACCAATGAAGTTGACACTCATGACGGTGAGCGAAAGTAACAGGCCAGGGCCGGCAACCAACCAAACGTTGAGGGTGATGCGATCTTTGGCCTCGTTGAGCAAACGGCCCCATGTGGGCAGCTGAAGCGGGAAACCGAGTCCGAGGAACGAAACGGCGGATTCGGTGAGGATGGCAGTCGCGATGCCGAGCGAAGCAGCGACGATCACGGGGCTCATCACATTTGGGATGACGTGCTTGCTGATGATCCGCCACGGTCTCGTCCCGATGCTGCGACTGGCCAGGATGAATTCTTGTTCCTTCAGGGAAAGGACTTCGCCTCGTACGATGCGGGCAGTTTGCATCCAGCTGGTCCCGCCAATGATCAAGACCATGAGAACAAAGATGCCGAGGCCTTCGCCCAGCGACTCCTGAACCGGGTCACGGAACAACACGATGACCACGAGGAGCACAGGAAGCAACGGCAGCGACAAGAACAGGTCCGTGATCCGCATGAGGACACCATCGAGCCAGCGGAAAAACCCGGCCAGGACCCCGATGAGAACACCAAGGATTATTGATACGGCCATGGCCACGAAACCCACGGCCAGTGAAATACGTCCACCAATGAGGCCTCGGGCGAAGGCATCGCGGCCAAGGTTGTCGGTGCCCCAAATATGAGGCCATCCCGGCCCGCGGTTTGCGTTGGACACCACCGGAGTCGAGGTGTCGAAAGGCAAGATTATCGGCCCGAGAAAGCACCCGACCGTGATGAGAATCAAGATGACAATGCCGACCACCGCGCCTCGATGTCGCCGGAACTGACGCCAGACGTCGCCGCGCAGAGATCGGAACTCGCCTAGTTCGTTGGCGGCCTCAAGCCCGGAGGCTGCCACGTCGTCAGCATCTCGGCGTCTCGACTCTGCTGGCTCTGGATCGTTGGAGTCGGAGAGATCAGTCATATCGGATCCGTGGGTCGAGGAAGCCGTAAAGGATGTCGGCGATGATGTTGAACAAAACGGTGAGCGCCGCGAATATGAACACGAGGGTTTGCACCATCGGGATGTCGTTCTGGCCGATCGAAACCAGCAGCAGTTGGCCTAGGCCGTTGATGCGAAAGATGTTCTCGGTGATGATTGCGCCGCCGAAGACACCGGGGATCGACAACGCCAGCAAGGTCACTACCGGAATCAGGCTGTTGCGCAGCACGTGGCGAGTCATCACCGTCGGTTCGCCGAGCCCTTTGGATCGGGCGGTGCGCACGTATCCCTCGTTGAGATTCTCGAGAACTGACGCGCGGGCGAAGCGGCCAAACGACGCGGCGTAGAAAAGAGTTAGCACTCCCACGGGCATCAGGAGCTGCTTGATCTGAAACCAAATACTCCCGAGGTCGGTGAAATTTACGTCGTGAGTGGTTTTGTAAAACGTCGGGAGCCAGCCGAGTTTCACCGAGAAAACCCAGATGAACATGGGGCCGATCACAAATACCGGCACCGAAAACCCGAGCATCGTTACGAACGTGCCGAGATTGTCGAACCAAGAATATTGTTTGTAGGCCTGCATGGTGCCTATGGGTATGGCCAGCAAAACCCCGAACATCAGGGCGACCCCCAGCACCCACGTTGTCTGAGGAAGCCGTTCGTAAACCGTGTCCATCGCCGGCGACCGCGAACTCCAAGAAATTATCCGAGCTCGGCTTTCGCAATCACCAAAACAAGTGTGGGTTACCTCTTCGAACGCATGAATCGGTTCGTTTACGACCATGAGTTCGTTCCAGTTCCACCAACGCTGAATGAACGGGTCGTTGAAGCCGAGCGATTCGCGAATCTGTTCGCGAACCTCGGCGGGAACGGTGAGGGGGAGTTGGGCGGTGGGATCACCAGGTGCAATATCGAGAATCGTGAACACGACGAGGCTGATCATCAGCAGCGTCGGGATTGCGATCAAGACTCTTCGAACTACGTACCTAACCATCGACTAACTCTCCCCCACATGTCCCGAAAATAGTTCGACGACGGCGGGGGCGCAAAGCCCCCGCCGTCCTCGCATGAGTACGTCAGCTAATTAGCTGCGTCCCCACTGTTCGATGTTCCAGTACTCGCTGTCCCAACCGTTGAGGTCGCCAGTACCAGTGATGGAATTGGCGAACGCCGAAGCGTTGGCACGGTGGATCAACGGGATGGTGGCCGACGTGGAAACAATGTCGTTCATCGCGATGACAATCTCGTTTAGACGAGGATCATCGAGAGCGGTGACATCAGCCTCGTCGGACAGCGCATCGTATTCCGGGCTGTTGAGGCGCGGGATGTTGTCGAGGCCCCACGCGTTGTCAGCCGTGGGGATGTTCTCGCTGGTCCAGCCCTTCATGTAGGCGGGGGCGTACGGGCTCGCGGCGCCGTTGGTGAACATTTCCATCGGGTTGTAGAACTTCCAGATGCAGGCATCGCTGGCGCAGGTGCCATCGAAGAAGAGGCTTGCGTCCTCGTTCTTCATGTTGGCCTTCACACCAATCTGATCCCAGTAGTTCGCAATGAGTTCCTGGTTGCTCTGACGCACGCCGTTGGTCGAGGTGACATAGTCGAACTCGAGCGGACCGAAGCCGGGGGCTTCACGTACGCCATCACCGTCGGTGTCCATGTAGCCCAGGCCATCGAGAAGGGCGTTGGCGCCGTCGATGTCTTGGGTGAGGCACCAGTCGTTGTTGGTGCTGTTTTGAGCACCCACCGGCCACATGTTGCATGTGGGGTTACCAGACGGGCCGTAACCAACAGCCACAAGCTCTTCGCGGTTGATGGCGATGGAAAGCGCACGCTGCAGGTCGGGGTTATCGACGAACAACGGATGCGGGGTGCCTTCGGACTTGGGATCGGCGTTCGGGTCGGTCTGGTTGAGGTTGATGTGCTCAACGTTTGCGGTGAACGCGGATGCCAAACGGCCGTTGCCGGCCGCTTCCATGGGAGCCAAGATTTCTGGCGCCACCTGGAGGTTCCAGGCGTAGTCGGCTTCGCCAACTTCGAGAACCGAACGAGCGGCCGACTCGGCGTCGCCGCCACCCTTGATCTCAACGGTGCCGAAGAACGGCTGACCTGCAGCGTTGCCACGATAGTTCGGGTTGAACTCGTATGTAACGGTGTCCTCAGGCCGCAGCTCGGTCACCATGTAGGGACCGGTACCGACCGGGGCGAAGTTCTGATCCGAGCACGACACTGCCGCGGCACCGATGCACTCTTCCATCTGAGCCTTCTGAAGGATCGGGCTGGTGTAAGACACAAACAGCTCGAACGGGTAAGGCTTGGGATCGTTGAAGGTAATGGTGACGGTGTAGTCATCGTCGGCAACAACACTGGCAACATCGGTCAGAGCGTCGCTGGAGCAACCGGTTTCGGGATCAGCGCAATAGTCGTACGTAAATACAACGTCGGCGGACGTGAACGGTGTGCCATCGGACCACATCACGTCGTCGCGAAGCGACCAAGTGATGGAAGTCTGGTCAGCAGAAATGCTGCCATCGCTCGCCGACGGGATTGCCGAAGCCAAGGCCGGAACCAACACGCCGTCGGGACCAGTTTCGGCCAGCGGCTCGAGAACGAGCGAGCCAGCGAGAAGGTCCTTGGTACCGCTCGACAGGTACGAGTTGGCCTGCGAAGGCGCCTGCCACTGCAGGAGCAACAAGTTGCCACCCTGACCAGCAGTGGAAGCTTCCTCGGCGGGCGCTTCATCGGTGCCAGTGTCAGGATCCTCGGTATCACCCGAATCACCAGAATCACCGGAATCACCGGAATCGCTGGCGACGGTGTCGTCGCCCGCAGTGTCATCATCGGATCCACAAGCGGCGGCGAACATCACCAATACCGCAAGTAGAGCCAGGAGTTTCTTGAGACTCATTGTCCCTCCAGTTTCCTGTATTCCCGACAGCCCAGGGTGGGTGTCGACATCGAAGCCTTGCACATTATCCAGCGGCTAACAGAATGCAAGCGGCGCGGAAAATAGGCACGGCGCGGATTAAACGAGGTGGCAGGCCACCCATCGGTTCGAAGAAAGTTCTCGCCACTCGGGCGTTCGCTGCGAGCACTCCGGCTGCGCGATCGGACACCGGGTGTGAAACGAGCACCCGGCCGGCGGATGGGCGGGGCTCGGAATATCGCCTTGAAGGATGATTCGTTCCCTAAAGGACTCGACCACCGGGTTGGGCGTAGGAACAGCCGAATGCAGAGCCTTGGTGTACGGGTGCTGAGGGTCGTCGTAGATTTCGTCGACCGGTCCGAGCTCGACCATCGTGCCGAGGTACATCACCGCGACGCGGTCGGCAAGGTGACGGACCATCGAAAGGTCGTGAGAGATGAATAGGTAGGTGAGATTGAGGTCGTGTTGCAGCTTGGCGAGCAGGTTGACAACCTGGGCCTGAATCGACACATCGAGCGCGGCGATCGGTTCGTCGCAGACCACAAAATCGGGATTGAGGGCAATAGCACGGGCTATACCGATCCGTTGGCGTTGACCTCCGGAAAATTCGTGTGGGTAGCGGTTGGCGTGAGCGGGCGATAGGCCCACCAACAACAGCATCTCTTCGATCAGAGCGTGGCGCTCGGCTTTGTTGCCGTATTTGTGCTCGAAAAGGGGTTCGTCGATGATCGACGCCACCGTCATGCGAGGGTTCAGCGAAGCATGGGGGTCCTGAAACACCATCTGCATGTTCGGGCGCACTTTTCGCAACTGAGAACTCGACAACTGAGTCAGCTCTTGGCCGGCGAAGTTGACGGTTCCGCTAGTGGCCGCGTCGAGCTGAAGGATTACCCGGCCTGTCGTCGATTTGCCGCAGCCACTCTCGCCGACCAATCCCAGGGTCTCGCCGCGAAAGATGTCGAAGCTGACACCGTCGACGGCCTTTACCGCTCCGACCTTGCGCCGAACCAATCCCTTCATGATCGGAAAGTGCTTCTTGAGATCGGTGACCCTTAGCAGCACTTCGCGCTCGTCCCCCCAAGAGGTTTCGGGCTCGGCCGCGACTTCAGCGGTCATAGCGTTCCTTCCCCTCGGCGGTGTCCCACCAGCAAGCAACCAAGTGTTCCTCGGACGTGGTGGCCATCTGGTCTAGCTGCGGATTTTCGGTTTGACACCTGTCGAACGCAAACGGACAACGCGGCGCAAACGAACATCCCACCGGTGCGCTGAACAGGCTCGGCGGTTGGCCAGGGATACTGACCAACTCCTCGCCCTTTCGATCGGCGCTCGGCATCGAGTTGAGCAACCCTTGGGTGTAGGGGTGAGACGGATGCGAGTAGAGACGGTTGACGGGCGCTTGTTCGACGATCTCGCCGCCGTACATGACGATTACTCGATCGGCAAGACCAGCAACAACACCCAGATCATGGGTGATCCAGATCACTGCGGTACCGAGCTTTTCTCGAAGGTCCTTAACCGTCTCGATGATTTGGGCCTGGATTGTGACATCGAGCGCGGTCGTTGGTTCGTCGGCGATGATCACGTTGGGCGAACACGCAAGGGCCATAGCGATCATGACTCGCTGTCGCATACCGCCGGACAGCTCGTGAGGGTACGTTTTGAGACGCTCTTCGGCGTCGGGCAATCCTACGAGTTCTAGCAACTCGACCGATCGCTGCTTTGCTTCCTTCTTGGAAGCGCCACGATGCAGCATTAGCGGTTCGCGGAGTTGCTTGCCGATGGTCAAAACCGGATTGAGCGATGTCATCGGGTCTTGAAAAATGAAGCCGATGCGCCCACCACGAACGGAGCGCAGATCGTCGCCCTCCATCTGCAAGAGATCCTGATTTTCGAATATTGCCGACCCACCGACAATCTCGCCAGGGGGCATTGGGATCAGCTTGAGCAGCGACATCATCGTGACGCTCTTGCCTGATCCGCTCTCGCCGACAACGCCGAGGAACTCACCGGGGCGCAGCTCGAAGCTCACTCCACTGACGGCGTGGACAACGCCGTCTTGCGTATTGAACCGAGTGGTGAGGTCGGAGACCTCGATCACACTGTTGCTACTCACAAAGCTTCCAATCGTGTGGCTGGGCCGTTCATTGTGGGCACAGTAGCGCCCCACGCGCAATCCGTCCCCAACCGGACGGTAGTGTCACCGACGTGAAAGATCTAGGCGAATCTCTCATTTGGGCTCGCTGTCTCGAAAAGCACTTCGGTGATTTGGTCGCAGTCGACGGAGTCGACTTCGAGGTCGCGCCGGGCGAGTCGTTCGGGTTTCTCGGTCCGAATGGTGCCGGAAAAACTTCGACCATGAGGATGATTGGATGCGTATCACCCGTGACCAGCGGCCGGCTTCGTATCTTTGGTCTCGATCCCAAGGCTGACGGCCGAACCATCCGCAGCCGCATCGGCGTGGTCCCCCAACTGGATCAACTCGACAACGAACTCACGGTGCTCGAAAACCTCGTCATCTACGCCCGCTATTTCGACATCAGCAAGTCACAAGCCCGCGATCGCGCCGCCGAACTCCTCGATTTCGTACAGCTCACCGAACGCGCCGACTCAACAGTCGAACCGCTCTCCGGCGGCCAGAAGCGCCGAGTCAGCATCGCCAGATCGCTCATCAGCGAACCCGAGTTGTTGATCCTCGACGAACCCACGACCGGCCTCGACCCTCAGGCCCGGCACGTCTTGTGGGATCGCCTTTACCAACTCAAAGAGCAAGGCCGAACGCTGGTGCTCACCACTCACTACATGGACGAGGCCGAACAACTTTGCGATCGACTGGTGGTGATGGATGGCGGCAAGATAGTGGCCGAAGGTTCGCCGCAGCACCTGATCAAAACCTACGCGCCACGAGAAGTTCTCGAAATGCGGTTCGGCCGAGGCCGAAACGCCGAACACCTCCCCGACGCCGAAGCGATCGGCGAACGAGTCGAAGTCCTGCCCGACCGTTTGCTCGTCTACGTCGACGACGGCGAAGCGGCGCTGGCCACGCTTCGAGAGCGCCAAGTGGTTCCCGATAGCGCCCTTGTTCGCCGAAGCAGTCTCGAGGACGTGTTCTTGCGCCTCACTGGCCGAACCCTGATCGACTGATGGCGAACCGCCGGTGACCACACCAGCCGCAGTGCGAGTCGCCTACCGCGACCTCGTCCTCTACCGACGGATCTGGCGAGAGAACTTTGTCGGCGCGTTTGTACAACCTCTCCTCTACCTCGCCGGCGTCGGTATAGGCATTGGTTCGCTGGTCGAGCAGAATCCCGATGCCGAACAGATTCTCTCGGGCCCGTCGTACTTCGCGTTCTACGCCTCTGCGCTGCTTGCCACCACTGCGATGTTCAACGCCAGTCAAGAGGCGTTGTGGCCCACCATGGAGGGCTTCCAGTGGACCAACGCCTACCGGGCAATGGTGGCAACTCCGCTCAGCCCGCGCGACGTAGCGACCGGGTTAGCGATTCGTTTTGCTGGACGCACCGCCGTTGGGGCGACCGGGGTCGCCGCGGTTCTCGCGCTCTTTGACGAAACTCGTACCATCGGCCTGATGCTGGCCGTGCCCGTCGCGATCATTTGCGGGCTGGCCTTCGCCATGCCGCTCGCCGCCTGGACAGCATCACGAAATACCGAACAAAGTTTCCCGGCGATCATGCGATTCGCGATCTTGCCGATGTTCTTGTTCGGTGGCGCCTTCTTCCCGGTGGACCAGCTTCCGGTCGGACTTCGACCAGTTGCTTGGATCACTCCGCTGTTTCACGCAATCGAACTCTGCCGCGGAGCAATCCTCGGCGGGCTCTCGCTCGCCGATGTGGGGCTGCACCTAGGAGTCCTGGCGCTGTTCGCCATCGGAGGATGGACCCTGTGCCTGCGCACCTTCCGTCGGAGGTTGTGGCCATGATTGCCCGCATCGTGCCCGCGGCGTTGCTCGATATCCGTCGACCACAGAGGCTCGTCGAGCGCTCCATCATGGTCTACCGACGTTCGTGGATGGTTATTTTCAGCGGCTTTTTCGAACCGTTGTTCTATCTGTTCTCGATTCGTGTCGGCCTCGGCAAGTTGGTCGGCGATCTAACCATCGACGGCCGCATCGTTGCCTACGACGAGTTTGTTGCTCCCGGTTTGTTGGCCGCCGCGGCAATGAACGGAGCCATCTTCGACTCGACCATGAACGTCTTCTTCAAATGGAAAGCCGCGAAGCTCTACGATTCTCTGCTCACCACTCCGCTCAGCGCCGGCGACATAGCGTTGGGCGAAATTGCTTGGGCCGTGATTCGCGGGGTTATGTATTCGGCCGCGTTCTTGGTGACCATGCTGGCCCTCGGGATGGTCCACTCCGCTTGGATCGTGATGGCGTTGCCGGCCGCGGCCCTCATCGGATTTGCGTTTGGCGCACTGGGCATGGCGTGCACTACCTACATGCGTACTTGGGCCGACTTCGAATACGTGCCAGCCGCTACGCTTCCTCTGTTTTTGTTCTCGACCACGTTCTACCCGCTCTCCACCTATGGCGACTGGGGCTGGGTTGTACGACTGAGTCCGCTCTATCACGGTGTCTCGCTGGTCCGGGCCGCCAACTTGGGCGAATGGTCATACGGGGTAGTTGGTCATGTTGCGGTGCTGGTAGCGCTCGCGGTGTTCGGGGTGGCCGTCACTGCTCGTCGCGTCGAGAAGTTGTTGTTGACCTAGCCCGCTAAATCAGTTCACCGCTCAACAAAAGTTTCATAGGATGATGCGATGGTCACGCTCGCCGAATTCGTGCTACACGTCACCACGTCGACAGTGGTGATGATGATCGGGTTCGGCGCGGTGGCGTTTGTGCGATTCCGATACGACACCGCACATCGGTCCTTTCGACGGTTCGCGGTCGCCTTTGTCGGCCTGATCGTGTTGATTGCCGGTCTGTCGGCTTCGGCCAACGTGGCCGAGGTGCGATGCCGTCGCGACCCTCAGCTGATCTGTCGCTACAACGACAACGTTCCGTTCATGGCCACGATCGTGACCGTCTTCTTCCTGACCGCCCTCGTGCGCAGCCGGATGCTCTACAACGACCGTTAGCCGGCCTCGACCCAAGTCTCGTGGACCCGTCGCCAAACCAAGCCGTTTGGGACCTGCGGATCGACCGAAAACACCACGGTGACCTGCCGAGCATTGCCATGGTCGGCCAACTCGTGGGCCTCGACGTATTCACACACCAGCAACTCGGGCGTCTCGAGCATCAGGCGATGATCTCGAGTCGTGATGCTCAGCGAAGAAGCGTGACCGAATCCGGCCCGCATCGCATCAAGGGTGACAGCGCGATCGCGCTTGTCGCCGTGGGGTGTCACCATCGAGAAATCGGATCCGAGCACCGAAGACATACGTTCGAGCGAGTCGACCTTGCCCAGAAAATAGTGCTCGATGAATTGATGAAGTTCGACGATCTCACGCTGGCACCGAACATCACTCATGGGGTCCATCGTGCGTTGCAGATCACGACGGCGTCAACCGGTGAGATCGACGCAGGCAACAAGAGGTGACTAGCTTCGTTCGACACGTACCAATGCGACCGGACAGGAGCGCTCATGCCCGTCGACCCCGAACTTCTCACCAAGATCAATTACCGCTGCATCGGCCCAACCCGTGGCGGTCGGGTGGTAGCCGTGGCTGGCGATCCTGTGGATCGCTCGGTGTTTTACTTCGGCGCGGTCGCCGGAGGGGTTTGGCGCACCGACGATGCCGGACAGTACTGGGAGTGCATAACTGACGGTCAGCTCAACACCAGTTCGATCGGCGCGCTCGCCGTGGCCCCGTCCGACGGCAACGTCATTTACGCGGGCACCGGGGAAACCACGATCCGAATAGACGTCAGCCACGGCGATGGCGTTTACAAGTCGACCGACACTGGCCGCACCTGGCATCACGTCGGACTCTCCGAAACTCGCCACATCGGCAAGATCCGGGTGCACCCCGAAAATCCCGACCTTGTGTATGTAGCGGCGCTCGGCCACGCCTCCAAGGACAACCCCGAACGAGGGGTTTATCGCTCGAACGATGGCGGCGAGACGTGGGATCTCGTGCTCCATGTGAGCAACCGCGCCGGCGCCGTCGATTTGTCGATCGATCCGACCAACCCTCGAATTCTGTTCGCAACAACATGGGAAGCGCGGCGCAACTTCTGGTCGATGAACAGCGGTGGCGAAGGCTCGGGGCTATGGCGATCCAACGACGGCGGCGATACTTGGACCGACATCAGTCGCAACCCCGGACTCCCGGATGGCACGATCGGAAAGCTTGGCGTTGCCATCTCGCCCGCGCAGCAGGGGCGAGCATGGGCGGTGGTCGAAGCCGAAGGACGCAAGCGCGGTCTTTACCGTACTGACGACTACGGCGACACTTGGACCAAGACATCTTCGAAGCCCGAATTGGCGTGGCGGCCTTGGTATTACATGCACGTTATTGCTCACCCCACCGACCCCGAGACGGTTTGGGTTTTCAACATGAAGGCTTGGAAGTCGGTCGACGGCGGCAAGGAGTTCGAAGAGTTCGACGCGCCCCACGGCGATACCCACGACCTGTGGGTCGATCCCCGCGACCCCGACCGGATGATTGGCTGCGACGACGGCGGGGCGTGGGTGTCTCTCACCGGCGGCGCATCGTGGTCGTCGATCTACAACCAACTCACCGCGCAGCTCTACCACGTGGCCGTCGATGACCAATACCCGTACCGGGTTTACGGCTCGCAGCAGGACAACTCGAGTATCTCGGTGCCCAGCCGCACCGGTACGGGGGCGATCACTTGGGCCGACTGCTACGCGCCAGGCACCGCCGAGAGTGGGTACGTCGCACCAAAACCCGACGACCCCAACATCGTCTACGTCGGGGCAATAGGAAGTTCGCCCGGCGGCGGTGATTCGCTGCAGCGCTACGACCATCGCACCAAACAAATACAACTCGTGAACGTCTGGCCCGAGGCCTACCACGACGGCAACACCGCTGACGTCCGGTTCCAGTGGACCTACCCCATCATGTTCTCGCCCCATGACCCAGACATGTTGTACGCGGCAGGCAACAAACTTTTCCGCTCGATTGACGAAGGCCACAGTTGGGAGGCCATCAGCCCCGACCTGACTTACGCCGACCCCGACACCATGGGGGTGTCAGGTCCGCTCACGATGGACACCGCCGGCGCCGAAATGTACGCCACGATCTTCTCGCTCATGCTTTCGGCCCATCAACCGGGGGTGATCATGACCGGCTCCGACGACGGGCTGGTTCACGTGACCACCAACGACGGCGCCGACTGGAAGAACGTGACGCCGTCCGATCTGCCAAAATTTTCCCAAGTCACAATGCTGGCGGAGTCGCCTCACGAAGCCGGAACGGTCTACATGACGGTGGCTCGCCACAAAGAGGGCGACTACGCACCGTACGTGTTCAAAACCACCGACCTCGGCGAGACGTGGACCGCCATCACCAACGGCCTACCAACCAACGAGTTCTGTCGAGTTGTTCGCGAGGACCCGGCCCGTAAGGGTTTGCTGTATGTCGGCACCGAACTTGGCATTTACGCATCCTTCGATGACGGCCAGAACTGGCAAACCTTGCAGGCCAACCTCCCGGTTACACCGGTCTACGACCTCATAGTCGAACACGGCGACCTGATCGTGGCCACCCACGGGCGATCGTTCTGGATCCTCGATGATGTGACCCAACTGCACCAGGCGGCCGACGCCGTTGGACAAAGCGGTCACCGTTTGTTCAAACCAACCGACACTGTTCGTACCCCTCCCCATATCTTTGCCGGATTTTGGGGCAGCCTCGAGGGCAAGAACTACCACGTGACGCTTGGTCAAAACGCCACCTTCTACTTGGATGAGCACAAGACCGGCCACAAGGTAAAGCGGCTGATCGACGCCGGCGACGACCTCGCCGAAGGCGTCCGTATCACCTACCTTTTGGAGACCACACCGCCCGAACCAATCACGCTGACGATCCTCGATCCGAGCGGCAACGAGATCGATTCTTTCAGCTCGGACATTCCCGACAAGAAACAAGATCGGGAGGGTTTCTATCTCACCGCCGACGAAGGCATGAACGTCTTTCAATGGTCGATGAAATACCCGCCCGGCGAGAAGATGATCGACACCGAGTTTCACGGTCGACCGCTGGGGCCACTGGCTGCACCCGGTCAGTATTGCGTGCGGCTCGATGCCGGCGACTGGTCCGAGACTCAAACATTTGAGTTGGTGAAGGATCCCCGAGTTGAGGTTGAAGATGCCGACCTAGTCGAGCAATTCGAGTTCCTCACGCAGATCCGGGACCGGCTGTCAGAGATCGCTGCCGGGGTCAATCAGTGCCGAGGCCTGACCAAACAGCTCCAAGAATGGACGGGTCATCTGGACGAACTCGCTAACGGCAGCGACGCCGCGGCGACGGCTCGGTCGCTGGTCGAAGCGCTATCAGTTGTCGAGAACGCTCTGGTTCAGCCGGAGTTCACTTCGGCGGGTGACAGCCTCAACTACCGCGAGAAACTCTTCGAAAAGCTGTCGGCGCTCGAGCCGGTGGTGTCGAGCGCCGACGCTCGCCCGACCCAGCAGTCCTTCGCGGTATTCGACAAGTTGTCCGGTCAAGCCGAGGAGCAACTGAGCACCCTCAAACAACTCATCGACGCCGATCTCGACGCTCTCAACGCTGCTATCTCTGAGCTCGGCCTCGGCGCCATCCACGCCTGACTTTCGTGGACTTGCTTGCCCTCGTCGGCGTACTCGCGTTGGTTTACGCGTCGTTCACGGTTTCCGCGTCGGCGGGACTCGGGGGCTCGCTGCTGCTTGTCCCCACTTTGGTGTTGTTCATTGGATCAAAGGAAGGTGTCGCCCTCGCCGCTTTGCTGCTCGCCAGCAACAACGTGATGAAACTGGTGGCCTACCGCCGCACGCTCCCCTATAGAGCAGCATCAGCGATCGTGGTGCTGATCGTGATCGGCGCCGCTCTCGGATCGACCCTCCTTGTCCGGGCCCCGGACGCGGCGGTAACAATTGGCGTCATCACGATGTTCGTAGCAAGCGTCGTCGTCGAGCGATTCCAGGTTCAACCAATGCGGGCGACCTTCGCACCGTTTCTGGCGTTCGTTTCTGGTGCGTCCAGCGGATTCTCCGGGACATCCGGGCCGCTCAAAGGCGTAGCGATTCGTAATCTCAATTTGGATAGACGGAACTTCGTTGGGGCGGCCTCGCTCGCATCATTTGCCGGCGATGCGGCCAAGACAGCAATCTTTGCCGAGTCGCAGCTATTGGGCCGCTCAGCGGTTTTGCTCGCCGTCGCCGCGGTACCGCTGATGGCGCTCGGCACGTGGACTGGTTCGTCACTCAACGAACGAGCCGGCGAGCAGACTTTCGCGGTCCTGTTCTGGACCGTAATGACCGGGTACGCGGTACGCCTCGGATTCTTTCTGGGCTAGAGCGTTCAGTTGCTTTGAGGCCAGCTCAGATATGCCAGGGGTAGTGGTCACGGCCGCCATAGCTCGTGTCGTTGGCCAGCAGACGATCCCGGACCGTTGCGTCGCTGGCCGCATCCACGCAAGTGTTAGCCATCGCGATTGCCGCATGGATCACCGATCGATCAGCTTCCTCGGTGCGACAGTGAGCGGCGAACTCGGGCTGATGGTTTACTGCGGGCGCACAATCGAGACCAAGACTCGGATGGATTGCCGGCATCAACAATGACACGTTGGCCATATCGGTTGAGGCCGCCCCTTTGGAAGCGCGTGGCGCAAACACTCGCCCCAGTTCTTCGGCATTCCTACGGTAAAGCAGAGCCAAATCCTCGTCGTGACGGAACTCGCTGTATGGAGAGCTGCCGTGCCCCACATCGAGAGTGGCGCCAGTGGCGACCGCACCAGCCTCGAAGCACTTTCCAACCCGTTCTTTGAGCACCCCAAGGTCGGTGAGCGACGGCGCTCTCACGATGTAGCGCGCCGCAGAGTGAGCCGGGACGATGTTCGGAGCATCGCCACCGTCGATAACTATCCCGTGAACCTGATCGCCGGGGCGCAGGTGTTGACGCAGAACGCCGATCCCAACCTGAGCAACGGTTACGGCATCAGCGGCGTTGATTCCCTCGTGGGGGGCCAGCGAAGAATGGGCCGATTTGCCGTGAAAGTGATAGTCGCAATGAGTCGAGGCAAGCGTGGGGAAGATGTCGCTTTCCATCGGTGCCGGGTGCACCATCATCGAAAGATGGATGCCATCGAATACGCCTTCCTCGATCATGATGATTTTGCCACCGCCGCCTTCTTCGGCCGGCGTGCCGAGGACACGAATCGTGAGTCCGGCTTCGTCGGCTACCCGCGCTAAACCCAGACCGGCGCCAATCGCCGACGAAGCGATCATGTTGTGGCCGCAGGCATGCCCGATTCCGGGCAGCGCGTCGAACTCGGCGCAGATGCCCACGGTGAGCGGGCCGGTGCCGTACTCGGCCACGAAGGCTGTCTCGAGACCTCCTACCTGTGGAGTGATCGAGAATCCAGCGTCGGCCAAGGTATCGACGCAGATTGCCGACGCATGTTCTTCTTCGAAGGCCAACTCAGGGCGATCCCAAATCTCGTGCGAAAGGGAGATCAGCAGATCTGACGCCGCGGCTACATCGGTCTGCACGGATGCCCTCATCGAGTCGATGTCGGCCATGGTTCCTCCTGTGGTTGCAACGAACGAAACTTAGCGCAGCGCCAGAACCAAGCTGGCATCCTCACGGCCAGTAACTGGCCGACCCATCGTCGGATGAATAAGGTCTCGCCATGAGCCGGGCCGACGCGCTGGTCGAGATCGACAACTATTTCGCCGACGGTCGGTTCTTCGACGATCTCGCTCGCCGCGTTGCGATTCCTACCGAGAGTCCCGACCCGCAGCGTTCAACGGAGATGAATCTGTATCTCGACGCCGAGCTTCGAGAGTCCTTGGAGCCGCTCGGTTTCGTGTGCGACGTATTTGCCAATCCCGTAGCGGGTGGGGGTCCACTTCTGGTGGCCAGACGTTGGGAAGCCGATGGCCTGCCAACAGTTCTGAGCTATGGCCACGGCGATGTGGTGCTCGGTTATGACCATCAGTGGGACGAAGGGCTCGACCCGTGGACCCTCCAAAAGGTGGGCGATCGCTGGTACGGCCGCGGCACTGCAGACAACAAGGGCCAGCACACGATCAACCTCGCGGCCCTCGCGACCGTGCTCACCGTTCGTGGACATCTTGGTTTCAACATCACGCTGTTGATAGAGACCAGCGAGGAGACGGGCTCACCGGGCCTCCGCGAATTCTGCGAGTCACACCAAAGTCTCCTCGCCGCCGATGTCTTCGTTTCTTCTGACGGACCGCGGTTGTCGCCCGACCAGCCCACCGTATTCATGGGCTCTCGCGGTGCGTTCAACTTCGAACTGTCGGTCGACTTACGCGAAGGCGGCCATCACTCTGGCAACTGGGGTGGGCTTCTGGCCAATCCCGCGATCATCTTGTCTCACGCGCTGGCGAGTCTCACTAGTGCATCGGGACAGATCCTTGTTCCCGAGTGGCGTCCGGGTCCGATCCCCGAGCTGGTTGGCGACGCGGTGGCTGACCTCGAAATCAGCGGTGGTCCCGACGGACCAGAAATTGATCCCCTCTGGGGCGAACCAGGTCTGAACGCATCCGAACAAGTCTTTGCGTGGAACTCGTTCGAAATCCTGGCCTTCGAGGCCGGCAACCCACGCCACCCCGTCAACGCCATTCCGCCGCGTGCGCGGGCTCATTGCCACCTCCGATTCGTCGTTCCCAGCAATCCCGATCTGTTCGTACCCGGACTACGGCGCCATCTTGATCAACACGGTTTTGAGGCGGTCAAGATCGAGGGGGCCGAGACGTTGATGGTCGCCACCCGCCTCGACCCGAACAACCCGTGGGCCCGTTGGGCGATCGCCTCGTTGGAAGAAACCGCGGGCGGACCGGTCGCAGTGTTGCCAAATCTGGGCGGTTCTCTACCGAACGATGTGTTCAGCGAGGTTCTGGGCCTGCCAACTGTTTGGGTGCCGCACTCGTACCCATCGTGTTCCCAGCACGCTCCCAACGAACATCTGCTCGAGTCGGTTTCGCGCAACGCATTGGCGCTGATGACCGGACTCTTCTGGGATCTGGGCTGTGGGAGAACCCCGAAGTTCTAGCGGGTTGGCGGGGCACCGGTTTCGACGAAGTCGATGGCTTCAGCGACGCTGCGTGAAACAAACCGCTCGAGTCGTGGCGACGCCGCCAGACGCGCCGTCGCGGCAAGAGGAAGATTCGAGCCGGTCGTAAGGGCCTCCTCCATCGCCGCTTGAGCCATCTTGACCAAGTGGGCCACAACGATGAACGAACCGGCGCCATCCATCAACGCAACCTGTCGTAGCTCGTTGCCGATGGCGGCGGCGTCGCCGGCCATCGCGATCTCGACCGCGTCGGCCGGCCTTGCTTCGATGATCGCAGCAGTGAGGCTGCCCCCGGCCGACCCGACCGAGACATCAGCAACCGAGGACCGTCGTTCGAGCCGTCCGGTATCGAAGCACAAGAACACGGTGAACAACGCGAGGCGGGCCGCAGCGGGGCTTGGATGGTTGTCCCAAGCCCAACGAGCGGCCCGGGCATAGGTAAGGCCATGGCTTATGTCGAGCCAGCCAAAGTCGTCGGAAAAGTCGAATTCGCCACTGCTGTCGTAGCGAAGCAGTCGTTGTGACACCGCCAGCGATACCGAGTCGAGAAGTCCGCTTATACCCGCACCGTCGACAACGGCAGCGACCGCGGCACCGATCGGCGCTTCGGCCGCGTTGAGCAGCGACTGTGTCAACGCCGGTTCCCCCGACCAGCTCACCGATCCCTGGCCATCAACGCACAGACCTTCGAGGTCGACAGCATTGATCTCGCGAATGGCCTTGGCCATATAGGGCAAAGTGTCTTCGCGCGTGCCGAACACAAGGCTGGTAACCAGGTGCGGCAACAACTCGTCGGCTCGCTCCCAGCCCGCGGCGTCCAGCAGCTCGAAGGCTTTTTGGGTGTAGATGGCGCCGTGGCCGTAGCTCAGGTGATGCGACCCGACAATGTCTACGAACCAACCGCGGACGGTCTCGGGTTCGTGTCCTTGGACCAACGCCGACCTCAATGCGGCTACCGCTGCGTCACGATCCTCTGCTTCGACTGCGGCCACAAAGTCGATCGATGCGTCGGGCTCAGCAGGTTGATAAGCCGGACGGTCACGAGTTGTTTCGCTGATACCGGCGAGCGCTTGAGTAATAGGCAGGGTCCGTTGGAGTCCGTCAAACAAGTTGACCGCCGCGAGGCAGTCGGCGGCCGAGGCCATTTCGTGCCCCACTCCGTAGTCGGCCTTGGGGGATCCGATCCGCAACCCTTCCCAGATGATGTCGACGGGGACAGCTCCGGCATCGAGCAGCCGAGCCGTGTCGCGAGCTATCTGCCCTCGATAGTCGGCCTCGATCCCCCGGCCCAGGCTGGGCCACAACTCGGCCAACTTCTCCTCGTCGGATTGTTCTGTCACCTCGACCCAGATGTCGTGGCCGCGGATCTCAACCGGGTGACTTCGTACGTCTTCTTCGCCTACTTCGCACGTTCCGTCGACAACACAGAACTTCCAGTTGTGCCACTGGCAGGTGATCAAATCACCATCGAGAGCCCCGGTTACCAAGCCGTACCCCTGATGAGGGCAGGCATTGTCGAGCGCAAAAACTCCGGCTTCGGTGTGGGCGACCACGATCCGGTGGTCCCCCACTCGCGCCATCTTCATAGCGCCGACCGCTAGGTCGTCGACCGAACCGACTTTGGCCGATATCGAATTGGTGGCGTTGGGCGAGGGCATGGCAGAAGTATCGTGCCCCCGCCCCAATTAGTCAAGGTCTAAGTTGGTTTTTAGTTACCCGATCGCCGACGCGTAGTAGGCCCCGGCAACCAACCCGAAAACGACGTGGGCCATCACCATCCCGATCGGCGTCATCTTGCCCATGCCGGTCATGAACTGACCCGGATCATCCATCTCGCCGGACTTGACGAGCGGGTGGGCCATCTTGAGCATTGCCGGCATCATCACCGTGACCACCATTCCGTGGATGGCTCCGAACAAGAGTCCAAGGCCAGCGGCCGAACCGGACGATGTTGGATCAAAGGCGTGCAGCAACCCCGCGTCGATCAACGCGAAGCCGGCGCCCATCATCAAGTGAACCATCAACCCGATCCCGTAGGCCGTGGTGCCCTCCGCTTTGGGACTGACCATGGTGCCCAGCATTTTGAGCAAGTCCATGGTGGTCATGCCCATGGCCTTGCCACCATAAACCACTGCGAGCATCGCAACGGCAGCAATCAACCCGGACACGATCGCATCGCCGGCCGAAAAATTTCCGGCCAGATCAAGTGCAACAATCATAATTTCCCCTGGGCGGGCCAGTCGACAGATGCCCGCAACCGCCGACGAAACCCGTCGATGTCACCCAAACATTCCGGCAAATGGTTCTTTATCCGACATCGGCCGCGGCGGCGCCAATCAGCCCATCGAATTGCTCGTCGGTCAGCTCGCCGGCCGCCCGTTTCAGAACATGGCCGTCGGATCCCACAACCACCCAGTAGGGGAAACTCTGAAGGCCAAAGCCCGTCGCCAGCGCGCCGGTTTCTGAATCGGCGTACATCGCAAACGGCCATTTCTCTCTATTGAGCCAAGCCGACGGCGGATAGTTGGGTGCAGTCTCGTCGGTGCCGGTGGCAATAGCCACCATCTCCACACCATCGGGGAGAGGGGTTTCGGCAACCCGGCTGACGACGCGTGGCACCTCGGCTTGGCAATGCGGGCACCAGTGAGCAAAGAACCCGAGCACGTAAACCGTGCCGTCGCCAGGTTCTATCGCAACGTGGTCGCCCGACATCATGTCGGTAGCTCGCAATGCCGGTGCAACGGCACCAACCCCACCGTCGGGTTCGCCAGAGTAAGGCGGCAGCGAGTCGCCGACGACCTCCGCGAAACCTGTCTCGACTACGCCGACCGATCCCCCGTCACCAGACGCGCCCGCCAACGCGAGGCCCGCAATGATGGCAAGCCCGAGGATCCCGGCGAGCACCACCCATATGAGGCGACCCGATTTCTGAGCCTGCTTCGCCTCGAGCCTTTGCTGATATCGCGATGCTTTACGTTTGGGCCGATTACTCATTCGTTCTCGCGGTCTTTGGAAACTGGGGGACGTTGAGTCAAAAGCAACAAGATGATGGCGAACGAGGCCAGCGCCATCACCGGAATACTCACAAATCCAAAGACGTCGACCCACTGATATGTGCACGACGGACCAGCGGAACAAGACGATCCTTGCCCGGGGAACAACTGCAGTTGTACGTGATAGATCGAAACGAGAGCCCCAAGTCCGGCCAACGCACACACGTAGGGCCGGACTCGTTCGTCGCGACGAACCACCGCGAGCGTGAGCACCACCGACAATGGGTACATGAAGATCCGCTGATACCAACACAGCTCGCAAGGGACAAAGTGCCGCACTTCGGAGAAGTACAAACTCCCCGCGGTGGCCCCTACTGCTACTACCGCAGCCAGCGAACCAGCCGCGGCCCGCAACTCGGCTCGAAGATCCTCCGGAGCGAACCAGCGGGCGACGACAACGCCAACCAACCCGAGGCCCAGCGCCAGCGCAAACACCGTCGGGATCGCGTCGCTGACCAGCAATTCAGTACTGACGCTCGAGCGGCTTTTCCGAGGCGCTGTGATAGACCGCCGGGGTTTCTCGCATGCGAACCACCCGCTGCCACGGGCGAGTTAGATACCCAAGAGGCAGAGTGATGATGTGCACCAGGCGAGAGAACGAGAACACCGCGACGAACACCCAGAACATGAAGGCGTGAAGTTGCAGTGCAAACGGCAACGGGTCGACGTATTCGGGTTGCGGGCTAAAGCTCAAAATCGACCGCACGTAGGGCACAAACACCGACGTTCCCCAAAAAGACCCCCAGCGATATCCCATCGCAACCCAAAGCCCACTCAGGATCTGAGTGGCGATGACCAACTGGACCGCGAGATCCATCGGACTTGTAACCGCTCGAATCCGAGCGTGGGTCAGACGGCGCCAGATCAAAACACCAATGCCGAACGCCGCCCAAAGGCCGAGGGCCAACCCGGTCGCCTCTAGCGCGTAGAGCCGCGCCGGTTCTCCATTCCAAAGCTGGAATCCGCTCGGCACGATCAGTGCGGTCAGATGCCCAACAAGGATTATGGACAGACCCCAGTGAAACGGAATCGACCCCCAGTAGAGGCGACGGCTCTCGAGCAGTTGAGACGAAAGCGACGACACCGTGAAAGGGTGCCAACGCCACCGGATCAACGCGACTACCACCATCAAAGCAATGGCGACATAGGGAAACACGCCAAAGAGAAGATCGTTCAGACTCATCGTCGAACTCCAATCGAAACTGGCTTGAGGTCCTCCACAACCGCTAAGGCCGCGGCGAGAAGGTGGCGGTAAGGGCTTCGTTTGTCGGCTGTCGTCAAGGTCGACCGCATCTCGATAACCGAAGTCGAGAGGACTTCGACCAGATCCGATATCGGCTCGGTGGTGGCGATGTATCGCAGGATTGGCTCGATGTGATCGGGCAACTCACCACCAAGATCGACGTCGTGACTCTCCATGTCGCGTTTGAGGTCGGCCATGAACTCGCCCCGCCGATAGTTCTCACCCCACGTGACGTGGCCAACGTAGGGCACAAAGGCCGGCGACAAATCGAGCGTGCGGGTGTGCATCTCTTCCCATTCGCCGAGCTCGAGGCGGCCGACGGCGTCGACAAAATCGGACATCGATCGGCGAGCCGAGGATCGAGGCATCTGGTCGACCGCGCTGCTCAACGATTCGAGCGCACCATCAAAGGGGTAATTGAATCCAAGGGCAACCACTCTTGCCGGATGCATCACGCCCCCCGGTGCGGAGCTTCGAGCGCACCAAAGCCCGCTAGCCCCTTGTGTTCCATCACATCTTCCATCGCCTCGATCGACATCTCGCGGTGGTATGGCGGGAACACGAATCGGTCATCGATAGTTGGCACCGTCGTCAACTTGTAGATGTCCTCGGCAAGCTGTTCGGTCAGGCCCGCAGCTTCGAGCATCGCTATCGTCGTAGCGTCGATGGACTGGTCGACACTCTGGCGACGCTTATAACTGCGCACGGCGAGCATTGTGCGCAGCGCGGCCCGGATCGGTTCTTGGTCCCCGACCGAAAAGAGGTTGGCGAGGTATTGAACCGGAAGTCGGGCCTTATCGAGCTCCTCTAGCAACTCGAAATCAACCCGTTCTTCTCCAATGTCGAGGTTGACCATGTTCTGTTCGATCGTGCTCATAACCGGCGACAACGGTGGCACGTAGAACATCATCGCGGCCGTGCGGTATTCGGCATGCAACGGCAACGCCATGCCCCATTCCTTCACGAACTTATAGACCGGGGACCGCTGGGCGGCATCGATCCAGCCGTCGTCGATGCCGGCGGCCTTGGCGGCCGTGATCACCCGCGGATCGTGGGGGTCAAGGATCGTGTCGAGTTGAGCGTCGAGCAGTTCGTCATCAGGGACCGCGACAATTTCCTCGATCCGGTCGGCGTCATAAAGTAAGACGCCCATGTACCGGATCCGTCCAACACAGGAATGAGCGCATGCTGGTGCCTGGCCCGTCTCCATGCGCGGGAAACAGAGGATGCACTTCTCGCTCTTCCCGGTGTCCCAGTTGTAAAACACCTTCTTATAGGGACACGCCGCGACACACATGCGCCAGCCGCGGCACTTGTCTTCGTTGACCAGCACCACGCCGTCCTCGGCCCGTTTGTAGATCGCGCCGCTTGGACATGCCGCGACACAGGCCGGGTTCAGACAGTGGTTGCAGATCCGTGGCAGGTAGTTGAACACGACCCGCTCGATCTCCTCCATCTGAGCCCGAACCGTGTCGTCAACGCCCTCCAGCGAGACATCGTTGCGAGCAAATACTTCCGAACCTCCGAGGTCGTCGTCCCAGTTGGGGCCACCCTTAATCTCCATCTCCTCACCGGTTATTTTGGAGATCGGTACCGCGGTTGGTTGATGCTCTTGCTGCGGCGTGTCAAAAAGGTCGCCGTACTTGAACGTGAACGGGTCGTAGTAGTCCTCCAGTTCGGGAAGCGAAGGGTTGTAGAACAACTTACCGAGGCCACCGGCTTTGGAATGCAGCGTCAGCTTCAGCCGACCCTTCTCGTCGCGCTGCCAGCCCCCCTGGTAGTGGTCCTGGTCTTCCCAGCCGGTGGGATAGCCCGTCCCTGGCCGCGTCTCGACGTTGTTCCACCACATGTATTCCGCACCAGGGCGGTCGGTCCACAGGTTCTTGCACGCCACCGAGCAGGTATGACACCCGATGCATTTATCTAAATGAAACAGCATGCTCATCTGAGCTCGTACTCGCATCATTTGCTCCTAGTAGTCAGGCCGCTCGATGCGACGCACATAAACGAATGTGTCTCGGTTGACACCGGTGGGACCCCAGTAGTTGAAGGCGTAAGTGAATTGTGCGTAACCACCGCTCATCAGGACTGGCTTGAGACGGGTTCGGGTAAGCGAGTTATTCATTCCGGCTCGCTTGCCCCGGCGCGGTGAGATCGGAATACCGACCGTGCGTTCGGTCGCGTGATACACGAACACCGTTCCCCGCGGGATGCGAGACGATGTGGTGCAGCGCTGAACGAACACACCGTTGTCGTTATAGACCTCGACCCAGTCGTTGTCGACGATCCCAAGATCGGCGGCATCCTTGACGTTGATCCAGACCGGATAACCGCCCCTCGACAACGTCATCATGCGCTCGTTGTCGCCGTAGGTCGAGTGGATCGACCATTTGCCATGAGGCGTGATGTAGTTGAAAAGCTTGCCGTTTTGCCCTTCGGCCAACGACTCTTCGGTCTCTGAAAGCATGGCGTGATCGGGCCGAGGTTTATACACAGGCAGGTGCTCGCCCCACTCGATGTAGCGCTCATGATCGAGGTAGAAGTGCTGACGGCCGGTGAGGGTGCGCCAAGGCACTCGCTCTTCGACGTTGAGGGTGTAGGGGCTGTAGGCCCGCCCCTTGGCGATCAAACCGCTCCACGTCGGCGTCGTAAGGACGCGCCGTGGTTGGCTTATGAGCGCCGAGAAGTCGATCCGCGTGTCTCGTTGGCCGGCCGCCAGGTGGGTAAGGTCGAGCCCCGTTTTGGCCCCTTCGGCCTCAAAAGCCCTATGAGCGATCTCGCCGTTGGAAGCAGGGTCGAGGGCCAGAATTGTCTCGCAAACCTCACGGTCTCGCACCAGTGACGGCCTGAGTGGTGCGTCGCCTCCCAAACTTCGTCGGTCAGGCTGTTTACGGGCCAATTGGTCGTAGAAGTCTTCGACTGGCAGACGCATCCCGTGGGCGGCCACGCCGTTCTCACGCACTCCGAGACCAAGCGACGTCATCCGCTCGTACAGATCCTTGAAACTTCGTTTGACTACCTTGAACTTGGGCATGGTCTCGCCCGGGATCGCCTCGACTTCGCCGGTGCGCCAGTCCCCGGGCTGAGTCTGGGCCATCTCGTCGGGAGTGTCATGAGCAAGAGGCTGCATAACAACGTCCTCAACCTCGGCTGGCAGGTGACCGCCGGACATCTCCGACACCTTCTTGGCCAAGGCCGAAAAGATCTGCCAATCGGACTTTGACTCCCACGCCGGTGGAACGGCGGCCTGCATGGGGTTGATGAACGAGTGCATGTCGGTGCTGTTGAGGTCGTCTTTTTCATACCAAGTCGCCGCCGGTAGCACGAGATCGGAATACAACGCAGTTGTGTCCATGCGGAAGTTGAGATCGACTACCAGGTCCATCTTGCCGATTGGGGCGTCGGGCGCGATGTTGACCTCGGCCACCCCGTGATCGTCTGGTTCGGCCGCGATCGCGGTGGAGTCTGCTCCCAAATAGTGGCGCAAGAAGAACTCGTGTCCCTTGGCCGACGTGCCGATCGCGTTGCCGCGCCAGATAAACCACGTGCGAGGCCACGATTCAGGGGCATCGGGATCATCAATCGCAAATTCGATCTCCCCGGACTTGAGACCCTCGACTACGTAGTTCGTGATCTCTTCGTCGGTTTCCAAACCGGATCGACGGGCCTGCCGCACGATCTCGGTCGGGTTCTGCTTGAACTGCGGGAAGAACGGGAGCCAGCCTTGGCGCACCGCCCGGGCCTGGTGATCGATCGTGTGATCGAAGCGCTCCGGGTGTTCGCCGGGCAAAGAGTCGTACTCGCGGTAGCCCCGCTCGTAGCGCCACTGATCAGAATGCACATAGTGAAATGACGGCGTGTTTTGGTGGCGAGGGGCCATGCCCCAGTCGGTACCGAAGGCAACCGATGCCCACGACGCCGCGTTGACCAGTTTCTCCTGCCCAACGTAGTGCCCTAGACCGCCGCCGTTGACGCCAACCGAACCGGTCAGCATCAGTGCGCAGATGCCAGATCGATACAACAGGTTGTTGTGGTACCAGTGATTCGCGCCGGCACCGATGATGATCAGGTTCTTGCCCTTGGTGAGCTCGCCATTGCGGCCCCACTCGCGGGCGAACTTCACAACAGTGTCGCGGTGAATACCCGTGTACTGCTCTTGCCATGCGGGGGTATAGGGCACCCCTTCATCGTCATAGCTGGCGGCGTCGTAGCCCTTGAGGCCACGATCGACACCGAAACGGGCGTTGAGCAGGTCGAACACGGTGGTGACGGTGACCGGTCCGTCGCTGGTTTCGACTGTTCGAACAGGAACCGACCTGGTTACCAGACCATCGGTGCCAAAGAACTCGAGCTCAACCGAAACAACGTCGTCGTGTTGATCGATGAACGACAGGCGGGGGCTGATGTCCTCGCCGGTCATGCTGTCTTTGAGCAGCAGGTTCCAGTGGCCCTTGTTCTCGTCGGCCCAACGATCACCCAACGTCCCGTTGGGCAGCATCGGCGAGTCGGTCGTGTCGTCCCAGACCAGCAGCTTCCAGTCAGGGTTCTCGACCTCGGTGTAGGGAGCCACCTCGCCAGCGCGCAAATACTTGCCGGCTTTGCCGTCCTTCACTTCGACGAGGAACGGAAGGTCGGTGTTTTCCTTGGCGTAATCTTGGAAGTAGTCGACCTTGCGTTCGGAGTAGAACTCGGTCAACAAGACGTGGTTCACCGCGAGCCAAAAGGCCGTGTCTTGGCCAGGGTTCGACGGAATCCACCAGTCGGCATATTTTGCCACCTGAGAGAAGTCGGGGCTGAAGACCGCCAGCTTTGCGCCAGCGTGGCGAACCTCGGAAATGAAGTGAGTATCGGGGGTGCGAGTCATGTTGAGATTCGCACCCATGACCGCTACGAATCTCGAGTTGTACCAGTCGGCCGACTCGTGGACGTCGGTCTGCTCACCCCAGATCTCCGGCGATGCCGGCGGGAGGTCGCAGTACCAATCGTAGAAACTCATGATCACGCCGCCAATGAGCGACATGAACCGGCTACCGGCCGCGTAGCTCACCTGCGACATTGCCGGGATGGGCGAGAACCCGGCGACCCGATCAGGGCCATGCTCTTTGTTGGTATGGATGGTTGACGCGGCCGCCAACTCGAGCGCCTCGTCCCAACTGATGCGCCGGAACCCACCTTTACCGCGCGCCTCCTGATACTTGCGACGCCATTCCGGATTCTCTTGAATGGCGGCCCAAGCGTTGACCGGGTCGCCCAGCGCCTCACGCTTGGCTTGGCGATACATATCGATCAACACGCCGCGGACGTAGGGGTACTTCACCCGAATCGGCGAGTACAAATACCACGAGTAGGAGATACCTCGCTGGCAACCACGAGGCTCATAAGGCGGCAATCCTTCTTCGAGCTGTGGATAGTCGGTTGCTTGGAGCTCCCAAGTAACAATGCCGTCTTTGACGAATACTTCCCACGAACAACTGCCGGTGCAGTTGACGCCGTGCGTGGTGCGCACCCTCTTGTCGTGCTGGAAGCGGTTGCGATAGAACTCCTCCCATTTTCGCTCGGCCGGGGCGACCGTCTCCTCGATCCATTGGTCAGTCATCGCTTGCTCCTAAGCCGCTGCATATACGTCTGGCGCATTCCGCGCCACGCGATGGCCATGCCACCGATGAGGACGAGTAGTCCGGTCACGCCGGCATAAATCAACCCGTCCCCGGGGTCTGTTGGTTTCGTTTGAGTGGGGGCGTCGCCCAAGAAGGCGACTACGTCGGCTATCTCTGGTTCGCTCAGAGGGCGCTCACCGAAAATTGGGCGCATCGTCGCCGAAGCGGGACTCGACAACCAGGCCGACAACCCCACGTCGCCGCCGAGGGTTTGGTGAACATTGGTGAGGTCCGGTCCCAGACTCCAGCCCCCGAGGTTGCCAACATCGCCGGCGGTGTGACAGCTCGCACAGGCCGACGCACCGTTGTCGAAGCGAGTTGATCCCACGAACAGTTCGCGGCCTTGGGCCGCGTCGCCGGGCTCGGCAACCGGGGCCTCAGAACTGGGAGTTGATGAGGTATCAACGTCGGCCAGCGAACTCACGAACGCGGCCACCGCGGAAACTTCCTCATCCGAGAGCTGATCAAAGGAGGCCATCTTCCCGTCGTAGGCAACTCCGAGCACTTCAAGCGGGCCGGCCAGACCGTTTCTTACGATCCCCTCGACATAGGTGGCATCGGCCACATCGGGGTTGCCGGCCAGGGGCGGGAAAGTACCCACTATTCCTTCGCCGGATGCTTGGTGACAGGTCGCACAATTCTCGGCAAAGACCTCGGCGCCGGCGTCGGCGTCTTGAGCCACAGCTACCTGCCCGACAGTTAGTTCGGGGATGCTACGCTCCGGCTGGCCCGCCGCCGCACCGCCCACCAGCGCCGGAAACGCCCCGAGTGCGAGAGCTAGAGCGCCAACCGAAATGAGCAGCCGGACAACGCTCCCCCGGTTTGTGGCCAAAGGGTTGTGGACCTGTGTGTTCATGGGTTCTTGAACTCCGCTTTGGGTCCTAGGTAGAACCACCAGTTAAGGAAGAGACAAACCAGGTAGAAGATGGCGAAACCGATAAGCGCAACTTCGGGGGTCCCTCCCCTGATCTGTTCGCCAAATTCCTGAGGCACAACAAAGGCGCCGTAGGCTGCGACTGCCGACGTCCACCCCAGAACTGGGCCAGCCTGCTCTTTGTCGAAGACCATGGCAATGGTGCGGAAGGTCGAACCGTTGCCGATTCCCGATGCCGCAAACAGGAGCAAGAAGATCAAGAAGAACGGTACGAAGAAGTCCTGAGGGGTTTCGGATCGATAGGCCTCACGGAGGTAGTAAGCGACCCCGAGGGCACTCGCCGTCATCACGATCGACACGTAGTGCGTGACCCGTGCGCCGCCGAGTCGGTCGGCGATCCAGCCACCAACCGGTCGAATGAACGCCCCGATAAAGGGCCCCATCCAGGCAAAGGTGAGAGCGGAGGGACCATCAGGGTTGACAACCGAGTGATCCCAAACCCCATCGGTCTCGATGTGCTTGAAACCGAAGACCACCTTGATGGCCAGCGCAAAGCCAGCCGAGTAACCAATGAAGCTACCGAACGTCATGGTGTAGATCGTGCTCATCACCCAGGTGTGGCGGTTGCCGAAGATGCGATATTGACGCTCGAGGTTGGGCTTGATCTCGCCAGGGATCTGCTTGAGCAAGAACACTGTCAACCACAGCACTCCGGCGATCACCGGATATTTGGCCCAAGACGGAGCACCCAGGCCCGTGGGGTCGGGAAGGATCACGAAGAGACCGATTGCCGAGGTCACAAACGCCACCAGCAACATCCCGGTGATGTTCGCGAAGGCCGAGAACGGCGAACCAATGTTGGGCGACACGTGCTCGGTTCGGATGTTGTTCATGCGTGTCCACCCGAAGTAGGCGAGCGGAACCAGGAACAAGAGCCATACGAATCCGGCGTTGTGAATCCATGTATCGGTGCCGGCGTCGATCGTGCCGATCAAAGTGCCTGACGGCTTTTCGAGCACCATGGCTGCACCGCCGAAGATGGCGTTGGTCATCACCAGCGGAATCAGAATCTGCATGGTGGTCACACCCGCATTTCCGAGACCGGCGTTGAGTCCGAGACTCAGCCCCTGCATCTTCTTTGGATAAAAGAAGCTGATGTTCGACATCGACGACGCAAAGTTGCCGCCGCCGAGGCCTGACAAGAACGCCAACAACTGGAAGACCCACAGCGGAGTGTCCTGATCGAGGAGGGCAAATCCCGTGCCGACCGCAGGAATCATCAACAACGCAGTGGTGAAGAAGATGGTGTTACGGCCACCAGCGATGCGAATGAAGAAACTGCTCGGGATCCGCAGTGTCGCACCCGTGAGGCCGGCGATCGCCGACAGAGTGAACAACTCGGACTGCTCGAACGGGAATCCCAGATTGAGCATCTGGACGGTGATGATGCTCCAGTAGAGCCAAACCGCGAATCCGCAAAGCAAACTCGGGATTGAGACCCAGAGATTTCGGCTCGCGACGTGTTTACCCTCGCGTTCCCAGAACTCTTCGTCTTCAACATCCCATTCTTGGATGTCAGCCATTTGATGTCCTCTCAGGACGGTGGTGGAAAGAACCTCGACTCACGCGGGAACGACTTCTTCGTCGAAGTCGGCTGCGAAAGCCCCTTCGGGCTCTCGCAGCAACCACAGCGTGATCACAAAGCTGGCAGCCGCCCCCGCAGAAAGAATGAAGAAGAAGGTGCGGGCGTCAACCAGAGAGAAGATGACCAGGTAAATGACAGCACCGACGTTTCCGTAGGCACCCGCCATGCCGGCAATCTGGCCGGTCATGCGCTTATTGATCGTAGGGATTATGGCGAACGTGGCGCCCTCTGCTCCCTGAACAAATACCGAAGCAAACATCGTGATTACCACTGCCATCACCAACCAGAAGACGCCGCCAAACATCGGCACGATGTTTCGTAGCCCTGATTCGTCGACTCCAGGAGCCCACTTGGCAATGAACCCCATCAGGAAGAACCCAACAACGATCCCAAGGATGTAGATCAACATCGTGCGTTTGCGACTTGGAAGGCGGTCCGACAAGTAGCCCCCGAGAGGCCGAGCGACCAGGTTCACAAACGCAAACGACGATGCAACAAGTCCGGCGACCGTCGCGGTCACCAGCGGGCCGCCACTGGAGTTGCGCAACGGCACAAACGCCGTTTCAAAGAAAGCCGGCAACATGGACACCACCGCCAACTCAGCACCGAAATTGGCAAAATAGGTGCTGTTGAGGGCAACAACGCTTCCGAAGCTGTACTTCTCCTCTTCTGGAACGCCCGCCTTCAAGTACGGCAGGTTCACACTCAGCGTCTTCCCTACGTGGCCCAGATAAACAATCGTGAGTCCCGCGTATATGAGGTAGAGCCAGCCATCAGTCAAAAGCACCGCCCCGTCAACCTTGACGTTGCTGACTCGCCATGCCAGCACCGCTAGTGCCCCAACAAGGGGGATCGACCAGACGAGGTACTGAGCGAGATCACCGTAGGATGTGCACAGCATCGGCTCGGCCTTCTTGGTCTTTGTCAGGGTGCGACCATCTGGTACGTCGCGAACCAAGAAGTAATACATCACGCCGTACACGGCCAGCACTACACCGTTGAGCGCCATCGCCCACCGCCAAGCATCGGGACCCACGTCGAACCAGTTACCCAGCGCGGTTAGCGCAAACCAAGGAAGGGTCATCGCCGCGAAAGCCGAACCGAAGTTGCCCCAGCCGGCGTAGAACCCTTCGGCCCGTCCGACGTACTTCGGTGGGAACCACTGAGCCACCATCTTGATGCCGACAACAAAGCCCGCACCCACACCACCGAGGGCGAGGCGAGAGATCAGCATCTGCGTGAAAGTGTCGGCGAAAGCGAACACGATCGCTGGTATCGACATCACTATCATCAGTCCGCTGAACACGATCCGCGCACCGAAGCGATCGATGAGCGCCCCGACCACAATGCGAGCCGGAATTGTCAGCGCCACGTTGGCGATGAGCAAAATCTTTACGTGTTCTTTGGTGAGCCAACCGAGGTCGCTTCGCATCGTGGTGGACAACGGAGCCAGGTTGAACCAGACGTAGAACGTGAGGAAAAACGCGATCCACGTAAAGTGGAGAACGCGGATCCGCTCCTGATCAAAGTCCAAGAGTCGAGGCGGCGCCTCGTTCTCGTCGACACCCTCGGTAAGAGTCACAGTTGCTCGCTTTGTTTGAAGATCTGAGGGCGACTCACGGGTTTCGCCAGCCGGGAAAATCCGGCGCGTTCTCTTCGAGCGAGCGCAAGAAGGTGCTGACCGCTTTTATCTGCTCGGAGGTAAGCGGGCCACCGAAGTCTTGGGAGTAAGCACCCATCGACGTGCCAGGGACACCAACCGACACAAACAGCTGGATCTGTTCATCCGACGCGCTTTGGAGAAACTGCTTGGAATTGAGTGCGGGACCCGAGTCTCCTTCACCCGAATCGCCATGGCACGACGCGCAGTTGAAACCCCAGATTGTCTGGCCTTCTTCGGTTAACGACTCGAGCTGAGTCTGCCGCGCCGCCTCCCTTGCCGACGGCTCGAAAGCCAGATAGAGCGGGAAGGCTGCGGCCAGCACCAGCAAGAGAGCCGCACCAGCAGCCATTATCCGGTTGGTCGACTGATCGAGTTCAGGGTCGGTGCTGTATCCGTACGGCATCACTTCTCCCCCTCGGCTGCACATGACGGACCGGTGGCTGGCTCATCGATGGTGTGCGTGCCTGGGCTCGTTCCCTCGATTCTTGTTCCGGTATCGATGTAGACCAATCCGTCCTCGCCGATTTCAATGGGATGATGGTCGAGTCCTCGTGGCGAAGGGCCGTCGAGCAAATCGCCGGCCCGGTTGAATACCGATCCATGGCACGGACACTCGAAGCGGCTCGACGACTTGCAAAAAGGCACGCGACACCCCAAGTGCGGACATTTCTCAGAGAGAGCGACGACCTCATCGTTGACCCGCACCAGGTGCGACTTCGCAGCGAGCACTTCCACCGCGCCGCTATCGCGCACCGCGGCGGCCGGGATCGTGCGAACCTTGCCACCGAAGCCCGACGTGGGCAATGGACGCAACAGGTCCCAACTTGTCCATGCGCCGGCGGCCGCAACCAAGGCTGCTCCGGCTCTCCAGATCCGTCCGAGAAACTTGCGTCGCGAAAGGTGAATACTCATAGCTCTACGTGCCATTCATTCCAGGGCCAGACCCATCCCCAGTTCGGGCCACGGAACGCAACGCCGACCAGGGTCAGAGCTACCCAAGCAACGAGCACGATCGTGAACGTGGCTACTGCCACTTTGCGATGACGTGGACGTTTATGGGGGCTGTTGTCGATATAAGGAAGAGCGATGAGGGCCGTAATGATGCCGCCCGGCACCAGAACACCAGCGATCAACGGGTGGAAGTGCGACAGAAGCTCTTGGAGCGCCGCGAAGTACCATGGCGCTTTTTCGGGGTTTGGCGTCTCAGTGGGGTTGGCTACGGCCCGCAACGGTGCATCGAAAAACACCGAGACGAGAAGAACCGTCACCACCACGCTCAGCGCCGCGACGGCGTGACGGACCAACAGATGGGGCCAAACCATCACCAGATCTTGATCCTCTGGTTCTTTGCGGTCACCGGCCGCCGGCTTGCCTGGCACGATGCCAAGGACTCGTCGACCGTTTGCGGTTGTTTCAGACATCTTGGTCCTCCTCAGCGGGGTCGACCAGGCGGTCGAGTTCAAGCATCGAGTCCTTGCGCCAGCGCCAGAGGTGGATCATGAGCACAAACACGATTGCCGACGGCAACACCGCCACATGCAAGACGTAGAAGCGCAACAGCGTGGACGCGCCGACTACCGAACCGCCGAGCATCGTGCGTTGAACGTCACCACCGATCAGCGGGACATAACTGGCCATTTGGGTGCCCACGGTTACCGCCCAATAGGCGAGCTGATCCCACGGCAACAAGTAGCCGGTGAACGACATCAGGAGCGTCAATACCAGCAGCATCACGCCGATGACCCAGTTGAACTGGCGAGGAGCCTTGTAGGCGCCGCGATAGAAAACCCGCGCCATGTGCATTGCCACCGCCAGCACCATCAAATGAGCCGACCATCGGTGAACGTTGCGGATGTATTGGCCGAACGTCACCTGAGTCTGCAGCGTCTGAATGTCGCCGTAAGCCTGGTTGGGCGACGGGACGTAGAAGAACATCAGATAGATGCCGGAAACAACAAGGCTTCCTAGCAAGACCGTTGAGATCACGCCGAGATACCAGGAGTACTTGTAGCTGAGCTCAGCTCGACGGACCTTGACCGGGTAGATGTGAAGCAGAAAGCTCGACCAGTGGCCAGCGGCGCGATCTCGTGGCGTAACCCTGGATGGCGATCGAAATATTGATCTTCCAACGGGGGTGCGCCTGAGTCGAGCGACAACGCCTGTTGTCTCGTCTGTCAGGTCCATTCGGGGACTCCTATTCCTGTCCACATCCCCATCGACAAAGCGTCAGGAGGACAACGTTCGATGCACAGGCCGCAGCGGATGCAGGCCGTCTCGTCGAGCAAGAGAGCGGTGCCACCGCCGTATTCGGGGTCAGCTTCTTCTGACGGCACCAGCGAAATGAGATCAAGCGGGCAGACGTCGACGCACAACGCACACAGCACACACCGGTCGGTGTCGAGCATGATGTTGGCGAAACACCGCAGACATCTCGATGCCTCGCAGCGCGCCTGGTCGGGCGTGAACCCGGTCTCGACCTCGGCCAGACCCATTCGCCGGCCGGTCCCAAGAGTAGGGACGTCGACGCGAGTGCCGCGGTCGTAAAGATCATCGAGACGATGAAACTGCTCCAGGCGAACCATCTTGCCGGGTCGCTCGGAATCGACTTCGCCTCCGAATGACTGGTGAATGTTGGCGGCCGATCGGCGGCCGTCGGCCACCGCATCAATGAGCGTTCGTGGCCCTTTTGCGGCGTCGCCGCCTGCCCAAACGTTGGCCAACGAAGTCGTGCCGGTCGCGTCGTCAACTTTGATGGTACGCCGAGGACTCACCTCTGGACCACCGTCACCAAGAGCGTCGAGATCTATGGCCTGGCCAATTGCGAGGATCACCGTGTCAGCGTCGAAAGTACGACGGTCAGAGTCGTCGAACTCCGGGCTGAAACGATGATCCTCATCGAAGACCCGTTTGACACCGATGGTTTCGAGACCTGCGACTCGACCATCCTCAACGACGACGCGAGCGGGGCCGCGTCGAGCCACAAAGGAGATCCCTTCCTCTCCGGCTTCTTCGATTTCGAACTCGTGCGCGGGCATCTCTTCTCGCGATTCGAGCGACACGACCGTTACGTCCCGGGCGCCGGCTCGCGCTGCGGAACGCGCAACATCGATGGCCTCGGTGAACGACGAACGTTGTGGGCCAGCGGTGCCGTCAGATGCCGCGGCATCGTAGTCAGCAGCGCGCAGCGCGGTTCGAGCAGCGTCCATCGCCACATCACCGCCACCAACGACAACGACTCGTTCACCGACATCTACCTGAAAACCGCGGTTCATGTTGATGAGGAACTCGATGGCCTTGAAGACCCCATCGGCTTCGGCGCCTTCGATGTCGAGACCGCGACCCAGCGTCGCTCCGATCGACAGGAAAACCGCATCATGGCGGTCGCGTAGCTCGTCGAGCGACACGTCCACCCCAAGCTTTGTCTCGTATTCGACGTCGACGCCAAGGTCGACAATGGCCGCTACATCACGGGCCAAGACCTCACGGTCGAGACGGTATTCGGGGATGCCAAGCCACATCGCACCGCCGAGCTTCTCGGTCGCTTCATAGAGCGTGACCCGATAACCCCACCGTCGAAGGTCGTGGGCACACGCAAGCCCAGCCGGACCCCCACCCACGATGCCAACGCTGTACGGAAGGTTGACCGGTGGCGGGGCGGCCACTTGCCGCCAGTGCTCCCCATCATCGGCCTCCGGGCCGAACTGTTCGGTTACGTAGCGTTTGAGCGCCCGAATAGCGATGGGCTGATCGATTTGGCCTCGACGGCACGCATCTTCACACGGCGCCGCACACACCCGGCCGCACACCGAAGCAAACGGATTCGGCATCCGGGCCGTCAGGTACGCCAGTTCGTCGTCACCGTCGGCTATCGCCGCGACGTACATCCCGGCGTTGGTATGAACCGGGCACGCGGCAAGACAAGGAATGTTGGCATCGAAGTAGGCGAGTTCGGTCTCGTCGGGAGCAGCCATCAGACGCGCTTTTCTTTGTGAGCGAGCCGGAGCGTGACCATCGCCGCGAGCATGCCGACACCCCACACGGTCGTGCCGATCAGATCACGCGCAACACCGTCCATGCCCGACACGGTTGATGTCTGCACAACGTATGAGGGCACGTAAATCGTGAAGAACACGACCAAGACAACGATCACGAACGCCTTGAGCCAAGCATCCAACCAAGAAGTAGCGGTTCGTTCGTTGGCGCCGAACACCCGCCGTCGGGCGACTAGGCAGACTGCCAAGGCAGCGGCGGTGGCGAGGATGACGTTGGGGAATCCGAATGCGGCAAGCACGATCACAGGCTCCGCCTACACGCCACTTACGCATAGGGACCTTGGTCCCGTTTGTGACAAACGCCGCCGAACTGTGCCACTGTCGCGGTCTCGACCGCACCAATCAGAACAGGCCGCTAATGACTTCATGGGACTTCCTCGTCGACCGCAACAATCTGACCAACACCACCGTTGTCAACACCGCGCCCCGAGCGCTCGACGGCGGTGAAGCGCGGCTCCGGGTCGATGCATTTGGTTTCACGGCCAACAACATCACCTACGCGGTGTTCGGCGACATGATCGGCTACTGGAACTTCTTCCCTGTGCCCGATCAAGGTGACGACACCAATTGGGGGCGGGTACCGGTGTGGGGATTCGCCGACGTCGTCGAGTCCAAAGCCGAAGGGCTGACCGAAGGGGCCCGCGTCTACGGATACCTTCCTATGTCGACCGAGCTGATTGTCACCCCGGGGCGCGTTACCGACACCTACTTTGTTGACGCGGTGAGCCACCGCAGCGTGTTGCCACCGACCTACAACCGCTACTCGTTCACGACCGGCGACCAGCTGTACTCGAGCGACCTCGAACCGCAGCAGATGCTGCTGCGGCCGCTTTTCATGACCGGTTTCGTGATCGATGTTTTTCTCGCCGACAAGAACTTCTTCGATGCTTCGACGGTCATAGCCACAAGTGCATCATCCAAGACCGCCATCGCCGCCGCCCACTTGATCGATCGCCGCGAGGGCCTCCGCGTAGTCGGACTCACATCTGATTCCAATGTCGAGTTTGTCGAGAACCTCGGGTGTTACGACCAAGTCATCAGCTACGACCAACTCGCTGATGGAGAATCCTTGGCCGACGGTTCTGCCGTACTGATCGACTTTGCCGGCGACGCCGCGGTGGTGCGTGCCGTTCACGAGCAGCTCACCGATCGTTTGGCGTATTCGTCTCGTATCGGCGGAACCCATTGGGATGCCGGAGCCGACGAAAGCGCTCCGCTACCTGGTCCGACGCCGGAGTTCTTCTTCGCCCCGACCATCATCGAAGAACTCGCCGCCAACCGTGGCGCCGACGATCTAGACCACGACCTCGGCGAGGCATGGCTTCCTTTTGTCGAACGCCTCCGCGGCGCGCTCAGCGTGCAATACCAGTCAGGCTCCGAGGCAGTGCGAGCGACCTACCTGGATCATCTTGCTGGCACCGCGTCGCCTAGTGTTGGCACAATCTTGCAGCCAGGAGGCTGAGCCCATGGACGTGTTGATTATCGGCGGAGGAGTCTGCGGCTCACTAACGGGGATGCTGTTGGCCAAAGACGGACACACCGTGACCATTGTCGAGCGCGACGCGGCCGAACCGCCCGCCGACCCCGAAGCTGCATGGAACGACTGGGATCGGCGCAGTGTCCGCCAGTTCCACATGGGCCATCTATTCCTGCCGCGGTTTCGTACCGTTTTGTTACGCGAGTTGCCCGAGGTTGTCGACGCCCTGCGCAAACAAGGAGCGCTCGAAGTCAACATTGTCGAAGGGATCCCCGACGAGATGTCGGGTGGTGCTCAAGACGGCGACGAACGTTTCACCTACATCAGCGGGCGTCGTCCGATGGTCGAGGCCACGATCGCCCGTAGCGCACAAGCGGCTGGTGTCACCTATCGACGGGGCCTCGCAGCAGATCGGCTCCTTCTCGATCCCGATCGCACCGGTCACGTACGGGGTTTGGTCACCTCAACCAACGAAGAGTTCACCGCCGATCTCGTCATCGACGCCAGCGGGCGCAATTCGGCTTTGCCTCGTTTGCTTGACGACGCCGGCCTGGCCATCCCCGAGGATCACAAAGAGGACTCGGGATTTGCCTACTACGGCCGAACATTCAAGTCCGAAGATGGCTCCCTACCGTTCAGTTTTGGAGGAGGGCTGCAACACTACGGCTCGATCTCTACCCTCACGTTGGCGGCCGATGCCGGCCATTGGTTTTGTGGGTTTGTCGTGAGCGCCGAAGACAAACCAATGCGCAAGCTCAAAGACAACGACACCTTCGAGCGGGTGTGGCGATCCCTACCTCTGGTGGCTCACTGGCACGATGGAACGCCGATCACCGACGTCGAGATAATGGCCGGCATCCAGGACCGGGTGCGCAACTTTGTGGTGGATGGCGAACCGGTCGCGTCTGGATTGGTTGCCGTCGGCGATGCATGGGCCTGCACCAACCCCTCGGTCGGCCGTGGTGCGTCCATTGGTTTGCTCCACTCGGTCGCATTACGAGATCACATCCGCGACGGCGACCCCAGCGATGCCGTCGGTTTCGTGCGTCAGTGGCACGAAATTACCGAGCGGGTGGTGCGGCCGTGGTTCGACGACACGGTTACGAGCGACCGTCATCGACTCGGTCAGATACAAGCCGAGATCGAAGGAGGCGCGCACCCCGCTGAGGACGAATCGCTTCGTACCTTCGACTCAATAACAACAGCCATGACGAAAGATCCAGAGCTGCTGCGGCCATTTCTCGACACCTTCCTGCTCTACCGAACAAGAACCGAAGTCTGCGCACCAGCACTGATCGACCGAGTCGATCAGCTCACACCTGATGGACCCGACGCACCGCTTTGCCCAACCAGGGCCGAGTATCTTTCTCTACTAGAACCGGCGCACTGATCATGGCTTCGCCCCGCAACAACCCAAACCGCAGTATCCCCGGACGCCCCGTAGTGAGCGCCGGAGTGTTCGCCACGGTCGTGGTCGCCGCCGCAATGGGCACGATCGGACTCAACCTTGGTTTCGTGGTGGCGATCGTCGCGTTGGCAACCGCGGCAGCGATATGGACAGAAGTGAGACGACAACGGCCACCGTCGCCCACCCGAACTCGAACCCTTGCCGCTAACGGCGCGGTGCTGTTGGTTGCGGCGTTTGGTCTGATGCAGCTTGTTCCGTACGGTCGGGCCCACTCCAACCCCGCGGTTACCGCGGAGCCTCAGTGGGCCACGCCCGAAACACGCGACCTTATGGTTAGAGCCTGCTATGCGTGCCACAGCAACGAAGTCGACTGGCCGTGGTACTCCGACGTAGCCCCCATTTCGTGGGTGATCACCAACCACGTCAACGAGGGTCGCGACGAGATCAACTACTCCGAGTTCGACCGCGGCCATGGCGAAGGGGGCGACACACTCGAAGTCATCCTCGAGGGGGAAATGCCTCCGGCCTATTTCACGTTGTTCGGCCTAAATGGCGAAGCCAACCTCAGCGACGCCGAATGGTCGACCCTCGTCGAGGGCCTGCGAGCCACACCGCGGTTGTCCGAACAAGGCGAGCGAGGCGGCGACGATCACGAAGACGACGATCACGAAGAAGAAGACGACGACTGACGGCTCTCGAACCGCCGAAGCAGCCCGGCCACGACCGCGGTGACAATCAAACCGACTGCCAAACCGACAACCGCGGAAAGCGAGGTATTGGCCATCCACGCCAGCACGCCGCCGATACCGCCGATGTCGTGGACCGCCGATTCGGCGTCGTGGAGAAGGTTGTAGGCCCAATCCCATCCCAGCTCGTGAGCGCCCACAACGAGTATGTGCCCTCCGACCCACACCATCGCCGCGGTGCCAACGACTGACAACCACGTCAGGACCTTGGGCATGCCAAGCACGAGCATCCGCCCTACCTTCTTTGAGAACGAGGACTCGCGACCGGCCATCGACAAACCGATGTCGTCCATTTTGACGATCAACGCCACCAGCCCGTAAACGACGGCGGTGATTACGATCGCCACAACGACCAAGATCGCGGCGCGGGCCACAAATCCTTCGTCAATCACTTCCTTGAGCGAGATGACCATGATCTCCGCCGACAAGATGAAATCGGTGCGCACCGCGCCCGCGATCGTGGCGGCCTCGGCATCGGGGCCCACCGCGACCGCCGGCACGTCGTGATCGTGGTTGTCGTGCTTCAACGCGTGAACGATCTTGTGGGCCCCCTCGTAGCTGAGAAACAGACCGCCGAAGATCAAGATGAGTTCGACAAGCGTTGGCGCGACCTCGCTCAGCACTAGTGCCGCGGGAAGGATCATCAGCAACTTGTTGCGTATTGAACCAACGGCGATTTTCTTGATAATCGGGAGTTCGCGTTCGGCGGCTAACCCACGCACGTAGGTCGGGGTGACAGCGGTGTCGTCGATAACCACCCCGGCTGCTTTGACGCTGGCGCGGCTTGCCGCGGCGCCCACGTCGTCGATCGACGCGGCCGCCAGCTTCGCCAACGCCGCCACATCGTCCAACAATCCAACAAGACCACCAGCCATCTCGCCGCCTTGGGACTAAACGCCAGGTGCGACGGTCGCCAAGATCACGGTCGTCGAGGGAACGGTCGTCGAGAGCACAGGCATCAAGGGCACGGCCCCAGTATGGCATCACCATCAAGTCAGATGCAGCCGGGGTTCGCGTCGTTGTTGACGCGACCCCGGCGGTCAAACCGTTCTAGACCCGATAATCAACTACCTGCACGGTCTCAATCATCATGGTGGTCGTCGTCATGATGATCGTCGTCGTCAATAGTGTCGAACTCGTAGATGACGTTGGACCGATCAGCGTTTACATAAACGTGGTCTTCGGCAACGGTCACATCGTTGAGCCATCCGAACGAACTCAGCGGGCTGGGGAATTGAAAGCCGAGGCTGGACGCAATGGTCGTTCGTGTACCGGTCTTGAGCTCGATGGCTGTTAGCGACTGGGCGCCCGCCTCGACCACATACATGATGTCGTCGTCGACATCTAGCCCTTCGGGTCCCGCCAGCCCACTCGCCAGCGTGGCCTGAACATCCAAAACGACGCCGTCTTCGATGATCCGAACAACCGTGCCGTCATCGTGGTCGGTTACGTAGACGTCGTCATCGTCGGCCGCCAGCCCAACCGCCCCAGGCACCGTCGTTACCACCTCGATCACCTCGAGGCTACGAGATAGTCGAAGGACTTCACCAGTCGCCAAGGTAACGAGAAGACCGTCGTCGAAGGGCAAAGCATCGATAGGACCCGACAGCAGAGCCCCGGCAGTAGCGGTGTTGGCAATGGGGTCCCAGAGCACTATCTGACCGCTGATAATGGACATCAGAACCAACTGTTCGTCCCAAGAGACGAGGCTCGTGGTCGGCGGAAATGGGGTGAGACCAAAGGCCGCTCGCCATATGCTCGTCTGCTGGCGCGACTCGAGATCCCATCCCCACAGGCCGCCAAGATTCCCGGTGTACAACGTGTCATCGATGACGGCGACGCCATTGGTTAGCTCGAATTGGCCGGGGACCACAGTGCGGAGCTCTCCGCTGGCGAGCACCTCGGCAACGGTGGAGTCACTGGCGCTCGAGATAAATATCCGATCATCACCACTGATCGCAATGTTGTCCGCCCAACCCACCGGAATCTCGGCAATCACGGTGCGATTGTTGGCAGTGTCGGGGTTGCTGAGGTCGATCCGCACAACCTCGCCAACACCTTGAGCCAACGCATAAAGGCTACCGCTGGAGTCAACGGCGGTGCCGATCGGGATCGGCCAACCCGTCGTTACTGGTTCGGTGGCGCCAGTGTCGGGGTCGACGCGCAGCACCTGGTCGCTGAACGGCTGCGGCGCATACAGCGAGCCGTTGCTTGACGACATCCCGTTGGATGCACAACCAGGCACAGGGCCGAAGAGGGTATTGATGATGCCCCCGTTGACTGGGTCGATCTCGACCATCGAGTTACCCAACGGATCACCGCCGTAGCATCCCGCGGCGAAGAGTCGACCGTCGTCGGTCAGGACCAGCGGGTTGGCGGAGTTGAGCCCGGACGGAATCGCCAACAGCGGGAACGATGGCCCACCCGGAAAGCGCTTGAACACCGTCCCAAGACCGATGTCGGTCCAGTACATGGCGCCATCAGGTGCAACTACGACATCGTCGGGGAAGAACACGCTGTCCGCGGCGGTAAGCCGCGACAGGATCTCGCCACTGTCCGGATCGATTTGGGTGATGGTTGAACCCAACACGTTGGCTACCCACAGGGTGCCGTCAGGGGCGAACGACATGCCGTTGGTGGAGCCGGCCATCACACCCCCAGCGGCAAATATTGGGCTGCGGTCATCAGCTATTGCTGGTTGGGCCAAGCTCGCACTCAAGATCGCGCCGAGCGCGAAAAGGCCTGCAAGAACACGTCTCATGAGATATCTCCGTTCAGATGAATATCCAGGAGTCCGCCGTGAACTCCGTTTGGACCCGTGCAGTACATCTACCGCCGCACGTGTCTGACCGTCAGTTGATCAGATGCCCACTATCTGATCAAGTGATATCGGTCACGTTGGCGACCAGATGTTTCTCGCCGGTGGCGGGTACTGCGTAGCGGCGAGCAATCTCGGGATTGAGCATCTCTTCCAAGGTGATCGCCTCGGCATAATGGCTGGCGAACGTAGTGGTTATCTCGGCGGCCACTCGGTCACGCAACCGCACGATCCCTTCAAGCCCAATGCGGCTCAGGAACGGCGACAACAACCAGCCCCCGACGCCCCACGACATTCCGTAGCTTCGGGTGAGTGGTGTAGCGGAACGATCAAGGCCACCGTAGATGTAAACCTGCTTGTGGGTGTCGGATCCGTAGCGGCTGAACGCCGCGTCCTGGGAAGCAGCAGACTCCATGGCCCCAAGAATCGTGTCGGCCAGTTCGCCGCCGCCGATCGCGTCAAACGCGATCGTGGCGCCCGTGGCCGCCAGAGCTTCGGTCAAGTCGTCGCGGAACGAGTCGGCCGAGGAAGTGACCACCCACTCGGCTCCCTGAGAGCGAAGCAACTCAGCCTGTTCGCCTCGGCGGACAACGTTGACCAACGCAATGTCATCGGCGAGACAGACTCGTTGCAGCATCTGACCGAGGTTGGAAGCAGCGGCGGTGTTCACGAGGGCGGTGTGGCCTTCGATGCGCATGGTTTCGGTCATACCCAAAGCAGTGAGGGGATTCACGAAACTCGACGCGGCTTGCGCCGCTGACACCGATTCGGGCATCTCGATACACATCATCGTGGAAACCGTCGAGTGGGTTGCGTACATCGCTCCGCTCAGCGCGGCGACCCGCTTGCCCAAAAGGGCCTGCGCCGACTCCGACGACCCAGCCGCGATTACCCGGCCCGAACCTTCGTTCCCCGCGGCCAACGACTGCCCGAGGCGGGAGCGGTTGGCATGCAAGGCCCCGTCTCCCAGCCGAGCGACCAGCGAGTCGCCGTCAGAACTGAGCGAGCTGGGGGCGGCGCCCGCGAACAGCAGGCCCAGATCGGATGGGTTGATTGGCGCCGCTTCCACCGCCACCACCACTTCGTCGGGGCCAGGCTTGGCGATCGGCTCCTCAACAAGGGCGAGACGGACCGTGCCATCTTCGTTGACGGTTGATCGGAGGCTGGTGGACGAGTCAGTCATGGCGCCTGTTTAGTCGGGAATAGTCCCCGCTACACCAAGGGAGCGACGAGTTCTACTCGATACGGCCCACCAAATCGTCTTCGTCGGCGGCCGGGTCCACCTGAAGCGGCGTGAGTAGTCGAGCGCTAGCCGCTTCGGCTTTCACAGCACGGGCTCGGCCGTTGGCCTTGGCTTCGTATAGGGCACCATCAGCCAACCGAATAGCCGACTCGAAGTTCGGGCAGGCCCCCGCATCGACAAACCCGAAGCTGGCGGTGAAAGGGGTAATCCCTGTAGCCGCGATTTGAGTCGTCAACGTGTCGGCGAGCCGTTCGAGCAGCTCCTCAGCGGCATCGGGGGATGTGTCGGACAGGGCAATCGTGAACTCCTCACCGCCCCAGCGAGATGCCGCGTCACCTTCTCGAATCGTCTCCAGCAACACTTCAGAAAACAGCCGAAGGGCCCGATCGCCGGCCTCGTGACCGTAAGTGTCGTTCAACAGTTTGAAATGGTCGAGGTCAGCCATAACCAGCGTGAACGGATGGCCGTCGCGATGCATCGCTCGGGCCCGGCTTTCGAAGGTCCGACGGTTGGGAAGACCGGTCAAGCTGTCGGTAGTGGCGTGACGTTTGGTTCGAGCCTTCGATCTCAGCCCGCCGATCCGCTCTCCCGCGGCATCGGCCAACGCACGCAAACCCTCGCTCACTTCTGGTGACGGCTCGACCCCGTTCGGGCCCGTCGAGTGCAAGACGCCGATCGAGCGACCCATGAAGCTCACCGGCACACAAGCAGCAGAGCACGGCCCGTTGTCTCGATTAGCGAGGTGCGGGCACGCATCGAGTGCTTCAGCATCGGCAAAGAACATCGATTTGCCCGACCTCACAGCAGGACAATCGTAAGCCGAAGACACCCCACAGCCAGGGCCGCTGGGATCGGGACCAGCCACCACAGCCTGAGTGAAATGAGCTCGTGAGTTTTCGGCCAGGAGCAGCTCGGTGCTGCGCTCGTCGCCGCGAAGCGAACGTTTGACGACATCGAAGACCGAGTCTTCACTCGATGCCAACTCCAACGCGGTATGCAGCTCGCGTCCTCGTTGCTGCTTTCGGTGTTCCTCGAGAAGGGCCTGTTCGCGAGAGCGCAACTCCCGCAGCATGGTGTTGAACGCGTGGGCGAGCTTGCCGGTCTCGTCCTCACCTCGCACCTCGGCCACCGCCGACAGGTCGCCGGCCGCGGCCTCGTCGGCCGCCAACTGCAGAGACAGAAGCGGGTTGCGAATAAGGCCGGTTATGTACCAACTGGCACCGGCGACCAACGTGAGGGCCAGCAGACCCATCGCTGCGGCGCGAAGCCGTATTTCGTCTTGGACATGAGCGGTCTCTTCGGCCGCCTCCAACTGATCCATCAGAGCCTGCTCGGCAAACAGGTCGCCATCGGCGGCCATGAATCCAAAGTCGAGCGATGCGGCTCCCAAGGTGAAGTTGCGAGCAACATGGTGCTCACCATCTTGCACGGCGGCCCAGACAAACTGATCAGTCGACAAAAACGTCTGATAACCGGTGGCGATCTTGGAGATCAGCGCGGCCTCAACCGGCGTTTGGGCGTGAGTACGAAGATCGTCTAGCGCAACTTCAAACGAGCTGGTACTCGATTCGAACGCCTGACGTCCGTTTCCGTTGGCCGCAACATATGAGAGTTGATTACCCCTCATCACCGCAGCGGCGTGCTGAAGCGACCGCGCCGCGTCGTGGCGGGCGTTGGCGGCCCGGCCGTTTTCGGCCGCCGTACCAAGGCCGTTGATCGCCACAAACATCGACGAAACAAGCGTGACTACGACGACCGCCACCACGCCAAACCCGACGGCCAACTTTCGACCGACGGGCAGGTCTCGGACCACTCGTCCGGCGTCAGTCAAGATGCCCATCGACGACCACCTCCTTGCCATCACCCAAATCGACCCGCACGGTGATGGCAATCCCACCGGGGAGTTGCACATTGTCGCCAAAGTGGATGTCAGGAGCACCGATCGAGACGTCTTGCATCAGCACCGAGCCGATCGGCACGACCTCGTTGGTGTCGTGACGAATCAGCTCGAGCACAGGTATGGGTTCGGCAACTGGCAGGCCAGTTGCCCGGTCGTACAAGTGGGCCTCAACGTGACGGCCCTGACTTCCCATCGGTGAACCATCGCCGTGTAGCGCCAACTCGCCCACGGTTGGATGTTCGTGGTCGAACTCGTCTTGGGTATACATCCGTTCGGCCGGAAGCACATTGACGATCACGAGATGCTCGTCCGTAAACCCAATCTTGGTGAACCCCGCGACGTCGGCCACCAACAGCGGCCCAACATGGCGATGGCGTGTCCGGGCCTCCACGATCGTCCCGCTAAACGCGGCCATTACCACCGAACCCATCGCGACCAGCACGAGTAACGTCAGCGCAATCCGTCGCCTCACACGAGAACCGTCGGACAAAACCCCGTCGTTATTAGCGTTGTTCGCAGCATCGTCGCGGCCGCAAGGGTCGATACGACTGTCAAATTTCGGCCATCGCGATGGGACGGGTCAGTTCGCCGGTGGTGCGGCTGCGAGCATGATGTTGAAACGCTCGAACGCCTTGTCGCGATGAGGGATCGTGGCGGTGTACTCGGGACTCGTGATCGCAGCTCGAACCGCGGCCTCATCGTCGAACTCCATTATCGCCACCGCCTGAGGGCCGCCGCTTCCGGCGAGCTCGTCGATGCGGGCGAACTGGCCGGTGAACTTGCCGCCGGCGGCCATCATGATTGGCACCGCGACCTCTGCGTACGCGGCGTAGTCGTCGTCTGAGTCGGGGTTACGCGTCGCCATGATGATCAATTGGACAGCCATGTTGAAGTTGCTTTCTGGTTTGGCAGCCTGAAACGGCTGCGAGGAAGATGACTCGACCACAAATGCCGACGTTTGACGATTCCCTATTGAGGAATCGGCGTAGCGCGGTTCTATGGATCAAAGTGTGACCATGAACGTCACCTTGAGTCCTTTCGGTCGAGAGCTGCGGCATTGGCGATCCCACCGGGGAATGAGCCAGCTCAACCTTGCGGCGGCGGCCGACAGCACCAGCCGTCACATCTCGTTCCTCGAGACCGGCCGTAGCCGACCGTCGGCCGGAATGGTCGATCGGCTATGCGATGCCCTTCAAATACCGATCAGGGAGCGGAACAGCCTTTTCGAAGGCGCGGGCATCTCGGCGCCCTACACCAGCGGATCGCTCGAGGACCCGAACCTGGCGACATTCCGGTTCGCACTCGATGCCATGTTGAGCAAGCACATGCCCTTCCCGGCGTTCGTTCTTGATCGCTGCTGGAACGTCGTATTGGCCAACCAAAGTGCTTCGGCGATGCTCGACCCCGCCGACCCCAACATGGTTCGGATGATGTTTGGGGGGAAGCTCCAGGCCATGATCGACAATTGGGACGCAGTGGCTTGGAACGGGCTGGCCCGGCTGCGTCAGGACGCCGCCAACCATCCCGATAGCGAGGAGCTCAGCGAACTCATCGAGCACGCTCGCCGGTCGCTAACCGGGACCCCTCGACCCAACTCGGTCGGGTCGAGCCTGGTCACCTGCCCGCACTTTCGAATGAACGGCACGATCGTCCCGACTGTCACAATCAGTGCCCAGTTCACCGCGGCGCGTACTGCGACCACCGACGAGTTACGAATCCAACTGGTCTACCCCGAGACCGAAGCCGGAGTGGAGTTGTTCACCGAACTGGCGGCCGCGGTCTAACTTCGTATCCCAAACCACGGTTCCGAGGCGATGTCCGACTCGACAATCTCGCGATCTTGGTCGTCGTCGATGGCGACGGCGTTGGCCAGCGCCAATTCGGGAAGCCCCTAGTGGTTGGTGGGGAAACCCAGGTCGACTGCGCTCCCGGCTGGATCAGGCCAGCGGCTGGTGATCACTTTCGGGCGCGTGTAGAACTTGACGCCCTCTGGTCCGTACATGGTTATGTCGCCGAACAACGAGTCTTTCCACCCACCAAAAGAGTGGTAACCAACCGGCACGGGGATCGGCACGTTGATTCCGACCATTCCGGCGTCGGCATCCTCTTGGAACTGCCGAGCCGCTCCACCGTCGCGGGTGAAGATCGCCGCCCCGTTACCCCACGGATTGTCGGCGATGAGATTGACGGCCTCGGCGTAAGTGTCGCAGCGAACCACGCCGAGAACCGGACCGAAGATCTCGTCGCGGTACGCGTCCATGTCGGTGGTGACGTGATCGAGCAGGCTGACACCGATGAAGTTTCCGTCGTTCTCGAAGTGGGCGTCGCGACCGTCGACCACCACGGTGGCGCCGTCGTCGGCTGCTCCCCCGACGTAGCCGGCAACGCGATCGCGAGCCTCACGGGTGATGAGCGGCCCCATTTCTGAAGCTGGGTCGGTGCCATCGCCGATCACCAGCTTTTCCATGCGAACCTTGATGGCGTCGACAAGCGGGTCGGCCACGTCTCCCACCGCTGCGACAACCGAGATAGCCATACACCGTTCGCCGGCCGAACCGTAGGCGGCCGAGACCGCCGAGTCCGCTGCCAAGTCGATGTCGGCATCGGGGAGCACGACCATGTGGTTCTTGGCCCCGCCAAGAGCTTGGATTCGTTTCCCGTGTGAGGTTCCGGTGCTGTAGACGTACTTGGCGATCGGGGTTGAGCCGACAAAGCTCGCGGCTTTGACGTCGGGATGTTCGAGCAGGCGGTCGACCGCAACCTTGTCGCCGTTGACGACGTTGAACACCCCGGGGGGAAAGCCGGCCTCTTGGAACAGTTCGGCCAACCGCATTGGGGCCGATGGGTCTCGCTCTGAGGGCTTCAACACAAAGGTGTTACCGCAAGCAATGGCGTTGGGGGCCATCCACAAAGGAACCATCACCGGAAAGTTGAAGGGAGTGATCCCGGCCACGACCCCGAGCGGGCGGCGCACGGTGTAGACGTCGACACCGGTGGAGGCCGACTCGTTGAGATTCCCTTTGAGGTGCTCGGCCAGCCCGCAAGCAAACTCGATGTTCTCGATGCAACGGGCGACTTCGCCGGCGGAGTCGCTCAGGACTTTGCCGTGTTCGGCAGTCAGAAGGCGACCAACTTCGTCGGCGTGCTCGACCACCAGATTGCGAAACGCGTACATGAGTTTGATCCGTCGGGCGACGCTTACTTTGCTCCACGTCTCGAAGGCCGCTTTGGCCGACGCAACGGCGATGTCGACTTCGTCGAGCGAGGCCAGAGCCAGTTCGCTGGTTTGATCGCCGGTCGCGGGATTGAAAACTGCCGACGAGCGCCCCGATGTGCCGTCGACTCGTTTGCCGTCAATGAGATGACCAATTGTGTTCACGAGTACTCCTCAATAGTTCGGCGGGGTTGAGTGTTGCCCCGGCGACCGGTCTAGCTAACTGATTCGATAGCCGCCACGATGATGGCGACTCCTTCGTCGATTTCGTCCTCGCTGACATCGAGCATCGGCGTGATACGGATGACGTTGCCATAAAGCCCGCCTTTGCCGACCAGCAAGCCTCGGTTCTTGCAGCCTTCGAGAATGGCGTCGGCTCGCGCTCCGTCGGGCTCGTTTGAACCGGGTTGCACGGTCTCGATGGCTTGCATGAGGCCTTTGCCGCGCAGTTCGGCGATCCAGTCGTGGCTATCAACGACCGGCTGGAGCCCGGCGCTGAGGCGGTTGCCCATCGCGAGGGCGTTGCCCTGTAAATCGTTGGCCTGGACGTGACGCAAGGTGGCCAACCCGGCCGAAGCAGACAGCGGGTTACCACCAAAGGTGCTGAACGAATGAGCGGTGATCGTGTCGGTAATCTCGGCTCGGGCCACGACTCCGGCAAGGGTGATGCCGTTGCCGACGCCCTTGGCAAAGGTGAGCATGTCGGGCACGATGTCGTGGGCCTGATAGCCCCAGAAGTGTTCGCCGGTTCGGCCCCATCCGGTCTGCACTTCGTCGCTGACAAACAAGATGCCGTGGTTCGAGAGAACCTTTTGGAAACCGCCGAAGAATCCATCTGGTGGAGTAGCAAACCCTCCGACCCCTTGGATCGGTTCGGCGATCAGGCAGGCCACATCGCCCGCCGTCATCATGTCGATCACTTGCTGGAGGTCCTCTACACACGCTTCGGTGAAATCGGCATCGTCCATATCGCGAAACGGGCTCCGGAGGCGATACGCGCCTTGCACGAAGTTGACCGAGAGTCCCGACAGGCTGGTAGACGACCATGACGAGTGAGACGTGATGGCCTGAGTGGTGAACGAACGGCCGTGGTAGCTGTTGCGCATGGCCAGGACCTGGTTTGACTTTCGGTAACTCGTCGCCAACAAGATCGCGGTGTCGTTTGCTTCGCTTCCCGACGTGGTGAAGAACACGCGAGCATCGGGGATCCCCGAGGCCGCGGCGATCTCCTCGGCTAACTCGATCATGGGTTCGGACAAGTACAGAGTGGACGTGTGCATGACCTTGGCCGCTTGGGCCTGCACCGCGGCAACCACGTCGGGATTGCTGTGCCCGATCATGGTGGTGAGCACCCCGCCGAAGAAGTCGAGATACCGCTCGCCTTCGAGGTCCCACACGTAACCGCCCTCGCCGCGGTCGATCGAGATCGGCTCGCCGTAAAGCGGTTTGACATAACCGGGAAAGACGGCGCGGTAGCGCTTGAGAAGTTCGGCATTGGCAGCCATCGTCGGCCCTCCGGGTTCGGCGGCTAGGGGTTTGCCGTCTCTCGCCAAGCGTATTTGACCTGACACTATCTTTACAAGACTCTCTTTGTAGTATACAAAATGTTGGAACAAGGACTCTGACGCATGGAACAGCTCATAGAAGCCAGGCTCGAGGAGCGGTCAGCACAGGGAATCGTGGTCGCCATCGGGTCGCTCATCACCGAGGGGCAGATAGCCGCGGGCAACAAACTGCCCACCGTGAGGGCCTTGGCGGCCCGCCTGGGAATGAGCGCCAACACAGTCTCTGATGCGTGGCGCATCCTCCAGTCACACGGCACCATCAACACCGACCGCCGACGCGGGACAACAGTTAGGTCCACCCGAGTTGGCGTCGGCGGGCGCCACTGGCAAGTCCCGGTCGCTCCCGGAACCATCGAACTCGACCTGAGCACCGGTACCCCTGACCGCAGCCTCTTGCCGCCGCTCGGTCCGGTCCTGCATCAGATTCACGCCAACGTCTCCATCACGTCGTACCTCGACCCTCCTGTGGTCGTTGCTCTCGAAAAGGAATTGCGCCGTCGAGCTCCGTTCGAATCCGAAGAAATCACTGTCGTCGATGGCGCCCAGGATGCGCTCGATCGAGTCATCGGGGAACTGGTCGGCGTCGGCGACGCTGTCGTGGTGGAAGATCCGACGTTTCCGCCCGTGCTCGACATGCTCGAGTTGGCCGGAGCGCGAGTGATCGGGGTCCCCCTCGACCAAGACGGGGCAGCGATCGATGCCGTCCGACACGCGATGGCGTTCAACCCCGCGGCGATCATCACCCAACCCCGGGCCAACAACCCCACCGGCATCCACACCTCAGCCGCCCGAGCGAGAGCCATTGCCGGGCTTGTAAAAGGCACGCGCACCATGGTGGTGGAAGACGATCACTCCGCCGGAGCGACCGGCCTCCCGATCCACAGCGTCGGCCGACACGTCCCCGACCACACGATCTACATCCACAGCTTTTCCAAGTCCTACGGACCCGATCTTCGCATTGCCGCCATCGGGGGGCCGGCCGCAGCAATCGCCAACATCGTCAGGCGCCGCCAACTCGGGCCTTCTTGGACCAGCCGGCTGATCCAAGAAATTTTGCTCGCGATGCTCACCGATCCCTCGACCCAGGATCTGGTGGCCAGTGCCGCGGAAAGCTACCAAGAACGCCGGGTTCGCTTTGAGCTGTTGCTGGCCCGACACGGATTGACTCCTACGCCCGGCGCCGGACTGAACATGTGGATTCCGGTCGAGAACGAACACCGGGCAGTAGTGAGTTTGGCCGCCCACGGGATTGGCGTAGCCCCCGGGGCACCGTTCAGAGCCAGTCTCACCGACGAACACCACATTCGGGTCAGCCTTGGGTCGCTCGACCGAGACTTCGAGCGGGTTGCCTCGGCGATCGCTGCCGCGGCGCGTGGGCCCGGCCCAACGAGCTCGTGGTAATTACCGGGTCACGTCACCATCAACTAGAACCGAGACGAGGTCCCGAGACGACAACGAGGAAACCGTCGGGCCCTCGTAGCCAGACTTCGTGATGTTGAGCATTGGAGTTGAACAATGGGCCGTCCACCACATCGACCGCACCACCATCGATGCGAGCCAGCAAGCCGTCGAAGTCATCCGTGCTGAACCACACTGCGACCCCATTTCCCCTCGACGGGTCGTGAACGTCGCCGAGGTAGGCATGTTCGTGAACGTCCCAACAATGCAACTGCAGCACCAACTCGTCGCCGTCAAGCAACATCTCGTACTCGTCGCCGCCGTGCCCCGACCGCAATCCGAGGGCATCCTGAAACCACGCCGAAGCCGCTTCGACATCGTGCACAACAAGCATCGGTTGAGGTCTCATCGGGTTCAGTTTTAGCCGCGAAACTCCTCGAGCGCAGCCCCCAGAAACTCGATGCTCTCGCGGGTGATCGGATCTACGCACAGTTGGATGTGAGACGCCCCGGCAGCCTCGAATTGGGCCAACTGCTCGGCCAACTCTTTGGGCGAACCCTCCAACGGCGCTATCTCGAGATCGCCAACGTAGTCGCCCATCTGCCGGCCGGTTCCACCTGGGAGACGAACATGCACCGCAGCGGTCGCAGCAACATCGTCCACCGGTCGACCGGCGGCGACTATCAACGCATCGACCCGCTCTTTTTCGCGGGCGAAGCCTGCCGCCGAGTTGCCGTACTGACTCCACCACATATTCCAGGCGTCAACATAGGGAAGGGTGATGTCGAGCATACGATCCCCGATCGACCCGATCATGAGTGGCGGGCCACCGACACGCGGTGATCGAGGGTGCAGAACGCAGCGATCAGTATCATAGAACTGGCCGTGAAAGTCGATTTCTCCGTCGCTCAACAACGTACGGATGATTGTGAAGGCTTCGCTGAACCGGCTCACCCGGCGATCAAACGCAAATCCAAACGCGTCGTACTCGCGCCGATTCCACCCCGCGCCCAACCCCACAATCAGCCGGCCCTGCGAAATGGCATCCACCGTCGCGGCTTGCTTGGCGAGCATGGCCGGGGCATGAAAGCTCGTCGACGCCACCAACGGACCAAGTTCGATCGTGGTAGTGCTGGCCGCTATCGCCGCGAGAGTGGTCCACGCCTCCCACGGCCCGCGGGCGCCAACAGGCAGATCGTAGATGAGATGGTCGCCGTACCAGACCGAGTCAAAGCCAACAGTTTCGGCGGCCTGCGCCATCTTGATCAACTCGGGAAAGGGCACCTCCCATTCGACTTCGGGAAGTTGCACACCGATCTTCATACGTTGCTCAACAGGCTGCGACATCAACCCGATCCTAAGCGCCCACGCCGATCAAAAACCACAAGGGCCCAGTCCGAAGACTGGGCCCCTGACTAGTGACCTTAGAGGCCGCTATCGGTTGATTCAGACGACGCGAACGTTCTGCGCTTCGTCGCCCTTGCGACCAGGCGCAACGTCGAATTCGACGGTCTGACCCTCGTCGAGCGACTTGTAGCCGTCGCCGGCGATGTTGGAGAAGTGGACAAAAACGTCGTCTTCGCCGTCACGTGAGATAAAGCCGAAGCCCTTCTCGCTGTTGAAGAACTTAACTGTTCCTTGCATGTGTAACTCTTTCAATCTGAGCCCAACCTGGTGCCGGTCTCGCCAAGAGCCTAGGGGCGATCATTGGTACGTTCCACCAGCAACGCCGCACAATCGGCGCTATCCACTGTTTGCGGCTTGGATCGCGTAAGCATTGTGGCATGACCAATTCAGCTGAAATCGACTGGAACGAGTTGCTCGCGCAAGCACGCGAAGCAGCTCGCCACTCGTATTCGCCGTACTCGAACTACCCGGTCGGAGCGGCCGGGTTGGTCGACGACGGCCGAATCGTCACCGGATGCAACGTGGAGAACGCCTCTTACGGGATGACCCTTTGCGCCGAATGCGGGATGGTTTCAGAACTTCACAACGGTGGCGGCGGGCAGCTCATCGCCATGGTCGCGGCCAACCCTCAAGGCGAAAAACTCTCCCCGTGCGGACGGTGCCGACAACTGCTGCACGAGGCCGGAGGTGGGGACGTCCTCGTCGACACTGCCCGCGGGCCCATGCAGCTGCGCAGCCTGCTGGTCGACGCGTTCGGACCCGGCGATCTCCAAGAGGCAAAGGGCTGAACCGGTGGAAATGATCGATGTCCTCAAAGCAAAGCGTGACGGCCACAAGCTCACCAACCAGCAAATCAGGTGGTTCATCGAACGCTTTACGGCCAACGAGATCACCGACGACCAAGCGGCCGCGTTCACCATGGCCATGTACTTCAATGGCATGGAACCAGACGAGCTGAACGTCTGGACCCAAGCCATGGTCGACTCCGGCGAGACTCTCGATCTTTCGGGAGTAGGACGGCCAACCGTCGACAAACACTCGACCGGCGGAGTGGGTGACAAAGTCTCGCTGGTCCTGGTTCCACTGGTTGCCGCGTGCGGCGCCGCCGTGCCACAACTGTCGGGTCGCGGGCTGGGTCACACGGGAGGCACCCTCGACAAGCTCGAGTCGATTTCGGGCTGGCAAGCATCGTTGACCAACGACGAGATGGTCCGACAACTACGCGACGTGGGCGGGGTCATCGTGGCCGCCAGCGCCAACCTTGCTCCCGCCGACCGACGCATGTACGCCCTGCGAGATGTCACTGCCACCGTCGACTCGATTCCGTTGATAGCCAGCTCGATCATGTCGAAGAAAATCGCCGAAGGCACCGACGCGCTCGTACTAGACGTCAAATTCGGTTCTGGGGCGTTTTTGCGTGAACCCGATCGGGCCCGCGCCGCAGCCGAGACCATGGTGCGAATCGGCAACGACCATGGCGTGCGCACCAGCGCACTACTGACCAGCATGGATACGGTCCTGGGACGCGCCGCCGGAAACGCCGTCGAGGTGCAGGAATCCATCGACACCCTCGAAGGGCGGGGACCCGACGACCTCGTCGAGGTCACCCTTGCGTTAGCCCGCGAGATGGTCTCGCTCGCCGGCCTTACCGCCGACCCGGCCAAAGTTCTGGCGTCGGGGGCTGCCAAAGAAGTGTGGGATCAGATGATCGCCGCCCAAGGTGGCGACCTCAGCAAACCGTTGCCCGAGGCCCGGCATCGCATCACTTTCGATGCTCCCGAATCGGGTTGGATCAACCGACTCGATGCCTTGTCGGTGGGCGTCGCCGCTTGGCGGTTGGGGGCCGGACGCTCCCGCAAAGAAGACCCGGTAAGCCCAGTAGCCGGCGTGATTTGTCTACGAAAGCCGGGTCAAAAGGTTGCGGCCGGAGAGCCGATACTCGAGCTCAGGACCGACGATCCAGACAAGTTTGCACCCGCCCAACAAGCACTTGGCGATGCTCTCGAACTGACCGCCGAGGCCCCCTCAGCCAGCGCAGTGAGCATTTCCGAACCGATAACCAACGCTTGAGTAGGCGCCGCGGTTGACCGCTAACGCCCTATCGGGTGCCAGACGGTCTTCATTTCGCAGAAATCGGTGATCGCCTCCGGACACTGATCCAACGGCGCCCGACGAACTATTCGCTTGACGTTCTCGGCCGCGAGGTCGAGGACCCCGGGGGCGACATTGTCGATGCCGGTGAGATCAACGGCGTTGACATCCATGTGGCCCAAGAGCCAAGGCACCAAATCAGCCTTGGGTCCGGTGAGGATGTTGACCACGCCGCCGGGCACATCGGACGTCGCGAGAGTTTCGGCCAGGCTGATCGACGACAGCGGCGCGGCCTCGCTGGGCAGAACCACCGTCGTATTGCCGCCAACGAGCGCGGGGGCCAAGCGGGCCACCAGCCCCGAGAGGGACGGCTCTTCGGGGGCGACGACCCCAACCACGCCAGTGGGTTCGGGCACGCTGAAGTTGAAGAACGAACCCGCCACGGGATTCACGGTGCCCACTATGTGTTGGAACTTGTCGCACCAGCCGGCATACCAAACCCAAGTGTCGATCGCGGTGTCGACCTCGGCGGATGCTTCGTCCGCCGAGGCTCCACAAGTGACCAACTCGGTCTCGAACTGTGCCCGACGCCCTTCCATTACTTCGGCGATGCGATACAAAATTTGTCCACGGTTGTAGGCCGTGCGAGCGGCCCACCCGGACTGGGCGCCCCGCGCTGCCTTAACGGCATCGCGCAAGTCTTTACGTGACGCCTTGGCAATGTTGGCCACCAGCGAACCGTCCGCCGCGACGATGTCGGTCGTTCGCCCGGATTCCGAGCGGGGAAACGCCCCGCCGATGAACAGCTTGTAGGTCTTTTGAATATCGAGTCGATCTGACATCAGAGCTGTCCTCTCATCGGCGACACAGAGAGATACGGGGAGAGACCGTGGAGCCCGCCTTCACGACCGAACCCGCTTTCCTTGTATCCGCCGAAAGGACTGGTCGGGTCGAACTGGTTATAGGTGTTGGCCCACACGACACCGGCTTTGAGTTGATCGGCCATCCAGAGGATCTTTGAGCCCTTCTCGGTCCAGATACCAGCCGACAAACCGTAGGGAGTGTTGTTGGCTTTGGCCACCGCTTCTTCGGGGGTACGAAACGTGAGCACCGAAAGCACCGGACCAAAGAGTTCCTCGCGGGCCACGCGGTGGGTCTGTTCGACGTTGGTGAGAATCGTCGGACGGAAGAACCATCCGCTATCGGGCAACTGGCAGTCGGGCTGAAACAGTTCGGCGCCTTCGGCCACACCAACTTCGACCAGTTCGGTGATTTTCGCCAGCTGCTGAGAGGAGTTGATCGCCCCGACGTCGGTGTTCTTGTCGAGTGGATCACCGACTCTGACCGTGCCCAACCGCCGCTTCAGCCGCTCGACGAAGGGTTCCGCGATCGCTTCTTGCACCAGCAACCGCGAACCGGCGCAACAAACGTGACCCTGATTGAAGTAGATCCCGTTGATCACGCCTTCGATCGCCTGATCGATAGCGGCGTCCTCGAACACAATGTGGGCGGCTTTGCCCCCCAACTCGAGCGTGACCGGCACTCCGCGGGCCATCGCCGCCCGTTGAATTCGTTTGCCCACCGCGGTCGACCCGGTGAACGCCAGCTTGTCGACGTCGGGATGGTTCACCAGCGCTTCGCCGGTCGCACCGGCACCGGTTACTACGTTGACAACACCCGGCGGCAGCCCTACGTCTTGCAACAGCTGAGCGAACAGAAGCGCAGTGAGCGGGGTTGTCTCGGCCGGCTTGAGCACGATGGTGTTGCCCGCGGCAAGCGCAGGTGCGACCTTCCAGGCCAGCATCAACATCGGGAAGTTCCACGGGATGATCTGACCGGCCACCCCTCGAGAAGACACCGAGCGCCCCGGAAACGCGTATTCGAGCTTGTCGGCCCAGCCCGCGTAATAGAAGAAGTGGGCGGCCGCGAGTGGAATGTCGACGTCGCGGCTTTCCTTGATCGGCTTGCCACCATCGAGGGTCTCCAATACCGCAAACTCTCGAGCCCGCTCTTGGAGTTGGCGGGCAATCCGGTACAGGTACTTGGCCCGTTCCTTGCCCGGCATCGAGCCCCACACCTCGGTGTAGGCCTGGCGCGCCGCGGCCACCGCGTTGTCTACATCGGCGGCGTCGCCGCAAGCCACCATCGACAGCTGCTCCTCGGTCGATGGAGACACAGTGGCGAACGTTTCCCCGGAGGACGGCTCAACGAACTGTCCGCCAATGAAAAGTCCGTAGGTGTCGTCAATAGAAACAACCGAGGTGGACTCGGGGGCGGGGGCATAGTCGAAGCTGAAGCCGTGGGCCGGGTCGGCGAGTTGATTCGAGGGCTCGGGCGAGGGGATGATTTCTTTGGTCACGATCAGTCCACGCTCACGTAGTCGGGGCCGGAGTATCGGCCAGTGTCGAGTTTGCGGATCTGCAGAAGGCAATCATTGAGCAGACTCGATGCGCCGATCCGGAAGCGCTGGTTATCGAGCCACTCGGGTCCGAGAGTTTCGCCGATCATCACCAAGTAATGCCAAGCCTGTTTGGCGCTACGGATACCGCCAGCCGCTTTGAACCCGACGATCTCGCCGGTCTGTTCTCGATAGTCGCGGATTGCTTCGGCCATGCAGAGGGCGATCGGCAGTGTCGAGTTCTTCGACACTTTGCCGGTGGAGGTCTTGATGAAATCGGCGCCAGCGGCCATCGACAGCATTGATGCTCGCCGGACCTGGTCGTAGGTTCCCAGCTCGCCGGTTTCGATGATGACCTTCAGATGAGCCGAACCACAGGCTTCCTTAGCCGCGGCAATACCGTCGAACACTTGGCCATAGCGTCCGGCGAAGAACTGGCCACGTTCGATCACGATGTCGATCTCGTCAGCCCCCGCGGCAACCGCCGCACGAATATCGGCCATCCGCACCTCGAGTGACGACAATCCGCTGGGAAACGCTCCGGCCACGCTCGCCACCGCAACGCCCGACCCGGCGACGTTGGCCGCCGCCTCGGGGACCATTGATGGGTAGACGCACACCGCCGCGGTTGACGGCACTGCAGGATTCGATGGATCGGGAGCAATGGCTTTGTTGCACAGCGCCCGCACCTTGCCGGGGCTGTCCATGCCTTCGAGAGTTGTGAGGTCGATGCACGAGATCGCCAAGTCGAGCGCGGCGCGCTTGGAGGCGTTTTTGATCGAACGGGTCGACAAGGCCTTGGCCCGAGCCTCGATGCCGACTTCGTCGACGGGCGTGACTCGCAGGTTCACCCCTCGACCCGTGATGGGCTGAAAGGCGGGAATGTCGGTTGCGGATTCGAGTTCGTTGCCCACGTTAGAAGTTTGCCTCACTTGAGGGGATCTGAGTCGATTAGGGCCGCGGCGCCATCAAGCGCGTGGCGGAGTCGGTCTGCGGCCACCTTACGGGCCGCGGCCAAGTTGGTGTCAGTCCGCGGCGCGACAACGGTCTGCACGGTTTCGCCATAGAGCTTGAGCTTGGGCTCGGTACCGCTTGGTCGCACGACAAGTCTGGCCGACCCCGACAAGTTGAGTATCAGCGCGTTGGTGGGCGGGAGCCCGCTCGGATGGTCGAGCAGGTCGCCGACCGAGAGAACCGAAAGATCGCCTATCGCGGTCGGAGGACTCGACCGAAGCCGCTGCATGACCGAGGCCATAACGTCGGAGCCATCGGCGCCTTCGAATCGAAACGACCGTTGCGCGCTGTGATGAACCCCGTGGCGCCGCTCGAGGTCGTCGAGAAGGTCGAGTATCGACAGTCCCTGAGCTTTTGCCTCAGCGGCCATTTCGGCGAAAGCCAGGGCGGCGCTGATCCCGTCTTTATCGCGAACTCTCTCGCCCACGCAGTAACCAAGAGCTTCTTCGTAGCCGAACGCGAACTTCAGGTCGGTGCGTTCGATCGCTGGTCTCATGATCCATTTGAATCCGGTGAGGGTCTCCTCGAACTGAACGTCGTGACTCGCAGCGATCTTGGCCAACATCCGCGACGACACAACGGTCGTGACCACCACACGGTCGGTCCCCGTACCCGACTTCAAAACGTGTTCGGCGAGCAGGCCGCCAATCTCGTTGCCGGTCAGGGCGCGCCACCCATCGGCCGACGGAACCACGGCGGCCAGTCGATCGGCGTCGGGATCGTTGGCGATCACGAGATCGGCGCCCCTTTTGTCGGCGAGGGCGATCGCCAGATCGAGAACACCTGGCTCCTCGGGGTTGGGAAACGCGGCGGTCGGGAAGTCGGGATCGGGGTCGCCCTGCTCGGGCACAACTACCGGTTGGGGAAACCCCGCCGCTTCGAAGGCCCGCAAGAATACGTCTCGGCCCACACCGTGAACCGGCGTGTACACCACGTCCAGGTCGCGTGCTTTCGAGCCGTCCACAACCGACGTAGCCGCAGCCAAATATGCCGCCACGACCTCATCGCCGAAATCTTGAATCCGCGAATCGTCAACCGGGGCCAAGTCTTCGTCGGCCAAGAGTCCGGCGTGGTCGATCTCGGCGGCAATCTCGGCATCAACCGGTGGAACGATCTGGGCCCCGTGGTCCCAATAAACCTTGAAACCGTTGTCGGCTTTGGGGTTGTGACTCGCAGTAATCATCACCCCGGCGTGGGCACCGACGAAACGCACCGCGAAAGCCAAAACTGGAGTCGGGTGGGGGCCCCGCACCACTCGCACATCCAACCCGTGAGCGGCGGCGACCCGCGCTGTGTCGTCGGCGAACACCGCGCTGTTGTGGCGGGCGTCGTGGCCAACTACTACGCAAGTACCGCCCTCGGCTACGACTCGACGGGCCACGCCGGCCGCGGTCATGCGCACCAGAACTCGATTCATTCGAGTGGGGCCAGCGCCCAACGCGCCGCGCAGGCCCGCGGTGCCGAATTCGAGACGCGAACCAAACCGCTCGGCGAGAGACTCGGCCGCTGGCGCGTCGATCAGCTCCGCCAACTCGGCCCGAGTGACTGGATCGGGATCGACGCCCATCCAATCGGCGGCGAGCTCGAGCAGTTCGGCAGAAGCGATCACAGCCGTTCGAGTACGCCGCGCAACAAGGCGACCATCCTGGGCGTGGCTTCCTTGGCCGCGTCGAGCACGTCGGCGTGGTCGAGAAGTTCGTCGCTGAGACCGGCCGCGGCGTTGGTTACCAACGCGACCCCGAGCACCTCGGCACCGAGGTGACGAGCGGCGATTGCTTCGAGGACAGTGGACATACCGACCAGATCCGCACCCAGAGTCTGCAGCATGCGGACCTCGGCCGGCGTTTCGTAGGCGCCGCCGAGCAGACCGGCATACACGCCTTCGGGCAGAGCGGGGTCGACGGCGCGAGCAAACTCCTGAAGGCGTTTCGAATAGGTTTCGGTCATGTCGACGAATCGGGCTGGTTTGTCGGGCGGAGGCGGCGGGCCGGCCATTGGAGAGGTACCCGTGAGGTTGAGTTGATCGCTGATCAACACTGGTTGGCCAACTGGCCAGTCGGGGTTGAACCCCCCGGCGGCGTTGGTGAGAATCACCGTGCGACAACCAGCCGCAATAGCCGTGCGGACCCCGTGAACCACAGTTGCCGCCGAGTGCCCCTCATAGAGATGAGATCGTCCTCCGAGCACCAAAACCCGCACCGCGCCCAGAGTGACCGAGCGAGCCAAGTTGCGATGACCAGCCACCGTCGGCTGAGGAAACCCGGGCAAGTCGGCAAGCTCGGTGTCGGCAACCAGCTCACCCAACTCGTCGGCCGCGGCAGCCCAACCCGACCCCAACACCACGACGGCATCGTGACGGGCAATCCCGGACCGATGCGCCAACTGGTCGGCCGCGAGAGCGGCCAATTCGTACGGATCGGTGCTGGTGTTATCCATCTCGGGGCCTCAGTCTCTCGGGGACACGACGCTACCACTCAGACCAACCGACCTGCCGCTCCGCGTTCTAGGCTGAAGCAGAACTTTGGGGGGAGTACCAGTGATTACCAAGCCGACAAGAAAGCGCCGCCGATGAAGGGCGTTCCCATCCTCGACCGAGAAGAGGACTTCACCGCCGACCCGGCCGAGTTGTTCTTCGATCTCAGCTTCGTGTTTGCGTTCTCACGACTGGTAATACATCTGGTTGAGCATCCCAGCTGGTCTGGTGTGGGCGAATTCGCGTTGCTCTTCTCGCTGATCTGGTTCGGCTGGGCCAACTTCACTTGGACGGCCAACGCGGTAGCCGGAAACTCACGTCCGGTCCGAGCGGTGTTCATGGTTGCCACCGCGATAAGTCTTCCGATGGCGGCATCGGTAGATGGCGCATTCGACAACGGTGGGCCGCTCTTTGCCGTGACCATCGTCGCCTTGTTCGCGATGCCCATTGCCACCACGCTCGCAACGATGAGCGAACACCGCGAAGTGGTCGCGTCGGCGTTACGGCTCACGGGTCCGATTGTGGTGGCAATGGGACTGATGATGATTGGTGGCTTTATCGATGGCGACGGCCGAACCCTGAGTTGGGCCGCGGCCGTGGCGGTATTGCTGTTCACAACAATCAAGGCCGGGTCAGGCGAATGGCTCGTGCGCCCGGGGCACTTCGCGGAACGACATGGATTGATCGTGATCATCGCTCTCGGCGAAGTCCTCGTAGCCGTCGGAACGCCGGTCGTGACCAGGTTGGCTGATGGCGAAGCAATCGGCGGCATCACTATTGTGGCATTGACCGCAGCCGGGTTGTTCGCCGGCCTCATGTGGTGGCTGTTCTTCGATCGCCCCCTACCGGCGCTGGAGCACGGTCACAATCAACTCGACTCCACCAACCAGATCGGAAGATTCGCGCGCGATGTGTACACCTACGGGCATTTCCCAGTCGTAGCTGGGGTCCTTGTTTCGGCTGCGGCGATGGAAGAAATCATGGCCCACCCCGACCACTCGCTTCCACTCGAGTTCCGCTGGATGCTGTTGGCCGGGTTGGCCCTTTTCCTCGGCGGCATCGCCGTGTCGGTCTATCGAGCATTCCAAGTGTTGGCCGTCGAACGACTAACCGGAGCCGCTCTCATCGGCGCCGCAACGGTGTTACTCGGCGGCGAGATCTCCGGAGTTGTGCTGCTGATCGTGGTCGACGTTGCGCTGCTGCTCGTCCTCCTCGCTGAGCACTATCGCGTCGAGGTTCAAGGGCGACAGGTCCGCACCAAGCGAGCGGTTCGCTGAGGCGTCACGAGAGCCGATCCATAATGAAAACGACTTCGCCAACGCCCCTAACCGATCCCCCGATAGCGGCCTTTTCATCTTCGGACAACCCATCCTGGCGAAGGCTCACACCCTCCACTTGTGCCATGTGAGTTAGGAAATCGGTGCCAAATCTCCGAACGTGGTCGTGCTGGCCGTAGACCCGCAGTCGGTCTTCGTCAGACGGGAGCAGCTCTCCGCCTTCCTGCGTTTCTGCGGGCCGGTTGACCTTCGGAAACGGGAACGTGAAAATCATCTTGCCGCCAATTTTCAACACCCGTCGGAACGGATCTATGTGATCCCTCCAGTTACCGGGGATGTGCTCCCAAACGTGATTGTGAATTAGGTAGTCAAAGGTCTCGTCTGGGAATTGTTGAAGCCCGGCGGTTAGCTCGAGTCTCAACGGCTCGGCGTAGGGGTAGCGCTTCGGGTTAATGTCGGCGGTTTCGTACTTGAGACGCGGAGCCTGGCTCAAGACGTCAAACAGGACACGCTCGGGAGCAAAGTGCATCACGCGGCGGCTAAACGCCGTCTCTGCGAAGATGCCTTCGCGTTGGTAGACCTCGTGACAAACCCTGTGGCGTTCAAACGAGTCGCAACCGATGCATCTGGCGTTTTGGCGACCGTTGTAGTCCTCGAACTCGGATCCGCCACAAATATTGCACCTAACAGCCGCGGCATCGATGTCGGCGCCACCCGATTCCCCAGCTTCGCCAACGCCTTCGCTCGGCGGAGACGGGCGAGACGCGGCCAGGGCGACTAGAGCCACTTTGAGTCCGACAAGAGCTACGAAGAAAGCAAGAGCCACGGCAACAGCAACGTAAACAGTTGAATCGAGCGATGCCATGGCGACGCTGACAACCGCCGCCGCAAGAGCACTGAGTTGCAAAATTCGACGTCCCGTCCTCGACGCCAACGTTGCTGCCAAATCTAGTTTCACCGGATCACCGATCGACTGCAGTCGCGGCACCGTGCCAGCGCTGGCGCTGGCGCGACGGTAATACAAGCGGGCGGCGTGTGCCTAGGCGCCCGCGGGCCGCCTTTGGTCTCGTAGTCGTAGTTCATGGAGAATGGCGTGGCACTGCCGTCCTCGGCAAGGGTGAAGGTCATCGTTGCGGGCCCCCACACGCTCGATCGTCCGGTCGTTCGTAATGCGGCGTAGCGGGGCCAGAGGTGCTGCCGGTGTCAGAGAAACTTGCCTGCCGCCGTCGAAACCGCCGGTTCCATGCGGGCGCCGAGTCAAATACAGACGGGTCGTAGCCGTGATGAATGAGCACGAACTTCTTCATGTTTGAGACATTGACGATGCCTAGCGACACTGCCATGTCGGTGTTTACGAACAATCCTGAGAATCTATCAACGGCGGCTCACGGCGAGTAGCCGAATACCTCGAAGTCGTCTCGGTAGTGAGCGTGAATTATGGCTTTGACCCGAGAGTCGATACCAGCTCGCAGTTCGGCCGAACCTGCTGACGCATTTGCGTGTGGGAGAGGCCGTTCGAAACCGTGGGCACGAGAGAACTTGGCCCAGTCCTCGTCGAGGGTTTCGAAGCGGAGCACTTCGTCTACGAGCAGGCGCCCGGCCGGGTCGCAGAGCCACCGCGTTTGCGGCACAAACCAGATCAGGTTGCCGTCGACCATATTTCCTGGTCGATAGGCAGTTCTTGTGCGGTCGAAGAACTCCTGGGTGCGGAACTGCCCTCCAAGAAAGGTCGACATCACCCACTCTTCGAAAGATGCTTCGGCTCCCGCCAGATGAGGATTCTCTTCGCCGCTACGAAGTCGGCGCCGCCGGAACGCGTACTCGGACGCAACCCGTTCGTAGGGGTCTCGCACCACCGCGAACGTTGGCGCCTCGCGCCCGTGCTCGGCAATCCAACTCCGAGCCGTGCGGTGCCCGGCCGATACGATTAGGTCGCCGGCGCTACGCACGATGCTTGTTCCGCCGTTCTTGCTCACGTGAATAAAGACCGGCTTCATCAGGGTTCTCAAACTACTGGGCACTTAGTGCAGAAAGTGGCGCGGTAACATCGGCGACCACTGTGCCCGTATATCGACGTCATCGCCTCGTTCATGTCCATATTCCCAAAACCGCGGGCACGGCCGTTGAAGAACTATTCGCAGAGATCGACGACATGGTCTGGGGGCTGCACTCGTGGATTGGTGAAGTACACCGCAACGGCCGGTGGTTCGAGTTCCAGCATCTGACCGCCTCGGAGTTCGCCCTCCTCACCGGTGACGAGTTCGATGGGTTTTCGCGGTTCGCGATCGTTCGCGACCCTTACCAACGGTTGATATCTGACCATCTCTGGCGCCAGGACATCAAACGGGCAAACCCTGATGCATTCCTCAACGCCTACGAAACGTTCGACCAATTCATCGATGCGATACCTCGAGGAATCGACGAGGGGTGGGACGAGCTCATCCCGTTCGCAAACCGGGCCGAAGCCAACCTGTTGATCCACGTGCGACCACAGCACCACTACATCCGAGGGGCCGATGGCCAGGCTGATAGATCGATAGAGATCGTGCGCTACGAAGAACTACCCGACGCGCTCGACAATCTGTTTGTTCGATGGAATATCGATAACGACCGAGTGGGCGCGACGCGGACGCACCGGGTGCAAGACTTCTTCAGTCCAGACACGCTGCAGATCGTGAACGAGCTCTACCACCGCGACTTCGCGCTCCTCGGCTACCCGATGTTGGACCGGCTCGTCCCGTGAGCCGCCGAACCGCGGTGCTCGTAATCGCCGCTGTCCATCAACCGGTCTACATTCACTACATCCAGTCGTATTGGACCGAACTGATCGAGTACACCAACTCGAAATACCCCGATCTCGATGTGTTTCTACTCATCGAAAACGGTCTGTCACGCACCGAATTCGCCCATCTGGGCAACAACGTTATCGAGGATCCAGATACCGAGTTCCGGTCGTTGGTTGCGCCCCGGCATCGACGAGCGGGCGTCCCAGGAATCCTGAGTAAGACGATCCATGCGCTCGAAGTGTTGCAAGGCGACTACGACCTCTTTTTCCGCACGAACCTGAGCAGCATGATCAACGTGACGAGGTTTCGTCAATTCGTGCAAGCGAACGACGAGATTGGCTATTCGGGCGCCTGGGTTTGGGACGACGGGTTGCGCTCGGATCTCATCGCCAACAACTGGGTTGGCGCTGGTCGCATCATCGAAGACCTGTCAGAGCTCGACAACCACCCCGGCAACACCTTCTTTTCGGGGTCCGGTTTCTTTCTCAACGCGTCCGAGGCGGCCAGCTTGACCAAACGCCGAGGCAGTGTGCGGTGGGATCTTGCCGACGACGTGTCGGTGGGGCTGATGTTTGACCAGCACCAACACCTGCCCGGGTTCTCGACGCGTCTGCTGTCCGATCAAACGATCGACAACATGATGGAACAGTTGAGAACGACTACCGCGAGCCACGCTCGTCTGGAGCACTTCCCCGCCGAGAAGGCCGCGGCGCTCTGGCAAGAACTCAAACGAGAACCGCTCTGGCGATAGCTCTCAGCCCTGAACGGCCTGAATCGGCCGCTCAGATCGACCGAGCCACAACTTCGCCTATCGCGCCGTTTCGTTGAGTGGGCACGACCACGTACTCGACCGCTCTTTGGAGCTGCGGGCCCAAGTCGCGGAGGGTCACCGTCGGTCGAGACCGGTTGAGCACGGCAGGATCGCGGATTTCGCGCCGGGCGAGTTCGGCGCCTTGCGCGTCGAGCAGCACGATCACAAAAGCGTCGTAGTCGTCGCGAGGAGCAACGACGGCCTGATCGATCTCGACTGTCAGTGCTCCGGCTTCCTGCCGTTTTCGCAATCGAACGCCGGCATGACGCTCGAAAGAGGTCAAGGGGCGAGCGGCGCCGAGCCCATAGCGGCCAAGCACACGATCGTCTTCTTGGAACAGAACTCGGAGACGATCAGTGGCGCGGCGGTTTCGATCTCGATGACTCTCATCGTCGTCCCAATGTTTGGGGTGGTCGTGGTCGTAGAGATGCCAGATCAAGTTTTCGTTGGGATGAAACAGGTCGTACCCGCTGGTGTAGGCCCGGGCAGCCAAGTTGATCTCTTCTCCGGCAAAGTAGAGACGCGGGTCGTAGGGCACGTCGCGACAGAAACGGCCTCGGGTGAAGATCTGACCAGCGGCAATGGTCGGAGATGGACCAGGGGCCGAGAGGTCGTGCACAACAGCTGTCTTTTGGGACGTGGTGAGATCGTCGCGAAGCTCCTCGATATAGAGGGACTGCACTCCTGCTTCGAGGTCGTACTCGATCTCGCCAGTTGCCGAGACCGTGAACCTCGGCGGGTAAGTAGTCAGCAGCGGCAGATCGACGCCAGTCGATTCGAGCATCTCGACATAACGAACATCCCAGCGGGCCGCGAAACGGGTGTGGGCATCGATCTGCAACAGGTACGGCTGGTCGTCGTACAACTCGAAAGTGCGGTGCCGCGCCCAACAACAACCCTGCGATTGCTCGTGCGGTACGGCATCGATCGAAAACCGTGGGTCGTCGTGCCAACGGTCGAGAATGCCGCGTGTGTCCTCGTCGAATTGGTGACAGATCGCGAACCGCAGATGTTCGGGGTAAGCCGCTTGAGCAATGGCATTTGCAACCGTGTTGGCCACGTCGGGATCACGGTATGCGGCGATGGCCACCAGGATGCGCCGATCCGCAAACAGCGCGGGGACGGCAGCGCGCGGCGCGGTTATTCGTCGCCGAGAGCCGGCCGCGGGTGGTCGTTTCCAGTTTGGTGGCTGGCTGTGAAGAAACAATTCGTTGCGCCCCGGAGCTAGGTCGTCGAATTGTCGAACCGGCTTCCACGTGAGGCCATCGTCGGCGCAACACACAGTGACCGACGTGGCCCAGTGGCCAGGGCCTTGGTCCAACACGATGCGGTCGATCGTCAGGCCCTTCGGGTCTGAGGCGGTGAGATGGAACTGTCCGTTCTCGTCGGGGCGACCGCCCCAGGTTCCGCGACCGGGGCCTATTTTGTCGACCCCGAAGCCCGGCCCGGCATCGCCCGAGGCAGAAACCTCCGATTCCCGCAGCTCGCCGTCTCCGAACAGTCGCAACTGAGAAACGTCCCAGGCGAAACCCGAGCTGGTCGAGTCGGCAATCAGGCGCCACGACGATGCGTTGGCGGTCGCCGACGAACGGTAGAAAACCACTTGAGTTCCGTCATCGGCTGGCAGTTGTTCGGCAACTACCGAGTACCACTCGTGGCCGTCGTCGCTGCGTTGCAGGAGCACCATGTGAGACCGATGCTCGCCGGGCGCGTGGGTCAAAGTGACGACCGAGGGTGTCGAAGGGCGTTCGAGCTCAACGGCCAGATACATCTCGGGCCGACAATTGGGTCTGCGCTCTGCACGGCCACCCCAGAATCGATGGCCCTCATCAAAGGCATGCTCGGCCTCGTAGCCCGGACCGGCCGAACCCGACGAGTGATGACCACAGATCTCGACGTCGTCGTCGAAACCAAAGTGCACATGCTCGACATCCCACATCTCGTCGTGATCGGCACACCAACTGAGAATTCGCCAATGAACAACGGGCAACAATGGGGAAAGGCCTTGATCCACCACCCCCGCCGCGGCCCGAATCGATTGGCCGTAGGCATCAGCCACCGAACCTGGGTCGTGGTGATCAAAGACGTAGGGCTGAATCTTGACCGCCTCGATCGGGTTCACCCCATGCCAGTCCACCTTGTCGAAGCGGCCGGACTGGTCCGGTTGCGTCTTGCCGGCAATGTGCAAAAACGGGGAAGTCTCGTCGAGAACCTCGACGCCGAAGAGAAAATCGAGACCGGGGTGAACAGCGGTCTTGTGACCAGCGGACCACAGATTCCAGAGATACGCCCACATCCCAGCAGTCCAGACCTGCAGGTAATCGGCCGGTTCGTGCACGAGACGGTGCTCGGCGGCGTAGTCGTCGAACAGCTCGCGCATCGCCAGCGAGTCGTCGTAGACCTTCCGCCAGTATCCGGGACCGACCCCGGTCAGAAGGTACTGAGCGCCTCCCGAAGCACCTCGGTGGCTGAGGACGACCGCGGGGTCGATGCCCACAACCGCGGCCATACGGTCGATCAGGTCGTCCTCGGCGATCTCGGGCCGTTCCTCACGAATTTTGTCGCACGCCACGTGCAGATAGTCGTAGCCGATGTAGCGATCGGAGTTGCTCAGAAGGCATGCACCAGGATATTCGGCCTGCATGGCCTCAAAGTCCGGTAGCCATCGCAACACGATGTCTGAATCGTGAAACAATACGGGCTCCGCTGCTTGGTCGGGTTCGGCTCGCGCCCACTGCTCGATCAGGTGCGGTTGGATGGACGGTTCGTACCGGCGCCCGCGTTCGTCGCGTTGGTCTGTGAAAACGCGGATGTCGACCGTCGGGAATCGTTCTTGAAGGGCATCCAGTTCGGGCGTGGGCTGACGGTTCGGTTCGACGGCAAAGAGAACAGTGATCCGCTCCCCCGTCACGCCAAGATCGACAAAGTTCTGGAGGTAAACGTGGCACTGCCACACAAACCAAGGAGTATCCGGCTGAGCCGATACGAAACGGGGCAGCCGCGTAGCCATCGGGCCAATGTAGCGAGCACCGCCGGAGTCAGAACAACCAGCCGAGGTTCAGTCAACCCTCCGATGCGCTGCTATACATGTGGCTTCGTAGAAGTGTTCCGGAGGAATGACCTGATGGCTGCAACCCAACGCGATGGGCTTATTGTTCAAGAAGTCCACGACGAGGTGCTCGTTTTTCACCCGGGACGCAACGAAGCCAGCGCTTTGAACCGCAGCGCGGCCGTGGTTTTCGAACTGTGTGACGGCCAACACAACATCGAAGCAATGCGCGCAGCGCTCGACGACGCCGGTCTCGGACCAGCTTCGGTCGATGCGGTCTGGCTGGCACTCGACGAACTGGCCGAGGCCGACCTGATCGTGTTGAACATCGCTCCGGCCGACCACCTCGGACGACGCGAACTCCTCAAGAAGCTCGGAGTCGGCGCCGCCGCCGCCGCCGTCGTATTGCCGGTCGTCGAGACCATCGGCGCACCATCGGCTTCAGCGCAGGGCTCTACACCCACAACCACGGTGGCACCAACCACCGCGACCACCACCGTGGCACCAACCACCGCGGCCACCACCGTGGCACCAACCACGGCAACTACCCTCGCACCCACGACCTCCCCGGCGTTCATACCCACAACAGCGCCCACCGTGGCGCCGACGTTCACAACCACGAACTCACCGGCGTTCGTACCCACAGTCTTCCCAACCGCAGCACCGGTGTAACTAACCCTGATGTGTGGCTGGCCCTGAACCAAGGTCACTAGCATGAAGCGCAACGATGCGGTTGTCTTGCGCATTGCCGGCGCCACAATCGGTTTCGAGATTTCGCAAGCTCACGCGGCCGCGGTGCGGTCGGCTTTTGCCTACACGACGGTAAGCACAACCAACAACGCGCCAACGCTGTGGTACCGCTATTCCCTTTTTCGGGGCCGCTGGCGGTTCATGCGCGACGACCTGCTTCGTACCAGCGAACCGGTGCCGGTCGGCCAAACGCTCGATCTTCTCCTTGACGACTTGCAACTAAGTATCGCGCTCCACGCCCGCAACGAAGTTTTTGTACACGCCGGCGTGGTCGCCTACAACGGCCGAGCAATTCTGCTTCCCGGCCGGTCAAAGGCCGGCAAGTCGACCTTGGTCGAAGCGCTGGTACGAGCCGGCGCAACCTACTGCTCCGACGAGTACGCCCGCCTAACCGCCGACGGCACCATCATGGCGTTTGCCCGGCCCCTGCATCAACGTACCGATTCTGGGCGCCGCGTTATCGACCCGTACACGATCGGCGAGGTGGCCGACAAACCTGTGCGACCTGGGCTCGTGCTGTTCACCCGCTACACCAGCGGAGCGACGTTTGAGCCCGAGATTGTTGCTCCAGCAGCGGCGGCTCTCGAACTGTTCGACAACACGGTTATCGCCGAGGTTCAACCCAAACGGGCTACGGCGGCGGCGGCGCGGCTCGCCCGCACGACAATCACTGTGCGCTCAGATCGCCCCGAGGCGCGTAGCGTCGTCAAACAGATTCTCGACCTTGCCGACCGAGCCCAGGTGCCGGCATGAGCGTCGACCGCGTCCCTTTCCTCGCGATCGAGGGTTTCCTCACCGCCGACGAGCACGACACCCTCTTGAGCATCGTGAGCAACGACAAAATGTTCTCTCCCGCGCAGGTAACCGCGCCAGGGGCGACCGAGGGGTCAGCCGACGCGCAGCAACGCCGAGCGCGGGTCGCCGACGTCAGCAGCGACGTCTTCGAACTGTTCGAGGACAAGCTCATGGCCCTGCTGCCCCACGCTCGCCTCGAGCTCGGTGTCGGCCGCTTCGCGGTGGGCAACATCGAACGTCAGGTCACCGCCCATGACGACGGCGACTTCTTCAATGTCCACACCGACATCGGCGACCTCACCGGCGCAGGCGGTGGACGTCGCCTGAGTTACGTCTATTACCTCAATGACGAGCCGCGAGGTTTCGAGGGCGGCGAACTCATTCTCTACGACCAGATCTCAAACGACGATGGCACGGTCGAGGTCGCCGAAACGTTTCAGGTCGTTGAACCGACCGACAACACCATCGTGTTTTTTGCGAGCAACGTCACGCACGAGGTGCGACCGGTGCGGGTCACCGGCGAACACGGGGCACGCGGCACGACGAGGTACACGGTCAACGGGTGGTTCCACGACCGGGACCACGTGCGGCCCGAACCCCAGCTCGACCCTCCCATCCGTGCCGCTCTCACCGAGCGATATACCCCCAGCTTCACCGACACCGGGTTCAAGAAGGTCCCCACTCCCGCGGCCGTGCACCGAGCAATGAGGGCGGTCTACGACCAGCGCTTCGATAACGCACAAAGCGAGAACATCGATGAACTGCACATGCCTACCGGGACCCCAGATTTCGTCAATATCGATGATGTGAGCGGCCAGTTCCAGCTCGCTTTGCAGTCGATCCACGAAGAATGGGCCGGCATCGAGCTCGAGCCCACGGCTGCGTACGGCCTTCGGATATACCGAACCGGACACACCCTTATCCCCCACACCGATCGAGTCTCGACCCACGTCATCTCTTCGATTGTTCACATCGCCCACGACACCATCGAGCCGTGGCCGCTCTGGATCGTCGACCTCGAAGGCAACCAGCACGAAATCGTGCTGGAAGAGGGCGAAATGTTGCTTTACGAAAGCGCCCGCTGCCCCCACGCCCGACCCAAGCCACTCAACGGCAACTCGTACTGCTCGTTGTTTTTGCACTACAAACCGGTCGACTGGAACCTCACATATTGGTCGCTGGTCGAGCAAGCGCAAGCCGACGGCGCAACCGATGTGTTGCCACCGGAATTGTGGCCCGCCCACCTCGCCGAGCCGACCACCGACTCTCGGCGTTGACATGACCGCCATCCTGCGCACCGATCTCGACATCGGCGCGCTTACCAACGTGCGCATGGCGACCGAGATCGCAACCGGTCTGGCATTCCTGACGGGCCGACGGCTTTCCCTGCCGTTCGACCAGGCAATACCGCCGGCACCACGTTCGTCGATCGCCGAGTCGCAGAAGGGCCGCGAAGCCACACTCCTCGACCTGCTCGAGTTGCCGGTCGAGATCGTGCACCCCGACGAGTGGGAACTGTTGGCCGATCAGCAGACCGAAGTGGTCCAATGGCCCGACGTCGGCACCGCCGTGTGCGTTTGCGATGCCGAAACCGACCCTGACGATCCCCAACTCCGCGACTTCGCCAACGGCCGGACCCGCTTGCTCGATCCGCCACGGTCCGGCGCCGCGGTGCTCGAGATACGGGGGCGTCTGCTCTCGTTCTACTCGTATTTCTTTCACGGCCGACCAGCAAAGCTCCGCCAGCTCCACGCTGTGTTACGCGGCGTGCGACCCCGCCAACCCTACGTGGCACTAGCCGCGAGGATCGCTTCGAGCCTTGGCTCGTTCAACGCTGTGCACGTGCGGCGATCCGACCTCACGATCGGTATCCCTGCCTACGGTGATGTCACCCCCGACGAGGTCGCGGCCAACGTTGCCGCAATCTTTCCTACTGACGAACTTCTGGTCGTGTGCAGCGAGGTCGATGGCCGCGACGAACTCTTCGATCCCATCCGGAAACGGTTCAGCCGCGTCGTGTTTGCCAACGACCTCATTTTGAGCGACCACCGCGATCACTTCTTCTCGTTGCCGCGACACGAAGACAACGCTCTCGGTCTCGTCACCCAAGAGCTCGCGTCGCGGGCGTCTGGGTTTGTCGGAACGATCGGCTCTACTTTCACCGCGATGATCCAACGTAACCGGCTGTTGCGAGACCCCAACGAACGGTTTTTGTTCACCGCCGACTTCACCCCCAAAGGACCAACCTACCGTTGTGGCGAGTTCATCGAAATTGCCGAAGGCGCCTACTCGTGGAACCGCATCGGTTACGCAATGGCGCCCGAAGTTCTTTCATGGTTTCGAGAATGGCCGGAGGCGACATGATCGACGATCCCCACGGGCCGCTCTACTCGGTCGTGTGCACCGACACGAACCCTTACGGCACCTGGCAAACAGAATTCCTGGAGCACACCTGGCTGAGGTCGGCAATGCCGGGCGAGTTGGTGCGCTTGGTCGGCACCCCAAGCGGTGAAGAACTTCCGAGGCACCGCACCGCTCGCGTTGTGCGCACCTCGGCAACCAATTCCCATCCACGGCTCGACAGCGATTACACGGGCATGAATCGTTTGCACTCACTCAACGAGTGGCTCGAACGCGAACGGCCCGTTGGCACCGTCCTGATCCTCGATTGCGATTTTGTGTTTCGGGCGCCGCTCGTTCGACATGTCGAACCCGGACGTCCCGTCGGACAGTTTTGGTGGGACTTTCACGCAGCCGGCATGTGGGCCGAAGCCGCCGACTCCATCACGCCGGGCATCTCTGCCCGCGTGCAAAACGTGACTTGGCCGCTATTGATCCACACGTCAGACCTGCGGCGCATCATCGCACGCTGGGTAGATGTCACAGCCCAGATACGCAAGAACACCGGTGCGTGGGAGAGCGACATGGTCGCGCTGACGGTCGTGCTTGCCGAGTACGAGATCACTTGTGAGCTCGAGTCCCTCGCCGCCTGGATGTCTTGGCCCGACGAGGTCGTCGCTGGCGCACCGATCATTCATTACTGCCAACCGGTGCTCGACTCCAACGGTGGCCAGCTTTGGTACAAACAGGCCTACTCGCCTTGGGACGAAATCGATGTCGACCCCGACGACGCGGCGCTTGCATACTGCTCGGACCTGTTGGTGATGTTGAAACGATTCGCAAGCCTGCGGCGGGCCGCTCACCAGGCCGGTTCGTAAGGCGCTGGATCGACGCCACGGCGAGCATCATCGCGTTCTTCGCAGCGCGCGGGCCGCGGTCTTGCGAACCGAGTTTGTGAGGAGCTGGCGCTGGCTCCGCGATGGCAACAGCCACGCTGGCAGGTAGCGCAATCGTTGGCCGCGCGGCACCTCTCTATATCGTCCGAAGTGGTCAAGCAGTAACCGTCGTTCGGGGACCAGACGGGTGTTGCGTTCGAGCCAATCGGGCTCCTTCCAGTTATCGAGCTTCTCGATTACGTCGGTGCGCTTACTCAGCATGGCCTCAACCATCAGACCAGCCCCCACCAGCGACTCGATCCCGAGCGCGGCCGAAAAACGGCGGGCTTCGTCAAGGTCGAGATCGTCACGCCCGTGGATTCGGGTCACATCGAGCAACCCCGACAAACGACGAGTCCCAGGGGGCGAAATGAGGAAGTGACCGCTGGCGTGCACCAGCCGGTGAGCGGAACACAACGCCTTGCCGGGAAGAAGTGATAACGCCGACCCGGGATCTTGAAACAATCGGTCAGTCACGGGACTTCGCCGCGACAACCGAGTGTGAAGATCGATCTCGGCTCCGTTCGGGGCTTTGAGAGTCGAGCCGTAGCGCAGGTAGGGAGAGAACCGTTCGTAATGGTCCTTATAGCCGTGAGCGTGCAGGACACGAACAGCGTCGTCGAGGCGCTCAGGTCTCACCGCCAAGTCGACATCGCCGGTGTGTCGCAGCAGCGGGTTGGGGTAGTCGAGTTCGCCGGTCGCCAGGCCCTTCAGCACGCGGCTGTCGATGGCTTCCGATTCAAAATGGTCGAGGACGTCGGTGGCCACCGATCGCAGCCGCATCTGAGTAGCCAAGATCGCAACCTGGCGATGCTTCACCTCGGGCTGTACCAGCGGACGAACGGCGTCGACCGGCAGGAGTAGCCACAGCCGATGATCCGACAGGTAGCGCCGCATCAGCGGGGCCCGCAGATCGATACTTGCATCGCCCTGCCACCCGGTACGAACCAGCTCGAAAATCTGCTCCATCACCGCTACGACCCCGGGATCGGTGAGTCGCGGATCGACTACGGACCACAGTTCTTCGCGACTCAACTGAGGCATGAATCGGTTCACCGCGGCGAGTCGGCGGTTTCGTAGAGCCGACCAGTGGAGGTCGAAAGGAAAGCATCAAGGTCGATGTCTTCTTGCTTCAGGAATCCCTGCTGAGCAAGCAAACCTTTGCTGACCATCTCGATCACCGCCACCACCGATCCCGCCGTGGTCCACGCGATGGCGGTGCGGTGTTGGCCGACAACTTCTCTCGACGTGAACGCCCGCACATACTCCTTGCGGATCAGACGGCCGCCGGCCCTACCTTCAGAAACCGTGCCTTCGGAAACCGTACCTTCGGAAACCGTACCTTCAGAAGAAATGTGCACGTAGACGACGTCTTCGTCGACCGGGGGTTTGGCGTTGGTCAGAATCTCGCCGGCCAGTTCTCGGCGCTCGCGCATCAGCAACTCGTGGAAGAAGAAATTCATGAGTTCCATGTGGCCGGGGTAGCGCATCGTCTTGTAGTCGATGTTGTCGACTCGACCAAGATAGGTCTCACACATCGTGCCCAACCCTCCCGACGTGGTGAAGGCCTCAAGCTGCGTTCCTTCGACGTAGATCGTCTCGTGCCACTCCATCGGCGACACCCATTTTCGTACCCCTTCTTCGATGACTTCGCAGTCGTTGAGGTACTCGTTTACCACCCCCGCCGGCGACCAGTTGAAGGCGTAACCCATCAACCCGGTGGGGTGCTGCGGCAACGCTCCGACCCGCATCCGAACCGATCGACACCGGTCGAACTTCTCGATCTGGGAACCAGCAACGATGCCAACAAATCCGGGCGCCAACCCACACTGAGGGGCCATGACCACGGTCGCATCGTCGGCTAGTTCGCGGATGCGTTGGGTCGTCGGCACGTCCTCGGTGAGGTCGAAGTAGTGCACGCCGAGTTCGTGGGCGATTTCGGCAACGCCGACGTTGAGGTGATAAGGCAAGCAAGACAGCACCGCGTCGACGGTGGCCAGCTCGGTTCGAAGCGCGGCGGCATCAGCGCTATCGGTGCCTCGAACCTCAAACTGGTGATCGGAGGTCGGTGTGCGCTGATCGTGACCAACAACCACAAATCCTGCGTCGTGGAGCAACTCCGCAGCGAGCAGGCCGACCTTGCCCAGCCCGAGCACGGCAACGGTACGGATGGACGCTTGCTCGGCGCGGTCGGTATCGGAGTTCATGGTGATGGTGGCCATATCCTTACAAAGTCGTTCGTTCAGTCCGCCCCGGCTTATCAGCCCCCAGCGACCTTCTCTGCGATTCCCAAGCGCGCGCGGCGGACCGGAACGTTCACTTCGAGCAATACTGGTGGCCTCGTCCGAGCTGGCTCGCATCAAGGCTTCTTCGCCGCTTGGCTACGGTTTGGCAACCGCGAGTATGTCGGCGCGGTCAGCCGATGTCACCAGCACTTGATCGAGTTCATCAAGCGGCATCGAGGTCGCCCCGGTCAGTATTGCAACACCTCCAGGCGTCGATGCCCACGTCGCGGCAGCACTCCAGGATCCGTCGCTGCCGATGGCCCACAGGTAATATTCGGAACGGTGTTCGAGTCCTTGCAGCTCAAGGGAGATCTCGGTACCCCAAGGGCGATCGTCGACGTGAACCGTTCCCGAAGCGGCCCCCGGCTCGAGCGCAACGGACCTACCGCCATCTTCGGTTCGGCCGCTCATCACGGTCGACGCGAGGGCCACCAGGAGCACGACCGTCGCAGCCACCAAGCCAAGCGCGCTGTACTTCCAACGACGCCCCGCGGCTTGTTGGCGAACGAAATCTCGCTGAACAAGAGTAGTGGCCCGCTCGGTCAATCGATCAACGGCGGCCTGATCGTCAACCCGATCAGGGGCGGCTCTGGCAAGCAAACTCGGCAACCCGGCCAGTCCACTGACTTCGGCCTGACATGAAGCACAAGCGTTGAGGTGGCGTTCGAACTCAGCGCGTTCGACAGGCTCCAGCGCTCCCAAGACGTAAGCCGCGGCCCATTGTTTGAGAGTGGAGTGATCGTGGCTCACTGGAGGACTCCCTGTTCCTCGAGATGGCTTCGCATGGCCTTCAACGCGTAGAACAACCGAGACTTTACGGTACCGGCCGGTAGACCCTGCGCCGCCGCGATCTGTTGGGTGCTGCGCCCGTTGTAGTACGCCTCCACCACCGCAGAGCGGTGTTCCTCACTCAAGCGGTCCAGGGCGTCACGAAGATGAGATGCTTCGACGACCCGCTCGAGTTCGACATCGTCAATCGCCACCTCGACGGGTTCACCCGTCGGCACCGAGCGCAGGTGGCGGTGGCCTCGACGATGGTGATCGACCGCGGCATTTCGTGCGATACCAAACATCCAGGCCCGTTGTGAGCCCCGTGATGGGTCGTACTGGTCATATCGCCGCCACGCCCGAGCGAGCGTTTCAGCCACAACCTCTTCAGCATCGCGAGGGTCCGCGAAACGTCCTCGGGCCCAACCCAAAAGCGCAACCGAATGGTCGCGACTCAAATTGTCGATGATCGGCTTTATGTCGGCGACATGCATGGTTTGATCGATGACCGGATCGGGGCGGCCAGCGTATCCGGCCGCCCCGATCCGTTGCAGGGGATCAGCTGATCGTTGCGGGGGATCAGCTGATCGTGATCTCAGCGGGGACAACAGCGACGTCACCGGACTCGGTCAACGCTGGCGCATCAGTGGTGTCATCAGGCGGGAAGAACCCATACGCACCATCACCATCAACATCGATGTGAGCCATCGGGAAAACCACACCAGACCCAGCCAACGGCTCGTCCAACACGATCACCACGTCCACCGACTCACCAGCCGGCAACAACGCACTATGACCAATCACCGCACCCGGCGAACCACCACCATCACCATGCACCACGATGAACCCCGCAGAAGGCAACGTCACAGACGCAACAACCACCGACGTCCCATCGGAATCCTGAGCCTCGGCAACAACACTCGCCGGCGCCATCGCAACGTCGCTCATCTCGTCATCAGCCATTTCGTCGGGAGCCTCATCGTTCGCGGTTGCGTCTCCAGCGGCCTCGGGTTCGGCGTCGTCGCCGCAGGCCGAGGCCAGCAACGCCAATACGGCAAGCACTGCCGCTATCCCTCGCATCGATTTCCGCATTTCATCCTCCTCAGGTGCTCATTTGAGCTTCTGGCTCCTAATACGTGAATGGTCGACAGTTCGGTTCAACAGTTCCGACAGATTTTTCCGTTAGCCGTTGACGGCAATCGTTCCGGTCATCGACGGGTGGATCCTGCAGAAAAAGTCAAACGAACCGGACGACTCGAGAACGATCTCGTACATGTCCCCCGGGTTAAGAAAGCCGGAGTCGAAAGCGTCGTCGGCCGACGTCCAAGTGTGACCGGTAGCGTCGCGGTTCGTGACGCTCACGAGCGTGCCCACGGCCACTTCGACCTGTTCGCCGAAACTAAAGTCTTTGATCTCGATGTCCGCCGGTGCTCCCGCTGTCGATGCTTCGCCGCTATCAGACGAGCAGGCCACCACGAGGCTCGAGACCATCAACGCAACGACAAGCGTTGGATATTGCTTCTTCAGGGAATTCAGTTGCATGGTGCTTACTACGGGGCAACACCCGTTCGCGGTTCAACGTCGTTGACTGCCGCACGCGCCATCTCGGTATGGGCAGAAGTAACACACGTCTCTGTCAAGACCCCGGCTAGTCACTGTTCGGCCGACCCTCGACTAGTGGGGAGACAGACCAAGTGCCCCTCGGCGCCTACCTGACCACAACCTTCGTGGCGTCGAACGCAACAAGGCCAAGGAGCTCAGAGGCCTCGTCGATGGTGTCGACGTAGGACCAAGCGGCCTCGGGGATTCGTTCGCTATTCACAACAATGTCAAAGTACTCGGTATCGCCCTTGAGCGGGCAATGCGTTGTCTTGTCGATCGCAACCAACACATCAAAATCGACATCAGCTCGCGGGAAGTAGGTCACATGGTCGTAAAGGTCCCGACCAACCTCTTTGACCACGAGCGCTTCAGCCGATCGCGCCACTGTTATGCCCCCTACCGTTGCCGTGAGCTCGCCGTCGGCGGGCACCACCCGCATGAAGTGCCGCGGATCTGACGGATTGTGAATGGCGTTTCGGACAAGGGTGACGTCTTCGGGCCTCATGACGCCTCGATGTTTTGGCCGGTGAGCTTGTCGAGCACCGCTAGGGCATGGTCCTGGCGGTCGACTGCGACCAAGTGCGCCGGATCAGACAATGCGAGCGGACCCACCATCTTCTTTGGTCGAGACGTGTACGTGCCGCCGTTTTGGTATGGGCCGTTCGTGCCATGAAGCACGTCGATGTAGCGGCCCGCTCCCTGCTCGATGGGCTGATCCATCCGCAGCAACTTCCCGAAGCGTCGCATGAAACCGACCATGAGTTTGAAAGCCCCGGTTGCGTGACGGGCCGCGTTGGTGCCCATGTTCGCCCCCGGCGACACGGTGTTGAAACGCACGCCATCGGGGTGGCGACGAGCCATTGCTGCCGACCACCATGCCGAGAAGGCCTTGGTGGAGGAGTATTGACGGTTGCCGTCGAACTTGGGCCCGTTCTGCGCTCTCGCGAAGTTCTCCATCGCTTCTTGCGGCGTGGCCCCAAAGTCCGACGGTTCGCCGTTGACGAAGTCGTACACGCTCATGCCCATTGCCTTGGGAAGATCGTCGTTGGCAGCCTCGGACCCCACCAACACGACCACGCCGCCGTCGTTGACCAACCCGGCATCAAGCAACTCATTGGCAATTATGTGATGGCCCACCAGCGACGCCGCAAAACACATCTCGATGCCATCACCAGTGCGATCGAGACTGCTCGGCACCATGCCGGCGTTGAGCAGCACCGAGTCGAAGGCCATCGCCCTGCGAACCAGCTCGGCTGCGCCGTCACGCGACGACCCGAGCGCGGCAACATCGACCTCGAGCGTAGAGAACGGGTCGACCCCGGTTGCCTCGACCAGCTCGGCCCGCGCCTGATCGGCCTTGGCCTGAGTACGACACGCCAACACAACCGAGTCATAACCCAGCTCCGCGAGCTGCCGCGCCGCCTCAAATCCGAGACCCGAGTTTGCTCCTGTAACCAAGGCCGTGTGCTTTTGGTTTGCCGTTTCGGTCATAACGCACTCCTTTTTGGACTGTTCGGTCCGATACTAACCTCCTCGACCGCTACCTGCCACTGCTACTTGCCACCGCTGCGACCTCCTCGGGCGTCCAGCACCGATCGGGCTCAGTGCATCGCCGCCTAAACCATATGCGACGGTGCGCGGTCCGTGGCCCCGAGCCAACTGGAGTGGATGAAGGAGACGGAAAACGAGTCGCCCGGCGAGCCAAGGGTCTCGAAGCCACGCTCGTCGATCGTCAGCTGACGAGGGTCGACGCGTTGGATCCGACCGACACCCGAAACGTCACGATGCTCTTCGCCGGAACCGAGCGCTCCTGGTCGCCAAGATCCACAAGATCGCCGAACGCACAAGAGACGGTGACCGGGTTCGAGACAAAGATGCCCTCGACGTACTCCGAATCCTTCAGGCCACCGCGACCGCTGACCTCATTCAGCACCTCGATCAACTCCGAGCGCATGACCTCAGCGCAGGGGTCACCGACGAAGCAACCACGCAACTCGCCCCTCTGTTCGGCCGCGCTAACGCGGTTGGAGTCGAGATGGCCATCCGCGCGGCAGGACCGGGCGCCGACCCAACCACGATCGCCGCCTTCATGACAGCCCTCACTTCAGACCTTCTCGCCGAGACATAGACGCAGAACCCTGCGGGCCGAACCACTCCAGGACTGAGCTCCTGTTCAGCATGGTGACATGGTTCACCGCCGAAGGTGACAACCGTGCCGTCGACCAAACCGCTCGATATCTGCTCACCGGCGGGGTAACCAACGCCCAACACCTCCAACACGCCCCATTGGTTGTGACCGGCACCGTGTCGGCTAGGCGGGTTCGCCGCCACCAGTCCCCGAGGACCACGGTCGGATCAATCCTCGGTGTCATAGTGGTCCCTGTCGTTTGGTCATGCGAGCACGGCGATAGCTGTGACCGCGACGACCACGATCCCGAAAATCATCTGTTGTACACCGATCACCACGGCCCGCTTCACCGGGCCGCGTACCGCGAGCACGTTGAACCCCGCGATCGCAGTAACGGCCGCCACCGGCGCCAACGGGATCGCGCCGGCCAGCCAGGCCGCCCCGACCGCGGCCGCGGCCACCACCTGGGCCAGGTCGGAGTGCCAGCGGGTCACTGGTCGCCCGTGGGCTCGGAACACCATCGTGCGGGCATAGGGAATCGCCGTTGCGGCACGGGCCGAGATCACAACCCACAGCCCAACCGCCAACGCCGCCGACTCACCGGCCACCAAGGCAATGGCAGCGACGACCGAGCCGATCCCTACGCCCCCGGCCAACTCCGGCACCAGCCGCCTACTCCGCGAGCGGGTGTCAAACCACAACTCCAGCCCCACCAGCGGTAGTGCCGCCGCCAACGGCACCCAGAACCACCCGTTCGATGCCCCCGCCGCCGCTCCAACCGCCAACACGACGATCATCGTCAACTCCACCGCGACGATCCGGGCCGCCACCCTGGAGCGGGCCAGCCAGCGGCTTCGCCACCGGTCTACCAGCACCACCTTCATGGGGGTGCGGGCCACGAACCCGAGCATCGCCGCGATCCCCAATGCCAGTCCCGGCCACGACCACGCCACCAACAATCCGAGCACAACCGGCTCTGCGCTCAAGCTCCATCCGCCGTGTTCGGTTGGCACCGCGACCTGACGCCACAGCGGCGCCGGGCGCGGAGCCGCAGTCGAGTCCTCCGGATTGGTCAACGTCATCGCTCGCCTCCTCTGGCCAACGCCGCGTCGACGACCGACGTGGCATCGAGTTCGCTCAACAGTTGGACTCGAGCCCTTTGCCACGACCCATGCACTGCGCACGTCTCCGCTTCGTTGCAGGGCCGGTCGGCCACCACGCAACGTCCCGAATCAGTCGGCCCCTCGATCGCCTCGATCACCGCCAACACCGACACCGACTCCAGAGCCACGCCCAACGAGTAGCCACCCGACGGGCCAGGATCCGAACGCACCCACCCCTGACGCACCAGCGGGTTCAACACCTGGGACACGAACCCCGACGTCGACCCCACCGCGTCGGCCACGGCAGGGCCCTTCAACCGCCCCGAAGCGTCCGCTAAAACCCGCAACGCCCGAACCGCCAGATCGCTCTTGCGCGTAACCTCTAGTCGCATACTATAAGACTACTCGTACTCACGGCATCGCAACCCGCGGCCGCAGGCATGGCGCTGACCGCGCTGGATGCTCGGCGACGACGGCAAAGTCATCAGTCCCGCCCGACGGTTCGGCCGACGGTTCGGCGGTTCTGAACCTATCTGGCCGCTAGTCGACGGCGTCCCGTCGGTGTCGCGGCGGCGTCCAGGGCATTGTGTACGGCTTGACGCGCTCGATCGAGGTAGGAGCGGTCATCGAACAGGTGCCGATACCAGTTGGCACAAAGGAGTGCAGCTTCGACGTCGAACGCGAGTTGATATGGGTCGGTGGCGGCGCGAAGTTCACGCCGGTCGAGTGCAACCTGCGCGGCTTCGTTGAGCGTGGCCATCCACTCGTCTTGGCACTCGACGACCAGCGCTCGTACGGGGCCATCGGGCTTGCCATCGAACTCGGCCATCGCGGAGGCGAAGAAACACCCTCCGGTGAACACCGCTCGATCAAGATACGAGATGAACTTCTCACTAAGAGCATCGAGGCGGACGATGCCCTCGCCAACACCGAGCCCGGGTCGGATGACCTCTCCCACGTATCGCTGGCGCGCTTCTCCGATAGTGGCGAGCTGAAGTTCTACTTTCGAGCCGAAATGGGCGAAGAGACCGCTTTTGCTCATGCCGAGGTTCTTGGCCAATTGACCAATCGAGAGACCCTCGAGGCCGTCCGTCGATGCAATGTCGGCGGCGACGCGGAGGATCGCGCTTCGGGTCTCGGCTCCGTCAGAACCGGCTGTGCGGGTCATGTGCCTTGTTTAGCACGAACGATCGTGCTATTCCTACCTCGGGGCGAGCAAGAAGGTCGCACACGCAGGAAGGGCGTTCCCATGCTTTCAGTTGGAATCACGTGATGTTCGACGTCGTCATAGTCGGCGCTCGCTGTGCCGGATCTCCGCTGGCTCGACGCCTCTCATCGGCGGGTCATCGGGTCGCGTTGGTAGACCGCTCGTCGTTTCCGAGCGACACCGTCTCGACTCACTTCCTGTGGCAACGAGCGGCCGCCCGTCTCGAAAGGTGGGGCCTGCGGGCTGAGCTCGAGAAACGTGGTTGCCGGCCGATCGACGAACTGGTCTTCGACGTCGGACCGGTACAGCTACGCGGGGCCGGCCCGCCAGAAGACGGCATCTCCACGATGTACTGCCCCAGGCGCACAGTGCTCGACTCGATACTCGTTGATGCTGCCGTCGACGCGGGGGCGGAGTTGATGGAGGGTTTCGTCGTCGACGATCTTCGCTGGTCCGACGGCCGAGTCGCGGGCGTGATCGGCCACCAGCGCGGCTCGACAGCAAGCATCACGCTCGACGCCCGGGTGGTCGTTGGGGCTGACGGCCGGCACTCATCGGTCGGCGCACGCGTGGGTGCCACCACGTACAACGAGCACCCCACGCTCACTGGCGTCTACTACTCCTATTGGAGCGGCCTCGGAGAGCTCGGCGCCTCGTTTCACGCCCGCGCCGGTCGGTTGGTGCTGGTGTGGCCGACCAACGACGATCTCACGTGCATCTACGTGGCGTGGCCCCACCACGAGATGGACAGCGTTCGCCGCGACGTCGATGCCGCGTTTCACGATGCTCTAGGCCTGGTGCCCGGCCTGCGCGAGGCGGTAAGCACGGGCTATCGCGAGCAGCGATACGCCGGAACCCGTGACCTCTCTAACTTCTATCGAACATCAGCAGGACCTGGCTGGGCCCTCGCCGGCGACGCTGGCCATCACAAGGACTCATCCACCGGGATGGGTATCACCGATGCCTTCGCATCAGCCGATCTCCTTGCCGACGCACTCGACAACGCTTTGACCGACCGGATACCACTGCAAGAGGCGCTCTGCGACTACCAACGCCAGCGCGATGAGGCGACCGCCAACAGCTACGCGTTGACTCTCTCTACTGCGAAGCTTGCACCACTGTCCGCACGACTCGAGGACTTCTACCGACGCGCCGCCGATGACCCGGCTGCCGTCGAACAGATCTTCGGTGTCCTTAGCGGATCGCTCCCCGCGCGCGACGTATTTCGCTAGCGTCCGGATCGGTCCACGGAAACACGCCGAACTCGGCCAACCGCGAAAGGCCGCAATGGTTCAGCCGCTGATGCGGGCTCGGATCTGAGGATTCGGGCGTCAGCCGCGGTCGGCGAGTTCCTGCTGCTTTCGAGCCGACGGCTGACCGGTCTCGACAAAGACGGCCAGGTCGTCGAGGAGCTCGGGGTAGAGCTTCTCGAGCGCTTTCTTCATCGGGATCTCCATGAGATTCCCGATGATGGGCACTGTCTCGATTCGCGGACCGACGGTGATTTCGGTTTCGGTGTCGGAGATCGATTCCAGTGACCAGGTGCTCACGACCGAGCGCACGAAGAATGGCAAGCCGGTGACCGAGAACTCGAAGACGTGGTTGGCGTCGTCGATCTTGGTGATCGTGTCCTTCAGCGTTCCGGTCTCGGTGTCGCAGACGCGGTCGAAGTTCTCCGACTCGGTTCCGGTCCGACAGCTTGTCGTGCCGAACGCCCATTCGTCGGCGTTCGAGAAGTCGTCGATGACGAACCGCCAGACCTCCTCGATTGGCTTGTTGATCTTGCGGCTGGCCTTGATGTCGAGCATGTCACTGTCCTTTCGGGGGCTTGTTCGAGCCGCTCAAGATGCGAGCCACGCGCGGGCTTCGGCGCGGGTGGCGAAGTATGCGGTCGGGAATTCGGCGGGGCCTTCGGGGGCCGGGGGTGCGCCGATCGGAGGGAAGTCGGCAGGGACGACCAGCGCCTGCTTCTTGATGCCCGCGGCGTTCATCCGGGGGATGGTGTTGGCGTCTCGCCAGGCAACATCCATGTCTTCGGCGTTCATGGCGAACTGCACGGCGTCGATGAGCATGGTCGAGCGGCCGCAGGCCTCGACAGCGTCGGCGATGACGGTCTGGCGCTCGTTGAAGCCGTCGCCGGTGAATGCCGACGAGGCGTCGTACCACCGGACTTCGAGGTAGTCGTCGGCTGGGTAGTCGATCAGGGAGCCGTAGACGTCTTCGTGGACGATCTGTGCCTGCATGGAGGTGTCAGCTTTCTCGGTTGATTGACCAGTTCCCGTTACGGAACCAGTGAGTTCCGTCAATGTAGACCAGACAGTTCCGGAACGCAACGGTTCTGTTAATATCTCCTCATGATCGAGGAACCATCCCGCCGTCCCGACAACACCACCGGACGACGACGCGACGGGCAACGCACCGACGCGATCCTCAACGCCGCCGCCGAGCTCTTGCTGGAGGTCGGCTTCGACCGGATCCGTACCCAGGATGTCGCCGAACGCGCCGGCGCCGGTAAGGGGGCGATCTACCGGCGCTGGCCGACCAAGGAAGCGCTGTTGGCCGAGGCGATCCGGAACATGCCGACAGGCGAAGCGCCGGTCAGCGACGACCCGGTCGCCGACCTCCGCACCCTCATCGGCGAACGGTGCCGTGCGGCCGAAGACAAACCCGACCTTGTCCCCGGCCTGATCTCGGCAATGCGAGCCGACAAGGGCATCGAAGCGGCTGTCAAGGAGGGCTACGACCTCGCTCATGTGCGAGACACCATCGCTCGCATTCTCGGACCGGACCACCCGCACCTCGATCTGCTCACCGACGTGACCCAAGCCGTCCCGACCCTTCGAGCGGCCTTCACACCGGAGACCCTCAATGGCGCAGCGATGACCGAGGAGATCGTCTCGCTGATCGAGGCCCTCGCCGAGACCACCGGCCAACGCGAGTAGGGCCAGCTGCAAAGCGAGTTCGGCTGCTGGGCAAACCTTGCTGCGTCTACCGGCTGGCCCGGCCGTGTGCGGCTGTTTCCAGATCGTTCATGAATGCGTGAAAGCCTTTCTTGAAGACCCGGTCGAGAATTGGCCCGTATGCGAGGGCGAGCGGGCCCCCCTTCGGCTCGTAGTCGTACACCATCGCGAATGGGGTGGCCCCGCCATCCTCGGAGAGCGTGATGGTCATCGAGGCGCTCTTGATGAGTTGTTTCTCGACCTTGTCAACAGCGATGACCATCTTCTGTTGGGGTACCCACTCGGTGACGGTCTCTCGCATCTTGATCGACCCCTTTGAACCGAACTGGCACTCCCGTGCGGCTCCAACGCCCTCGGTTGCATCGCCGAGAGCGAGACTTTGGGTCATTGCCTCGTTCCAGTTGGAGATGTTGGGGTAGTCGGCCAGAACCGCCCACACGTCGGTAGTGGGTGCGGTCAAGGTGCGTTCTGCGCTGACGTTTCTCATCGAATGTCCTTCATGATTGTTGTTGGTTCTGAACTGAGCCGATACCGATCGACCGATTTTGGCGTCACGACTCGAGCCACGATCGGGCATCGGTTCGCGAGGCGAAGAAGGCTGTTGGGTACTCGGCTGGCCCCTGATGCATCGGTGCAGCACCGACAAGTGGCACCGCGGCAGGCACAAGAAGAGCGAGCTTCCTCACCCCGGCGGCGTTGAAACGCGGGGTGACATTGGCATCACGCCAATCGTCGTCGATCTCTCCCGGATCCATCACGAGTTGAAGCGTGTCGACGAGCATGCCAGAGCGGCCACACTGTTCGACCACGTCGGCGATCACAGCCTGGCGTTGGCTGAACGTCTCGGTGGTCAACACCGAAGAACCGTCGTACCAGCGGACCTCAAGATAGTCGTTGTCTGGATAGTCGATCATCGACCCGTAGTCGTCTTCATAAACAACGGTTGGATTCACTTCGTCCTGCCTTCGCTTAGCGTTGGACAGACGGTAGAGGCGATTAGTGCCAGAACATGGCACCTATCGAACCTATGGTGACAACCATGGACATCCGCGAGCGCGAAGAGCAACTATTGCGACTCCTTCGCTACCGAGCGCGATGCACCGTCGACAGCCTCGCAGCCGAACTCGAAGTTTCTCGTCGGACCCTGCTGCGGGACATGCAACGTCTACGCGATCGCGGCTTTGACATCTCGTCGATGACCGGACCAGGCGGCGGTGTTCAGCTCGAACCAACATCGGTCATGATCACCTCCCAACTCGAAGGAACAGAGGTGGTGGCTCTGCTGTTGGCCGTGGCAATCGCAAACGGATCCCCCGGAGTGCCCTTCGTCTCCGCGGCCGACACCGCAGTCGCGAAGATCGAAGCCTCTCTCCCCAAAGCCAGAGCAGCCGAACTCCAACGATTCATGCACCGCGTCATGATCGATACACCACCGAGACCAATGGGAGAGCCTCCGGGACCTGTCACCCAAGACCTCGTCGAAGTCTTCGAGAAGGCCTTCACCGCGAACCAGATGCTCTCGTTCTCCTACACAGACAGGCAAGGCCGCGAAACCAAGAGATGCGTAGAACCACACGGGCTGCTCGTCGCTTGGCCCAACTGGTACGTCATTGCCTGGGACCCCCAACCGGACGCCTCAAGGCTCTTCCGAGCCGACCGAATCTCCAAACCCACAATTGTCGAACAGGGATTTCTGCCCCGCCCCCACGACATCATCATGAAACCACACCCCACCGCCACACCCGCCAGGTCAAGCCCACCCGAATAGTTCTGTTGTTGTTGTCAAGTCCCGGTAACTGTTGAGTTTCCGGGGTTTTCAAATTGGTGGCGGGGGCAGTGTTCTGGTTCAGGACATCGGAAACTGTTTGTTCAGGACA